>NZ_JAGHRA010000040.1 GCF_017744015.1 Paracoccus sp. R12_2
GCATGTTTCAGAAAATCCTTGTGGCGAACCGTGGCGAGATTGCCATTCGGGTCATGCGGGCGGCGAACGAGCTGGGCAAGCGCACGGTCGCGGTCTTTGCCGAGGAGGACAAGCTGGGCCTGCACCGGTTCAAGGCCGACGAAGCCTACCGGATCGGCGAGGGGCTGGGGCCGGTCGCGGCCTATCTGTCGATCCCCGAGATCATCCGCGTCGCCAAGGAATGCGGCGCCGACGCGATCCATCCGGGTTACGGTCTGCTGTCCGAGAACCCCGATTTCGTAGATGCCTGCGCCGAGGCCGGGATCACCTTCATCGGACCCAGGGCGCAGACGATGCGGGCGCTTGGCGACAAGGCCAGCGCGCGGCGCGTGGCCATCAAGGCGGGCGTGCCGGTCATTCCCGCGACCGAAGTCCTGGGCGAGGATTTCGACGCCATCAAGAAGGATGCGGCCGAGATCGGTTACCCCCTGATGCTGAAGGCCAGCTGGGGCGGCGGCGGTCGCGGCATGCGCCCGATCAACAACGAGGCCGAGCTGGTCGAGAAGGTCCGCGAGGGGCGGCGCGAGGCCGAGGCGGCATTCGGCAATGGCGAGGGCTATCTGGAAAAGATGATCCTGCGCGCACGCCACGTCGAGGTGCAGTTGCTGGGCGACACGCATGGCGGCCTTTATCACCTCTATGAACGCGACTGCACGGTGCAGCGCCGCAACCAGAAGGTCGTCGAGCGCGCGCCCGCGCCCTATCTGACCGACGCGCAGCGCGAGGAAGTCTGCGCGCTGGCGCTGAAGATCGGCCAGGCGGTCGGCTATGAATGCGCGGGCACGGTCGAGTTCCTGATGGATATGGACAGCCAGCAGTTCTACTTCATCGAGGTGAACCCGCGCGTGCAGGTCGAACATACCGTGACCGAGGAAGTCACCGGCATCGACATCGTGCAGGCCCAGATCAAGATCATGGAAGGCGCTACCCTGGCAGACGCGACGGGGGCGGCGTCGCAGGATGACATCACCCTGTCGGGCCATGCGCTGCAATGCCGGGTCACGACCGAGGATCCGCAGAACAACTTCATCCCCGATTACGGCCGCATCACCGCCTATCGGTCCGCGACCGGCATGGGCATCCGTCTGGATGGCGGCACCGCCTATGCGGGCGGCGTCATCACGCGCTATTACGATTCGCTGCTGGTCAAGGTCACGGCATGGGCGCAGACGCCGGATCAGGCGATCAAGCGGATGGACCGGGCGCTGCGCGAGTTTCGCGTGCGCGGGGTGTCCACGAATATCGATTTCGTCATCAACCTGCTGAAACACCCCACCTTTCTGGACGACACCTACACGACCAAGTTCATCGACACGACCGATGACCTGTTCACCTTCAAGAAGCGCCGCGACCGGGCCACGAAGATCCTGACCTATCTGGCCGATATCAGCGTGAACGGGCATCCCGAAACCGCGGGCCGGGCGCTGCCTCCGGCGCAGCCGCGTCCGCCGCTGCCACCCGTGGCCAGGGCCGAGCCTGCCCCGGGCACGCGTCAGATGCTGGAGGAAAAGGGCGCTCAGGCGGTGGCCGACTGGATGGCCGCGCAAAAGCAGCTGCTGATCACCGACACGACGATGCGCGACGGGCACCAGTCGCTGCTGGCCACGCGGATGCGGTCGATCGACATGATCCGCGTCGCGCCCAGCTATGCCGCCAATCTGCCGCAGCTGTTCAGCGTCGAATGCTGGGGCGGCGCGACCTTCGACGTGGCCTACCGGTTCCTGCAGGAATGCCCCTGGCAGCGGCTGCGTGACATCCGCGCCAAGATGCCGAACCTGATGACGCAGATGCTGCTGCGCGCGTCGAACGGGGTCGGCTATACGAACTATCCCGACAACGTGGTGCAGTTCTTCGTGGGACAGGCGGCCAGATCCGGCGTTGACGTGTTCCGCGTCTTCGACAGCCTGAACTGGGTCGAGAACATGCGCGTCGCCATGGATGCGGTGATCGAAGCGGGCAAGATCTGCGAGGGCACGGTCTGCTATACCGGCAACATGCTGGATCCCGACCGGTCCAAATACGACCTGAAATACTATGTCGGGATGGCGCAGGACCTGAAGGAAGCCGGCGCGCATGTGCTGGGTCTGAAGGACATGGCGGGGCTGCTGAAACCCGCCGCCGCGACGATGCTGATCAAGGCGCTGAAGGAAGAGGTCGGCCTGCCGGTCCATTTCCACACCCACGACACCAGCGGCATGGGCGGCGCGACCATCCTTGCCGCAGCCGCGGCGGGCGTCGATGCGGTCGATTGCGCGATGGACGCGCTGTCGGGAAATACCAGCCAGCCGACGATGGGGTCGGTCGTCGAGGCGCTGGCCCAGACCGACCGCGACACCGGGCTGGACATCGGCGCGATCCGCGCGATCAGCAATTACTGGGAACGCGTGCGCGAGAACTATGCGGCCTTCGAATCGGGCCTGCAGTCGCCCGCATCCGAAGTCTATCTGCACGAGATGCCGGGCGGGCAGTTCACCAACCTGAAATCGCAGGCGCGGTCGATGGGGCTGGAGGATCGCTGGCACGAGGTGGCGCAGGCCTATGCCGACGTGAACCGGATGTTCGGCGACATCGTCAAGGTCACGCCGTCCTCGAAGGTGGTGGGCGACATGGCTTTGATGATGGTGTCCCAGAACCTGACGCCCGAAGACGTGATGAACCCGGACAAGGACATGTCCTTCCCGGATTCGGTCGTAGACATGATGCACGGCAATCTGGGGCAGCCCCCCGGCGGCTGGCCCAAGGCGATCCAGAAGAAGGTGCTGAAGGGCGAGGCCCCGATCACCGACCGCCCGGGCGCGCATCTGGCGCCGGTCGATATCGAGGAGACGCGTGCCGAACTGCGCAAGCAGCTGGAGGGCAAGGCGGTCGATGACGAGGATCTGAACGGGTACCTGATGTATCCCAAGGTGTTCCTGGACTACATGGGCCGTCACCGGACCTATGGCCCGGTCCGCACCCTGCCGACCCGGAACTTCTTCTACGGAATGGAGCCGGGGCAGGAGATTACTGCCGAGATCGACCCCGGCAAGATCCTGGAAATCCGCCTGCAGGCGGTCGGCGAGACCGACGAGAAGGGCGAGGTGAAGGTCTTCTTCGAACTGAACGGCCAGCCGCGTTCGATCCGGGTGCCGAACCGCAAGGTGGCGGGCAGCGCGGCGGCGCGGCCCAAGGCCGATCCGGCAAACGCAAGCCATGTCGGTGCGCCGATGCCGGGCGTCGTGGC
>NZ_JAGHRA010000041.1 GCF_017744015.1 Paracoccus sp. R12_2
TGTTGGATGTCACTGAGAACTGACCCAGCAACGATCAAAATTGTCACTGAGAATTGACCCATGTGGAACCCTGCCCCTGACGGGATTTGTCGGGGGTCATTGGAGTGATCGACATGGATTTTTTGAGCGTCATTCGACGGTGGGCACTGCGGGACAAGATGCCCATCCGCGAGATTTCGCGGCGGACTGGACTATCGCGCAATACCATCAGGCGTTACCTGCGAGCTGGGATCGTCGAGCCCAAGTTCAGCGTGCCGTCGCGGCCAAGCAAGCTCGATCCGTACGCGGAGAAGCTGTCGGGCTGGTTGCTGGCCGAACAGCGCAAGTCGCGCAAGGAGCGGCGGACGGCAAAGCAGATGCACGCGGATCTGGTTCAGCTGGGGTTCGACGGGTCCTATGAGCGTGTCTCGGCCTTTGTCCGCGCCTGGAAATCAGACCGGCAGCGGGCGCAGAGCACGACGGATCGCGGGACATTTGTGCCTCTGGTGTTCAAGCCGGGCGAAGCCTTCCAATTCGATTGGAGCGAAGATTACGCGATCATCGGGGGTGAACGAACCAAGCTGCAGGTCGCGCACATCAAGCTTGCGCACAGCCGGGCCTTCCTGGTCAGGGCTTATTTGCTGCAGACACACGAGATGCTGTTCGACGCGCACTGGCATGCGTTCAGGGTCTTCGAAGGCGTTCCGGACCGCGGGATCTACGACAATATGCGCACGGCGGTGGACCGTGTGGGCGTCGGCAAGAAGCGCGACGTGAATGCGCGCTTCATGGCGATGACAAGCCACTACGTGTTTGAACCCGACTTCTGCAATCCGGCGGCGGGATGGAGAAGGGTCAGGTCGAGAAGAACGTCCGCGATGCGCGCAGCCGGATGTGGCAGGTGATGCCCACCTTCCCTGATCTCGATGCGCTGAACCGCTGGCTGGAAGAACGGTGCAAGACGCTGTGGGTCGAGACCGCACATGGCGGCTTGGCCGGCAGCATCGCAGACGTCTGGGAAGACGAGAAGGCCTCGCTGATGCCGTTGGCCACCGCATTCGACGGCTATGTCGAGCAAAGCAAGCGGGTGTCACCGACTTGCCTCATAACGTTTGATCGCAATCGCTACTCCGTGCCTGCCAGCTTTGCGAACCGGCCGGTCAGCCTGCATATCTACCCCGAAAGGCTTGTTGTCGTTGCCGAAGGGCGCGTCGTCTGCGAGCACCGGCGCATCATTGAAAGGTCGCACCGGCTACCGGGCCGCGTCATCTATGATTGGCACCATTACCTCGCTGTGGTCCAGCGCAAGCCGGGTGCGCTGCGTAATGGCGCCCCGTTTGTCGAGATGCCGGAGGCATTCCGCCAGTTGCAGGACAAACTGCTGCGCAAGCCCGGCGGCGATCGAGAGATGGTGGAAATCTTGTCCCTGGTGTTGCATCACGACGAGCAAGTCGTGCTGTGCGCGGTGGACATGGCACTGCAGGCAGGCGTGCCGACAAAGACCCACGT
Organism: Paracoccus sp. R12_2; assembly: GCF_017744015.1. GTDB lineage: Bacteria > Pseudomonadota > Alphaproteobacteria > Rhodobacterales > Rhodobacteraceae > Paracoccus. The sequence continues at coordinate 1,489 of NZ_JAGHRA010000041.1, forward strand.
GTTGAACCTGCTTCATAGGCTGGTGGATGGTACACCGACTGACCAGCCCGACGTGACGCCGCCTTCAAGTCTCGTCTTGACGAAAGAGCCCGAGGCCAATGTCGCACGCTACGATGGGCTGCGCACATCCGGAGGCAAACGCCATGCGTCATGATCCCGCCGGCGCTGCTATCGTCATCATGCTCCGCAGTCTGAAGATGCCAGGCATGGCGCAGGCCGTGCATGACCTCATGGAACAGGGTGCGCCTGCGTTCGAGGCGGCGATCCCCATCCTGTCGCAGCTGCTGAAGGCCGAAATGGCCGAACGTGAAGTGCGGTCCATCTCTTATCACATGAAGGCAGCGCGCTTCCCGGCCCACAAGGATCTGTCAGGCTTCGACTTCGCGGCCAGCGAGGTCAACGAGGCCCTCGTTCGGCAGCTTCATCGATGCGAGTTCCTGGACGCCGCCGAGAACGTGGTCCTGATTGGCGGACCCGGCACCGGGAAAAGCCATGTCGCGACTGCCCTCGGTGTCCAGGCGATCGAGCATCACCGCAAACGCGTGCGCTTCTTCTCCACGGTCGAGCTGGTGAACGCGCTGGAACAGGAAAAGGCGCTGGGAAGGGCCGGGAAGATCGCCGAGGCGCTGGTGAAAACCGAATTGGTGATCCTCGACGAGCTCGGATACCTGCCGTTCAGCGCCTCGGGCGGCGCCTTGCTGTTCCATCTCCTCAGCAAACTCTACGAACGCACCAGCGTCGTGATCACCACGAACCTGAGCTTCAGCGAATGGGCCAGCGTCTTCGGTGACGCCAAGATGACCACCGCGCTCCTCGATCGCCTCACACACCGCTGCCATATTCTGGAGACCGGAAACGACAGCTATCGCTTCAAGGCCAGCTCGGAGACCGCGAAAAAGAAGAGGAAGGAGACGCCAATGTTGACCCCGTCATGAACCGACCGACATACTGACAGGCGGGTCAAATCTCGATGACAATGCTGGGTCAGTTCTCAGTGACATCCAACA
>NZ_JAGHRA010000042.1 GCF_017744015.1 Paracoccus sp. R12_2
ATCCAGATCGTCCACAACCTGGGCGATGACCCAATCAAGCCCGACCTTGGCGACCCATTTATGGGCCCGGTCCAGGTATTTCGCATGTTCGCGATACAGCTGGACGAACGCCGCGACGATCTGCACCGCCTCATCCTCGGAGGGCGTCGAGGCCAGATGCTGGGTCTCCTTGACCTCCATCCCGGCGGCGCCCGCGACGCTGATATTGTAGCCGCTGTCCACGCAGACGATGCCGATATCCTTGCAGGTCGCCTCGGCGCAGTTGCGCGGACAGCCCGACACGCCCAGCTTGACCTTGTGCGGCGTCCATGACCCCCACAGCAGCTTTTCCAGCCGGATGCCCAGCCCGGTCGAATCCTGCGTGCCAAAGCGGCAGAATTCGCTGCCCACGCAGGTCTTCACCGTGCGCAACCCCTTGGAATAGGCGTGTCCGCTGACCAGACCTGCATCATTCAGATCGGCCCACATATGCGGCAGATCCTCTTTGCGGACACCCAGCAGGTCGATCCGTTGGCCGCCGGTCACCTTGAGCATCGGCACGCCGTATTTGTCGGCGGCGTCCGCGATCGCCCGCAGCTCGGCCGGGGTGGTCACACCGCCCCACATCCGCGGCACAACCGAATAGGTGCCGTCCTTCTGGATATTGGCGTGGTTGCGTTCGTTGACAAAGCGCGACTGGCGGTCGTCGCGATAGTCCAGCGGCCATTCCGCCAGCAGATAGAAGTTCAGCGCCGGGCGGCAGGAATGGCAGCCGCCGACCGATTTCCAGCCCAGTTCCTGCATGACGGCGGGGATCGATCTCAGCCCCATCGACCTGATCAGGCGGCGCACATCCTCGTGGCTGTGATCGGTGCATTTGCACATCCCCGCCGGCGCGGGGGCGGCGAAATCGTCACCCAGGGTCAGCCGCATCACCTGCTCGACCAACCCGGTGCAGGTGCCGCAGGATCCGCTGGCCTTGGTGCAGCCGCGCACCGCCTCCAGCGTGGTCGCACCGTTCTGGACGGCCTGAACGATGCTGCCCTTGCAAACGCCGTTGCAACCGCAGATTTCCGCCTCGGGCGGCAAGGCTGCCACAGCCGCCATCGGGTCGGGTGCGCCGCCGCCCTGAAAGGCCGGACCGAAGATCAGCGTATCGCGCATCTCTTCGACATCGGTTCCGTCCTTCATCAGGCCGTGGAACCAGCTGCCATCGCCCGTCTCGCCATACATGACGACGCCGATGATCTTGTTGTCCTCAAGGACCAGCCGCTTGTAGATGCCGCGACCTGGATCGCGAAAGACGATGTCCTCGCGCCCTTCGGCTTCGGCGAAATCACCGGCACTGAACAGATCGCAGCCGGTGACCTTCAGCTTGGTCGCCGTATGAACCGGGCGAAATTCGGCCCGTTCGTCCAGCAGCGTCTTCGCCAGCACCTTGGCCTGATCGTAAAGCGGCGCGACAAGGCCGAACAGCTGGCCCCGATGTTCGACACATTCCCCCAGTGCGAAGATATGCGGATCGCTGGTCCGCAGCGCGTCATCGACGACGACGCCACGCTCGATCTCCAGCCTTGCGTCGGTGGCGATCCGGGTTTCGGGGCGGATGCCCACCGCCATGCAGACCAGATCGGCGGGATAAACGGTGCCGTCTTCCAGCAGCACGGCCTCGGCCCGGGTCTGGCCAAGGATCGCCTTGGTCGCGCCGGCGCAATGCACCTTGATGCCGCGGCATTCCAGATCCTTCTGCAGCAGATAGCCCGCCGCAGGGTCCAGTTGCCGTTCCATCAGATGGCCCATCAGGTGAACGACGGTGACACTTGCACCGCGCGCGGCCATGCCCGCCGCTGCCTCCAGCCCCAGCAACCCGCCGCCGATCACGACTGCGTCCTTGCCCGCCACGCCGGCCTCGATCATCGCGTTGGTGTCTTCCAGATCGCGATAGGTGACGACGCCGGGCAGATCCTTGCCGGGGACCGGGATGATGAACGGTGCCGATCCTGTGGCAATGACCAGCGCGTCATATTCGGCGCTGCTGTGATTGGAATGGACCACGCGGTTTTCGCGGTCGATCTGCACCACCGCCTGCCCAAACCGGCAATCGACGCCGTGGGCCCGATACCAGTCCTCGTCATGTGTGACGATCTGCTC
>NZ_JAGHRA010000043.1 GCF_017744015.1 Paracoccus sp. R12_2
AAGGCCCGGATCGTGGCGGAGACGCTGACGCCGGGTGTCACGGTGAATGCTGTGGCGCGGCGTCATGGCGTTCCGGCGAACCACGTTTCGGCCTGGCGCACGCTGGCGCGGAAAGGGCGGCTGGTGCTGGCAGCGCCGGAGGATCCGGTGGAATTTGCATCGTTGATGATTGGCCCGGTTAGTGATGGAGTGCGTTGTGCCGTGGACGCCGGGGACCGGCCCGAGATTATCTCGGGTGCGACGGTAATCCGCCTGGAAACCGGCGCCTCGGCGGAGCGGATTGCGTCGGTCGTGCGCGCCCTGGCTGCCAGCCCATGATGTTCCCCTCGAACCGGGTGCGGATCATGGTCGCAACGAAGCCGATCGACTTCCGCAAGGGTCATGATGGCCTGGCTGCGCTGGTGTCGTCGGTGCTGCGCAGGGATCCGTTCACCGGCACGGTGTTTGTGTTCCGCTCGCGCCGGGCGGACCGGCTGAAGCTGCTATATTGGGACGGCACGGGTCTGGTGATGGCCTATAAGCGGCTGGAGGATGCGCGCTTCACCTGGCCCGCCATCAAGGACGGGATCATGGCGCTGAACCATGCCCAGTTCGAGGCGCTGTTTGCCGGGCTGGATTGGCGCCGCGTCAAGGCGCTGGAGACACGCCCACCAGCTGCGGCAGAATGAATCAGCCGTTTGATTTTGCATGTTTTTGCCCGAGCTTCTTGATAAAAATCGGGCATGTCCGCAGCCTCTGTCATTGACCTTTCCGCCATTCCCGACGCGCAGCGCGCGGCGGTTCAGGCGTTGCTGGAGGAGGTGGCGGTCCTCAAGGATATCACCAAACGCCAGGAGCATCTGATCGCCGAGCTGAACCATGCGCTGCATGGCAAGCGGTCGGAAAAGCTGTCTGAGGATGAGCGGCAACTGGCATTCGAGGACCTGTCCATCGCGCTGGCCGAGGTCGAGGCGGAAAAGGAAAAGCGGGCGGTCAAAGCGGGTGACGGGACGGCCAAGCCCGCCCCCAGGCGCACCATCGGCAACCTTCCCGCTGCGCTGCCCCGCATCGAGGAAGTCATTGAGCCCGACAGCCTGATTTGTCCCTGCGGCTGCGGCGTCATGCACAAGATCGGCGAAGACCGCTCGGAGCGGCTGGACATCGTGCCGGCACAGCTGCGCGTGATCGTCACCGTGCGCCCGAAATACGCCTGCCGGTCCTGCACCGACGGGGTGACGCAGGCACCGGCGCCCAGCCACCTGATCATGGGCGGCCTGCCGACAGAGGCAACCCTCGCCCATGTGCTGGTCAGCAAGTATGCCGATCACCTGCCATTATATCGCCAGAGCCAGATCCTGGCGCGGGCGGGCCTTGATCTGCACCGCGCTGTTCTGGCCGATTGGGTCGGCAAGGCTGCCTTCCACCTGAAACCGGTCGTGGACCGGCTGGCCGAGCACCTGAAGCGATCCGACAAGCTGTTCATGGACGAAACGACGGCCCCGGTGCTGGACCCGGGGCGCGGTGCGACGAAGACCGGCTATCTCTGGGCACTGGCCCGCGATGACCGGCCCTGGAGCGGCGAGGACCCGCCCGGCGTGGTTTACTTCTACGCACCCGGCCGTGCGGGCGAGAATGCCGAAACCTTCCTGACCGGCTTCGACGGCATCCTGCAGATCGACGGTTACACCGGCTACAACCGGCTGACCAAACCCTCGCGCAAGGGCGGCGCCCCCGTTCGGGTGGCCCATTGCTGGGCGCATGCAAGGCGCAAGCTGAAGGAAGTCTTCGACCGCGACGGATCAGAGATCGCCGCCGAAGGTCTGCGCCGCATCGCCGAGTTTTATGCCGTCGAGGCCGATATCCGTGGCGTCTCGCCCGGCCAGCGTCTGTCCGCCCGCCAGGCCCGCACCGCGCCGCTGGTCGCTGCCTTTGGCGACTGGCTTCAGGCACAACGCCGCAAGATATCCAGCAAATCCCGGCTAGGCGAAAAGCTGACCT
>NZ_JAGHRA010000044.1 GCF_017744015.1 Paracoccus sp. R12_2
GGCCGAGGCTGTGTGGAAACGGGCCGGCAGGGGCTGACTGCTGCCGGTTTGCCCGGTTGCTCGCTTTTAGACGCCTCCGACACCCTTTGCGCGCTTGACGGCTTGCTGATCCTTTTCGGACAGAGCATGACGCCTACGCTCGAGTCACGGCAGCCCCCGATCAGGCGGCGATGGCCCGCCTCAGGCCCCGAATGCCGATCAACGCGACCACTCGCTTGATGTTGTAGGCAAGGACATTCAGCGCCATCTCGGTGCGGACGTTCTTCAGCCTCCGGGTCAGGAAATGGGTGTGCCCCATCCAAGCCTTGAGGGTGCCGAACGGGTGTTCGACCGTGCAGCGGCGCAGGGTCATAGGATCTGCCTTCCCACCCAGCCTATCGCGCATCGCATCGACCAGATGCTCATACTCCCACCGGGTGATCCGGCGTTCCTTGCCGGTGGTGCAGCGATGACGAAGCAGACAATGCTGACATTCGTTGGTCCAGTAGCGGCCGATCCGCAGCCCGTCTTCCTCGCGCGTGTAGCGGTAGGTCAGCTCTTCGCCTGCCGGGCAGACATAGACATCGCGGGCCGGATCATAGGCAAAGTCAGCCTTTACATACATGCCCTTGCCGCGGTTGCCCGATGTCTCGGGGCGCGGCACGGTTGTGGTGATCCCCGCCTGATCGCAGGCCAGGATCTGGGAGCCACTGAAATATCCCTTGTCGGCTATGGCATGTAGGCCATCACGCTCCAGCGCGGCCTTGGCGGCTGTCGCCATCGGGCTCAGCTGGTCGCGGTCGAAGCCCTGATTGGTCACGTCATGCACCACGATCAGATGCGTCTCGGTATCGACCGCGGTCTGGACGTTGTAGCCGACCATGCCACTGTGTCGGGCACTGGTCGCCATGGCCCGGGCATCGGGATCGGTTAGGGAGATCTGCCCGTCGGGCGCCTCGGCCAAGGCCTGTTCCATTGCCTTCAGCCTCGCGATCTCCTGCCGGATACGACCGTAACGACGGGCGAGATGGGCGACCTTGTCAGCCCTTGCCTCGCCGTCCTCCTGGCGGTCGATGCGAACCATCTCGTTGACATAGCGCTCAACGTCGGCCTCCAGATGTGCGAGGCGGCTGGCGATCTTGTTCTTGGTGAAGTTCCGGTCACGGTTGTTCACCGCCTTGAACTTGCTGCCGTCGATGGCCACGCAATCGCCCCTCAGCACCCCGATCCGCCGGCACAGCTCCACGAACTGCGCGCAGGTCCTGCGGATCGCTGCCCCGTTATCGCGCCGGAAATCGGCGATGGTCTTGTGGTCGGGCACCAGGCGGCCGGTCAGCCACATCAGCTCGACATTGCGACCCGCCTCACGCTCCAGGCGACGGCTGGACGGGATGCGGTTCAGATAGCCGTAGATGAAGAGCTTGAGCAGCACAGCCGGATGGTAGCCCGGGCGACCGGTTCGGGCGGGCGCACAACGCTCGAAGCCGAGCGCCGGAAGATCAAGCTCCTCGACGAAGAGGTCGACGACACGGACCAGGTGATCCTCGCCGATCCAGTCCTCAAGACGATCCGGGAAAAGCGTGACCTGTTCCCGGTCGATGCCATCGATGAAACGTGCCATCCCTGCCTCCCACTGCCTTGCAAAAGCTTACCACGGAACAGCGTTTCCACACAGCCTCGGCC
>NZ_JAGHRA010000045.1 GCF_017744015.1 Paracoccus sp. R12_2
CGACAACGTCCTAGCTCGGGAACAAGACGCGGTTTGAGACGTCAGATCACGGGGCATCCGAGCGACCGGATACCTTTGGAATAGTTGCCCAGGCGGGCTCCGCCGTCAAGAAGTGGTCTCTTCCATAGCAAATACAGGGTCGGCTTGGTTGCCGCCCTCACCGTCCTTAAGACGAGATCCTAAATCCCAAGCGGAAGGCCCGAACATTATCTACGAGGTCGCGTTATGCGCCTCCACGGCCCTTTGAGAGAGAGGTCCTTCCGCCTGGGCTCACCCCCTCGAAGAAGGGGCGATAGGGTTCGCCGGATTGGATCACGGCGTGAATGGTGCGCGCCATCTTGGCTGCGATGGCGGTGTAGGCCTTGCGGCGCAGATCCGGGTTGTGGCGATCTTGCGCGATGTAACGCTCGAATTTGTCCCGAAAGCTGTTGGTCTTCTTCAGAACCGCTGTCTGACCCGCCAGCCATAACGTGCGTCGGAGACGGGCATTGCCATACTTCGATATCTTGCTCCGACCGCGGAACATGCCGGACTGGACGGTGGCCAGATCCATGCCGCAGAACTTCAGAAACTGACGGTGATGGCGGAACCGGCGCAGATCACCTGTCTCGGCCAGAATGGTCAGCGCATTGATCGGCCCGATGCCGGGAATGGTGCGCAGCAGTTGATAATCGGGCCTATCGCCTAGCAGTTCGACCGCCCGATCTTCGATGGCATTGCGTTGCCGGATCAGGCTTCTGCCTTCGGCCAGCATCATGCGGAACATTCGGATGGCGTCTGAATCCGGCGCGACAGGCAGCCCCGCAGAAGTCTTCGCCGTCTCGTAAATGTCTGACAACATGAGCGCCTTCTCCACTTTGCGCCCGACCACCTCCCATGCCGCCTTGGTGAACTCCTCCTTGGTCATGGCCGAGATCATGTGCGGGGACGGAAACATCTCGAGGAAAGCCAGGAACCAGTCTGTGCGCGAACTGCGGTGGAAACGGTCAGCTTCCGGAAAATAGAGCGGCAGGTAATGGGTCAGGATGCGATGCCACAGCTCGGTCTTGGACCGCGACACCGCATCATGGGTTTTGGACAATTCCTGAATGTCGTTCGTCCCGGCCACCATCGGGTCCTGAAAGATCTGCACCGCACCGATCTGTAGCATGTGCAAAATGACCTGAGCATCCTTCGGATCGTTCTTGTCCCAGCTGTTGTGCAGCGCCTCCCGCGTCCGGGCCAAAGCGACTGAGGACACCAGCTTCAAGTCAAACCCGGCGACGCCCAAATGATACATCAGCACCCGATGATAGTTGCCAGTCGCTTCAAAGCCGATCCGGACGGGCAGGCCGTATTCTCGCAAGATCGCGATAAGCCGCATGAAATCGTCGGTGGAATTGGTGATCGTCAGGCGCCGCCTGCGCGTCTTGCCCGGAACGGCAATCAGCACCTCGTGCCTGTGTTTGGAAATGTCGATGCCTACCAGAACACGGGCATCCGAAGTATGCTCAACCTTGGCCATAGCCGGTCTCCTCTGTGGTGTGGTTCGCAAAACCACCATAGAGACCCGAGATCCGGTTATGGCCGCCTGCTGCGCAATTTTGGTGGCTGCGCAGGCGGCCATAACCTTCAACGGCGCGCTATTCCCAACATGCTACGGCCC
>NZ_JAGHRA010000046.1 GCF_017744015.1 Paracoccus sp. R12_2
ACCCTGAACAGAGGTATGGTTGACATCCTCCCCGCCGTGAACGACGGGGATTCCTGGTTCGTCACCAAACCAGATTCCTGTTTCAACACGCCTTCCCTAGATGATTGCTTACGCAGCCACCCCCGTTCCAGTCGCTCCACAGGCTAACCCCGCCAGCCCGGCGGTTTTAATATTAATGGCTGCATTAATATCTCTGTCGTGATGGGTATTGCACTCAGGGCAGTCCCATTCACGAACAGACAACGGCAGACTTTCATGGACAAACCCGCAACCTGAGCAACGCTTTGAGCTTGGAAAGAATCGGTCGATCTGAACGACCTGTCTTTCAGCCCACTCTGCCTTGTACTGCAACTGTCGGACAAATTCTCCCCAGTTTGCGTCGGCTATGTGTTTTGCCAGTTTTGGATTCTTAATCATGTTCTTCACTGCAAGGTCTTCACAAACTACGACTTGGTTCTCGTTAATGAGTTTGCGGGATGCTTTGTGGGTAGCATCCATCCGGCAATCAGCGATCTTGGCATGAGTACGTGCAACCTTGAGCTTTGCTTTGGCTCTGTTACTACTGCCTTTCTGCTTTTTTGACAACTGACGCTGAAGGTAGGCGAGCTTTTCCTCGTAGCGTTTGGTGTGTCTTGGATTGCCGGATTTTTCACCGTCTGAAGTGATGAACAGATCATTCAAACCTAAATCAATGCCCACTGTCTTGTGACTAATAGGCATTGGTTTAGCTTCAAATTCGCACAGCATGGAAACAAAGTACCGACCTGCACGATCTTTGCTGATAGTGACACTGGAGGGCTCGGAAGGCAGTTCTCGACTCCAGCGAATATTCAGAGCCTCTTTGCTTTTAGCAATGAAGAGCTGACCATCTTTGTACTTGAAAGCAGACGAAGCAAAAGTTGCACTCTGTTTTGCGTGTCTCTTCTTGAAAGTCGGGTACTTAGCCCTACCTTCCCAAAAGTTCTTGAAGGCGGTTTGTTGATGGCGTAGTGATTGCTGAATGGGTACTGAAGAAACATCGTTCAGCCACTGATATTCAGGGTTCTTTTTCAGTTCGGTAAGCTGCTTTGATGCTGCGTTGTAATTAACACTGTTGCCGTTCTTGTAGTACTCGTCGGTACGCCAGCGAAGGATATGGTTGTAGACAAAACGTACGCAGCCGAAAGTTTGGGCAAGTAGCTTTTCTTGCTCAGACGTTGGATAGAATCGGTATTTGTAAGCTCGTTTAGTCATAATTACAAGAATAACTATTTTTGTGTAAATTGCAATCTTTACCAGCCCTGTTGGGCTGGGAGCTTACATCCCCGCACTAGAAGTACGGGGTTTTACGCTCATTCGATAACTGGTGGCCAGCACATGGT
>NZ_JAGHRA010000047.1 GCF_017744015.1 Paracoccus sp. R12_2
ATGGCAAAGGCAAAGTTTGAACGGACGAAACCGCACGTCAATATCGGGACGATCGGTCACGTTGACCACGGCAAGACGACGCTGACGGCGGCGATCACGAAGTATTTCGGTGATTTCCGTGCCTATGACCAGATCGACGGCGCGCCGGAAGAGAAGGCCCGCGGGATCACGATCTCGACGGCGCATGTGGAATACGAGACCGACGCGCGCCACTATGCGCATGTCGACTGCCCGGGCCACGCGGACTATGTGAAGAACATGATCACCGGCGCGGCGCAGATGGACGGCGCGATCCTGGTTGTGAACGCGGCCGACGGCCCGATGCCGCAGACGCGCGAGCACATTCTTCTGGGCCGCCAGGTCGGCATTCCCTACATCGTGGTGTACCTGAACAAGGTCGACCAGGTTGACGACGAGGAACTGCTGGAACTGGTCGAAATGGAAGTGCGCGAGCTTCTGTCCAGCTACGAATACCCGGGCGACGACGTTCCGATCATCAAGGGCTCGGCGCTGGCGGCGCTGGAAGGCCGTGACGAGGCGATCGGCGAGAACTCGATCCGCGAGCTGCTGAAGGCGGTGGACGAGTACATCCCGACGCCCGAGCGCGCGGTGGACAAGCCGTTCCTGATGCCGATCGAGGACGTGTTCTCGATCTCGGGCCGCGGCACGGTCGTGACCGGCCGGGTCGAGCGTGGCGCGGTGAACGTGGGCGACGAACTGGAAATCGTCGGCATCCGTCCGACCAAGAAGACGACCTGCACGGGCGTCGAGATGTTCCGCAAGCTGCTGGATCGCGGGGAAGCCGGCGACAACATCGGCGCGCTGCTGCGTGGCATCGAGCGTGACGGGGTCGAGCGCGGCCAGGTGCTGTGCAAGCCGGGTTCGGTGAAGCCGCACACCAAGTTCGAGGCCGAAGCCTATATCCTGACCAAGGAAGAGGGTGGCCGCCACACGCCGTTCTTCGCGAACTATCGTCCGCAGTTCTACTTCCGGACGACGGACGTGACCGGCACGGTCGAACTGCCCGAGGGCACCGAGATGGTGATGCCGGGCGACAACCTGAAGTTCACCGTCGAACTGATCGCCCCGATCGCCATGGAAGACGGCCTCCGCTTCGCCATCCGCGAAGGCGGCCGCACCGTCGGCGCTGGCGTCGTCTCCAAGATCATCGAGTGA
>NZ_JAGHRA010000048.1 GCF_017744015.1 Paracoccus sp. R12_2
GGATTAACCGGAGCGAACCACCCATGACTATTTCAGTACTTGGTATCGATATTGGCAAGAACAACTTTCACCTGTTTGGTGTTGATGAGCAAGGCAGCAAAGTCATCAGAAAGAAGTTGTCCAGGAAGAACCTGCTGGAGTTCGTGGCAAATCTAGAGCCATGCATTATCGCTATGGAAGCTTGTGGTGGTGCTCATTATCTGGCTCGGTTATTCAAGAACTATGGGCATACTGTCAAGCTGATTTCACCTCAATTTGTTAAGCCTTATGTCAAAACCAACAAGAACGACTACAACGATGCTGAAGCGATTGCTGAAGCAGCTTCACGGCCCAGCATGCGTTTTGTACCTGTTAAAACCTCAGAGCAGCAGGCCTGGCAACTTCTGCACCGCTATCGCCAACAAACGGTTGATCAGAGAACTGCACTGGTTAACCAGATCCGGGGTTCACTATTGGAAGAAGGCATTGTGGTTGCCCAAGGTATCGGTAAAGTTCGTGCACAGCTTCCACGCATTCTGGAAGATGCTGAAAATGGACTCCATTCGCTGACTCGTGAGCTGCTGCATGGTTTATCAGAAGAGTTGGTCAGACTTGACAAGCGTATTCAAGAGTATGACCAGAAAATTCAGGAACTGGCTGAGAGCGACGACGTATGTCGACTAATAATGACTATGCCGGGTATCGGAGCCATTACTGCCACAGCATTGAAGGCAGCCATTGGTGATGCGACATATTTTAAATCTGGTCGACACCTTGCTGCATGGATGGGATTAGTTCCAAGACAGCACTCCACGGGCGGTAGGTCAGTCCTGCTGGGCATCAGTAAACGGGGTGATAAATACCTTCGCACATTACTGATACACGGCGCACGTTCGGTACTCCACTGTCTCAAAAATAAGGATGACCGCTGTAAAAAATGGGTTAGTCAGCTTAATGAACGCAGTAATCACAACGTTGCTGCTGTCGGTCTGGCTAATAAAATGGCTCGGATTGTCTGGGTCA
>NZ_JAGHRA010000049.1 GCF_017744015.1 Paracoccus sp. R12_2
ACCATCGCCTGTGCCTGCACCACGCTTGGCGGCGCGCTGGCGCTGTGGGTGCTGGCATGATCGCGCCGGTCACATATCGCGGCATTCCCATCCGCACTTTCGATGTTCCAAGCACCCCGTTCGTCTGGGTGCACGAGGAAACCGACGGCCACGGCACCGCCGAAACACTGGACGAGGCACGCGCGCAGATCGATCGCCATCTGTCCGCACTGACAAACTCCGGCACCTGAAATGAAACGGGACGCCCGAAAGCGCCCCGTGGGGGTCCCCACTCTGACACAAGGACACCGCGCGTGAACGTGGCCCATTCATCCAAAATGATCAAGCTCGCCAATGCCGCGCGTCGGTGCCGGCCTATGCGCTTAGCCCGCCTTGCCCGGCACATTCGCCGTCCGGTTCAGAGGTTGCATGCGATCACCAGCATTGGGTGTAACCCTCTTATCGATCACGACCTCATCGGGCCTGATCAGGCCAAGGACATGCCGGGCGCGCTCATCAAGCAGGTCGAGGTCGAGGTAATCGTTGGACAGTCGTTTCGTCAGGTTCTTCAGCCGGTCGACGCGCGCCTGAAGGTCTGCCCGCTCAACCTTCGCGGCCTCGATCTCGTGAAGAACTTGGACACGGACAAGAACACCGTAGGGCCCGTTGATGGCGGCATGCGCAAAGTAGATCGCCAAAGCCGACATGACGAAGATGAAGAGATAGGCCCGAAGCCAATTTCGTCCAGTCACTTCAATACCTTTTATCAAAACCTCCGA
>NZ_JAGHRA010000004.1 GCF_017744015.1 Paracoccus sp. R12_2
TGAATGGCTCTGGTCCTACAACAATGAGCGCCCAAACATGGGCAACGGCGGGATGACACCCGCACAGAAACTGAGAATGGCCGCGTAAATTCTACGACCAAGCCCCCACAAAAATGGGGGGATTACCCTGGCAGCAGGTGAGGCTTGTCATGCCGCGCCGAAATGCCGGCGCTCCGGCCGCTTTTTTCGTATCAGGGCGGCCGGATTTTCTTTCCTGAGGTCCGTCAGTCGGGTGCCTCGACCAGAATCTTCACGTGAGATTTCTCAGCGACAAGCGCCTCGAACCCTTCAGCGACTATATCATCCAGCGCGATCCGCTTTGTTACAAGTTGATCGGCGCTGAAATAGCCCTGCTGCATCAGCGCCATGACGGCTGGATAGACATTGCGGTAAGCAATCGTGCCCTGCAGCTGACGCTCCTTGAGAACAATTGTGTTGGGCTGGAATGAGGCTTCGGTTTCCCAGATCGACACGATCAGAACCTGTCCCTCGTGGCGCGTGGCGTCGATGCACTGAGGCAGAACCTGCGGCACCCCGGTCACCTCGAACGTCACATGGGCACCGCCCGTCGCCTTGCGGATCGCCGCGACCGCATCCGTTGCCGATGGGTCAATCACCGAGGTCGCGCCAAGATCCAGTGCCTTTTGCCGCCGCACCTCGGAAGGTTCCACGACGTGGATCTCGGACGCGCCCGCAACGCGCAGCGATTCCACCACCAACAGCCCGATCGGACCTGCGCCAAAGACCGCGGCCTTGTCACCGGCCTTGATCCTGGACAGTCGGACCGCGTGCAGGGCAACCGCGGCTGGTTCGACCAACGCCCCCTGTTCCACCGACAGACCGTCCGGCATCCGGTGAGCCATGCGTGCCGGGACGACGCTGCAGGCGGCAAAACCGCCATGGCCACCGGACAGGCCGACGAAACCCAAGCTGTCGCACAGGTTGTACTTGCCTTCGAGGCAGGCGGGACATTCCCCGCAGGCGAAGATCGGTTCGATGGCGACGCGATCTCCGACTGAAAGGTCGGTGACGCCTTCACCCAGTTCGGCAACGATGCCACAATATTCGTGACCCATCGTTATCGGAGCCTGATCGTGGCTGAGAGGATGGTCCACGCCAACCGGGATGAAGATTGGTCCGGCAAGATATTCGTGCAGGTCGCTTCCGCAGATTCCGGTCCAGGCGACCTTTATCCTGATTTCGCCCGGGCCGGGGCTTGGATCAGGGATGTCTTCGACGCGGATGTCCTTCACGCCATGCCAACGTGCTGCTTTCATGTGTCTTTCTCCCATGTCTGTCAAAGGTTGCGCCCGGCGGAATGATCTGGCCAGGCGCTCAGGCGTGCCGCTGTCCGGCACACCGCCACGCGTGTCACGACAGGTGATGCACCTGCTGAAGACCGTAGACGGGGGTATCAATCCCTTCCATTCGCGCCTTCAGTTGCAGTGCAAGATACAGCGAGTAATGCCGCGACTGGTGCAGGTTGCCGCCATGGAACCACAGGTTTTCCTGCTGGGTCGGTTTCCACATGTTGCGCTGCTCGCCTTCCCAAGGACCCGGATCCTTCGTGGTGTCAGAACCAAGGCCCCAGACCTTGCCCACCTTGTCAGCGACGTCCTGACTGATGAGGTCGGCAGCCCATCCGTTCATCGAACCGTAACCGGTCGCCATGACCACCAGATCGGCATCCAGATGTGTGCCGTCCGACAGCACCACCCCGGTCTGGTCAAAGCGCTCCAACTGGCCCTTCACAAGCTTCACCTCGCCGTCGATGATCAACTGGCTTGCACCGACATCGATGTAGTAACCGGAACCGCGCCGCAGGTATTTCATGAACAGGCCCGAACCATCGTCGCCCCAGTCAAGATCGAAGCCCGCCTTCTCTAGCCCTGCGTAGAACGCGGCATCGCGTTCCCTCATCTGGTCATAGAGCGGGATCTGAAACTCGTGCATGATCCGGTAGGGCAGAGAGGCAAAGACCATGTCGGCCTTTTCCGTGGTCATCCCGGAAGCCACCGCCTCTTCGCTGTACAAGGCACCCAGTCCGATTTCCATCAGCGTGTCCGAGCGCACGATGTGCGTTGACGATCGCTGGACCATCGTCACATCGGCATCCGCTTCCCAGAGCGCGGCACAGATGTCATGGGCCGAATTGTTCGAGCCCACGACGACCACCTTCTTGCCGCTCCAGGCATCCGGGCCGTCATGTTGTGAACTGTGCTGAATTGTGCCCTTGAAGCTGTCCATTCCCGGAAACTCCGGCATGTTAGGCTTGCCCGACATGCCGGTGGCCAACACGAGTTGCGTCGGACGCAGCGTGACCTCTTCGCCATCGCGGTTGACCTTTATCGTCCAGGTCCCGGTGTCCTCGTCGTACTGCGCGCTCTGAACCTCGGAACGGGTCCAGTAATTGATCTCCATCACCTTGGTATACATCTCAAGCCAGTCTCCGACCTTGTCCTTGGGCGTGAAGACCGGCCAGTTGTCGGGGAACTTGATGTAGGGCAGGTGGTCATACCAGATCGGATCATGCAGGCAGAGCGACTTGTAACGCGACCGCCATTGATCGCCGGGCCGGTCGTGCTTGTCGAGAACGATGGTCGGTACCCCAAGTTGGCGCAGCCGCGCACCAAGGGCTATGCCGCCCTGTCCGCCACCGACGATCACCGTGTATGGCTGCTTGGCATACCCCAGTTCGGCCGCCTCGGCTTCGCGCATTTCCTTCCACGATTTCCGGTTCTTTGCGGCGCCGTGTTCCGCACCCATCGGGCGCCGATTGCCCCTGTTCTCCTCAAAGCCCTTCAATTCCTGAAGTGCGGTCAGCAGCGTCCAGATCCGCCCATCCTTAAGGCGCATCAGGCCCCATCCCCGGCCCACGGCGGTCTCGAAGGTAATCCATGCGGTGATGACACCCCCATCTTCGTCGGGAATTTCGCCATCCTGAACGGCAAAGTCGCGCGGTTTGGTGTGTTTCAACTGCGCCGTCAGCATGTCCTGAACACCGGACGGCCCCTCTACCGTCTTCAGGTTCCATGTCACGGCGACCAGATCGCGCCAGTAGCTGTCGGTGGCAAACAGCGCGCTTGCAGCCTGTGCGTCGTCAGCCTGCAAGGCGGCGTTCAAGCTGTCGAGCGTCTGCTGCATCTGCGCATTTACTGTCGAGTCTAGCATTGCGTTTCCTCCTCATCGGCAATGTGATGAGCAGACAGTGGCGAAAGGACCTGCATCAGCTCCACGCTAATCTGGCAGAAATCCCTGCTTTCGGCGCTGCTGCAATGCAGCATGTTGCACATGCAACGCCGCGCAACATCTCAGTCCGGCGCGCGCAACCTTTCCTTGCGGATACGGCGCAGAACGGTTGAACGGTTGACCCCCAGACGGCGCGCGGCGCGGGCCATGTTCCAGTTGCAGGCGTCCAGCACCGCTTCCAGATTCTGCTCTTGCTCGCGTGCCTGCGGGGCGGCAGGAAGATCCGGAAGGTCGATCACATTGCTCTCTGCCAATGCGCAGGCGACATCGAGAACATTCCCGAGTTCGCGAAGGTTTCCCGGCCAGTCGCGAGCCATCAACTCGGCCCGTGCCGAAGGCGTCAGGCGCATTTCACCACCGCTGCGCCGACCGAGCAGCCGGTCGATCAACCAGCCCAGATCCTGCCGCTCGCGCAGAGGGGGAAGTTCGAGCACGGACCCCGAAAGCCGGAACAAAAGCTCCGACGGCAGCGCCTCTCGTGAGGCAAGTGGTGTATGGGACTGACCGCTGGTTGCGACAGGACGCAGATCGGGATTCGCATCCAGAAGGCCTGGCAGCAACTGCGCGGTCTCTGGTGACAAATTCTCGATGCGCAGCAACAGCAATGTTGTCGGTCCGCTCTGAGCAGTCAGTGCTTCGCGCATATCCTTCGGCCCTGCTCCGGCGCAGTCCAGAACCGCGAATCCTCTGCGACGAGAGGCCATGTGAATGGCGCGCGCAAGCTTGGTCTTGCCGCTGCCACTCTCGCCGCAGATCACCAGGGGGACAGATGTCGACGCAAGCCGCTCTGCTTGCGACAGAACGCGTGACATGGTCGGATCGCTTCCTGCCAATGCCCCGCCAAACCAGCCCTGCGCCCGTCTTTGCAGAGCGTGGTTCACCTTTTGCATCCGTCGCGGCGCCTGCGGTGCAATCGCATGTCCGAAAACTGCGCCGCCATCGCCCAGAGCCACGACCCGTTCCTCTGTCGGACGGTCGCGCATCAGGTCGGGCAAGTCATCGACACTCAGCCCCAACAGGCTGTCGATAGGCGCGCCGATCAGGTTCCTGCCGCCCGAAAGCATCCGGGTTGCGGCGCGGGTGGCGCCGATCACTTTGCCTGAACCATCAAGGGCAACGGCCGCTTCCGGGTCCACATCAAGGAACTCGGGACTGGATGAAAACCGTAGCACCCATTCTCGACGGCTTGCAGCCATGAGGTTCGCCATCTCGACGCGTCGCGCAGCCGCCATGACCAGAGACATGGCAAGGTTCTGGCTGCTTTTGGGGGACGGCGATCGTAGCAGCGAGATATCGAGCACCGCCGCCAGTTGACCCAGACTGTCGTATATCGGCGCGGACGTGCAGGACAGATCCGTATGCGCATTTCCGAAATGGTCATCCTGATGGACAGTCACCGGTTCGCCGGTCACGATGCAGGCACCGACGCCGCATGTTCCGGCGAGATCCTCGGACCAGTTCGAGCCCAGGTAAAGGCCTGCTCCGCGCAAATCGTCCAGAAAGAGATCGTCACCGAAAAAATCGACGCAGACGCCTTTGGCATCCGTCAGCAGCAGCACGTAATTCTGCCCGGCGACCTGCCGGAACAGATTTTGGAGACAGGAGCGTGCCGCCCCGATCATCCAATCGGCCTGCTCGCGGTGCGTGCGAAACTCGGCTTCCGTGACGATGTGGGCCGGATCACGGCGTGTCGGGTCCATGCCGTAGATCTCGACGCATCGCCGCCAGGAGGCATCCACATAACTGTCGCGGCCTGTCGCATGACCGTCCAGAACCTGCGCGATCTCGTCGACGTGATGACGTTCGACCATGAAAACTTCCTCCTCGCACCATAGTACAACCAGGATACGCTGGTGCGATGGTGGACTTTGGTCGCGGACCTTGATGATTTCAGATCAGGTCGGCTTGAACGACGAGGTTGTCAACGGAACGGCCGCACGGTCCTTTCATCCCGACCTGCTCCAACGGCAGCTTCGGAGAGCCAATCTGGGTCGCCCTATCGGCAGTTGTGGACCGGGCGCTACCGACCAGCCCGGTTTCTCAGTGTTCCACCGCCTCCCCGATGGCGAGCGCATCTTCGAACTCGACGCCGAGGTAGCGCACCGTGCTATCCATCTTCGTATGGCCGAACAGAAGCTGCACCGCGCGGAGGCTGCCATTGTTGCGATATATCTACGCAACCTTGGTTCGCCGGGTTCCGTAGGCGCTTGGCTCGAGACCGATCGAGGTCACACAGCCCCGCATGAGGCGGGCATATTGCCTTCTAGAAATATGCCGGGGTTGGTGAAAGCGCCCCGGCCAAAGATGCTCCGATCCGACCATAAGCGGAGCCTCGAGCCAAGTCGCGATGGCTTTTCGCGTCCCCTCGGTAATTTCAAAGCTGACCAATGCCCAGGTTTTGCTCTGTATGATCGAGGCGCGGCGCTTGACATTTCCGGCCGCATAGACCTCGGCTGACCTTCAGCTTCACCAGGTCGCATCCGCGCAACTTGCTTTCGGCGGCGAGATTGAAAAGCGCCAGCTCGCGAGTCCGCTGAGCGATCTCGAGGCGGACCCGGATCGCCCAGACATGCTTCGCTTCGAGCGGACGCTTCTGGCCGACGATGCGGCCCCTGTTCCAAGTGGGAAGGCAGGCGCGGATGGCTGGCAGGTCTATAGTCGGCATGGCGGTTCCTCCGATCCACCAAGCACGCCTCGTCTTCGGCACCACGCCGATGCCCGAACATAGCAAATCCCCTACGCTGCAGAGCGACAATCGCGGGCCGCGTCTGCCGCATCGCCGCTCTGAGATTGCTCTGTGGAAAAACAGCCGTTCGCGAGTGCAGAAGGTTGGGACTGGTGATTGGTGCAGAAGCCTTTTTTGTCAGGCTTTTCGAGTTTGCTGCGGTGCGGGAAAGATCTTCGCCAGCTTCCGGAGGTTCCGGGCGGTAGCGGCGCGGAGAAATTTGTAGTTTGCGCCACATGGGCCACGCAATCGAAGCCGGCCGAGGCCAAGGATGCGTTTGAGGTGCGCCAAGAGCATCTCGACCTTCTTCCGAAGCCTGATCTAGACCTCAGCCCGCAACTCCCTTCACCATGCACTTGACGCCGGGACGAGGCGAGCGGCACACGCCCCTGGACGAGAGCCTCCATGCGATGGGCCTTTTCCGTCAGGTCGGGCTTGTGGTCCCGTCATTTCAACTTGTCCCGGATATACTCTTGTCAACCGATCTGCTTGCCATGTTGCCCCGAAGATCGTTTCAGGAACGGCGCAACGACGACCTCGTCGGGGTTCCGCCGCCGCTCGCGGTCGATGCCTTTCCTCTGCACCTCGCGTGGCACCAGAGGAACGCGAATGACCTTGGGATCTGCCATGTCGCAGATCTTATCCGGTTGATCCTCGGCGAGTAATTCTTGAAGATCTTTGGAAGCCCGATTCTCGCGATCGAACGTTCGGTGGCATTGGGTCAGCTCCTGTCCTTGCTTAAGCAGCGGGGAACGTCAGCTTCGTCCGCAATGCTGCGGTCTGCATAGAACGTCCGAATCGGTGAAGGTGGCGTCCGATCTCCGGATCAATGCTGGATTTGGGCCGAGTTCACCCCCAAAGGCAGCTAGCGGTCGGCAGTAACATGGGGTGGAAATGCTTGAAGTTTGGGGCAGAAGTGCCTGACAGGGCTTCCGCCGATCTCCAAGAAACTGGACCTGATTGAGTCAAGAATCACTGACATCTGACACCGCTACTATCGCCGGTCAGATATTTCTGGCTTTCCGTCAGATTTCTGACCCGTCCGGGCCGTCGGCATGGTCACCGGGCGCTGAGTTTTTTCGCCTCTGGCATCCGTTCCCGCCATCATCGGCATGACCCGCTTCTCTGGGGCGCTCTCTTGCGGAGCTGCCGCGTGGCGACCGCGGAAAGCGGGCAACGCCACTATATCGGATCTCGCGCGCCGCCGGAGGGCGATCGTCAATCACAGCGGTACGACCTGTGTCGGTGAGGATTGCGATCTGCGATGGGGCGGTGGTCAGGGAAACGCGCCGATGAGGTTCCGCTGCCAGATGAACTGCGTTCGGAACAGCACGACTGGACAGACTGCCAGAACCGTCCGTCGTGGACCCTGCCGGGGGTGTCGGACGCATCCGAATAATCGAAATCGCCAAATCGACCATTCTGTTAGGGAAGATGGTGAGCCGTGCAGGATTCGAACCTGCGACCCACTGATTAAAAGTCAGTTGCTCTACCAACTGAGCTAACGGCCCATCCTCTGTGCCGGACTACCTTAACGGTCGTCCTAGCTTCTTGTCCTAAACTGATTACTTCCAAAAGACCAACCAGTTATCGTGTCTTGATCCGTTTCCTGCTGGCTAGCTGTTCCAGCGAACACGCTACGGACCGGACACGGGGCGCTTACTAGGTGCGGTGACTTTGGGCGTCAAGCGGAAAAGTCGCGACCACTGGCGGAATTCTTGAAAGAGGCCTATATGCGCCTCGATGAGTGATTTTTTCGCCGCCGGAATGCCCTTCATGAAGATGCATGGGCTGGGCAACGACTTTGTAGTGATCGATTTGCGCGCAGGTGGCGAAGTCCCTGCGCCAGAGGTGATTGCGCGACTTGCGGACCGGCATCGCGGGGTCGGTTTCGATCAGTTCGCCGCAATCGGCACCGATGACCAGGCCGATCTGAGACTGAGATTCTGGAATGCCGACGGCTCGCTCAGCTCTGCCTGCGGGAACGCGACGCGCTGCATTGCGCGATTCGTGATGGACGAGACCGGCACAGACCGGCTGAGTCTGAGAACGGATCATGCCATCCTGATCGCCGAGGATGCCGGGAACGGGCTGACACGGGTGAACATGGGGCATCCGGTTCTGGACTGGCAGGCGATCCCGCTGGCGCAGCCCGTGGACATCGATCACCTGCCGCTACCCGGTGATCCGGTCGCCACCGGCATGGGCAATCCGCACATGACCTTTTTCGTCGAGGATGCTGCAAGCGTCGATCTGGAACGCTTCGGCGCCGAACACGAACATCATCCCCTCTATCCGCAGCGCACCAATGTCGAGATCGTGCAGGTGATCGCGCAGGACGAGATCGTGCTGCGGATATGGGAACGTGGAACCGGGCCGACGCTGGCCTCGGGGTCGTGTTCCTGCGCGGCGGCCGTTGCGGCGGCGCGGCGCGGCCTGACCGGACGTCGCGTCAAGGTCAACGTGCCGGGCGGCGTGCTGATGATCGACTGGCGCGAGGACGGCGTTTGGATGCAGGGTCCGACCGCACATGTCTTTTCGGGCGTGCTGACGCCTCAGTGGTTGTCGGCATGAGTGCGCCCGTATTTTCGACACTTGGCTGCAGGCTGAATGCCTATGAGACCGAGGCGATGCGCGAGATGGCGGACGCTGCCGGTCTGACCGGTGCCGTTGTGGTCAACACCTGCGCGGTGACGGCCGAGGCGGTGCGCAAGGCGCGGCAGGAAATCCGCAGGCTTGCCCGCGAAAATCCGGGCGCACCTGTCATCGTCACCGGCTGCGCGGCGCAGACCGAACCCGAAACCTTCGCGGCGATGCCCGAGGTGACCAAGGTCATCGGCAATCACGAAAAGATGCAGCCCGATACCTGGAACGCCATGCGCGCGCCGGACCTGATCGGCGACACCGAAAAGATCCGGGTGGACGACATCATGTCGGTCACGGAAACAGCGGGTCATCTGATCGACGGGTTTGGTCGCCATCGCGCCTATGTGCAGGTGCAGAACGGCTGCGATCACCGCTGCACCTTCTGCATCATTCCCTACGGTCGCGGCAATTCGCGCTCGGTCCCCGCCGGGGTCGTGGTTGAACAGATCAAGCGGCTGGTCGGGCGCGGCTTCAACGAAGTGGTGCTGACCGGCGTCGATCTGACCAGCTGGGGGGCGGATCTGCCCGCCACGCCGCGCCTTGGCGATCTGGTCATGCGAATCCTGCGCCTTGTGCCGGATCTGCCGCGCCTGCGAATCAGCAGCATCGATTCCATCGAGGCGGACGAAAACCTGATGCTGGCCATCGCGTCGGAACCGCGTCTGATGCCCCATCTGCACCTGTCGTTGCAGGCCGGCGACGACATGATCCTGAAGCGGATGAAGCGCCGCCATCTGCGCGATGACGCCATCCGGTTCTGTGAGGACGCGCGCAGCTTGCGGCCCGATATCGTCTTCGGTGCCGACATCATCGCGGGCTTTCCGACCGAAACCGAGGCGATGTTCGCCAACAGCCTGAAACTGGTCGAGGATTGCGGCCTGACCTTTCTGCATGTCTTTCCCTATTCGGCGCGCAAGGGCACCCCTGCGGCGCGGATGCCCGCCGTGCAGGGGCCAGCGATCCGTGATCGCGCGGCGCGCCTGCGCGAGGCGGGTGATGCGGCGCTGCGCCGCCATCTCGAGGCGCAGATCGGGCACAGGCATCGGGTGCTGACCGAAGGGCCACGCCTTGGTCGAACCGAACAGTTCACCGAGGTGAGCTTTGCCGAGGATCAGCAGGAAGGAACGCTGATCGAGACCGACATCGTGGGGCATGACGGGCAGCGGCTTGTTGCCTGATCCCCGAACTGCTTGACCTTGCACACACGGATAATCTGGCGACAGTGCAACGCAGGCATTCTGGGAGGAGAGCCGAATGACGACCCTGCTGTTTTCGCATTCCGACGCCGAGGCACATCTGATGCCACCGAGCCATCCCGAACAGGTCGCCCGATACGGCGCCGTCACGTCTGCGCTGGCCGGGCTGGACCTTGTGGTGCGCGACGCGCCACTGGCCGAAGATCGGGACATCCTGCGCTGTCATCCCGGCTCGTATCTGGACCGGCTGCGCGCGGCACGGCCAGAGGACGGATTCCGGATGCTGGACGCCGATACCAGCATGTCCCCGGGCAGCCTTCAGGCGGCATCGCGTGCCGTCGGCGGCGCCTGCGCCGCGGTTGACGCCGTTCTGGCGTCCGAGGCCGACAGCGCCTTTGTCGCGATGCGCCCGCCGGGTCATCACGCCGAACGCGAGACGCCGATGGGCTTCTGTTTCCTCGGCACGGTCGCCATCGCGGCAAGGCGGGCGATGGATCATCACGGGCTGGACCGGGTCGCGGTTCTTGATTTTGACGTGCATCACGGGAATGGCACGCAGGATCTGCTGTGGGACGAAAAGCGGGCCTTCTTCGCGTCCAGCCACCAGATGCCATTGTTCCCCGGTACGGGCTCTGCGGCCGAGCGGGGCGCGCATGATCAGATCCTGAACGTGCCTCTGACTGCCGGGTCGGGGGGCGCCGAGGCACGGCAGGCATGGAAAGTGATCCTTGACCGGTGCCGTGAATTTTCGCCTCAGTTGGTCTTGCTGTCCGCCGGGTTCGACGCGCATCGCGACGATCCGCTTGCCCAGTTGAACTGGACTGAAGACGATTTCGTCGCGATCACCCGGATGATATGCGACGTGGCGGGATGGTGCGGTGCGCCGGTGGTATCCTGTTTGGAAGGTGGCTATGATCTGGCCGCCTTGGGACGGTCGGTCCGTGCCCATGTCGAGGTGCTGATGGAGGCCGGAAAATGAGCGAGATCGAGAAACTGTCTTTCGAGGACGCCATGCGCGAACTGGAAACGACCGTTGGCAAGCTGGAAACCGGCGAGGCGACGCTGGAGGAATCCATCGCTCTGTACGAGCGCGGCGCGAAACTGCGCGCGCATTGCGAAAAGCGCCTGCGCGAGGCCGAGGAGCGTGTCGAGAAGATCACCTTGTCCGCAAGCGGTCAGCCGACCGGATCGGAACCGGCCGAGGGCTTGTGATGCAGACCCGTATGGACGAGGTGAAGGCGCAGGTTCAGGCCGCGCTGGACTCGGCGATTGCCTTGCTGCCGTCGGGCGAACTGGCCGACGCGATGGCTTATGCCACGGTCGGCGGCAAGCGGATCCGGGCTTTCCTGGTGATGGAATCGGCGCGGCTGCACGGTGTCTCCGATGACGCCGCATTGCCGGTCGCAGCGGCCGTCGAGGCGCTGCATGCCTACAGCCTTGTCCATGACGATCTGCCGTCGATGGATGATGACGACCTGCGGCGGGGGATGCCCACCTGCCACGTGCAATGGTCCGAGGCGACCGCGATTCTTGCCGGGGACGCGTTGCAGACGCTGGCCTTTCGGCTGCTGGCCGATGATGCCGTCGCGGATGCAGAGGCGCGCATTCGATTGATCCGTGCATTCGCGGATGCGGTCGGCGCAGGTGGAATGGTCTGGGGGCAGGCGCTGGACATCGCGGCCGAAACCTCGATCGAACCGCTGGACATGAAGGCGATCAAGCGATTGCAGGGTGCAAAGACCGGCGCGCTGATCCGCTTTGCCGCGACGGCCGGTCCGCTGATCGCGGGCGAAGACCCAGATAATCTGGACCGCTATGCCGCGAAGCTGGGACTGGCCTTTCAGATCATGGACGACATCCTTGACGTGATTGGTGACGAGAACGTGACCGGCAAGCGCGTCGGCAAGGATGATGCGGCCGGAAAGGCCACTTTCGTGTCGATCATGGGGCTGGACGGCGCCAGGGGTGAAGCCCGTCGGCTGGTGCAGGACGCCGAAGCGGCGCTGGAAAGTTACGGCGAGGCTGCGGGAAACTTGCGAGAGCTTGCGCGTTTCGTTATCGAACGCGACACCTGAATGACGCCCGCCCGGAGGGCCAGCCATGACCGAACGCCCGAAGACACCCGTCCTTGATCGGGTCAGCCTGCCGGCGGACCTGAAGAACCTGTCCGACCGCGAACTGCGGCAGCTTGCCGACGAACTGCGCGCCGAGACGATCAGCGCGGTCAGCGAAACCGGCGGACATCTGGGCGCGGGCCTGGGTGTTGTCGAACTGACCGTGGCTCTGCATGCGGTGTTCGACACGCCCCGGGACAAGATCATCTGGGATGTCGGGCATCAGTGCTATCCGCACAAGATCCTGACCGGTCGGCGCGACCGGATCCGCACCTTGCGCATGGGCGGCGGCCTTGCCGGATTCACCAAACGTGCCGAAAGCCCGTTCGACCCGTTCGGCGCGGGGCATTCCTCGACCTCGATTTCCGCCGCGCTGGGGTTTGCGGTAGCCCGCGATCTGGGCGGCGATCCGGGCGATTCGATCGCGGTCATCGGCGACGGCGCAATGAGCGCCGGGATGGCCTATGAGGCGCTGAACAATGCGGGCCATCTGGGCAAGCGCCTGATCGTGATCCTGAACGACAACGAGATGTCGATCGCGCCGCCCGTCGGTGCTATGTCCTCCTATCTGACCAGGCTGTACACCGGCGGGCCGTTCCAGGAACTGAAGGCTGCGGCGAAAGGCGCGGTCGGAATGCTGCCCGAAGCCCTGCAGGAAGGCGCGCGCCGGGCCAAGGAAATGCTGAAGGGAATGGCCGTCGGCGGGACGTTGTTCGAAGAGCTTGGCTTTTCCTATATCGGTCCGGTCGATGGCCACGACATGGAACAGCTTCTGCCCCTGCTGCGGACCGTCAAGGCGCGGGCATCGGGCCCGGTCCTGATCCACACCGTCACACGCAAGGGCAAGGGCTATGCCCCGGCCGAGAATGCTGCCGATCGGGGCCATGCGACCGCGAAATTCGATCTTGTGACAGGCAAGCAGACCAAGTCCAAGCCGAACGCACCAAGCTATACCTCGGTCTTCGCGAGCGCGCTGATCGACGAAGCCGCGCGCGATGACCATATTGTCGGCGTCACCGCGGCGATGCCTGACGGAACCGGGCTCAAGCAATTCGCGACACGTTTCCCGCGGCGCTGCTTCGACGTGGGGATCGCCGAGCAGCATGCGGTGACGTTCTCGGCAGGGTTGGCGGCTGGCGGGCTGAAACCCTTCTGCACCATCTATTCGACATTCCTGCAGCGCGGCTACGATCAGATTGTTCACGACGTGGCGGTGCAGGGATTGCCGGTGCGCTTTGCCATAGACCGCGCCGGTTTGGTGGGGCAGGACGGACCGACGCATGCAGGCGCGTTCGATATTGCCTTCCTGGCGAATCTGCCGGGTTTCGTCGTGATGGCCGCCGCCGATGAGGCCGAACTGATGCATATGGTCGCGACGGCCGCCGCCCATGACGACGGCCCGATTGCGTTCCGTTTCCCGCGTGGCGAGGGCGTCGGGATCGACCTGCCGGAACGGGGCGAGGTTCTGCCGCTTGGCAAGGGTCGCATCGTGCGGCAAGGCAAAGGCGTGGCTCTGCTATCGTTCGGAACGCGGCTTGCATCAGTCTTGGAGGCGGCCGAGGCGTTGACTGCGCGCGGCATCCGTCCGACCGTTGCCGACGCGCGTTTCGCCAAGCCTCTGGATAGGGACCTGATCCTTGAACTTGCCCGGGAACACGAGGCTCTGATCACGATCGAGGAAGGGGCGATCGGAGGATTCGGCAGCCATGTTGCCCAGCTGCTGGCCGAGGAAGGCGTGTTCGACAGTGGTTTGAAATACAGGTCGATGGTGCTGCCGGATCGCTTCGTCGAACATGGTGCGCCGCTTGCCATGTATGATGACTCGGCCTTGAACGCGTGCCACATCGAAGCGAAGGTGCTGAGTGTGTTGGGCGTCGAACATCTGGCCGGTCGCCGCGCCTGAGGGTCAAGCGGGCGCGCGTAAAGGGCGTGCGATGGGCAGCTATTGATAGCTGCGGACCAGTGCGCCCGCGATCATTGACCAACCGTCCACCACGACGAAGAACGCCAGCTTGAACGGCAGCGATACGACGACCGGCGGTACCATCATCATGCCCATCGACATCAGCACTGCCGACACCACCAGATCGATGATCAGGAACGGCAACGCGATCAGGAAGCCGATCTCGAAAGCGCGCTGGATCTCGGACAGCATGAAGGCCGGGATCATGACCGACAGCCGGTTTGCTTCGCTGTCCGCGCCCGGTGCGATCTCCGCCAGACCGGCCAGCGTGTCAGGATCCGTTCGCGCCGCCATAAAACCCTGAAACGGGACAATGCCGCGCTGGAAAGCCTCGGCGATGCCGATCGTGCCGTCGCGCAACGGCGCGCCCGCGGACTGCCATGCCTCTCGCAACACGGGGTCCATGATGAACCACGTCAGGAACATCGCCAGGCTGACGATCAGCATGTTGGGGGGGGATTGTTGCAGCCCGATTGCCTGTCTCAGGATCGACAGTACGGTGACGATGAACGGAAAACACGTCACCATGATGGCGATGCCGGGCGCAAGCGACAGGGCGGTCAGTGCCAGAACCAGCATCACGGCGTTCTGGCCCAGCCCTGCCGCCGCCTGATCCATCATTCCCGGATCC
Source organism: Paracoccus sp. R12_2 (assembly GCF_017744015.1). Lineage (GTDB taxonomy): Bacteria > Pseudomonadota > Alphaproteobacteria > Rhodobacterales > Rhodobacteraceae > Paracoccus. The sequence goes on from NZ_JAGHRA010000004.1 coordinate 14,525, forward strand.
TGCGCAAGTGACGCTGCAGGGGTCAACGCCAGACCGGCGATCAGGATCAGCAACCGCGCGGTCACATCGCCTCCGTTGCGCCGATGATCCGAACGCAAAGTCGGTCTTCGGGGGACCCGTCGCCTGTCAGTTCGCCGCGCGCGATGACCTTGTCGCCGACGCAAATCTCGACCCCGTCCTCGATCGACTGCTCCAGGATCAGGACATCATCGGCGCGAAGCGAGGAAAGCTGCGCGACGGTCTGGTGAGTCTTTCCAAGGCGGATCGTCACCTCGACCTGGATATTGTCGGTGTCGATCAGATGTTTCAGTGCGTCCATGGTGTCTCGTTCTCCTTGATTTCCGCGATCAGTGCCCGAATTCCGGCGGCGATCCGATCGGGCGCGAACTCGATATGCCCGCCTTGCAGCGACAGGCTGATACGATCGGCGGGCACCTCGCTGATTTCGATGTTGTCGAGACCGCTTTCCGTCAGGCAGCGCTCGACCAGATCACGCAGACTTGCGCCACAGGCTATCTGCGCCCGTAACGGCGTGGCCATCTGCGCCAGGCGCGACAATTCCTCGGTCAGCGCGATTTCCAGGCGCTTTGATTCGGCAGCGGGCGCCAGGTTGTCGAGAATGGCATCGAAGATAGGGCTTAGCGCAGTCACTGCCTCCGACCTCAGGGCCGCGCGGCGCTGCTCATCGTCGCTCAGCGCACGTGCCAGACGGTCCATTCCCGCACAAAGATTGCGCATCTGATCGTCTTCCTGACGCGCCAGCCCTTCGGCCACGCCATCCGCGTGAGCCTTTTCAAGTGCCTGCCGGTCATAGCACAGCTTGGCCCCGTGCCCCGCAAGCGCTGTCGTGAAAGATTCAAGCTTGAACATCGCCAGTGTCACCTCGCGCTCTCCTTGTTTTCGATCCAGCCGGACAGGATCTTCACGCTTTCCTCATGCCGCTCGCGCATCATGCCGCGCAGTCGCGCCACCGGATCCCCATGGGGCAGGGACAGGGGTTCGGCAGGTTCCGGCTGGAGCGGTAGCAGTCTGTCCGATCCGATGATCTGGGGCTGGTCCGTTTCGATCGTACCGGTGACGGCCTCGGCTGCGGGACCGCTGTCGTCCAGCAAAGCGGGCACGGCCTGAGGCGACGCGCGGCCCCGCAGCGCGGGACGCAGGATCGCAAAGATCACCGCCAGCGCGAAGATACCGATCAGGGCAATCCGGACCAATGTGTTCAGATCCAGCCGGTCCAGAAGTCCGGGCTGCGCCAGTGTGCCGTTCTGGCCAAGCGTTGCGAAGGGCAGCGATTTCACGGTGATCAGATCCCCGCGCGTCTCATCATAGCCGACCGCCGAAGCGACCAGTTCGCGCAATACCGCAAGTTCCTGTTCCGGGCGCGGGACCAGCTGAGTGTCACCCTGCGCATCAGCCTGCGCGACGCCGTTGACCAGAACCGCGACCGTAAGGCGGCGGGTTGCGCCTGGCTGCCGCTGGATCTCGCGCGTGATCTGGCTGACCTCGAAATTCGCCTGCTGGCGGTTTTCGGACCGGGATGCCTGTGACGTATCGCCGGCGGCTTCTTCCGTATCCGGCAGGTTCGACGCCGCCGTGACCGCCCCGGAACCCGACGATTGGCTTTGATCGGTCGTTTCCTCGGTGACTTGCGAGATCATCGCGCGCTGATCGGGATCGAATCGCTGCTCGGTCAGCATTTCAGATTCGGTGACCAGATCCAGGTTCAGCTCGACGATCGCATTGCCAATGCCCACATGGGGCTCGAGGATGCGTTCGACATTTCGCTTCATCTCGGTCGCGCGATCATGGCCCGCGGTATCCTCGGTCGCTGAAACGATGCCACGCTGGCTGTCGATGACCGTCACCGCCTCAGGTTGCATTCCCGGGACGCCGGACGAGACCAGATAGCGCAGTGCGGCCGCCTGTTCACGCGTGATCTGCCCGCCACTCGTGGTCAGCGTGACCGAGGCGCTTCCGGTGATGTCGCGGCGGTATCCGCGACCGTTCTCGACCGCAAGATGCACGCGTGCCGTCTTGACGTTCGGCAACGCCAGGATGGTGCGCGCAAGCTCACCCTCTTTGGCGCGCCAATATGCGGCGTCGAACATCTGCGAGGTGGTGCCGAAGCCCGACATCCCGTCCAGCAACTCGTATCCTGCGCTTCCCGAAGCCGGCAGGCCCTGCGCCGCAAGGTCCATGCGAAGCCGGTCGCGCTGACTGTCATCGACCCAGATCGCGTCGCCGCGTACCTCGTAGGCGACACCCGCGCGTTCAATTCCAGCAATCACTTCGCCGGACTGCGCAGCGTCCAGACCGCCATACAGCATCGAAAGACCGGGCCTGCTGGCCATCCAGCCAAATCCCGCGATCGCGAGGAAGGTGGTCAGGAATGCAGCCGCGAGAATCAGTTTCTGCTGCGAGCTTCGCTCGTTCCAATAGTCCTGCAGTTTTTGCAAAACCGGCCCTTTCCGAATCATCTTCAGGTTGTTCGTCATCGTCTTGATGACATGGCCGATGTTAAGATTTGGTTAGTCGCGAGGTGCTAAATCCGTTTCATCACGACGGAGAATCACCATGTCCGAAGCAGTCGTCGACCCCACGGAGGAAGCCCCCAGGAAGAGGGGGAAACTGCTACCTGTCGCGGCCGCGATCCTTCTGGGCGGTGGCGGCTTTGCATCGACCTATCTGGGGTTCTGGTCCCCTATGGGGCTGTTTGCGGGTTCGTCAGGCGCCCCTGCCGTGACGACCGTTTCGCCAGCGGTATTCGTCGAGATTCCGCGCATCGAATTGAGTGTACCGGGCGGTCGCGGACGCAGTCTGATCCTGGCTGTATCGATTGAAACGGATGCGACCCACCGCGCTGAGGTCGAACATCTCATGCCACGCGTTCTGGACGCCTTTACGGGCTTCCTCTCGGGCGTCGATCCCGCAGCCTACGACAAGCGGGGCGTCCTGGAGATCATCCGCGCCGAACTGGTGACGCGGACCCGCTATGTGCTGGGTGAGACGCCGGTGAAGGATCTCTTGATAACGGAGTTTCTGATCAGATGACTATCGAGACACTGCTTCAGGCCGCGCTGGCCGCGGCCTCTGTGGGACTTGCCTGTTTCTGCCTGCTGCTGGCGCGCCGGCTGCGTCGGCTGAACGATCTGGAATCGGGTCTGGGCGGGGCGATCGCGGTGATGGCCGCCGAAGTGGACAGGCTGGAACGTGCGATCCGGTCGGCCCGCGCCGAGGCCACCGAAGCAAGCGAACAGCTTTCCGAGGAAATATCACGGGCACGGAAGGAACGCGCGCTGTGGGATCTGCGCCAGCGGATCGGCCAGGCGGCGATGCCCGAGGATCGACCCGCACCGCAACGGCGTCTTCGCAAGAAGTCGGAGATATTCGATGCGTAGATCGTTCCTGCCGGCCCTGGCATTGATTCTGGCCGTTCCTGCCGCCGCCGCGGTCTGGAAATCCCAGGATCTTTCACGGGTGTTTGCGGCGTTCGCCGCACCCAGCGGTCTTTTGCAAGGCTGCGGCGACGTTCCCGAGGCGGTCGCCTTGGCCGAGGAATTGCGCGATCGCGCCCTTCGGATCGAGCGCTACATGGAAAGTATCGAAGACCGAAAGGCCGAACTGGCGCAGGCCGAACAGACATTGCGTGAACGGCTTGTGCAGTTGAAGTCGCAGAAGGGCGGAATCCGCGCGCGGCGGGATACGGCCACCGAAGCTGTTCGAGACGATATCCAGCGCCTCGTCGCGCTCTACGATCAGATGAAGCCAGCCGAGGCAGCCGCCGTGCTGACCAACCTGCCCGCGGATTTCGCGGCCGAGATCCTGATGCGGGTTCGGCCGGAAACGGGGGCGCGGATCATTGCCGCGGTCGAGCCGCGTCAGGCGGCGCTGCTGACCGCCCAGATGGGCGCCCGCAGCGTCAGAAAGAACTGAGGAGCGACAGTCATGTTCGGCTTTGTAGGCATTTTCTTGACCATGGCGATGGTCTTCGGCGGTTATTTGCTCGCGGGCGGCAAGATGGGTGTCATCACCCATGCGCTGCCATTCGAGATGATGATGATTATGGGTGCCGCGATCGGATCATACCTGTTGTCCAACGACAGCCATATCCTGAAGGCGACGCCGAAGGGGCTGATACGCGCCTTCAAGGGCCCCATGTGGTCGGCGCAGGATCATCAGGATGTGCTTTGCCTGATGTTTCAACTGCTGAAGATCGCGCGCGAAAATCCGGTCGCCTTGGAACAGCACATCGAAAACCCGCGGGAATCTACCGTGTTCGGGGCTTATCCGCGACTGCTGGCCGATCACAATATCGTCTCGTTGATCGCCGATACGCTGCGCTCGGCCAGCCTGAACTATGACGATCCCTATCAGGTCGAAGAGATGCTGTCCCGCCGCATCGCGACGCTGCGCGAGGAAGAGATGCACCTTCCACATGCGCTGCAAAGTGTGGCCGATGCATTGCCGGCGCTGGGAATCGTCGCCGCCGTGTTGGGCGTCATCAAGACGATGAGTTCGATCGACCAACCGCCCGAGGTGTTGGGCAAGATGATCGGCGGCGCCCTGGTGGGGACGTTTCTGGGCGTCTTTCTGGCCTATGGCTTTGTCGCGCCGCTGGCCAACCGGCTTGGGGGCGTCATCAAGCAGGATCTTGGTTTCTATGATGTGATCAAGTCGGTGCTGGTCGCCGGCCTGCATCAGCATGCCACCAATCTGTGCGTCGAGGTCGGTCGCCAGACCGCCCCGGAACATCTGCGCCCCAGCTTCGATACGCTGGAGACCGCGCTTCGAGATCTGAAGAAGGCGGCGTGATGCTGACAATGGCCTTTCTCGTCGTGGCTGCGAATGCGGGCGAGCCGACGGCGTCATTGCCTCCCGAAATCGCCGGCTACGCGCAAGAGGCGTCCGACCTGCTGCTGGCCGGCGAAACGCTGCCGCGCGACTATCGTGTGCGGTTGATGGGCATGGAGCCATCGGTACGGCTGCAGGCTCTGGTCTTTCTGCGCCGCGCGGGGCTGCTGACGGCAGATCCCTGGCCGCTCGAGGATATTCTGAAGCCCGCGATCACGGCGCAGGAGGACATGGAATGAACAGTGTCGGCGCTGTCGCCCGTAAGTCCCGGCGCATGCTGGATGCACCTTTGCTGGTTACCGGCGGTCTGGTCCTGATCGTCATTTCGCTGGTGATCCCGCTTCCGCCGGGATTGCTGGATTTCGGAATCGCCTTGTCCATCGCGACCGCGACGCTGGTGCTGGTCATGGCATCGCTGGTGGACAAGCCGACCGATTTTCAGGCGTTCCCGGTTCTGCTGCTGGTAAGTCTGGTCATCCGGCTTTCGCTGAACGTGTCCTCGACCCGGCTTATCCTGACGGAAGGGCACACCGGCAACGATGCTGCGGGGCAGGTGATCAACGGATTCGCGGCCTTTGTGGCGGGCGGTTCACTTCTGGTCGGGCTGACCGTGTTCGCAGTCATCTCGGTGGTGAACTTCATGGTCATCACCAAGGGTTCAGGGCGCATGGCCGAGGTTGCGGCGCGGTTCGCGCTGGATTCGCTTCCCGGCAAGCAGCTTGCGATTGACGGAGACCTGAATGCAGGCGCGATCGATCATCAGGAAGCCAAGCGGCGCCGTGCCCAGGAACAGCGCGAGATCAGCTTCTTCGGATCGCTCGACGGCGCATCGAAATTCGTCAAGGGCGATGCTGTCGCGGGGATCGTGATCACACTGATCAATCTTCTTGTCGGTCTGACAGTGGGGATCGCCGTCCATGGCATGAGCGTCGGGGATGCCGTCTCGACCTATTCACACCTCACGATCGGCGACGGTCTGGTCAGCCAGATCCCGGCGCTGATCACCTCGATGGCGGCGGCGTTGCTGCTGTCGCGCGGCGGGGCGACCGACACGACCGCGCAACTTCTGTCGCAGCAATTCGCGCGCGGCTGGCAGCCTGCGGCAATGGTTGCGGCGGCGATGCTGCTGATGTCCTTCGTTCCCGGCATGCCGCGTCTACTGTTTATTGCGCTGGCCATGGCGATGGCTATGGCCTCGTTTCAGATCGCGCGCAGGTTGAGGCATGACATGGACCAACCCGAGATCCCGGCCGATGACGAACCGGCGTCACGGCCCGCCAGCCGGATCGGCGACGTGCTGGATACCGACGATATCAGCGTCGAGATAGGGTCCGATCTGATCGTGACGGCGCTGGATCAGGCGCGCGGCCTGGGCAGCCGGATCAGCAACCTGCGAATTCACATCGCACGCGGTTTCGGGCTGATCCTGCCGGATGTTCGCATCACCGATACGGACGAACTGGCGCCTGGCGACTATCTGATCCGGGTCCATGGCGTGGTGCGTGGTCGCGGCAGCCTGAGACCGGGTGAGGTTCTTGCATTGGGCCCGGACCGGCTGCTGGAACAGTTGCGGGGCGTGACCGTCCGCGAACCGGTCTATTCCAGCCCCGCGCGCTGGCTTGCGCGCGAGGATCAGGACGAGGCCGCGACCATGGGTGCGACCGTGGTGACACCGATGGAGGTGCTGTCCACGCATCTGATGGAGGTCGTGAAGGCGAACCTGTCGTCTTTGCTGACACTGGCCGCGATGCAGCGCCAGATCGAGGAACTGAAGACGCTTTCGGACCCCGCTCGAGCGGAACGCAACAGGCGTTACCTTGACAGCATGATCCCTGACAAGGTCAGCCCCGAAAGCCTGTTGGCTGTCCTGCGGGCGTTGCTGGAGGAACGCCTGTCGATCCGCAACCTGCCGCTGATCATCGACGCCATCTACGAATTTCGTTCGATCGACTCGATCGAAACGGTCTACGAAATGGTGCGAAAGCGGCTGCGCGGCCAGATCACGCAGCAATATTCGGACGATTCCGGGCGCATCTCGGCGTTGCAGCTGCACCCTGCATGGGAGGCGGAATTTGTTCGTGCGGATGGCGAGACGGGCCGAACCGGCGGCGGGGCCATCACGCCGGGGTTGTCGCAGAAACTGCTCGACGCCACCCGTCGCGCCCTGGCCACGGCTCAGCCGGGCGCACGCACCGTCGTCATTGCGCCCGATCATCGGCGACGGATGATCCGTGCCGTGCTGGGATCGAATGGCGTCTCTGCGCCGGTCCTGGGCCTGGAGGAGATCGACCCGGGGGCCGAACTACACCTGGTCGGAACGATCGAGGCCGCGTGATGTGGCAGCAGCTTGCCCAATGGGTGCCCGGCCTGGATTGGGGCGTCGTCCTTGTCTATCTGCGGGTCCAGGCATGTCTGCTGATCCTGCCGGGGCTGGGCGAAAGGCTGATTCCGGTCCGGGTGCGGGTAGCGGCCGCGATGGCGGTCACGCCGTTGCTGGCGGGGTTGACGGGGCCGGTGGCGTCGCCGTCGGTGCCGTTGCAATTGATCGTCCAAAGCGGTGCCGAGATGGTGATCGGCCTGGCAACCGGGGGCTTGCTGCGGCTGTTGGCCCTTGCCTTGGACGTGGCCACCACGGCAATCGCCGCGACCGCGTCCTTGTCTCAGATCATTGGTGTCCAGAACGAAGCCGCCCCGCATCCGGTCGGGAACCTGATGCATCTGGGTGGCATGGCCGTGTTGATGGCGCTTGGTTTGCCGGTGATGCTGGTGCAGCTGCTGGCCGACAGCTTCACGCTTTGGCCGCCGGCGGGTTGGCCCGACATCGACACGCTTGCGCCCGCAGCCGTCGCACTGGTCGCGCAAAGTTTCGGGCTGGCGATGATGCTGGCCGCGCCCTTTACCCTGGGCGGCTTTCTGTTCCAGGCGCTGTCTGGTGTCATCAACCGCGTCATGCCGGCGCTGCCGGTCGTCTTTATCGGCTCTCCTGCCTCGATCATGCTGGCGCTTGTCGCGCTGACGCTGCTGGCCCCCATGTTGATCGCGATCTGGGCGGACGCGGTGCTGAGCTTTGTCTTGCCGAGGCCCTGATGACAGAAGACCACAACGACAAGCCCTTCGAGGCGACCGATCAGAAGCTGCGTAAGGCGCGCGAGAAGGGCGATGTTCCGCGTTCCACCGAGTTGAATGCGGCGGCGATGTATGTCGGCGCCTGGCTGTCGCTTGCGGTGGGTGCCGGTTTTGCTGTGAAACAGTGGCTGTCGATGGCAAGCCGCGCGATGGGGTCGGACGGTTGGCCGCTTGACACGGCCTTCGGGCTGGCGGCATCGCTGGGGCACTATGCCAGCCTTGCCGCAATCGCCCTGGCGGTGGTTCCCGCCATGGCCATCCTGGTCGGCCTTGTGATGCAACGAGGATTGATCTTCGCCACCGGCAAGCTGGCCCTCGATTTCAACAGGCTGAATCCGATCAAGAACGCAGCCCAGAAGTTCGGTGCTTCCGGGCTGGTGACCTTCGCGATTTCCTTCGGCAAGGCCGCGCTGGTCTGCCTTGGCGGGTGGTACCTGTTCGCGGCCCTGCTGGACAGATTGGCGGGCAGCGCGATGACGGGGGATCGCTGGGTGATCGGGCTGAGCCTACTGCTGGCGCAGGTTCTGCTGATGGCGGTTGCGATATCGGTCGGCTTCGCGGCGCTGGACATGCTGTGGAAGTGGCACGAGCACCGCCGCAAGAACCGCATGTCACGCAAGGAGATGGAGGATGAGCACAAGGAGGCCGAAGGAGATCCGCATCTGAAAGCGGCGCGGCGCCAGCGGGCTGTGGATATCGCCATGAAGCAGATGCTTGCAGATGTCGCGAAAGCGGATGTCGTGATCGTGAACCCGAAGCATTACGCGGTGGCCTTGGAATGGCAGCGTGGCAGCGGCAGGGCGCCGGTGTGTCTGGCCAAGGGCACGGACGAGGTTGCTGCACGTATCCGCGCCAAGGCCCGCGAGGCGAAGGTGCCGATCTGGTCGGATCCCCCTTGCGCACGGGCAATTCACGCCAGCGTCGAGATCGGGCAGGAAATCAGGCGCGATCACTTTGCGGCGGTCGCGGCCGCGATCCGATTTGCCGAGAAAATGCGCCAGAAGGCCCGTGCGGGATGGTAGGTGTTTCCCACAAGCTTGCGCAGCTTGAACGTATCGCGCGCCTGAAGGCCGAACAGGAGTTGAAGAAACTGGCGGCTTTCAGCAACCACATGGCGTCCGCCCGGCAAAGGGTCGATGCATCGCAGGCGGCGCTTGACCAAAGCTATCGCAGCGTCGCGCCCCTGACCGTGTCCGAGGCACGGATCGCCAGTGCTCAGGCGGGTCGTGCCGCCCGCGAACTGCGAAAGGCTGATCAGGATCTTGCCCGGATGACACCGCGATATGAAGCCGCAAGGCAGGACGCCGTGCGAGAGTTCGGCCGGGCCGAGGCGCTTCTTGATCTTGCGAACCGGCAGATCCGAGAGGCTGGAAAACCGCGCTATTGATGCACGATCATGTTCACCATGCCGGTTGGACAGGCATGCGACAAGCTGCTAGGACACGCATCGCAGCGTTCGCAGGAGGATCGACATGTCGCAGGCAAGTCTTCGTGGTCACGACGAGGAGAAGCGGTTGATCTGGACCGCCAAGACCGCACGGGCGATCTTTGACCTGCCGTTCATGGAACTGCTGTTTCGCGCCCAGACCGTGCATCGCCAGAATTTCAACCCCAATCGTGTCCAGATGAGCCGTCTTCTGTCGATCAAGACCGGCGGCTGCCCTGAGGATTGCACCTATTGCAGTCAGTCGGCGCGCTACGATTCCGGGTTGTCTGCCTCGAAGCTGATGGAGGTCCAGCGCGTGATCGCCGAGGCGAAGCGGGCGCGGGATGCCGGGGCGACCCGTTATTGCATGGGGGCTGCCTGGCGCAGCCCGAAAGCGCGTGACATGGCGCAGATCGTTGCGATGGTCGAAGGCGTGAAGGCGCTTGGGCTGGAAACATGCATGACGTTGGGGATGCTGGATGCCGACCAGGCAAAGCGCCTGAAGGCCGCGGGGCTGGATTATTACAACCACAATATCGACACATCCGAATCCTATTATTCTAATGTGATCACGACGCGCAGCTTCGATGATCGCCTGCAAACCCTTCAGAATGTTCGCGACAGCGGGATCAAGGTCTGTTCGGGTGGTATTCTTGGGCTGGGCGAGGGCACACAGGATCGCGTCGATATGCTGGTGACGCTGGCCAATCTGCCCGAGCCGCCCGAAAGCGTGCCCGTCAACATGTTGATCCCGGTCGAGGGAACACCGCTGGAAGACGCCGCCCCCGTCGATCCGATCGATTTCGTCCGCACGATCGCCACGGCGCGTATCATGATGCCGGAAAGCCATGTGCGATTGTCGGCGGGCCGGACCGCGATGTCGGATGAGATGCAGGCGCTTTGCTTTTTTGCCGGGGCAAACTCGATCTTCGTGGGGGACACCCTGTTGACCAAGGACAATCCCGGCGAGGATCAGGATATGCGTCTGTTCGCCAAGCTGGGACTTGAGCCGATGCAGGTCCACGAACACATGCCCGAAATGGATCCGGCCGAGGCGCATCGCGCGGCATTGTTGGAGGCCGATCCGGCAATCCCGGTCCTGCGGTAGGACATGAGCGATCACCTGCGACGCGAAGAATCGGACCGCACCGTGGATCGGCTGTCGGTGTTTCGGGAACAGCTTGACGGATTGACCCGTCAGACGCGGCGAAGATCGTTGATCGCACGCGGCGGGATCGACTTTTCCTCGAATGATTACATCGGGCTGGCGGGCTCAGAAAGGCTGTCCGACGCGATTCGCGAAGCCTTGAACCACGGCGTGCCGGTCGGGGCGGCGGGATCGCGGCTGTTGCGGGGACACACGGACGCGCATGCGGCGTTCGAAGACAAGGCAGCGCGGTTCTTCGGGGCCGAGGCGGCTTTGGGGTTCGGCGGCGGCTATGTCGCGAACTTTGCTGTGATCACAACCTTGCCGCAACGCGGCGACCTTTTGCTGATGGATGCGCTGTCGCATGCCAGCACGCATGAGGGCGCGCGGGCCGGCAGGGCCGAAGTCCAGCTTTTCCGGCACGGCGACGTGGAACATGCACGCGACCTGATCCAGGCGTGGCGGCGGGCCGGGCATATCGGCGCGGTCTGGATTGCGGTCGAAAGCCTTTACAGCATGGATGGCGATGCAGCGCCGTTGGACCAGCTTGCCAAACTGGCCGATCAGCACGGTTTCCTGCTGGTCGATGAGGCACACGCGACCGGGGTTTACGGCGCCGATGGGCGAGGCTTGGCGCATCACCTGGAGGGCCGCGAAAATGTGCTGACCCTGCACACGCTGGGCAAGGCGCTGGGCGGATCAGGGGCTTTGGTCTGCGGGGCCAAGTGCTTGATCGACTTCATGATTAATCGCTGCCGTCCATTCATCTTCGCGACCGCACCGTCGCCCTTGATGGCGGTGGCGGGCAGCGAGGCGCTTGACATTCTGCGGGACGAACCGTGGCGGCGCGACGCGTTGCGGGACCATGTCACCGCGTTCGGGGCCGAGTTGTCCCGCCGCCTGCCGCAGTTGTCGGTCAGCGGCAGCCAGATCATCCCGCTGATCGTCGGGCCGGAATCCGCCACGATGGATCTGGCCGCGCGCATCCAGCAAAGGGGCTTTGATGTCAGGGGGATTCGCCCGCCGACGGTGCCCGAAGGCACCTCGCGGCTGCGGGTTTCGCTGACCCTGAACGCCACGCCTGCGGATGTGATCCGGCTGGCAGAGACGCTGGAGGAGCTATGGCCAGATTTGTGATCACGGGCACCGGAACGGATGTCGGAAAGACAGTGTTCGCGGCCGGTCTGTGCGGGTTGATCGGGGCAGATTACTGGAAACCGGTGCAGTCGGGGCTGGCCGGAAACATCCCCAATCCGGGTCGCACCGGCCATGCACCGGACATGCACAGCACGAGCACAGGGTGTACACAGCTAACGCGCGTTGCGCCGCAACACGTCCCCCGGCCCGATACCGACGCCGCCGAGGTCGCACGGCTTTCCGGCGCGCAGGTCCACCCCGAGGCGTGGCTGCTGCGCGAGCCGCTGTCGCCGCATCGCGCCGCCGAACTTGAGGGGATCGAGGTCGATCCCGGCACGCTGACGCCGCCCGACATCGATCCGCTGGTGATCGAGGGGGCAGGCGGTGTCCTGGTGCCGGTCACGCGCAAGGTTCTGTTCGCCGACCTGTTCGCCGAATGGCAGATCCCGGTGATCCTGGTCGCCACGACCGGGCTGGGCACGATCAGCCACAGCCTGACCGCGCTGGAAAGCCTGCGGGCGCGACAGGTGCCGGTCCATGGCGTCGCCTTCGTGGGGGACGAGAACCGGGACAATGTCGCGACGATCGGACAGCTTGGCGCGGTGAAGGTGCTGGGCCGGCTGCCGCGCTTGACGCGGCTGGATCGCGACAGCCTGAGCCGCGCGATGGCCGAAAACTTTGACCCGGAGGATTATCGATGAGCGCGGTCTGGCATCCCTTTACGCAGCACGCGACCGAACCTGTCCCGCCCCGGATCGTCGGGACCGAAGGCGCGTATCTGGAAACCGCCGACGGCCGGCGTCTGCTGGACGGCATCTCTAGCTGGTGGGTGGTCACACATGGGCACCGTCAGGCCGAGATCGTCGCGGCCATCAGGGATGCCACCGGTCGGATGGATCAGGTGATCTTTGCCGGGCTGACCCACGCGCCGGGCGAGGAACTGGCCGAGGCGCTGGTCGGCATGGCGCCCAAGGGATTGACGCGCGTGTTCTACAGCGACAGCGGTTCGACCGCTGTCGAGGTCGCGTTGAAGATGGCGCTGGGATACTGGCGGTACGAGGGCGACGGACGGCACCGGATTGCGGTGATCGAGGACAGCTATCACGGCGACACGATCGGCACGATGAGCGTGGGCGAGCGGGGCGTGTTCAACGCGGCCTATGACCCGCTGATGTTCGCGGTGGACAAGCTGCCCTTTCCGACCGGCGATGGTGCCGCGACACTGGCGGCGTTCGAGGAACTGGCGGCCAGCGGAAAGATGGCGGCGCTGATCCTTGAGCCGTTGATTCTGGGGGCGGGGGGAATGCGGATGTACTCGCCGCAGGTTCTGGCGGAGCTGCGCGCGATCTGCGACCGGCATGATGTGCTGATGATCGCGGACGAGGTGATGACCGGCTGGGGCCGCACCGGTCGTCTGTGGGCCTGCGATCATGCCGGGATCGCGCCGGACATCCTGTGCACCAGCAAGGGTCTGACCGGCGGGGTCGTGCCGTTGGCCGCAACGCTGGCCAGCGACAGGATCTTTCAGGCGCATTATTCGACCGACCGTCGGCGGACGTTCTATCATTCCTCCAGCTATACGGCGAACCCGATTGCCTGCGCGGCGGCGCTGGCGCAGGTGCGGTTGTGGCAGCAAAGCCCGATGCAGGCGCGGCTGGAATCGCTGACCGCGATGCAGGCCGCGCGGCTGGCGCGGTTCGCGGGCGATCCGCGTTTCCACAATCTGCGTCAATGCGGCACCATCGCGGCGATGGATCTGCAGGTCGGCGATGCCGGTTACCTGGCCGAAACCGGGCCACGGATGCGGGCGCATTTCCTGGAAAACGGCGTGTTGCTGCGGCCACTGGGCAACACGGTCTATGTGCTGCCGCCCTATTGCGTGACCGACGAGGATCTGGATCTGGCCTGGGGTGCGGTGGCGTCCTTCGAGGTCTGAAGATCCAGATCGACCCAGACCAGGCGGTGATCCGATGCGGTATCGACCGCCTGGGCAAGCGGCTGGTCGGGGGCAGGCCAGATCACGCCGCTGTCCCTGACGGTCAGCGCCTTGTCCGGCAGGATGTAATCGACGCGCAGATTGCCGGGGCCGTCATCGTCGAAATCGCCGGTATCCAGCGCCGGGTCGCCCCGATGGCGGGCATTCGCGCCGGTCTGCGGGGGTTGCCATGCGCCGCGTGGTTCTGGGTCCTGTGCGACGCTTAGCAGGTTTCGAAGGGCTTCGGCACGACCCTCGCCATCGACAGGGTCCAGATTGATATTGCCGATCAGGACGAACGGCGCGTCGGGCAGGTGGTGCAGCCAGAACGCGGCCTCGTCGTGATTGCGGCGGCCGTTGCGATCCTCGGGGCCGTCGAAGACCGGCGGGGTGGCGGACCATGCCAGCAGATGCAACGGCCCGTCGGGTGTCTGCACCGGAATGTCCCAATGTGCGGTCGAGGACAGGCGCTGGACCGCCGCCACATCGGGCGCGGTGTCGGGCATCAGGGCACCCGGCAGGTCGCGCCACAGCCTGTCGGTGTGATCGGTGACCGGGCCAAGCGGCAGACGCGACAGCACCGCCATGCCGTTCTGGCCGGTGAACAGCCCCCAGCCCTGTGCGTCGTCGGCCCGGCCAAGACGGCCATCCGCGTTCAGATCGAGGCCGGTCGCCATGCCGCTGTTCGGGCGTGCCGTTAAGCTGTAGGGCAGCTTTAGCCCGGTTTTCGCCAGAACCTTTGAAAAACCTTCCAAGGCGCGGGCGTCATGATCCCAGTCGATCCCGGTCAGCAGGATCACATCCGGCGCGGCGGCGGCGATCACCGTTGCCGCCGCCAGCACCTGTGGGTCGTCGCGGGCGATGTCGCGCAGCAGAAGGCCGGGGCCCTTGCGCGAAAGGCCCGGATCCCAGGTGGCGATGCGGATCGGATCGGCGGCCGTGGGGACCGCCACCGCGGCGCTCAGCAGCCACAGAAGGGCTGCGGCCCTTAGACCCAAGGACGGGCCTGCGCCATCTGATCCTCGTAGGCATCGATCGAGGGCGCCTTTTTCATCGTCAGCCCGATATCGTCGAGGCCGTTCAGCAGGCAATGCTTGCGGAACGGGTCGATGTCGAAATGGAATTCCTGCCCGTCCGAAGTGCTGACGGTCTGGTTTTCCAGATCGACGGTCATCCGGGCATTGGCGCCCTTGCGGGCGTCCTCCATCAGCACATCGACGGCATCCTGGGGCAGGGTGATCGGCAGGATGCCGTTCTTGAAGCAGTTGTTGAAGAAGATGTCGGCGAAGCTGGTCGAGATCACGCAGCGGATGCCGAAATCCAGAAGCGCCCAGGGCGCGTGTTCGCGCGACGAGCCGCAGCCGAAATTGTCGCCCGCGACAAGGATCTGCGCGTCGCGCCAGGCCGGCTGGTTCAGGACGAAATCGGGCAGTTCGTTGCCGTCCCGGTCATAGCGCATCTCGTCGAACAGGTTCACGCCAAGGCCGGAACGCTTGATCGTTTTCAGGAACTGCTTGGGGATGATCATGTCGGTATCGATATTGACCAGCGGCATGGGGGCCGCGATGCCGGTCAGGGTTGTGAACTTGTCCATGGGATCCTCGGAAAATTGTGTCTGGCCTGAGTGTCGGGCGGGCTGCTAGGTTCCGTCCGGGACGCGCTGGAAGACGGGACGATGAGTTTGATCGAGTGTGTAGGCCGGGCATGGCAGCCCCGCATCGGCGATCCGGACGCGACCGGATGGTTGACGGTGCTGGCCTATCTGCTGTGCTTCGTGCTGGCTGCGCAGGTGTGGCGCAGGTTGCGCGGGCAGCGCGGGCGCGGATTCTGGGGCGTGATCGCGGCGCTGATGCTGTTTCTGGCGATCAACAAGCAGATGGATCTGCAAAGCGCGATGACCGCGCTGGGACGCTGCCTTGCCGAGGCGCAGGGGTGGTATGATTACCGCAGGGTCGTGCAGGTGGCGTTCATCCTTCTGCTGCTGTGGGGCATCGGATCGGGACTTCTTGTCCTGATGCGGCGGATGCGCGGCCAGCTTGGCCGACACGGGATCGCGCTGCTGGGGCTGGCGATCCTGTGCGCCTTCGTGGCTGTCCGGGCGGTCGGGTTTCACCACATGGACGCGCTGATCGGGCAGCGGCAGTTCGGTCTCAGCACCAACTACCTGTTCGAGAATGCCGGTCTGGTGCTGATCGCGCTGAACGCCGTCTGGCTGCTGCGACGCGGCTGAGGCCGCGCCGCAGAACCCTGCCATATCGGACGCCGGCTTGGTCGGGCGGGCGGGCATGGCCGACCCCTCAGACCGTCTCGGCCATCAGGTCGCGCACGTCGGTCAGGTGGCCGGTCACGCCCGCCGCCGCCGCCATCGCGGGCGACATCAGGTGGGTGCGGCCCTTGTAGCCCTGACGCCCCTCGAAATTGCGGTTCGAGGTCGCGGCGCAGCGTTCGCCAGGTGCAAGCTGGTCGGGGTTCATGCCCAGACACATCGAACACCCGGCAAGCCGCCATTCGAATCCCGCGTCCAGGAAGATGCGGTCCAGCCCCTCTTCCTCGGCCTGCGCGCGGACAAGGCCCGAGCCGGGGACGACCATGCCGCGAACGCCCTGCGCCAGCTTGCGGCCGCGCAGCACCTCGGCGGCGGCACGCAGATCCTCGATCCGCCCGTTGGTGCAGGACCCGATGAACACGGCGTCGATGGCGATGTCGGTCAGATTGGTGCCGGCGGTCAGGCCCATATAGTCCAGCGACCGGCGGGCGGCATCGACCTTGCCGCCCCTGAAATCCTCGGGCGCGGGAACCGTGGCGGTGATCGGCAGGGCGTCTTCGGGGCTGGTGCCCCAGGTGACCGTCGGGGCGATATCCTCGGCCCGGATGGTCACGACCTTGTCCCACTGCGCGTCGGGGTCGCTGAACAGCGTCTTCCACCACGCCACCGCAGCCTCCCACTGGGCGCCCTTGGGGGCGTGGGCGCGGCCTTTGACGTAGTTGAAGGTCGTCTCGTCCGGCGCGATCAGGCCCGCGCGGGCACCGCCCTCGATCGCCATGTTGCAGATCGTCATGCGGCCTTCCATCGACAGGTTGCGGATCGCCTCGCCACTGTATTCGATGACATGACCGGTGCCGCCTGCCGTGCCGGTTTCGGCGATGATGCGCAGCACGATGTCCTTGGCGGTGACGCCGGGCGCCAGGCGTCCGGTGATTTCCACCTTCATGTTCTTCGACTTCGACTGGATCAGCGTCTGGGTGGCCAGCACATGCTCGACCTCGGACGTGCCGATGCCGTGGGCCAGCGCGCCGAAGGCGCCATGCGTCGCCGTATGGCTGTCGCCGCAGACGACGGTCATGCCGGGCAGGGTCCAGCCCTGTTCGGGACCGACGATATGGACGATGCCCTGACGGATGTCGTTGACGGGATAGTAGTTCACCCCGAATTCGCGGGCGTTGCGGTCCAGCGCATCGACCTGGATGCGCGATTCCTCGTTGTCGATGCCGTTCTGGCGGTCCAGCGTCGTGGGAACGTTGTGATCGGGCACCGCGATGGTGCGTTCAGGCGCGCGCACCTTGCGGCCCGTCATCCGCAGCCCCTCGAAGGCTTGCGGGCTGGTCACCTCGTGGACGAGGTGCCTGTCGATATACAGCAGGCAGGTGCCGTCTTCCTGACGGTCCACGACATGCGCGTCCCAGATCTTGTCATAAAGCGTGCGCGGGGCGGGGGAGGGTTCGGTCATGGTGATTGGCTTTCGGCTGTGTGGCTTCGATGGCGCGGGAAATGGCTGCGGCCGGACCGCAGCCCGTCACAGTCGCGCGGTGACGCACAGCGCCTCGCCGAAGAACCGCGACGGCAGGCGCGCGCGGTCGTGAATGTCGAAATAGATAAACCCGGTCATGCCTGATGTAATAAGGCCGATTCCGCGTTGACACAAGATCGCCGGGGCTTGTCCACCGGCCCGCCGCGATATGTAATCGCGACAAAGGAGATGCGCGGATGGAAGAGCTGAACCCCGAGGTCATCGATGCCGCCCAGGGGCTGTGGTACCGGATCTCGTTGTTCGTCGACATGCTGCTGATCCCGTCGCGGATGTATCAGCTGCCGGCCATCGCCGGGCTTGTCCTGATCTCGTGGCTGATCGCCCGGCTTCTGTCCCCGCGCCTGACCGGCTGGCTGCGGTCGCGCGAGAACTGGCCGAAATGGCGACTGCGCGTGGGGTTGCTGATCGATCGTCGCCTGACGCTGATCGTGTTCACGATACTTGCATGGGCGGTCGTGCTGGTCATGCGCGAGGTCACCTATTCCTTCCGAAGCCAGGTGATCGAACTGGCCGCGACCATCGCCGCCGCCTGGGTCGGGATCTTTTTCCTGATGCGGGTGATCACCAACCGTTTCCTGCGCCGGATCGTCAGCTGGGCGGCATGGATCTGGGTGACGCTGCATCTGCTGAACCTGACCGAACCCGCTGCGGCGTTTCTGGAAAGCATCGCGATCAGCCTGGGCGATTTCAGGCTGTCGGCGCTGACCGTCCTGAAGGCGCTGGCGATCACCGGGCTGATGATCGCGGGCGCCCGGATGCTGTCTCGGGTCATCACCGGGCGGCTGTCGCAGAACGACGACATTTCGCCGACGATGCGGGTGCTGACCGCCAAGCTGCTGCAGATCTTCCTGTTCAGCCTGGCGATCATCGTCGGGCTGAAGGCGGTGGGGTTCGATCTGACCGGGCTGGCAGTGTTTTCGGGCGCGGTCGGGGTCGGGCTGGGATTCGGACTGCAGAAGGTCGTGTCCAACCTGGTCTCGGGGGTGATCATCCTGCTGGACAAGTCGATCAAGCCCGGCGACGTGATCAGCCTGGGCGACACGTTCGGCTGGATCGAGGAACTGGGCGCGCGCTATGTCAGCGTCGTCACCCGTGACGGCAAGGAATATCTGATCCCGAACGAGGATCTGGTCACCGGGCAGGTGGTCAACTGGTCGCACACCAACAATTTCGTGCGGCTGGATATCCCGTTCGGTACATCTTACGGCGACGATCCCCACAAGGTCAGCGAAATCGCCATCAACGCGGCGCTGTCGGTCAAGCGGGTTCTTGCGCAGCGCAAGCCGGTCTGCTGGGTCACGGGCTTCGGCGACAGCAGCGTGGATTATGTGCTGCGGTTCTGGATCGGTGACGCGCAGGGCGGGCTGACCAATGTGCGCGGTCAGGTCTATCTGGCGCTGTGGGACGCGTTTCGGGAACACGGCGTGTCGATCCCGTTCCCGCAGCGCGAGGTGCGGCTGCTGAACGACCAGATCGCCATCCGGCAGCACGGCGGCGGGCGCGCGGACGGCGCAAGTCCCGAATCCGTGACCGGTGATTGAGATGGCCCGAAAAGATGCTATCTTGGGGGTACCCCTGCGCCGGGGGCGATCGGCGCGCTGACCGGAGGATACAACCCTGTCACAAGACGCTTCGTCGGCCGGAAGGCCGGCTGCGACCGCCGCGGGCGACCAGGAAGGTGCCGAAGCGCGCCTGGCCCGCATCCTGTCCTCGCTTGAAGACGACAAGGCCGAGGACATCGTGACGATCGACCTGCGCGGACGGTCGGCCATGGCGGATCACATGGTGATCGCATCGGGCCGCAGCGCACGCCAGGTGGGCGCCATCGCCGAGCATCTGGCCGAGAAGGTCAAGCAGGCGACGGGCCGGACGCCCCGGATCGAAGGCAAGGACGCCGGCGACTGGGTGCTGGTCGATACGGACGATGTGATCGTTCATGTCTTCCGCCCCGAGGTGCGCGACTTCTATCAGCTGGAAAAGATGTGGATGCCCGCCGACACGCTGAGCCGCGTGCGCGAGGCGTCGCGTCCCCTGACCTGAGGGGCCATCCGGCTTCATGCGCATCGACATCGCCGCCGTGGGGCGGCTGAAGAAGGGCCCCGAGGCGGCGCTGGTCGCGGATTATCTCGACCGTTTCGCCCGGACCGGCCGCAGCCTTGGCCTGCCCGCCATCGGGATGATCGAGGTCGAGGATCGGCGCGGCGGTGGCATGGCGGCCGAGGCCGACCTGCTGATGCGGGCGATCCCGCAGGGTTCGGTGCTGGTGATGCTGGACGAACGGGGCGATCAGCCCACATCGCCGGATTTCGCCGCGCGGCTGGCGGAGTTTCGCGACAGCGCCCGCGATCCCTGTTTCGTGATCGGCGGGGCGGACGGGCTGGATCCGTCGCTGCGGGACCGCGCCGACTGGTCGATCAGCTTTGGCCGCATGGTCTGGCCGCATGTTCTGGTGCGGGTCATGCTGGCCGAACAGCTTTACCGCGCGGCGACGATTCTGGCCGGATCGCCCTATCATCGCGCCTGAGAGGCGCGAGGAGACATGGACAGGATCGCTGCAAGGCCCGGAACGGGTCTGTCCGCCGCTCGACGCTGGCAGGTCTGCTTTCCGAGGCTATTGGGGCAAGGAAGATCGGGCCGATTGGCCTGCGGCGAGCCTTCGGGGAGGTTGTCGCAGCGGCGGCGGCGGCGTAACAAGGCGCAAATCACAGCGAGGCCCGCATGACGACACCCGTGATCCTGTGCATTCTTGACGGCTGGGGCATCTCGGACCGGCCCGAGCAAAGCGCGCCCGACCAGGCCGCGACACCGAATTTCGACCGGCTGATGCGCGAATGCCCGCATGCGACGCTGACCACGTTCGGGCCCGATGTCGGGCTTCCCAGCGGGCAGATGGGCAATTCCGAGGTCGGCCATACCAATATCGGCGCCGGCCGCGTGGTCGCGATGGATCTGGGCCAGATTGATCTGGCCATCGAGGATGGAAGCTTTTTCCAGAATGACGCGTTGCATGGTTTCATCGCGCGGCTGAAGGACACGGGCGGCACCGCCCATCTGATGGGTGTGGTGTCGGACGGCGGCGTGCATGGGCATATCCGGCATCTTCTGGCGGCCGCCTCATCGATCGCCGAGGCTGGCGTGCCGGTCGTCATCCACGCCATCACCGACGGCCGTGACGTCGCCCCGCAATCCGCGCAAGGTTTCGTCACCGAATTGCAGGGCAATCTGCCCAAGGGATGCCGGATCGGCACCGTGATCGGGCGCTATTTTGCCATGGACCGTGACCGGCGCTGGGACCGGGTGGAACGGGCCTATCGCGCCATCGTGGCGGGCAAGGGCGAGGCCGCCGACCGCGCCGATGCGGCCGTCGCGGCGGCGCATGCGCGTGATGAGACCGACGAATTCATCCAGCCCTTCGTGATCGACGGCTATGACGGCGTGCATGACGGGGACGGGTTCTTCTGCCTGAATTTCCGCGCCGATCGCGCGCGAGAGATCCTGTCGGCACTGGCCGATCCGGATTTCGCCGAATTCGACGTGGCGGACCGCCCCGACTGGTCGACGCTGCTGGGGATGGTCGATTACAGCGAACGGCACAACGATTTCATGTCCACCGCCTATCCCAAGGCGCAGGTGGTCAACACGCTTGGCGCCTGGGTCGCGCAGAAGGGTCTGCGTCAGTTCAGGCTGGCCGAGACCGAGAAATATCCTCATGTGACCTTCTTCCTGAATGGCGGCAAGGAAACGCCCGAGCCGGGCGAGGATCGCCATATGCCGCAAAGCCCCAAGGTCGCGACCTATGATCTGGCGCCCGAGATGGCGGCAGGCGAGGTCAGCGACAAGCTGGTCGAGGTGATCGACGCGGGCTATGACCTGATCGTGGTGAACTATGCCAATCCGGACATGGTCGGGCATACCGGCAGCCTGGCGGCGGCCAAGCGTGCCTGCGAGGCGGTCGATGCCGGGCTGGGACGGATGCTGGAGGCATTGGAGCGCGCCGGCGGTGCCGCGGTGGTGATCGCCGATCACGGCAATTGCGAGACGATGGTCGATCCCGAAAGCGGCGGCCCGCATACCGCGCATACCACCAATCCGGTGCCGGTCATCGTCTTTGGCGGTCCGCGCGGGGCCGTTCTGCGCAACGGGCGGCTGGCCGATGTCGCGCCGACGGTGCTGGACCTGATGGGGCTGGACAAACCTGCCGAGATGACCGGCGAAAGCCTGATCGAGAGCGCATGAAACAACGACTGCTTGCGGCGATGATCCTGTCGGCGGCGATGCTGGGCGCGCCGGCGATGGCCGTCACGCCCGCCAATCAGGCCGTGGCCGAGGCCGAGGACGCCGCCGCGCAGCTGCGCGGCGCGATCGGCAAGCTGGCCGAGGCGGTAACGGCGGACGATCAGGTGACCGCGCTGACCGAGGTGATCCGGGGCTATGAGCAGGGTCTGGCCGCGTTGCGCGAGGGGCTGCGACTGGCCAGCGCCCGCGAGGCCGAACTGCACGGCCGCTTCGAGGCAGAACGGTCGCGGCTTGCCGGGGTGCTGGGCGCCATGACCGCTCTGCAGCAATCACCCGAGGCGACGATGCTGCTGCATCCGGCGGGCGCGCTGGCGAATGCGCGAACCGGCATGATCCTCAGCGATGTCACGCCCGGATTGCGGCGCGAGGCTGAACGGCTGCAGGACGATCTGAACGAGATCAGCACCGTCCGGGCGCTGCAGGCGGCAGCGGCCGAGATGCTGGGATCCGGGCTTGCGTCGGTGCAGGAGGCGCGGCGCCTGCTGGCCAGCGCCGTCACCGACCGTTCGACGATGCCGGTCCGCTTTGCCGAGGCGCCCGAGGAACTGCAGGAATTGCGCGATGCGACGCAAAGCCTGGACGATTTCGCCCGCGGCATCGACGGGATGGAGACCGATATCGGCGCGCCGATGGAGGATTTCGAGGGCGCGCAGGGCAGCCTGCCGCTTCCGGCGGTCGGCAGTGTTCTGCGCCCCTACGACGAACCCGATGCCGCCGGGGTCCGGCGCCCCGGCTGGGTGATCGCCACTGCGCCCGCCGCGCTGGTCACGACGCCATGGCCCGCCACGATCCGTTATCGCGGGCCGCTGCTGGATTACGGCAATGTGATGATTCTGGAGCCCGCGGGCGGCTATCTTCTGATATTTGCGGGCATGTCGCAGGTGTTCGGAGAAGTCGGCGACGTGCTGGGGGCAGGGGATCCGGTCGGGCTGATGGGTGGCTCCGAGGCTCCGGCGCAGGAATTCGGAGCGCAGTTCGTCGCGAATGCCGCGCGTGGCGCAGATGCGGGTCGGACCGAGACACTGTATCTTGAACTGCGGCGCGGCGACGAAACGCTGGACCCGGCGGACTGGTTCGTGCTGAATCCGGTCGTCGGGGTGCAACAGGACTGAGGCAGGAAAGGCCGTCATGAAACATTATCTGATCGCAGGGGTCGGGGGGATGCTGGCCGGCGCGCTGTTCACCACCCAGATCGCGGGACCGCTGGTCGCGCAAGAGGCAGGCAAGAACAGCTCGGTCTATGAGCAGCTGGAACTGTTCGGAAACGTGTTCGAGCGGGTGCGCGCCGACTATGTCGAGGCGCCTGACGACAAGACCCTGATCGAATCGGCGATCAACGGCATGCTGACCTCGCTGGATCCGCATTCCAGCTTCCTGTCGGCCAGCGATTACGAGGACATGCAGACCCAGACGCGCGGCAGTTTCGGCGGGCTGGGCATCGAGGTCAGCCAGGAAGACGGTCTGGTCAAGGTGGTCTCGCCGATCGACGAAACGCCCGCCGCCGAGGCCGGCGTCAAGTCGGGCGATTTCATCACCCATGTGAACGGCGAATCCCTGATGGGGCTGACACTGGACGACGCAGTGGACATGATGCGCGGCCCGGTCGGGTCCGAAATCACCGTCACGATCCTGCGCGAAGGCGAGAACGAGCCGTTCGACCTGACGATGACGCGCGACACGATCAAGCTGACCGTCGTGAAGACCCGGATCGAGGGGCACGCGGTGGTGCTGCGCGTCTCGACCTTCAACGACGAAACCT
Organism: Paracoccus sp. R12_2; assembly: GCF_017744015.1. Classification (GTDB taxonomy): domain Bacteria; phylum Pseudomonadota; class Alphaproteobacteria; order Rhodobacterales; family Rhodobacteraceae; genus Paracoccus. The sequence continues at coordinate 38,051 of NZ_JAGHRA010000004.1, forward strand.
ATGACACGATGAAGTCCGAACTGGACAAGGCCGTGAAGGACGTCGGCGGGATCGACAAGGTGACGGGCTTCGTGCTGGATCTGCGCAACAACCCCGGCGGGCTGCTGAACCAGGCGATCGAGGTGTCGGATGCGTTTCTTGATGCCGGAGAGATCGTCAGCACGCGCGGCCGCAAGTCCGAGGACAGCGAACGCTGGAACGCCGAGACGGGTGATCTGGCGCAGGGCAAGCCGATGGTGGTGCTGATCAACGGCGGATCCGCCAGCGCGTCCGAGATCGTCACCGGCGCATTGCAGGATCATCGCCGCGCCATCGTCGTGGGCGAGAAGTCCTTCGGCAAGGGCAGCGTGCAGACGGTCATGCCGGTCACCTCGGACAGCGCGATCCGGCTGACTACGGCGCGCTATTACACGCCGTCGGGCCGGTCGATCCAGGCGATGGGCATTCAGCCCGATATCCTGGTCGCCCAGCCCCGCCCACCCGCCGATGCCGAGGACGACGAGGACGGCCCCCGCAGCGAATCGAATTTCGGCCGGTCCGAGGCGGATCTGCGCGGCGCGCTGAACAACGATTCGATCAGCGACGACGAAAAGAAGCAGATGGAGGAAGAGGCAAACGAGGTCGAGGCGACCGCCAAGCTGCGCGAAGAAGATTATCAGATGGCCTATGCGGTGGATATCCTGAAGGGGCTGGCAGCCGTGAACTTCGAGGCCGAACAGGTTCCGGCCGGGGCGAAGCCCGCCGTGACCGGCGAGGGGTCGGGCAAGGGCGAAACCGGAGCCGCGAAAGAAAATGGCTGAACCGGCAGGACCGCAGGGCCTGCCCTACAGGCCCTGCGCGGGCGTCGTGCTGATCAACAGCGAGGGGCTGGTGTTCGCGGGCCAGCGCCTTGATCGGCCCGATGCGTGGCAGATGCCGCAGGGCGGGATCGACACGGGCGAAACCCCGCGTCAGGCGGCGCTGCGCGAACTGACCGAAGAAACCGGGATCGGCGCCGACAAGGTCGAGATCGTCGCCGAGGCCGAGGATTGGGTTTTCTACGATCTTCCGCCAGAGCTGGTCGGCAAGGTCTGGAAGGGCAAATACGGCGGCCAGCGTCAGAAATGGGTGTTGATGCGATTCCTGGGTCAGGATGGTGATGTCTGCATCCAGACCGATCACCCGGAATTCGACCGCTGGTGCTGGATCCGGGCGGATGATCTGCTGGACAGCATCGTGCCGTTCAAGCGCGACGTGTATCGCCAGGTGATCGCGGCCTTTCGCGACAATTTGGTCTAGCCCGCGCACGCGGCGATCGTCCCTTTGCGTCCTGATGCATGGGTCGCTGGCGGAATTGACGAAGATCGGGGGCAGTCATGGACGACGGCGGGATCGGCAGGATCGGGATCATCGGCGGCAACGGCATGCTGGGGCGGGCGCTTGCGGCCGCACTGTTGCGTCGCGGTGGCGTGGTGCCGGGCGATCTGTGGATCTCGTGCCGGTCGGGCGTGGCGGATGACGTGGCGCAAGGCGTGTGCATCACCGCGGATAATCAGGAACTGGTGGATGCCTGCGACACCGTCATTCTTTGCGTGCCGCCACAGGCGGCGCGCGATCTGGACATCCATGCTGATGGACGTTTGGTCGTGTCGGTCATGGCGGGCCAGACGCTGGCGCGTATCGCCGATCTGTCGGGCACGTCGCGCGTGATCCGCGCGATGACCAGCCCTGCGGCCGCCGAGGGGCTTGCCTTCTCGCCATGGTGCGCGCACGCGGCGGTCACCCGGGCCGACCGTGAACGCGTGACGGCGATCTTCCGCTGTTGCGGGACGACCGTCGAACTGCCGTCGGAAGATCAGCTGGACATCTTCACGGCGCTGACAGGCCCGGTGCCGGGGTTCGTGGCGTTCTTCGCCGCATGTGTCAGCGATTACGCGGTGTCGCGCGGCGTGGACCCCGATCTGGCGGACCTGGCGACGCGACAGCTGTTTCTGGGCGCGGGTCATATGCTGGCCAGGGGCGGCCCAGGCGCGGCGGATCATGTCGCCGGCATGATCGCCTATGCCGGGACCACCGCGGCCGGGCTGGAACGGTTGCAGGTCTCGGGTATCGCCGCCGAACTGGCCGAAGGGCTGGATGCCTCGGTTGACGCGGCAAGACGTCTGGGCGGCGATTGACCGGGCCCCCATCGGAGGGGGGGCGGAGGGGCTCAGCCCCGACTGCCCTGGCGCCCCCTCGATGGGGGCGGCAGGGCACGCACCCGCCCGCGGCAACGTCGGACGCCCGGCAACACTGCGCGATCAGCGGGATTCCGGACCCGATGCCCCCAGCGGTCCCGGTCGGCGTTCCTCGGACAGCATCACATTGGCCTCAACCTGCCCGACGCCGGGCAGGGTCATGATCCGGCGGCGCAGGATACGTTCGAAATCGCTGATATCGCGGGCGGTAATGCGCAGGCGATAGTCGAACTGCCCCAGCACATGCTGAACCGTCTGCACCTCGTGGATGGCGGTCACGGCACGTTCGAAATCTTCCAGGCTGGTGCGGCCCTTTGCAGCCAGGCGCACGCCCAGGAAAACCGTCACCCCGAACCCCAGCGCGGCATTGTCCACGACGACCCTGCGCCCGGCCAGAATCCGTTGTTCGCCCAGCTTGCGGATGCGACGCCAGGCCGCCGGCTGGCCGATGCCGACCGCCCGCCCGATCTCGGCCGCGCTTGTGGTCGCATCCGCCGCCAGGATGCGCAGGATCGCCAGATCGGTCGCATCCAGCCCGCTCACAGCGCCAACTCGGCGCTGTCCTTGATGGTCGAGACCAGCATCAGCGCGTCGCTGTCGGACACATGCGGCAGGGTCAGGATGCGGTCGCGATAGACCTGCTGCCAATGCGCCATGTCGCGGGCGATCACCGACAGGCGCAGATCGACGCTGCCAAGGAAGGTCTGGATCTCGATCACCTCGGGCACCTCGCGGGCGGCGGCGATGAAATCATCGAAGGCGCGAGGATTGGTCTTGTCCAGGGTAAAGCGCAGGCTGACCTCGACCTCCCATCCCAGCGCGCGCCAGTCGATGCGCGACTGGATCGCCGCGATGACCCCTGTTTCGCGCATCTTGTCCAGCCGGCGCCACAGGCTGGCCTGCGTCACGCCGGCGCGGCGCGACAGATCGGCATTCGAGGCATTGGGATCCGCCAGCATCTGGCGCAGGATGCGGCGATCGGTGGCATCGGGCATGATTTATCCGTTCAGGCGTTAAACCGGGCATGAGTGTCGCAAATATCTTGCATATTCCGCGAAGATTGAACATCCGCAACGTCGCGACACCGTTAGAACGACGGACAATTGCAGAGGAAAGGAACCATCATGCGCGTTTACTATGATCGCGATTGCGACGTGAACCTGATCAAGGACAAGAAGGTCGCGATTCTGGGCTATGGCAGCCAGGGCCATGCCCATGCGCTGAACCTGCGCGATTCGGGCGCCAAGAACGTCGTCGTCGCCCTGCGCGAGGGCAGCGCATCGGCCGCGAAGGCCGAAGCCGAGGGCCTGAAGGTCATGGGCATCGCCGAGGCCGCCGCCTGGTGCGACCTGATCATGTTCACCATGCCGGACGAACTGCAGGCCGAAACCTACAAGAAATACGTCCATGACAATCTGCGTGACGGCGCGGCGATCGCTTTCGCCCACGGCCTGAACGTGCATTTCGGCCTGATCGAACCCAAGCCCGGCGTCGATGTCATCATGATGGCGCCCAAGGGGCCCGGCCACACCGTCCGCGGCGAATACGTCAAGGGCGGCGGCGTGCCCTGCCTGGTCGCCGTGCATCAGGATGCCAGCGGCAAGGCCATGGATCTGGGCCTGTCCTACTGCTCGGCCATCGGTGGCGGGCGTTCGGGCATCATCGAAACCAATTTCCGCGAGGAATGCGAGACCGACCTGTTCGGCGAACAGGCGGTGCTGTGCGGCGGTCTGGTCGAACTGATCCGCATGGGCTTCGAGACCCTGGTCGAGGCCGGCTACGAGCCGGAAATGGCCTATTTCGAATGCCTGCACGAAGTGAAGCTGATCGTGGACCTGATCTATGAAGGCGGCATCGCCAACATGAACTATTCGATCAGCAACACCGCCGAGTACGGCGAATATGTCAGCGGCCCGCGGATCCTGCCCTATGACGAGACCAAGGCCCGCATGAAGGCCGTGCTGCGCGACATCCAGACCGGCAAGTTCGTGCGTGATTTCATGCAGGAAAACGCCGTCGGTCAGCCGTCGTTCAAGGCCACACGCCGCATCAACGACGAACACCAGATCGAACAGGTCGGCGCAAAGCTGCGCGAGATGATGCCGTGGATTTCCAAGGGCAAGATGGTGGACCGGTCGCGCAACTGATCGCGACCCGGCCCCACACGCGAAAGCCCGGCGTTACCGCCGGGCTTTTTTATTCGGATCGCTGTTTTTGAACAGCGCCATTCGTGACCCCTGATCCCCGATCAGCCGGCCGGCAGCTGTTCGGCGACCTGGTTCACCGCGGCTTCGATCTGGCGGCACTGTTCCTCGACATTGCTGCCCTGCTGGCTGGCGGCGTCCTGCAGCGTGACCTGCGATCCGGCGACCGAGACCGTGCCTTCCGCGCCCTTCGCTTCGGCGGCAGCGCCCGCGTCGGAGTCGCCTTGGGGCAGCATGCCGACCATCTTTTCCTGTGCAGCGACGGCTTCACCGCCCGAGAAACCCTGCTGCTGGCAGAACTTCAGCAGTCCCAACTGGTTGCGTGCGGCCTCGTAGGTGGCCGCCTGATCCAGCGCGGCGGGGTTTGGGGCCTGCTGCTCTTGCGCGACGGCGGTGGTGGCGGTCAGGCCGAGGCCCAGAGCAAAGGCGATATGGCGGAACATGTGAAAACTCCTGTTTTTCCGTCAATCAGGCGCGCCATCCGACGCGCTCGGGGGATTAACACGGGGCGTCGGGCAAGAGTTCAAGCGATTGCGCAGGGCGGGTAATCGGCGCAGATCCTCGCCGAAACCGGTTGATCCGTCAGGCTTTTATCGGCGGGTATCAGCCGTCCAGCCGAACCCGATCACATCTTGGCGCGTATCGTGCCCGATGCCGTGAGGTTCGGGGCCGTGAGGCTCGGGGCCGTCGGATTTGATCTCGAAAGCCCTGGGGCGCGATATTAGGTTCTGCGAACCGCCCCTGAAGGAGCATTGCCGATGGTCCCCCTGATCCGTCCCGAGATCCGCAACTGGGTCAGTCGCCGCGCCGAGGCGCTGGTCGCGCTGGCGGTCTGCGCGGCCGGGCTTTGGCTGGCGCTGCGCGGCGGCTGGTTTCTGGGCGCGCTTGGCGCTGCGGTTCTGCTGGTCGGGGCTGCGCTGCTGGTCGGCGCGTGGCGGCGGTTGCCGTTCCAGCGACCGATCGACGCCCCCGGCGTGGTCGAGCTGGTCGAAGGCGCGGTGCGTTACTACGGTGCGGCCTCGCTTGGCGGCGAGATCGCCCTGCGCGATCTGGTCGAAATCCGGCTGCTGCGATTGCGCGGCCATGGTCACTGGCGTCTGCGCAGCCGCGCGGGCGAGGCATTGCTGATCCCGGTCGACGCGGCGGGGGCCGATGCGCTGGCGCATGGCTTCGCGGCATTGCCCGGTCTGGACATGGGCGCGGTCTCTGCCGCGCTCGCGCATGTCGCCGATCAGCCCGATGCGGTGCGCACCGTTTGGCGGAGGCCGGTCTGAGGCGGGTTGACTTGGACCGCGCCTGTTGCCACCTGTGACCGACTTGAAACCCCAAAGAGGCCTCAGCCATGTCGATTCCCCAGCAGGGCGGAGGCCCCATCGAAAGCCGCGACCAGCTTGCCGCCTATATCGCCGCCGGTGAAAAGCCGCGCGAGGCGTGGCGGATCGGCACCGAGCACGAGAAATTCGGCTATTGCCACGCGCAGAATCTGCCGTTGCCCTACGAGGGCGACTGTTCGATCAAGGCGATGCTGACCGGCCTGCAGGAACGCTTTGGCTGGGCGCCGGTGCTGGAGCAGGGCAATATCATCGGTCTGGAACGCGACGGTGCGAATGTCAGCCTTGAGCCGGGCGGGCAGTTGGAACTGTCCGGCGCGCCGCTGGAGAACATCCACCAGACCTGTGACGAGGTGAACAGCCATCTGGCCGAGGTCAAGGCCGTCGCCGACCGGATCGGCGCGGGGTTCATCGGGCTGGGGGCCGCGCCGATCTGGACGCAGGATCAGATGCCGATGATGCCCAAGGGGCGCTATCGGCTGATGACCGATTACATGGGGCGTGTCGGCACGCTGGGAACGCAGATGATGTATCGCACCTGCACGGTGCAGGTGAATCTGGATTTCGCGTCCGAGGCCGACATGGTCAAGAAGCTGCGGGTCGCGCTGGCCTTGCAGCCGGTGGCGAATGCGCTGTTCGCCAATTCACCCTTCCTTGATGGCAAGCCGAACGGCATGAAAAGCTGGCGCGCGCATATCTGGCAGAATCTGGACGACGCGCGCACCGGCATGCTGCCCTTTGTCTTCGAAGATGGCTTCGGCTACGAGGCGTGGGTTGACTATGTTCTTGATGTACCGATGTATTTTGTCTATCGCGACGGCAAGTATATCGACGCGTTGGGACAATCCTTCCGCGATTTCCTGAAGGGCGAACTGCCCGCGCTGCCAGGCCAGGTCCCGACCCTGTCGGACTGGGCGGATCACCTGACCACCGTGTTCCCCGAGGCGCGTGTCAAGAAATTCATCGAGATGCGCGGTGCTGATGGCGGGCCGTGGCGGCGTCTGTGCGCGCTGCCGGCCCTGTGGGTCGGCCTGACCTATGACCAGACCGCGCTGGATGCTGCCTGGGATCTGGTCAAGGACTGGGACCACGAGACGCGCGAAGGGCTGCGCCGCGCGGCCGGACGCGATGCCTTGCAGGGCGAGGCAAATGGCATCCGGATGCACGATCTGGCGCGCCACGTTCTGGACATCGCCGAGGCCGGGTTGAAGGCCCGCGCGTGTCCCGGCGCCGGTGGGCTTGTCCCCGATGAGACGCATTTCCTGAATGCGCTGAAGGAAAGCATCGACAGCGGCAAGGTGCCCGCCGACGAGCTGCTGGAAAAATATCGCGGCGAATGGCAGGGCGATCTGAACCGGATCTACGCCGAATATTCCTACTGATCTTGCCTCGCCCCTGTCGGCGTGCCAAGCGTCCCGCGATTTCAACCAAGCGGAGCGTTTTCAATGCGTGATTTCTTCATTGTCTGGATGGAACGGATCGTCAATGTCGTGGTGATCCTGGGCGCGATCGGCGTCCTGATCGGCGCCATCGCCGCGATGTTCAGCCCGCAGGGCGGTATCCTGCAGGGGCTGGCCGTGCTGATCGGCGGAACGATCTACATGATCCTGTTGGGCGGCATGATCTATCTGGGGCTGGGCATCTACAACAACACCCGTCGGACCGCCGAAGCGATCGAACGTTTGGCCGACCGGCCTTGATCCGCGCACGACAAGGTGACAGGGGCACGCCCGCTGCAGTCTTGAAATGCGCCCCGTCCGGTGGCACCCGAGTCGAAAGGCAAGAAAAGGCGAGGGTGTGATGCGGGCGGATCTGATGGTGTGGACCCAGCGGCTGGTGGCGGCTGTCTTCGTGGTCGGGGTGGTCGGTCTGGGCGCGACGGTGGTGACGCTGGTGCGGCAGGCGGAAGGCGTGCCACCGCTGCCGGTCTTTGTCGGGTTGCTTGGGCTTGTCGCACTGCTGCTGTTGGCCGGGGCGTGCATGGCGCTGATCTCGATCGCGATTTCGGCACGGCGGGGAACCGATGCGCTGCGGCGTCTTGCGTCCCAGCCGGGGGGTGCTGCGCCGGTGGCTGGCCCTGTGGCCGCATCTGTGTCGGGCGGCGCGCGCCCGTTCTCGGCAAGCGCGCTGCGCGAGGTGGCGCAGCAGCCCGAGTCCGAACAGGATCCGGTGGCCGCGCCTGCGCGTCCGGCGCGCCCGTCCGGACGCAAGCTGGTCGCCGAACGCTAGCCCTTCTTGCCGATCCGCGGTTCGCTGCCGTCCATCAGCCGGGCGATGTTGGCCTTATGGCGCAGAAAGATCAGCGCGGCCATGAACAGGCACACAAGGATCAGGTCGGTCCGTCCCAGCGCCCAGGCGAAGACCGGCGACAAGGCGGCAGCCATCAGGGCCGACAGGGAACTGATCCGGCTGACCAGTGCCGTCAGCAGCCAGATCCCGCAGGCGATCAGCCCAAGGGGCCAGTTAAGCGCGATCAGCGTTCCAAGAAAGGTCGCGACGCCCTTGCCGCCCTTGAAGCCCAGCCAGACCGGAAAGCAGTGGCCCAGAAATGCCGCGCCGCCGGCCATGATCGCCGCCGTCTCGCCGGCGAAATGGCGCGCCAGCAGCACCGCGATGGCGCCCTTGCCGGAATCCAGCAGCAGCGTGGCAAGCGCGGCGGGCTTGTTGCCGGTGCGCAGGACATTGGTCGCACCGATATTGCCGGACCCGATCTTGCGCAGATCGCCCAGCCCCAGCGCGCGGGCGATAACGATGCCGAACGGGATCGACCCCAGAAGATACCCCAGCACGGTCCACAGGATCAGGCTCATGCGTCACCTCCGAAAACGCGGCGCCCCGCGACCCATGTGCCCAGCACCCGACCTTCCAGCCTTGCGCCGTCGAAGGGCGTGTTCTTCGATTTCGACAGCAGCTTGAAGCGGTCCAGAACGAAGGGGGCGTCGGGATCGAACAGCACCAGATCGGCGGGTGCGCCACGATCGATCCGGCCCGCGTCCAGCCCCAGCCGGCGGGCCGGGTTCAGCGACATGGCCCGCCACAATTGCGGCAGGGACAGCCCGCCCTGATGATACAGCCGCATCGCGGCAGGCAGCAGTGTTTGCAGGCCGACTGCGCCGGGGGCGGCAGCCTCGAAGGGCAGGCGCTTGGATTCCTCGTCCTGCGGAGTGTGGAAACTGGCGATCACGTCGATCTGCCCCTCGGCCACCGCCTGCACCATCGCCTGCCGGTCCTCTTCCGACCGCAGGGGCGGAGTGAAGCGGAAGAAGGTCCGGTAGTCGCCCACATCGAATTCGTTCAGCGTCAGGTGGTGGATCGAGATTCCGGCGCTGACATCCAGCCCGGCCTGCCGCGCACGGGTCAGTGAGGGCAGTGCCCCCGCCGTGGTGATCTGGTCGGCATGCCAGCGGCAGCGGGTCATGGCGACCAGCGACAGATCGCGGTCCAGCCCCATCACCTCGGCCACGGGCGACACCGCCGGGATACCGTAGAGCGAGGCGAATTTCCCGCTGGTCGCCGCGCTGCCCCTGGACAGGCTCGCATCCTGCGGATGGCCGACGATCAGCGCATCCAGCCCGCGCGCATAGGTCATCGCGCGCGACAGCACCCGCGTATCGTTGACGACGCGCACCCCGTCGGTAAAGGCGACCGCGCCCAGATCGGTCAGGAACCCGATCTCGACCATCTCGCGGCCCGCGCGGTCCTTGGTCAGCGCGGCCATGTGATGGATGTTGACCGGCGCATCGGCCGCCCGACGGGTGACGAATTCCAGCGATTCCGGCGTATCGATCGGCGGCATCGTGTCAGGCCGGGCGATGATCGTGGTCACACCGCCGGCGGCGGCGGCCAGCCCGGCGCTGCGGAAACTTTCCTTGTGACGCTCGCCCGGTTCGCCGATCTTGACGCCCCAATCGACCAGCCCCGGCGCCAGCGCGCGCTCCTGACAGTCGATCACGGTCGCGCCTTCCGGCGCGGCCTCGTCAGCGGCCCCGACGCCGTCGATGCGCCCGTCGCGGACCAGCAGGCTGCCTATCCGGTCGGTCTGTGCCTGCGGATCGATCAGCCGGGCGTTGGAGAAGAGGGTCGAACTCAAACCATCACCCCCGCCGCCGCGCGGCCCCGTTCGGCGCGCAGGTTCCGGGCCAGAAGATCCAGCGCGGCCATGCGCACCGCGACGCCCATTTCGACCTGATCCTGAATGACGGATCTGTTGATGTCGTCGGCGATGGTGCCGTCGATCTCGACGCCGCGATTCATCGGGCCGGGATGCATGACGATGGCATCCTCGGCGGCCAAGGCCAGTTTCTCGGCGTCAAGTCCCCAGCGGTGATAGTATTCCCGCTCGGACGGGATGAAGCCGCCATCCATCCGTTCCTTCTGCAGCCGCAGCATCATCACCACATCGGCGCCGGCCAGACCGGCGCGCATGTCCTGGAAGACCTCGACACCCATCTCGGCGGCCTCAGCGGGCATCAGCGTCGCCGGGCCGATCAGGCGGATGCGGTTTTCCATCTTGCCCAGAAGGATCAGGTTCGACCGCGCCACCCGGCTGTTGGCGATGTCGCCGCAGATCGCCACGGTCAGGCGCTGCAACCGGCCCTTGGCGCGGCGGATCGTCAGCGCGTCCAGCAGTGCCTGGGTGGGATGTTCATGGCGTCCGTCGCCGGCGTTGATGACCGCGCAGTTCACCTTTTCCGCCAGCAGGTTCACCGCGCCAGAGTTCTGGTGGCGCACCACCAGCAGGTCGGGCTGCATGGCGTTCAGGGTCAGGGCGGTGTCGATCAGCGTCTCGCCCTTCTTCACCGAAGATTGTGCGACGGCCATGTTCATCACGTCGGCCCCAAGCCGCTTGCCCGCCAGTTCGAAACTGGCCTGGGTGCGGGTCGAGTTCTCGAAGAACATGTTGATCTGGGTCATCCCGGCCAGCGCGTCGGAATGTTTCACGGTGCGGCGGTTCAGCGCCACATATTCCTCGGCCAGATCAAGAAGCTGCACGATGTCCGAGGGCGCGAGATGGTCGATGCCCAGAAGGTGGCGGGCGCGAAATGTCATGGGCGGCCTCTGGCAGGATCGGGACGCGCCTTCTATCGCAGATGGCGCATCACGCGGCAAGCGGGCAGGGCGGTTCGGCGCGGCGCCAGGGACGCGTCGGATTGTCAATGAACGCGACAGGCAGATTCCTGCATGTCGTGCAAATCTGGTGATTGCCCGTTCACCGTGGCCCGGATATGGGATCGGGATGTTCTGGTCACGCTATCGCCCTCATGTCGTGGCGACATTGTCGCTGGGTCTGCCGTTGATCGGCAGCCATCTGGCGCGCATGGCCATCGGTGTCAGCGATACGGTGATGATCGGCTGGTACGGGGTCGAGGAACTGGCCGCGCTGGTCATCGCGACCTCGTTCCTGATCATCCTGTTCTTCCTTGGCATGGGATTCGGCACCGGCGTGATGGGGCTGATCGCCACCAGCATTGCCCGCGGCGACGAGACCGAGGTGCGGCGCGGCACCCGCATGGCGCTGTGGCTGTCGGGCATCTTCTCGCTTCTGGTGATGCCGCCGATGTGGTTTGCCGAGCCGATCCTGCTGGCGCTGGGACAGACGCCGCTGATTTCCGAGATGTCGCAGGACTATCTGCGGATCGCCGGCTGGGGCCTGTTGCCGATGCTGGCCGGGCTGACGCTGAATTCCTACCTCGCGGCGCTGGAGCGGACGCAGGTGGTGATGTGGGTGACGCTGGCCGGCCTGCCGCTGAACGTGGCAATGAACTGGGTGTTCATCTTCGGCAATCTGGGTGCGCCCGAACTGGGTGTGCGCGGCGCGGCCATCGCCAGCCTGTCGGTGCAGGTGACGCAATTGCTGATGCTGGTGGGCTATGCGGCGTGGTTGCCCGTGGCCCGCAAATACAACCTGTTCCAGCGGTTCTGGCGGCCCGACTGGCCGGCATTCTGGGCGATCTTCCGTCTGGGCCTGCCGATCGGCGTCACCATGCTGGCCGAGGGCGGGCTGTTTGTCGCCTCGAACGTGATGATGGGCTGGATCGGGACCAAGGAACTGGCCGCGCATGGCATTGCGATACAGATCGCATCGATCACCTTCATGGCGCATCTTGGGCTGTCCAACGCCGCGACGGTGCGGATCGGGCAGGCAAAGGGGCGCGGCGATGCCGCATGGATGCGCGATGCCGGGGTGACGGTCACGGCGCTGTCGATGGGGTTCGCGGTTCTGGCCGTTGCGCTGTATCTGATCTTTCCCGACGCGCTGGTGCGGATGTATCTGGACCCGGCCGATCCCGAGACGCCGGTCATCGTGGCGATCGGCGCGATGCTGCTGTTCTATGCCGCGCTGTTCCAGCTGACCGATGCGCTGCAGGTGGTGGCGCTGGGGCTGCTGCGCGGGGTGCATGACACGCGGGTGCCGATGTGGATCGCCGGTTTCAGCTATTGGGTGGTCGGCATGCCGATCGCCTGGGGCCTGGCCTTTCCGCTGGGATTCGGCGCGCCCGGCCTGTGGCTGGGGCTGGTCGCCGGGCTGTCGGTCGCGGCGGTCCTGCTGCTGATCCGGTTCTGGCGCGGCTGGCGTCGCGGGGACTGGACCGCGCAGCCGCCCGCGGTCTAACCTGCGGCCCGACACGACCAGCAGGAGACCGCGATGCGCCCCGTCTTTGTCCAGTTCCGCTGCGAGCCCGGCCGGACCTACGAGGTCGCCGAAGCGATCTATGATCGCGAGATCGTCAGCGAGCTTTATTCGACCTCGGGCGATTACGACCTGCTGGCCAAGGTCTATATTCCCGAGGATGAGGATGTCGGAAGGTTCCTGTCGGATCGCCTGTTCGACATCCCCCATATCAGCCGCACGCTGACCACCATGACCTTCCGCGCGTTCTAGACGCGCGCCGCATCACCGAATCGCCCCGCGCCGCTGGGTTGCAGGCCGGGCAGAGGACATGGGCTTGGGATTCCGACCTGTCTGACAGTTGGCTGCGATAGTGAAATTCGTGGTCCCATTGCATCAAGCTTTTTGCGGGCTGCATGGGTGGTTTGATAAATTCAAATCATTGAATGCGACATGCGGTCGCAGCGACAGCCTGCCACGCGGTCCGACGCTTGGGATCGGCTGCGCGCCTTGCTATGATCGGGATATCGAAAACAAGGATCGCGCCCATGGATATCGGTGTCGTCGAGCTGTCGCGGCTGCAATTCGCCATGACCGCATTGTACCATTTTCTGTTCGTTCCTCTGACGCTTGGCCTGTCGATCCTGGTGGCGATCATGGAGACGGTCTATGTCATGACCGACCGCCCGATCTGGCGTCAGATGACCAAGTTCTGGGGAACGCTGTTCGGGATCAACTTCGCCATGGGCGTCGCGACGGGCGTGGTGATGGAATTCCAGTTCGGCATGAACTGGTCCTATTACAGCCATTATGTCGGCGATGTCTTCGGCGCCCCGCTGGCGATCGAGGGGCTGATGGCGTTCTTCCTGGAGGCCACATTCGTGGGCCTGTGGTTCTTCGGCTGGGACCGTCTGTCGAAGGTCGGGCATCTGGTCGTCGCCTGGCTGGTCGCCTTCGGGTCGAACTTCTCGGCGCTGTGGATCCTGATCGCGAATGGCTGGATGCAGAACCCGGTCGGCGCCGAATTCAATCCGCTGACCATGCGCATGGAGATGACCAGCTTCTTCGAGGTGATGTTCAACACCGTCGCGCAGGCGAAATTCGTCCACACCGTCAGCGCCGGTTATGTCACCGCCTCGGTCTTCGTGCTGGGCGTGTCGGCGTGGTTCCTGCTGAAGGGGCGTCATGTCGGGCTGGCCCGCCGCTCGATCGCGGTGGCCTCCAGCTTCGGGCTGGCGGCGGCGTTGTCGGTCGTCGTGCTGGGCGACGAATCCGGCTATGATGCCGGGCTGAACCAGAAGATGAAGCTGGCAGCCATCGAGGCCATGTGGGAGACCGAGCCCGCCCCCGCGCCGTTCACGCTGGTAGGTATCCCCGACCAGCAGGCGCGCGAGACCAAATGGGCCCTGCATGTGCCCTATGTCATGGGACTGATCGGCACCCGGTCGCTGACCGAAGAGATACCCGGCATCAACCAGCTTGAGGAAGAGGCGGAACGCCGCGTCCGGTCCGGGCTGATCGCCTATGATGCGCTGATGACCATCCAGCAGGACCGCGAGGCCACCGACCGCGCGGTGATGCAGAGCTTCGAGGACCATTCCGATGATCTGGGCTATGCGCTGCTGCTGCGCCGCTATCTGGATGATCCGCGCGAGGCGACCGATGCGCAGATCGCCCAGGCGGCCGAGGACACGATCCCGCATGTCTGGCCGATCTTCTGGGCGTTCCGCATCATGGTCGGGCTGGGTTTCCTGTTCATCGCCACGATGGGTTATTTCTTCGTGCAGTCCTCGTTCCGGGGGGGGCGATATCCCGTCTGGGCGCTGCGATTTGCGGTGCTGATCATCCCGGCGCCGTGGATCGCGGCAGAACTGGGCTGGATCGTCGCAGAATACGGGCGCCAGCCCTGGACGGTGGACGGCATCCTGCCCACCGCGCTGTCGGTCAGCGCGCTGTCGGTGACAGAGCTTCTGCTGACCATCGCGGGCTTCGCGACCTTCTACACCGTGCTGTTCCTGATCGAGGTCAAGCTGCTGCTGAAATACATCCGCAAGGGTCCGACCGAGGATGTGCAACTGACCGAAGACTGGAATACCGCCCACCGCGCCCGTCTGGCGCCTGCGGAGTGATGCCATGATCCTGTATGAACTTGTCTCGTTCGAGCATCTGCGCCTGATCTGGTGGCTGCTTCTGGGTGTCCTGCTGATCGGCTTTGCGCTGACCGACGGTTTCGACATGGGCACCGGCGCGCTGCTGCCCTTTGTCGCGAAGACCGACACCGAACGCCGCGTGGTCATCAACACCGTCGGACCGGTCTGGGAAGGCAACCAGGTCTGGTTCATCCTTGGCGGCGGCGCGATCTTCGCGGCGTTTCCGCCGCTTTACGCCGTCAGCTTCTCGGGGTTCTACCTTGCGCTGTTCCTGATCCTCAGCGCGTTCATCGTTCGTCCGGTGGCCTTCAAGTATCGGTCCAAGCGGGAAGATCCGACATGGCGTGCCCGGTGGGACTGGGCATTGTTCTTCGGCGGTGCGGTGCCCGCGCTGCTGTTCGGCGTGGCGGTCGGCAACGTGCTTCTGGGTGTGCCGTTTCACCTGACGCCTGATCTGCATTCGGTCTATGAGGGCGGAGCGTTCGGGAAGCTGTTCGGCCTGTTGCGCCCCTTCGCGCTGCTTTGCGGGATCGTGTCGCTGGCGATGCTGGTCATGCATGGCGCGGGCTGGATCGTGTTGAAGACCGAAGGGGCGATTGCCGCGCGCGCCCGTCGCTTTGGCAGCATCGCATCCAAGGTCGTGCTGGCGGGATATGCGCTGGCCGGGCTTTGGCTGGCGTTTTTCATCGACGGATACGCCTTCGTGGCCGAACCGCCCCATGACGGCCCGTCGAACCCCCTGGCATCGGCGGTCGCGCATTCGGGAAGCTGGCTGGCTGCCTATGGCGACCGGCCATGGATCGTGATCGCGCCTGTCATGGGGTTTCTCGGCACGGTGATGGCGGGCCGGGCCCTGCGATCCGGCGGAGAATTGTCGCCGCTTGGCTGGTCGAAGATGGCCGTCTTCGGGATGATCTCGTCGGTGGGTCTGACGATCTATCCGTTCCTGTTGCCGTCCAACACCAATCCCGACAGTTCGCTGACCATCTGGGACGCGTCATCTTCGCACCAGACGTTGTTCGTGATGCTGGTCGCGACGGCGATCTTCATGCCGCTGATCCTGATCTACACGGCGTGGGTCTATCGCGTGTTGTGGGGCAAGGTAACGGAAGACGACGTGTCGAACCCCGATACGCACAGCTACTGAGGAAAGGAACCGCGCATGTGGTATTTCGCATGGATGTTGGGGCTGCCGCTGGCCGCGCTGCTGGCGGTCGTGAACGCGATCTGGCTGGAACTGCGCGACGACCGCGCGATGCTGGACGGGCAGGGCGGGGATCCGAAGGACTGACGCTTGCGATGCGGGCGAAAATGGGCCACGAATCGCGCCCATGAGACGTCCCCGCTTTGCCCCGATCCCCGCCGCGCTGCCCGCCACCGTTCCCTTTGTCGGACCCGAGGAACTGCAACGCAGGATCGGGTCTGTCTTCGACGCGCGGATCGGCGCGAACGAAAGCGGCTTCGGCCCCAGTCCGCATGCGATTCAGGCGATGCAGGCCGAACTGCCCAGGCTGTGGCAATATGGCGATTCGACCAGTCACCAGCTTGTCGAGGCGCTGGCAGAGCATCTTGACGTGCCGGGGGTCCACATCACGGTGGGCGAAGGCGTGGACGGGCTTCTGGGCAATCTTGTCCGTCTGATGGTCGGACCGGGCGATGCGGTCGTCACCTCGGACGGGGCCTATCCGACCTTCAACTATCATGTCGCGGGCTTCGGTGGCGTTCTGCACAAGGTGCCCTATCGCCATGATGCCGAAGACCCGCAGGCGCTGGTCCACGAAGCGCGACGGACGGGCGCAAAGCTGGTTTATCTGGCAAACCCCGACAATCCGATGGGAAGCTGGCATTCGGGCAAGCTGATCCAGGATATGCTGGACGAACTGCCCGAGGGCACGCTGCTGGTCCTGGACGAGGCCTATGCCGAATTCGCGCCTGCCGAGGCCGTGCCGCAGATTTCCTCCGACGATCCGCGCGTGATCCGGATGCGCACGTTTTCGAAGGCCTACGGGCTGGCCGGTGCGCGGATCGGATATGCGGTCGGTCACCCCGATCTGATCGCCGGGTTCGACCGGATCCGCAACCATTTTGGCGTGAACCGGATCGCGCAGGTTGGCGCTCTGGCCGCGCTGCGCGATCAGGCATGGCTGGCGGACGTGCTGGCGAACGTGGTAGCGGCGCGCGACAGGATCGGCAAGATCGGCGCCGATAACGGCATGCACGCCTTGCCGTCCGCCACGAATTTCGTCGCCGTCGATACAGGCCGGGATGGCGAATATTCCCGCGCCTTGGTGCAAGCGCTGCAGGGGCAGGGCGTGTTCATCCGGATGCCGGGTGTTGCACCGCTGGATCGCTGTATCCGGATCAGCTGTGCACCAGCGCCGGAACTGGATGTGCTGGCAGACCGCCTGCCGCGCGCGATGGCGCTTATCGGCTGACAATCAGACAGTTGTTGGTCCGTCAGAATGGCGTGCCCGGCCCGGTGGGGCCGGACACGCAGCGTGCTCAGCGCAGGTCGAACCGATCTGCGTTCATCACCTTGGTCCAGGCCGACGCAAAGTCCTGAACGAACTTCTCGGCACTGTCGTCCTGGGCATACAGCTCGGCATAGGCGCGCAGGATAGAATTCGATCCGATCACAAGGTCCATGCGCGTTGCGGTCCATTTGACAGCGCCGGTCTTGCGGTCGCGGATTTCATAGATCCCGCCGTCGACAGGCGCCCATTTATAGGCCATGTCGGTCAGGTTGACGAAGAAGTCCGTCGTCAGCGCGCCTTCGCGTTCGGTCAGGACGCCATGCCGGGTGCCGCCGTGATTGGTGCCCATCGCGCGCATGCCGCCGATCAGGACGACCATCTCGGGCGCGGTCAGACCCATCAGCTGGGTGCGGTCCAGCATCAATTCCTCGGGGCTGACGGCATAATCCTGCTTCTGCCAGTTGCGATAGCCGTCGGCCAGAGGCTCCAGCGCATCGAAGGATTCGGCGTCCGTCATCTCGTCGGTGGCGTCGCCGCGACCGGGCGAGAATGGCAGCTCCAGTTCAAAGCCCGCGGCCTTGGCGGCCTGTTCGACCCCCAGATTGCCGGCAAGAACGATGACGTCGGCGACCGAAGCGCCGCTCTCTGCGGCGATCGGTTCCAGCACCGACAGCACATGGGCCAGGCGCTGCGGCTCGTTTCCTTCCCAGTCCTTTTGCGGGGCCAGGCGGATGCGGGCGCCGTTGGCGCCGCCGCGCATGTCCGAGCCGCGATAGGTGCGGGCGCTGTCCCATGCGGTGGACACCATATCAGCCAGCGAAAGGCCGCTTTCCGCGATCTTTCCTTTCACGGCAGCGATGTCATAGCCCGTCGGTCCGGCCGGAATCGGATCCTGCCAGATCAGGTCTTCTGCCGGGACATCCGGGCCCAGATAACGGACCTTCGGACCCATGTCGCGGTGGGTCAGCTTGAACCATGCACGGGCGAAGATGTCCTGGAAATAGGCGGGGTCTGCCATGAATTTCTGGCAGATCGCGTTATAGGTCGGGTCCATCTTCATCGCCATGTCGGCGTCGGTCATCATCGGGTTGCGCCGCTTGGTCGGGTCGGTCGCATCGACCGGCTTGTCCTCTTCGCGGATGTCGACGGGTTCCCACTGATTGGCCCCGGCGGGCGATTTGCGCAGTTCCCATTCATGGCCGAACAGCATCTCGAAGAAGCCCATGTCGAACTTGGTCGGATGTGTCGTCCATGCGCCTTCCAGACCGGATGTCACGGCACGGGCAGCCTGTCCCTGCATGTCGGGATTGTCCCAGCCCAGGCCCTGCATTTCAGGACCGGCAGATTCGGGATCTGCACCCAGCGCGGTGGCGTCGCCATTGCCGTGGGTCTTGCCGACGGTGTGGCCTCCGGCGGTCAGCGCGGCGGTTTCCTCGTCATTCATCGCCATGCGCTTGAACGTCTCGCGCACCTGTTCGGCGGTCTTCAGCGGATCGGGCTTGCCGTTCACGCCCTCGGGGTTGACGTAGATCAGGCCCATCTGCACGGCGGCCAGCGGGTTTTCCATCGTCGAGGGGGTCTCGACATCGCCATAGCGTTCGTCGGACGGCGCCAGCCATTCCTTTTCCGCACCCCAGTAGGTGTCGATTTCCGGATGCCAGATATCCTCGCGGCCGAAGGCAAAGCCGAAGGTCTTCAGACCCATCGATTCATAGGCGATGGTGCCGGCAAGGATGATGAGGTCCGCCCAGGACACCTTGTTGCCGTATTTCCGCTTGATCGGCCACAGCAGCCGCCTTGCCTTGTCCAGGCTGACATTGTCCGGCCAGCTGTTCAGCGGGGCAAAGCGCTGGTTGCCGGTGCCGCCGCCGCCGCGGCCATCGGCCAGGCGATAGGATCCTGCCGCGTGCCACGCCATCCGGATGAACAACCCGCCGTAATGGCCATAATCGGCAGGCCACCAATCCTGACTATCGGTCATCAGCGCGTGCAGATCCTGCTTCAGCGCCTTGACGTCCAGCTTCTTCAGTTCCTCGCGATAGTCGAACCCCTTCAGAGGGTTCGTCTTGCTGTCGTGCTGGTGCAGGATGTCCAGGTTCAGCGCGTTGGGCCACCAGCTCATCACCGAGCTTCCGGTGGCGGTATTGCCCCCATGCATCACCGGGCATTTGCCGGCAGGGATATCGCTTCCGTCCATGATAGTTCCTCCGAGTGGCTGCGTTCGTTGCGTAGCGCGCGTTCGTGAAGATGGCATGATGGCCGATATCGGCAACCATCCGTCGCGAGAAGTCTAACGGCAATTATTCGCAAAGGAAAAATTGCTTTTTCTTCGGGTTCGGATAAGATTTTCTTATCATCCTCGTCCCCCGTCCGATCAGCCCCGAAGCGCTTTCTGCGCGGACTCGCCGCGTTGTTTCTTCAGCAGTGGCCTGCGGGAGGGCAGCATGTCGATCACATCGCGACGTTCCTGCGGCGACATCCCGCCCCAGCAGGCAATTTCGTCCAGCGTGCGATAGCAGCCTGCGCAGATACCATGCCGCGGGTGCATGACGCAGATGTTGTTGCAGGGGCTTTGGGGAGGATCGTCGTTCATTCGACGAGACTAGAGGCGGCATTCCATCGCCGCAAGCGCGCCCGGTGGCTTTCTGCCCTGTCTGACGGTGTGGTCCGAAGGGCGTGAAGGGCACGGGCCGGGCAGGGCCCGGCCCGGTCGCTGCCGCTTGGACGGGCGCGCGCTGCGCGCGCCGCCCGTGCATACACGAAACCTCAGCCCAGATATCGCAGACGGTCCAGCGCGCCCTGAAGAATATACCCGGCGGCGACCTGATCGATGACTTCCGCGCGGCGTCGGCGCGACGTGTCCGCCTCGAGCAGGGCACGCTCGGCCGCGACGGTCGACAGCCTCTCATCCCAGAAGCCGATCGGCAGGTCGGTCAGCCGCGAAAGATTGCGTGCGAAGGCTCGCGTTGATTGCGCGCGCGGGCCTTCGCTGCCGTCCATGTTGCGCGGCAGCCCAAGGATCAAGCCCACCAGGCCACGATTCTCGGTGATCTTCAGCAGGTCTTCGGCATCCAGCGTGAATTTTCGCCGCCGGATCACCGACAGCGGCGAGGCGACCTGCCGCAGCCCGTCGCTGACCGCAACGCCGATCGTCTTGGTGCCCAGATCCAGCCCCGCCAGCCCGCCGATCCGGGGCAGGGCGCCGGCGAATTCGGCGATGTCGGCGAAGATCATTCGACCAGTCCCGCCGCCTGCGCCGCCGCGCGAACCGTCTGCAGCGCCTCGGGCGAGGCGGCAAAGCGGGTTTGCGCCTCGGTCCAGATGTCGCGTGCGTGGTCCGTCTGCCCCAGCACGCCAAGCGACGAGATCAGCCGGGCCCATTCCTCGGGGGTGCCGCCCTGATCGGCAAGTCTGGCTTCCAGCCGTGCGACCATGCCGCCGATCATCTCTTGGCGCTGTTCGGGCGACATGTCTTCGGCCGCATCCAGCATGCCGGCATCCGGTCCGGGAAGTGACGGCATTCCGGGCGTTGACGGTTCGGGCGGAACATAGTCGGGCTGACCGGCAAGCCACGCCAGATCCTGAATGCCGTTGCGGATCGGGGTGATCCACGGTGCGTCGGCCGGTCCTTCCTCGATCAGCCGGCGCCAGATCGGGAAGGCACGGTCGGGCCGGCCATTCTGCAGTTGCAGCAATCCCAGCAGGTATCGCGCCTGCGGCTGGTTGGGATCCTTGCCAAGCGAACGGGCCAGAACCTGCTCGGCCTCGGGGGTTATGATTCCACCGGCTGCCTCGATCATCAGGGCGGCCAGCCGCATCACCTCTTCGGCGCTGGCCGCGTCGCCGCGCGCCGCGACAAGTCGCTGCTGCGCCTCGCGCGCCGCCGTGATGTTTCCCAGCCGCATTTCGCTGGTGGCAAGAAGGGTCAGCCCCTGAGGGTCGTCGGGATTGCGCGCGACCGCCGCGCGCAGCTGTTCGACCAGCGCCATGTATTCGGGATCAGGGTCGGGCAGATCGGCGGGTGCGGTTGCCTGCGCCTCGGCCTGGTCCTGACTGGGGCGGGTGTCGTAGGCGCGTTCCGCCATCGCGATGCGGCTTGCGATGGGCAGGTCGGGCGCGCCCGGCGCCCCTTCGCGCAGATACAGCGCCACCGCCCCGGCCAGCAGCGCCAGCAGGACCAGCGCCGCCCCGGCACCGGCGCCGCCGCGCGATGGCGGGGCCGCATCGCCCTGCCGGCGGTCAGCGTCCAGGACCTTGCGGCCGATTTCGGTGCGCAGCCGGTCGGCATCCTCGGGGGCGATCACGCCGCGCTCCAGGTCGCGTTCAACCTCACGCAGCTGGTCGCGATAGACCTGCAGGTCATAGGCCGCTGCAGGCATGGCAGCCGCCGTGCCGCTTTGCCGTGTCCGCCAGATCGGGGCAAAGATCGCCGCTGCAACGCACAGCACCAGAACCGTGCAGAAAATCCAGAACATCGCATTCCTCCGCTTGCCACATCTGTAGTCGTGTCACGGAAGATCCGAAAGTGGCGTGGTGCCGCATCCCCGGCTGAGATCGCCGAATGCAGGCGGATTTGCACGGAATTTGGCGCCAAAAGGCATCGTGCTGACAAAATCGTGCGCGACGATCGCCGTAGGCGATGTCGGAATTTGAACTGAAGCTGCCGCATCACGTCTTGTTCGCGCGCCGCCGCGCGGCCATTCTGTCCGCGACCGAGGAAGGGGATCCAGATGCCAGCTGCTTCACGCTCCGGCCGCTATTCCGTGTTCGCCATTGCGCGCGAGGCGTTTCGACAGCACCAGCAATGGGGCAGGGCCTGGGCCAGCCCCCAGCCGCGCGACAGATACAAGATCGTCATCGTCGGCGCGGGCGGGCACGGGCTGGCGACCGCGTATTACCTGGGCAAGAATTTCGGCATCACCGATATCGCGGTCATCGAGAAAGGCTGGCTTGGCGGCGGCAATACCGGCCGGAATACCACGATCATCAGGTCCAACTATCTGCAGGATCCATCGGCGGCGCTGTATAACAAGTCGCTAAGCCTTTACGAGACGCTGTCACAGGACCTGAACTACAACATCATGTTCAGCCCACGCGGCCTGATCATGCTGGCCCAGACCGAACACGAGGTGCGCGGCTACAAGCGCACCGTCTACGCCAACAACCTGCAAGGTGTGTCGACCGAATGGATCGAACCCGCCCGCGTCAAGGAACTGGTGCCGATCATCAACCTGGACGGCCCGCGCTATCCGGTGCTTGGCGGGCTTTATCAGGCGCGCGGCGGCACGGCACGCCATGATGCGGTGGCCTGGGGTTATGCGCGCGCCTGTTCCGACATGGGCATGCACATCATCCAGAACTGCGAGGTGCAGGGCGTGGAAACCGAGGCCGGGCAAGTCCGCGCCGTCAACACCTCGAAGGGCCGGATCGGCTGTGACAAGCTGGCGCTTATCGTCGCGGGTCATTCCTCGCAGTTGGCCGAGATGGCCGGTTTCCGCCTGCCCATCGAAAGCGTCGCATTGCAGGCGCTGGTCAGCGAGCCGATCAAGCCCTGCATGGATGTGGTGGTGATGGCCAACACCGTCCACGGTTACCTGTCGCAATCCGACAAGGGCGAAATGGTGATCGGCGGCGGCACCGACGGTTACAACAACTTCACCCAGCGGGGTTCCTGGCACCATGTCGAGGAAACCGTCCGGGCGCTGGTGGAAACCTTTCCGATGATCTCGCGCCTGAAAATGCTGCGTCAATGGGGCGGCATCGTCGACATGACGGGCGATCGTTCGCCGATCCTGTCCACGACGCCGGTGGGCGGGGTTTTCGTCAATTGCGGTTGGGGTACCGGTGGCTTCAAGGCGATTCCCGGATCGGGCTGGGCGATGGCGGAACTGGTGGCCAATGGCCGACCCGGTCCGTTGGCGGCCGATTTCGGGCTGAATCGCTTCCGCGAGGGCCGGTTCATCGACGAATCGGTTGCCGCCGGCGTGGCGCATTAGGCAAGCTTTCGCCAATGCCTCATCGCCTCGGAACGGATACCGGTCACGCGTCATTGTTCCCTCGACACGCTGTTGAGAGAAAGGAACACTCATGGCCGAAGGCAATAACAACAACGCTCTGTATTTCATCGTCGGCGCCGTCGTGGTGGTCGTCGCATTGCTGTTCTTCTTCATGTCGGGCGGCGACATGGATACCGCGACAGACACCACCGCCCCGGCGGGCGCGGATACGACCGTCAATGTCGATTCGGCGCCCGATGCAGCCGAGCCGGCTGATGCCGCACCGGCAGATCCTGCCCCGGCAGAACCTGCGCCGGCCGATGGCGGCACCGAGCCGACCTCGAACTGAGGCAAGCGTGACGACATTGCGCCGCGCCCTGGGTGCGTCGCGGTTTCGCAGCTTCTTGCCGGGGGCCATGCCCCCGGCTTCCGCATGTCGGCGGGTCGGATCATGACCCGCGACACCGGTCTCGAGGCGCAGCTGAGCGAAGATTTCGGACATCCCGACAACCTGTCGGGCAAGCCCATGTTCGGGGGCTGGTGCTTTCTGATGAACGGCAACATGCTGGCCGCCGCGCGCGAGGGTCGTGCGATGTTTCGCGTCGGCAAGTCCGCCGAGGCCGCCGCGCTGGCCTTGCCGGGCACCGAACCCATGTCGCAGGGTGGTCGCGCCAAGCCGGGCTTCGTCTGGTTGTCCGGCCCCGCCCTGTCTGATGACGCCATCCGCGGGAAACTTGCCGGGATGGCCTGCGAATATCTTTCCACCCTTCCGCCCAAGGATGCCTGAATGCTGATCCTGACCTGTCCCTATTGCGGGCTAGACGCCGAGGAAACCGAACTTCATCCCGGTGGCGAGGCGCATCTGAAACGCGTCGGCCCCGAGGGGTCGGATGAGGAATTCGAGGATTACATGTTCGCGCGCAAGAACGCCAAGGGCGTGCATTTCGAACGCTGGCGGCATGCCTATGGCTGCGGCAAGTGGTTTCTGGCCGCGCGCGACACGGCGAACTTGCAGGTCTATGGCACCTATCGCGCGCAGACCCATACCCCGCCTCAGGATATCGTCGATGCGATCCGCAAGGTCCGCCCCGACTGGCAGCCAGACTGGAGCCATGCCGAATGACCCACACGCCTCCTTTTCGTCTGGCCCGTGGCGGCCGCCTGATCGACCGCGCCTTCCAGATTCCGTTCCGCTTTGACGGGCGGCACCTGCGCGGGCTGCGCGGCGACACGCTGGCCTCGGCGATGCTGGCCAGCGGCCAGATGCTGATGGGTCGGTCGTTCAAGTATCACCGCCCGCGCGGTCCCGTCGCCTCGGGGGCCGAGGAACCGAACGCCTTGTTCGGTCTGGGGCAGGGCGGCAGGTTCGAACCGAACCAGCGTGCCACCACCACTGCGTTGGTTCCCGGCATGATGCTGCGCAGCCAGAACTGCTGGCCCTCGCTGGATGCCGATATCGGCGCGGTCAACAACTGGCTGTCGCCGATGCTTCCGGCGGGGTTTTACTACAAGACCTTCATCCATCCGCGCCCGTTCTGGAAACATCTGTTCGAGCCGATCATCCGCCGCAGCGCCGGTCTGGGACGTGCCCCGACCGATCCCGATCCCGATCGCTATGAACAGGCCTATGCGCATTACGATACGGTCGTCGTTGGCGGCGGCATTGCCGGACTGACCGCCGCACGCGAGGCTGCGGAGAAGGGCGGCAAGGTTCTGGTTCTTGAACAGAACCCGGTCTGGGGCGGCCGCACGCCGGTCGATCACAAGGCGGGCGAGGCGACGATCCAGGCGTTGCTGGACGATCTGCGCGGGCGGGCAAATGTCACGCTGCGCCGCAATACGATGGCAACCGGGCTTTACGATCACGGTTATCTTCTGGCGCGAGAGGCGCTGGCCGACCATGATCCGAACCAGGGCATCCCGCGACAGCGCTTGTGGCGGATCCGCGCGGGCCATATCGTCACCGCGACCGGGGCGCTGGAACGTCCGCTGGCATTCGCCTGCAACGACGTGCCGGGGGTCATGCTGGCCTCGGCTGTGCGCGATTTCATCGTGGACTATGGCGTTGCGCCGGGTCAGCGGATCGTGGTCGTGACGAACAACGACGATGCCTATCGCACCGCGCTGATCGCGCAGGATGCCGGGCTGGATGTCACGGTGCTGGACGCCCGCGACAGCGCCGATGGCGATCTGCCGCAGGCGGCACGCGCGCAGAACATCACCGTGCTGACCGGCAGCGCGATTGCCAAGGTCACGGGCGGTCGCCATGTCGAAAGCGTCGCGGTCTGCGACCAGAACGGCGAAGGCAAGCATACCGGCACGATCGACTGTGACGTGGTGGCGATGTCGGGCGGCTGGTCGCCGGTCGTGCATCTTTACAGCCATTGTGGTGGCAAGCTGCTGTGGGACGAGGAACAGGCGATGTTCCGCCCCGACCCGGATCGCCCGCCTCTGGGCGCGGATGGGCGGGGGAACGTCACCTCGACGGGTGCAGCCAGCGGCGATTTGCGCTGTGCGGGCGATATTGAACGCGCCGAGGGCGCGACCATGCCGGTCTGGTGCATGCCCAAGAATGCCCCCTACAAGCTGCGGGCGAAGATGTGGCTGGATTATCAGAACGACGTGAAGGTGACCGACGTGCAACTGGCCGCGCGCGAGGGCTATGCCAGTGTCGAACACACCAAGCGCTACACCACGCTGGGGATGGCCACCGATCAGGGCAAGGTCAGCAATATCAACGGGCTTGCGATCCTGTCGGATGCCTTGAACCAGCCGATCCCGCAGACGGGCACGACGACGTTCAGGCCACCTTATACGCCGCTGACACTGGCGACGATCGCCGCCGACGCCCGGGGCGAGGCGTTCCAGCCGCTGCGCAAGACGCCCCTGCACGCATGGCATGAACGCCACGGCGTGTCGTGGGAGCCGGTCGGCCAATGGCGCCGTCCCTATTGTTACCCCCGCGGGGACGAGGATCGTCATGCTGCGGTCAATCGCGAAATCCTGGCGGTGCGTAATTCGGTCGGGACGCTGGATGCGTCGACCCTTGGCAAGATCCTGGTCAAGGGCCCGGATGCGGGCAAGTTCCTGGACATGATGTACACCAACATGATGTCCAGCCTGCCGGTCGGGAGATGCCGCTATGGCCTGATGTGCAGCGAAAACGGCTTCCTGATGGATGATGGCGTGGTGGCCCGGCTGTCAGAGGATACCTGGCTATGCCACACGACCACCGGCGGTGCGGACCGGATACATGGCCATATGGAAGACTGGCTGCAATGTGAATGGTGGGACTGGCAGGTCTATACCGCCAATGTGACCGAACAATACGCGCAGATCGCCGTGGCCGGCCCGAAGGCGCGCGATCTGCTGGAACGTCTGCCCGGCAGCATCGATCTGTCGCAGCAGGCATTGCCGTTCATGCAATGGGTCGAAGGCGACATTGCGGGGATGCCGGCACGCATTTACCGTATCAGCTTTTCGGGCGAACTCAGCTACGAGATCGCGGTGCCGGCCGGGCGCGGCCTTGAATTGTGGGAACGCCTGCAAGAGGCGGGGCGCGATCTGGGCATCACGCCCTATGGCACCGAGGCGATGCATGTGATGCGTGCGGAAAAGGGCTTCATCATGATCGGGGATGAAACCGATGGCACCATCATCCCCCAGGATCTGGGCCTGGACTGGGCGATCAGCAAGAAGAAGTCCGACTATATCGGCAAGCGCGCGCAGTCGCGCAGCCACATGAAGGACGGGGCGCGCTGGCAGCTTGTCGGGCTGGAAAGCCTGGATGACCGGGTGATCCCGGATGGCGCATTGGCGGTGGATGAGGGCACCAATCCCAACGGGCAGCGCAAGACCCAGGGGCGCGTGACCTCCAGCTATCATTCTCCGACGCTTGGCCGACCCATCGCGATGGCGCTGGTGCGCCACGGCACCGGCCGGATGGGGCAGGTGCTGGAATTTCCGCTGCCCTCGGGCGAGGTGCTGAAGGGACGGATCTGCGATCCGGTGTTCTACGACAAGGAAGGGGCACGTCTGAATGGCTGAGGCACTTGCAACCGTCGCCCGGCTGGACGGGCTGGGCATGATCACGATCCGCGCCGACCTGTCGCGTGCGGGCGATGCCATCGCAGAGGCGGCCGGTCTTGCGATCCCGGACGCGACCCGGATCACCACCGATGGCAGCCGCAGTCTTGGCTGGATGTCGCCGGACGAATTGCTATTGATCCTGCCCGCGCAGGAAACGCCTGAGGCCATCGTGGCGCTGGAACAGGCGCTGACCGGGGAACACGCGCTGATCGCCGATGTCTCGGACGCACGGGCGGTCTTCGAAGTGATCGGGGATCATGCCAGCGACGTGATCGCCAAGCTGAGCCCTGCCGATCTTGATGCATTGCCAAAAGATGGGCTGCGCAGATCCCGCGCTGCGCAGACGGCGGCGGCGTTCTGGCGGGTCGATGGCGGCTTTCGCCTGATCGGTTTTCGCTCGACCGCAGATTATCTGGATCTGGTGCTGCAATCGGCCGCCTGTCCGGGTTCCGGTCTCGCCCCGCGATAAGCCCTCGCATTGGGAACAGATCCTTTGGGGAAATTCGCCCGCAGGTCAAAAGGGGCAGGATAGCCCCTTTTTCTGTCACGGTTCAGGAACCCGCCCCGCCCCCTTGCGTTGACCCCGCGAATGCGGGACTGTGCGCCCGACCCGCAAGCTCAACCCTTTCAGAAAGGAGAGGAAAATGGCTTTTACCCTTCCCGATCTTCCCTATGCACATGACGCTCTGGCAGACGCAGGCATGTCCAAGGAGACGCTGGAATATCACCACGACAAGCACCACAATGCCTATGTCGAGAAGCTGAACGAGCTGATCTCGGGCACCGAGTGGGAAGGCAAGTCGCTGGAAGATATCATCAAGGGCACCTACCAAAAGGGTGCCGTGGCGCAGAACGGAATTTTCAACAATGCCAGCCAGCACTGGAACCACAGCCAGTTCTGGGAAATGATGAGCCCGAATGGCGGTGAAATTCCCTCCACGCTGGTCGAGGCACTGAGCGAGAATTTCGGCTCGGTGGATGAGTTCAAGAAACAGTTCGCGGCCAAGGGTGGCGGACAGTTCGGTTCGGGCTGGGCGTGGCTGGTCAAGAACGCCGACGGTTCCCTGGAAATCACCTCGACCGAGAACGGCGTCAATCCGCTTTGCTTTGGGCAGACCGCCCTGCTGGGTTGCGATGTGTGGGAGCACAGCTACTACATCGATTTCCGCAACGCGCGCCCGAAATACCTGTCGAACTTCCTCGACAATCTGGTGAACTGGGAAAACGTCGCGTCGCGCATGTAAGCTGCGATAGCTGACGGAACCACAAGCCCGTCACCGAAAAGGAAAAGCCTGCCGCTGTCGCGGCAGGCTTTTCAATTGAGACCGGACGGTTCTGGAAGAGCGACCCGAAGACTAGGCCTCCTCACTCTCGTCCTCATCCTCGCTTTCGGGCGATGGGGTTTCTATTTCAATCGGATCACCTGACCCGGCACCAACAACGCGCAGCACCTCGACCCCATCGACCGAGATCAGCCTGTCGGCGCCATCTTCGCTGATATTCTGGCTAATCTCGGGTGGTGTCTCGCCGGCCCCGGTCGGGTCAAGATGCAGCGTGATCACGTCTTCTTCCGGATTGTAGTCGGTGATGGTGCGAACACCGTCATCGTGATCGCCGCGGTGATCGACCGCAAATTCGTCCGCGCCTTCGCCACCGGAGCCGATGTCGTCCATGCCCAGCCACAGCACGTCATCGCCCTCGCCACCGTCCAGGATATCGGGACCGTCCTCATCTGCCTCGGTCGCATTGCGCGCCGCCGCGCGATCTTCGGCGAGGCCGGACAGAGTGTCGTCACCGTCCCCGCCTGCCAGCGAATCAGGTCCGATACCCCCGATCAGCACGTCGTTTCCGGCGCCGCCGTCCAGAAAATCGTTCTGGCCGCTGCCGTCCAACGTATCGTCACCCGCGTCGCCGAACACGGAATCCGTGCCCAGGCCGGCTGACACCGCGTCGTCTCCGTCGCCGGCACGGATGGTGTCGATGCCGACCCGTGCGTCGATCTGGTCATCGCCTGCGCCGCCAAGGATATAGTCGCTGTCGCGGGACCCGGTGATGGTGTCGTCGCCGTCAAGCCCGGCCATGGCTGTCGGGGTTTCGTCGCCCGCTGTCAGCATGTCGGCGTCCTCGGTGCCGATGGCGGAGGCGCGGAATCTGTCCACGTCGAAATCGTCCAGTCCGCCGAACGGAGAATCGTCCACATCGATTCTGTCGTCGTCATCATCGTTGTGCAGGATGAAGGCTGTTGCCATGACGCCGCCGAACAGCAACCACCAAGACATCAACTCGAACATGTACCCCGTGAACATCGTGACAGTCCCCTTGTTTCCTCGCGTCTCGCACATCCGGCCGCCAGTGGCGTGGTTCGATGAACCGGGCGTCGCGGCATTGGCAATCCCACTCTGCACGGTATAAGACTGCCTGCGAAAGAAAAACTGCGGATTTTGCGGCGATGGCCAATCAGAACGACAGCTTCATCGACGAGGTGACCGAGGATCTTCGGCGCGACAGGCTGTTCGGCCTTTACCGGCGCTATGGCTGGATCGCGCTGGCGCTGATCCTGCTGCTGGTCATCGGTGTCAGCTGGTATGAATACGATCAGGCCCGGCAGCGTGCCGACGCCGAGGCGTGGGGCGACGCCGTGCTGACGGCCGAATCGTCGGAAGATCCGGCGGCACTGCTGGCCGTCGATACAGACGGATCACAGGGGCGCGAGGCGTTGTCTGCGCTGCTGGCGGCTTCGGGCTGGGTCCGCGACGGCGGCAATGACGCGGCGGCCGAAGCGCTGCGGGGCGTCGCCGGCGCCGAGGCGCAGGATTCCGTGCTGCACGATCTGGCCGAGTTGAAGCTGGTCATGCTGAACGGGTCGCAAATGGATCCGTCCGAACGGGACGCGATTCTGGCGCGGCTGTCACGATCCGGTGCGCCGTTCGAACTGCTGGCGCTGGAACAGAAGGCCGTCGCGTTGATCGAGGCGGGGCGGACCGATGACGCGATCACGCTGATCCGGCAGATTCAGCAGAAGGATGGCCTCAGCGAAGCCTTGCGTCGCCGCCTCTCCGAGATGATGATCGCGCTTGGGGTCGAGCCCGAGCCGACCGACAGCATGCAAGCCGGCTGACAGATAAGCCCGGCCAACGACGAACGACGAGGGAGAGGCGCGCATGACCGCCACGCTGCGACTGACCATGACCCTTGCGGCCGCCCTGAGCCTGTCGGCCTGCGGCGACCGCGAAGTGATCCTGCCCGGTGAAAGGCTGGACCCGCTGGCCGTCACTTCGCCGGACGGGCCGGCCGTCGAAGGGGCTGCTCCGGTCAGCTCTACCGCGTTGTCGCTGGCGGCACCGCGCGCGAACGCCGAGTGGACCCATCGCGGCGGAAACGCCGCCCATCAGCCCGGACACGTCGCGCTAAGCGGCGGCGGAACGACACGGATCTGGTCATCGGGAATAGGTCAGGGCAATGATCGCCGTCATCGCATCGCCGCCGATCCCATCGTGGGCGGGGGCCGTGTCTTCACGCTGGACAGTCGTGCAAGGGTGACGGCCAGCGCCCTGTCCGGCGGTACCGCCTGGAGCACCGACATCACCCCGGTCCGCGAGAACGGCAACAGCGCATCCGGCGGTGGTCTGGCCTATGAAGGCGGTCGGGTCTTCGTGACCACCGGCTTCGGCGAGCTGGTCGCACTGGATGCCGCCTCGGGGCAGGTGCTGTGGCGTCAACGGGTGGACGCGCCGATCGGTGGCGGTCCCGCCGTCGCGAACGGTGTCGTCTATACGGTCGCGCGCAACAATGTCGGATGGGCGGTTCGTGCCGCCGACGGCAAGGTGCTTTGGCAGACCGCCGGAACGCGGTCCAGCTCTGGCGTGATGGGCGTGGCGGTTCCTGCGGTTCAGGGCAATACCGTGATCTTCCCGTTCTCGTCGGGGCAGCTTATGGCGGCGGACACGCAGTCCGGCGCGACGCTGTGGACAGCGCAGGTTGCTGGCAGCCGTATCGGTCGTGCGATCACCTGGGTGCGTGACATGACCGGGGATCCGGTCATTTCTGGCGGTGCTGTTTATGGGGGAACGTCTTCCGGGCGCATCAATGCGGTCGAGATGGGCAGTGGCGTCGAGGCCTGGTCCGCCAAGGACGGCGCGAACAGCCCCGTCACGGTCGCCGGTGGATCGGTCTTTGCGGTCAACGACCAGGCGCAGTTGATCCGGCTTGATGCCGCAACGGGCGGGGTCATCTGGCGGGTCGATCTGCCCTATTACACCGATGAGAAGATCAAGAAGCAGGATCGCATCTATGGCCATTACGGGCCTGTGCTGGCCAGCGGTCGTCTGTTTGTTGCCTCCTCTGACGGGGTCTTGCGCGCCTTCGATCCAGCCTCGGGCGGCTTGGTCGGTCAGGCTGCAATCCCGGGCGGCGCGGCATCGGCCCCGGTGGTCGCCGGTCAAACCCTGTTCGTGCTGTCGCGCGACGGCCAGTTGCACGCCTTCAGATGAGTTTCACCCTCGCCATCGTTGGCCGGCCGAATGTCGGTAAATCAAGCCTTTTCAACCGTCTGGTTGGGAAACGTCTGGCGCTGGTCGATGATCAGCCCGGCGTCACTCGTGACCTGCGTGAAGGCGCCGGTCGTCTGGGCGACCTGCGCTTTATCGTGATCGACAGCGCCGGCCTTGAAATGGCCGATGACGACAGCCTGCAGGGACGCATGCGCCGGCTGACCGAACGCGCGGTGGACGAGGCCGATATCTGCCTGTTCGTGATCGATGCGCGGGTGGGCGTCACGGCGGCAGACGAATATTTCGCCGAAATCCTGCGCCGCCGCGCCCGCCATGTCATTCTGGCCGCCAACAAGGCCGAAGGACGCGCGGGCGAAGACGGCGCGATGGAGGCCTTTTCTCTGGGCCTGGGAGAGCCGCTGCGGATCTCGGCCGAGCATGGCGAGGGGATGGACGACCTGTATCGCGTCTTGGTGCCGTTGTCCGATGCGGTAGAGGCCGCGCGCCCGGCGCCGGTCGCCGCCGAAACCGACGTGGATCTGACCGAAGCCGAGGCCGAGGCGGGCGAGGGCGCAGAGGACTGGCGCCCCTCGGCCGCGCGACCGCTGCAACTGGCCGTGATCGGGCGGCCGAACGCGGGAAAATCCACACTGATCAACCGGATCATCGGCGAGGATCGGCTGCTGACCGGTCCCGAGGCCGGGATCACCCGCGATTCGATCAGTGTCACGACCGACTTCATGGGCACGCCCATGCGGATCTTCGACACCGCCGGGATGCGCAAACGGGCGCGCGTCACCGACAAGGTCGAGAAATTGTCGGTGGCGGACGGTCTGCGTGCTGTGCGCTTTGCCGAAGTTGTCGTCGTGCTGCTGGATGTCGCCATCCCGTTCGAGCAGCAGGATCTGCGGATCGCCGATTTCGCCGAATCCGAAGGCAGGGCCGTCGTCGTCGCCGCCAACAAGTGGGATCTGGAGGACGACAAGCCGCACAAGCTGAACGAACTGCGCGCAAGTTTCGAAAAGCTTCTGCCGCAGTTGAAAGGCGCGCCTCTGGTCACGGTCTCGGCGCGGACCGGCAAGGGGCTGGATCGGTTGCATGCCGCGGTGCTGAAGGCGCACGATGTCTGGAACCGCCGCGTGTCCACCGCCAAGCTGAACCGCTGGCTGGAGGCGATGACCGAAAGCCACCCACCGCCCGCGCCGGGTGGGCGGAGGATTCGCCTGCGTTACATGACCCAGGTCAAGACCCGTCCGCCTGCATTCATCGTCAAGGCGACCCATACCGACAAGCTGCCGGACAGCTATCAGCGCTATCTTGTCAATGGCTTGCGCGAGGATTTTGATATGCCGGGCACGCCGATCCGGCTGTTCT
This sequence comes from Paracoccus sp. R12_2, assembly GCF_017744015.1. Classification (GTDB taxonomy): domain Bacteria; phylum Pseudomonadota; class Alphaproteobacteria; order Rhodobacterales; family Rhodobacteraceae; genus Paracoccus. The sequence continues at coordinate 70,985 of NZ_JAGHRA010000004.1, forward strand.
TCCGCGATCAGGGCGGCGACAACCCGTATCGCCACAAAGCCACGAAGATCAGCCAGTCGGGCGCGTTGTCCAAACACAAGAACCGCCAGCGACCCAAAGGGGGCTGATCGCTGGCTTAGCTTGCGGCGCGGATCAGCGCGGCGGTCATGGCGGTAATCCCAAGGATCGCCGCCAGCGCCGCCATCGGCGCGGTTCCCATCGTGGTCGCGGCAAGTCCGCAGAACGCCCAGATCAGCGCGACGGAATAGCTGAAGCTGCGTCCCAGCCTGTGCTGGACCGCCATACCCATGATCGCCGCCGGCAGTATGGCAACAATCGCGGTCTGGCTTATCCCCAAGCTGGCTTGCTCTGCGATGACGGCAGCCAGCGAGGCGGCGGCCAGACCGGTGCTCCATCCTGCCAGAAAACCGATCGCGGGCCGGTGCTGGTTTGATGCGCGAACCGATGCGACTGTTGCGCTGATCGCTGTCAGGATGGCGCAAACGGCCGCGATCAGCGGTTCCTGACCGTCCAGCCAAGGCCACAATGCGCCCCCGATCAGCGCCAGGGCAAGTGCCGGACAAACGCCATGTCCGCCACGCCGCTTCCTTGCAGGCGATTCAATAACCTCTCCGCCTGCGTCAAGCAGAACCAGCAGGAACAGGACGACCAGAAGCGCCCACATCACGGGATTTTCCGGACGCAGATACAGGTGCTGGATCAGGTCCGAGGAGGTTCGCCCCGCGAGGTCGGGTGACAGCGACGTCAGCGCACCGCCCGAACCGTAGGTTTCCTCCAGTCGGGGCAGGCCACGCGAATGCATCACGACCGCCAGGCCACTGGCGACAAAGCCAGTGGCGATCAGGATATGCGTGATGTGGCCAGCGCGAGACATACAGGCCAACGCAGCACGGTGGCCTTAGGTTTCGGATATCGTCGTCGTCGCCGAGGCGGGCCCGACAAGGCCTCAGGCCAAGATACCGTTCGCGGCAAGAACCGTCGCGCCGCCCAGATATGGGTGCAGCGCCGCCGGCAAGTTCACCGATCCGTCTGCCTGCTGGCCATTCTCCAGCACGGCGATCAGGGCGCGGCCAACCGCCAGCCCCGAGCCATTCAGCGTATGCACGAATTCCGGCTTGCCGCCACCTTCGGGGCGATACCGCGCATTCATGCGGCGCGCCTGAAAATCACCGCAATAGCTGACGCTGCTGATCTCGCGATACCTGTTCTGGCCGGGCAGCCACACCTCGATATCGTGGGTGATCCGTGCGCCGAATCCCATGTCGCCGGTGCACAGGGCGATGGTGCGATAGGGCAGGTCCAGCGCCTCGAGGATCGCCTCGGCACAACCGGTCATCCGCGCGTGTTCCGAAAGTCCGTTTTCTGCATCGGTGATCGACACCATCTCGACCTTCTCGAACTGGTGCTGGCGCAGCATCCCCGTCGTGTCGCGCCCGGCGCTGCCGGCCTCGGACCGGAAACACTGGCTGTGCGCAACCATCCTGCGGGGCAAAGTCGCCTGATCGACCAGATCGCCATGCACGGTGTTCGTCAGCGTCACCTCGGCGGTGGGGATCAGCCAGTATCCGTCGCGGGTCTGATAGCTGTCCTCGCCGAATTTCGGCAGCTGTCCGGTCCCGACCATCATCTCTTCCAGCACCAGAACCGGGGTCCAGGTTTCCTCCAGCCCGTGGCGGGTGACGTGCAGGTCCAGCATGAACTGCGCCAGCGCGCGATGCAGGCGCGCCACCGCGCCCTTCAGCAGGACGAAGCGGCTGCCCGACAGCTTTGCGGCGGTCTCAAAGTCCATGCCGGGCCGAACGCCAGAAATCTCGAAATGCTCGACCGGGTCGAAATCGAAATTGCGTGGGGCGCCCCAGCGTTTCAGTTCGACATTGTCATCTTCATCAGCACCGTCTGGAACGCTGTCCAGCGGCAGGTTGGGAATGCCCATCAGCAGATCACGCAGCCGCCCGTCCAGCAGCGCAGCCTCGGCCTGCATCTTGGCCATATCTGCCTTCTTGTCGGCCATCAGTTGACGCAGGCGCTGAAACTCCGCCTCGTTCCCGCTGGCCTTGGCGGCACCGACCTCTTTGCTGGCCCGGTTCTGTTCGGCCTGTGCGGTTTCCGCGGCGGCGATCTTTGCCCGCCTGTCGGCATCCAGTGCCAACACCTGCGCCGACATCGCCACGCCGCCGCGCCGGGTCAGCGCGTTGTCGAAGCCCTGGGGATTTTCACGGATGGCACGGATGTCATGCATGGCGTTTTACCGTCTTGGCTGGAATTGCTTGACCGCTGCCTAGCCCAAGCGCGCGCGGGGCGAAAGCCCGGCGAAAAGCTATCGGATGAATAAACCGATCCCGATGTGATGGATCACCTGCGATCGCAATATCCGGCGCCGTCGTCTCAGCCCGCGCAGAACAGCCGGTACATCAGGCCGACCACCTCTTCGGCACGGGGATCCGACACGGAATAAAGCCGCGCCTTGCCGTCGCGGCGGCAACTGACTAGCCCTTCGGCGCGCAGGCGTGCCAGCTGCTGGCTGACGGCGGCCTGACGCTGGCCGAGCAGACGTTCCAGTTCGGTCACGGTCTTTTCGCCTGCGGACAAATGGCACAGGATCATCATGCGGCCCTCATGGGCCAGCGCCTTCATGAAGGCGGCGGCCTCGGTTGCCCGTTCGATCATGTCGGCCGGGGCAAGGCTGCCGCAGTTCTCGTCCATAGGCAGTGGGACGGCGGGGGATTGCTCGCCGATCATCATGTCTTGTGCGGAACGTGTCATCCGTCTTCCCTCATGTCTGCGGCCTGCAAGCCCGCCTTTGACAGCATGTCGTCGATCAGCGGATAGAAGAACTGATCGCCCGGGTATCCCTCAAGCCGCGCGACCTCGTCGCCATTTTGCAGCAGGATGAAGGTCGGGGTGATGGTCGGGCGTCGGTCCAGAACGACACCATCGGGCCACGGACCGTCGATATCCGTCACCAGCAAGGGCGCGGCCTTTCCCTCGGCTGAGTTGGGATAGCCGGGGCCGATCTCGCGGTTCCAAGCGGCGCAATAGATACAGCCCTTGGCCTCGACCATCAGCAGCCGCACCGGGGCGGCTTGCCAGTCGACGCTGTCTCGCGCGATCTGGGCCGCATGTGCGACAGCCGTCACGGAAACCGCCGCAGGCAACGAAAGCAGCGCGGCACAGGCGATTGCCAGACAGGATACAGGGCGCCGCATGGGCGAAATTCCTTCAAAGACGATCCACAAGACTTAGGCGCTTGGCCCGGTTCTGGCAAGCGTTGCAGGGGGTGGCGCGCGAACGCGCCGCAGTTTCAGCGGCTTACCGGATGCGTTGCGAAAAGTCATATACTCAAATGCGAATTTTATGTTGCATTATGTGCGCGATGCCCCTTACCTTTGTCGCAACAGGGAGAAGACGAGAGGGAGGAAACTCATGCCACGCCATGCCGCGTTTACGGCAGCGGCGGCACTTGTGGCGATGGCGTCGGCCATGCCCCTTGCCGCCGAGACCGCGCCGCAGGATGTAGCTTTTGACGATATCGGTGCAATTGCTGAGCCCTTGTCCGATACCGCAGGCGATCCTGAAGAAGGCGCAAAGATCTATGCCGACAAGGGCACCGGCAACTGCGTTGCCTGCCACGCGATCAGTGCACGGACCGATGCCGAATTTCAGGGCAATATAGGGCCGTCGCTGGACGGTGCCGGCGATCGCTGGTCGGTCGAACAGTTGCGCGGCATCGTGGCGGACGCCAAGCGGACCTTCCCCGAATCGATGATGCCCAGCTTGTACAAGACCGCTGGCTATGTCCGGCCCGGCGACGCGTTCACCGGCAAGGCCGGGACCGAGCCGCTGCCGCCGTTGCTGAACGCGCAGCAGATCGAAGACGTCGTCGCCTATATCGCGACGCTGAAGGAGTGATTGCAGCAATGAAGATCGACAGACGAGAAGTTCTGGTCGTGGGTGCTGGGGCGGCGGCGCTTGCCTCGTTGCCCCTGACCGCGATGGCGCAGGACGGCGCGGCCGAGAAGACCGCCGACGAACTGATCGCCGAATTCACTGGCGGGGCCGAGGTCGCCGAAGGCGATGGCGTCACCCTGACCGCGCCCGAGATCGCCGAGAATGGCAATACGGTGCCGATCAGCGTCGAAGCCGAGGGCGCCTCGGAGATCCTGGTCCTTGCACCGGGCAACCCGACGCCCCCCGTTGCAACCTTCAAGTTCGGTGAACTGGCTGGCGCCCATATGGCCTCGACCCGAATTCGGCTTGCAGAAACGCAGGATGTCGTGGCCGTCGCGAAACTGGCCGACGGATCGTTCGTCCGGACATCGTCGAATGTGAAGGTCACCATCGGCGGCTGCGGCGGCTGAGCGGGAAGGAGAAACAAGATATGGCAGACAACGTCAAACCCCGTGTTCGCGTCCCGAAGACCGCCTCGAAGGATGAGGTGATCCAGATCAAGACGCTGATCTCGCATCCGATGGAATCGGGTCAGCGCAAGGACAAGGATGGCAATATCATCCCGCGTTCTATCATCAACCGGTTCCATGTGACCTTCAACGGCACCGACGTCATCGATGTCACCATGGAGCCTGCCATCAGCACGAACCCGTATTTCGAGTTCGAGGCCAAGGTGCCGGAATCGGGCGAGTTCGTCTTTACCTGGTACGACGACGACGGCTCGGTCTACGAGGACAAGCATTCGGTCGAGGTGTCCTGACGACACGGGACGAAACCCCAGGCAAGGTCGCCCCGGCCGGCGAACAATGATCGGCCGGGTGCCAACCAAGGGAGGAGAGAACATGACAATCCCGCTTCGCAGGGCTGCACTGGCCGCGATGGCCTGCGCCTTGGCCCTGCCGGCGCTGGCCGAGACGGTCCCGGAATCGACCGATCCGATCGTCATCAACGGGGGTGAGGTCGAACTGCAGACCGCCGCACCCGCCCCCGAACACCTGGACGGGGCGCTGGACGAGATCTATTCGGGCTGGCTGTTCCGGGACCCGGACACGCAGACCATGCAGACGGATGATTTCGAAAATCCCGGCATGATCTTCGTCGATCAGGGCATGGACGAATGGAACATGGTCGAGGGCGAGGCCGGAAAAAGCTGCGCGTCCTGCCACGAGGATGTGTCCGAGTCGATGAAAGGCGTTCGTGCGACCACACCCAAGGTCAACAAGGACGGCGCGCTGTGGTCGGTCGAGGATTATGTCAACGACTGCCGCACCAACCGCATGCAGGCCGAAGCCTTGGATTGGAACGGTAACAGGATGAAGAACCTGACCGCCCTGATCTCGATGCAGTCGCGCGGCATGCCGATGGACGTCGCGATCGACGGCCCTGCCCAGCCCTTCTGGGAGCAGGGCAAGGAGATGTACTATACGCGGTATGGGCAGCTTGAACTGGCTTGCGCCAATTGTCACGAGGACCATTTCGGTGACTGGATCCGTGCGGACCACCTGAGCCAGGGTCAGACCAACGGCTTTCCCGTCTATCGTCTGAAGCAGGCCGGTCTGGTTTCGCAGCACAACCGTTTCCGGGGCTGCATCCGCGATACCCGTGCCGAAACCTTTCCCATGGGCAGCGATGAATTCCGTGCGCTGGAACTGTATGTCGCGTCGCGCGGCAACGGCCTGCCGGTCGAGGGCGTCAGCGTCCGTCACTGAACCATGCCCGCGCGTCCGATCGGTCGCGCGGGTTTTTTCGCCTTAACGACTGCACGTATATGAATATTTACGGAGAATGCCGATGATCTCTCGCCGCGAAATGTTGCAGCTTGGTCTTGCCAGCTCGGCCGCGCTTGCGGGTTTGGGGTTCGGCAACCTGCCGCGGGCCTTTGCACAGCAGGCACTGACGCAGGACCAACTGCTGCAGTTCGACGATTTCGGCAATCTGACCCTGATCCACGTCACCGATTGTCACGCGCATCTGAAGCCGATCTATTTCCGTGAGCCGGACACCAATATCGGCGTAAGCGAAGCCAAGGGCCGGGCGCCGCATGTCGTGGGCGAGGCGTATCAGAAGATGTTCGGAATCGAGCCGGGCAGCCGCGACGCCTATGCGCTGACATATCCGGATTTCGTCGACCTGGCCAAGACCTATGGCAGGATGGGTGGCTTCGACCGGGTGGCAACAGTTGTGAAGGCGATCCGCGCGGCCCGTCCGAACTCGCTGCTGCTGGATGGCGGCGACACCTGGCACGGTTCCTATACCAGCCTGCAGACCCGCGGCGAGGATATGGTGCGGGTGATGAACCTGCTGGGTTCGCAGGCGATGACCGCGCATTGGGAATTCACCCTTGGCACCGAACGCGTGCAGGAACTGATGCAGATGATGGATCAGCCACTGCTGGGGGCGAACATCTTCGACGTCGAATGGGACGAGCCGGCGTTCGAGCCATCGAAGATCTTCGAGACGAACGGCCTGCGCGTGGGCGTTGTCGGTCAGGCCTTCCCCTATCTGCCGATCGCCAATCCAAGCTGGATGTTCCCCGAATACAGCTTCGGCATCCGCGAGGAACGGATGCAGCAGGTGGTGGACGATCTGCGCGCTGAGGGCGTCGATCTGGTTGTCTGCCTGTCGCATAACGGCTTTGACGTGGATCACAAGATGGCTGGCCGCGTGAAGGGGATCGACGTGATCCTGTCCGGCCATACCCACGACGCCATTCCCGAACCCGTGCTGGTCGGCGAGACGATCATCATCGCCAGCGGCAGCCACGGCAAATTCGTCAGCCGGGTCGATCTGGACGTTCAGGGTGGCAAGATGATGGGTTTCCGCCACAAGCTGATCCCGATCTTTTCGGACGTGATCGAACCGGATGCCGAGATGGCCGGTCTGATCGACGAGATCCGCGCCCCCTACGAGGCCGATCTGACCGAAGTGATCGGCAAGTCGGAAGGCTTGCTGTATCGGCGCGGCAATTTCAACGGCAGCTGGGACGATCTGATCTGCGAGGCCATGCTGTCCGAACGCGACTCCGAGATCGCCTTGTCACCCGGCGTCCGCTGGGGCGCCTCGGTCCTGCCGGGCGACATCACGCGCGAGGACATCCATTCGGTCACGTCAATGACCTATGGCGAGTGTTACCGCACCGAGATGTCGGGCGAGATGCTGAAGACGGTCATGGAAGACGTGGCCGACAATATCTTCAACGAAGATCCCTACTACCAGCAGGGCGGCGACATGGTTCGCGTGGGTGGGCTTGGCTACACCATCGACCCCTATGCCGAGATCGGAAACCGGATCAGCAACATGATGCTGCTGAAGGAAAATGCGCCGATCGATCCGGCCCGGAACTATGTCATCGCCGGTTGGGCCTCGGTCAACGAAGGCACCGAGGGGCCGCAGATCTGGGATGTGGTCGAGGATTACATCCGCAAACAGGGCACGGTCGCAACCGCGCCCAACAACTCTATCACCGTCACGGGAGACTGAGGAAGGACCCACCCACATGGCCGGAAAATCTGTCACGACCAGCCGCCGCGGCATCTTGCGGGCGGGGCTGGCGGCTGGTGTCGCATTGCCTGCCGCCGCCCTGTCCGCCCGCGCGCAAGGCGGCCCCGATCCGCTGATCACCGAAGTTCAGGACTGGGCCCGCTATACGGGCGAGGGCGTCGATGAGACGCCCTATGGCCTGCCGATCCGCTTCGAATCCGATGTGGTGCGCCGCAACGTGCCCTGGCTGACCGCCGATCCGATCAGTTCGATCAACTTCACGCCGATCCACGCGCTGGACGGCACGATCACCCCGGCCGGCTGCGCGTTCGAGCGTCACCATTCCGGCGCAATCGAACTGGCCAAGCCCGATTACCGGCTGATGATCAACGGGCTTGTCGATCGCCCGCTGGTCTTCACCTACGAGGATCTGGAGCGTTTCCCACGGCACTCGGGCGTCTATTTCTGCGAATGCGCGGCCAATACCGGCATGGAATGGGCTGGCGCGCAGTTGAACGGTTCGCAGTTCACTCACGGTATGATCCACAACATGGAATATGTCGGCATCCCGCTGAAGACGCTGCTGGAAGAAGCCGGCGTCAAGCCCGAGGGCAAGTGGATCTATGTCGAGGGGGCCGATGCCAGCTCGAACGGCCGTTCGATCCCGATCGAGAAGGCGCTGGACGATTGCATGCTGGCCTTCAAGGCGAACGGCGAGGCGCTGCGCAAGGAACATGGCTATCCCGCACGGCTGGTCGTGCCCGGCTGGGAAGGCAACCTGTGGGTCAAGTGGCTGCGCCGCATCGAAGTGACGGACGGTCCGGTGGAAAGCCGCGAAGAGACCAGCAAATACACCGACACGCTGGCCGATGGCACCAGCCGCAAATGGACCTGGGTGATGGATGCGAAGTCGGTCGTCACCGCACCCAGCCCGCAGGTGCCGATCCGGCATGGCAACGGGCCGCTGGTGATTACCGGACTGGCCTGGTCGGGCAGGGGCGCGATCACGCGCGTCGATGTCTCGGTCGATGGCGGCAAGACATGGAAGACGGCCCGGCTGGCAGCGCCAGGGCAGCCGATGCAGATGACACGGTTCTGGCTGGATCACGACTGGCAGGGCGAAGAGATGCTGCTGCAGTCGCGCGCGATGGACGACACCGGCTATGTGCAGCCGACCAAGTCGGCGCTGCGTGCGATCCGCGGCGAGAACTCGGTCTATCACAACAATGCCATTCAGACCTGGTGGATCAAGCAAGACGGGAGCGCGGAAAATGTCGAAGTTTCTTAAGGCCGTGGCGCTTGGCGTGGTAACGTCCGGTCCGGCGCTGGCACAGGATGATGCAGGCCGGATGGGACTTGGCCGCGAGGCCCTGCCCGAGGAAATCGCCGCATGGGATGTGAAGATCATGCCCGACGGGCGCGGTTTGCCCGAAGGGTCGGGCGATGTGATGACCGGCGAGGAAAAATATCTTGAACATTGCGCCGCGTGCCATGGCGACTTTGCCGAGGGGCTGGGAAACTGGCCCAAGCTGGCAGGCGGCGAGGATACGCTGGATCGCAGGGATCCGGTCAAGACGGTGGGCAGCTACTGGCCGCATCTTTCGACCGTCTGGGATTATGTCCATCGCTCGATGCCCTTCGGGCAGGCGCAGATCCTGACCCCCGACGAAACCTATGCGATCACCGCCTATATCCTTTATTCGAACTATCTGGTCGAGGATGACTTCGTGCTGTCCCGGGACAATTTTCTGGACGTCGCGATGCCCAACGCGGATGGCTTCATCGTCGATGACCGCGAAGAAACGGAATACCCCGAATTCAGCGGCGAACCCTGCATGGAAAACTGCAAGGACAGCGTCGAGATTACCATGCATGCCTCGGTTCTGGACGTGACGCCGGACGATCCGGACGACGGTGATGGCGACGAAGAGTCGGTCCAGGAAAACTCGGAAGATCCGCCGGCTGATAACGCGCCGGTCGAGGACGCCTCTGCCGAGCAGGCGACCGAAGCTGCTGCCGGGGTCGAAACGGCCGACGCTGCGGCAGGTGACGGCGACGCACAGGCGGCGGCCACCGAACCAGACCCGGAACTGGTCGCGGCGGGCGAAAACGTGTTCAAGAAATGCAAGGCCTGTCACCAGGTCGGCGAAGGCGCGAAGAACCGCGTCGGCCCGATGCTGAACGGCGTCGTCGATCGTCAGGTGGGCGCCGTCGATGACTACAAGTATTCGACGGCCATGCAGGAAGCGGCTGAGGGCGGCATGGTCTGGGACGACGAGGCGTTGCATGGCTATCTGGCCGATCCCAAGGGTTTTCTTCCCAAGAACAAGATGGCGTTCGCGGGGCTGAAGAAGACCGAGGACATCGACGCCGTGATCGCCTATCTGCGCGCGCACCCGTAAGGCTTGGCATTTCGCCGCCATGCAAATATCCACGATGATACGGAGACATCCGGTCTTCGTTTCCGTTGGGGACGCATGGACGAATTGCTTGAACCGCTGATCAGGGGCGACCGGCGCGCGTTGTCCCGCGCGATCACCCTGATCGAATCGACGCGACCCGATCATCGCGAACGGGCCATCGCCTTGTTGTCCGCGCTGCCCGATCGCCAGGCGTTGCGGATCGGGCTGTCGGGTACGCCTGGCGTCGGCAAGTCGACCTTTATCGAGGCGTTCGGAACCATGTTGACCGAACGCGGCCTGCGGGTCGCGGTGCTGGCTGTCGATCCGTCCTCGACCCGCTCGGGCGGTTCGATCCTGGGTGACAAGACCCGGATGGAGACGTTGTCGCGCAATCCTGCCGCCTTCATCCGGCCGACCCCGTCCAACGCCCAGCTTGGCGGCGTCGCACGGCGCACGCGCGAGGCGATTCGGCTGTGCGAGGCGGCAGGGTTCGACGTGGTGCTGATCGAGACCGTCGGGGTCGGACAGTCCGAAACGCTGGTCGCCGAGATGTCGGATCTGTTCGTGTTGCTGCTGGCACCTGCCGGGGGCGACGAATTGCAGGGCGTCAAGCGCGGCATCATGGAAATGGCCGATCTGATCCTTGTGAACAAGGCCGATGGCGACCTGTTGCCGACCGCGCGCCGCACCGTGGCCGATTATGCCGGGGCCCTGCGCCTGCTGCGCAAGCGACCACAGGATCCGGACGGGTTTCCCAAGGCCGTGGCGGTGTCGGCTGCGACCGGACACGGCCTGGAAAGCGCGTGGGACGACATGACGACGCTGACCGATTGGCGGCGCGAACATGGGCATTTCGACGGCAACCGCGCCGCGCAGGCGCGTCACTGGTTCATGGCCGAACTGCGCGCCGGATTGCTGGCAAGGCTGGACGAAGCTGATGCGAAGGCACGGCTTGGCAGGCTGGGCGACGCCGTGGCGGCGGGCGAGATGGCGCCGGGCGAGGCGGCATCGCGAATGCTGGAAGACTTGTCGCGTCGGGTGGATTAGACGCCCGATTTCGCGCCCCATTCCGGCAGCGAATCGGCTAGAAAAGGGCATGAACAAGGATTCTGCCATGCTTGATTTGCCGCCGCCCGACACGCTTTACGACGCGCTGCTTGCACGTGATCCGGCCTACGAGGGACGGGCGCTGGTCGGCGTGACGACAACCGGCATTTTTTGCCGCCTGACCTGTCCGGCGCGCAAGCCCCGCCCCGAGAACTGTCGTTGGTTCGCAGACGCGACACAGGCGCGCGCGGCGGGATTTCGCCCCTGTCTGCGCTGCCGTCCTATCGGGGCGACCGCGGAAGGAGAGGCGCTTGTCATGCGACTGATGGCGGATCTGAAGGATGATCCGGGCCGCCGCTGGTCCGAGGCCGATCTGATCGGCATGGGGCTGGATCCGTCCACGGTGCGACGTGCATTTCAAAGACATTTCGGACAAAGCTTTCTGCAGATGGCGCGGGCGGCGCGGCTGCAGCACGGAATGCGGATACTGACAAAGGGGGCGGCGATGATCGAGGCACAGCTTGACGCGGGGTTTGATTCGGCCAGCGGGTTTCGGACCGCGTTCGCCCGACTGTTCGGCCACCCGCCGCATCGAATGCGGGGCGGCGGCGATCTTCGTGCCGACTGGATCGACACGCCACTTGGCGGCATGATCGCGATCGCAGACGATGAGGCGCTGCATCTGTTGGAGTTCATCGACCGCAAGGCCCTGCCCGAAGGGCTGCGAAAGCTGTCGGGCCTTGTCGGCGGGCGCGTGGGTCTGGGGCGCAGCGGGGTGATCGACCGGGTCGAGGCGCAGCTTGGCGCCTACTTTGCAGGCGATCTTCCGCGTTTCTCGATCCCCGTTCATCTGCACGGCACGGAGTTTCAGCGTCGGGTGTGGCGCGCCTTGCAGGATATTCCGGCGGGTCAGACCCGAAGCTATGGCCAGCTTGCGGACCAGATCGGACAGCCGACCGCGACACGCGCTGTGGCACGTGCCAATGCGACGAACCGAATCGCGCTGGTCGTGCCGTGTCATCGCGTCATAGGCGCGGATGGCAGCATGACGGGGTATGCTGGTGGATTGTGGCGCAAGGAGAAACTGATCGAGGCCGAACGTCGCTATGCCTGACCAGTGGCAGGCGTCAGGCGGGCAACCGATCCCCTGATTTGCGGCAATTCCCGGTTGACGCGGCCCGTCGCGCGCTGTAATCACCCGCGAACGGATTTTCGGGCGCTGCGACGCGGCGCCCTTTCACATTGGGTCGGACCCGTCTGCAGGGGACGCCCGCCAAGTTGAGACGAAGGATAAACACCATGTCGCGCGTCTGCGAACTGACCGGCAAAGGCCCGATGACCGGTAACAATGTCAGCCACGCCAACAACAGGACCCGTCGGCGGTTCCTGCCGAACCTGAATGACGTGACGCTGACCTCGGAAAAGATGGGTCGCAGCTATTCGTTGCGCATCTCGGCTTCCGCGCTGCGCTCGGTCGATCACCGTGGCGGCCTGGACGAGTTCCTGGCCAAGTCGAAAGACATCGACCTGTCGGCCCGCGCGCTGAAGATCAAGCGCGAGATCGCCAAGAAAGAAGGGCCGGCCGAACTTCAGGCCTGATCCTTGCGAACTGGCGCCTAGGCCTGCCCCGCTTCGGCGGGGCTTTCGCGTTTGTCCTGACCTCTTGTCGTCCCTCTGTTCTGGGCTTTATGGGTGGCATCAGGGGGTGAACGAATGCTGCATCTTGAAACGACCTGTCCCGGGTCCGGGGTGGCGAAAGACATCGCCCGCGCGGCGCTGAAAAGGCGGCTGGCGGCTTGCGCGCATGTTGAGCCAGAGATCGTCAGCCTGTTCCACTGGCAGGGTGCGATCAAGCACGAAACCGAGATCCGGTTGGTCCTCAAGACTCATGAGGGGCGGCGCGACGCGCTGATCGCGCTGATCCGGGACATGCATCCCTATGACCTGCCGGTGATCACCTGGCACCTGGTTGCGACCACACCGGATGCGACAGAATGGCTTCTGGAAGAAACACGGTGACTGCGCCATTCTGTCACGCATGAACTCGGCGTTGAGAATTTGCCTGATCCTTGGCCTGATGTTGACCGGCATCGGGCTGGGCGCGGCGCGCGGCACGGTTCAGATCGGTGGGCAGATGGTCCTGTGCACCGGCGAAGGGGTCGTTGTCAGCTTCGGCGCGGATGGCCGGCCTGACGGTCGGGCGCATGTGTGCCCTGACATGGCACTGGCGATGATGGCCGCGGCAGTGTCGCCAGATCCGCCCCCGGCGCCGTCGCCGCGGGTGAGGCCCGTTCAGGCGTTTCAGCCCGCGACCACGATGCCCACGCGTCAGGCGCCGCCCGCCGCGGCGCGCGATCCTCCGGCGTGATTGTCTTTCATCATAACAGTCTGACAACACGACATTCAGGAAGATCAACATGAAGTCCATATATCTTGCCGCTGTCGCGGCACTGATTCCCGTTGCTGCCGCCGCCCATGACGGAGTCGACGTGCAGGACGCATATGCCCGCAGCGCGAACCCCGTGACCGGTGCTGCGTTCATGGTTCTCAGCAACCATGCGGATCGCGATTGCCGCCTTTCCGGGGTGTCCTCGGATGTGGCCGAGCGGGTCGAACTGCATACGCACCGCGAAGTTGACGGGGTGATGAAGATGACCGAGGTCGAGGAGGGATTTCAGATCCCTGCCTATGGCACGCACGAACTGGCACGCGGCGGCGATCACGTCATGTTCCTTGGGCTGAAATCACCGCTTGAGGATGGCCAGACGATTCCGCTGACGCTGGATTTCGGCGATTGCGGGACCGAACAGGTCGATGTGCCGGTGGACAACCACCGCAAGCCCGCGCACGGCAAGGCCATGCACAAGATGGGCGACATGGAAAAAGCCGACCATTGATCCTTTGATCCCTTTGATGCGCCGCGCCCGAAAGGCGCGGCGCGATGTCAGGGTGTGATGCGTGACAGAAGCTGGGCGACCTTGGGGCCAAGATCTTCGACGATCAGATTGACCGCCTTGGCCGTGGGATGGATCCCATCGGGCTGGATCATCTCGGGCTGGCGTTCGGGCGGCAGTACGATCAGCGGCGCATACAGGTTTTCCAGCAGCAGCGCATCATGGCGTTCGGCCAATCGCGGCCACATCTGTGCCCAGGCCCGCTGCTTGGCTGGCGGGTCGGTCGGGCGCGCCATGATGCCGACCAGCAGGACCGGACGACCGTCCGCGCCCGCGCGTGTCAGGATCGCATCCAGGTTCGCCTCGGCCTTCGCAGGCGGGATCTCCAGCAGGATGTCGTTGCCGCCAAGCTCGACCATTACCGCGTCCGCCTGATCCAGCATTTCCGGGCCAAGCCGGGCCAGTCCGCCAGCCGTCGTGTCGCCGGGCAGGCTGGCATTGTCGATCCGGGCCTGGATGCCATGCCGGTCCAGCCAGCGCGACAGCACCGGAACAAGCTGGTCATCGGGTGCAAGCCCATCGCCTGCGGCCAGGCTGTCGCCCAGGATCAGCAGGCGCGGCGCCTCTTGCGCGGGGGCGGGAATGGCCAGAACGCTCAGGGCCGTCAGTGCAAGGAATAGTCGTCTTCCGATCACGTCGCTCTCCTCAGTCTCAGGGCATTGCCGACGACGAATACCGACGACAGCGCCATCGCCCCGGCGCCCAGCATCGGCGACAATGCCGGGCCACCGAAGGGCACCAGAACCCCCATTGCGACCGGGATCAAGGCGATATTGTAGGCAAAAGCCCAGAACAGGTTCTGCCGGATATTGCGCATCACCGCGCGGGCCAGCCGGATCGCGCGAACCACACCCGAGGTATCGCCCGACATCAGCACCGCGTCCGCCGATTCGATGGCGATGTCGGTCCCGCTGCCAATGGCGATGCCGCTGCCCGCCGCGGCAAGCGCGGGCGCGTCGTTGATTCCATCGCCGACGAAGATCGTGCGCGGTCCCATCCTTTCGATCGCCTCAAGCTTGTCATCGGGCCGCAGCGCGCCTTGGGCCTCGTCGATGCCCAGACGTCGGGCAACCGCGTCAGCCGTGGCCTGCAGGTCGCCCGACAGCATCGCGCAGCGCAGACCCATGCGACCCAGTTCCGCGATCGTTTGCGCGGCCTCGGGACGTTCGGGGTCGGCCAGCAGGAAGCAGGCCCGGTGGACACCGTCGATCGCCAGATGTGCGGGCGTCGCCCCGTCGGCTGCGGCGCGATCGGCCGCATCAACGAGCGCCGGGCCGGCGGGAACGCCAGCTTCTTTCAGCGCATCGAGATTGCCGATCAGCAAGTCGCGGCCATCGGTGCGCGCGGACAGGCCGCGCCCTGCGGTGGCTTTCGCAAGCTGTGCGTCGGGAAGATCCAGCCCTCTGGCCGTGGCCGCGGACAGGATCGCCGCCGCCAGCGGATGTTCTGATCGCGCCTCGGCCGCCGCGGCCAGCCGCAATGCGTCAGCTTCGGATATTCCGGTCGTCACGATGCGTGTCAGCGTCGGGCGGCCAAGGGTCAGCGTGCCGGTCTTGTCGAAGGCAATCCGGTCGGCCTCGGCCATCCTTTGCAGTGCTTCGCCGCGCCGGAACAGAACGCCCAGCTCTGCCCCGCGACCTGTTCCGACCATGATTGACACCGGCACCGCCAGTCCCATCGCGCAGGGGCAGGCGATGATCAGGACAGCGACGCCTGCGACAACGGCCTCGGCCAGTCCCGGCCCGAACGCTAGCCACAAGGCGAAGGCCAGCGCCGCCAGCGACATCACAGCCGGCACGAAGATCCGTGTGATCTGATCCACCAGCGCCTGCACCGGCAGCTTGGCGGACTGTGCGGTTTCGACCATCGCGACGATGCGCGACAGGGCCGTGTCCTTTCCTGTCGCGGTCACCCGATAAGTCAGCGCCGACATTCCGTTGACCGTGCCGCCGGTGACGGGATCGCCCGGCGCCTTTTCAGCGGGCACAGGCTCTCCGGTCAGCATCGCTTCGTCGATATGGCCATGCCCCTCGGTGATCTGGCCATCGACGGCGACGCGTTCTCCCGGCGCCAGCCGGACCAGATCGCCGGGTTGCAGGTCGGACACGGCTACCTGCATGTCGCGTCCGTCACGAATAAGCGTGGCCTGATCCGGGGCAAGTTCGACAAGGCGCCTGATCGCCTCGCCCGCCTGTCCCTTGGCCCGTGCTTCCAACCATCGACCCATCAGGATCAGCGTGACGATGACCGCTGCCGCCTCGAAATAGACGTGGCGAGAGGCCGCAGGCACGATCTGCGGCGCAAGCGTCACGACCGAGGAAAACAGGAAGGCCGCCCCGGCCCCCAGCGCCACAAGGCTGTTCATCTCGGGCCTGCCACGCAACAGCGCGGGCACGCCGATCGTGAAAAAGCGCCGTCCCGGCACCGTAAGGACGATCGCCGTCAGCAGCATTTCGGCAAGCCACAGCGGTGTCGTCCCGGCCAGACCCATCAGCCAGTGATGAAATCCCGGGAATACATGCCCGCCCATTTCCGCAATGAAGACGGGCAGGGTCAGCATCAGCGCCAGGCGGAAATCACCCCGCAGCATCAGGGCTTCGTCCCGCTGCGGATGAGGGGCGGTGCGACCATCCGGGGTCTGGGCCGCGTAGCCCGCCCGGGTCACGGTTTGCACCAGTTCCGTAGGAGCCAGTCCGGGCGCGTGCGTGACGCTGGCCGAATTCGTCAATAAATTGACACTGGCCGAGACGACATCCGGCCGCGCGGACAGCGCACGCTGCACATGACTGGCGCAGGACGCACAACTCATCCCCGCGACATCCAGCGTGGTCGTCGTCAGCTCGGGCGGATAGCCGGCCTGCGTCAGCGCGGCGTCGATCTGTGGCAGGGTCGCGCCGTCCAGTCGCATATGCGCGCGCTTGGTCACTGGGCTTACGGCGATGTCGCGGAGGCCGCCAAGGCCGTTCAGCGCACGTTCGACCCGGCCTGCGCAGGACGCGCAGTTGATGCCGGGTATGGCAAGGTCAATTTCGGTATGGGTGGTCATGTCCGTTTCCCCAGATCATGCGGTTATATGTCGGCATGGTTGGGAAAACAGGTGGCGCCTGGGGACCGCGGGGGACAACTCGCGGGATCTGGATGCGTGGCGCGGCCTCGTCCATCGTCGATGGGTCGGGATACCGGATCGGGCCCGCGATCGCCGGGCGCGCATCGACATGACACCGGCAGGCGCGATCGCCCCGCCCACGGCAAATATGCGCCGCACGCCGCGTGGCGCGGCGGAACCTGGTGCCCGGGCAACAGGCGGAAGCAAGGCGTCTGACGTTGCTCATGGGGCAACAGTTGTGATCGGCGATGGCGTCGGTCAAGTCGAAATATGTCAAATACGGCCTCTTGAGTTGCAAGCGGGCCATTCCGTCCTGTATTTTGCTGGCAATACAGAAGACATACAGGCTTGAGGACAACCAACCATGAACCGCCGTCAAATGATCGCGCTTTCGTTGCCGCTGATCGTCGCCCCGTCGCTGGCGATGTCGCAGGCCGCGCAAGTGACCCCCGCCGCCGCCGATGCGCGCGACCCCTATGCCCCGACCGAGGTTTCGATCCGCAATGATTTCGAAGTCGGCAGCATCGTCGTGGTCAGCAAGGACTTCTTCCTCTACCACGTCGTCGCGCCGGGCAGGGCTGTCCGCTATGGCGTGGCGGTCGGCAAGAACGAACTGGTCTGGAAGGGCAAGGCACGCATCGGCCGCAAGGTCGAATGGCCAAGCTGGACGCCGACCCAGGACATGATCAAGCGCAATCCCGGCCAATACGCCAAGTGGGAAAACGGCATGCCGGGCGGGCCAAGCAACCCGCTGGGGGCGCGCGCGCTGTATCTTTACAACGACAAGGGGCAGGATACCGCGATCCGCATCCATGGCACGACGGAACCCGGATCGATCGGGCGCGCGGTCAGCAATGGCTGCATCAGGATGCGCAATGAGGCGGTGATGAGCCTGTTCGATCAGGTTCCCGTGGGCACGCCCGTCTACGTCTACTGATCTTGGCCATTCGTCCGACCAGCGTCGCGGACCCCGCCTTCGCGGGGTTCGACGACATTATCGATGTCCGTTCACCACAGGAATTCGCCGAGGATCACCTGCCGGGCGCGATCAACCTGCCGGTGCTGGACGATCAGGAACGCGCGCAGGTCGGCACGATCTACAAGCAATCCTCGCCCTTCGACGCACGCAAGATCGGCGCCGCCCTGGTCGCCGCGAACGCGGCGCGGCATATCGCGGGAGCGCTGGCGGATCGCGGCGGTGGCTGGAAGGCGCTGGTCTATTGCTGGCGCGGCGGGCAGCGTTCGGGCAGCTTTGCGACCATACTGGGACAGATCGGCTGGCGCGTGGACCGGATCGAAGGCGGCTACAAGGCGTGGCGCAAGCTGGTGGTGGATCGTGTGCAGAATGGCCCCGTCGCCGCGCCCGTTGTTGTCCTCGACGGAAATACCGGCAGCGCCAAGACCGCGATCCTGCAGCGATTGGCGGCGCGCGGGGCGCAATGCATCGACCTCGAGGGGATGGCGCGCCATCGTGGCAGCCTGTTCGGGGCGATGCCGGGCGGGCAGCCCAGCCAGAAGTTGTTCGAGGGTCGCCTTGCAGCGCAGCTTGAAGGGCTGGACGCCGCGCGTCCGGTGATCGTCGAGGCCGAAAGCAGCCGGATCGGCGATATCACGATACCGAAGGCGCTGTGGCAGGCGATCTGCGCGGCCCCCCGGATCAGGCTTCAGGTGCCCGTCGATGCACGCGCGGCCTATTCGGCCCATGACTATGCCGATCTGGTGGCCGATCCGGACCGCTTAGCCGAGATCCTTGCATCGCTTGCGCCGCTGCATCCGGCAGAACGGATTCTGGCATGGCAGAAGATGGCATCGTCCGGCGCGTGGCAGGCGCTGGCCGAAGGTCTGATGCGCGATCATTATGATCCCAGATATCTCAAGCACCGCTTGCGATATGCCGAACGCGAGAAAGCCGTCGTGGCGCTGAACGATCTGCAGGATCTGGACGCAGCGACCGGGCAGGTCGAAGCGGCGCTGGCCGATCTGGCCCGCTGATCAAGGGGGATTGGACGGCTGGTCCTGTCCCTTGGGTCGGCGCATGAAGCAGGTCGCCGGTTTGTGATCCGGTTTGGCGACGGTTCGGGGGTAGGCTTGCGCCAGCAAACTGGGAGAAGCCGATGCCTCGAATGACAGCGAAAGACTTCCCGCAAGAGCTGCTGGATTTGTACGATTTCTATGCACATGGCCGCATCACCAAGCGCCAGTTCTTGGATCGTGCCACGAAGTTCACCGTCGGCACGGTGACGGCAGCGGCCCTTCTGGACATGCTGAGCCCTGATTATGCGCTGGCCGAGCAGGTCAGCTTCAACGATCCTGACATTCTGCCGGAATACATCACCTATCCGTCGCCCGACGGCCATGGCGAGGTGCGTGGCTATCTGGCGCGGCCCTCCACTGCCGAGGGCAGGCTGCCTGCGGTTCTGGTGATCCACGAGAATCGCGGCCTCAATCCGTATATCGAGGATGTGGCGCGTAGGCTTGCCAAGGCGGGGTACATGGCGCTGGCGCCGGATGGGCTGACCTCGGTCGGCGGCTATCCGGGCAATGACGCCGAGGGGCGCGAACTGCAGCAGCAGGTCGATCCGGAAAAGCTGATGAACGATTTCTTCGCGGGCGCGCAACACCTGCTGACGCGCGAGGATTCGACCGGCAAGGTCGGCTGCGTCGGCTTTTGCTACGGTGGCGGCGTCTGCAATGCGCTGGCGGTCGCCTATCCGGAACTCTCTGCCTCGGTGCCCTTCTATGGACGGCAGGCACCGGTCGAGGACGTCCCGAAGATCGAGGTCCCTCTGCTGCTGCATTTCGCCGGTCTCGACGAGCGGATCAACGAGGGCTGGCCAGCCTACGAAGAAGCTTTGAAGGCCGCCGGCAAGACCTATGAAGCGCATATCTACGAAGGCGTAAACCACGGTTTCCACAACGATTCGACGCCGCGCTATGATCAGGCGGCGGCGGAACTTGCCTGGCAGCGGACTCTGGACTGGTTCGGACGTTACCTGTCCTGAGCGTCGCGCAGGAAACGGCGCAGCACCGTTTCCAGTTTCGATGCGCCGATCGGTGCCATGGCCTTTGTGTGGTCATGGCTGATCGATTCATCGGACAGCCCGGCGCCCATGTTGGTGATCACCGATATGGCGGCACAGCGCAGCCCCAGAAACCGGCCAAGGATGATTTCCGGCACGGTGGACATGCCGACGGCGTCGGCGCCAAGCGTCCGCGCGGCGCGAATTTCGGCGGGCGTCTCGAAGCTGGGTCCCGAGAACCAGCAATAGACGCCTTCGGGCAGATCGATGCCTTCGGCCTGTGCCGCGGCGCTGAAGGCGTCGCGCATCTGTGTGTCGTGGGCGTCTGTCATCGGCACGAAGCGGGCGTCGGTCGCTTCGCCGATCAGCGGGTTCGTTCCTGCGAAGGCGATGTGATCGTCCAGCAGCATCAGCCCGCCGGGCGGTATGTCGGGGCGCAGAGATCCGGCGGCGTTGGTCAGGATCAGCTTCTTGGTTCCCAGCGCCGCCAGCGTTTCAAGCGGTAGCCGCATCGCGTCGGCGCGCCCGGATTCGTAATAATGCGACCGTCCGCCAAAAACTGCGACGCGCCGACCTTCCAGTTCGCCGATCACAAGCTGGGGCACATGGCCCGACACGCTTGCATGGGGAAATCCGGGCAATTCGTCATAGGGAATGGCCGTGCCATCGACTTGCGCCGAAAGATGGCCAAGGCCCGAACCAAGGATCAGCCCGTATTCCGGGGCCTTGTCGCCCGCCCTGTCGCGGATCAGGGCGGCAAGATCAACGCTCTTTGACATAGGGTTCTCCGCCCGCGCGTGGCGGGATGGCGCGGCCCACGAAACCGGCAAGGATGATGACGGTCAGGATGTAGGGCAGCGCGTTCATGAACATCGACGGCACCGTGACGATGCCCAGATCAAGGTTGGGATAGCGGTTGGCGATCGCCTCCAACAGGCCGAACAGGAACGTCGCGAACAGCGCGCTCCACGGTCGCCACTTGGCAAAGATCAGTGCGGCCAGGGCGATAAAGCCGCGCCCGGCGGTCATTTCCTTGACGAAGCCCGCCGACAGCCCGGTGGCCAGATAGGCGCCAGCCAGCCCGCAAAGAATGCCCGCCAGGGCAATGGCGGCGAAACGCAGCCGCGTGACCGATACGCCGGCGGTATCGACCGATGCCGGGTTCTCGCCGACCGCGCGCAGCCGCAGGCCGAAGCGGGTGCGGAACAGCACCCACCATGTCAGCGGCACCAGGGCAAAGGCGACATAGACCAGGATCGTGTGGCCCGAGATCAGTTCCGAATAGATCGGCCCCAAGAACGGCACGTCGCGCAGCGCATCCGCGAAGGGCAGCGTGACCTCGTTGAACCTGCCGCCGTCGGTCAGGGCCGGCGTCCGTCCGCCCAGCCCGAAGATCTTGATGCCCAGAAGCACCGTCATGCCCGACGCAAGGAAATTGATCGCGACGCCCGAGATCAGCTGATTGCCCCGGAAGGTGATCGAGGCCAAGCCATGGATCAGCGACAGTGCCATCGACCCGGCGATGCCGGCCAGCAGTCCAAGCCATGCGCTGCCGGTCACGAAGGCGACTGAGGCCGAGGTGAACGCCGCCATCAGCATCTTGCCTTCCAGCCCGATATCGAAGACGCCCGAGCGTTCGGAATACAGCCCCGCCAGACAGGCCAGCAGCAAGGGTGTCATCAGCCGCACGGCACTGTCGAGGATCTGGATGATCGTGGCGAAATCCATCACGCATCCCCCCGCTTGCGCATCGCCAGGAACAGACGCTCAAGCGGCATTCGCACCATGTTGTCCAGCGCACCTGTGAACAGGATCACCAGTGCCTGAATGACGATGATCAGTTCGCGCGGAATGCTGGTCCACAGCGCAAGCTCGCCCCCGCCCTGATACAGGAAGCCGAACAACAGCGCGGCGAGGAACACTCCGAACGGGTGGTTGCGGCCCATCAGCGCCACCGCGATGCCGATGAAACCGGCACCCTCGACCGCGTTCAGGACCAGACGTTCGGATTCGCCCATGACGTTGTTGATGGCCATCAGGCCCGCCAGCCCGCCCGAGATCAGCATCGCGATCACCGTGATCCTGACCGGAGAGATGCCGGCATACATCGCGGCGGGCTCGGAACGTCCGAACGCCCGGATCTCGTATCCCAGTCGGGTGCGCCAGATCAGCAGCCAGACCAGCACGCAGGCCACGATGGCGATGAAGAAAGTGATGTTGACCGGGGTGTTGCGGCCCCACTCCATCCCCAAAGCGGCGGCCATGTCGGTCAGCGCCGGCAGATGCGTGCCTTCGGGAAAGCGGGCCGAGGCCGGGTCCATGCTGCCTACCGGACGCAGCAGGTTGACCAGAACATAGTTCAGCAGCGCGGCGGCGATGAAGTTGAACATGATCGTGGTGATCACGATATGGCTGCCCCGCTTTGCCTGCAGATAGGCCGGGATCAGCGCCCATGCCGCACCGAACAGCGCCGCCCCCACCATCGCGGCAGGCAGGGCGATCCCCCAATGCGGCCATGGCAGTGCAAGACAGACCAGCGCCACCCCCAGCCCGCCGACCATCGCCTGACCCTCGCCGCCGATATTGAACAGGCTGGCATGATAAGCCACCGCGACGGCAAGCCCGGTGAAGATGAAATTCGTGGTGTAGTACAGTGTAAAGCCCCAGCCATAGCTGGAGCCAAGGGCCCCATCCACCATGGTTTTCAGGGCCATGGTCGGGCTTTCCCCGATCGCCAGGATGACCAGCGCCGAGATGATCATGGCAAGCAGCAAGGAGATCAGCGGAGTCAGGATCACGTCCGCCCATTTCGGCATCTTGTCCATCAGCGGGGCTCCTTGGGCTGTTCATCAACATGGGCATGCGCTGGCGGAATGCCGTCTTCGACGTCGTGGTGTTCGGTATCCGTAACGCCTGCCATCAGCAGGCCCAGTTCCCCGGTCGTGGTCTGATCGGGCAGCCGTTCGCCCATGATGCGGCCGTCAAAGATGACCGCCACGCGATCCGACAGGGACAGGATCTCGTCAAGTTCCACACTGACCAGCAGGACTGCCTTGCCGGCATCGCGCAGTTCGACGATGCGCTTGTGGATGAATTCGATGGCGCCGATATCGACGCCGCGCGTCGGCTGACCGACCAGCAGCAGGTCCGGGTTCCGCTCGATTTCCCGGGCCACGACGATCTTCTGCTGGTTGCCGCCGGAAAAATTGCGCGCCGCAAGGTTGGGGTTGCGGGGGCGAACATCGAAATGTTCCATCTTCCGCTCGGCATCCTGACGGATGGCGGCGTTGTCCATCAACAGGCCACGATTATACTCCGGCGCGCGATGATATCCGAAGGCGACGTTCTCCCAGGCTGCGAAATCCATGATCAGCCCTTCGGACTGGCGATCTTCGGGGACGTGGCCGATACCACGCGCGCGGCGCGTGGCCGCATCGGATTTCGTGCCCGTCAGGTCCAGCTCTTGCCCGTTCATGCGAATGCTGCCGCTGACCTTCGCGCCCTTTTCCGGAAAGCCGCCCAGCAATTCCAGCAACTGGGTCTGGCCGTTGCCCGACACGCCCGCGATGCCAAGAATCTCGCCGGCACGGATGTCGAAGCTGACGCCGCGCAGACGTTCGACGCCCTCGTCATCGACCAGTTTCAGGTTCCGGACCTCCAGAACCGGGGCGCCGGGTTGGGGCGGCGCTTTCTCGACATTCAGCAGGACCTTGCGGCCCACCATCAGCTCGGCCAGTTCCTCGGGGCTGGTTCTGTCCGTCTCGACCGAGGCGACCATCTGACCGCGTCGCATCACGCTGACGCTGTCGGTGATCTCCATGATCTCGCGCAACTTGTGGGTGATCAGGATGATCGTCTTGCCTTCGGCCTTCAGCCCTTCAAGGATGCGGAACAGGTGATCGGCCTCGGCAGGGGTCAGCACGCCGGTCGGCTCGTCCAGGATCAGGATATCGGCCTGACGATACAGCGCCTTCAGGATCTCGACCCGCTGCTGGTGGCCCACGGACAATTCATCGATCGTTTCGTCGGGATCGACGTTCAGCTGATATTCCTGGGCAAGCTGCTTCAAGACGCCGCGCGCCTTGGTCAGCGACGGTCGCAGAAGCCCCCCATCCTCGGCCCCGAGAATGATGTTCTCCAGCACGGTAAAGTTCTGGACCAGCTTGAAGTGTTGGAAGACCATGCCGATGCCCGCACGGATCGCGGTCTGGCTGTCCGCGATCGTGATCGGCTGCCCGTTCACCAGAATCTCGCCGCGATCAGGCTTGTAGAAGCCATACAGGATCGACATGAGCGTGGATTTTCCGGCGCCGTTCTCGCCGATGATGCCGTGTATCGTGCCTTTCCTGACGCGAAGGTCGATGTCCTTGTTCGCCTGAACCGGCCCGAACGCCTTCGAGATTCCGCGAAGTTCGATGGCATAGGGGGCAGCCGTATCCGGCCGCCCCCCCGTCTGTTGCGCCGCCGCGGCCATTTACTGGACCGGGCAGGTGTTGTCGGTCATGTAGTCGTGGACCTCGATCGCGCCCGACTCGATTCCGGCCCGGGCCTCGTCGATGGCGGCCTGCATCTCGGGCGTCACCAGATCCTTGTTCGCATCGTCCACGGCGACGTCCACACCACCCGCGGCAAGGTCCATGACCTTAACGCCGGGGACCATGTCGGTGCCTGCCACGAAGGCATCGTAGACCGCATTGTCCACGCGCTTGACCATCGAGGTCAGCATGCTGCCGGGATGCAGGTGGTTCTGGTTGCTGTCCACGCCGACGCCCAGCTTTCCGGCATCCGCGACCGCCTGAAGCACGCCGATGCCTGTGCCGCCCGCCGCTGCATAGACCACGTCGGCGCCCTGGCTGATCTGCGCCTTGGCAAGCTCGCCGCCTTTTACCGGATCATTCCATGCCGCCGGGGTGGTGCCGGTATAGTTGATCAGAACCTTGCCCTCGGGCTTGGTGGCCTTGAACCCTTGCGCATAGCCGCATTCGAACTTGTGGATCAGCGGGATGTCCATGCCGCCGATGAAGCCGACGATATCGGTCTGCGATGCCAGCCCGGCCATCACGCCGGCCAGGTAGCTGCCTTCCTCTTCGGTGAAAACGACCGACTGCACGTTGGGTTGATCGACCACCATGTCGATGATCGCAAAACGCGTGTCCGGATAATCAGGGGCGATCTTGTTCAGAACGTCGCCAAACGCGAATCCGGTCATCACGATCGGGTTCGCGCCCGTCTCTGCCAGCCGGCGCAGCGCTTGTTCGCGCTGTGCTTCGGACTGCATTTCCAGTTCCTTGTAGGTGCCGCCCGTCTCCTCGACCCACCGCGTCGCGCCTGCATATGCGGCCTCGTTGAAGGATTTGTCGAACTTGCCGCCAAGATCGTAGATCAGGGCCGGGTCCGCCATGGCGGCGCCCGAGGCGAGGGTTGTCAGCGCGCAGCCGGCCATCAGCGATTTCATCAAGGTCATGCTATGTCTCATCCTGTTGTCGCGGACGATTCAAGCCGCCCGCCTGATCGCCCGATTAGGGCGTATCGCCCACAGGGGGTCAACCGTCTTCTTGGTGATCCTGCAGGCGAATTCGCATCACCAGCGCGTCGGTTTGCGGTCCGTAATACCGGCGTCTGCGACCGACCTCGGTCCAGCCCAGCCCGATATACAGCGCGCGCGCGGGATGATTGTCCTCGGCGACCTCCAGAAAAGCGACATCGGCTCCCCGTGCGCGTGACGTGGCGGCAAATTGCAACGTCAGGTCGCGACCAAGCCCATGCCGACGCGCGTCGGGTGCAACGGCAAGCGTCAGCAGTTCGGCCTCGCCGGCAATCACGCGTCCCAGAAGGAACGCCGCCGGCCTCAGCAGAAGGAACGCGCCATGACCTTGTAGCGATCCGGCAAACTCGGGCGCGCTCCAGGGAGGGGGTGCATCCGTGAAGCAACTTGCATGCAGCGCGGCAAGTTCGTCGGGCGTCATTCAAGGATCACCGGTCAAGGATCACGGGGGCCGGCTCTCGCGGCGGGGCGGCGTCGGCCGGACGAAGATAGACCGGCGCGGGCCGTGGGCCGGGGCTGGCCCGGCGTTCCAGCGCCAGCGCAGCGACGGCGACGGCCAGCGGGAATGCCGGCGCAGCCGGCGCGGGGCCGGGCGGCAGCGTGCCGGTCGCAGCTTGCTGCGGCCGGCCCTCGGTCCCGGACTCCGCAGCCTCGATGCCGAAATCCTGCCAGATCACCTGGTCCTTGCGCGATGGGATGACGATGCGGCAGGGGCGGGGCAGACCGTACGCCGTGGCCTCGGTCACGCCGATGCCGATTGCGGGAATGCGCAGTGCAAGCGACAGACCGCGCGCCGCCGCCACCGCGACGCGAATGCCGGTGAAGTTCCCGGGCCCGGTGCCGACGCCGATCACGCCGATATCCGGCCATCCCAGCCCTGCCTCGGACAGCAGTTCCTCAAGCATCGGAAACAGCCGCTCGGCCTGACCCTTGGCCATGTCCTCGTGGCGTTGGCCCAGAACCCGGTCGCCACGCAGCAAAGCGGCCGCGCAATGCGCGGCCGATGTGTCAAAGCCAAGGCAGACAGGGTCAGGCAACGGGCCTGACCTCGACCACCTCTGGAATATAGTGGCGCAGCAGGTTCTCGATCCCCATCTTCAGCGTCAGCGTCGAGGACGGACAGCCCGCGCAGGCGCCTTGCATATGCAGGTAAACCACACCGCGATCAAAGCCGTGGAAGGTGATGTCGCCACCATCCTGCGCGACCGCGGGGCGCACGCGCGTATCCAGCAATTCCTTGATCTGCACCACGATCTCGGCATCCGGGCCATCGTGATCGGCATGGCCCGAACTGTCGGGCGCACCACCTTCGATTGCCGGCGCTCCGGATTGGAAATGCTCCATGATCGCACCCAGAACCGAAGGCTTCAGGTGATCCCAGGGCAGTTCGTCAGCCTTGGTGACGGTCACGAAATCGCGTCCCAGAAAAACGCCGTTCACACCCTCGACCGCGAAGATGCGTCGGGCAAGCGGTGACACGGCGCCGGCATCTGCGCTGGGGAAATCGGCCGTCCCGTTGTCCAGAACGGTTTCTCCGGGCAGGAATTTCAGCGTGGCGGGGTTGGGCGTCGTTTCGGTCTGAATGAACATCGGCAGCGCTCCTTTGGACCTGATATGGCGATGCGTGGCACACAGGTCAAGCCGCGCGAGACTCAGGTGATCGCCTCCAGCCGTTCCTTGGGAATATCGCCCGGAACGATGGTGATCGGGCAGGACAAAGTCGCGGCTTCGCGCAGCAGCCGCGTCAGCACAGGGTTCTGGCCCGATTTGTCCGCATTCAGCCCCAACACGACCACGCCGATTTCCGGATCGTCGGAAAGCTGTGCGATCAGCTCTTCGGCCGGGTCGCCTTCGCGGATGATCAGCTCGGGCTCGACCTTGGGGCGTGACCGCATCCATTTCGCAAAAACCTCGAAATGCGCCTCGATCCGTTCCTGGGCTTCGGCGCGCATCACGTCGGCGACGCCAAAGCCATGCTGAATGTCGTCGGCGGGGATCACGGACAGGATCACCACGCCGCCACCGCTGTTCGCGGCGCGCATCGCGGCAAAGCGCATCGCGTTCAGGCATTCGCGGCTATCGTCCAGAAGCACCAGGAATTTGCGCATGTTTCGGCCGTTCTTGGGGGATTCTTGCCGATACAGTGGCCGAACTGCCATGGTCGCGCAAGGGACTGCGGCAAAACGCGCTGATGCTGTTTCCATGCGCAGGGCAATATGCTACCGCAAATTCGACACAGAAACCGAGGCAACGGACCGCGTCGTGACGATCCATCAAGACTGGGACAAGGCTGAAGCGGCAGAGCTGACGGCTCTGGCCGCGCCCAAGATGACGTGGTTCGTCGGGGACGGGCATGGGTTTGCGCAGGATCGCGAACACATGCCGCTGTCCAAGCGCCTTTTCGACATCTCGCTCGCGCTGGCCCTGCTGGTCCCGCTGTCGATCGTCATGGTGGTCGTGGCGGTGGTCCTGCTTCTGGTTCAAGGGCGTCCGATCTTCTACGCGGCCCCGCGCATGCGTTCCGCAGATCGGACCTTCACACATCTGAAGTTCCGCACGATGCTGCGTCAGGACGGCGATTTCGGCGTGACCGGCGCTCACAAGCATTGGCGGATCACGCCGCTTGGACGTTTTCTGCGCCGCAGCCGGATCGATGAGTTGCCGCAGCTGTTCAATATCCTGAAGGGCGACATGAGCTTTGTCGGGCCGCGCCCGACCATCCGCGAATATGTCGAGCGTTATCCCTCGATCTATGCGCAGGTGTTGAAAAACCGTCCGGGCGTGACCGGCCTGGCCACCCTGATCTATCACCGCCACGAAGACCGCGTCCTGGCGCGCTGCAAAAGCGCGAAGGCCACTGAACTGGCTTATGCCCGCCGCTGCCTGCCGACCAAGCTGAAGCTGGACCTGATTTATCAGCGGAACCGGTCGATGTCGCTGGATCTCTGGGTGCTGTGGCAGACATTGCGGGTGGTCGTCTACAAGGATGAGCGTCCCAAACGTCATGGCCGCCGCTAGGCGCTCTGCGGACGAAAAATCCTGCAGAGCGGATCCTCTCTTGTCAGTCTTGCCAACCTGATCGATATTTCGCCCCTGCGACCGACATAGCGGATGCGCCCAGATGCGAACATTGAAGAGCCTGAAATCTTGAACCGACGGACGCTGGTCACCGGCGGTGCGGGCTTCATAGGCACGCATCTTGTGCGCAGGCTGCTGGCAAGCGGCGAGGAAGTAACGGTCCTTGACGATCTGTCAGGCGGCGGCACCGGGGCAGGTCTTCCGGCCGCTGTCCGTTTCGTTCGGGGCGATGTCCGGGATCGCGATCTGGTCGCCGATCTGGCGTCGCGTGCTGACGGCATCATTCATCTGGCTGCGCTTGTCTCGGTCCAATCCTGCATTTCGAACTGGTCCCTGGGTCATCAGATCAACCTGTCGGGAACCATGAACGTCCTGCATGCGGCGCAGCAGGCCGGAAACCTGCCGATCGTCTATGCCTCATCGGCGGCGGTCTATGGCGATCTGTCGGGCCAGTCCTGCCACGAAAACATGCGTCCTCGGCCGATCTCTCCCTATGCCGCGGACAAGCTGGCTTGCGAACATCAGGCGCAGGCAATGGCGCATGTCTTCGGCATGCCCTCGGTCGGCCTCAGGTTCTTCAATATCTATGGTCCGCTTCAGGATGCACGCTCTCCTTACGCTGGGGTGATCTCGCGGTTTTGTGCCAACAGATTGTCGAATGCGCCGCACACTGTCTTCGGGGATGGGCTGCAAAGCAGGGATTTCGTCCATGTCTCGGACGTCGTCGAGGGCTTGATCCGCGCAAGGGACAGGGCGGATGGATCGTCTTCGGCGGATGTCTATAATATCTGCACCGGCAACAGCACGACCTTGCTGCATCTGGCTGCGACCATCGACGACATCGCGGGACAGGGGGCCGCGCAGGTCGTTCATGCGCCCGCAAAAGCCGGCGATATTCGCGAATCCCGTGGCGATCCATCGCTTGCACGCGAACAGCTGGGTTTCGTCGCCAGCATCGATATTATTCAGGGGCTGCGCGACCTTTGGTCCACGCTGGATGAAGGCGCCGCAGTCAGGTGACCCGAAAAGCGGCCGGGTGCCTAGGAATGTTCGGTCGCGGCGAAGGGATCATCCGGATAGCGCACGCCGCTTAGGTACAGGCCGTAGGGCGGGCAGACAGGGCCGCAAGCCGCGCGATCGCGTGCCGCCAGCGCGTCGCAGACACGCCCGGACGGCCACGCACCCGCGCCGACCCGTTCCAAGGTGCCGACGATGGAACGCACCTGATTGTGCAGGAAGGACCGTGCCCGCAGGTGAAAGCGATATTCGTGGCCGTGCGGCTGTTCCAGCCGGTCGATGGCGATTTCATCCAGTGTCTTGACCGGGCTTTTCGCCTGGCAGATCGATGATCTAAACGTGGTGAAATCGTGATGGCCGACCAGATGCGCGGCGGCCTGTCGCATGGCGTCCAGATCCAGCGGATTCTGGACCTGCCAGGCCAGACCGCGCAGATGCGTCAGCGGCGCCCGTCGCGCGATCAGACGAAACACATAGCGCCTTTCCACCGCCGAAAACCGGGCATGGAAATCTGCATCGGTACGGGCCGTATCGAGAATCGCGATCGGCGCGGGCTTGAGGTGAAAGTTCAATGCCTCGCGCAGCCTGAACGGGTCCCAGTCACGCTGCAGGTCGGCATGGGCGATCTGGGAAGTGGCATGAACCCCCGCATCGGTTCGTCCTGCGGCGGAAATACGGGCGCCTTCAGCGAAACCGCGATCCAGCCGCGCCAGCGCGCGTTCCACGGCTTCCTGCACCGAGGGCTGATCGGCCTGCGCCTGCCATCCCGCAAACGGTCTGCCGTCATATTCGATCTTCAGCGCGAAACGGTGCATTCGGGTCTAGCGGCGCGATTTTGCCGTGTCGCGGTCCGACGAGATCAGTTCGTCGAACTTGCGCGCATCTTCGCTGCGCAGCATCCGCGTCTTGGTGTCGTCGGTGTCCACCGGCTCTGGCGCGGGGCGGACCCCTTCACGCATCAGGCGTTCACGAAGGACCGATATCTCGATCTCAAGATCGTTGCGATCTCCGTCCAGAAGTTTGTCCGCCTGGGCGCTGAAATCCTTTTCCAGATCGTCCAGGAAAGTCTCGTATGCGGCGCGGGTGCCGGGATCCTGGGTTCGTGGATACAGCGCCGCGAACTTGGATGTCGCATCGCGCGCCCCCATCAGATAGACCCCCATGTATCGGCGCGTCGCGGACAGATCGCCGGGATTCTCGCGGACCCTGTCGAACAGATCCTCGACCGTTGCCGCGAAGATTGCCACGCGGGCCTCAAGCCTGCGATCACCGATCCGGGCGATGGCGTCCTGCATCTCGGCCAGATGCGCCTCGCCCTCTTCGATCATCCGGGCGGCGCGGTTCTGCTGAAAGCTGTCGGCGCTGTCCATTCCCTTGTCACGCATCGGATCGGCGCCGAAGGCAAGCCAGTGCAGCGCAAGACCGGCGACGCCAATCACGGATGCGCCCGCGACCGCGCCGGGCTCGGCCGCGCCAAGACCCAGGCCCAGACCGGCCAGCACGCCACCGAACAGCTTGCGGGGGATCGCGGGGCGCCTTGCGACACGGCGGGCGTCATAGGCTGCCTCGGCGGTCAGGCCTTCGCGCGTCATCCACATGGCGGCGGCGATGACACCGAATGCGGCCAGATCCGTCACCATGCCAAGCGGCGCCTGAAAGAATGCTGTCAGCAGGAACGGGCTGGCAGCGATTGTCACCCATTTCGGACGCGATGCCAGCCGGTGCCGCATCGGACCGGGTGGGGCGCGGCGCTGATCCCGCGGCATGTCGGGTGAAAAACGACCACCGAAACGCGTTGCCATGCGTCCGCCCTCAGGCCGCACCGGCAAGCGACGCGTACAGCGTCAGCAGCACCAGAAGATAAAAGCTTAGCCTCTGCATGGCGTTACGGGACATGTCGGTCCTTTCATGGCGGTCGGTGCGGTGCGGGACCGCGCGGGGCTTCGCGCCTCTATATCGGCACTGATTGCCGAATTGCAAAGACCCTTGCGAAACCGACGGGCGGGTAGAGCCACGGCCGCGCAATCTGCGGATGGTTGTGCTGGGCTGCCAGGCAGGACGCCCAAGCCACTGTAAACTGCGCCTCAGCTGTCTTGGTCTGATCGGGGAAACAGCTTCGACAAGGCATCGTGCAGCGCCCCGTGATCCGCGATGCGCAACCTGACGGGCAGCGCCAGAACCTTTGGACGGAACGCCAAGGGCAGCCGCACGGCGTCTTTTTCGGTGGTCACCAATTGCGCGCCCCTGGCCCGTGCCTCGGCTTCTAGGCGGGTCAGCAGGGCAGGCGTGAAGCTTTGGTGGTCATCCAGCGATTCGCCGCGAACAAGTTCGGCCCCAAGGCCTTGCAGCGTCGCGAAGAATTTCTCGGGGTGGCCTATCCCGGCGAAGGCCAGAACGCGATGCCCGGTCCAGTCGATGCCCGTCTGCAACGGCGCCAGATCGCCGCGAAGATGCGGCGGCGCGCCTTCCGGA
Organism: Paracoccus sp. R12_2; assembly: GCF_017744015.1. Lineage (GTDB taxonomy): Bacteria > Pseudomonadota > Alphaproteobacteria > Rhodobacterales > Rhodobacteraceae > Paracoccus. The sequence continues at coordinate 103,054 of NZ_JAGHRA010000004.1, forward strand.
GGCGCAAAGCGTGCCTGCGCTTCGGCAGGGCCTATGCTTAGCAGCAGATTGGCGCGGGCCAGCCCGGCTGCCACGGGTTCGCGCAGGGGGCCGGCGGGTAGGCACAGATTATTGCCAAAGCCTTTCGCGGCATCGACCACCAGGATCGACAGGTCATGCGCCAGCGCAGGATCCTGAAATCCGTCGTCCAGGATGATTGTCTCGGCGCCCGCGGCCGCGGCGGCCCGTGCGCCCGCCGCCCGGTCGTCGGCAACCCAGACGGGGCCGAAAGCCGACATCAGCAAGGGTTCGTCGCCGGTTTCCGCGGCATCGTGCTGACGTTCGTTGACGCGCATCGGACCCTTGGCGGACCCGCCATAGCCGCGCGAGACGACATGGGCGGCAATGCCCTTCTGTTCTAGATGTTGCTGCAGATGAATGACTGTCGGGGTCTTTCCGGTGCCACCCGCATTCAGATTGCCGACGCAGATCACCGGCACGCCAACCCGTTCCCGCGGTCCCTGCGACAGACGGCGGGCCGTGGCCTGGGCGTAGATCGCCCCAAGCGGCGACAGGATGCGGGCCGCGACCGTGGGGGGGGTGCGATACCAGAATCCGGGGGCACGTCTCATGCGCGGACACCTTGCAGGGCATCGAGAACCGGCGCCGCGATACGGATCGCGACATCGGCGCCGCCCGTGCTGACCGTCCAGGCACTGCTTGCCAGCGCCGCGACCAGATCGGGCTGGGTCAGTTCCGCAATGGCCGTGGCCAGCCCGTCCGCGTCCGCGACCAGCCGCGCCGCGCCGGCGCCGTCCAGTTGCTGCCATTCCGTCTGGTGGCGCGAGGTCGCGGGGCCATGCACGATCGCCGATCCCAGCGCGGCGGGTTCGAAAGGATGGCGTGCCGTGGCATCGTCGCCCGACAATGTGCCGCCCATATAGGTCACCGGGGCAAGGCGATACCACAAGCCCATCTCGGTCGTGCCATCGGTAATCATCACATGAATCTCATCGGTCGGTTCCTCGTCCCTGGTGCGTCGCCCGGTTAGCAAACCCTGTGCCTCGACCGTTTCGGCCAGCACGTCGATGCGGGACGTGTCACGCGGCGACAAAAACAGCAGCGCGCGATGTGATTGCCGCATCGCCGCCCGATGCGCGTTCAGCACGGCCTGTTCCTCGGCCTCGGGGACAGCTGCTGCAAGCCAGGCGTGACGGCCATGCAGCAGCTCCGCAAAGCCCTCTCGTTCGGCCTCGGTGCAACCAAGGGGTTCACGGATCTCGGCCACGGTGCCGGTCATCACGACGCGGGACGGATCGGCGCCCATCCTTATCGCGTTCCTATGGCTTGCCGGGTCGGTCACCAGGACGGCGCGCATGCTGGCAAGCAATTGGCGTTGCATTGCGCCGCGCAGGCCCCATCTTCCGACGGGTCCGTCCAGCCGTGCCTCGCCCAGGATCATCGGCAGGTCACGCTGCGCGGCAGCCGCGATCAGCGCGGCGGGCAGGTCCGTTCCCAGCAGCAGCATCGCATCGGGCTTGGCCGCATCCAGCAAGGCCCGCGCGGCGTGGATGTCGGTGCCGGGACCGGAATTGCCGTCATCTCCAAGCCTCAGGATCCGCAGGGTGGGCCGGCTGCTGATCAGTCGTGCTTCGACCTGCGCTGCCGCCCGCTGTGCATCTGCAGAAACATGCGTGATCAGAACCGGCCCGCTGCCTTCGGGCAAGGATATCCGGGCCGCGTCCGTCTGGGCCGTGCCACGCAAGTGCAGCCACAGACCCAGCCTGCCCAACCCGGACATTGCCATCAGTCGCCCAGTTCCTCGGTCGGGCTGACTTCGGTTTCCTCGTCCCGCAGCCTGTGAAGATGCGCGATGAAATATCGCGTATGAGCACTGTCCACGGTCCGCTGCGCCTCGGATTTCCAGGCGTTGTAGGCGGTTTCGTAGTTCGGGAAGATGCCGACGATATGAATGTCGTCGGTGCTGCGGAACTGGGTGGATTGCGGGTCGATCAGTTCGCCGCCGAAGACAAGGTGAAGACGCTGGCTCATGTGGCCTCCTGGCTGTCGGAATGTGCAAAGCCTAACGCGGCAGCGCAGCAAGATGAAGCGGGTTTGTCTAAAACCCTGCGGGCTTTGGATTTCACAGCCGCGCTGCCTGCGGGTATCGTTCAACCAGATCGGGCCAGAAGGCCGGATCCGGAACCTGCGGCGGTGCGCGTTGGTGTGGGGCGTGCCGTGAGGTGAAGGGTTCCGGTCGTTGGCGGCCGGAACCCTTTGATCTGCGGGGGGATGCGGATGGGGGCGTCCGGACAGGCCGGAGTGCGCGGGGCTAAGGCGGCTACAGCCCGGCCAATTCCATCACCACTGCCCATTCCTCTTCGGTCACAGGTTGGACAGACAGGCGGCTGTTGTTGACCAGCACCATATCCTTCAGGCGCGGTTCTTCCTTCGCCTGATCCAGAGAGACGGGGCGGGGCAGGGGCTTCACCGCCTTCACATCCACGCATTCCCATTTCGGATCGGCGGCAGTCGAATCCGGATGCGCTTCGGCGATCACCTTGACGATGCCGACGGCCTCCTTGCCGATATTGGAATGATAGAACAGCCCCAGTTCGCCCTTCCTCATGGCGCGCATGTTGTTGCGCGCCTGATAGTTGCGGACGCCGTCCCATTGTTCGCCCTGCTCGCCCTTGGCGATCAGGTCGTCCCAGCCGAACACGTCGGGTTCGGATTTAAACAGCCAGTAGGCCATCAGCCGATCACCTTCTTCCATTCGATCACCTCGACACTGTCGAACAGACCGGCGGTCTTGTAGGGATCGCTGGCGGCCCAGTCTTGCGCTGACGCAAGATCACCGGCCTCGAGGATGATCAGCGAACCGCGCATTTCACCGCCTTCGATCAGCGGCCCGGCCATGCGGACGATGCCAGTGGCCTCAATATAGGCCAGATGGGCCTCGCGGGTCTCCAGACGGGTCTGAAGCGCGCCGGGCTTGTCCCGGCAGATCACGGCGAAAAGCGGCATCATTCCTCCTTCAGCGGGCGGTTCATCAAGTCTTCCAGCGCCTTTTCCACCGAAACCGTGCCATCGGCAAGCCGGGCAACCATCGCGGCGATCGGCATGTCCGTGCCGATCCGTTCGGCCAGCCGCGCGACGGCGCGGGCGGTCGCCACGCCTTCCACCGTGGTCGTGGTGTCGAACGCGGTCCCTTCGCCAAGCGCGTGACCAAAGCGGAAATTGCGCGACTGCGGCGAGGTGCAGGTCAGCGTCAGATCGCCCAGCCCGGACAGCCCGGTCAGGGTTTCGGGTCGGGCGCCCAGTCGGACGGCAAGTCGCGTCATCTCGGCAAAGCCGCGGGTGATGATCGCGGCGCGGGCACTGTCGCCCAGCCTTGCGCCGATCACGACGCCGGCTGCGATGGCGATGACGTTCTTCAACGCACCGCCCAGTTCCGCGCCGGTCACGTCGGTCGTGCGGTAAAGCCGCAGGACCGGGGTCGACAACGCGTGCTGCAATGACCGCCCGATCTGCGGATCTGCACAGGCCAGGGTCAGCGCGGTCGGCAGGCCGCGTGCGATATCGGCGGCGAAAGAGGGGCCGGTCAACACCGCGACATGCGCCGCCGGGCAGGCCTGCGCGATCAGCGACGAAGGACCGGTCAGATGCGTCAGATCGATCCCCTTGGCCGTGCTGACCAGCGTCTTGCCGTCCAGTGCGTCCGCATGGTCGGCCAGAAATCCACCCAAGGCCTGTGCCGGCAGACCCAGCAGCAGGCATTGCGCCTTCAGGGCCGTGTCCAGATCCTCGGTCAGGGTGATCGCGGTCGGCAGCGTGACGCCGGGCAGGCGCGGGCTTTGACGATCGGACCCCAGCCTGCGCCCCCAAAGTGTAACCGGTCCGTTGGCCGACAGGGCCACCGCCAGCGCCGTTCCGAACGCGCCCGCCCCAAGGATCGTGATGTTCATGCCTTTGCCCCCTTCTTGCCGCTGCCCAGCATCGGCGTCGCGCGGCTGTCCAGCGGCCATCGCGGCCGGGCGGTCAGGTCCATCCCGTCGCGGTGTCCCAGTCGGAACCTTTCGATCCCTGCCCATGCGATCATTGCGGCATTGTCGGTGCAGAGCCGCAGGGGGGGCGCAAGAAACCGCGCGCCATGGTCCTGTGCCACCCGTTCAAGCGCGACCCGGATCGTCCCGTTCGCCGCGACGCCACCAGCCACGGCCAGCAGCTGCACCGGGCCGGCAGCCAACGCGCGGCGCGATTTCTCGGCCAGAATATCGGCCACGGCGGTTTGGAAGGCGGCGCACAGATCCTGCCGGTCCGATTGCCGCAGGCCGCCCTGTTCCGCGATCAGCCGGTCGCGCAATCGCAGCGCGGCGGTCTTCAGCCCCGAAAACGACATGTCGCATCCCGGCCGGTCCAATAGCGGGCGTGGCAGGTCGAAACGATCCGGGTCGCCAAGCGCGGCCTCGGACTCGATCGCGGGGCCGCCGGGCTGGGGCAGGGCCAGCAGCTTGGCCAGCTTGTCGAACGCCTCGCCCGGCGCATCGTCGATGGTGCCGCCCAGGCGGGTGAAGTCCTCGGGCGCACTCACCCGCAGGAACTGACAATGCCCGCCCGAGACCAGCAGCATCAGATAGGGGAAGGCCACGCCGTCGGTCAGGCGCGGCGTCAGCGCATGGCCCGCCAGGTGGTTCACGCCGACCAGCGGCAGTCCTGCACCCGCCGCCATGCCCTTGGCGCACATGACGCCCGCCATCACCCCGCCGATCAGGCCCGGCCCGGCGGTAACCGCGACGCCCGACAGATCGCGCAGTGTCATCCCGGCTTCGCTCAGCGCCTGTTCGACGGCCAGATCAAGACGCTCGGCATGGGCGCGTGCGGCGATTTCGGGAACGACGCCGCCGAAATCCGCATGCAGGTCAGTCTGGCTACTGACGACCGATGACAGGATCCGCCTGTCGCCTGTGACGACAGCAGCGGCGGTGTCGTCACAGCTGCTTTCGATGCCAAGGAAAATCAGGTCGTCCATGCTCTTGCCGGGCGGGGAAGGGGCGCTTACCCCTGATCAGGTAGCACCGGCCAGAGAGGATGCCAATGCCAGCACGCAAGGCGCCCACGCTTCTGCTGACCCGCCCCATTGCGGATTCGCGACGGCTGGCCGCGATGCTTCCAGAATTGCCGGCCGTCATTTCCCCGATTCTGCGGATCGTGCCGGTCGAACACGACGCGGCCCGGTTGGCGAACGCCGCCGCACTGGTCTTTACGTCGGTCCACGCGATCCCGTCGGCCGGGCCGGCAAACGGCCGCATGGCCTTTTGCGTCGGGCCGCGCTGCGCGGCCGTGGCCAGAGAGGCTGGTTTCGAGGTGATCGAAGGTCCGGGCGATGCCGAGGGCCTTGCCCCCCTGATTGCCGCCGCGGGGGTTGCCGCCCTGCATCCGCGCGGCGTCCATGTCGCGCGTCCTCTGCCGGTCGAAGGCGTGATCGTCTATGACCAGCAGCCCTGCGCCTTGTCGCAGCAGGCGCAGGAATTGTTGAGGCAGAACGATCCGGTCGTGGTGCCGCTGCTTTCGGCCCGGTCGGCAGGATTGCTGTCCCAGGCGGCGGCTGCGGCAGCCGCGCCGCTGTGGCTGGCCGCGATCGCACCCGGGGTCCTGTCGGCCTGGACTGGCCCGATGGCACGGTCCGCGACCGCACGGCACCCCGATGCGCCGGGCGTCGTCGCGACGATTCGTCGCCTCGTCTCGGGGCGAGACAAGGAACAATGGTGATCACAGCGGGTTGAGCAGAGCGCCGCGCCTGATTAGGCTGGCGCAGACGCCTTTGACGGCTGTGCCGCCGTGGCATGAGATGACGGGGACAGGACGTGACAAAACCAGACCAGAAGAACACCACGAGCAACCCCAAGGGCCCGAAGGCCGGCAAGGATGCCGAGGATCCGACCGCCGGCAAGCGACAGGCCGCGAAGCCCGGCACAGTGAAGGCGAAGGATGTAGGGTCGGGCGACGGTGCCGCTGCGGCCGCCACGGGGGGCGAGATTGCCACGGTCGAGTCGACCCTAGTCGGCGATGCCGGCAAGGGACGTCCTGCAGCCAAGCCCAGGACGGCGACCAGCAGCGCAGCCGCGACGCCCGCCAAAGGTGAGACCAAGGCAGCCGAACCTGCCGAAGGAAAGAAGTCGAACCCGGTGACCGAGGCGCCGGCAGAAGCTGTTCTGCGTGAAACGCCTGCATCCGCGCCCACGCCCCAACAGAATGTGACGATCAGAAAAACTGGCTTCTGGCCGGTCGCCTTTGGTGGGGTCGTTGCCGCCGGACTGGGCGCGGCCGCGACGATCTGGGCCCTCCCGCACCTGCCGGCGGGCTGGTTGCCCGATAAGACGCCGGAAGCCGTGGCACCGCAGATCGACAGCGATGCGATCCGCGCAGATGCCGTCAGTGCCGCCCGTGCCGCCGCGCAGGAGGAAGTCGCCGCGCTGCGCAGCGAACTGGCCGATGCTGAGGCGGCCGCGCCACAGGAAGACGGGGATGCCGGCGCGGATGCCTCAGAGACAGCCGCCCGGGCCGCCGCGCAGATCCAGGCACTGCAGGAACAACTGGAACAGCAATCCACCCGCATCGAAGAACTTGCCGCACGGCCGACCATTGATCCCGAGACCGCGCAGAACATGCAGGCGCTGGCAGAGCGGGCCGGAGCGTTGGAACAGCAGATCCAGTCTGCCGCCGAAACGGCGCAGACCGATATCGCCGCCGCCCAGCAAGAGGCTCAGAAATTGCAAGAAGCGGCCGAGGACAGCACCCGCCGTGCCGAGGCGGTGGCGGCCATTTCGGCGCTGCAGGCGGCGTTGGATCGCGGCGTTACCCCGGATCAGGCGCGTCAGACGCTGCAGGATGCGGGCATCGACACCCCGGATGCGCTGACCCGCGAGGTTCCCAGTCTGGACAGTCTGCAAGCCGGTTTCGGCGATGCCGCGCGTGCCGCATTGCGCGCCTCGCTGCGCGAAGACAGCACCACCGGCGGGGGCAACCCGCTGACCAATTTCCTGAGGGCCCAGACCGGCGCGCGTTCGGTCGCCCCGCGAGAGGGCGACGATGCCGACGCCGTCCTGTCGCGCGCCAATTCCGAGGTCGAGGCGGGCCGCATCGGCGCCGCCCTGGACCAGATGCAGGCGCTGTCTGAAGCCGCGCGAACGGCCCCGGCAATGGCCGACTGGATGGCCGGCGCCAATGCCTATCGTGATGCACAGTCGGCTTTGTCCGATCTTTCGGCCAATTCCAACTGAGGGCCCGGTCATGTTTCTGTCATTGTTGAAGATCCTGTTCTTTTTCGCCGCGGTGCTGGCCATCGCGCTTGGCGCAATGCATCTGTCGGATGCGGGTCAGACGCTGCGTCTGGAATATGCGGGCACCGAAATCGTGCTGAGCCCGCTGAAGGCGATCATCGCCCTGATCGTGCTGATGATTGCCGCATGGGTGGTCTTCAAGATCCTCGGGCTGGCACTGGCCTTTCTTCGCTTTCTGGCGGGGGATGAAACAGCCATCGACCGCTATTTCGCCCGATCACGCGAGCAAAAGGGGTATGATGCACTTGGCGAGGGGATGCTTGCCGTGGCGTCCGGCGAAGGAAAGCTGGCGCAGGACAAGGCCAGCAAGGCCGCGAAATACCTGGACAAGCCCCATCTGACCAACCTTCTGGCGGCGCAGGCGGCAGAGGTGGCTGGCGATGATGCGAAGGCCGGTGCCGCCTATCGCCAGTTGCTGGAGGATGATCGCACCCGATTCGTCGGTGTTCGTGGGCTGATGCGGCAGAAACTGGCCGAGGGTGACAGCGCGACCGCGCTGCAACTTGCGCAGAAGGCGTATGCATTGAAACCGCGCCACAAAGAGATCCAGGACACGCTGTTGGATCTGGAAATGCGCGAGCATGACTGGAAGGGCGCGCGCAAGCTGCTGAAGGACAAGCGCAAGCAGGGCGAACTTCCCCAGGATGTCCATCTGCGCCGCGACGCCGTGCTGGCCCTGCAGGAGGCAAGCGAGGTGCTGGCTTCCGGAAATTCGATCAGCGCCCGCGAGGCCGCGATTTCGGCCAACCGTGCCTCGCCCGACCTGATCCCCGCCGCTGTTCTGGCCGCGCGCAGCTATGTCGCGCAGAAGGACTATCGCAATGCGTCGCGGGTTCTGGAAAAGACCTGGTCGGTCCGCCCGCATCCTGATGTGGCAGCCGCCTATGCCGAGATTGTGCCCGATGAGACGCCATCGGCGCGGCTGAAGCGATTCGACCGGCTGATCAAGAAGAACCCCGAGAACGAGGAATCCCGGCTGCTGAAGGCAGAACTTCTGCTTTCGGCCGAGGATTTTCCCGGAGCGCGCCGCGCCCTGGGGGATCTGGCCGAAACCCATCCGACGGTGCGGACGCTGTCGATCATGGCGGCGGTCGAGCGCGGCGAAGGGGCGGATGACAGCGTGGTGCGAGGCTGGCTGGCCAAGGCCCTGACGGCGTCGCGCGGCCCGCAATGGGTGTGCGACAAATGCCACAATGTCATGGAGGACTGGGCACCGGTTTGCGACAGCTGTGGCGGCTTCGATACGCTGACATGGCGGGAACCCGAAACCAGACGCGGCGCGGTCAACAGCGCCGGGGCCGAGATGCTGCCGCTGCTTGTGGGCGGGCCGAAGCCATCCGAGAAGGTCCAGACTGTCGAGACCGTCGAGGCCCGCACGGAACGCGATCAGGCGGACGACCGCGCAGCCACAGAGCCTGTCGTCGAAGGACCGGCGCCCGAGAACACCGGGGTGAAGCAGAAGGAGGCCAGGGTCGAGGTCGCGGATGTGGCGCCCGGGATGGTGCCGCGTGAAGAGGACTTCGTCGAGATCGCGCCGTCGCGCACGGATCGCAGCCCTGAAAAGCCGCAGGCTTCGCCGCCTGAACCCAACGATGAGAAACGGCCCGAACCGGTTGCCGCCGCCCCCGCGACTGCAGACGAACCGCAACCGGTGCGACCCGATGTCGAGCCGCCCGAGGGCGAAAGCTGGTCCAAGGACAGTGGGGCCGGACGCCGCTGAGAGCGTGGAATGAGGGGCAAAAAAAACGTTGCCCCTCTTCCCCCTTTCGCGGGAACCTGCTATCCGCCGCCGCACAACCTGATGCCGGTGTAGCTCAGCTGGTAGAGCACGTCATTCGTAATGATGGGGTCGGGGGTTCGAGTCCCTTCACCGGCACCACGGTTGTCATTCAAAGAAGGCCGGTCCTCGTGACCGGCCTTCTTGCGTCATATCCCATATTTTCCGGCGCGGGTGACCGAAACCAGACGTCACGATGAAAGGGGGGGCACTAGGACGCATTGTGCCTGCAGCATCGCCAGAGACTTGTGGCTTTGGCGAAACTCGGCGTTTCACTGCGCCCATGGGCTGCCGTGATCAGTCGTTCGCGGCGTCCTTGGGCAGTCATCCGCGTTGTCATGCGAAGAATGGTCCCTGCACCCGGGCTCGAACCGGGAAGCCCGAAGGCGGGAGATTTTCATACCACTTCGACTTCCGCCGCCGCCCGCCTGGGCGTTCGTGGTCTGGACTATCCCTTGGCCCTAGCGCCATTTGCGCCTTAGGCCCTGCCCGTCTAGTCTCTACACCTTCCGCGCCGGACATTCGTCCGGCGGGCTTGGCTCGGGATCGCCACCGGCATGACCCGTGAGGTTTCCCCGAATTTGAGCAGCTCTACTCCCGCCGTTTCCAACGGGGCACTCACTGGCTGGCGGCCCGCAAGTCTCCTGTGTTTACCAATTTCACCATGCAGGGTGTAACTGTCTGTAGCCCAACTTTTTCCGCTGCTCAATTCCACAAACGTGGCCTGCCCGTGGCGAACTTTGGTCCCGCATGAGATGGTTGCGGGGCCCTGACGCATGGCTGGTCAGGCTTCGCGGTTAAGTTCCCGGCGCAGCAGGATCGTGGCTGCCGCGGCAAGGCCAAGCGCCATTGCAAACCACGTCAATGCATAGCCAAGGTGGTTGTTGCGAAACCGGACGACCGTGAGCCCGCCGATCGGCAATTCATCGCCTGAGCCTGCGTCCGCGTCGATGAAATAGGGCGCCACGCGATCCAGCCCGCGCGACGCGGCCAGCGCCCCGGTATCACGCGAATACCAGCGATCGGCGTCGGGATCATTGGCCCGCAGAAAGGCGCCGCCCGGCTGGCTCATGCGCAACAGACCGGTGATCGTCACGACGCCTTGCGGTTGCGATCTGGACGACGGCGCGGTGCGATCCTGCGGCACGAAGCCGCGGTTGATCCAGACCGTCCAGCCAGTGTCGGTCGTCAGCGGCGACATGACCCAGAAGCCGGCTCCGTAGGCGGTGACGGCCTTCACCAGCGCTTCGTGTCGCTGGTCCAGCTGTCCCGTGACGGTCACACGCCGATATTCGTCTGCTTCATCCAGGTCCTGCCATGCTGTCATTGCCGGTGCCGGAATGGCGGGCGTCGCAAGACGCGCCTCGACCTGTTGTATCAGGCCGGTCTTCCATTGCAGGCGCTGGACTTGCCAGACGCCCAGCCCGCACAGGACAGCGACCAGAAGGGCCGCCCCGATCCCCGCCCCGATCAGCCCCACACGACGGGGGCTGCGCCCGGATGTCACGGCAAGGATTCCAAGGGAATGTTGTGGTTCATCTGCGGCATCATGTTGGTGTTCAGATGGAACATGACCCACAAGGAACCCGCGATCATGATCACCACGATGACCACCGTGAACAGTGTCGACAGCAGCGTCCAGCCTTCTTCCGCATGGCTGTTCATGTGCAGGAAATAGACCATGTGGACCAGAACCTGGATGATCGCGCAGCCGACGACGACGGCAACCGTCAGGGCGCGGCTGTCCAGCCCGCCGGTCATGACAAGGCCGAAGGGGATCGCGGTCAGGATCGCCGACAGGATGAAGCCGGTCAGATAGCCGCGATAGCTGCCATTCGCGTGATTGTTGTCGGTATGTGCGGACATCAGATCATCCCCAGCAGATAGACAAGCGTGAAGACACCGATCCAGATCACATCCAGGAAGTGCCAGAAAAGCGACAGGCACATCAGGCGGCGCTGATTGGCCGCGATCAAACCTGAGCGTGCGACCTGGACCATCAGTGTGACCAGCCAGATGCAGCCGAACGCGACATGCAGCCCGTGCGTGCCGACCAGCGTGAAGAAGGCCGACAGGAAAGCCGAACGCTGCGGTCCCGCGCCCAGATGGATCAGGTGATGAAACTCGTATAGCTCGATCGCCAGAAAGCTGAGTCCGAAGAACAGCGTGACACCCAGCCAGCGCAGCGTGGTGGCCTTGCGGTCTTGGGACATCGCCAGCATCGCAAAGCCGTAGGTGATCGACGAAAACAGCAGCATGGCCGTGTTGATCGCCACCAGTTCCAGATCGAACAGATCCTTCGGACCGGGACCGGCGGCATAGCTGCCGTGCAGAACGCCGAAGGTCGCGAACAGCACCGCGAACATCAGGCAGTCGCTCATCAGATAGACCCAGAAGCCGATGCCGGTCGAAGCTCCGTCCTCGTGGTGATGCGGTTCCGTCTCCCAGTAGGTCGTGGGTTGCGTGCCCATGCTCATCTCAGGCCTCCTGTGCCAGAAGGCGGGTGCGGGCGTCCTCGGTCACGCGCACCTCGTCGGCGGGAATGTGATAGTCGCGGTCATAGTTGAAGCTGTGGTGGATCGCGTAGCCGACCAGCCCGATGAAGGACAGCGCGGCAAGCCACCAGATATACCAGACCAGTGCCATGCCGCAGATGGTGGCCAGGCCGGCAAGGATGATTCCCGCCTCGGTATAGCGGGGCATGTGGATGGGGATGAAGTTCCCCTTGCCGCGCGCTGCGCCTGCCGCCTTCATGTCGGCATAGGCGTCGAGGCCGTGGATGACCGGCGTGAAGGCGAAGTTGTAGGGCGCGGGCGGGGAAGATGTCGCCCACTCCAGCGTGCGTCCATTCCAGGGATCGCCGGTCAGGTCGCGGTTCTCGTTGCGCTTCCAGATCGAGACGCCGAACTGGACGAACATGGCCGCGATGCCGCAGGCGATCAGAAATGCGCCGAACCCCGCGATGATGAACCAGATCTGAAGGTCGGGGTCATCGAAGACGCGCATCCGGCGGGTCACGCCCATCAGGCCCAGCACATAAAGCGGGGCAAAGGCGACCCAGAAACCCACGACCCAGAACCAGAAGCTGACCTTGCCCCAGAACACGTTCAGCTTGAAGCCGAAGGCCTTCGGCCACCAGAAATTGATCGCCGCGAAGCTGCCGAACAGCACGCCGCCGATGATCACGTTGTGGAAATGCGCGATCAGGAACAGCGAGTTGTGCAGCACGAAATCGGCGGGCGGCACAGCCAGCAGAACGCCTGTCATGCCACCGATGGTGAAGGTCAGCATGAAGGCGATGGTCCACATCATCGGCAACTCGAACCGGACGCGGCCCTGATACATGGTGAACAGCCAGTTGAAGATCTTGGCGCCGGTCGGAATCGAGATGATCATCGTCGTGATCCCGAAGAACGAGTTCACCGACGCGCCCGATCCCATGGTGAAGAAGTGGTGCAGCCAAACCAGATAGGACAGAACCGTGATACAGACGGTCGCATAGACCATCGAGGTATAGCCGAACAGCCGCTTGCCCGAGAAGGTCGAGGTAACCTCGGAAAACACGCCGAACAGCGGCAGGATCAGGATGTAGACCTCGGGGTGGCCCCAGATCCAGATGAGGTTGATGTACATCATCGGATTGCCACCAAGGTCATTGGTGAAGAAATTCGTGCCGACATAGCGGTCAAGTGTCAGCAGAACCAGCGTCGCGGTCAGGACCGGGAAGGACGCCACGATCAGGATGTTGGTGCAGAACGAGGTCCAGGTGAAGATCGGCATCCGCATCATCGTCATGCCGGGCGCGCGCATCTTCAGGATCGTGACCAGCAGGTTGATGCCCGACAGTGTCGTTCCGACCCCGGCGACCTGAAGCCCCCAGATATAGTAATCGACGCCGACATAGGGGCTGTAGGACAGGCCCGACAGCGGCGGGAAAGCCAGCCAGCCGGTCTGCGCGAACTCGCCCACGAACAGCGACGCCATGACGATGATCGCGCCGCCCGTTGTCATCCAGAACGAGAAGTTGTTCAGGAACGGAAAGGACACGTCGCGCGCGCCAATCTGCAGCGGCACCACATAGTTCATGATCCCGGTGACGAAGGGCATCGCCACGAAGAAGATCATGATGACGCCATGGGCGGTGAAGATCTGGTCATAGTGATGGGCGTTCAGATAGCCTTCCGATCCGCCAAAGGCCCAGACCTGCTGAATTCGCATCATCACCGCGTCGGCAAAGCCGCGCACCAACATGATCAACCCAAGGATCATGTACATGATCCCGATCTTCTTGTGATCGACCGAGGTGAACCACTCGTGCCACAGATAGCCCCAAAGCCGGTATTTCGTCAGCAGCGCAAGGACCGCTGCACCACCTATCGCGACCACGATGAACGTGGCGAAGACGATGGGTTCCTTGGGGATGGCGTCCCAGGTCAGACGACCAAGCAGAAATGTGGTCTCGACATTGGCAGGTACGGCCATCGCGAAATTCCGTTCAAAGTTTCTGGTCTGCGGTGCCTGCAGTCTTGCTGGCATCGCGGATTGTCGGCGCGATCAGCCTGTCGAACAGGCTGTCGGGCACGGGCAGGGCACGGCTTTGAAGCCGGGTCTGGTCGGCGCGCGAGGTTGGTTGCGTGGTCCCCAGATCGGCGAACATCAGCGCCGCCTCTTCGGGGGTGCAGATGCTGGTGACCATGACCGGCTGATGGCCCAGCACGGGGCGTGCGCCACGCCTTGCGTGCTTGTCGTGGGTCAGCGACTGGATGTTGATGGTGCCCTCCAGCCCCAGCCCGCCCTTGCTGTCGATGTCCATCATCTCGGCCATGCACATCTTTCCGTCTTCGACACACAAGTTGACGGCGCGGGCGAACAGATCTGGATCAACCTCGGCATAGATGCGCGGTGCCACGTTCTCGCTTGGGGCCTCTAGCCGCAGATATTCGTCGCGGGTCAGTGCGTCCTGGCCAGCGCGCGCCCGTGACACCCAGTCATCGAAGCCGGCCGTGTCGGTGGCATGGGCCTTGAACCGCATCCCCGAGAACCCGGCGCCAGAGTAATGCGACGCCAGTCCCTGATATTCGCCTTCGTGATTGAACACGCCGTGCAGCTTGGTTTCCATGCCGGGCATGGCGTAGATCATTCCGGCCATCGCAGGGATGTAGAAGGCGTTCATCACCGAGGACGCGGTCAGGCTGAACTCGATCTCGCGGTTGGTCGGCACGACCAGTTCGTTCACGGCGGCGATGTCCTGTTCGGGATAGATGAACAGCCATTTCCAGTCCAGCGCGACCACCTGCACCTTCAGGGGCTGATGATCTTCGGCAATCTCCTCGGTCGCGCTCAGCCTGTCCAGCGGGCGATACGGATCCAGAAGATGGGTGCCGACCCAGGTCAGCGCGCCCAGACAGATGATGATCAGCAGCGGAAGACCCCAGATCGCCAGTTCGAACTTGGCCGAATGATCCCAGTCGGGGCGATACGCGGCCTGCCTGTTGGCGGCGCGGTATTTCCAGGCAAACCACAGCGTCAGGCACATGACCGGAATGATGACGATCAGCATCAGCCCTGTCGCGGCCAGCAACAGATCCTTCTGACGTTCGGCGATGTCGCCGGCAGGTGCCAGAACCACCGGCTTGCAGCCTGTCAGCAGAAGAAACGACATTCCCAGCGCCAGGGCGCCGGGGGCTGGGGGCAAAATACGCATGCTGGCGTCCTTACCTGTGGGGCAGGGAGATACGGGAAATCGGTCGTATGATGGCGCGTTCGTTCGAGTCAGTTTGCTACTGCAGGCGTACCGGCCCCGACATACGACATTTTGACACAGACACTTTGTCGCGTCGCCGGTGTATTGCGCTGCAGGCGGCATCGCGGCACGATTTGGCGTCCTATGCCCGTTGATCCGACACATGCCCGTCATCAGCCGATGAAGGAATCCGCACGCCATGAATTCTTCCCCCGTGACGCATCCCGTCGAAGACCTGCCGCCCGAGACGGAGCCCCACGACCACACCATCTCTCCCTCGGATGTCGCGGTCGGCGTCATCATCGGCCGCAGCTCTGAATTCTTTGACTTTTTCGTATTCGCCATCGCGTCGGTCATCGTCTTTCCGATGCGCTATTTCCCGTTCGAGACACCTTTGCGCGCCACGCTTTGGTCTTTCGCGATCTTCGCACTGGCCTTTGTCGCGCGACCGCTTGGCACGGCGATCTTCACGGCGATCGACCGGCGCCATGGCAAAAGCGTCAAGCTGACCCTGGCGCTGCTGTTGCTTGGCAGTTCGACGGTCGCGATGGGGCTGGTCCCGTCCTATGAAAGCATCGGCGCGGCCTCGATCGCGGTATTGTGTATTCTCAGGATCGGGCAGGGGCTGGCCCTTGGCGGGGCGTGGGACGGCCTGCCATCGCTGCTGGCGCTGTCCGCGCCAAGGGACAAGCGCGGATTTTATGCCATGGTGCCGCAGCTTGGCGCGCCGGTCGGGCTGATCGTCGCCAGCCTGCTGTTCGCGTATCTCGTCTCACAGCTGTCAGAGGCGGATTTCCTTGACTGGGGCTGGCGGTATCCGTTCTTCGTCGCCTTCGCGATCAATGTCGTGGCGTTGTTCGCGCGCCTGAGGATCGTGGCAACGCCGGAATACACGCGGATGTTTCAATCGCGCGAACTGGAACCGATCAGCCTGCGGAACGCGATTACCAATGACGGCTGGACCATCCTGATCGGCGCGTTCGTGCCGCTTGCCAGTTTCGCCCTGTTTCACATGGTCACGGTCTTTCCGCTGTCCTGGGTGTTTCTTTACACCGAGGAAAGCGTGACCAGCTTCCTGATCATCGAATCGGTGGCTGCGCTGTTCGGCATCGCCGCGATCATCCTGTCCGGGCTGCTGGCGGATCTGATCGGTCATCGCAAGCTGCTGTTCCGGGGCGCCATCGCGATCGCGGCCTTCAGCGTTGTCGCGCCGCTTCTGCTGTCGGGGCGCGGCTTCGGCGAGGCCGTTTACATGATCGCGGGCTTCATCATCCTTGGCGTCAGTTTCGGACAATCGTCCGGGGCTGTGGCGTCGCTGTTTCCGCCGCGCCGCCGCTATACCGGCTCGGCCATCGTATCCGACCTGGCGTGGCTGTTCGGCGCGGGCTTCGCGCCGCTGGCGGCGCTGGCGCTGACGGCATGGGGCGGTCTGATGCTGTCGGGGCTTTACCTGCTGTCGGGGGCGGTGGCGACGATTCTGGCGCTGTGGCTTGCCCGGCGGCTGGAATTCGGCAGCTCCTGGTAGGGCGATCGGGAGGCACTAACCGAAAATGGCGGCCCCTGGAAGAAGGGCCGCCTTTTCATCATTTCATGCCGGTTCTTGTCGATCAGAACGGAATTTCGTCGTCATAATCGCTGCGCCCGCCGCCCGACGATCCACCCGAGGGCGCGTCGTTGCCGGAGTATCCGCCGCCGCCATAGCCGCCCTGATCGCGCGGTGCCCCGCCCGAGCCGCCGCCACCTTCGCCGCGCCCGTCCAGCATGGTCAGTTCGCTGCGGAAGGGTCGCAGCACGACTTCGGTGGAATAGCGGTCATTGCCGGACTGGTCCTGCCATTTGCGCGTTTCCAGCTGGCCTTCGATATAGACCTTGCTGCCCTTGCGCAGATATTGTTCGGCCACCTTCGCCAGCGGTTCTGCGAAGATCGCGACCGAATGCCACTGCGTCCGCTCCTGCCGCTCGCCGGTGTTGCGGTCCTTCCACTGTTCCGACGTGGCGATGCGCAGGTTCACCACCTTGCCGCCGTTCTGGAAGGTGCGGACTTCGGGATCCTGTCCCAGATTTCCGATCAGAATGACCTTGTTGACGCTGCCTGCCATGACGGGGTTCCCTGCTTCGATGTGCTTGTCCGTCCATGTATCGCAGCCTGATCGATGCCTCAAGCATTCACTCGGCAACCTTTCGGGTGCGGACCGGTCCCGAGGCTTCATGGCCTGTCGGCGGGAAACCGCCGACATCAAGGGGGCCGAGAAGGCCGGAAACCGCATGACTGGCGGCAACGGCCGAATGCGTATAGGCTTTCCGCAAACGCGATACAGAAAAGCGCGGCGTCAGAAAGGCGCGATTTCCGGCAAAAACGAGGGCGGAGCGATGCGGATGATTCCCGGGGCAAGACTGGCGCTGAGCGCCGCGTTGATCGGTATGCTGGCGGCCATGCCGGTCGCGGCAGAGGGGTTGCGGCTTTCCGGAAGCTCGTCGAAGTCACGGGCCGATCAGTTCGCGCGGCAGACCCGGCTGATGGATTCGCGGCTGGCCTCGCAGTATCAGCAATCGGCCCGGCTGCAGCCGGGCGGTGCCAACCGCAGCACCGTGAACATCCAGCTTTCCACCAATATCCCAGCCTATCGCGGCAAGCGCAGCGATTTCATCCCGCACGCGCGCGCTGCCGCGCGCAAGCATGGGGTGCCCGAGGATCTGTTCCTGCGGCTGGTTCAGCAGGAATCGGGCTGGAACCCCCGCGCGCGTTCGCACAAGGGCGCGACAGGGCTGGCGCAGCTTATGCCCGGCACCGCCGCGAAGCTGGGCGTGAACCCCAACGATCCGATGCAGAACCTTCAGGGCGGGGCCCGCTATCTGCGCATGATGTACAACCAGTTCGGCAACTGGCGGCTTGCGTTGGCGGCCTATAACGCCGGACCGGGCGCGGTGGCCAAGTATGGCGGCATCCCTCCATATCGCGAGACAAGGAATTATGTCCGGATCATCGCCGGCAGCTGATCCGGTCAACCTTGCTTTCCCTTGGTGATCGTCGCCGATGCGCCCATCCGTCGCAGCACGGCTTCGGGAATTGCGTAAAGATGTACCACCTGCGGCCAGTCGCGCAGACCGGACATCTCGCGCAGCACCATGAATTCCCACGCAAGCCGTCCCGCCTCGTCCAGGGCGTCGTTGCTGGGGTCGTTTTCAAGCATGGCCAATGCGCGTTCCATGCGACGGCCCGCGGTTCCCAAAGACGATGCACGCTCGGCCTGCAATTCATGGGCCAGCACATCGTCGCCACCCTGCGCCAGCGCAGTCGCCCAGTCGGTGCGGGTGCGAAATCGGCTCATTGCGCGTCCTCTGCCGCCATGACGGCAGCCTATCGGGTCAGACTGACAGGGCAAGCCCGCGTAGGCAGCCGGGGGCAGACAGGCCTTGCCCAAGGCGTTATCACCACAGCATGAGCTTGCCGCGCGCCCCCGACCGACTGTCCGACGAGATGGCCCAGGCCCTTGGCCACGCCGTGGCCGGGTTCGGTTTTTTGGAAGAGGCGCTGAAACGCGCGATCTTTTCGCTGACGCGACAGGGGCTGAGCCAGGATGCCGATGACGCGGCGCTGCAGAAATGGCTGCGCCGTATGGAAGAAATCGCCGACGATTCGCTTGGTACGCTGATCGACAGTTTCGTCGCCGCGATCGGGCGTGCGCGGATCGACGACCGGCACCTGCTGGCCGAGGCGCTGACCGAAATCCGGTTGAAGCGCAACCTTCTGTGCCACGCCTCGTGGCGCCCGGCGGATCAGCCGGGATATTGGCACCCGACCTTCATCAACACCCGGGGCGAGCGGTATCCCGATGACATGAATGCCCGCGATATCCGCGACATACATGCGGCCACGCTGAGAGTGGCGCGGCGCGTGGTGTCGATCATGCGTGCGACAGGCATCGACGGAGAATGGGCCGGTCATGACGAAGAGGATTAGGCGATGCGGTTGACCCTGGACTATCCGCCGGTTTGGCTGGCCGGATCTTGCGCGGTGGCCTGGGGGCTGGGCCGTCTGGTCCCGCATGGGCCCGGCTGGCAGGGGTTGCCTGGCTGGATTCTGGTTCTCGCAGGTCTGTCCGTGATGATCACCGCCGCCGCAACCATGTGGCGCAAGCGCACGACGCTGGATCCACATGGCCAGCCCGCCGCGCTGGTCACCACCGGCGTGTTCGCGCTGTCGCGCAACCCGATCTATCTGGGTGACGCTCTGATCCTTGCAGGGCTGTGCCTGATCTTCGCGGCGCCGGTCGCTGCGCTGATCCTGGTGCCGGTGTTCATGATCGTCATTTCGCGCCGGTTCATCGCCGGGGAAGAGGCCCGGCTTGCGACGGCCTTCCCCGATATGTTCGCGCAATACCGGGCGCATACGCGTCGCTGGATCTGATCGCCGGGGCGGACATTCCGCCTTCTTCGTTGCAACCAGTGACCGGGCGCGCTAACACCCCGCGCAATCGTAAAAAAGAGGCTTCCATGTCGTCCCCCCTCCGCTTGGGTATTGCCGGGCTCGGCACCGTCGGGATCGGTGTCGTCAAGATCGTTCAGAAGCACGCCGAAATGCTGGCGCGCCGGTCGGGGCGAGAGGTTGCCATTACCGCCGTCAGCGCCCGCGACCAAATGAAGAACCGCGACGCGGATCTGTCGTCCTATCGCTGGGAAACCGACGCCATGGCGGTCGCCACCGCAGAAGACGTGGATGTCTATGTCGAACTGATCGGCGGTGATACCGGCATCGCCAAGGACAGCATCGAGGCGGCGCTGCGGGCCGGCAAGGACGTGGTGACGGCCAACAAGGCGCTGCTGGCCGTGCATGGTCAGGATCTGGCCGTGCTGGCCGAGGGGCTGGGCCGCGTGATCCGGTTCGAAGCCGCTGTTGCAGGGGGCATCCCGGTCATCAAGACGATGACGGAATCGCTGGCAGGCAACGACGTGACCCGCGTGATGGGGGTCATGAACGGCACCTGCAACTATATCCTGACGCGGATGGAAAGCGCGGGCCTGCCCTATGAGGCCGTGTTCGAAGAGGCGCGCCAGCTTGGCTATCTCGAGGCCGATCCGCAGCTTGACGTGGGCGGGATCGACGCCAGTCACAAGCTGGCGATCCTGTCCTCGATCGCGTTCGGCACGCAGGTTGATTTCGACGCGGTCGAGATCGAGGGGATCGAGCGGGTCAGCATCGACGACATCCGCCGCGCTTCCGATCTTGGCTATCGGATCAAGCTTCTGGGGGTCGCGCAGATGACCGCGCGTGGGCTGGAACAGCGCATGTCGCCCTGTCTTGTGCCCGCCGACAGTCCGCTGGGGCAGCTGGTCGGCGGCACCAACATGGTGGTGGTCGAAGGCGACAGCGTGGGCCAGATCGTGCTGCGCGGGGCAGGGGCCGGCGAAGGTCCGACCGCCAGTGCGGTGATGTCGGACATTGTCGAAGTGGCGCGCGGCGTGCGGATGCCGGTCTTCGGCCAGCCGGCGGCATCGCTGACGGCGGCGAAGCCTGCGCGCACTGCTGTGCCTGCGGCCTACTATCTGCGTCTGGAGCTGCAGGACAAGCCCGGTGCGCTGGCCAAGATCGCGACGGTTCTGGGTGATTCAGGCATCTCGATCGACCGCATGCGCCAATACGGACAGCACAGCGACAGCAGCGTGCCGGTGCTGGTTGTGACCCACAAGACGACGCCCGAGGCGATCGACTATGCCATTGAGACGCTGCCCGGAACCGGTGTTCTGGTCAGCGACCCGGTCGAGCTGCGGATCGAGGAAGTCTGATCCTCGGCGCAGCCTTTTCCCGCATCCGCCGCCGTGACACGACGGTGGACGCGGGCACCCTGCACGTCACCGTCACAGGTCAGGCCGCGCGGGTCTCGCGGATCAGGCGCAGGATATCGGCGGCGGCTGCGGGAATGTTCGTGCCGGGTCCGAAGATCGCCTTGACGCCCGCCTTCTTCAGGAAGTCGTAGTCCTGCTGCGGAATGACGCCGCCGCAGATCACCAGGATATCGCCCGCGCCCTCAGCCTTCAGCGCCTCGATCAGCTTTGGCGCAAGGGTCTTGTGACCGGCTGCCTGACTGCTGATGCCGACCACATGGACATCGTTGTCCATCGCGTCCTGCGCGGCCTCTTCGGGGGTCTGGAACAGCGGTCCGACGTCCACGTCGAAGCCGATATCGGCGAAGGCGGTCGCAATGACCTTGGCACCGCGGTCATGTCCGTCCTGACCCATCTTCACGACCAGCATCCGCGGGCGCCGGCCCTCTTGTTCGGCGAAGGCTTCGACATCTTTCTGGATCTGCGCGAAACCCTCATCGCCCTCATAGGCGGCGCCATAGACGCCCGCCAAGGTCTTTACTTCGGCGCGGTGACGCCCGAATTCCTTCTCCATGGCCATGCTGATTTCCCCTACGGTTGCACGGGCGCGGGCGGCCTCGACGGCGGCCTCCAGCAGGTTGCCGCCTTGCGCCGCGCGGCGTGTCAGTTCGTCCAGCGCGGCCTGACAGGCGGTTTCATCGCGGCTGGCGCGGATGCGCTCCAGCGCGGCGATCTGGCTGGCGCGCACCTTGACGTTGTCCACGTCCAGAATGTCGATCGGGTCTTCCTTGTCCTTGCGGTATTTGTTCACCCCCACGATCACATCCTCGCCCCGGTCGATCAGCGCCTGACGACGGGCGGCGGTTTCCTCGATGCGCAGCTTGGGCATGCCGGATGCGACGGCCTTGGTCATGCCGCCCAGTTCCTCGACCTCTTCGATCAGGGCCCATGCCTTTTCGGCCAGTTCGGCGGTCAGGCTTTCGATGTAATAGCTGCCCGCCAGCGGATCGACGACATGGGTGATGCCGGTTTCTTCCTGCAGGATCAGCTGCGTGTTCCGCGCGATGCGGGCGCTGAAATCGGTGGGCAGGGCGATCGCTTCGTCCAGCGCGTTGGTATGCAGCGATTGCGTGCCGCCAAGCGCGGCCGACATCGCCTCGTAGGCGGTGCGGATCACGTTGTTGTAGGGATCCTGTTCCTGCAGGCTGACACCCGAGGTCTGGCAATGGGTGCGCAGCATCTTGGACCCCGGCTTCTTTGCGCCGAATTCATCCATGATCTTGTGCCACAGCAGGCGCGCGGCGCGCAGCTTGGCGATCTCCATGAAGAAGTTCATGCCGATGGCAAAGAAGAAGGACAGCCGCCCTGCGAAGGCATCGACATCCATGCCCGCCGCGATGGCCGCGCGGACATATTCGCGCCCGTCGGCCAGCGTATAGGCCAGCTCCTGCACCAGGTTCGCCCCGGCCTCCTGCATGTGATAGCCCGAAATCGAGATGCTGTTGAAGCGCGGCATTTCCGAACTTGTGAACTCGATGATGTCCGAGATGATCCGCATGCTGGGTTCGGGCGGATAGATATAGGTGTTCCGCACCATGAACTCTTTCAGGATGTCGTTCTGAATGGTGCCGGACAGGACCGACTTGTCGTGGCCCTGTTCCTCTCCCGCGACGATGAAATTCGCCAGGATCGGGATCACCGCGCCGTTCATGGTCATGCTGACGCTGACCTTGTCCAGGGGGATGCCGTCGAACAGGACCTTCATGTCCTCGACGCTGTCGATGGCAACGCCCGCCTTGCCGACATCGCCCTCGACCCGAGGATGGTCGCTGTCATAGCCGCGATGGGTCGCAAGGTCGAAGGCGACCGACACGCCCTGCTGTCCGGCGGCCAGGTTGCGGCGGTAGAAAGCGTTCGATTCCTCGGCCGTGGAAAACCCCGCATATTGCCGGATCGTCCAGGGGCGGCCCGCATACATCGTGGCGCGCGGCCCGCGGGTATAGGGGCCGAAGCCGGGCAGTGAACCCAGATGCTGCATACCCTGGGTATCAGCCTCGGTATACAGCGGCTTTACCGGAATTCCTTCAAGCGTGTCCCAGGTCAGGCTGTCGGGATCACGACCCTTCAATTCCTTCTCGGCCAGCTTGCGCCAATCCTCCAGCGTCGGTTTTGTCATGATCTGTCCTTTCCCAAGGGCCGCCGCATCCTATATTCAGGACAGGATGAGGTGCCGATGAATTTGAAATTCCTGTTTTTCGCGGTGGCGCTGGCCGCCATGGGGCCTGCGCGCGAGGCGCCGCCGCCGGCCGCGCCCGAGGCGCCGCAATCCCGCCCGATGAGCCCCGAAGAGATGCCGTCCGCCCCGGATACCGACACCGCGCGTCCGGAACTGCTGGAATATGGTGCCGATGAGGTCGGGCCGGAAGATTTCCTGTGGGTCTCGCGTCCGATCGTGGTGTTTTCCGACACCCCCGAAGATCCGGCCTTCCGCGAACAGATGCGCGCCTTGCGCGCCCAGCCCCGGATGCTGGCCGATCGCGATGTGGTGGTCGTCACCGACGCCGATCCCCAGGCCGCAAGCGCGTGGCGCCGGCAACTGCATCCGCGCGGCTTCTCGTTGGTGATCATGGACAAGGACGGGCAGGTGAAGCTGCGCAAGCCCTTTCCGTGGGATGTCCGAGAGATCAGCAGGGCCATCGACAAGTTTCCGCTGCGCCGGCAGGAAATCGGGCGTGCCGATCTGGGGGAATGACCGTTGCGGAACCGACTGGCCGAAAACCGGTTTTTGTTGCGAAACGCGGCGTCGGCCCCTATCTTCAGTATACGGGCGCCAGTATCGCGTTCCGTGAAGTCGAAAGGTGAACCCATGGCCAACCAGTCCGCACTGCGCAAGATCGACACGTCCGAACCGGCCGTTCCGGCCGCGCGCGATCCGCGCGAGACGGTTGCGGATGCCACCGAGGAACTGGTTCGGCGGCTGCTGAAAGCCAGCAATTCCAATGAGATTGCTGCCGTCATCGGTCTGCCGCCCATCAAGGGGATCTCCGGTCCGAAAGTGTTCTACTAGGATCGTCCAGGTCTTCAGACCCTGAACCCTCGATCACGTTCTCGGCGGATGTTGCCGCCTCGCGTTCCTTTTCCTGCAACGCCTTCAGCAAGGCCCGCACGGCCGACGCGCCGCCCTGCAGGCTTGCGCTCAGCACCAGCATCGCGAAATTTCCCGCCTGACGCGTCTCGTCCGTCAGGCTGAGATAGTCGTCCAGCATCGCGCCTGCACGATCCGGCTGCGCCTTGGCGCTGCGACGGATGTCCTGGGCCAGCGCGACCCTGACGGCGATCAGGCGATAATAGCGCACCACCGGGTCGATGACGTTTTCCGGCAGGATATGCACCTGCTCGACCACGGCGCGGAATATCCGGTCATTGGCATCATGGGGCAGGATCGGCACATGCTGATCGCCAAGCAGCTTTTCCCGCAGCGCCTGACTTGCCGCCGATGTGTCGGTGGCCTGCTGCTGTTCCAGCGCGGCGACATGGGCGCGGATCTCGGCCAGCAGGGCGCGCTGAATGTCCGAGACCTGTTCCAGCCGCAGCACCCGGTCGCGTCGGCGCGACAGGGCATGGGTCCAGAACCAGCCGGCCGCAACCACCCCGCCGCCGACGATGGCGGTGACAAGGGCGGCGGCAACCCGGTCGTTCAGAAACAGCGTCTGCCAGTCCAAGGCCTTATTCGAACTCCATGATCACATCGTCCACCTTCAGGCTTTGGCCCGGTTCGGTGTTGACGGATTTGACGACGCCTTTCCTTTCGGCGCGCAGGATGTTTTCCATCTTCATCGCCTCGACCGTCGCCAGGGCTTGCCCCTCCTGCACCTCGTCGCCGGCTTCGACATTGATCTTCACGACCAGCCCCGGCATCGGGCACAGCAACAGTTTGGATGTGTCGGGCGCGATTTTTTCGGGCATCAGTCGGACCAGTTCGGCGGCCCGCGGACGGCGGACATGAACCCTCAGATCGGCGCCGCGCGTCCGCACACGGAATCCGGCCGCGATCCGATCGACCTTCATCACCAGGGGGGCGCCGTCGACGGTCAGTCGCGCAAGCGACTGCCCCGGTTTCCAGTCGCTTTCGACGCGCAGATCGCGGTCGTCGATCCGGACCGTGGCCCCTTCGCGGTCGGCCTGGATGCGCACCGGAAGATCCTTGTCGCCGACGAAGACCACCCAGTTCTCGCCCACATGGCGTTCGTGATTATCCAGGCGTCCGCTGATCCGGCTGCGGCGTATCTCTCCGATCCGGTGCATGGCGGCAGCCGCTGCCGCGATCCGAACCACCTGCGCGTCGTCGGGCATGACGCCGTTGAACCCGTCGGGATATTCCTCGGCGATGAAGGCGGTCGTCATGTCGCCCGAGGTGAATTTCGGATGATCCATCACTGCCGACAGGAAGGGCAGGTTGTGCCCGATCCCCTCGACCTCGAATTCGTCCAGCGCGATCCGCATCGCCTCGATCGCCTCGGCGCGCGAGGGGGCCCAGGTGCACAGCTTGGCGATCATCGGATCATAGAACATGCTGATTTCGCCGCCGTCATAAACGCCGGTATCGTTACGCACGGCCACCGTGCTGTCACCGCCCTCGCTGTCATTCACCCAGTTCCCGCTGGCCTTCAAGGGTCCGGCCGCTATCTCGGTCGGCGGCTTGTAGCGGGTCAGACGCCCGATTGACGGCAGGAAGCCGCGATAGGGGTCCTCGGCGTAAAGGCGGCTTTCCATCGCCCACCCCTGGATCTTCAGATCCGACTGCGCGAAGGGCAGCTTCTGACCGTCGGCCACGCGGATCATCTGTTCGACCAGATCGACGCCCGTGATCAGTTCGGTCACCGGATGTTCGACCTGAAGGCGGGTGTTCATTTCGAGGAAATAGAAGTTCCTGTCGCCATCGACGATGAACTCGACGGTGCCCGCGCTGGTATAGTTCACCGCCTTGGCCAGGGCGACGGCCTGTTCACCCATCGCCTTGCGGGTGGCCTCGTCCAGAAACGGCGATGGGGCCTCTTCGATGACCTTCTGGTTGCGGCGCTGAATCGAACATTCGCGTTCATGCAGATAGACCGCATTGCCGTGCCTGTCGGCCAGAACCTGGATTTCGATATGGCGCGGCTGGGTGACGAATTTCTCGATGAAGATCCGATCGTCGCCGAAGCTGTTGGCGGCCTCGTTCTTCGAGGATTCGAAGCCTTCGCGCGCCTCTTCCTCGTTCCAGGCGATCCGCATGCCCTTGCCGCCGCCGCCGGCGCTGGCCTTGATCATCACCGGATAGCCGATCTGACCGGAAATCTTCACCGCCTCGTCGGCATCCGCGATCAGGCCCATATAGCCCGGCACCGTGCTGACACCCGCTTCCTGTGCCAGTTTCTTCGAGGTGATCTTGTCGCCCATCGCCTCGATCGCGGACGCGGGTGGGCCGATGAAGGCCACGCCCTCGGCCTCCAGCGCCTCGGCGAATTTGCGGTTCTCGGACAGGAAGCCGTAGCCGGGATGGACGGCCTCGGCCCCGGTCTGCCGGATCGCCTCCATGATCTTGTCGATCACGATATAGGACTGGTTGGCTGGCGGCGGCCCGATATGGACCGCCTCGTCGGCCATCTTCACATGCAGCGCATTGCGGTCGGCGTCGGAATAGACGGCGACCGTGGCGATGCCCATCTTGCGCGCGGTCTTCATGACGCGGCAGGCGATCTCACCGCGGTTGGCGATCAGGATTTTCTTGAACATGGGCGCTCCGGGACGACGTCAGACGTGAAAAGACCGCCCGCGACGATCAGGTCGCGGACGGTCGGATAAGGCAGTGATCGCGCTGGGTGCGCGCGCGTCAGATCGTTACTGACACAGGCGGACGTCGTCGCACAGTGCGCCTGCGGCACCGCCAAGTGCTGCGCCCTTGACGACATTCTTGCCGCCGACATGGGCTGCGGTTGCACCGACGCCGGCACCGATGAGGGCGCGGTCGGTGTCGGTCGGGTTGATGCCCTGCGTGCAGCCTGCGACGGCAGTGGCACCGACGACAGCGAGAATTGCAAAGATCTTGGACATGGTGGCCTTCCTGTCAATGCGGCAACGACGCCGAACGCGTCTGGTTGCCGCCTTTCGTTTGTGGTGCGGAGATCAGTAGCGGCGCTGACAGACGCCGGCGTCGTCGCACAGGGCGCCAGCACCCGCACCAAGCGCGGCACCGGTCGCGATGTCTTCGTCCAACGCCTTGGCGATGACGGCACCCGCGACAGCACCGCCAGCGGCGCGCTGCGCGTCCGGGGACAGGCCGGTGGCCGTGCCGTAGCCCTGCTGAGCGCAAGCCGAAAGACCTGCTGCGACCACGGTGATGCCAGCGATGCGAAGAAGTTTCGAGACGTGCATATTGTCTTGCCTGTGTTCTGGGGGCCGTCCGGGCCCGGATTGAAAGTTTGCGCAGGCAATATTGCACAGACTGTATCAGCATCAAACTGACATCGGTGTGAAAATATCCTGCTTGGCGGCAAATCGCGCATCAGCGGTTCTCCGCCGGGTCGATTTCGTCGTCCGGTCCCTCGTCATCCCAGTCCGGCTCTTCGGGCATTTCGCCCGACGAGAAAATCTCGGGAAACGAGGCTTCTGCGCGTGCCAGATCGACCCGCAGCAACTGATCATAGCTGACCGGGTCCAGATCGCCGACGGCGATCACCTCGCGTCCCAGCAGCCATGACAGGCGGCCGGCATCAAGGTTGCCGCGTTCGAACGGCTCATCGCCGAAATTCTCGATCAAGGCTGTCAGGAAGCCTGCATCGGCGCGACGATCGGCGGGCTTGCGGTCGCGGAACCGTTCGCGCCGCGACAGGGGGGTGGCCCCCTTCTTGTTCTCGCGTCGGATCGTGAACTGGAAATCGGTGCCGGGAAGTCGGCTGGGAAAGCCGCGATGTTTCAGCATGGCGCTGCTCCGTTTGGGGCGCGGCGCGAGGCGCGCGGGCAGCCGTGCCGCCCGCGCGCAATGTCGGAATATGGGCGATCAGTTGGCGCCGTATTTCCCTTGGTAGACCGGCTCGGTCGTGACCGGGTCGGCAGTGGGGGTATACACATCGACTTCGGGCTGCTGACGCTGGCAGGCGGCGAAGGCCGATACCAGCACGAGGCCGAGGATGAACTTCTTCGACATGGTGTCTTGCTCCTGTAATGCGGGCGAAGATGCGCCCGGCTGCTCGGGTTCGGGACGGCTTCTTGACGGGCCGCCCGCGCCGCAATGATAGCCGCGCCGCAATGATCCAGACAGCCACCCATGTCCGGGCTCGGCAAAACGCCGCCAAGCTGTGGCTGCGCTGCATCATTCACACAGTTGTGCATCTTCATGAAAATCCGCAACTTACAGAGGAATGTTGTCGTGCTTTTTCCAAGGGTTCGACAGCTTCTTGCTGCGCAGGCTGGCAAAGGCGCGTGCGACGCGCCGCCGGGTCGAGCGCGGCTGGATCACCTCGTCGATGAAGCCCTTTTCGGCGGCAACGAAGGGATTCGCAAAGCGGTCCTCGTAATCCTTGGTGCGCGCGGCGATCTTGTCTGGATCGCCCAGTTCGCTGCGATACAGGATCTCGACCGCACCCTTGGCGCCCATCACCGCGATTTCCGCCGTGGGCCATGCATAGTTGAAATCGCCGCGCAGGTGTTTCGACGCCATGACGTCATAGGCGCCGCCATAGGCCTTGCGGGTGATCACCGTCACTTTCGGCACGGTCGCCTCGCCATAGGCGAACAGCAGTTTCGCGCCATGCTTGATGACGCCGCCATATTCCTGGCCGGTTCCGGGCAGGAAGCCCGGAACATCCACGAAGGTCAGGATCGGAATTTCGAACGCGTCGCAGAAACGCACGAAGCGCGCGGCCTTGCGGCTGCTGTCGATATCCAGACAGCCCGCCAGAACCATCGGCTGGTTGGCGACGATGCCCACCGTGCGGCCTTCCAGCCGGATGAAGCCGGTGACGATGTTGCCCGCGAAATCCTTCTGGATCTCGTAGAAATCGCCCTCGTCCGCGACCTTCACGATCAACTCTTTCATGTCGTAGGGCTGGTTCGGGTTGTCGGGGATCAAGGTGTCCAGGCTTTCCTCGATCCGTGAAGGGTCGTCGAAGAAGGGGCGAACGGGCACGGTGCCGCGGTTGTTCATCGGCAGGAAATCGAACAGCCGACGAATCTCGGACAGGGCTTCGACATCATCTTCGAACGCACCATCGGCGACCGAGGATTTCCTTGTATGCGTCGCGGCGCCGCCAAGCTGTTCGGCGGTCACCACCTCGTTGGTCACCGTCTTCACCACATCGGGACCGGTGACGAACATGTAGCTGGTGTCGCGCACCATGAAGATGAAGTCGGTCATCGCCGGGGAATAGACAGCGCCGCCCGCGCAAGGCCCCATGATGACCGAGATCTGCGGGATCACGCCCGAGGCCATGATGTTGCGCTGAAACACGTCGGCATAGCCCGCAAGGCTGGCAACGCCTTCCTGGATGCGGGCGCCGCCCGAATCGTTGATGCCGATGAGGGGCGCGCCGTTCTGCATGGCCATGTCCATGATCTTGCAGATCTTCTG
The DNA here is from genome assembly GCF_017744015.1 of Paracoccus sp. R12_2. Lineage (GTDB taxonomy): Bacteria > Pseudomonadota > Alphaproteobacteria > Rhodobacterales > Rhodobacteraceae > Paracoccus. The sequence continues at coordinate 132,327 of NZ_JAGHRA010000004.1, forward strand.
GGCGTGGGTTTCCGACAGCGATCCGCCGAAGACGGTGAAATCCTGCGAAAAGACATAGACCATGCGTCCATTGATCGTGCCCCAGCCTGTCACCACGCCGTCGCCATAGGGGCGTTCGTCCTGCATTCCGAAATCGGTGCTGCGATGGGCGACGAACATGTCGAATTCCTCGAAGCTGCCTTCATCGACCAGCAGTTCGATCCGTTCTCGCGCGGTCAGCTTGCCGCGCTTGTGCTGCGCGTCGATACGTCGCTGGCCGCCGCCAAGACGGGCTTCGTCGCGCCGACGCTCCAGCTCTTGCAGAATGTCCTTCATAGCAGGCCTCCCGATCAGGTTGCGGCACGGTAGCTTGGGACGAGGATACGGAAAAGGAAAATCAGGAAAATTTGCAAACTATGTGCATAGCTGAGTAGGTAAACTGCAAACTTGCTAACATGCACCAACCTCAAGCCCCCTTGACCTTGCGCGGGGCCGGGGGCAAGCCATCCCGATGGGTTTGCAGATCGATATCGCGGCCATCGTGGCCAACTGGAAGGCGCTGGCGGCCAAGGCGCCGGGGGCTCGCGCGGCGGCCGTCGTCAAAGCTGACGGATATGGTCTTGGTGCGTCCCGGATCGTGCCCGCTCTGTATCAGGCCGGTGCGCGCGACTTCTTCGTCGCGCTGGCGAAAGAGGGCAGGGCGATCCGCCCGCATCTTCCCGATGATGCGACGATCAACGTGCTGTCGGGACATATGCCGGGGGCCGATCTGGACGGGCTGGTGCCGGTGCTGAACAGTGCCGAACAGTTCTTTCGCGACCGCACGATGCGACCCGGCGCGCGTTTCGCGATCCAGTTGGACAGCGGCATGAACAGGCTGGGGATGGAGGCCGCGGAATGGGCCGCGATCCGCGCCGAGGTGATGGACGCCGGCCCCGATTTCGTCATGTCGCATCTGGCCTGCGCGGATGAACCCGATCACCCGGCCAATGCCGCTCAGCTGGCTGCGTTCCGGGCCATGACAGATGGGTGCGACGTCCCACGTTCGCTTGCGGCGACGGGCGGCATCCTTTTGGGCCCCGACTATCACTTCGACCTCGTGCGGCCGGGCGTCGGCCTGTATGGCGGGATGCCCTTTGCCGATGCGCAGCAGGTCGTCCGGCTGTCGCTGCCGGTGATCCAGACCCGTCCTGTCGCGCCGGACGAGTTCGTGGGCTATGGCGCGACATGGACCGCCACTGCGCCGCGACGCATCGCGACGGTTGCGGCGGGATATGCAGACGGCATCCTGCGTGCGCTGTCGTCCAGCGGGGCAAGCCTGTATGCCGATGGCATTGCCTGCCCGATCGTGGGGCGCGTTTCGATGGATCTTGTGACGGCGGATGTCACCGACCTTCGGACTGTGCCGGATCATCTTGATCTGATCTGCCCGGAACAACCCATCGACAAGCTGGCCGATCATGCCGGTACCATCGGCTACGAGATCTTGACGGCGCTGCGGCAGCGCTATGAACGGGTCTATCTGTGAACCCTGTCCGGCTGTCCGGTCGCGCCACGCTGCGCGGCCTGCGCGGGGTCGGCGCGGTCGCGCTGTTCACGCTGCGCGGGCTGTTCCATCTGCGCCCGTTCCGTCCGCGTCTGCTGGCGGCGCAGATCTTTCAGATCGGCTGGCTGTCATTGCCGGTCGTGGCGCTGACCGCGCTGTTCACCGGCGCCGCGCTGGCGTTGCAGATCCATTCGGGCGGTGCGCGGTTTCAGGCAAGTGACGTGGTACCGGCCATCGTCGCCATCGGCATGGTGCGCGAACTTGGACCGGTTCTGGGCGGCTTGATGGTGGCCGCGCGCGTGGCCAGTTCCATCGCGGCCGAGATCGGCACCATGAAAGTGACCGAACAGATCGACGCGCTGGTAACGCTGTCCACCGATCCGATAGGCTGGCTGGTCACGCCGCGCCTGTGGGCCGCGATGCTGACCGTGCCGGTCCTTGTGGGCGTGGGTGACATCATCGGCATCATGGGCGGTTGGCTGGTGGGCACGCAATCGCTGGGGTTCAATTCGGCGGCCTATCTGGCCAATAGCTGGGCCTATCTTGAAAGCTGGGACGTGATTTCGGGCCTGATCAAGGGCGCCGCCTTCGGACTGATCGTGGCGGTCAGCGGATGCTGGTACGGCATGGCCTCGGGCCGTGGCGCCGAAGGGGTCGGACGGGCGACGAAATCTGCGGTGGTGGCTGCGGCGGTGGGAATACTAGCTGCGAACTTCATCCTGACCGGGCTGTTCTTCGAATGATACGGATCGAGGGTCTGCGAAAATCCTTTGGCACCAGAACCGTTCTGGACGGGGTCGATCTGCAGGTCGGACAGGGCGAAAGCCTGTGCGTCATCGGGCAGTCCGGCACCGGCAAGTCGGTTCTGCTGAAATGTATCCTGGGCCTCGAAGCGCCGGACAATGGGCTGATCTTGTGGCAGGGGAGACCGCTGGATCGCCATGCGCGGCCGCGGTTTCTGGACAGCTTCGGCATGCTGTTTCAGGGCGCCGCGCTGTTCGACAGCCTGCCGGTCTGGCAGAATGTCGGCTTTCGGTTGCGGCAGCGCATGTCTGACCAGAAGGCGCGCGGCATTGCCATCAAGAAGCTTGCGCGCGTCGGTCTTGGGCCTGAAACCGCCGACATGATGCCTGCCCAGTTGTCGGGCGGTATGGCCAAGCGGGCGGGTCTGGCCCGTGCCATCGCAGATGATCCGCAGGTCATCTTCTTCGACGAGCCGACGACCGGACTGGATCCGATCCGCGCCCGCAGGATCAACGGCCTGATCCGCGGCATCGTCGAAGAGACCGGCGCGACGGCCATCACGATCACCCATGACATGGATTCGGTGCGGGCGATCGGGGATCGCGTGGCGTTGTTGCAGGACGGTTCCATCGCATGGCAGGGTGCCGTGGCCGACATGGACGATGCGCCGCCGCTGGCCGGATTTCTGGGAAAGGAAACGACATGACGCGAGGTGTTTGCCAGCCAAGGTGGCAGATGTCGTCCCGCTGCCGTAATTTTGCCGCACTCGCCGGCAGGAATGCGGTGCAATCGCGCGACTGGATCTTGTGCGAATCCCCTTGGATCGCCACCATGGACACATAGGACTGAGTTGGAGAATATTTTGGGCCTGACCCCAACGCCACCCGTCGCGACCCATCCCGCCGAAACCCTGCTGGAATTCCCCGACAACAGGTTGCTGATCGATCTGTGCGGTGCCAACGACCGGCATCTCGCCCGGATCGAGGAGGCGCTTGGCATTCATATCCTGCGCCGGGGCAACCAGCTTGCGGTCGTCGGAGGACCCGAGGCCCAGGCCGAGGCAAGCCAGTTGCTGCGCGGTCTTTATGCGCGCCTGGAACAGGGCAAACCCGTCGGCCTGCCCGAGATCGAGGCCGCGCTTCGCATGGGCATCGACAGCACCTCGGAAACCAGCCCCGCCGAACAGATCGAGATGTTCGGTGCCGGGAACTACGAGCTGCGCACCCGCAAGAAATCCGTCGAGCCTCGCACCGATGCGCAGAAAACCTATGTCCGGGCGCTGTTCGAGAACGAACTGGCCTTCGGCATCGGTCCGGCGGGGACCGGCAAGACCTATCTGGCCGTCGCGGTCGGCGTAACAATGCTGATCAACGGCCATGTGGACAAGATCATCCTGTCGCGACCGGCGGTCGAGGCCGGAGAACGACTGGGCTTTCTGCCCGGCGACATGAAGGAAAAAGTCGATCCCTACATGCAGCCGCTCTATGACGCTCTGAACGATTTCCTGCCCGGCAAGCAGATGCAGAAGCTGATCGAGGAAAAGCGGATCGAGATCGCACCGCTGGCCTTCATGCGCGGCCGCACGCTTGCCAACGCCTTCGTGGTTCTGGACGAGGCGCAGAACGCCACGCAGATGCAGATGAAGATGTTCCTGACCCGCCTTGGCGAGGGATCGCGCATGGTGATCACCGGCGACCGCAGCCAGATCGACCTGCCGCGCGGCATGCAGTCGGGACTGGTCGACGCCGAGCGCATCCTTGACGGCGTCAAGGGGATCAGCTTCAGCTATTTCACTGCCAGGGACGTGGTGCGCCATCCGCTTGTCGCGCGGATCATTGACGCCTATGACGCCGAGGATGCCGCGGCCCTTGCGCGCGGCGAAACCGAGGGGACGCGCGGGGGCTATGCGCCGCGGCGTGCGATACGACGAGACGATGCCTGACGAGATCACCAGCGACTGCGTCATCGAGGACGACCGATGGGAAACCGTCGGCCTTGAAGATCTGGCCAGCCGCGCCATATCTGCGGCGCTTGGCTGGCATGGCATCGGCGGCGAAGTCGTGGTCATGGGCTGCGACGATGCCCGCATCGCCGCGCTGAATGCTGATTTCCGGGGCAAGCCGAAGGCCACCAATGTGCTGTCCTGGCCGTCGGTCGAACATCTTCCGCGCGATCCCGGCGCGCGTCCGGAACTGCCGGACGAGGAAGAACTGGGCGACATCGCCATCGCCTTCGACACCTGCGACGCCGAGGCGCGGGCGCAGGAAAAACCCTTCGCAGATCACGTTGTCCATCTGCTTGTCCATGCGACACTGCATCTTCTGGGCTATGATCATCAGAACGATGCCGATGCGGAAACCATGGAAGCCGCCGAGCGTTCGATTCTGAAATCGCTGCATATTCCCGATCCCTATCACGAGAAGGTCTGATGAACTCCGAGCCACGATTACCCGAAACGTCCCTTGGTGACGACGCCGCCGGTCCGGCCGATGGCGTCGGAGGCGATGGCCGTGATTTGCCCAGTTCACGCGGATTTTTCGGACGTTTCTTCGATGCCCTGACAGGATCGGATGAAGATGAGGAACAGGACGCGGACGAACAGCGACCGGTGGCATCGCCTGCGCCCGGCATGGTCAATCTGCGTCGGATGCGCGTGGACGACGTGGCCATCCCGAAGGTCGAGATCATCGCGGCGCCCCTGAACGTCACGCTTGACGATCTGGTCGAGATGTTTCGCGAGCACGGTTTTTCGCGGATCCCGGTGTTTCGCGGCACCCTCGACAGCCCGCTGGGGTTGATCCATCTGAAGGATCTGGCTTTGAAGCATGGGTTCGGGCAGGGCGGCAAGTTCACGCTGCGCCCGATGCTGCGACCGATGTTGTATGTGCCGCCATCCATGCCCATCGGGGTATTGCTGCAGCAGATGCAACAGAAACGCACCCATATGGCGTTGGTGATCGACGAATATGGAGGCGTCGATGGGCTGGTCACGATCGAGGACCTGATCGAACAGGTCATCGGCGAGATCGAGGACGAGCATGACGAGGACGAAGGCGGGCTTTGGGTCAATGAAAAGCCCGGTCAGTGGCTGATCCAGGCGCGCGCCCCGCTGAACGAGGTCGAGGCCGAAACCGGCCTGAAGCTTGCCAGCGAGGACGAGGGCGAAGAGGTCGATACGCTTGGCGGGCTGATCTTCATGCTGACCGGCCGTGTTCCGCTGCGGGGCGAGGTGATCTCGCACGAATCCGGGGTTGAGTTCGAGGTGGTCGATGCCGATCCTCGCCGGATCAAGCGTGTCAGGCTGCGCTCTGCCGAAACGGTGGCTGCGGGCCGCCCGATCAAGCCGGTGGATCCGGCAGAGCCGAAGGGTCCGACCGCCCCGGCCAAGGACGTCTGAAGCAGCTTCCGGCGCCGGCCGCCGACGGGGACCAGGATGCGTCCCCGCGCGCTCAGACCTGGCCGAATTGCGTCAGGGCGGCGTGGAAGAACTGTTCTCGCAGTTCTTCGCCCTCCATCATCACCTCGTGCCGCGCGCCGTCCACCTCCAGCAGGCGTGAGCCCGGCCAACGTGCGACGCGGTCGCGGATGGCCGCGCCCGAAACGATCTGTTCGCGCGTGCCAAGCGAAACCGTCATCGGCAGATCGGGTGACTCCATGCGCGCGAGGCGCGAACATTCATTCAGGGCCCTTGCAACCCAGTTATAGCTGGCGCCGCCGATGGTCAGCTTGGGCCATGCGGCGGCCTCGCGCAGCATCCGGCACCATTCATCGACATCGTTGGTCAGCAGATTGGGGCCGAATGCCTCGTCCACCAGATAGGTGCCGTGGGCGCCGCTGCCGGGCGCCGAACGCCCGCCATGACCCAGCCTTCCAGCCAGATAGGCCACACCAAGCGCGATCCCATGCGGCATCTGTCGCAGGTTGATCCCCCACATCGGGGCCGAGAATACTGCGCTGGCCACGGGCAGATCGCCATGCAGGGCCGCCAGCCCGATGCAGCCACCCATGGAATGTCCCAACAGATGCCAGGGCTGCGGCAATCCCAGATCGGTCGCCGCCATCACCATTTCGACGACATCAAGCTGATAGTCCGAAAATTCGCGGACATGGCCCGGCCTTGGATCGACCTGAAGTCGGTCGGACATGCCCTGACCGCGCCAGTCGATCGCCAGCACGTCGTATCCCGCGCGGTTCAGCCGTTCCGCGACGCGGGCATATTTCTCGACATATTCCGTACGGCCGGGAAACAGCAGGACACTGCCGCGAAGCGGTTCCGCCTCGGACCGCCAAAGGGCCAGCCGCAGCCGGATCCCGTCCTCGGCCGTGACCCAAAGGGCGTTCGCCGGGCGGCTTTCGTCGCCCGGCAGCTGATGGAAAGGAGCCGTGTCTTCCAATGCGATTCGCTTACGACAGGGCCTGACCCAGTTGCATCGCCGTGCCCATGTTGCCGTCGATCTTCAGCTTGCCGGTCATGAACGCGGTGGCGGGGTTCACGCTGCCGTCAAGGATCCCCTCGAACGTGTCGCGGCTGGCGAACAGCGTCACCTCGGCCTCTTCGTCGCCTGCGCGGGCGCCGTTCTCGTCGATCATGATCGCTCCTTCATCCTCGATGACGAATTTCGCGGTCGATCCGAAGCTGCCGATCTTTTCGTTCAGCTTTTCCACGGCGGCGTTCACAACTTTGCTCATCTGGGTCCTCTTTGTCGCGCTTTGGCTGGCGCCCGCCATGCGGGCTGGGTTACACCAAGGTTATGCGCCCGGAACGTCATCATTACCACCCCGTCGTCGCGGCAACCCGTGTCCGAGTTCTTACGATTTTGTTCTTTTTCGCAACAGCCATCGCACTGGCCTCGCCCGCCGTCGCCCAGAACGATGCGGATATGGACGCGCTGTTCGAACAGCTTGCCCAACCCGAGGGGGAAGCGTGGCGTATCGCCGAATCTGACATCCTGCGCGAATGGTCCAAATCCGGATCGGCGGCGATGGATCTGCTTTACAAACGTGGCGAAGAGGCGCTGGATCAGGGTGATCTGCCCGCTGCCATCGGGCATCTGACTGCGCTGACCGATCACGCCCCGGATTTCGCCGCCGGTTGGCAGTTGCGCGCGGCGGCCTATGCGACCGCCGGTCAGTTCGGCCCGGCGGTGTCCGACCTTGCCCGCGCGTTGCAGCTTGAACCGCGCCACTTTGCCGCTCTGACCCAGCTTGGCGCAATGCTGGAAGAGATCGGCGACAGCGAAGCTGCGCTGAAAGCCTATCGTGAAAGCCTTTCGATCCATCCGCATCAACAGGAAGCCATCGACGCGGTCGAACGTCTGGAACGCGAAGACCAGGGCACCGAGATCTGATCCATGAGCATTCACGACAGGGGCCGGGTGACCGCCGTGCTTGGCCCGACCAATACCGGCAAGACCCATTACGCGATCGAACGGATGCTGGCGCACCGGACAGGGGTGATCGGATTGCCGCTGCGCCTGCTTGCGCGCGAGGTTTACGATCGGATCGTCAAGGCGCGCGGGCCGTCGGTCGTGGCGCTGGTCACGGGCGAAGAACGGATCGTTCCCGAACGGGTGCAGTACTGGGTCGCCACGACCGAGGCGATGCCCGAGATCGGCGCAGATTTCGTCGCCATCGACGAGATCCAGCTTTGTGCCGATCCCGAACGCGGTCACGTCTTCACCGACCGGTTGCTGCATATGCGCGGGCTGCACGAGACACTGTTTCTGGGCAGCGACACGATGCGCCCGGCGATTGCCGCGCTGGTGCCCGGGGTCCAGTTCCAGCGGCGTGAAAGGTTCTCGACCCTGACCTGGTCGGGGTCCAAGAAACTGTCGCGGATGCCGGCACGGTCGGCCATTGTCGGCTTCAGCGTCGATGACGTCTATGCCATGGCCGAACTGATCCGCCGCCAGAAGGGCGGCTGCGCGGTCGTCATGGGGGCGCTGTCGCCGCGGACGCGGAACGCTCAGGTGGCGATGTACCAAGCGGGCGAGGTCGATTATCTTGTCGCGACCGACGCGATCGGCATGGGGCTGAACCTGGACATCCGCCATGTCGCCTTCAGCGCCACGCACAAGTTCGACGGTCGTCGGGTGCGCGCGCTGTTTCCCCATGAACTGGGTCAGATCGCCGGGCGTGCCGGACGCCACACCGAACCCGGCACCTTCGGTGTGACCGGCGAGGCCCGTCCATTGGAGGACGGATTGGTCGAGGCCATCGAGAATCATCGTTTCCAGCCGATCAGCCGTTTGATGTGGCGCAACGCGGCGCTTGAATTCGGCACGATGGACCGGTTGGTGCAGTCGCTGGAAACCGCCTCGGGACATGAATTGTTGTCGCGCGGGCGCGAGGCCGACGATCTGCATGCCCTGAAATCGCTTCGTGACATGCCCGAGATCCGCGACAAGGTGCAGGGAGGCAAGGATGTCCGCCTTCTGTGGGATGTCTGCCGAGTGCCTGATTTCCGGGGTATTTCGCCGACCGAGCATACCGGCCTGCTGTCGCGCATCTTCGGTTTCCTGCAAGAGGGCACGATCCCGTCCGACTGGCTTGCCCGCGCGGTACAGAGAATCGACAGGACCCATGGCGATATCGATGCGTTGTCGAAACGTCTGGCGTATATCCGCACATGGACCTATGTCGCGCAACGAACCGGCTGGGTCGAGGACGAAAAACATTGGCGCGGCGAGACGCGCGCGGTAGAAGACCGCCTGTCGGACGCGCTGCACGCCGCGTTGACGCAAAGATTTGTGGACCGGCGCACATCCGTGCTGCTGCGCCGGCTCAAGCAGAAGGAGAGCCTTGTGGCCGAAGTGAATGACAAGGGCGAGGTGACGGTCGAGGGCGAGTTCGCCGGTCGTCTGGAAGGTTTCCGCTTTCGCCCCGACCAGACCGGATCGGCGGACGAGGCGAAGACGCTGAACCGCGCCAGCTACGAGGCGTTGAAGCCCGAGTTTCATCTGCGTGCGGACCGTTTCTACAACGCGCCGGACACCGAACTGGATTTCACCGAACAGGGTGGCCTCATGTGGGGTGACTCGGCGATCGGCAAGCTGGTGCGGGGACCTGATGCGCTGCACACCGGCGTTCAGGTCTTTGTCGATGACGAGGCCGGCGAAGAGATCGCCGAGAAGGTCAAGCGTCGCCTGCAGCATTTCATCGACCGCAAGGTTGCCGCGCTGTTCGAACCGCTGATCGCGATGCAGAAGGATGAAGCTCTGAACGGGCTGGCCAAGGGATTCGCCTTCCGGATCATCGAGGCGCTAGGTGTGCTGCCGCGCGATGGTGTCGCGACCGAGGTCAAGGAACTGGACCAGGAAGCGCGCGGCGCGCTGCGCAAGCATGGCGTCCGCTTTGGACAGTTCACCATCTTCATGCCGGCCCTGCTGAAACCTGCGCCGACACGGTTGCGGCTGGTCCTGTGGTCGCTGGCCGAGGGGCTGGACGAATTTCCCGAAAGCCCGCCGCCCGGGCTTGTCACGATCCCGCATATCGCCGAGGTGCCGGACGGCTATTACACATTGTCCGGCTATCGTCCCGCGGGTGAACGGGCGATCCGGATCGACATGCTGGAACGTCTGGCTGACCTGCTGCGCGCGCAGGATACGCGCGGCGGCTTCGAGGCCAATCCTGACATGCTGTCGATCACCGGCATGACGTTGGAACAGTTCGCGGCCCTGATGCAGGGGCTGGGATACGCCGCCGAGAAGGGCGAGCGTGAAAAGCTGAAGACCGTCGAGCCCGTGGCACCGCCGCCTGCGCCCGAGGGCGAAGGCTCGGACGCGCCGTTGACCGAAGAGGAAAGCGTTCTGGCCGCCGAGACTCGCGCCAGATGGGAGGCCGAACAGGCCGAGAAACGTCGTGCCGAAGCCGAAGCCGCCGGCGAGACGCCCCAACCCGAAGAGACGGCCCCCGAGATCGAGGTGTTCTATACCTTTCGTTGGGCGCCCAAGCCTCGGGCGAATCGCCGTCCGCAAGGTGACGGCCAGGGTCGTCGCGGCGGCGGACCGCGCAGGGACGGTGCGGGCGGACAGGAATCGCGCGGCGAGCCCGGAAACAAGTCGGCGCGCGATGGCGGCAAGCCTCGCGGCAAGGGACCGAAAAAGGGCGGCAAGCCGCAGCACAGCGGTCCAAAGACCTATACGGCGCGCCCTGAAAAGAAGGCCGATCCCGACAGCCCGTTCGCGGTTCTGGCGGCACTTAAAGACAAGAAGTGACGGACGATCCCGACGCATTGCGGCTGGATAAATGGCTGTTCTACGCGCGACTGTTCAGGTCGCGCGGTCTGGCAGCCGACCGAATCGAAGGCGGCGGGGTCAGGCTGAACGGTCAGCCCTGCCGCAAGCCCGGTCGCGTCGTCCGCCCTGGGGATCTTCTGGTTGTCTCGGCCCATGGCCATGTTCACAGCCTGCGCATCGTCGCGCTTTCAGGCAGGCGCGGCCCTGCTTCCGAGGCACGAATGCTGTATGACGAGATGGGCGATACTTCGGAAAGCCGCTGACTGCGCAGGCGGGGACGATGTTCGCCGCCCGGTGCGCGAACGCGAACGCGGGTTGCGCAATATCGGGCACGTCGGAACGCAGGTCTTTTCGGCAGCCACGGACTTGAATGATCCGAATGCCGGGCGTAACTAGCGCGACGGACCCGAAGGGAGCGTGCAATGACCTATGTCGTCACCGACAATTGCATCATGTGCAAATACACCGATTGCGTGGAAGTCTGCCCGGTGGACTGCTTCTACGAAGGCGAGAACACGCTGGTCATCCATCCCGATGAATGCATCGATTGCGGCGTGTGCGAACCCGAGTGCCCGGCCGACGCGATCCGCCCGGACACCGAACCGGACATGGAAAAATGGGTCGAGTTCAACCGCAAATATTCCGAGCAGTGGCCCGTCATCACGCAGAAGAAGGATCCTCTTCCGACTGCTGAAGAGATGGATGGCGTCGACGGCAAGCTGGACAAGTATTTCTCCGAAGCGCCGGGCGAGGGTGATTGACGGGGGCCTTCGGGCCTTCCAGGGCTGATAAGGCCGCTTGCATCGCAGGGCAATATCGGGGCGATTCGCGCCCACATTGCCGTGATGTGGGTTTGGCTGAGCAGCTAAGGTTTTGATCGGAAAGCAGGAACACCTCGTTCAGTGCGGCTGCGCCCTGCATTTCACGGTGCTTTTTTTGGCGCCTTATTTATGTTATGTTCAATTCACATTCGCGTCTGATGGGAGTCAGAGGCCCTTCAGATGTGCGCCCAAACTGCCACTTCCTGCCCTCTGCCGGGCAAGAAGCAAATAACAGATCAAGATGGACCGAAGGTGGCAACCGCCGCTTGCGGTCTTTTGTGCCCTTGAAAAGGCACCACCTAGAGGAAGCCATATGTCCAAGACCAAGAAAAACGAATTTCGCCCTGATGATTTCGTCGTCTATCCCGCCCATGGCGTGGGCAGGATCGTGTCCATCGAAGAGCAAGAGGTCGCGGGGCTGCGGCTTGAGATGTTTGTCATCTCGTTCGACAAGGACAAGATGACCCTGCGCGTACCTACCGCGCGCGCCTCCGAGATCGGGATGCGTGGCCTGTCCACCCCCGACCTGATCGCCCGTGCGCTGGAAACGCTGAAAGGCAAGGCCCGCGTCAAGCGCGCGATGTGGTCGCGCCGTGCGCAGGAATACGATCAGAAGATCAATTCGGGTGATCTGATGTCGATCGCCGAGGTCGTGCGCGACCTGCATCGCAACGACGAGCAGCGCGAACAGTCCTATTCCGAACGTCAGCTTTACGAAGCCGCGCTTGATCGGCTGACCCGCGAAGTCGCTGCAGTCAGCGGTGTGGACGAGGGCGCGGCACAGAAACGCGTCGAAGAGGTTCTGCTGTCGCGCGCGGCCTGACCGGGTTCTGGGCAGCCAAAGCAAGATCAAAGACCCCGGCAGTTCCGACTGCCGGGGTCTTTCCTTGCCGCTTGCTGACCGGGTTGGGCCATCCTGCGAAGGTCAGAGGCCGAGCTGCGACAGGAAGCCGGTCATTGCGGCTCCGCCAGCGGCACGGCTGGCAAACAACGTCGCCTGTGACCGCAGGATGGGATCTTCGTTCAGAATGCGCAGATTGTTCGCGCGCAACGTCGCGCCTGACGAGGTAATGTCGGCAATCGCCTCGGCGGTCCGGTTGGCAACGGTGCCCTCCGTCGCGCCTTGACTGTCGACAAGCTGATAGTCGGCGACCTCGTGTTCGGCCAGCCACGCCCGGACCAGACGATGATACTTCGTCGCGATCCGCAGGCGGAAGCCGTGGACCGCACGGAAATCGCGGGCGATCGAGGTCAGGTCGTCCAGCGTCTCGCAGTCGCGCCAGCAATCGGGAACGGCAAGAATCAGGTCCGCATGGCCGAAACCCATCGGCGCGACCTCTGTCACCACGTCGCGCCAGCCGGCCAGCTTCTCGCGCACAAGATCGGTGCCGGTCACGCCCAGCTCGATCCGGCCCGCCGCCAGTTCGCGCGGAATCTCTCCGGCCGACAACAGGACCAGCGACACGCCGTCCGCACCGTCGACCCGGCCGGCATATTCACGGTCGGACCCGGCGCGAGACAGACGCACGCCGCGATCCGCGAACCAGTCGAAGCTTTGCTCCATCAGCCGTCCCTTGGACGGTACCCCAAGGCGGATCATGCGGCCTCCATCTCGGCGATCAGCCCGGCGCGGATGATGCCGCCCACCGCCGGAATTTCGCGCCCCTTGCCCAGCACCCGTGTCAGCGCGTCGTAGCGGCCACCGGATGCGACGGCGGGCCAGAGAGTGTTCGGTGCCAGGAAGCTGAAGGTGAAGCCGTCGTAATATTCCATGTTCGCGCGGCCATGGCTGGCATCGAAGATGACCCGCGCCGGCTCGATGCCCTGCGCCGCGATGGCGTCGAACCGTGCGACAATCCGCGCAACCGCTTCCGCGATGGCGGGCATGTCCCTGGCCAGCCCTTCCAGGATCGCGACGGCCTCGGTTGCCGGGGCGCGTAGCGCCAGAAGCCGGTTCAACCGGTCGGACCACTGCGCGGGAAGGGGCGGCTCGTCCATGTCGGCGCGCAGCCGTTTCATACGTTCCCGCATCTCGGCCTCGCTTCGCAGACCGGCCCAGGGGGCGATGGGATCGGGGAAGTCGCGCGGCGGGACCGGTGCGGAGAACCGGTTCAGCAATCTGCGAAACCGGCCCGGCCGCCAGATATGGTGCAGCAACGCGTCGCGCCGTGTCGTGCTGACCGGCAGGCCGCGGACGGCGTCAAGCAACAGGCTCATATCGCCGGTCTCGGGCGTCAGCCGGTAGGGCGCTAGAAGGCGGTGAAACAGCGCGAACACCTCGGCATCGGCGCCGGGATCGCGGCTGAACAGTTCGAACCCGCATTGCAGATATTCGTTGTCGCGCGGGTTTTCTGGGTGATGCTCGCCCATGTCCTGCTTGCGGAACACCTCGCCCAGATAGCAATAGCGCGCCGGCTCGGCGCCGTCGTCCATGTGCGCCTGCACGACGGGAACCGTGAAATCCGGGCGCAGCATCATTTCGCCGCGGATCGGATCCTGGGTCACATAGGCGCGTGCGCGGATATCCTCGCCGTAAAGATCAAGCAGGCTTTCGGCGGGCAGCAGGATGTCGGGCGCGATCTCGGCGGCGCCCGCGTCGCGGAAGGCCGCCAGAAGCCGCTGGCCGACCGCCTGCTTGTCGCGCTTGGAGGTCATCCCAGGATCCGTCTCACTTCGGCGACCAGATCATTGCGCGCCACTTCTGTCTGGGCAGGCTGGGACTTCCATTCCTCGTGACTGGCTTGCGCCGCAAGCCTTGCACCAAGGATCAGATCCTTGACCTGCACGACGCCGCGTTCGGCCTCGTCAGCGCCCTGAATGACGGCAACAGGCGCCGAACGCCGGTCCGCATATTTCAGCTGATTGCCGAAATTCTTCGGGTTGCCCAGATAAACTTCGGCACGGATGCCTGCCGCACGCAGTTCGGACGCCATGGCCTGATATTCGGCCATCCGGTCGCGGTCCATCACGGTCACGACGACCGGGCCGCGATCTTCGGTCCCCGCCAGACCCTTGGCGCGCAGCGCCGCCAACAGCCGGTCCACGCCGATGCTGACGCCGGTCGCGGGCACTTTCTGGCCGGTGAAGCGTTCGACCAGCCCGTCATAACGCCCGCCGCCCGCGACCGAGCCGAATTGCCGCTTGCGGCCCTTTTCGTCGAGGATCTCGAAGGTCAGCTCGGCCTCGAAAACCGGGCCGGTATAATAGCCGAGGCCGCGCACGATCGAGGGGTCGATCACGGCGCGATCCTCGGCCACGCCCATCGCGGCCAGCATCGTGGCGATCTGGCGCAGCTCTTCCACGCCCTCGCCGCCCATGGCAGACCCGCCGACAGCTGCTGCAAGGTTGTCCAGCGTCGCGGCATTGTCCGCGCCCTTCGACGTCAGGAAGGCCAGCACCGGCGCGGCCTGCGCCTCGGACAGGCCGACGCCATCGATGCGTGCGCCGCTGTCGTCCAGCCGTCCAGTCGTCAGCAGGGCCAGCACGCCGTCGCGGCCGACCTTGTCGAACTTGTCGATCTGGCGCAGCACGTCCTCGGCCTGATCCTCGCGGATCTCTGCGGCCTCGAGGACGCCGTTCAGAACCTTGCGATTGTTGATCCGCACGATGTAGTCGCCGCGTGCGATGCCCACCGCCTCCAGCGCGTCGGCCAGCATGGCACAGATCTCGGCATCGGCGGCGACCGAGGCGCTGCCCACTGTGTCGGCGTCGCACTGATAGAACTGCCGGAACCGGCCCGGTCCGGGTTTTTCGTTGCGCCACACCGGACCCATCGCATAGCGACGATAGGGGCTGGGAAGGTCGTTCCTGAACTGCGCGGCCACGCGGGCCAGCGGCGCCGTCAGGTCATAGCGCAGCGCCAGCCAGTCGCCCGAACCGCCGCCCGGCACGGCCTCTTCCTGCCACGCGAAGACACCGGCATTGGGTCGGTCCACATCGGGCAGGAACTTGCCCAAAGCCTCGACCGTCTCGACGGCGCTGGTTTCCAGCGGATCGAAGCCATGGCGATGATAGATTTCGGCGATCCGGTCCAGCATCGCCTTGCGTTCGGTCACGTCGGTGCCGAAATAGTCGCGAAATCCCTTGGGCGTTTCCGCCTTGGGCCGAGACTGCTTTTTCTTGTCTTTCGCCATGGTCCTGTGCCTTAGAGGGCAAATCCGTGGCTGCTGTAGCGGAAGGGGGCGATATGGACAAGGACATGGAGGTCGAGGACATGCAGGCGCGGCTTGCCCGGCTGGAAGAGGCGCTGGCCCATCAAGGCCGCGCGACAGATGAGCTGAGCGAGGTCATCGCCCGGCAGGACGCCGAGATCGTCCGCCTGACCCGCCGGGTCGAGATGTTGCTGCACGCCGCCGCCGAACGCGAACTGGACAGCGGAGGCACGATCCCGCTGTCCGATCAGCGCCCGCCGCATTGGTAAGCGGCGGGTCCATGGACCACCCGCGCACGGACGGTCGCGCCGGGCCGAAGCGGAAATCGCCGCTTTTCCCCGGACCACCCATGCGCTAGACCCGGCACCGGACAATTTTCGGGCAAGGGAAGGACCGGCTCATGGCCAATGTGGTGGTTGTCGGCGCGCAGTGGGGCGACGAGGGCAAGGGCAAGATCGTCGATTGGCTGTCGGAACGTGCCGATGTGATCGCGCGGTTTCAGGGCGGCCACAACGCCGGTCACACGCTGGTCATCGGCGGCAAGGTGTTCAAGCTGTCGCTGTTGCCTTCGGGAATCGTTCGTGAAGGCAAGCTTGCGGTGATCGGAAACGGCGTGGTCCTTGACCCGTGGTCGCTGTTCGCCGAGATCGACAAGCTGACCGGGCAGGGGGTCAGCATCTCGCCCGACAGCCTGATGATCGCGGAAAACACGCCGCTGATCCTGCCGTTGCATCAGGATCTGGACAAGCTGCGCGAGGAAGCCGCCGGCAAGGCCAAGATCGGCACGACGGGCCGCGGCATCGGCCCGGCCTACGAGGACAAGGTGGGTCGCCGCACCATCCGCGTCGCCGATCTGGGCGACGAAGAGACGCTGGACGCGCGTCTGGACCGGTTGCTGGCCCATCATGACGCGCTGCGTCAGGGTCTGGGTGCCGATCCGATCGACCGCGCCGACCTGAAGGCCAGGCTGCAAGAGATCGCGCCGAAGCTGCTGCCCTATGCGCAGCCGGTGTGGAAGGTCATGGCCGAGGCGCGCAAATCCGGCAAGCGCATCCTGTTCGAGGGCGCGCAGGGATCGTTGCTGGACATCGATTTCGGGACATATCCCTATGTGACGTCGTCCACCACCATGTCGGGCGCGGCGGCATCCGGCACGGGGATGGGGCCCGGTGCGATCGATTTCGTCCTTGGCATCGTCAAGGCCTATACGACCCGAGTGGGCGAAGGCCCGTTCCCGACCGAACTGGACGACGCCGACGGCCAGCGTCTGGGCGAACGCGGTCATGAATTCGGCACCGTCACCGGTCGCAAGCGCCGCTGCGGCTGGTTCGACGCGGTGCTGGTCAGACAGACCTGCGCGATCAGCGGTGTGAACGGCATCGCGCTGACCAAGCTGGATGTCCTGGACGGGTTCGACACGCTGAAGATCTGCGTGGGCTACCAGATCGACGGCCAGCATTATGATTACCTGCCGACCGCCGCCGCGCTGCAGGCGAAGGTCAAGCCGATCTACGAGGAAATGGAGGGCTGGCAGGAATCGACCGAGGGCGCCCGAAGCTGGGCCGATCTGCCGGCAGCCGCAGTCAAATATGTGCGGCGCGTCGAGGAACTGATCCAGTGCCCCGTTGCGCTGCTGTCCACCAGCCCGGAACGTGACGACACGATTCTTGTCACCGACCCGTTCGCGGATTGATCGCCATGCGGGTGCTGCTGATCGACGGGCATCCCGACCAGGACCGGCTGACGGCGCATCTGCTGAACCTGTATCAGCGGGCGCTGCCTGCCCATCACATGATCGACCGGATCGCGATCCGCGACTTGCGCTTTGACCCGAACCTGCGACGCGGCTATGCCGAGCCGCAGCCGCTGGAGGATGATCTGCAGCGCGCCACGCAGGCAATGCTTGACGCCGATCACATCGTGATCGCGCATCCGCTGTGGTGGGGCGCCGAACCGGCACTGCTGAAGGGATTTTACGACCGGGTGTTCCTGCCCGGCACGACCTTCCAGTACCACAAGCGCAGCCCGTTCTGGGATAAGCTGCTGAAGGGGCGCTCGGGCGATGTGCTGGTGACGACGGACACGCCGGTCTCGTGGCTGAAGCTGCGCTTCGGCAACCCGCTGGGAAAGCGCCTTTCCCACCAGGTGCTGGGCTTTTGCGGCATAAGGCCGCTGCGGGTCGGGTTCTTCGGGCCGGTGCGGCGCGGCGGCGCCGAACGGCGGATGGCCGCGTGGCAGAAGCGGCTGACGCAACTGGCCGAGAGCGCCGAAGCCCTGAAACGCGGAAGGAAAGCCTGATGGATCTGAAGACCCGAAAGCGGCTGTCGCTGCTGATCCTTGTGCTTGGATTGCCGGGATATGTCGTCGTGGCGGTGACATTGGTGAACTGGATGGATGCGCGCTGGGGGCGGCAACCGATCTGGATCGAACTGCTGGTCTATGTCGGTCTGGGGCTGATCTGGATCGTGCCGCTGAAGCGTATCTTCACCGGCATCGGCCGGGGAGAATGATCCCGCCGCTGGTCATCTCGGATCGCGGCGTGACCGTCATCGGCGGTGGCGCGGTCGGACCGACCGAACTTGCGCTGGCGATGGCGGTCGCGCCAACCCTGGTGGCGGCCGATGGCGGTGCGGATCGCGCGCTGGCGCTGGGGCATCCGCCCGACTGGGTGATCGGGGATCTGGACAGCATCAGCCCGTCCGCCCGGCGGATGATCCCGCCCGAACGCGTGGCCCATATCGCGGAACAGGACAGCACCGATTTCACCAAATGCCTGACGCGGATCGCGGCGCCATATGTCATCGCCGTGGGCTTCGCGGGCATGCGGCTGGATCACACGCTGGCCGCGTTGACCACCATGGCCAATGTCGCCCGCCCGCCCGTGATCCTGATCGCCAGCGACGACATCGTGTTTCTGGCGCCACCGCGCGTGACGCTGCCGCTGATGCCGGGAACGCGGGTCTCGCTGTATCCGATGGGTCCGGCGCGCGGCGTCAGCACCGGTCTGGAATGGCCGATCGAGGGGATCGAGTTCGCGCCGGGCGCGCGCGTCGGCACCTCGAACATGGCGAAGGGCCTGGTGACGTTACGCATCGAAGGCAAGATGCTGGTGATGTTGCCGCGCCATTCCCTTGCAACCGTGATGACGGCGCTGCGGCTGCCGCATTTCTGAACGCCGCTGCGGGGTCCTGATCGGTGCGATTGCCGATCAAGGATCCGTGCGGCGGTTGCCGCGCATGGCCGGATGGCTTATCTGGTGAGGCGAAACCCAAAGGTGCCGCATGTCGCTGAACCCGATCCGTCCCTGGCGCAATATCGAGCGGCGGAAATCCCGCCAGATCATGGTCGGCAATGTGCCGGTGGGCGGTGACGCCCCGATCAGCGTGCAGACGATGACCAACACCGACGGCCATGACGTGCGCGCGACGCTGGATCAGGTGATCCGGGCTGCCGATGCGGGCGCCGATATCGTCCGGATCAGCGCGCCGGATCAGGAAACCACGCGCGCCCTGCGCGAGATCTGCCGCGAAAGCCCGGTGCCGATCGTCGCCGACATCCATTTCCACTACAAGCGCGCCATCGAGGCGGCCGAGGCGGGCGCAGCCTGCCTGCGGATCAATCCCGGCAATATCGGCTCGTCCGACCGGGTGCGCGAGGTCATCCGCGCTGCGCGCGACCACGGCTGTTCGATCCGCATCGGCGTGAATGCCGGTTCGCTGGAACGGCATCTGCTGGAAAAATACGGCGAACCGTGCCCGGACGCCATGGTGGAATCCGGGCTGGATCACATCAAGATCCTGGAAGACAACGATTTTCACGACTTCAAGATCAGCGTGAAGGCCAGCGACGTGTTCCTGGCCGCCGCCGCCTATCAGCAACTGGCCGAGGCGACCGACGCGCCGATCCATCTGGGCATCACCGAGGCGGGCGGCTTTGTCGGCGGCACGGTGAAATCGGCCGTGGGCCTGGGCAACCTGCTGTGGGCGGGCATCGGCGACACGATCAGGGTCAGCCTGTCGGCGGATCCGGTCGAAGAGGTCAAGGTCGGGTTCGAGATCCTGAAATCGCTTGGCCTGCGCACGCGCGGCGTGCAGATCATTTCCTGCCCGTCCTGCGCGCGGCAGGGATTTGACGTCATCAAGACCGTGGAAACGCTGGAAAAACGGCTGGAACACATCAAGACGCCGATGAGCCTGTCGATCATCGGCTGCGTGGTGAACGGGCCGGGCGAGGCGCTGATGACCGATCTGGGCTTCACCGGCGGCGGCGCGGGCAGCGGCATGGTCTATCTGGCCGGTCGGCAAAGCCACAAGCTGTCGAACGACCAGATGATTGACCACATCGTCGGACTGGTCGAGGAACGCGCCGAGAAGCTGGAAGCCGAAGCGGCGGCCGAGCAGACCGCGGCCGAATAGAGGCATTGCCCGGAGGCCTGGGTGTTGCGCGCAACGGCAGCGCGCGTTGCCGGTGTCGCCGGATCGGGACGTGATCCCGGAAATCCCTGCAAATGCTGGATTTGATGTGTCACAACCCGTGCACCAGCGCGGCACCGCGCGTGCACAGGGCGTACACCGCTTGCGGGCTGTGGGTTAAGGAAGGGTTAGGGAATGCGGTCTGCGGCCGCGGACCGCGGGATTTGCGGGTAAGGGGGACGAAGGGCGGCTCTGAGCCCAACTTGACCGATGCTGCACCTTGATGCAATTTCCGCTTCAAGAACCAAGCAGCATTCTGCTCGGTCTTCACCAAACAGGTATTTTCGTGAAACCATTCGTCATTCTAGTTGGCCTTATTGTGTTGGTTGCGTTGCCTGTCTCAGCACAAGATGTACAATGGAAATTGGTTGATACTGGCGTCTTGACCCACTCGTCTCACGGCAAAGGCATCGAGATGCGTATACAGCCCGATCCAGTTCCCAAAGGCTTGTTCGGTAGCGACAATTTAGATGATCTCATATTGGCGCTATGCAATCACTACGCGCCGTCGGTCATTCCATTCGTGCAACAGCAAGCAGATATCGAGGATCCAGATTTCATTTCGGTACGCCTTATTTCTGGAGGTGCCTTTGGGCGCTATGTCTTGGCAAGATACGCGATATCTGACGGGCAATGTGTTGACCTAAGGTAAGTTCTGCTGAAACGATGTTGTTTCACTACTTTCGCGATGCGCCGACAGTTGCCGCACTGGCCGCCGCAGCGAAAGTTGGTTCCGTCCCGCAATCCCTTCGTTTGCTGAGGCATCTTAAGCAAGCCGGAACAATGGCCCCCGGCTAGCCGCCCGTATGGCTCATGTGGCGGGTCATCTGGCCCGTCACGGACTGGCGGGAATAGTCGAAATCATGGCCCTTGGGCTTGCGTGCGATGGCGTCGCGGATCGTCTGGCGCAACAGGGCGTCGTCGGGGCTGGCGCGCAGCGGGGCGCGCAGGTCGGCGTTGTCTTCCTGGCCCAGGCACATGAACAATTCGCCCGTGCAGGTGACGCGGACGCGGTTGCAGCTTTCGCAGAAATTATGGGTCAGCGGCGTGATGAAGCCGATCTTCTGGCCGGTCTCGTTCAGGCGGACATAGCGCGCCGGGCCGCCGGTGCGTTCGGCCAGTTCGGTCAGGGTAAAGCGTTCGGCCAGCCGGGCGCGCAGGTCTGACAGCGGCCAGTACTGGTCCAGCCGATCCTCGTTGCCCAGATCGCCCATCGGCATCACCTCGATGAAGGTCAGGTCGTGGCCTTCGTCGGCGCACCAGCGGACCAGATCGAACAATTCGTCGTCGTTCACGCCTTTCAGCGCGACGGCGTTGATCTTGACCCGCAGCCCGGCCGCCTGAGCGGCGCGGATCCCGTCCAGCACCTGCGGCAAGCGGCCCCAGCGGGTGATCGCGGCGAATTTGTCGGCGTCCAGCGTGTCCAGCGAGACATTGACGCGGCGGACCCCGCAATCGACCAGTTCGCTGGCGAAGCGGCCAAGCTGGCTGCCATTGGTGGTCAGGGTCAACTCGTCCAGGCCCTTGCCCAGATGGCGCGACATGCCGCGAAAGAACTGCATGATGCCGCGCCGGACCAGCGGTTCGCCCCCGGTGATGCGCAGCTTGCGCACGCCAAGCCCCACGAAGGCCGAACACAGGCGGTCCAGTTCTTCCAGCGTCAGCAGTTCGGCCTTGGGCAGGAACTGCATATGTTCGGCCATGCAATAGACGCAGCGGAAATCGCAGCGGTCGGTGACCGACACCCGCAGATAGGTGATCGGCCGGGCGAACGGGTCGATGAGGGGCGCGGAGGCGGCGGTATCCATGCCCTCAATCTAGGCATGTGACGGCCAACACACAAGCTGCCGCCGATCACGCAACCGCTGGTGGACGCGGTGCGGCGCGGCGGTCTAACCTGCGCGAAATGCCACCCGAAGGAGCGCCCCCCATGCGGATGACGACCACGGCCGTGCTGGCCACGCTTGCGCTGGCCGCCTGCACCCCCGCGGCGACGACCACCGACAGCCGCCCTGCGGCAGATGCCGCGCCGGCCCGGATCGACAGCAGCCTGACGCCCGATCAGGTCGCCGCGGCGACCGCGATCACCCGTGCGCCCGCGCCACGGGCCGCCGCGCGGGCCAGCGCCGCGCAGCTGGACACCACCACCGCCGAGCAGAAGGCCGCGGCCGCGCAGGCGCCCGAAGTGGCCGAGACGAAGCTGGGCGATACCATCGCCTCGCTGGGTGATCCGACCGAGGGCGGGTTCTGGATCAAGACGCCGCTGGTCAAGGCGCGCGGCATCGGCCGGATCGTCAACCCGGCCAACGGCAAGTCGGCCAAGGTGGATCTGATCCCGCTGGACGGACCCGAAAGCGGCGGCAGCCAGGTGTCGCTGCCGGCGCTGCAACTGATCGGGGTGTCGCTGACCGACCTGCCGACGATCGAGGTCTACAAGTCCTGAATCAGCCGTGCGGCCTCGCGCCGCGCGAAGGGTTTCAGCCGCGCGCCGTTTTGGGCCAGAAAGGCGCGGACGCGGGGCGCGTCGCGTTTCGACAGATCGCGCAGCCACCATGCGATGGCCTTCTGGATGAACCATTCGCGGTCATCGGCCATCCCCGCCGCCCAGCCAAGGATCCGTTCGCGCCGGTCAAGATCGTCGGGCTTCGGATGGTTCATCTTGGCCCAGGGCAGGGTGCCGACCAGTGCCGCGCGACGGACCCAGAAATTCGGGTGATCCAGCCAGGTTTCGACCTGATCCAGACGGTCGGGGTCGGCGACCAGCCGCTTCTGTCCGGCGGTCATGGCGTGATCGGCGATGGCCCAGGCGTCGAATTGCGGCGCCCATGAGGCGATCAGGTTCCAGACCGCCTGATCGGGCCTGATCCGGGCCTGGGTCAGAAGCTTGGCCGCCGCCACCCGCGCCTCGTGGATGTTGCTGTCCCACAGAGAAGCGGCCAGCGCCACACGTTCGCCCACATCGCGCGCCGCGCGCCATTCGGCGACCAGCGCTTCGATCTGCGGCACCTGAAGGCCCAGATAGGTGCGGGCGGCCTTGTGATAGGCCGCCATCTGCGCCGCCCGGTCGGGATCGGCCAAGGATCGCAGCGCGTCGAGTTCCTGCATCGGGGTCTCCGTTTCCCGTGCTTCTAGAAAGCCCTGCGCCGCGCCGCAAGAACATGGTGGCAGCGCCCGCGTGCTAGCGGTAAAAGAGCCGCGCAAATCGAAAGGTGTTTCCATGTCGCATTCCGCCGATCCCCGCCCGATGACGTCGCGCCGCAGCGGCCCGCTGAAGGGCGAGGCGCAGGTGCCGGGCGACAAGTCGATCAGCCACCGCGCGCTGATCCTTGGGGCGATGTCGGTCGGTGAGACGCGGATCACCGGGCTGCTGGAGGGGCAGGACGTGCTGGACACCGCACGGGCGATGGCGGCGTTCGGGGCGCAGGTCGAACGGCTGGGGCCCGGCGAATGGTCGGTGCATGGCGTGGGTGTCGGTGGTTTCGCCGAACCCGAGGGGGTGATCGATTGCGGCAATTCCGGCACCGGGGTGCGGCTGATCATGGGGGCGGTGGCGACGACGCCGATCGCAGTCACCTTTACCGGCGACGCCAGCCTGTCGCGCCGACCGATGGCGCGTGTCACCGATCCGCTGGCCCAGTTCGGGGCCGACATCACCACGCGCGAGGGGGGGCGACTGCCGATCACCATTCGCGGGGCGGCGGACCCGGTGCCGCTGCGCTATCGCACCCCGGTCGCCAGCGCCCAGATCAAGTCGGCGATCCTGCTGGCCGGGCTGAACGCGCCGGGCGAGACCGTGGTGATCGAGGCCGAGCCCACGCGTGATCATTCCGAACGGATGCTGGCCGGTTTCGGGGCGCAGATCCGCAGCGAGACCACCGAGGAAGGTCATGTCATCACCCTGACCGGGCGGCCCGAACTGGTGGCGCAGCCGGTCGCGGTGCCGCGCGATCCGTCCAGCGCGGCGTTTCCGGTCGCGGCGGCGCTGATCGTGCCGGGATCCCGGATCCGCGTGCCGGGCGTCAGCCGCAACCCGACGCGGGACGGGCTGTATGTGACGCTGCTGGAAATGGGCGCCGACATCGCGTTCGAGAATCCGCGCGAGGAGGGCGGCGAGCCGGTGGCCGATCTGGTTGTCCGCCACGGCCCCCTGAAAGGCGTGACGGTGCCCGGCGAACGCGCGGCCAGCATGATCGACGAATTCCCGATCCTGTCGGTGATCGCGGCCTTCGCCGAGGGCGCCACGGTCATGAACGGCGTCGCCGAGCTGCGCGTGAAGGAAAGCGACCGGATCGACGCGATGGCGCGCGGCCTTGAAGCGAACGGCGTCAGGGTCGAGGAGACGCGCGACAGCATGACGGTTCACGGCATGACCAGTGTGCCCGGCGGCGGCACCGCCGTCACCCATCTGGATCACCGCATCGCGATGTCCTTCCTGATCCTTGGCCTTGCCACGGAAAATCCGGTGGCGGTTGACGATGGCGGCCCCATCGCCACCTCGTTCCCGGATTTCCTGCCGCTGATGCAGGGCTTGGGCGGCGATCTGGGCTGATCCGCCGGGCAAGCGCGCGATACCCTCTTTTCGCGCGCTTTGCGGCCTTGTATAGCCGCGCAATGACCCAGCAGACCCTCATCCGCAATTTCTCGATCGTGGCCCATATCGACCACGGCAAATCCACGCTGGCCGACCGGCTGATCCAGCTGACCGGCACCGTCGCCGAACGCGACATGAAGTCGCAGATCCTGGATGCCATGGATATCGAGCGCGAGCGGGGCATCACCATCAAGGCCAACACCGTCCGCATCGCCTATCCGGCGCAGGACGGGCAGACCTATGTGCTGAACCTGATCGACACGCCGGGTCACGTCGATTTCGCCTATGAGGTCAGCCGGTCCATGCGCGCGGTCGAGGGCAGCCTGCTGGTCGTCGATGCCACCCAGGGCGTCGAGGCGCAGACCCTGGCCAATGTCTATCAGGCCATCGACGCCGATCACGAGATCGTCCCGGTGCTGAACAAGATCGACCTGCCCGCCGCCGAGCCCGACCGCGTCAAGGCGCAGATCGAGGACGTGATCGGCATCGACGCGTCGCAGGCCATCCCGATCAGCGCCAAGACCGGGCTTGGGATTCCCGACGTTCTGGAAGCCATCGTCCAGCGCCTGCCCGCCCCGCAGGGCCAACGCGATGCGCCGCTGAAGGCGATGCTGGTCGACAGCTGGTATGACAGCTATCTGGGCGTCGTGGTGATGATCCGCGTCATGGACGGGGTGATCCGCAAGGGCGATCAGGTCAAGATGATGCAGACCGGCGCGACCTATCGGCTGGACAAGCTGGCCGTGCTGACCCCGGCGATGAAGGACATCGCCGAACTGGGACCAGGCGAGATCGGCGTCTTCACCGCATCCATCAAACAGGTCCGCGACACCCGCGTCGGCGACACGATCACCCATGAGAAGAAGCCCTGCGAACGCCCGCTGCCGGGCTTCAAGCCGGCGCAGCCGGTGGTGTTCTGCGGGTTGTTCCCGGTCGATGCGAATGATTTCGAGGCCCTGCGCGACGCGATCGAGAAACTGGCCCTGAACGACGCCAGCTTCAGCTACGAGATGGAAACCTCGGCCGCGCTTGGCTTCGGGTTCCGCTGCGGGTTTCTGGGGCTGCTGCACCTTGAAGTGATTCGCGACCGGCTGGAACGTGAATACGATCTGGACCTGATCACCACGGCCCCCAGCGTGGTGTTCCGCCTGCATATGCGCGACGGCGAGGTGAAAGAATTGCACAACCCCGCCGACATGCCCGACCTGACGCTGGTCGATCACATCGAGGAGCCGCGCATCAAGGCCACGATCATGGTCCCCGACGAATATCTGGGCGACGTGCTGAAACTGTGCCAGGACCGGCGCGGCACCCAGCTGGACCTGACCTATGCGGGCAGCCGTGCGATGGTCGTCTATGACCTGCCGCTGGCCGAGGTCGTGTTCGACTTCTACGACCGGCTGAAATCGGTGACCAAGGGTTATGCCAGCTTCGACTACCAGATCAGCGAATACCGCGAGGATTTCCTGGTCAAGATGTCGATCCTGGTGAACGACGAACCGGTGGACGCGCTGTCGATCATGGTCCATCGCGACCGGGCCGAAAGCCGGGGCAGGGTGATGGTCGAGAAGCTGAAGGAACTGATCCCGCGCCACATGTTCAAGATCCCGATCCAGGCCGCCATCGGCAGCCGTGTGATCGCGCGCGAGACGCTGTCCGCCATGCGCAAGGACGTGACCGCCAAATGCTATGGCGGCGATGCGACGCGGAAAAAGAAGCTGCTCGAGAAGCAGAAGGCCGGCAAGAAGAAGATGCGCCAGTTCGGCAAGGTCGAAATCCCGCAGACGGCGTTCATTCAGGCGCTGAAGATGGATGGGTGAATGAGCTTTCCTAAACCCCCTGCTACCAAGGGGGCGGTCAACAGAGCGGGCCGCTCGATCGCGCAAGGCACAGCCAGTCAAGCAGACTATGATCTAGTTGATCAGTGGCGAGCATCTCACGGATATGTTATAAATACCTTCCAAATTTTCCTGCGCCGGAAAATTGAGAAATTCGAAAAGAGCATCGAGTTCGCTCAGAGATTAAAACGTAGAAATACGGTTATAGACAAGCTGAGGAGAGTGGATTCTTCAGGAAAGCATCTCATTTCGGATGTTACCAGCATGCACGATTTCGCAGGCTGTCGAATGATATTTGAAAGCTTGCAAGATTTAAGAGATTTTCGGGCTTATGTTCACTCACCGCAAGTGATGAGGAACGTTGAACATAAGTTGCGACACGATTCAATAAAATACGATTACATTGAAAGCCCAAAAACAACCGGATATCGCGGTATCCATGATGTATATAAGCATTTCCCTCGTGGCAGTAGCAGGCGTGAGGGGGATAAGCCATGGGACGGTCTGCTGGCTGAAATTCAGTATCGGACACGTGCACAACATGCTTGGGCGACCGCAGTTGAGATTTCAGATCTCTTAGATGGAGAGAAAACGAAATTTGAGCTTGATCAAAGCGCTCGCGGTCGCTTTTCGCGCTACTTCATGTTGACAAATGGCGGATCCAGAGACGGATCGACGTGATGTCAATGAAGCCGAGGAAGCTTTCCGCCGTCTTGTCGTAGCGGGTCGCGACACGCCTGGCGTTCTTGAGCTTGTTGAAGCAGCGTTCGACCAGATTCCGCAGGCGATACAGCGAGCGATCGACACCAATCCGCTTCTTGCGGGACTTGCGCATCGGTATCACGGGCAGGACGTTGCGCGCCTCCATGCCTCCTCTGATCTTGTCTGCATCGTAGCCGCGATCCGCGAGCAGCACGCTCGGGCGGGGCAGATTATCCGCCATCACCAGATTGAAGCCGAGATAGTCCGACGTCTGGCCTGGCGTGATCTCTGTCCTCATGGGAAGCCCGTGTGCATTGACGAGGAGGTGGATCTTGGTCGTAAAGCCACCTCGAGAACGGCCGAAACCCTGTCGTGGAGTCCCCCTTTAGCGCCCGCTGCCTGATGGTGGGCGCGGATCACGGTGCTGTCGATCATTTGCAGGGCGCTTGGCACGGCTCCGCTCTGGTTCAGAGCATCCATTATGTCCTCCCAGAGGCCCGCCAGTGTCCAGCGCCGGAACTGTCGGTAAACGCTTGACCATTTGCCGAACTCGCCAGGTAGGTCCCGCCATGGCGCCCCGGTTCGGGCAATCCAGAAAATCCCATCAAGGACGAGGCGGTGGTTGGTGGCTTTGCGTCCGTTCGGGGCGCGGGCGGCGAGGATGAAGCGCTCAAAGAACGCCCATTCCTCGTCCGATATAAGGTTTCGTGCCAAGCTGGTCTCCATCGCAGATGCCAGCTTGAATCATGCCCTACGCCCGAGGGGAATCCCTTTTGTCAACACGACCTAGCAAGCGAGATAATTGCCAGAGACGTCGAAGGTGTTTCTAATGCTTTTCTAGGGACGGACACCCCTATGCTGAAGTCCGAACTTGATGCGTTGGAAGAAAAGCTGGGAATACTTAGACGCCTTGAGGCTCTCAAGCAATTTGAAGATGAGGAAAAGCTCGGCCGTCACAACGTTCTAAACATCTTTCATAACAGTGATGGGCGTCTTGAACTTGAGGTCATTCCCTTCAAGTCTGCGTCGCAGGCAGTGGAGAAAGCAACAAGTTTAGAGGAGAGTGGCGTAAGTTTGAATGCTGTTTATGTTGGCTCTGAAAATCCGAGGCAGCTAAGGTCAGCTTATCGAAACTATTTTAATGACCCTTTGGATTTTGTGAAAATGATTCGTGGTGAACTCGATCAAGTATAGAGCGCAATTCTATACCAGTTTGATTTCGAGTGTGAACCTAAGACCCGGTCTTAGCTCACACCCAATTCCACGATGCCGAGTGAATTAATCACTGGATGCTCGGAGCACCAGCTAAAGTGACTCACAAAGGCCCATAGATAAGTTGCATTTGCTAACATCCTTGATTCGCGCGACGTAACCCACCTCCATATTTTTACTACAACCCCCATTGCGCCGTCCAATTCCCCCGCCCTCAGCCGCGTGATTTCTCCGCAAAGCGCGGCAGCATGGCCGAGAAGTCGCGGCCCGTGCCGCCCTCTTCCTCGACGAAGTTGCGGTAAAGCTGCATCGCCAGCGCGCCCATCGGTGTGTCGGCGTCCGCGCCCTCGGCGGCGGCCTGGGCCAGGCGCAGATCCTTGAGCATCAGTTCGGCCGCGAATCCGGGGCGGTAATCGTTGTCGGCGGGCGAGGCCGGGCCGACGCCGGGGGCCGGACAATAGGCGTTCATCGACCAGCTATAGCCCGAACTGGTCGAGACCACGTCGAACATCTTCTGCCGGTCCAGCCCCAGCTTGTCGGCCAGCGCGAAGGCCTCGCAGGTGGCGATCATGGTCACGCCCAGGATCATGTTGTTGCAGATCTTGGCCGCCTGTCCCGCGCCAGCGGCGCCGCAATGCACGGCCTTCTGGCCCATGATGTCGAAAAGCGGCTTCACCGTGGCAAAGGACGCGTCGTCGCCGCCCACCATGAAGGTCAGCGTGCCGCCCTGCGCGCCACCGATGCCGCCCGAGACCGGCGCGTCCAGCGCGCCCAGACCGGCGTTGCGGGCCTGTTCGGCCACCGCCCGCGCGCTGTCCACATCGACGGTCGAGCAGTCGCAGAACACCGCGCCGGGGCGCATCGCGGGGATCACCTGATCGGCGACGGAACGCAGGATCTTGCCATTCGGCAGCATGGTGATGACCACGTCCGCATCCGCCGCTGCCTCGGCCGCGCTGGCCGCGGCGCTGACGCCATCGGGTTCGGGCGCGGCGGTGTCATAGCCCAGCACCTGATGCCCGGCCTCGGCCAGATTGGCGGCCATCGGCGCGCCCATGTTGCCCAGTCCGATGAAACCGATCTTCATGCCTGTTCCTCCCAGTGCAGTTCGTGTTCGCCAAGCGGGGCCAGCAGCGCCTCGACCTGTTCGGGCGAGGCGTCGGCGGTCCAGTTCGGGTTGCGGTCCTTGTCGATCAGCTGCGCGCGCACGCCTTCGATGAAATCGGCCTGTTCGGTGGCGCGCCAGGTAAAATGGTATTCGCGGGCCAGCGATTCCTGCATCCGCCGGTCGCCGCGCGCGGCGCGGACCAGCGCCAGGCCGGCGGCCATCGACAGGGGCGAGTTGCGGCGGATCGGTTTCAGCGCGTCGTCGTCGCCCGCCTGTTCCAGCGTCTCGACGATCTGCGCCACGTCGCGTCCGCCAAAGGCCGACAGGTCGCGCGAGGCCAGCGGCGCGGGCGGCGGCGTGATGCCCATGATGCGCGTGGCGTCGCCCGTCCTTTCCAGGTCGGCGATCACGGCGGGCCATTCCGCCTCGGGCAGGTAGCTGTCGGCAAAGCCTGCATGGATCGCGTCGCCCGGCCCCATCCGCGCGCCGGTCAGCGCCAGATATTCCCCGATCCGGCCCGGCGCGCGCGCCAGAAGCCATGTGCCCCCGACATCGGGGATCAGACCGATGCCGGATTCGGGCATGGCGATCCGGGTGGTGTCGCCGACGACGCGATGCCCGGCATGGCCACCCACGCCGACGCCGCCGCCCATCACGAAGCCCTGCATGAAGGCGACCACCGGCTTGGGGTAGTCGGCGATGGTGGCATTCATCAGGTATTCGTCGCGAAAGAAGTCGCGTCCGACCTGGTGATCGCCGGCAAGGCCCGCGCGATAGACCGCGGCGATGTCGCCGCCCGAACAGAACGCGCGGTCGCCTTCGGCGTCGATGATGACCAGATCCACATCGGGATCGTCGCGCCAGCCGACCAGAGCGGTGCGGATCGCGATGGCCATGTCGTGGGTCAGCGCGTTCAGCGCCTTCGTCCGGGTGAAGGTGATGCGCCCGGCGCGGCCCGATTTGCGGATGTTCAGGTCGTCCATGCGTTCTCCTTCAATCGTTCAGCCGCGTTCGGCCAGCAGGGCGCGGCCGACGATCAGCCGCATGATTTCGTTGGTGCCTTCAAGGATCTGGTGGACCCGCAGGTCGCGCACGATCTTTTCGATGCCGTAATCGGCAAGATAGCCATAGCCGCCATGCAGTTGCAGGCACTGGTTGGCGACCTCGAAGGCGCGGTCGGTCACATAAAGCTTGGCCATCGCACAGAACTTGGTCGCATCCGGGGCGCCGGTGTCAAGCTTCCATGCGGCTTGCCGCAGGAAGATCCGCGCGGATTGCAGGGCTGTTTCCATCTCGGCCAGCCTGAACTGAAGGGCCTGGAACTGATCGAGGCTTTTGCCGAAGGCGTGGCGTTCGCCCATATAGGCCAGCGTCGCGTCAAGCGCGGCCTGCGCGCCGCCAAGCGCCCCGGCCGAGATGTTCAGCCGACCGCCGTCCAGCCCCGCCATGGCATAGGAAAAGCCGCGCCCTTCCTGGCCCAGAAGGTTCCCGGCCGGGATCACGCAGTCGTCGAACTGCACCTGCGTCGTGGGCTGGGCGCGCCAGCCCATCTTGTCTTCCAGCGCGCCGAAGCTGAGGCCGGGCGTGCCGTCCTCGACGATCACGGTGCTGATCCCTTTCGGCCCGTCCTCGCCGGTGCGGACCATGGCGATATAGGCATCCGAATAGCTGCCGCCCGAGATGAACGCCTTTGTCCCGTTCAGCCGCCAGCCGTCATCCGTGCGTTCCGCGCGGGTCCGCAGCGCCGCCGCGTCCGAGCCGCTGCCCGGTTCGGTCAGGCAATAGCTGAAGACCCTGGTCATGCTGCACAGGTCAGGCAGCCAGCGCGCCTTGTCCTCGGGCGTGCCGAACTTGTCGATCATGCCGCCGCACATGTTGTGGATCGACAGGAACGACCCGACCGCGGGATCGGCCATCGCCAGCGCCTCGAAGACCAGCGCCGCGTCCAGCCGGCTGAGGCCCGAGCCGCCATATTCCTCGGCCACATAGAGACCGCCGAAGCCAAGGCCGGCGATCTCGGACCACAATTCCCTGGGGATCGTGCCAGAGGCTTCCCAGTCGCGTGCATGCGGCGCGATCCGGGTCTGGCCGAAATCCCTGGCCATGTCGAAGATGGCCTGCTGTTCCTCGGACAATGCGAAATCCACCTGACGTCCTCCCCCTGTGGCTGCCATGAATTGAACATGTGTTTAATTGCCAAATCTTGCGACAGTGTTGCAAGCGCGGATCGCGCCCTTACAGGTCGCGGCGAAACTCCTCGATCAGGTGCATGACGACCGCGCGCATCGCCTGATCGCGCGTCGCACCGGCAGACAGCGCGCCCGACAAGACGGCGCGCTGTCGATCGGCCGAGGTGCCGGCGCCGACCATGTCACGCAGGCGGGCGATGGCGTGCTGGCTGTTCAGCGCATCGGCATCGGCTGCGATCAGCGCGATCCAGTCCTCGGCCAGTTCCGCGAAGGGAAGGATCCTGTGGTCGCCGAAATCGATCAGCCCTTCGGATGTCCCATAGCGGACCGCGCGCCAGCGGTTCTCCCCCAGCAGGAAATTGTCGTATTCGCGCCAGCGCGTGTTCTGCCGGGACAGCCGCCACAGCATCCGCGTCGTGGCCTGGATCAGCGCGGCCAGGGTGATGGTGTCGTCCAGCCGTGGGCAGGCGTCGCAGATCCGGGTTTCCAGGGTCGGAAACTTCGCCGAGGGGCGCAGATCCCACCAGATCTTGCTGGCGTCCTCGATGATGTCCAGTTCGGCCAGCGCCCCGACCGAGCGTTCGAATTCGCCCCAGCTGCCCAGTTTGGGCGGCAGGCCGGTGCGCGGCATGTCCCCGAACACCGTCGTGCGATACGAGGAAAGCCCGGTATCCTCGGCCTGCCAGAACGGGCTGGAGGCCGACAGCGCCAGAAGATGCGGCAGGAAATACGAGACCTGGTTCATCAGGTCTATGCGCATGTCCGAATCCGGCAGGCCGACATGCACATGCATCCCGCAGATCAGCATGCGCCGCGCCACCGCCGCCATGTCGCGTGACAGGACGTTGTAGCGTTCCTTGTCGGTGTGATGCTGGTCGCGCCAGTCCGCGAAGGGGTGACACGAGGCGGAGATCGGTGCCAGCCCGTATTCGCCGGCGATCTGCGCAATGGCGGCGCGCAGATGCTGCAGTCGGTCGCGCGCCTCGGCGATGTCGCGGGCGACCGGGGTTCCGACCTCGATCTGGCAGCGCAGGAATTCCGGGCTGACCTGATCCTTCAGCCGGGCCTTGCAGTCCTGCATCAGCGCGTCCGGCGCCTCGGCCAGGTCGCCGGTTTCGGCATCGACGAGCAGATATTCCTCTTCGATGCCAAGCGTGAAGTCAGGTTCCGCACTCATCTTCTTGCCCCCTTCTTCGACAGGCGCGCGTCTCTGCGTCCCGCGATGGCCGGGGGGGCGTTGCCCCCCGGACCCCCAGGGTATTTGGACAAAGAAGAAGGGGTCAGTCCAGCGCCTTGAAGTTCAGGCTGGCACCTTCGTCCTTGATGCCCGAGAACCAGCGCGTCGTGACGGTCTTGGTCTTGGTATAGAAGCGGAACGCGTCGGGGCCGTACTGGTTCAGGTCGCCGAAGGCCGATTTCTTCCAGCCGCCGAACGTGTAGTAGCTGAGCGGCACCGGGATCGGGAAGTTCACGCCGACCATGCCGACATTGACCCGGCTGGCATAGTCCCGCGCGGTGTCGCCGTCGGCGGTGAAGATCGAGGTGCCGTTGCCGTAGTCATTGTCCATCACCAGCTGCAGCGCCTCGTCATAGCTTTGCGCGCGGACGGTGGTCAGGACCGGGCCGAATATTTCTTCCTTGTAGATGTCCATGTCGGGCGTGACGCGATCGAACAGCGAGGGCCCGCAGAAGAAGCCGTTCTCGTAGCCCTGGATCTTCAGGTCGCGGCCATCGACAACCAGATCGGCACCGGCCTCGACGCCCGAGGCGATCAGGCGGTTGATGCGGTCCTGCGCGGCCTTGGTGATGACCGGGCCGAAATCCACGTCGTCGCCGGCGGTATAGGGGCCGACCTTCAGCTTTTCGATCTTAGGCACAAGCCGTTCGATCAGCGCGTCGGCGGTCTTGTCACCGACCGGCACCGCCACCGAGATCGCCATGCAGCGTTCGCCCGCCGCGCCGAAGCCCGCACCGACCAGCGCGTCCGCCGCCTTGTCCAGATCGGCGTCCGGCATGATCAGCATGTGGTTCTTGGCGCCGCCGAAGCACTGCGCGCGCTTGCCGTTCGTGGCCGCGCGGCCGTAGATATACTGGGCGATCGGGGTCGAGCCGACAAAGCCCACCGCCTGGACGGTCGGGTTGTCGAGAATGCCGTCCACGACTTCCTTGTCGCCGTTGACGACCTGCAGCACGCCGTCGGGCAGACCGGCCTCTTGGGCAAGCTTTGCCAGCGCCATCGAGGTCGAGGGGCAACGTTCCGACGGTTTCAGGATCATCGCGTTGCCCGCGGCCAGTGCCGGCCCCATCTTCCACAGCGGGATCATCGCCGGGAAGTTGAACGGGGTGATGCCCGCCACGACGCCAAGCGGCTGGCGCATCGAGTAGAGGTCGATGCCGGGGCCGGCATTGTCGGTGAATTCGCCCTTCAGCATCGCCGGTGCGCCCATGCACACCTCGATCACCTCAAGACCGCGCTGCACGTCGCCACGCGCGTCGGGCAGGGTCTTGCCGTGTTCCTTGCTGACCAGTTCGGCCAGCATGTCCATGTTCTGGTTGATCAGCTGGCCGAACTTCATCATCACCCGCGCGCGGCGCTGCGGGTTGGTCGCGGCCCATCCGACCTGCGCCTTTTCGGCGCTGGCGATGGCGGCGTTCAGTTCGTCCTGGCTGGCCAGAGCGACCCGAGCCTGCACCTCGCCCGTCGCGGGATTGTAGATGTCGCTGAACCGGCCAGATGTGCCGGCGACCTCTTTGCCGTCGATCCAGTGCGCAATCTCTTGCATCGCTTCCTCCATATCATGTTCGGGCAACCATAGGCTTGCGGAAATGCCGCGGAAAGAGGCAGGATGGCAAAAGCGTTTTGCAATTTTGCAAAGGTGGCCGGGTTGGACTGGGACGATCTTCGCATTTTTCTGGCCGTCGCGCGCGCGGAAAGCCTGTCGGGCGCGGGGCGCAGGCTGGGGATGGATGCCTCGACGGTGGGCCGGCGCATCATGCGGCTGGAACAGGCCGTGGGCGCCAGCCTGTTCGCGAAGACGCCGCAGGGATACAGGCTGACGGCCGAGGGCGGGCGTCTGGTCGCACCGGCCGAGGCGGCGGAAAAGGCGGCCGTGGCGGTGGTCGAATCGGCGCGGCGCGAAGAGGGGATCGGCGGGCAGTTGCGCGTGGGCGTGCCGGATGGGTGCGCCAATTACCTGATGCCGCAGGTCGCGCGGATCCTGGCCGAGGCGCATCCACGGCTTGAGATCCAGATCGTCGCCCTGCCGCGCGTGGTCAACCTGTCCAAGCGAGAGGCCGACATGGCGATCGCGGTCTCGCCCCCCGACACCGGGCGGCTGACCGTGCAGCGGCTGTCCGATTACCGCCTGCATCTAGCGGGGCATCGCGACTATCTGGATCGCCATCCGCCGATCACCGGCCTGGGAGACCTGAAGGCGCACAGGATGATCGGTTATATCCCCGACATGATATTCGACCGGGAACTGGATTATCTGTCCGAGACGGGCGTCCACACCGCCGCGATCACCTCGAACGCGGTGTCGGTTCAGATGCAGGCGATTCGCGCGGGGGCGGGGCTTGGCATCGTCCATGACTTCGCGATTCCCTTCGTCGAGGGATTGCAGGTGATCCTGCCCGAGCGCATTTCGCTGACCCGCAGCTTCTGGCTGTTGCGCCATGCCGATGACCGCGATTCGCGGCGACTTGGCATTCTGGCCGACGCATTGGCCCACGGTATCCGCAACGAGATCGCCCGGCTGGAACAGCAGGTCTTCGCCCCGACTGATCGTCGGGCTTGACGGCGGATGATTCCGCGAAAATGATGAAATCAACCACGGCGTGAAGGAGTAGGTCGATGCTGGTCAGACAGTTGCTGTCCATGAAACAGGGCGCGGGAAAGCCGGGGGTCCAGGCCGCCACGATCGTGACGATCAAGCCCGACGCGACCCTTGGGGAAGCCGCGAAGTTGCTGGCCGAACAGCGTATCGGCGCCGTGGTCGTGTCATCGGACGGGCGCAAGCCCGCCGGCATTCTTTCCGAACGCGACATCGTGCGGCAACTTGCCGAGCGGGGTGCCGATGTGTTGTCAAACCCGGTGTCCGACGTGATGACGCGCGATGTCCAGACATGCACGACCGGCGAAGACGCTTTGACCGTGCTGCAGCGCATGACCGAAGGCCGGTTCCGCCACCTGCCGGTCGTGGACGATCAGGGTGAGATGCTGGGCGTCGTGTCGATCGGGGACGCGGTCAGCGGACGCCTGCAAGAGCTTGCCGCCGAGAAAGAGGCGCTGACCGGCATGATCATGGGCAACTGAGCCCGCATCAAATCGGGCCAAACGCTTGCAATCGGTGGCCAAATCGGCTTTCCCTGCTGAGGCGACGATGCACAAGGACGCCTCATGATGCGCATTGGCCTCTATCCCGGCACCTTCGATCCGATCACCTTGGGTCATGTCGATATCATCCAGCGGGCAATGGCGCTGGTCGATCGGCTGGTGATCGGTGTGGCGATCAATCGCGACAAGTCGCCCTTGTTCGATCTTGACCAGCGGGTCGAGATGGTGCGCCAGGAATGCGACGAGATCGCCGCCCGCACCGGGGGCGAGATCCTGGTGCATCCGTTCGACAACCTGCTGATCGACTGTGCGCGCGATGTCGGCGCCTCGGTGATCGTGCGCGGGCTGCGCGCGGTGGCCGATTTCGAATACGAGTTCCAGATGGTCGGCATGAACCGGGCGCTGGATGCCAGCATCGAGACGGTGTTCCTGATGGCCGATGCACGACGGCAGGCGATCGCCTCGAAACTGGTCAAGGAAATCGCACGGCTTGGCGGGGACGTGTCCCGCTTCGTCACCCCCGATGTCGCGCAGGCGCTGCGCGAACGGCTTGGCTGAGACATCTGTTTTCGTTGCACGCTTGGTGATTCGGACCTAGCATCGGTCCGGGCGCGCGTGTGATGGGAGGATGACTTGACCACACAAGACGCGACCGAATCCGGGCCCGAGACGGCAAGGCCTGTATCTCCAGTTGCCGATCCTGGACCTGACCTTCCCGATGAACTGCCTGCGCCCGCGCGGATCGGGATGCGCGATATTGCCGACGCCCTGTCGGCGGGGTGGCGCGATTTCCGCCGCGCGCCGGCCTTCGGGCTGCTGTTCACGGCTTTCTACGTGCTGGGCGGCATGGTGATCGCCGCCGTTGCCCTGGCATCGGGACGCGAATGGTGGCTGATCCCTTTCGTGCTGGGGTTTCCGCTGATCGCCCCCTTCGCGGCGGTCGGGTTGTACGAGGTCAGCCGCAGGATCGAAGCCGAAGAACCGCTGGACTGGCCCGCGGTGATCGGCGTGGTCTTCGCCCAGAAGGACCGGCAGGTGCCGTCGATGGCAATGGTGATCCTGTTGCTGTTCATGTTCTGGGTGTTCGTGGCCCATACTATTTTCGCCCTGTTCATGGGCGTGTCGGCACTGACGAACGTCACCAGTTCGGCAGAGATCCTGCTGACCGGGCGCGGCTTGCTGATGCTGCTGATCGGCACGCTGATCGGTGGGGGTTTCGCGGCGGTGCTGTTCGCCTTCACCGTCGCGGGCCTGCCGGTCCTGCTGGAACGCGAGGTCGATTTCATCACCGCGATCATTGCCTCGATCCGCGCCGTGGCTGCGAATCCGGTCGTGATGGCGGCGTGGGCCGCGATCATCGCGGCACTGCTGGCGGTGGGAATGGTGCCGTTCTTTCTGGG
This sequence comes from Paracoccus sp. R12_2, assembly GCF_017744015.1. GTDB lineage: Bacteria > Pseudomonadota > Alphaproteobacteria > Rhodobacterales > Rhodobacteraceae > Paracoccus. The sequence continues at coordinate 169,653 of NZ_JAGHRA010000004.1, forward strand.
CCTGTTCATCGCGCTGCCGGTGCTGGGCCATGCAAGCTGGCATGTCTATCGACGCTTGATGCCCGATGGGCAGGACCTGGCCTAGCCCCTGCCGATATAGGGCATGTTGGTGGCCATCACGGTCATGAACTGCACGTTCGCGCCGTGCGGCAGGCTTGCCATGTGCAGCACGGCGTCGGCCACCACCGACACATCCATCAGCGGTTCAGGGTTCGCGGCCTGACGGCTGACCTGGGTCAGAAGATCGGTCCCGGCATTGCCGATATCGATCTGGCCGCAGGCGATGTCGAAGGGACGGCCATCCAGCGACAGGCTGCGCGTCATGCCCGTCACCGCGTGCTTCGAGGCGGTATAGGCGATCGATCCCGCGCGCGGAACATGGGCCGAGATCGATCCGTTGTTGATGATCCTGCCGCCCTGCGGATTCTGGGCACGCATCACCCGGAATGCCGCGCGGGCGCACAGGAACATGCCGGTCACATTCACGTCGATCACCGCGCGGAATTCCTCGGGCCACATCAGGTCGGGGGTTGCCGGCGTGGCACCGCGGCCGGCATTGTTGAACAGAACGTCCAGCCGGCCCCATTCCTGCGCCATCCGGTCGAAGACCGCATCGACCGAGGCGGCATCGGTCACGTCGCAGGGCAGCACCAAAGCCGCCTGACCTGCGGCCGTGTCGTGCAACGGGGTCTCGCGCCGTCCGATCAGCGCGACGCGCCAGCCCGCCTTGATGAAGCACCGCGCGGTGGCGCGACCGATGCCGCTGCCGGCCCCGGTGATGGCGATGGACGGCATGTGAACCCCCGTTTCAGCTAGGCGATGACATGTTGGGTTTGCACGCCCAGCCCGTCGATGCCAAGCCGCATGGTCTGGCCGGGGCGCAGATATTTCGGCGGTTTCTGACCCATGCCGACGCCCGGTGGCGTGCCGGTCGTGATGACGTCGCCCGGCGCCAGCGTGGTGAAGCGCGAGCAATAGGCGACAAGCTGGGCGGGACCGAAGACCATGGTCGCCGTCGTGCCATCCTGCTGACGCGCGCCGTCCAGATCCAGCCACAGGCGCATCGCCGCAAGATCGCCGATCTCGTCGGGCGTAACCAGCCAGGGACCGATAGGGCCGAACCCGTCATGGCCCTTGCCCTTGTCCCATGTGCCGCCGCGCCGCAGTTGCCAGTCGCGCTCGCTGATGTCGTTGACGATGCAGTAGCCCGCAACACGGTCCAGCGCCTCGGATTCGGGGATGTCGCGGCCGCCCGCACCGATCACGATGCCCAGTTCGACCTCCCAGTCGGTTGCGACGGATCCGGGGGGCAGGGTCAGGTCATCGTCGGGCCCGGCGATCGAGCTGTTCCACTTGGTGAAGATGATCGGCTCGGACGGCAGATCCATTCCCGCCTCGGCGGCGTGGTCGGCATAGTTCAGGCCGATGGCCAGGAACTTTCCGACCTGACCGACACAGGGACCAAGCCGCAGATCCTGCTGCGGCACCCCGTCCACAAGCGGCAGGGTTTCGGGATCCAGCGCGGCAAGCCGCTGCAGGCTGTCGGGCGTCAGCGCATCTGCGGCGATGTCCGTGACGTGTCCCGAAAGATCGCGAATCTTTCCGGATGCGTCCAGAAGTCCGGGGCGCTCTGCGCCTTTTGCGCCGTAACGAAGTAGCTTCATCTTCCCTCCTCAGAGATGATAGGTGACCGCCCCGCGAACCCGCGGCGCCGCCATGCGTCGCGGGCAGCCTAGCGCGGAAGCGGCCGATGCGCTTTGCCGGATCGGCAGATGCTGTATTCAGCGCCCCGGGGGAATTGGATTGGGGCGCGGTGCAGGGGACCGAAACGCAAACAGCCCGCGACGACGCGGGCTGTGATCCTGTGACAAGGTCGGGAATGCAGGTTCAACCGGCGTGCGGTGGGGCAAGTTTCTTGGTGTTGCCGCCGGCCAGCGGGTCTTCCTGACGCTGGACCGAGCCTTCGAAATGAGCACCCGATTCGATCGCGATCGTCTTGTGGATGATGTCGCCCTCGACCCGGGCAGTCGCGGTCAGGCGGACTTTCAGGCCGCGCACGCGGCCGATCACGCGGCCATGGACCACGACCTCGTCGCCGACGATCTCGCCCTTGATGGTGGCGCTGTCGCCGATGACCAGCTGATGGGCGCGGATGTCGCCCTCGACATTGCCCTCGATCTGGATGTCGCCATCGGTCTGGATGTTGCCGGTCACGGTCAGGTCGGACGACAGCACCGACGGCACAGCGCGTTTTGCCGGGCTGGGCGCGGGTTCGCTGCGTTCGGGCTGCGGCGACGACGTTGCGGGCGCGGCACCTTGATCCGTCGCGGCGGCGGAGGCCTGCGACGACGACGAGGTTTGCTGGGGACGGTTTTCTGTCACGCGGGTCTTACTGAACATTGCTTGCTGCCTTGATGAAGCTCATCGGGTCCACCGCCCGGCCTTTCATGCGCACCTCGTAATGCAGATGCGGCCCGGTCGAGCGTCCGGTATTGCCCATATCACCGATCCGCTCGCCTTGCGACACCCTTTGGCCCTTCTTCACGCCAATTCGCGACAGATGGCCGAAGCGCGTCTCGACGCCCAATTCGTGCTGGATCTTGATAAGGTTTCCGTAGCCACTTTGGCGGCCGGCGAATACCACGACGCCGTCGCCGGTCGCATAGATCGGCGTGCCGACCGGACCGGCCATGTCCACGCCCTCATGCATACGTCCCCAGCGGCGGCCGAAGCCCGAGGTATAGCGGAACGCCGATTTGACCGGCATCGCCAGGGGCAGTTTCTCGATCGCAATGCGATAGGTGTTCATCTGGTCCAGGGTGACGATGATCTGGTTCGCCTTGGTTTCGCCCTGGGTCAGCGCGGCATCGCCGCGGGTCGAATAGGACAGCGGCGTCAGCGGGCCGCCCTGACCGGCATAGCCCTGCCGGATGGTCCGCAGAACGTCCTCGGGGTTCATCCCGACCGAGCGGAACACCTCGTCCAGCGGTTTGACCGAAACCGTCACGGCATCTTCGAGCCGCGTCAGGATTTCGTCGTTGCGGGCGATGATCTGATCGCGCTGGGTTTCAAGATCGGCGGCGGCGCTGCGCGCCTGCTCGGCCTCTTGCAGGGCTTCGCTGCGTTCCGCGGCGGCGCTGCGAAGCTCTCCGGACAGGATGTCCAGCGCAACCGAAACCTCGTTGCTGCGATCCGCATCCGTCGCGCCCGCATCTTCGCCATCGGTCAGGCGGATCGCGTCGTCGCGTTCGGTGATGGCATCGCGCAAGGTCGATTGCACCACGTTCAGCCCGGTCTCAAGCTCGCGGCGGCGTTCTTCCGAGGCCAGCAGCTTGGACTGCATCTGCGAGACCTGATCCAGCGCCACGGCAAAGCGGTTCTGGGCGGCGACAGCCTCGGCCGCGCGGGCGTCGCGTTCGGCAGAAAGCTGGTCCAGCCGTTCTTCGAAGGCGCTTTGGGTGCGGATGATCTGGTCGCGCGAACTGCCCGAACTGACCGCATCGATCACGAGGATGGAACTGGCGACCAGCATCCAGCCGAAGCCCAGTGTGATGCCGCTGATTCCCAGAAGCTGCGTCATCGGACGAAGCCTGACGAAGCGCGTTGCATCGTCGGATCGCAGGAAAAGTCGCTGTTCGGGAAGAAAACGCTCGAGCGAGCTGTTCAGTCGGTTCATCACGTTCAGCGGCAAGTCCTGTCCCCCGGTGACACATACCTGTCGCGTGCAGGTTGCGTTGGTTCCGTTGGTCATGCGGTAAACAGTAGCTGTGCCTTCATGGCAACACACCAACTGCCGGGCACGGGCCAGATGGGCGGATACACGCCTTTTCGGGCGATTTTCCGCCGAAGCGGGGGCGCGGTGCGAGACGTCTTCACGCAATCTCATAGGGCAGGGGTCCGTTTCGGTCAGGGGGAACGCGCAACGGCCGGTCGATCGGCGGCACCGAACGCTGGTGACAATCGGGGCGCGGGCAGATGCGGCAGGAAATGCCGATCGGCTCGAACGCGCGGGGTTTTGTCAGATCAAGGCCGTCGGCATAGACCAAGCCTTCGGCATGCGCGACCTCGCAGCCCAGTCCGATCGCGAAACGGCGGACCGGGGCATTGAAGACCCCGGCATGTTTCGACACGTCCCGCGACAGAAGCAGATACCGCATCCCGTCCGGCGTCTCGGCCAATTGGCGCAGGAACCGGCCCGGCTGTTCGAATGCCTGATGGACATTCCACAGCGGGCAGGCACCGCCGAACCGCGCGAATTGCAGGCGGGTGGCGGAATGGCGCTTGGTGATCGTGCCGGCCTGATCGACCCGCACGAAGAAGAACGGCACCCCCTTGGCACCGGGGCGCTGCATGGTGGAAAGACGGTGGGCGACCTGTTCCAGCGAGGCATCGAACAGATGTGCCAGGCGTTCCAGATCGTGCCTTTCGGCCTGTGCGGCGGCAAGAAACGGGCGATAGGGCATCATCGCGGCGCCGGCGAAGTAGTTCGCCAGACCCAGGCGCGCGATCTGCCGTGCCGTGTCGCTGCGGAATCGGGCCAGATCAAGCGTCGCCTCCAGCAGGTCGGATTGCCGTTCCTGCGCCACCAGATGCAGCAGTTGGAACAGTCGCGTCGGTGCCTCGGCCGCGGCATTCACCTGCAATTCGCCGTCCTCGCGGCGAAAGACGGAGTTTGCTGGCAGTTCCATCAGGGTGACGCGGATTCCCTTTTCGGCCAGGGTCTTCACCGCCGATTGCCACAGATCGGTGCGCTGCCCGGCAGGGCAGGCAAAGCGTTCTGCGGCGCGGTCCACCGCGTCGATATAGTTGTCGCAATAGTGAAAGAAGTCGCGAACCTCTTCCCAGGGGGTCGACAGGGCGTTCTGGCCTGCCGCGCCGATCGCTTCGTCCAGCGCGGCCAGCCGTTCCTGGCCCTGCCGGTGGGCGCGATACAGATCCAGAAAGGCGCGGGCGAGGATCGGGGTGTTGGTGGCGGCCAGCCGCAGATCGGCCAACGGCGGAGCGGCATCGAAAAGCGGGTCTGCCAGAGCCTCTTGCATGTCGATCACCATGCGGTCGGCGTCGCCCGCCGCCAGCGTCGTCAGGTCGACGCCGAATTCCTGCGCAAGCCGCAACAGGACACCGGCCGAGATGGGGCGGTGGTTGTTTTCCATCTGCGACAGATAGGGCAGGGAAACACCCAGTCGTTCGGCAAAAAGCCGCTGGGTCAAACTTGCGCGTGCCCGCGTTTCGCGCAGCGATGTGCCCGCGTAGATCTTCTGAGTCGCCATCCTGTCCCCCACGATTTGCAAATTCGGATGTATCGTTTGCAAAGCGCTTCGGGCAAGCCCTGCCGCGTCAGGGCGGGGGATCGGCACGCGACGGTTGAGGGCGGTTGCAAGGGACATGGGATGCAGCATGTCCCAAAAGGCTTAAGATAAGGTTTGCCGGTCCGGCGGCCCTAGCCGACCCGCGCCAGTTGCCGTTCCCGCCGCAGCACCCACAGCACCGAGACCAGCGATCCGGCTGCCGATGCGAACATGATCACCTGCAGCGGGGTCGCGCCCGAGCCGGGTTGCAGCAGCGCCCCGGCCAGTGCCGAAAGGACCGCCCCGCCCGCCACCGCCAGCGCGCCACCCAGACCGCTGGCGGTGCCGGCCAGTTCGGGGCGTACGCTCATCATGCCGATATTGGTGTTGGGCATGACAAGCCCGTTGCCCAACCCCATGAAGGCGATGGCGCCGAAGAAGACCAGCGGGCTGATCATTCCCGCCAGCGTCGCCAGCAATGACACGCCCAGTGCCACGAGGCAGATCAGCGCCCCGAACAGGATCATCCGGTTCAGCCCGACCTGTGCGGTGAACCGCCCGGACATGAAATTGCCGGCCAGATAACCGACCGAGGGGGCGGCGAAGAAATAGCCGACCTGCGCCGGGGTCAGGCCGAAGACCTGCTCGCCCACGAACGGCGCACCGCCCAGATAGGCAAAGAAGCAGCCCGAGGACAGCGTGGCGGCAAGGCAATAGCCCCAGAACCGGTGTGATCGGGCAAGGATCGGGTAATTCGCGATCTGCTGGCGCATGGGCAGCCCGCCGCCGCGGACCGTTTCGCCCATGTCGCGCCAGACCAGCACCAGCGTCATCAGACCCAGGATTCCCATCATCGCGAAATTCGCGCGCCATCCGAACGCCTCATCCAGCACGCCGCCGATCACCGGCGCCAGCATCGGCACCACCGCCATGCCCATGGTGACATAGCCGATCATCGATGCCGCCCGCGCGTCGTCATAGATGTCGCGCACCGCAGCCCGCGACAGCAGCAGACAGACCGAGACCATCGCCTGGATCAGCCTGAACAGCAGGAACATCGTGGCGTTGGGCGCGATCAGCGTGCCGACTGTCGCCAGCGCAAAGATCACCAGCCCGACCAGCGCGACCGGCCTGCGGCCGAACCGGTCGCTGACCGGGCCGGCCAGCAGCTGGATCACCGCGCTGGCGCCGATATAGGCCGACACCGACAGCTGCATGATCGCATAGTCGACATCAAAATCCCGCGCCATTCCCGGCAGCGACGGCAAGAAGATGTTCATCGACAGCGCGCCCATCCCCGACAGCGCCACCAGGGTCATCGGATGCGGAGGGGTTCTAGCTCCAGTCATGGAAGACGAACCAGGCGCCCAGGCAGATCAGGGCAAAGCCTACGCCATGCTGCCAGCCGACCCGTTCGCCCAGATAGACCCACGAGAAGATGGCGAAGACGGAAAGGCTGATGACCTCCTGAATGGTCTTCAGCTGTGCGGCGCTGAAATGCCCGTATCCGATCCGGTTTGCGGGGACCTGCATCAGATATTCGAAGAAGGCGATGCCCCAGCTTATCAGGATAACCACCATCAGGGGCGCGGTCTTGAACTTCAGATGACCATACCATGCGACGGTCATGAAGACGTTCGAGGCAATCAGCAGCCCGATCGTGATGACCGGGACGGGCAGGCTTAATCCCATTGGGTTTGGCGATCCTTTGCAAGGTTGCCAAAGCGGGTGAACTGTCCTTCGAAGGACAGTTCGACCGTGCCGATCGGGCCGTGACGCTGCTTGCCAAGGATGACCTCGGCCTTGCCGTGGACCTGTTCCATGATCTGCTGCCATTTGGCCATGGCGTCCAGATCGGCATCCGAGGGCTTTTCGCGTTCCTTGTAATATTCCTCGCGGAACACGAACATCACGATGTCGGCGTCCTGTTCGATCGACCCGGATTCGCGCAGGTCCGACAGTTGCGGGCGCTTGTCCTCGCGGTTCTCGACCTGACGCGACAGCTGCGACAGCGCGATGACCGGAATGTTCAGCTCCTTGGCGACCGCCTTCAGACCCTGGGTGATCTCGCTGACCTCGTTCACGCGGCTGTCCTTGGCGCTGGCGGCCTTCAGCAGTTGAAGATAGTCCACCATCAGCACATCAAGGCCGTGCGTCCGCTTCAGCTTGCGCGCACGGGCGGCAAGCTGGTTGATCGGCAGGGCCGGTGTGTCGTCGATGTAAAGCGGACAGTTCTGCAAGGCGTGCGCGGCCTCGACGAAGCGGCGGAATTCGCTTTCGTCCATATTGCCGCTGCGGATCCGTTCGCTGGGAACCTCGGCGGCCTCGGACAGGATCCGCGCGGCCAGCTGCTCGGCCGACATTTCCAGACTGAAGAACCCGACCACGCCGCCCTCGATCGAGCCTTGCGTGCCGTCGGGGCGCTCGCCCGTCTTGTGCGCCTTGGCGATGTTGAAGGCGATGTTGGTGGCCAAGGATGTCTTGCCCATCGACGGGCGGCCGGCAAGGATGATCAGGTCGGAATTGTTCAGCCCGCCCATCTTGCCGTCCAGATCCACCAGTCCGGTCGAGATCCCCGACAGCTTGCCGTCGCGCTGATAGGCGGCGTTCGCGGCCTGCACCGCGCCCGTCACCGCCTTCAGGAAGGACTGGAAGCCGCGCTCGGCCACGCCCTGTTCGCCCAGCTTGTAGAGGGTCTGTTCGGCGGCCTTGATCTGTTCTTCGGCGTCGTCTCCGACCTCGACGCTGGCCGCGCGGGCCGAGATGTCCTGACCCAGCCCGATCAGTTCGCGGCGCAGCGCGAATTCGCGGATCATCTGCGCATAGTCGCGCGCCGCATAGGCCGAGATCGCAGCCGCGGCCAGCCGCGCCAGATAGGGCGCGCCGCCCAGTTCCTTCAGGCCCTCGTCATTCTCCATGAAGGCCTTGATGGTCACAGGGCTTGCCAGCGCGTTCTTGCGAATCCGTTCGGCACAGATCTCGAAGATGCGGGCATGGACCGGATGATAGAAATGTTCCGACTTGATGACCTGGCTGACGCGGTCGAACACGTCGTTATTGGTCAGCAATGCGCCCAGCAATTGCTGCTCGGCCTCAAGCGAGAAGGGCACCGCCTGCTTCTCGTCGTCCTGATCTTCCTGCCCCGGAATGATCGCGCGCAAGCCGCTCATCTGCCCCATGCCCCGTTTTGGTGTTTATCGGTCCGTTCTACCGCAAGCAGCGGCCGCGGGAAATCCCGCGCGGCCGGAAAACGGTGTGTCGATCTGTGGACAGGCTGTGGATAAACGGCGTTCAGCCGTTTGCCGCCTGCCATCCGCGCGGATCGGTCAGGAAGGTCCGCACCTCGGCCAGGGTGTTGTCGTCAAAGGCTTGTTGCGCCCGCGCCTCTTCCAGAACGTCCCACCAGGTGCAGAGGTGGTGCAGTCGCACGCCGTGATCGGCCAGACGCTGGGTCGTTTCCGGAAAGATGCCGTAATAGAAGATCACGGCGGTATGCGCGCAGGTCGCCCCGGTGTCACGGATCGCATCGACGAAGGACAGCTTGCTGCCGCCGTCGGTGGTCAGATCCTCGACCAGCAGAACACGCTGGCCTTCGGTCATCACGCCCTCGATCCGGGCGTTGCGACCGTAACCTTTCGGCTTCTTGCGCACATAGGTCATCGGCAGTCCCAGCCGTTCGGCAACCATCGCGCCGAACGGGATGCCCGCCGTTTCACCGCCGGCGACGTTGTCGAACGCTTCGAACCCGGCGTCGCGCGTGACCGTGGTGGCCAGAAAATCCATCAGGGTCTGGCGCACGCGCGGGAAGCTGATGATCCGGCGGCAATCGACATAGGTCGGCCCCTTCAGGCCCGAAGCATAGGTGAAGGGCGTCTCGGCGTTGAAGTCCACCGCCTTGATTTCCAGCAGCATGCGGGCGGTCAGGCGGGCGATTTCCTCGCGCGCGGGGTAGGGCAGGCTCATGCGTCCTCCAGATGCCAGTAAAGCGGAAATCCTGGATCAAAGACCGTCACGGTCTGATCGCCGACCGAGATCGAGGCCGGATAATCCGCCGCCACGTCGCGCCGTGCCAGGCGGATGCGGTCCTCGTTCGGCTCCATGCCGTAGAAGGCGGCGCCGTTCAGGCTGGTGAACGATTCCAGACGGTCCAGCGCGCCGTCGTCTTCGAACACATGGGCCAGGATCGACATGGTGTTCGGTGCGGTAAAGCAGCCCGCGCAGCCGCAGGGTTGCAGCTTGGCGCTGTCAGTGTGCGGCGCGCTGTCGGTGCCCAGGAAAAAGCGCGCCTCGCCGCTGGTCGCCGCCTCGCGCAGGGCCAGGCGATGGGTTTCGCGCTTGGCCACCGGCAGGCAGTAGTAATGCGGACGGATCCCGCCCGCCAGGATGGCGTTGCGGTTGATGACCAGGTGGTGCGTCGTGATCGTCGCCGCCAGATCATCGCCGCCGGACCGTGCATAGGACACGCCATCCGAGGTCGTGATATGTTCCATCACCACGCGCAGGCCGGGCGTGGCGCGGCGCAGCGGGTCCAGTACCCGGTCGATGAACACGGCCTCGCGGTCGAAGATGTCCACCGCAGGATCCGTGACCTCGCCGTGAACGCACAGGGGAATGCCCGCCTCGGCCATCGCCTCCAGCACCGGGCGCACACGTTCGACATCGGTCACGCCGCTGGCCGAGTTGGTGGTCGCGCCGGCCGGATACAGCTTGACCGCGCGGATGATGCCGTCCTTGTGCGCTGCGATGACATCGGCCGGATCGGTGCCGTCCGTCAGATACAGCGTCATCTGTGGCTTCAGCGGGGCGTTTTCCGGCAGCGCCGCAAGGATCCTGTTGCGATAGGCGGCCGCCTGGGCGCCCGTTACCACCGGCGGAACCAGGTTCGGCATGATGATCGCACGGCCGAAACCGGCGGAAAGCGGGGCCACGGCCACCAGCATCGCGCCATCGCGCAGATGCAGGTGCCAGTCGTCGGGGCGGCGGAGTGTGATGCTGTCGATCATGGCATGCCTCTATACATGGCGGCCCGCGCTTGCCAAGCCGGGCGATGCCTAAATCCGGCTTACCTGTTCAAAAGTCGCACTTGTATTCATATCTTCGATGGCGACAGGATGACCCGTCCGGCTTTGCCGATGACACGAAGGATATAACAATGACACAAAGAATTAATCTGATGTCGGCTGTCGGTGCCCCGTATCGGGTCTGGGCGCAGATGGCGCGGATCGCAATGGATTCCCAAATGGTGATCGGATATCGCGTTGCCGGAATGATGGGCATGATGGCCCAGTCCCCCGGCGAGCCGTTTCGCATGGTTGCCGAGAAGCAGGCCGCCGCGTCCGAGTCGATGTTCGCCGTCGCGCAGGCCGCCAGCCGCGGCGCCAGCGCCGACCGCATGATGTCGGCCGCCTTGCGGCCCTATGGCAAGCGCACGCGCGCCAATTCCCGCCGTCTGACCAGCCGCGGCTGACGCCGGCAACCGCCGCGCGGGTGCAGTCGTTGCGTCAAGCCGGCAAATCACGAGGGCAGCATGCGATCGGCACTGATTACCGGCGGCGCGCAAGGGATCGGCAAGGGGATCGCGGTGCATCTTCGCGCCGAGGGATGGCGCGTTGCCGTTCTCGACCAAGATACAGAGGCCCTGGAGAACCTGGGCGCCGAAGATCATGGAATTCTGTTGATCCACGCGGATGTCGGCGACGAGACGTCGGTGACAGACGGCTTCAGGCAACTTGAAGATTGGCTGGATGGGGCCGGGCTGGATCTGCTGGTCTCGAACGCGGGCGTCGCGGATCCCGTCAGCGGACCGATCGAGTCGCTGTCGCTGGCAGATTGGCGGCGCTGGCAGGACAGCCATGTGACCGGGGCGTTTCTTTGCGTGCGTGCTGCGGTTCCGCTGCTGCGTCGGGCGCATGGCGCGATCGTGACCGTTGCCTCGACCCGCGCCCTGCAATCCGAACCCGATTGCGAGGCCTATGCGGCGGCCAAGGGCGCGCTGCTGTCCCTGACGCACGCGCTGGCAATCAGTCTTGGGCCTTCGGTGCGGGTGAACGCGATCCTGCCGGGCTGGATCGAAACCGGACCTTGGCAAAAGCGGTCCGAGCGTAGCGAGCCGGATCATTCCGCGTCCGACCTGGCCCAGCACCCGGTCGGACGGGTCGGTGTGCCGCAGGATATCGCGACGCTGGTCGCCTTTCTGGCGTCCGACAAGGCAGGGTTCATCACCGGTCAGCACTTCGTCGTCGATGGCGGCATGACGCGCAGAATGATCTATTCGGACTGACAGGCGCCGTTGGCGCGGTGCCGCCCGCGTGGACATCACTCGGCATGCCGCCTATAAGGCGCGCGACATTCGAACCCTTAGAGGCGCATCATGATCAAGGTATTCGGCCACACCTCCCCCGACACCGACTCGACCGGCTCGCCCATCATCTGGGCGTGGTATCTGAGCGAGGTCCGCAAGACCCCCGCCAAGGCGGTTCTGCAGGGCGAGCCAAACACCGAGGCCGCCTGGATGCTGACCCGCTGGAACCTCGACAAGCCCGAGATCATCTTGGATGTCGAGAAGGGCGAAAAATGCGTAGTGGTAGACACGAACAATCCCGCCGAACTGCCCGCAGGCATCAATGATGCGGATGTGATCGAGATCATCGATCACCACATGCTGGCAGGCGGCGTGAAGACCAAGACGCCGATCAACATCACCATCCGTCCTCTGGCCTGCACCGCCACGATCATGCATGACCTGATCGGCGACGATCTGGCCCGCGCCCCCGAGGCGGTGAAGGGCGCGATGCTGACCTGCATCCTGTCCGACACGCTGGAATTCCGCAGCCCGACGACGACCCCGCATGACCGCGCGGTGGCCGAAAAGCTGGCAGCTGAACTGGGGCTGAACATCACCGATTACGCCAACGAAATGTTCGCGGCCAAATCCGATGTCAGCGCCTTCAGCGACGAGGCGCTGCTTCGGATGGACAGCAAGGAATACGAACTGGGGGGCAAGCAGCTGCGCATCTCGGTTCTGGAAACGACGGCGCCGCAGGTGCTGCTGGATCGCAAGGACGCGCTGGTCGCGGCCATGCCGGGCGTCGCGGCAGCGGACGGTGCCGATCATGTTCTGCTGTTCATCATCGACATCCTGCGCGAAGAGGCCACGTTGCTGGTGCCCGATGATTTCGTGCGCGAGGTCGCCGTGAAAAGCTTTGGCGCGACGGTCACCGGCGATACGGTCGTTCTGCCGGGGATCATGAGCCGCAAGAAGCAGATCATCCCCGCCCTGGCCGTCTGATGACCCGCATCATCGAAAGCCTGTCGCAGATCGGCACGCAATATGATGCGCTGTTCTGCGATCTGTGGGGCTGTCTGCATAACGGCAAACGCCCCTATCCGGCGGCGGTGGCGGCCCTTCAGGACTATCGTCGGGGCGGCGGGCGTGTCGTGCTGATGACGAACGCGCCGCGTCCGAACCAGTATGTCATCGCGCAGCTTGACCGGATGGGTGTGCCGCGCGACGCCTGGGACATGGTGATCAGTTCCGGAGACGCAGCACAGGACGCGATGTTCGAGGGGGCCGTGGGCCGCAAGGTCTGGCATATCGGCACCGAAAAGGATGACGGCTTCTTCAACGACATTCCGGCCGAGTGGTCAGATGCGCCTGCGGTGGTCAGGGTGCCGCTGGAAGACGCCGAGGGTATCGTCTGCACGGGCCCCTTCGACGAGGTGAACGAGGCGCCGGAGGATTATCGCGCCCGTCTGATGCTGGCGCGGCAGCGCGGGCTGAAGATGCTTTGCGCCAATCCCGATGTGGTGGTCGATATGGGCGAGACGCGGATCTATTGCGCGGGTGCCCTGGCCGAGTTCTACGAGGATCTGGGCGGGGTGTCGTTCTATTTCGGCAAGCCTCATCCGCCGATCTACGAACGTGCGCGGCGTCTTCTGTCACTGAGCGATTCGTCGCGGGTGCTGGCCATCGGCGACGGGATCAACACCGATATCCGCGGTGCGCAGCAAGAGGGTATCGATGTGCTGTTCGTGACCGGTGGGCTTGCCGCGGCGGCCTTCGGCGACGATGTCGAGAACCCTGATCCCGAACTGCTGCGCGAATGGCTGGCGCATCATCAGCAACAGCCGCAATACGCGATAGGCCGCCTTCGCTGAAGCTTGATCGCGCGCTGTCCATCACTCGACCCGCACCCATCGGTGCGGGTTTTCTTTTTGTGGCAACCAGTTTGGGCGGCGGTCAACGTGCAACAATATTATATTTTTATACCATTTATGTGATAGTTTGTTGCGCGAGGGTAAAATTGCTGCTATGCAGCATCACGTTCAGAAAACCGGCGCAAGAGATGGATGACAGCATGTTCGACAATCTTCCCCGCGGCACGATCGTCATCGAGGATCTGGAAGTCGGCATGACCCGCTATCTGCAAAAGCAGGTGACCGACCACGATATCGAATTGTTCGCCCAGGTCTCGACCGACCGCAATCCGGTGCACCTGGATGATGATTATGCTCAGGACACGATTTTCGAGGGGCGGATCGCGCACGGAATGCTGACCGCGGGTCTGATCTCGGCGGTGATCGGGGAACAATTGCCGGGACATGGCACCGTCTATCTGGGGCAGACGCTGAAATTCATGGCTCCGGTGCGTCCCGGCGACATGGTCCGCGCCGAGGTCACGGTGGACACGATCGACCACGCGAAACGCCGGGTGACGCTTGCAACCCGCTGTCTGGTGGGCGATACGGTCGTGCTGAAAGGCGAGGCGGTCGTACTGGCCCCAAGCCGCAAGTTCGACTGACGGGGCGGCAGGCGCCCTGACTGGGGGCCCGTTGCATATCCATCACGACTGGAACGGATTGCCTGCCAGCGCCCGTGGGGCGACCGTGGCGATGGGCAATTTCGACGGCGTCCATCTGGGACACCGGGTGGTGATCGAGACCGCGTCCCGCGCAGCCGACGCGCCGCTAGGGATCCTGACCTTCGAGCCGCATCCGCGACAGTATTTTGCGCCCGATGCCGCACCCTTCAGGCTGATGAACGCTGAATCGCGCGCCAACCGCCTGGCCAGGCTGGGGGTCGAACAGCTTTACGAATTGCCGTTCGGTCCGGTTCTGGCCGGCCTGACGCCCGAAGCTTTCGCACAGGACGTGCTTGCCGAAGGTCTGGGCGTCCGGCATGTCACAGTCGGTGCCGATTTCCGTTTTGGCAAGAAACGCGCAGGTGATGCGCAGACCCTGGCCGATCTGGGTCGCCGGTTCGGCTTTGGCGTGACGGCGGTGCCGCTGGTCGGCACCGGCGGGCAGGACTACAGCTCCACCGCGATCCGCACCGCGCTGAGCGAGGGGCGGGTGCGCGACGCCGAACGAATGCTGGGGCACTGGCATCGGATCGAGGGCGAAGTCGTGCATGGCGACAAGCGTGGCCGTGACTTCGGCTGGCCGACTGCGAATATGCGCCTTGAGGGGCTGCACCTGCCGCGTCTGGGCGTCTATGCGGTGCTGGTCGATGTGCTGACCGGACCGGATCGGCTGTCCTGCCAGGGTGTCGCCAGCCTGGGCGTGCGCCCGATGTTCGGTCGCAACGAACCCAATCTTGAAGTGCACCTGTTCGACTTCGACGGCGACCTATACGGCGAACATCTGTCGGTCGCGCTGGTCGAGTTCCTGCGCGACGAGGCGAAGTTCGACGATGTCGAGACGCTGATCGACCAGATCGCCGCCGACGCCGGACAGGCGCGCACGGTTCTGTCGGGCGCCTGATGCGCGAACGGTTCTGGGAAATGCGGCTGGACCGGCTGACCCGCGATGAGTGGGAGGCGCTGTGCGACGGCTGCGGCAAGTGCTGCCTGAACAAGATCGAATACGAGGATACGGAGGAACTGGCGTTCACCCGCGTGGCCTGCAAACTGCTGGACGGGCACGCCTGTCGGTGCAGCTCTTATGCCAACCGGCATGACTATGTTCCCGAATGCGTGGTGCTGACACCGGCGCGGCTGAAGGACATCGCATGGTGGCTGCCCGCCACCTGCGCCTATCGCCTGCGGGCCGAAGGCAAGCCGCTTTATGACTGGCATCACCTGATCTCGGGTGATCCCGAAGCGGTCCACCGCGCCGGTGTCAGCGTGCGCGGCTGGACGGTCAGCGAGGCCGAGATCGACGAGGAAGACTGGGACCAGCATATCATCGAGGATCTTTCGTGAATTTTGCATCGGACAACGCATATGGCGCGCATCCGGCGGTCCTGCGCGCGCTGGCGGAGTGCAACGATGGTGCGATGATGGGCTATGGCGACGATCCGGTGACCGCGCGTGCCGAAGCGG
This sequence comes from Paracoccus sp. R12_2, assembly GCF_017744015.1. Taxonomy (GTDB): domain Bacteria; phylum Pseudomonadota; class Alphaproteobacteria; order Rhodobacterales; family Rhodobacteraceae; genus Paracoccus. The sequence continues at coordinate 185,263 of NZ_JAGHRA010000004.1, forward strand.
CGCTGCGCGACCTGTTGCAGGCACCCGATGCCGTCATCCGCTTTGTGGCGACGGGAACGGCGGCCAATGCGCTGGTCTGCGCGCAGCTTTGTCCGGCGGGTGGTCGGATCTATTGTCACGAGGATGCGCATATCGAAACCAGCGAATGCGGCGCGCCCGAGTTCTTTACCCACGGCGGCAAGCTGGTGACGCTGCCGGGCGAAGGTGGCAAGATCGCGCCGCATGTTCTGGCCGACGCCCTGCGCATCGGCGCCAGTGGGGGGCTGAACGGTGGCCGCAACGCGATGGTGTCAATCACCAACGCGACCGAATGGGGCACCGTCTACAGCGTCGAGGATGTCGCGGCACTGGCTGAAATCGCGCATCGGGCTGGTGTGCCGCTGCACATGGATGGCGCGCGCTTTGCCAACGCTGTCGCGGCCCTGGAAGGTTCCGTCGCCGATCTGACATGGCGTGCCGGCGTCGATGTGCTGTGCCTTGGCGGCACCAAGAACGGCGCGATGGCGGCCGAAGCCGTGGTATTCTTCGATCCTACGCTGGCCGAGGGGTTCGACTATCGCCGCAAGCAGTCCGGACATGTCTTTTCGAAGCAGCGATTTCTGTCGGCGCAGATGCTGGCGCTGGCCGAAGACGGCCTGTGGCTGCACCTTGCCCGCCACGCGAACGGTCTGGCTGCACGGCTGGCCGAAGGGGTGCTGGAGGCTGGCGGTTCGCTGCTGGTGCCGGTCCAGTCGAATGCCGTCTTTGCGACCATCCCCGCCGCGGCGCATCGGCGCGCACAAGAGGCCGGGGCGATCTATCACCTGTGGCCCGACAAGTCGGCCGATGGGCTGGATCCCGTGCCGATCCGTCTGGTGACGTCGTGGAACACGCCCCACGCGGATATCGAACGGTTTCTTGCGGCACTGGCGGGTCGGCGGGCCTAGGTCAGCCGTCGGCGTCCTGTGTGCGGCGCTGCCCGAGATGCAGCAGCAACAGCCGCAGCGCGCGATCGACCGTCGCTGCGCGCACCCGATGCCGACCGATCGCGCCGAATTCGACCGTCTCGGTCACCACCTCGGGCCCCGTGCCCCCTGACACAATCGCAACACCGAAACAGACCCGGCCCTCGGGTTTGTGGTCAGATCCGCCGGGGCCCGCTATCCCGGTGACCGCGACCGCAAGGTTTGCATCCGAGTGCGCCAAGGCGCCGCTGGCCATCTGGGCCGCGACCTCTTCGCTGACCGCGCCGAATGCGCCAAGCGTTGCGGGTTTGACGCCCAGCATCTGGCGCTTGGCGGCGTTCGAATAGGTCACGAAGCCCCGATCCACGATATCGGACGAACCCGGAACCTCGGTCAGTGCGGCCGCGATCAGCCCCCCGGTGCAGCTTTCGGCGGTGGCGATCAGGATGCCGCGCGCACGGGCGGCGTCCAGCACCTCGGCCGCAAGGCTCACATCAGCACCCCATGAGCTATGGCCGCCGCGATCATCGTGGCGATGCCCGCGAACAGACCCGCCCAGAGATCATCCACCATCACGCCATCGACCCCTCCCTGCCGGTCGGCGCGTCCGACAAGCCATGGCTTCCAGATGTCGAACAGGCGAAAGAACAGGAATGCCGCGATCCAGCCGGGATAGGGAAAGCTGCTTGCGGGCAGCCCCGCAAAAAAGAACCCTGCCGAAGGGAAACACAGTGCCAGCCACTGGCCCGCGACCTCGTCAATGACGATTTCGCTGCGGTCGGGATCGTCCATGCCGGCGGTATGGCGGCGAACGGCCCAGAACCCTGCGATGGTGACGGCAACCGTGGCGATGGCCAGCAGGGGAAAATGCCCGATCCTGTGGATCAGCAGCCCCAGCGCGACGGCCACTGCCGATCCCCAGGTGCCGGGGGCGGGCTTCAACAGACCGGCACCGAACCAGATACACAGCAGGCGATCCATCATCTATCCTTTCATCAGCGCGGCGGTTGCGATGGCCGCGATCCCTTCGCGTCGGCCGGTAAATCCAAGGCGTTCCGAGGTGGTCGCCTTGACGCTGATCCGGTCGGCGTCGATCCCCGTGATTTCGGACAGGCGCAGCTGCATTGCGGCGGCGTGCGGTCCGATCTTCGGAGCCTCGCAGATCAGCGTGACATCGCAATTGCCGAATGAAAACCCGTGGCTGCGGGCAAGCTCTGCCGCATGGCGCAGAAAGATCGCGCTGTCCGCACCTTTCCACTGGGGGTCGGAAGGCGGAAAATGCCGACCGATATCGCCCTGGGCCAGCGCGCCATAGATGGCGTCGGTCAGGGCGTGCATGCCGACATCTGCATCAGAATGGCCGACCAGCCCGGCCTCGTGCGGGATCTGCACGCCGCACAGCCAGACATGATCGCCCGGCCCGAAGGCGTGAACGTCGTAACCGTTGCCAAGCCGTATATCCATTGCCGTTCCCAGAATCCGTTCGGCCCGCGCGAAATCCGCAGGATAGGTGATCTTCAGATTGTCTTCACTGCCGGCTGTGATCGCGACCTGCAATCCCGCCATACGCGCCAGTTCGACATCATCGGCGGCGTCGTGCGGATGATCCAGATGGGCCGTCAGGATGTGGTCGAAGGAAAATCCTTGCGGGGTCTGGGCGCGATACAGCCCGTCGCGCGAGGCGGTTCCGGTGACCTTGCCCTGATCGCCGCGCCACAGCGCGTCGCTGACCGGCAGCGCGGGCGCCGCCGCCAGCGCCCCCGCCGTCAAGGCCTCGATGACGCCGCCGATGACGTCGTCGCTGACCAGAGGGCGGGCGCCGTCGTGGATCAGCACATGGCTGACGCCGCCGCCGCGCAGGGACAACAGGCCGTTGCGGACACTTGCCGCGCGGGTCTCGCCCCCGGAAACGATCGTGACGGCGCCCGAGAATTCCCTGATCGCATCGCCCATGTCGTCGGGATGCACGACCAGCACCACGCGATCAAAGCCCGAGAAGGCGGCCAGCGTCCGGGCCAGCACCGAACGCCCCGAAAGGCTGCGCCATTGCTTGGGCGCGTCACCGTCACCGCCCGCGCGGCTGCCACGACCCGCCGCCGTGACGATGACGGCGAATCCGACGGGCGCGCGCACGGTCATGCGTGATCGGGCATGTCGCCCTTGATCGCGACCTTGAATGCCGTGCGGTACAGCCGCGACAGTTCGGCCAGATCTTCGGCGTCATCGCCCAGTTCGACGATCGTCCCGCCGAACCTGCCGACCTGCGCCACAGGAATTCCGGCCAATCCGGCCGCCTTCTCGATGGCATCGGCGCCTTCGGCATCGCAAGCGACCAGATAGCGGGCCTGATCCTCTCCGAACAGCTGACCGATATCGCTGCTGCCCAGATGCAGGCCGATGCCTGCCGCCTCGGCCATCTCGAACGCGGCCAGCGCAAGCCCGCCATCCGACAGGTCGGTCGCGGCCTTCAGGTGCCGGCGGTGGGTCCGCAGGAATTCGCCATGCCTGCGTTCGGCATCAAGATCGACATGGGGGGCATCACCGGTTTCGATCCCGAACGCCTCGTGCGCCAGGGCCGATTGGGCAAGATGTCCGTCGGTCCGGCCGATCACCAGCGCCAGATCGCCTTCCGACGGCAGACCCGCGATCAGGTGCGAGATGTTGTCGATCAGACCGACACCGCCGATGGTCGGCGTCGGCAGGATCCCCTTGCCGTCGGTCTCGTTGTAAAGCGACACGTTGCCCGACACGATCGGGAAATCCAGCGCGCGACATGCTTCGCCGATGCCTTTGATCGCGCCGACGAACTGGCCCATGATCTCTGGCTTTTCGGGGTTGCCGAAATTCAGGTTGTCGGTGGTGGCCAGCGGCGTCGCGCCGACAGCGCAGAGATTGCGATACGCCTCGGCAACGGCCTGCTTGCCGCCCTCGAACGGGTTCGCCTTGACATAGCGGGGGGTGACGTCGCTGGTGAAGGCCAGCGCCTTGTTCGTGCCATGCACCCGCACGACGCCTGCACCCAGCCCCGGACGGCGGATCGTATCGGCACCGACCTGCGTGTCGTATTGTTCCCAGACCCATGATTTGTGGGCATGGTTGGGGCTGCCGATCAGGGCGCGCAGCGCCGCGATCGGGCGGATCGGGGGCAGGGTGGGGGCGGCGTCTGCGGCCGGCGTCTCGACCCACGGGCGATCATATTCCGGCGCGCTGGAGGACAGTTTGGACAGCGGCAGATCCGCTTTCACGTCGTTGCCATGCAGGATCAGGAATCGGTCTTCGGCGATGGTTTCGCCGACAATGGCGAAATCCAGATCCCATTTCTCGAAGATCGCGCGGGCTTTGGCCTCTTTCTCGGGCTTCAGCACCATCAGCATGCGTTCCTGCGATTCCGACAGCATCATTTCGTAGGCGGTCATGTTGGTTTCGCGCTGCGGAACGGCGTCCAGATGCAGCTTGATTCCCAGGCCGCCCTTGTCGCCCATCTCGACCGCGGAACAGGTCAGCCCTGCCGCGCCCATGTCCTGAATCGAGATGACCGAACCCGAGGCCATCAGTTCCAGGCAGGCTTCCAGCAGGCATTTTTCGGTGAAGGGGTCGCCGACCTGAACGGTGGGGCGCTTTTCCTCGATCGTGTCATCGAACTCGGCGCTGGCCATCGTGGCGCCGCCGACGCCGTCGCGACCGGTCTTTGCGCCAAGATAGACGACCGGCATGCCGACGCCGGATGCGGCCGAATAGAAGATCTTGTCGGTATCCGCCAGACCCGCGGCGAAGGCGTTCACAAGGCAGTTTCCGTCATAGCTGCGGTGGAACCTGACCTCGCCGCCGACATTCGGCACGCCGAAGCAATTGCCATAGGCGCCGATGCCTTCGACCACGCCCTTGACCAGATGCGGGGTCTTGGGATGTTCGGGCCGCCCGAAGGACAGCGAATCCATGGCCGCGATGGGTCGTGCGCCCATCGTGAAGACATCGCGCAGGATGCCCCCCACGCCGGTCGCGGCACCCTGATGTGGCTCGATATACGAGGGGTGGTTGTGGCTTTCCATCTTGAAGACCACGGCCTGGCCGTCGCCGATATCGACGACGCCCGCGTTCTCGCCCGGCCCGCAGATCACTTGCGGCCCTTCCGTCGGCAGGGTGCGCAGCCATTTCTTGGACGATTTGTAGGAACAATGTTCGTTCCACATCGCGCTGAAGATGCCCAGTTCGGTGAAGGTCGGTTCGCGGCCGATGATCTTCAGGATGCGGTCATATTCGTCGGGCTTCAGCCCGTGCGCGGCGATCAGATCGGCGGTGATCGACGGTTCCTGCATATCCGGCCCTTCCTGCCCCGTGTGGTCTGGCGCCTTTTATGGTGAGACGCCCGCCATGGGAAGGGTTGCGCGGCGAACCGCGCCCGTGCGGACAAAAAAAAGCCGGGCACGAGGCCCGGCCTAAGTCCAACAGGGAGGTAGAAGGTGATGCGCGGTTAAGCTGACCACCGCCTTCGCAGCCTGATTTATGGGCAGGATGCGAATGGTTCAAGGAAAATGATGCTGCACCCGCAGCATAGCCGCCATGCAGTTGCTGAATAGCTACACGCGAAAGTTGTAGATCAGCCCCGAGTCGCCGCAAAATTGCAGTCTGATATGTCAGGATTCGGCAGGTTTAGCGCACTATTCAGGCACGACTTCGCTTTTCTGCCGCCGATAGGCCTGAATCTCTTCCAAGACAAAATCGCGGAATGCGGCGACGCGCCGCGTCTGGCGCAGTTCTTCGGGGTAGGCAAGGAAGACCGGAACCTCGCCCGACTCGATCTCGGGCAGGACGCGCACAAGGCCTTGGTGATCCACGGCCAGGTAATCGGGAAGAACGCCGACGCCGACATTGGCCAGAACGCCCTGAAGCACGCCGAAATAATTGTTCACGGTCAACATCGAGGTGATGTTCCGGGACATGATTTCCTGAACCAGCCGCGCGCCGGCGGCGACCTGCGGCTGATCGGTTTTCTGACAGATCAGCCGATGGGTGGACAGGTCGTCCAGGCTGCCTGGGGTGCCGGCGTGATCCAGATACTCCTGCGTGGCATAAAGCCGCATGCGGATATTCAGCAGGCGCCGGCGGATCAGGTCCGATTGGCTGGGTTCCTTCATGCGGATCGCGACATCGGCCTCGCGCATGGGCAGGTCAAGCACCCGCTCCTCCAGCATCAGGTCGATCTTCAGGTCGGGATATTTCTCGTAAAGCTTGACCAGGCGCGGGGCCAGCCACAACGTGCCGAAGCCGACCGTCGTGGTCACCTTCAGTTCGCCAAGAACATTTTCCTCGCTGTCGCGGATGCGGGCCGAGGCGCCGTCCAGCTTGCGCGCCATGGCGGAGGTCGCCTCGAACAGCAGCTCGCCCTGTTCGGTCAGAATCAGTCCGCGCGCATGCCGGTGGAAAAGCGTCGTTCCCAGCGTCTCTTCCAACGCGCGGATCTGCCGGCTGACGGCTGATTGCGACAGATGCAGCGTGTCGCCAGCATGGGTCAGGCTGCCGGCGTCGGCAACCGCGTGAAATATTCTTAGTTTGTCCCAGTCCATAGCTGTTACAATCCTGCTTGGTCAGCCATGCGTTTTTTGCAAATCTCTTCTTCCCCTGCCTGTCCCTCACGGCTGCGTCAAGCATCGATTTTTTCCTTCATCGGTCAGCAATTCTGACCTATAATGGCTGCAGAGCCCACCGGCATTGGAGGAGACGCAGGATGAGCAAGCAGGAATTCACGCTAGCCGACCGCTTTGATCTGTCGAAGTCACACGTATTGTTGAACGGCACGCAGGCCCTTGTTCGCCTGATGCTTATGCAGGCGGCACGTGACAAAGCCGCAGGGTTGAACACGGCCGGCTATGTCACCGGCTATCGCGGGTCGCCGTTGGGGGGCGTCGATCTGCAGATGATGCGCGAGGGCAAGCGCCTGTCCGAGGCGAATGTGCTGTTTCAGCCCGGCCTGAACGAAGACCTTGCGGCAACCGCCATCTGGGGCAGCCAGCAGGCGGAACTGCGCGGCGAGGGCAAATACGACGGCGTCTATGCGCTATGGTATGGCAAGGGGCCGGGCGTGGACCGCACCGGCGACGTGATGCGCCACGCCAACATGGCCGGCAGTTCGAAACATGGCGGTGTCGTCATGGCGATGGGCGACGATCACACCGGCGAAAGCTCGACCGTGCTGCATCAGTCGGACTGGGCGATGATCGACGCCTATATCCCGGTCCTGTCACCGGCCGGTGTGCAGGAAATCCTGGACTATGGCCTGTATGGATTTGCGCTGTCGCGGTTTGCGGGCGTCTGGACCGGCCTGAAGACGATGAAGGATACCGTCGAGGCGACCGCCGTCGTCAACGGCGATCCAGACCGCTTGAAATTCGTCATCCCCGATTTTCAGATGCCCGAGGGCGGGCTGAATATCCGCCTGGGCGATACGCCTGTCACGCAGGAAGCGCGGATGATCGATTTCAAGCGGTGGGCGGCCGAGGCGTTCAGCCGCGCCAACCGGATCGATCGCAAGCACTGGGGCAGGCCGGGCGCCAAGATCGGCTTCGTCGCGGCGGGCAAGAACTGGCTGGATTTGGTTCATGCTCTGTCCTTGCTGGGCATAGACGAGGCCGAGGCCGAGCGTCTGGGGCTGACCACCTACAAGGTCGGTCAGACATGGCCGCTGGACATGAAGTCTTTCCAGGAATGGTCTGAAAATCTGGAACTTATCGTCTGCGTCGAAGAAAAGCGAAAGCTGATCGAGGTGCAATTGAAAGAGGCGATCTTCGACAATCGCCACGGGCGTCGCGTGCATGGATGGAAACACGACAGGACCGGCGAGGAACTGTTCCCCACGCGTTATGCGCTGGACCCGGTGATGATCGCCCAGAAGATCGGCGGCATCCTGATCGAGGAAGGCCGCGGGACCGAACATATCCGTGCCGGTCTGGACCGCCTGACCGAAGTCCGCCGCAATGACAACGCACCCGAGATAGCGAGCAGAACCCCCTGGTTCTGTTCGGGTTGCCCGCACAACACCTCGACCCGCTTGCCCGAAGGCAGCCGCGCCTATGCCGGCATCGGTTGCCATTACATGGTGCAGTGGATGGGTCGCGAGACCGAAGGCTTCACCCATATGGGCGGCGAGGGTGCGAACTGGATCGGCGAGGCGCCATTCAGCACAAGAGGTCATGTTTTTCAGAATCTTGGCGACGGAACCTATAATCATTCCGGCTCTCTGGCGATCCGTGCGGCGATCGCGGCCAAGACCACCATCACCTACAAGATCCTGTATAACGACGCTGTTGCGATGACGGGCGGCCAGCCGAACGAGGGTGACCTGACCGCGCCCCAGATCGCGCGCGAGTTGAGCGCGATGGGGGTCGATCCGGTGATCGTGGTCTATGACGAGAAAGAGGACGTGGACCGCAAGCAATTCCCGCAGGGAATGCGGTTCGAGGAACGCGCCGAGATGATGAATGTTCAGCGCGAACTGGAAGATGCCAAGGGCGTCAGCGCGATCCTGTATATCCAGACCTGCGCGGCTGAAAAGCGCCGTCGCCGCAAGAAGGGGCAGTTCCCGGACCCTGACCGGCGCGTCTGGATCAATCCCGAGGTCTGCGAGGGCTGCGGCGACTGCTCGGTCCAGTCGAACTGCGTGTCGATCGTGCCGCTGGACACCGAACTTGGCCGCAAGCGTCAGATCGACCAGTCCAGCTGCAACAAGGACTATTCCTGCCTGAAGGGCTTCTGCCCCAGCTTCGTGACCGTCAAGGGCGGCAAGCTGCGCAAACCCAAGGCCGAGGCGTTCAACATCCCCGATCTGCCGCAGCCCGCGCTGCCCGCAATCAGCGGGACGCATAACGTGGTCATCACCGGGGTCGGCGGCACCGGCGTGGTCACCATCGGGGCCGTGCTGGCCCAGGCCGCGCAGATCGACGGCAAGGGTGCCGGCATGATGGAGATGGCCGGGTTGGCCCAGAAGGGTGGCGCGGTCCATATTCATCTGCGACTGGCCGAGCGCCCCGAGGATATCAGCGCGATCCGCGTGGCGACCGGTGAAGCCGACTGCGTGATCGGCGGTGATCTGGTCGTGACGGCCGGCGCCAGGACGATCGGGCTGATGACGCATGATCGCACCGGCGCGGTCGTCAACGATCACGAGATCATCACCGGCGATTTCACCCGGTTCCGCGATTTTCAGGTGCCCGCCGATCGGCTGAAGATGTCGCTGCAGGCGCGGTTGGGTGACCGGGTGGCGTTCTTTGACGCCAATGATCTGGCGCTGCGGATGCTTGGCGATTCGATCTATTCCAACATGCTGGTTCTGGGCGCGTGCTGGCAGCAGGGGCTGATTCCGCTGACCGAGGCGGCGATCCACGACGCGATCCGACTGAACGGTGCCAAGGTCGATGACAACCTTCGTGCTTTCCAGATCGGCCGCTGCGCGATGGCATTCCCGGAACTGATGAAAAAGCCGGTCGAGATCCCGGAACTGCCGGTCGATCCCGTGTCCTATCGCGAGGCTCGGCTGGTTGACTATCAGGGCAAGAGGCTGGCCAGGAAATTCCGCAAGCTGGTCGATCTGGCGCCGGACGGAATGCGCGAAAGCGTCGCGCGCGGCTACTACAAGCTGTTGGCCTACAAGGACGAATACGAGGTTGCGCGGCTTCACCTGACCACCGCCGAACAGATCGCGGCGCAGTGGGAGGGTGACACGACGCTGTCCTTCCATCTGGCACCGCCGATGTTGTCGGGCACCGATGCCAACGGGCGCCCCAAGAAGCGGCAGTTCGGGCCATGGATGCTGAAGGCTTTCCGGGTTCTGTCGGCCATGAAGGGGCTGCGCGGCACGCCGTTCGATCCGTTCGGCTATGGCGCCGAACGCAGGCGCGAACGCGCCATGATCCGTGATTTCGAGGCGGACATGCGCGAGGTACTGGCGAATGTGGATGACGCGACGCTGCCCATCGCCATCGAACTTGCCGAACTGCCGCTCAGCGTGCGGGGCTATGGACCGGTCAAGGACAAGGCCGCAGACGAGGCCGCGATCCGGCGCAAAGAGTTGCTCGCACAGTTCCGGTCCGGTGGCGCACCGATGCGTGAAGCCGCTGAATGAACTGAGTCATTTCCAAACGCCGCGCGGCGTCCTAAAACGGCGCGCGGCAGAAGGAGTGGCAAGATGGCGGTTGGCGTGTTCGATTCGGGTCTGGGCGGGCTGACGGTTCATAGCGCCATCGCCGCCCGGTTGCCGGATCTGCCTTTGGTCTATCTTGGCGACAATGCGCATGCGCCCTATGGGGTGCGTACACCGGACGACATCTTCGATCTGACCTGCGCGGGCGTCAGCCGTCTGTGGGACGAGGGCTGCGATCTGGTCATTCTGGCTTGCAACACCGCCAGCGCCGCCGCGCTGCGCCGCATGCAGGAAACCTGGCTGCCCAAGGGCAAGCGGGTTCTGGGGGTGTTCGTGCCGATGATCGAGGCCCTGACCGAACGTCAATGGGGCGACAATTCGCCGCCCCGCCCCGTCGCGGTCAATCAGGTGGCGCTGTTCGCGACCCCCGCCACCGTTGCCAGCAGGGCCTTTCAGCGCGAACTGGCATTCCGCGCCGTGGGCGTCGATGTCGAGGCGCAGCCCTGCGGCGGCGTCGTGGATGCCATTGAAATGGGTGACGAAATTCTGGCCGAGGCGCTGGTGACCAGCCATGTCGAGGCGCTGCTGCGTCGCATGCCGCAGCCCGAAGCCGCGATCCTTGGCTGCACCCATTATCCGCTGGTCGAGGCCGCGTTTCAGCGCGCCTTGGGCACCAAGGTCCGGGTTTACAGTCAGGCGGGGCTGGTCGCAGAAAGCCTTGCAGACTATCTTCAACGCAGGCCCGAGTTTCTGGGCGAAGGCACTGCGTCGAAATACCTGACCACGGGCGATCCGGTCCGCGTGTCCGGCAAGGCGACGCAGTTCCTGCGCCGTTCGATCCGTTTCGAGGCTGCTTGAGGAGGAAAGAATGGCCGGTCTGAAATCGCTGAAGAAACGCCGTCGCGCGCAGGTCCTTATCGCGGCTTCAGTCGCGCTGCTGATCGCGGTGGGGCTGATCGGCTACGGCTTTCGGGACGGCATCAACCTTTACCGCTCGCCGACCCAGGTCAGCGCACAGGCCCCCGGCGCGGATGAATATTTCCAGCTTGGCGGGTTGGTCAAGGACGGCTCGATCATCAACCGCGATGGGGTCGCCTTCGATTTCATCATTACCGATGGCGCGGCAGAAATCCCGGTCAGCTATATCGGGCGCGATCCGCGTCCGGACCTGTTCAAGGAAGGGCAGGGCACGATTGCCAAGGGATATTATCGCGGCGGCCGCTTCGAGGCGGAAAGCCTGCTGGCCAAGCACGACGAAACCTACATGCCACGCGAAGTCGTCGATACGCTTAAGGAAAGCGGCGTCTATCAGGATCCCAATTCCTGAGGCCGAGTCCAGCAACGCACGCATGGTTAACGATGGGTTAACCTGACCCATCGACCCTAGAGCCGTTCGCCGCTTCGGGCGGCAGGCTTCAGGGGGATTCAGATGCCAAGCGTCACTGACATCGCGCGAGAGATCGTCGCCCGCGAGGGCGGCTATGTGAACGACCCCGACGATCCCGGCGGGGCCACGAATTTCGGGGTCACGATCGGCACGATGCGGTCGCTGGGACTGGACCTGACCGGCGATGGCAAGGTCGATGCAGTCGATGTACGCGCCCTGACGCGGTCGCAGGCGGAACAGATCTTCGTCGAACATTATTTCCGCAAGCCGCGTCTGGCCGAATTGCCCGATCCGGTGCAGGCCAGCGTCTTCGACATGTATGTGAATGCCGGCGCGAACGCCGTGAAGATCCTGCAGAAACTGGTTTCGCGCATGGGATTTCCGGCAACTGCGGATGGCGTGATCGGCCCCAGAACGATCGCCGCGGTCGCAGATGCTGCCGAAGCTGCGCCTGCCCATATCGCCGATGCCTACGGGATCGCCCGGCGCAATTATTACTACGCACTGGCCGATCAGCGCCCGGCAAGCCGCAAATACGCGCGCACCCGCGCGGGCGGAAAAGGCGGCTGGATCACCCGGGCCGAAACCTTCGTATCGCCGCGCTATCACCTGACCGAAGCCGAACACCGTGAAAGGACCGCAAGATGGGCATGATCGACCGCTTCCTTGGTTTTGGCCAGGGTGTGACCGCGCTTGGCAGCGCCGCGACGGGCATGGCCGAGGTGTTCACCCAGAACGCGACGCGCAAGATGGAACTGGAAGAACAGGCCTATGCCCGCGCGATCACCCAGCTTGGACAAGAATTTCAGGTCGCCCGGCCGGGTTTCTTCGACAGTCTCGTGAACGGGCTGAACCGCCTGCCGCGCCCCTTGCTGGCGTTGGGGACGATGGCGCTGTTCGTCTATGCGATGGTCGAGCCGTCGGGTTTCGGCCTGCGGATGCAGGGGCTGCAACAGGTGCCGGAACCGCTGTGGTGGCTGCTTGGCGCGATCGTCGGGTTCTATTTCGGCGCGCGAGAAGCGCATTATTTCCGGCACCGGGTCTGGCCTGCGGCGCAGGTGGCAGGGACCGGCCCAGCACCCGACCGCCCGCAGGAAGCCGTCGCGCTGACCGGCGCCGCGCGGCCCGACGATGATTTTGCGGATAATGCCGCCTTGCGCGATTGGGCGGCCGGGTTGCGCGAATAGGTCGCACGGAAAACTGAAGGGCGGCGACCAAGGGGGGACTTTCCCCCCTTTTTGCGTATCCCTATGCTGGCGCCAACGGAGGAACACCCGCATGATCGCAGAATTTGGCCATTTCGCCCTGACGCTTGCCTTCGCGGTGGCGCTGTATCAGATGATTGTACCGATGATCGGCGCGGCCAAGGGCAGGCAGGGCTGGATGGACAGCGCCCGACCGGCCGCCATGGCCCAGTTCCTGCTGACCGGCCTGTCATTCGCGGCGCTGACGGTGGCGTTTGTCACATCGGATTTCTCGTTGAAGCTGGTTTATGAGAATTCGCATACCGCCAAGCCGATGATCTACAAGATCAGCGGCGTCTGGGGAAACCACGAAGGCAGCATGCTGCTGTGGGTGCTGATCCTGTCGCTTTTCGGTGCCGCGGCGGCGGCGTTCGGTGGCAACCTGCCGCCCAGTCTCAGGGCGCGGGTGCTGGGCGTTCAGGCGTCGATCGGCGCGGCGTTCTATGCCTTCATCCTGTTCACCTCGAACCCGTTTCTGCGCCTGGCCAACCCACCCTTCGACGGGCGCGACCTGAACCCCCTGCTGCAGGATCCCGGTTTGGCCTTTCACCCGCCGTTTCTGTATCTGGGCTATGTCGGGCTTTCGATGGCGTTCAGCTTTGCCATCGCGGCGCTGATCGAAGGCCGGGTCGATGCCGCATGGGCACGCTGGGTGCGGCCCTGGACGCTGGCGGCCTGGATGTTCCTGACCGTGGGCATCGCTCTGGGGTCGTGGTGGGCCTATTACGAACTGGGTTGGGGTGGTTTCTGGTTCTGGGATCCGGTGGAAAACGCCAGCTTCATGCCGTGGCTTCTGGCCGCCGCGCTGCTGCATTCGGCCATCGTCGTGGAAAAGCGCGAGGCACTGAAAAGCTGGACGATCCTTCTGGCGATCATGGCGTTTGGCTTTTCCATGATCGGCACCTTCATCGTTCGGTCCGGCGTCATCACCTCGGTCCACAGCTTTGCCAGCGATCCGGCGCGCGGGGTGTTCATCCTTGCCATTCTGGCGGTGTTCATGGGCGGCGGCCTGACGCTGTATGCGGCACGCGCGGGTGAGATGACCGCCAAGGGCGTGTTTTCCCCCGTCTCGCGCGAGGGGGCGCTGATCCTGAACAACGTGCTGCTGGCGGTGTCGGCCTTCGTCGTGTTCATCGGAACCATGTGGCCGCTTTTCGCGGAAATGATGTGGGACCGCAAATTGTCGGTCGGCGCGCCGTTCTTCAACCAGGCGTTCACGCCCTTCATGATCGTGCTGGCGATCGTGCTGCCTCTGGGTGCGATCATGCCATGGAAACGCGCCACGCTGATGCGATCGGCCAAGCCGCTGCGTGCGGCGCTGATCCTGTCAGTCGCGGTGATGGTGCTGGTCTGGTCGGTCTCGACCGGGCGCAGCGCGATCGCGGTGATCGGGGCCGGGCTTGGCGCCTGGTTGATCGCGGGCGCGGCGGCGGAACTGATCCATCGCACCGGGAGATCCGGCCTGTCGCGGCTTGTCCGGCTGCCGCGCGCAGACTGGGGCAAGGCGGTGGCGCATTCAGGCTTGGGCGTGACATTCATCGGTGTCGGTCTGCTGACCGCTTGGCAGACAGAGGATATCCGTGTGGCGCAGATCGGCGAACCGTTCGATCTGTCCGGATATCAGATCACCCTGACCGCCGTGGACGAGGTTCAGGGGCCGAATTATGTCTCGACCATGGCCACGATGCAGGTGGCACGCGACGGCAGGCAGGTCGCGACCATGCACCCCGAAAAACGCGTCTATCCCGTGCAGGCGATGCCCACGACCGAGGCCGCGATCGACAACGGCATCTTCCGCGACATCTATCTGGTCATCGGCGATGCGCAGGCTGACGGGGGCTGGGCCGTGCGCAGCTATATCAAGCCTTTCGCCAACTGGATCTGGGCGGGCTCGATCCTGATGGCGCTTGGCGGATTGATCAGCCTGTCCGACCGCCGCTACCGCGTCGCCGCCGGTGCGCGGCGCGCGCACGCCAACGCGGTGCCTGCGGAATGAAACGGTTTCTGCTGATCCTGACGCTGTTGCTGACCTTGCCCATCGCGGCGCTGGCAGTCCAACCTGACGAGGTTCTGGACAACCCCGCGTTGGAGACGCGGGCGCGCCAGCTGTCACAAAAGCTTCGCTGCCCGGTCTGCCAGGGCGAGAATATCGACGAATCGAATGCCGCGATCAGCCGCGACCTGCGGCTGTATGTGCGCGAAAGACTGGTCGCCGGGGATAGCGACGATCAGGTGATCGACGCCGTTGTGGACCGGTTCGGAGAGTTCGTCCTGTTCGAGCCGCGCGCCCGTGGCGGCAATCTGGTGCTGTGGCTGGCCGGTCCGGTCATGGCGCTGATCGCGCTCTTGGTCGCGTGGCGTTTCATGCGCGCCCGTGCCGCATCGACCGCGCGCGTCGAAGACCTGTCTGAGGCCGAACGGACAAGGCTGCAGGAAATCATGCGCGACTGACGCGGGGTCCGGCTTTCCCCGCGCGCCAATTCAGGCATCATGCCCCCAGACCAGAGGGGGACTTCCATGAGTTTCGAGACCATCCAGTTCGCCGTCAGCGACGGCATCGCGACGCTGATCCTGAACCGTCCGCAGGTGATGAACGCGTTGAACCGTCAGATGCGGGCCGAGATCACGCAAGCCCTGACCAGCCTGACCGAAGACGTGCGCTGTGTCGTGCTGACGGGGTCCGGCAAGGCGTTCTGTTCGGGTCAGGATCTGACCGATGCAAGCGCGGCACTGGACCTCGAGGCGACGCTGCGCGACGAATACGAGCCGATGTTGCGGGCGATCCGCGACTGCCCGGCACCGGTGATCGCGGCAGTGAACGGCGTCGCGGCCGGTGCGGGCGCCAATCTGGCGCTGGTCGCCGACGTGGTGATCGCGGCTGAAAGCGCCAGCTTCGTTCAGGCGTTCACGCGGATCGGATTGATCCCGGACGCCGGCGGAACCTGGGCGATACCGCGCGCGGTCGGTGCCGCCCGTGCCCTTGGAATGATGCTGTTCGCGGATGCCATACCGGCCCGGCAGGCTGCGGATTGGGGATTGATCTGGCAGGCGCTGCCCGACGACGAATTCGCCCAGACGGTCACCGACCGGGCCCGCCATCTGGCGCAGGGACCGACCGCCGCCTACCTTGCCGTCCGCAGCGCCGTGGCGGCGTCCTTCGACAACGATCTTGACGAACAGCTTCGGCTGGAGGCGCGTCTGCAGGGCGAGGCTGGCCGCAGCGCCGATTTCCGCGAGGGCGTGGCGGCGTTTCTGGAAAAGCGCAAACCGGGATTCATCGGTCGCTAGGGCAAGCTGCGCCCTCATGGCGCGCGGGCTGCAATGCGGGATGCCATCGGGAACGTGATCGGTCCGCAGGGCGGGGCGTATGTTGACTTCCCGTGCTGCGTGTCTAGCTTGCGCGACGAAACCCGAGAGGCCGAATGATCCCCTTTCCCAATATCGCGCCCGAGATATTTTCCATCCATCTGGGTGGTCTGACGCTGTCGTTGCGGTGGTATGCGCTGGCCTATCTGGCCGGGCTGCTGATCGGCTGGCAGATCATGGTGGCGATGATGCGCCGCGACCGTCTTTGGGGCGATCGCGCGCCAATGGCGGGCGACGCGGTCGACGATCTGCTGACCTGGGTCATTCTGGGCGTGATTCTGGGCGGAAGGCTGGGCTTCGTGTTGTTCTACGAACCCGGATATTATCTGGCCAATCCCGGTCAGATCCTGCAGGTCTGGCAGGGCGGAATGAGCTTTCACGGCGGCTTCGCGGGGGTCATCGTCGCCGCGTGGCTGTTCTGCCGCGCGCGCGGCATCGCGCCGCTGCGCCTTGCGGACGCGATGGCGGTCGTCGCCCCGATCGGGCTTTTCTTCGGCCGCATCGCGAATTTCATCAATGCCGAACTTTGGGGACGGCCCACGGATCTGCCCTGGGGGGTGATTTTTCCCGGCGAGGCGGCACAGAACTGTCCGGGGATTGAGGGGCTGTGCGCCCGCCATCCCAGCCAGCTTTACGAGGCAGGGCTGGAAGGTCTGCTGCTGGGGCTTGTCCTCTTGGCCGTGGTCCGCGCGGGCGGGTTGCGCCGTCCCGGATTGTCCTTCGGGATCTTCCTTTCAGGTTATGGTCTGGCGCGGATGTTCGTCGAGTTGTTCCGGGTCGCCGACGCGCAGTTCATCACGCCCGACAATCCGCTGGGTCATGTTGTCGGCGGTCCGGTGATCGGTCTGACGATGGGGCAGGTTCTTTCCCTGCCCATGGTGGTGCTGGGCGTGGTCTTCATCCTTCGGGCGTGGCGCCGCGCGCCTGTCCCGGCCACTGCATGACGCCGCTGGCGCAGATCATTGCCCGGCGCATCCGCGCAACCGGGCCAATCTCGCTGGCCGACTATATGGAACTGTGCCTGCTGCACCCGCAGCACGGCTATTATGCGACGCGCGATCCATTCGGTCAGGCCGGCGATTTCGTGACCGCGCCCGAGATTTCGCAGCTCTTCGGAGAGCTTTGCGGGCTGGCCCTTGCACAGGCATGGATGGATCAGGGCTGTCCGGCGCCCTTCACGCTGGCCGAACCGGGGCCGGGGCGCGGTACGTTGATGGCCGACATGCTGCGCGCGATCCGAGCCGTGCCGGGAATGATCGACGCGGCCCGGATTGCCCTGATCGAGGCATCGCCGCATCTGCGCGATGTGCAGCGCGACAGGCTGGGCGATGTCCGGCATCTGGACAATCTGGACGACCTTCCATCCCAGCCGCTGTTCCTGATCGCGAATGAATTCTTTGATGCCTTGCCAATCCGGCAGTTCCAGCATGTCGATGATGGCTGGGCCGAGCGTGTCGTCGGGCTGGACGAGAACGGCGGCCTGCGCCTGGGGCTGGCGCCGCCGGTCGATTTGCCGCGGCAGGGACGTGCAGGGGATGTGATCGAGGACTGCCCGGCCGCACCGGCGATGATGACGGCCATCAGCAATCGGATCGCGGCGCATGGCGGGGCGGCGATCATTGTCGATTACGGCGGCTGGAACGGTTATGGCGATACGTTTCAGGCATTGGCGGGGCACCGCCCTGAAGACCCGCTGGCCCGACCCGGCGAGGCGGATCTGACGGCACATGTCGATTTTGCGCCGCTTGCGGCGGCGGCGATCAGGGCAGGCGCCACGGTGTCGCGCCCTATCCATCAGGGCGACTGGCTGCTGTCGCTGGGGGCGCGCCAGCGGGCCGAGCGGTTGACCCAGGCGGGCGATGGCGGTGCGATGGCGGCGTTAGACCGCTTGACCGATGCAGACAAAATGGGTCACCTGTTCAAGGCGATGGCCATCTGGCCCCAAGGGGCGCCGCCGGTGCCCGGATTCGACGCACTGAGGCTTCATGCAGACGACGCTTGAGATCCTGACCCACCCGCTGCTGCACGATGTCAGGCACGGTTTCTTTACGCGAAAGGGCGGCGCGTCGTCGGGCCTGTTCGCAGGATTGAACTGCGGACGCAGATCCAGCGATCAGACCGACATGGTTGCGGTGAATCGTGCAAGGGTGGCGCAGGCGATGGGCGTCGAACCGGACAAGCTGGCGACGGTCAAGCAGGTCCATTCCGCCGACGTGGTGACACTGACCGCGCAGGACGACATTGAAAAGATCCGCGACACGCAGGCGGACGGCATCGTCACCGACCGGCAGGGGGTGGCGCTGGCGGTGCTGACGGCAGATTGTCAGCCGGTGCTGCTGGCCGACCGCGAGGCGGGCGTGATCGGCGCATGCCATGCGGGTTGGAAAGGTGCCTTGGCCGGGGTCATCGAAACGACCGTGGCGGCGATGCGGGCGTTGGGTGCGACACGGATCCGGGCTGTGATCGGACCCACGATCAGTCAGCGTGCCTACGAGGTCGGCGAGGATTTCATGGAGGATTTCCTGATCGAAGACCCCGAATATCATCGGTTTTTCAGTGGCGGCCCGAACGGCCGTCCCATGTTCGATCTGCCGTCATTCGGACTTTCGCGACTGCGCGCCGAAGGCGTCGAGGCCGAATGGTCGCGCCATTGCACCTATTCGGACCCGCAGCGGTTCTTCAGCTATCGCCGCGCCACGCACGAAGGGCAGGCGGATTACGGAAGGCTGATTTCCGCAATCGCGCTGTAGTTCGAGAGGGACGACGATCCCGGATGCGCCCGCAAGTCTTCCCAGCGGGCCTCAACGCGCAAAATCGTCGGATTGATGGATGGTCGATCCAAAAGCGACGATCACAACCGTTCTTGCCTGCGGTCTTGATGACCGTGGTGCCTTGTCTTTGAAAAACTGTCGGCCGCCACGCTGACATCGCGACCGACGAAAGTCCCGGCGGTTGGTCTTCTGGACGGTCAGGCGGCGCGCGCATGCAGGTGATGCGCGCATAGTGCTTCGGCTTGATATTCCAGGCGTTCCAGAAGTTCGCGATACTGAACGTTATGGCGATAGGGCTTTAGTGCAGACAGGATGAGCTGCCATTCGTCATCGGAAATTTTCGGTCGAAATGCGTTGTTCATCATGGTGTTGCTCGTTCTTGCTGTAATTGCCTGTCGGCGAAGAAACTGAGTAGTCAGATATTGGTTGCATCTCGACAGTGACAAATGGTGCGTGAAAGCGGCGTGAACGAAACCAGCTCAGGTTGTGACGCTGCAAAGAAATATTCTTGGCCTGACGCGGAAAAGATCGCGGCCGGTCGGTGCCATCAGTTCGCTTCGGCAGACGGTGCTGCGAGAACAAACTGCCGCTGCCTTCAGGTTCTGGCCGTGACGATCAGGACGTGGTCGGTTTTGCCGGAACCATATGGTGGGGCGGGAGGGGATCGAACCCCCGACCAACACGGTGTAAACGTGTCGCTCTACCGCTGAGCTACCGCCCCATTGGCAACAGGGTCTTGAAGATCCCCGGCAAGTCTTGGACTCGCTGATACCGTGCTGCCAGATAGCCCACAATATCTTCGGTGTAAACGAGGCCGATGAACGGTTCCGGATTGGTTCAGGAAGCTGTCGAAACCGCAGTCATCCCCAGCCCCGGTGACGAGGGTTTCGCGATCTAGGTCTGCCAGATCTGGTGTCCCTTGCGGCAGACGACGTGGACCGCCCCCTGCACGACCGGCATGTCGCCAAGGCGATCGGGGGGCAGGCCCATGGCGACCAGACGGATCATCCGCAGCGTGATTCCATGGGTGACGATCAGCGTGGGGCGGGTCAGGCCGCCCAGAAAGCCTGTGACGCGCGTCCGCAGGCAGGCAAGGCGTTCACCATCGGGCGTCCTGTCATACCAGTCCAGCGAACCTTCGCGAAACACCTTGGGGTGCTGATCCCGCAATTCGACCAGTAGCCGACCCGAGAAGTTGCCGGTGTCGATCTCGGCCAGCCTTGTGTCGGTTTCAAAGGCTTGCGAACCAAAGACGATCCTGGCCGTTTCAACGGCGCGCCCCTGCGGACTGGCAACACGCAGCGCATCTTCGACAGGGGCGACCAGCCGTGCCAGCCCATGTGCCTGCTGCCTGCCCAAAGACGTCAGCGGTGAATCCAGCCTGCCCTGTATCCGCCCCTCGGCGTTCCAGGCAGTCTCGCCATGCCGCATGAGATAGAGGTCGGGATAATCTGGCATGTCCGTGATCCGCCGCAGGTAACCGCCGCCGGACAAGGACGGCGAGGGGCGCAATGATGCCAGGAAAGATCCCGCCTTGATGCGCACAAGGCATTGATATGACACAGCGCGACATCTGCGCAAGCCGCGGTCCGCTGTGCTTCGTGAATGCGCCGTATGAACGCAGACCGCTGACGCATGATAACCCGGAAAGCACGGCGAGGGATCGAGGGTCTTCGTGCTTGCCGGCACGCGCGGCCGTTCAGTCAGGGCGCGGGCGGTCATCCCATTCATCGCTGAGGATGCGTTCGGCGTCGCCCTTGGGATCGTCGTATTGGCGCGCGCGCAGCGTCCAGATGAACGCCGCCAGACCGACGACACCCAGCCCAAGCGATACCGGGATCAGGATGGTCAGGATCTCCATGGCACTTCCTTTCAGCGGCGCAGGCGCAGCGCGTTCAGCGTCACGGTGATCGAGCTTGCCGACATCGCCAGCGCGGCAAGCAGCGGCGTGGCAAGACCGGCGATCGCCACCGGCACCGCGATGATGTTGTACAGGATCGAGATCGCGAAATTCTCGCGGATGCGGGCGGTGGCGCGCCCCGCGGTCAACAGCGCGTCGGCGACGGGCGACAGATCCTGCCCGGTCAGGACCATGTCGCTGGCGACGCGCGCGGCGTCCAGGGCCGAGGCCGGCGAAATCGAGGCATGGGCGCGCGCCAGCGCCGCCGTGTCGTTCAGCCCGTCCCCGACCATCAGCACATGCGCGCCCTGCGCTGCCAGCGCCTCGATCGCGGCGGCCTTGCCCATCGGGTCGGTGCCGGCGTGCCATTCGGCGATCCCCAGCCGGGCCGCCAGATCCGCCACCGCTGCAGGCCGGTCGCCCGAGATCAGGATGACCCGTTGGCCATCCGCATGCAGCCGGGCCACGCAGTCCCCGGCACCCGGACGCATCTGGTCTGTGAAATCCAGCCGGATCGGCGCGCGGCCCGCGACCGACAACCACGTGGCGCTGCCAGGACGTTCGGCATTGTCGTCGGCGACGCCCAACCAGTCGGCGCGACCCAGTCTGACCTCGGCTCCCTGCCAGATGGCGCGGATACCATGGCCGGGTTCCTCGCACAGATCGTGAAGTTCGGCGGGCGGTGTCCCGGCCAGGGCCTCGGCCAGAGCCCGCGACAGCGGATGCGCCGAGCCCTGCGCCAGCGCCAGCGCCACGGGTCGCAGAACGTCGGGCAGCGCATCGGTGGACAGCAGGCTTGGCCGGCCCATGGTCAGCGTTCCGGTCTTGTCGAACACGACCGTATCGACCTGCGCCAGCCGTTCCAGCGCGGTGCCGTCCTTGATCAGCAATCCGCGCCGGAACAGTCGGCCCGACGCTGCTGTCACCACCGCAGGCACCGCAAGCCCAAGCGCGCAAGGACAGGTGATGATCAGCACCGCCGCGGCGATATTGACCGACAGGCGCAGATCGTGCGTCGTCCAGAACCAGCCCGCGAAACTGGTCGCGGCCAGCAGATGCACCACCGGCGCATAGGCGCGCGAGGCGCGTTCGGCCAGCGAGGTATAGCGACCGCGCGCGGATTCCGCCGCCTCGACCAGCGCGGTCAGCCGCGCAAGGGTGGTGTCGCGCCCTGCGGCCGTCACCCGCATCAGCAGCGGGCCCGTCAGGTTCAGCTCTCCCGCCGACAGATCCAGCCCGGGTCCGGCGGCAACCGGCAGCGTCTCTCCGGTCAGCAGGGCGCGGTCGATCTCGGACCGGCCGTCGACGATGCGGCCATCGGCGGGGATGCGGCCGCCGGGGCGCACGCGAACCAGATCGCCCACGGCAAGGCTGGCGGCCGGCACGATACGTTCCCCCGTCGCGCTCAGCAATGTGGCGCGCGGCACTTCAAGCGCGGTCAACTCGGCCGCTGCGGACCGCGCGATGGCACGTGTGCGATGGTCCAGATATCGCCCGATCAGCAGGAAGAAGCACAGCATCACTGCCGCGTCGAAATAGGCGTGATGGCCAGACAGGACCGTTTCGTAGACCGAGATCGCGGTGGCCAGGATCAGCGCCAGCGAGATCGGCACGTCCATTCCCAGACGCCGCGCCTTGATCGCGGTCCAGGCGCTGGAAAAGAAAGGCTGACCGGCAAAGGCAACAGTGGGCAAGGCGATGGCGGCGCTGATCCAGTGAAACAGGTCACGCGTCGCGTCCTGCGCACCCGACCAGACAGCCACGGACAGGATCATGACGTTCATCATCGCAAATCCCGCGACGCCGATGCGCATCAGCAGGTCGCGCCCCTGCCGGTCGGCGGCGCCGTCGGACAGCGCATCGGGGTCCAGCTCATGCGCTTCGTAGCCGATACGGCCCAGTACCGGGATCAGATCAGCAGCCGTCAGGCCCGGGGCGTCTATCGTCACCCGGCGCAGCGTCAGGTTCACCCGGGCGTGGCGGACGCCCGGCAGCGCATGCAGCGCGCGTTCGACGTCGCCGATACAGACCGCGCAATGGATCCGGGGCAGGGACAGGATCAGTGTGCCATTGCCCGCCGCCATCGCCGCGCCGCCCGCCCGGTCGGCCAGATGTCGCGCCAGCGGGGCGGCGTCACAGGCCGGGCAGGCGCTCAGCCGGATCGCGGACAGATCGCTCATAACAAGTCACCGCCGCTCATTTCACCACCGCGCCCGCATAATGATCCAGCCGCTGGCGAAACTGCGTTCCATCGGGCGCCGTGGCGACGACATGGATCGTCCATGCGCCGGGTTCCAGCGTCAGCGGGGCGCGATAGACACCGCCCTCGTAGGTCAGGACCGGCGTGCGGTCGGCGCGTTGATGGGTCGTCCTTCCCACCGTTGCGGACAGGCCTGCGACCCTGACAGGCAGGCCGTCGCGATCGGTCACAGCCAGCGTCAGTTCCTCGCCGTCATAGGACGGGATCACGGTCCAGCCCAGAGCGCTTTGGGCCGCACGGTCGTCATCGAATGTCTGCGACGCCACGTAGGAATTGGCGACCTCCAGCCCCGGAAAGCTGCCCACCGCCTTGATCGCCATGACCACGTTGACCCCGATGATGACGGAAAACGCCGCGACGGTGATCGTCAGCACGTGGCGGCCTGTCAGTTCGCGGCGCATCTACTGGCTCCTTCCATGAAAGACGGTCTCGACCGAGTTGCTGGCATCGCCGCCCCGCTGGGTCACGACCAGTTCGATCGGCGTGTTCTCGGCCTGTGTCAGCGGCGATCCCGCCGGGGCGGTCAGATACAGCCGAGCGGCAAGCGTCTGGTCGGCGGCGACCTGGACCGTATCGCCCTCGGCCCCCTCGATGGTCAGGGTCAGGCCCTGTGTATCGCCACCCGCCACGCCGAAGCTGTAGACGCTGGTATCGTGCTGCTTGTTGCGCAGCCGAACCTCGTAAGTGTTGCGGATCGCGCCGTCAGACATGGTCACGAACAATGGATTGCGCACCGGCGAGACGTTCAGATCGACCGAGGATCGCATCATCAGCGCGACCAGCAACAGCACGCCGATTCCCGACCACAATGTGAAGTACAGCAGCGTGCGCGGGCGCAGCACATGTTTCAGCAGCGGCTTGGGCGCCCCGCCGGCACGCTCGGCCGTCTCGTCGCGCAGTGCCATGTAGTCGATCAGGCCGCGCGGCTTGCCGATCTTTTCCATGATCTCGTCGCAGGCGTCGATGCACAGCGCGCAGGTGATGCACTCCAGTTGCTGGCCATCGCGGATGTCGATCCCCATTGGACAGACATTGACGCAGGCCATGCAGTCGATGCAGTCGCCCCGCACGGCATCCTCGGGGTCGGGCGACGTCAGACGTGGAGCCTGCGCGACCGCCGCGCCTTGTGCCGCGACCGACGGATCGCCCACGACGCCGGCCGCGCCGTGACCCGCCGGCTGCCTGCGATCATGTCCGGATTTGCCGCGCGGCTCGCCCCGCCAGTCGCGATAGGCGACGGTCAGCGTGTCCTCGTCCATCATCGCCGCCTGAATTCGCGGCCATGGGCAGGCATAGATGCAAATCTGTTCGCGTGCGAAGCCGCCGAAGACGAAGGTGGTCGCGGTCAGCAGCGCGATGGTCAGATAGGCCACGGCGTGCGCCTGACCGGACAGCAGATCAATCAGCAGCGTGGGCGCATCGGTGAAATAGAACACCCACGCCCCGCCTGTCAGCAGCGCGATCAGCAGCCATGCCGCGAACTTGATTGCGCGCAGGCGGATCTTCTGCCCGTTCCATTTTTGCCGGTGCAGGCGGATGCGGTTGTTGCGATCCCCTTCGATCCACCGTTCGACCAGGATGAACAGGTCGGTCCAGACGGTCTGCGGACAGGAATAGCCGCACCAAACCCGTCCCAGCGCCGACGTGAACAGGAACAGGCCCAGCCCCGCCATGACCAGAAGCCCGGCAACGAAATAGAACTCGTGCGGCCAGATCTCGATCCAGAAAAAGAAGAAGCGGCGATTGGCCAGATCGACCAGAACCGCCTGATCGGGCATGCTCGGCCCACGATCCCACCGGATCCACGGCGTGACGTAATAGATCGCCAGCGTTACCGCCATGATGATCCATTTCAGGTTCCGGAACCGGCCCCTGACACGTTTGGGGAAGATCGGCTCGCGTGCCGCGTAGAGGCCGGGCGGGTCCATCCGTGATGTGGACATGAGGATATCGCTCCTGTTTCGCACCCCGCTGATAGGGCGGCGGGCGACGTCACGCCTTGACCTGCGTCAAACGGCGCGTGGAGTGGATATGCAAAATGACGAATTTATCGGGCTTGCCGGTCGCGCAGCGGCGGTCAGAGGACAAGGGCGATGGCGGCGACCGCGATCAGGCAACCGGCAGCCAGTTGCATCGCGCCGGGAAGCCAGCGCCCCAGCGCGGCCAGTGGCCCCGTTTCGGGCAGCAGCGCAAGGCTGCCGCGCCGGGCCCACACCGACATCGCCGCGACCAGCAGCGTCACCGAAGCGGTGCCCAGCCCCATCGCCATCGCGCCCGCGACCCCGATCGCGAAGACATCCATCCGCCAGGTCAGGATCAGCAGGAACAGCGCCCCCGTGCAGGGCCGCGCGGCGATGCCCGCGATCAGCATGACCGCGTCGCGCAGCGAACGGGTCGCCAGAACCTCTTCGGCGGTCGGGCCGTGCGCATGGCCGCAGCCGCAATCCGCAGCATGCTGGTGATCATGCCCGTGTTCATGACCATGCATGTGGTCGTGGTGATGCGTGTGATGAGCGGGATGCTGGCCGCCTTGTGCTGTCCGCAGGATCAGGCGGGCGCCGCGCAAGGCAAGCCACAGCCCGACCAGCGCGATCATCACGGCACTGATGTCGGCCATCGAATCCTCGGTCAGCCCGGTCAGCGCCTCGCGCGACAGGTCCAGCAGCGCGATGCCGCCCCAGACCAGCGCCACCGCCGTCCCGGCCTGCGCCAACGAGGACAGCAGGGCCAGCACCGCCAGCCGTCCCATCGGAACCTGCGTGCCATAGCCATAGCCGCCAATCAGGATCTTGCCATGTCCGGGACCGACGGCATGGACGAACCCATAGCCAAAGCAGATCGCCAGCAGCGTCCCGGTCGCACCCGGCTGGCCGGCGCGCAACTGACGCAGCGCGCCGGCCATCAGGGTCTGCGCCTCGCGCTGCCGGTCGGCCGCCCAGGCCTCGATCCCCGCCAATGCACCGCTGGACCACAGGACCAGCAGAAGCAGCCCGACCCCAAGTCCGGCGATCGCCAGGATACGTGTCGCGCTGCGACGATGATGTGCGGTGTCGTTCATCCCGGCGCCGCGCCGCAGATGACATTCAACGCGCCCGCCCCCGCGCCGCCGATATCAACCGTCACCAGTTCCGCCTCGGAATCGTCTGTCGCCCCCAGCAGGGCGGTATCCAGCGCGGCGCGATAGGCCGCACGCGCCGCATCCGGGTCACCCTGGTCCAGCGCCGCCCGGCAATCGTCGCGACCCAGGAAGCGGGGCGGACCGTGCAGCGTGAAATCGACATAGAATTCGGGATCGTAGGTTTGCAGTTGCAGCGCCGCGTCGGCTGGTAGCGGCGAGGACAGCGGCCGCAGATGCCGCGACACGATCCGGCCGTCACGATAAACGGCTTCGAAGCTGCGCGGCCCCAGCAATTCCACCGGACCCTGATCTGTTGTCAGATACAGCCGACCGTCGAAGTCCGGTTCCCAATCCGCGTCGAACCCCTGAAGCCGGGTCCGTTCGTGGTCGTCCAGAACGCCGTCACCATCGGGGTCAAGGCCAAGATCGGTAACGATCAGCAGCGAATACAGCTCGTCATAGCTCCATTCCACGGCGACTGCGCTAAGTCGCCCCGTCGCGTCGTAGATCAGCTCCAGCTCGGAATCGATATAGACATGCGGATGCGCCGCCGCTGGGACGGGCGGCAGGGCCAGCAGGGCCAGCAGGGCCGACAGGATCAGGGCGCGGGGTTGCACGAGCACGAAGCAGGGCCTTTCAGGAACCTTGGGGGCCAGATAAGCCCAGCCATGCGTCAACGCAAACCCCCGGATGCGCTGGTCGGGGCCGCAGGCGTGGTCATGCCGAATGACAATCGCGCGAGGCGCGCCGTGCGGCCTGCACCCGGAACCCACCGCGTTGCGTGACTGTTCGGATAGGAAAGCAACAGGGAAGGCCGCGCGATGCCAAGACTTAGACCGGGACTGCTGGTGCTGACCATCGTGGCGGCAAGCCTTGCGGGCTGCGCGGCGTTCGTCGAGGATCGGGCAGCCACGCGCGAGGATGCTGCCGAGGCCGCCTATCCCCCGACCGGACGGCTGATCGAAGTGGACGGACATCGTGTCCACGCCCATGTCGAAGGCTCTGGCCCCGATCTGGTCCTGATCCACGGCGCCAGCGGCAACACCCGCGACTTCACCTTTGATCTGGTCGGACGGCTGAGCGATGATTACCGCGTCATCGCCTTCGACCGACCTGGCCTGGGCTGGACCGACAACATCGGTGCGCAGAACGACAATCCCATCGCGCAGGCCGAGTTGTTGCGCAAGGCCGCCGATCAGCTTGGGGTCACGCGGCCCATCGTGCTGGGGCACAGCTATGGCGGGGCGGTTGCGATGGCGTGGGCACTGCGCGACCCGCAGGACACGGCAGCGGTGGTGCTGCTTGCGGGTGCCACCCACCCCTGGCCCGACGAGGCGGATCTGGGCCCGTTCTATCCGTTCATTACCAGCGCGTTGGGGCGGTCCGCGGCGGTGCCGCTGATTTCGGCCTTTGTCCCGGAATCCCGGATCGAAAGCGCCATTGCCGGCATTTTCGCGCCTAATCCGGTACCCAAGGGATATATGGAATATGTGGGGGCCGGCCTGACCCTGCGTCAGGACAGCTTTCTGGCCAACGCGCAGCAGGTCGACAACCTGAAGCCCTATCTGGCACGGATGGCACCGCTTTATTCCGAATTGACCCTGCCGATCGAGATCGTCCACGGTGCGCGCGATACCACGGTGGGTATCCAGTATCATTCGCGCAAGATGGACGATCAGTTGCCGAACGCCCATCTAACGATCCTGCCGGGTATCGGCCACATGCCGCATCACGCCGCGCCCGATGCCGTTCTGGCAGCCATCGAGCGGGCGGCGCAGCGCGCGGGGCGGCGCTAGCTGCGTGTGGCGAACCCGGAAAACACTCCGTTAGCCTCGACTGATCTTAGCCCGATCCACACTACTCAGTGGGTCCAGGGTCCGCGGCGGTCCGTCGCGAAATTCTCGCCATATCCGCGGGGGCGAACATTGACCGCGCGCTTGTGAGGTTCCTGAACGACATATTCAAGACCGTGATCGCGCGCATAATCCTCGGCCTGCTTGCGCGTGTCAAAGCGCAGACGAACCTGGCTTTGTGTATCGTCGCTGCTGGTCCAGCCCATCAGAGGATCGATCTCGCGGGCGTCAGCCGCCGGAAATTCCAGCACCCACCCCTTGCTGAGGGCCGTTCCGGACTGCATCGCGTTACGGGCGGGCTGGAAGATGCGGACTCGCATGGGTGAACCTCTTGCACTAGCTTCGCAGGTTTATCGCCAAAGCGGGGCGCCGGATCAAGCCCCGAACGCTTTCTGTCACGTGGCGGGTCAGGGCACAGCCCGCTTGAAAGCCGCCGACCTGAACCGGAATCCTAGAAGCCGCCGGTCAACTCGGCGGCCCGGGTCTTCTTGTCGTAGATGCAGATCACGCGCTCTGCCTCACCGCCGGACGGCTTGATCGACAGCAATGCGGCGCCGTAGGATTCGGAACCGAACGGTGCGATGTCCAGACTGACCAACGCGCCGTCCGATGATTGGACAAGGTCGCTGCACGCTTCTTCGACGGAAGCCCGAAATTCTTCCCACGCCTTATCGGTCGAGGCGAGCGTCGGTCCTGACGCCAGCAGGCAAACCGTCGCGGCCTGGATCCATGGTCGTTTCATTTGGGCTTACTCCTTGAACTGCTCTGGCCTAGGCAAGGGAACGTACCAGTGTCCACCCGGGTTCTGACACAAGATAGAGAGGAGCCGTCATGTATCGCATTTTCCGCAGCACGGGCCTTGCAGCGATGATCTGCAGTCCCGTCGTCCTGTCCGCATGCCAGCAGCAATCCGGCCTGACCGTCAGCGCCGCGCGCTGCGAGCCCGCGCTGCATCAGGCGCTGGTAGGACGCAATATCGGTGCCGTGACGCTGCCGTCAGAGTTGCCGCAGCGAGTCGTCATACCCGGCGCGACCCTGACCGATGGCGTCAATCCCGATCGTCTGAACATCTTCGTGGACCCGAAGGGCTGGATCGCCCGCGTCAGCTGCGGCTAGTCCCGTGCGGGCTAGAAGCCCAGGCGCCGCAACGGGCCGATCACCCGCCGATACATGACCGGTGGCAGGACGTCCTGAAGCATCTCATTCCTGCGTGTCTCGCGGTCGGCCTGATCGGCGGTGCCTGGACGCGGCTTGAACAGGGTCGTGTGCGCCTTCTTGGTGCCGTCCCATGTCGCGGTATAGTAATACAGCGCCATCGACATGCGCGGCTCGCCCTCGGGGTGGTTGACCGGCGTCGGATTGCCGTGCCAGGTCGTTGACCCGGTGTTGAAGCAGACCATGCGGTTGAACAGGGGCACGAAACTGTCCACCATTTCGGTCATGTCATCATTCCAGATTTCGAACGACCCGCCATATTCCTTTTTCCAGTCCTTGTTCAGATAGATCAGGACATTCAGTCGCCGTTCAAGATTCAGAATGGCGTTGTGGTTGAAATCCGCATGAATATCCAGATGGCCGCCGTTTCCGACGACGTGGATGCCGCCACCCGCGAAATAGGGATCGGGAATAAGCCCCTTGATGCCGGTCAGGTTTTCCAGAAACTGAACGAACGGGCGGGAATTCAGGATATAGAACAGATTGCGCGTGTATGGCGGCAGGCGTTCCGGCACATAGCTGGTTTTCAGCTTTTCCTGCGGGCGATCGAAGCTGGTCTCCGCCTCGGGCAGGGCCTTCAGCTCTTCACGGACATTGTCCAGCACCTCCGGCGGCAGGAAGTCTTCGAAACTGCCATAGGGATAGGGCGACTTGTTGCGATACGACTCGGACGCGGCCTTGCCGGCAGCCTTCGCGATTTCGGGATCGAGTTGAAGCGTTTCGGGATCCATCGCAAGAACCGGCATGACAAACTCCTAAAGCTGAACACATATATTGCAATTAGAAACCGATTCCCTGACAAAAACAAAGCGGTTTTTGACTGGCGATTTCGGCAGATTGACATTGCCGAAATTCCAACGCGCATGACACACCGATCAGCGGCGGCGCTTTGATCGCTTGTTGCCACCGCGCTGGCCCGCGCGGCCTGCGGTCGATCTTCCTGACCCGCTGCTGTTTGCGGCGACCGCGTCCTCGATGGCCGATTGACGGGCCAGCGGATCGTCGGAGATCGCCAGGTCGACGGCCTCCAGCCGCTTGACCTCGTCGCGCAGCCGCGCGGCCTCTTCGAACTCAAGATTTTCCGCCGCCTTGCGCATCTGCGCCCGCATCGCGTCAAGATGGGCTTGCAGATTGGCGCCGACCAGGGGCTTTTCGACCTTGGTGGTGACGCGCGACTGATCGGTATCGCCTTGCCACAGCCCGGCCAGAACGTCCTCGACATTCTTGCGGACGGTCTGCGGTGTGATGCCGTGTTCCTCGTTATAGGCCATCTGCTTCTGGCGCCGCCGTTCGGTTTCGGCCATGGCGCGTTCCATGCTGCCGGTGATGCGGTCGGCATACATGATGACCCGCCCGTCGACGTTTCGCGCGGCGCGGCCGATGGTCTGGATCAACGAGGTCTCGGACCGCAGGAACCCTTCCTTGTCCGCATCAAGGATCGCCACCAGCCCGCATTCGGGAATGTCCAGCCCCTCGCGCAGCAGGTTGATGCCGATCAGCACGTCGAAGGCGCCCAGGCGCAGGTCACGCAGGATCTCGATCCGCTCGATCGTGTCGATATCGCTGTGCATGTAGCGAACCTTGATTCCCTGCTCGTGCAGATATTCGGTCAGGTCCTCGGCCATGCGCTTGGTCAGGGTCGTGCACAGGGTGCGATACCCCTTGGCGGTGACCCTGCGCACCTCGTCCAGCAGGTCATCGACCTGCATCTCGACCGGTCGGATTTCGATCTGGGGATCCAGCAGGCCTGTGGGGCGGATGATCTGTTCTGTGAAGACCCCGCCGGTCTGGTCCATTTCCCATGACGCAGGGGTGGCGCTGACGAAGACCGATTGCGGGCGCATCGCGTCCCATTCCTCGAATTTCAGCGGGCGGTTGTCCATGCAACTGGGCAGGCGGAAGCCATGCTCGGCCAGCGTGAACTTGCGCCGGAAGTCGCCCCGGTACATGCCGCCGATCTGGGGCACGCTGACATGGGATTCGTCTGCGAAGACGATGGCGTTGTCGGGAATGAACTCGAAAAGGGTGGGCGGCGGCTCGCCTGGCGCGCGGCCGGTCAGGTAACGGGAATAGTTCTCGATCCCGTTGCAGACGCCGGTGGCCTCCAGCATCTCGATATCGAAATTGGTGCGCTGCTCCAGCCGCTGCGCTTCCAGCAGCTTGCCTTCTTCCTGCAACTGCTTCAGCCGTTCGGCCAGTTCTTTCTTGATCCCCTTCACGGCCTGCTGCATCGTCGGACGCGGGGTCACATAGTGGCTGTTGGCATAGATGCGGATCTGCTTGAAATTATCGGATTTCGCACCGGTCAGCGGATCGAATTCGGTGATCGCTTCTAGCTCGTTGCCGAAGAAATCGAACCGCCAGGCGCGATCTTCAAGGTGGGCGGGCCAGACCTCGACCACATCGCCGCGCACCCGGAAACCGCCGCGCTGGAAGGCCGCGTCCAGCCGCTTGTATTGCTGCGCCACCAACTGACCCAGGAATTCGCGCTGATCATAGCTTTCGCCGACGATCATGTCCTGCGTCATTGCCGAATAGGTCTCGACCGAGCCGATGCCATAGATGCAACTGACCGAGGCCACGATGATCACGTCATCGCGTTCCAGCAATGCGCGCGTCGCACTGTGGCGCATCCGGTCTATCGCCTCGTTGATCTGGCTTTCCTTCTCGATATAGGTGTCGCTGCGCGGGACATAGGCTTCGGGTTGGTAGTAGTCGTAATAGCTGACGAAATACTCGACCGAATTTTCGGGGAAGAAGCCCTTGAATTCGCCATAAAGCTGGGCGGCCAGCGTCTTGTTCGGGGCAAGGATGATCGCCGGGCGCTGCGTCTCCTCGATCACCTTGGCCATGGTGTAGGTCTTGCCGGTACCCGTCGCCCCCAGCAGAACCTGATCGCGTTCACCACCGTTCACGCCGCGCGACAGTTCTTCGATCGCCCGCGGCTGGTCGCCAGCCGGGCGAAACTCGCTGTGCATCACGAAACGCCTGCCGCCCTCCAGCTTGGGGCGAGAGACTTCGGGAAACCGTGCGACCGGCGCATTGGTGTTGTTGTGACCCATCCATTCCCCCGATGTGTCTCGTGCGACAGACACCCAAGTTGTGGTCTCGTGCGCGAAAGTCAACCTGACCTTCCTTTGCGAGTTCTCATACGGCGAGGCAGGGCCCTTGCCCCAAACAGGCAGCGTTGCCAATCGTCGCCGATGGACGGCGCGGGGGTCCGGGGGGCTCGCCCCCCGGCCATCGCGGGACGCAGAAAGCGCCGCGGGTTTCCCGCGGCGCCCGAGGTCTGGTCAGACCGCCGCCTTGCGGCTTTCCTCAAGATAGATCTCGCGCAGGCGCGTCGCGATGGCGCCGATCTTTCCGGTGCCGACGGGTTTTCCGTCGATCTCGACCACCGGCATCACGAAGGCCGAGGCCGAAGTCACGAATGCCTCGTCGGCCTCTTGCGCCTCGGCGATGGTGAAGCTGCGTTCCTCGATCTTCATCTGCGCCTCGGCCGCGAAACGCAGCACCGCCGCGCGGGTGATGCCGTGCAGGATGTCGTGGGACAGTTCTCGCGTGACGATCACCCCGTCCTTGACGATATAGGCATTGTTCGAGGTCCCCTCGGTCACGAATCCGTCCTCGGTCAGCCAGGCATCGTCCGCGCCGCGCGACTTGGCCTCCATCTTGGCCATCGAGGGATAAAGCAGCTGCACCGTCTTGATGTCGCGACGGCCCCAGCGCAGATCCTCGACGCTGACGATCTTCCAGCCGGTCTTCGCCGCCGGCGCGTCGGCCAGTCCGGGTTTCGCCTGTGTGAACATGACCACTGTCGGCGGGGTGTCTTCCGGCGGATAGGCGAAATCGCGATCACCCGGATTGCCGCGCGTCACCTGCAGATAGACAAGCCCGTCGATGATCGCGTTGCGGTCCAAAAGCGTGCGATGGGCGTCCAGATATTCGTTCTCGGCCAGCGGATTGACGATCTCCAGCGCCGCGAGCGAGCGCTGCAGCCGCGCCATGTGGCCGTCGAAATCCAGCAGCTTGCCGTTCAGGACGCTGACCACCTCGTAAACGCCGTCGGCCATCAGGAAGCCGCGATCGAAGATCGATACGCTTGCCTGATCCTCGGGCAGATACTCGCCGTTCACATAGACTGTCCGCGTCATCGCATCCTCTCTCCGTATCAGCGTCCTCGGCTGCGGTCCTGCGCCCAAAGCGCGCGCGGGTCAAGTCGGACATTCGCTCGCCCCGGGCGGTATGCGACGGTGCGCAACGGGGTTGAAAGCGGCCACGCGGCGCGCTAATGGTGCCGCAATTAAATTTCGCCTGATGACACGGAGCCGCAATGAGCTTTCGCCTTCAGCCCCTTCCGCCAGCCCGACTGAACCGCTGCCAGTTGTTCGGTCCCGGGTCGCGCACGGCTCTGTTCGAGAAGATGGCGAAATCCGCGGCCGACGTGATCAACATCGATCTCGAGGATTCGGTCGCGCCCGACGACAAGGAAACCGCCCGGCGCCAGACCATTCAGGCGATCGGCGACATCGACTGGGGTGACAAGACCCTGTCCGTGCGGATCAACGGGCTGGACACGCCTTTCTGGTATCGCGACGTGGTCGATCTGCTGGAACAGGCGGGCGACCGGCTGGACCAGATCATGATCCCCAAGGTCGGGAATGCCGCCGACATCTATGCCGTGGACGCGCTGGTCACGGCGATCGAGCGTGCCCGGAATCGCCGCAAGGCCATCGCCTTCGAGGTCATCATCGAAAGCGCCGCCGGGATATGCCATGCTGAGGAGATTGCGGCCGGATCACCCCGGATGCAGGCGATGAGCCTTGGCGCCGCGGATTTCGCGGCCTCGATGGGGATGGCCACGACGGGCATCGGCGGCACCCAGGAAAACTATTACATGATCCGCGAGGGCCAGAAATACTGGCCCGATCCATGGCACTGGGCGCAGACTGCCATTGTCGCCGCGTGCCGGACGCATGGACTGCTGCCGGTGGACGGCCCGTTCGGCGACTTCTCGGACAAGGACGGCTTCGTCGCGCAGGCCCGCCGGTCCGCCACGCTTGGCATGGTCGGCAAATGGGCGATCCATCCCAGCCAGATCGCGTTGGCCAACGAGGTGTTCTCGCCCTCGGACGATGCGGTGACCGAGGCGCGCGAGATCCTGGCGGCCATGGAAGAGGCCAAGAAGACCGGTGCGGGGGCCACGGTGTACAAGGGCCGCCTGGTCGATATAGCCTCGATCAAGCAGGCCGAGGTGATCGTGCGTCAGGCCGAACTGATCGCCGGATCGTAAGGACACACAAGCGGCGCCGGACCAGTGGAGGGGGACGGCCCGCGATGTGGGAGGGCGCAGGCCCCGTGGGTGACCGCGGGGCCTGTTGCGTCATCGCCGATCAGGACACGGCTTGCGGCGCTAGGCCCTGATCGCCGTCACCCGGCAGCCGCGGCACAGGCGAAGTTCAGGCCCGCCTCAGCCGCCGGAACGCAGCCGATGCGCCCCAGCCCGCCGCCACCGCCACCGCCAGCGACATCAGCCCGTAAACCAGCGGCTGATCGAAGGCGAGACGGTAGAGCCAGCGTTCAAGCCCGACCTTCCGCACTTCGATAGGCGCCCGGTAGACATCAACCACCTCTCCGTCGCGCAGCAGGAAGATGCGTGTCTTGTAGTCGCCTTCGATCAGATTGGCGGGCAGGCGTATGTCGGCGCGGAACAGCGTCTGATCGACCAGCTTCACGCTGCCTTCGTCCAGCCGATACAGCCCGTTCGCCTCGCGGATGCGGATCAGCGCCTCGGTATAGGGCACCGCGTCTTCGACATTCAGGCCGCCGCCGAACGCCCGCAGCGCAAGCGGCAGCGATATGCGATAGCGGCTGTCCCATTCGGGGCTCAGGATCTGGTCCAGCGGACCGCTGGTGGCGACGGCATAGAAGCCGGGCGCTGCCCCCACCTCGACGCTTTCGGCGTTCAGCCAGATCCCCAGCTTGCGTTCCTTTTGCCAAACCGTCAGCGCCTGCGTCGGAGCCTCGAGCGTTACGACGACCTCCAGCGGCGGACCCGGGGGGATGGGCGTCTCTCGCTTGATGGCACCGTAGATCAGGATTTCGGATCCATCGAAGCTGGCCGTGATCGCAACGGAATTGCGTGACAGTCCCGCGACCACCTGTTCGGTCGGGGCGTCCTGCTGCACCGGCAATCCGGCGCGGGGCATTCCGGGGTCGGGATAGAGCGGATAGCCCTGCTGCGGTGGCGACAGCGGAACCGTCGACCCCGGCGCCTGACGTGGCGGGGCATCCTGTCCCCACACGGCCCCGGCCGCCAGCCAGATCCCCGCCGCAAGACCCAGAAACGCACGCATCAGTGCGCCCCCGTCGTGATCGAGAACAACTCATCCGGGCGCAGGAACAGGTCCAGCGCCAGCTTGCCGCAGACGATCAGCACCAGCAGTGCCAGCAGGATGCGCAGCTGTTCGGCCCGCAGTCGCGCGCCAAGCGTGGTGCCGATCTGCGCGCCGATGACGCCGCCGACGATCAGCAGCACCGCAAGCATGATATCCACGGTATTGTAGCTGATGGCATGCATCAGCGTCGTGAAGGCGGTGACGAAGATGATCTGGAACAGCGAGGTTCCGACCACGACCTTGGTCGGCATTCCCAGCAGGTAGATCATTGCCGGAACCATGATGAAGCCGCCGCCGACACCCATGATCGCGGCCAGAACACCGACCGCCACGCCGACCAGCAGCACGGGAATCGCGCTGATATACAGTCCAGAGGTGCGGAACTTCATCTTGAACGGCCAGCGATGGACCCAGTTATGCTGGTGAAGTCGCTTGCGATAGGTCGGATTGCGCGACCGCCGCATGCTGCGGATGCTTTCCTGCAGCATCATCCCACCGATCAGGCCAAGGAATATGACATAGCAAAGCTGAACCACCAGATCGACCTGGCCCAGATTCTGCAGGATGGTGAAGACCCAGACGCCCATCCATGACCCGACCAGACCGCCGGCCAACAGCACGCCGCCCATTCGAAAATCAACGGTCCTGCGCTTGACATGGGCCAGCACGCCACTGACCGATGAAGCCACGACCTGGTTGGCGCCGGTGGCCACCGCGATCGGGGGCGGAATGCCGATGAAGAACAGAAGCGGCGTGATCAGAAAGCCGCCGCCGACGCCGAACAGGCCGCTCATCAGTCCGACCAGCCCGCCAAGCCCGATCAAGGTAAAGGCATTGACCGAGACTTCGGCGATGGGAAGAAAAATCTGCATGTTGCGCGCGCCAATTGCGGTGGGCAGAGAATGCAACGCCCGGCGCGGCGCGTCAAACCGCTTTCTGCCCACCGATCAGCGGGTTGATGCGCGCCCCGCGCGCCGGTAAGCAATACGAAGTGACGCCGGATGCCGGATCCCGGCGCATATTCAATTGGCGCGGGGCCGCAATGCGCATACTTATCACCAACGACGACGGCATCAACGCGCCGGGCCTTGAGGTTCTGACCGAGATCGCATCCGATCTGGCCGGGCCGCATGGCGAGGTCTGGACGGTCGCACCGGCATTCGAACAGTCGGGCGTGGCGCATTGCATCAGCTATTCTCATCCCACCATGGTCGCCCGGCTTTCCGAACGTCGCTATGCGGCCGAGGGCAGCCCCGCCGACTGTGTATTGGCCGCGATTTCCGATATCATGTCGGCCACCCCCCCTGATCTTGTGCTGTCCGGCGTCAATCGCGGCAACAATGCCGGCGAGAACGTGATGTATTCCGGCACGATCGGCGGCGCGATGGAGGCCGCCCTGCAGGGCCTGCCGGCGATTGCCCTGTCGCAGTATCTGGGGCCGGAAACGGCCGATCTTGCCGATCCGTTCGAGGCCGCCCGGCGTCACGCGGCGCGCCTGGTGCGGCAGTTGCTGGATCACGCCGACTGGCGTTCGGACCAGGATTTCCGGCTGTTTTACAATGTGAATTTTCCGCCGGTTCCGGCGGTGAAGGTGCGCGGAACGCGGGTTGCGCCGCAGGGTCGTCGCCAGGGCACCGGGTTCAGCGTAGTGCCCTATACCGCGCCGAATGGCCGCCGGTTCATGTGGGTATCGGGCAGCTCGCAACAGGCACCGGCTCGCGCAGGCAGCGATGTCGCGCAGAACATGGCTGGTTTCGTGTCGGTGACGCCCATGCGGGCGGATCTGACCTGCCACGCGTCGCTTGACCGGCTCGCCACGGCGCTGGACCGCGAAACGGAGGCCAGCGAAGCGTCATGAGCGATCCTGAAGACGAAGACGAAGGCGAAGGCAGCACCGCGGAACGCAAGATGCGTTTCCTGTTCCAGCTGCGCTCGCGCGGGGTCACCGACCCCCGCGTGCTTGAGGCGATGGAACGGATCGACCGCGGCCTGTTCGTTCGCGGACAGTTCGCGGATCGGGCCTATGAGGACACGCCGCTGCCGATCCCGTGCGGCCAGACCATCAGCCAGCCATCGGTCGTCGGGCTGATGACACAGGCACTGTCCCCGGGGTTGCGCGATACCGTGCTGGAAATCGGCACGGGCTCGGGCTATCAGGCTGCGGTGCTGTCCAGACTGTGCCGGCGCGTCTATACCGTGGACCGGCATCGTCGGCTTGTCCAAGAGGCCGAGGCGATCTTCCGGCAGCTTGACCTGCCCAATATCACCGCGCAGATCGCCGACGGATCGCGCGGGCTGCCGGATCAGGCTCCGTTCGATCGGATTCTGGTCACCGCGGCGGCTGAAGACCCGCCCGGCCCGCTGTTGGCACAACTGAAGATCGGCGGTATCATGGTCGTGCCGGTCGGGCAGTCGGATGCGGTTCAGACGCTGATCCGGGTGACCCGCACGGATGCCGGGTTCGAATATGACGAGTTGCGGCAGGTGCGCTTCGTTCCGCTGGTCGAGGGGTTGGGCCAGACATGATCCCCGCCGGCAAGGGCGCGCATCGCCGCCAAGAGGCAGTTTGAGGACATACAGGATGAGCAGAACACCATTGTTTGCGGCCGGCGCTTGCGCCGTGCTTGCGCTGCTGGCCTCTTGCGGGCCGAATGGCGGCTTCGATCCCGATCTGCGGCGCTGGATGCCCGGTGCCCTGAATACTGCGGATGCGGCGGCACGGGCAGCGCCAAGGCCCCAGCCGGACAGCCGGGGCGTGATTTCCTTTCCGGACTATCAGGTTGTCATCGCACGCAACGGCGATACCCCGGCCAGCATCGCATCGCGGCTTGGTCTGACGGCGGATGAACTGGCGCGTCATAACGCCTTGCCCATCGATGCCGCGTTGGCGGAAGGCGCGACGCTGGTGCTGCCGCGCCGCGTGGCCGCCGGGGCGCCCGCCAGCGGCACCAGCACCACCGGCCTTGTGACCGATCCTTTCGCCGGGCAGGGGGTTCGCCAGCGTGACGTTCCTGGTCGCAGCAACGCCCAATCCGGTGGTGGCACCAAACCCGCGGCCACAACCGCGCAACCGGGGCAGCACGTCGTTTCGGCCGGGGAAACTGCATGGTCGATCTCGCGCAAATACGGTGTCAGCGTTCAGGATCTGGCCAGCTGGAATGGCCTGCCTTCATCAATGAACGTGCGCGTCGGTCAGCGTTTGATGATCCCCGTCGCTGGTCAGACACCGCCTGATCCGGCGCGGGTAACGACCGCGCCTGGCAGTGGCAGTCCAACCCCCAAGCCGCCATCCTCCGCCGAGGCGCTGCCCAAAGAGGATACCAGCCCCGCTGCCGCACCGGCCCCCGATGCGCCTGCCACGAACATGGGCGCGGACCGCACTGCGGCGTCGGGCGGCGGACGTTTCGCGATGCCGGTGTCAGGCGCGATCATCCGGGTCTATGAAAAGGGCAAGAATGACGGCATCGACATCGCCGCGCCTGCCGGAACCTCGGTCAAGGCCGCCGGCAGCGGTACGGTCGCTGCGATCACCCGCGATACTGCCGGGGTGCCGATCGTGGTCGTGCGTCATGGCGATGGGCTGATGACGGTCTATACCGGCTTGGCGTCGCTGAATGTCGCGAAGGGCGATCAGTTGTCGTCGGGACAGTCACTGGGGACCGCGGGTGACGGCGGCTTTGTCCATTTCGAAGTCCGTCGGGGCTTTGAAAGCGTCGATCCCGAAGACTATCTGGGCTGATCGCCGGGTCGGCGCCTGCCCGTTCTTTTTCATGAGGCGAAGACGCCGGCCAGAAGTTTTCTGGCCGGCGTGATCTGGGTGTTGTCCATCCCGCCAGGCGGGATGATGGCTTTCCCGGACCGGGCTGCGTCGCACGCGCTCGATCCGGCTTACGCCTGTGGAAATCAGAAACGATCGATCTGGTCGTCGATTGCCGCAGCGACTTCGCGCCGGATCACGGCCCGCAGATTGCGTGCGAAACGCTGGCCCAGTTCGCCATGCAGTTCTTCCTGGATCATGTCGCGTAGAAGGTCGCGGATGCTTTGTTCCTCGTCTTCAGGCGAAAGGCCGGTCACCGTGTCATAGCGCGATGTGCCGAAAGCTGCGGGCGAGGAAGCGTCGGCAGGTTCCTGTCCGGTATCCTCGCCTTGCTCACCCTGTGACGCATCGGGCATGACCGCTGCGATCTTTTCGGGGGCGTGGGCATGCGGCGCGATGTCGTCGTCGCACGCCGACCCGTCAGCGTCGCCGCGCGCCATCGCATCCAGGACGTCCGAAAATGCCGCCTCGCCGGTCCCGACAGCGGGGCGGGCGACGTCTTGGACCTTGCCGGCATCACGACCATCGGGTGGCGACACCCAACCCGACACGCGTTGACGGTGGATGACGCTTCCAACGACGCCCGCATCCGAAGTCGCGGCCTCGGCGTCGCCGAGAGAACTTGCGAAATGGGCGGCATCGGGCAGGTCCGGACGCATCCGGCTTTTCCAGTCGAATGCCTCGGCGAATGCGTCCTCATCCTGTGCGTCTGTCGGGGCTGGGTCCTGCTGATCGTCAGCCTGTTCCGCAGTCTCAGTCTGCGGTCGTGCGCGCAGCCAGCCGCGCCACCCCAAGCTCGCTTCGCGCGCCGGGGACATCGTCTCATCCGTGACACGCCGGGTATTGTCCAGCCGCAGTGGCGACGTTGCAGGCGCGGTCTCTGTTGCGCGACGCGGCACGACGTTCAGCCGCGGGGGCGAGGCAGATCCCGGATTTTCTGCGTCGTCATGGTGGCGTTGCGCGCGTGACAGCGCGCGCACCAGATCGTTGCGCGCCTCGGGACGATCGCCGCGTCCGGGGTCCGGCATCGGAGTATCGGCGGACAGATGCCTCCTGATGCGCTGCGGTGGCTGCGGGGTGTCGAGGATCGGTGTTTCGGGAACGACCGGGCGAGGGCGCGCGGCGCCGGGCGCGTTTGCGGCATCGCCAAGAGGCCAGGCAAGGTCACCATGTTCGGTCGGCTGGTTGACGGCCATATCGTCGCCCGGCGAGATGGCTTTGGCCAGATCCACCGGACGATCATAGCCGTTCTGGGGTTCCGATCCCGTGGCCATCCGGCGGGCAAGCGCTGCGTTTCCACCATGTCGGCGGGCAAGAAATTCTGCCGCATCCTCGTCGATCGCTTGCCTTGCGTCGGCGCGGCCAGCGCCGATCCGATCGCGGGCCAGTGACAAGGCTTCGTCCTCGGCGATCAGTCGGCGGATTGCTGACAGCACGTCTCCGATATCTTCGGACAGGCGGGCCGCGTCCTGCGGAAGGCGGGCATCAGACATGACGCCCGCCTTTCACGCGCCGATCAGTTTCCTTTGCCGATGGCGCGCAGAACGCGATCCAGGCTTTCGCCCTGCTTGCTTGTGGTGTTGGGCGCGTTGCGCACCGCGTTGTAGTATTGGGATGGGTCATAGGTCGGAATCCCCAGGTTCAGGTGTTCTACCGTAAGACGACCCATAGCAGCCAAAAGTTGATAATGTGCTAACTGGAGATTGACCTCTGCCGTGATCTTGTCGGCCCGTGCCTCAAGCAGGGACTGTTCGGCATCCAGAACGTCCAGCGTGGTGCGCGCGCCCAAAAGCGCCTCTTCGCGGACGCCGTCATAGGCTTGCTGGGCGGCTGAAATCTGCTGATCGATTGCACCGATCTGCGCACGCGCGACGCCGATATTCGCCCAGAATTCGCCCACTTGCTGGCTGACCTGCCGCGAGGTGTTCAGCAGTGCCGCCCTGGCCTGATCGCGCGCCGCCATCGACTTGCGCTGCGCCGAAGGCAGTCTGCCGCCGGAATACAGGGTCTGGCTAAGTTCCAGCCCGACCGATGCGCCCAGTCGGTTGTCATAGTTGTTCAGCTGGTCGGGGCCGCGGGTCAGGCCGACCCTGCCATTCGCGGACAGCGACGGGCGGCGTTCGGCGGCGGCCGCAGCCACACCAAGCTCGGCCGCGGCGGCTTGACGCTGTGCCTGAAGAATGGCGGGGTGGGTTTTCTGTGCGATCCCGCGCGCCGCGTCGATCGAACCCGGCAGTGCGGGCAACGAGGACGGCTGATTGATGTTTTGCGGACGTCGTCCGGTCGCGGCGACATAGGCTTCGCGCGCCACCTCCAATTGCCCTTGCGCGGCTGCAAGTGCCGCCTGAGTGGCGGCCAGTTGCGCATCGGCCAGCGCGACATCTGTCACGGTGATTTCGCCGACATCGAAACGATCCTGCGCGGCCTGGCGTTCACGGGTCAGAACCTCGACCGAGTTCTGTTGCAGGGCCACCTGTTCCTTGGCTTCCCAGACATCGAAATAGGCCAGAGCCGCGGCCAGCAGAATGTCCTGTTCGACACCCAGCAGCGCCTGGCGCGTTGCCAGAACCTGTTCCTTGGCGGAATCGATGGCCAGTTGTGACCGACCCCAATCATACAGCGTCAGCTCGGCGCCCAGGGACAGCGAGGTTGACCGCGTGGTAGGGCTGCTTTCGTTGTGCTGGATCGAATGATCCAGCACCCACTGAACCACCGGACGCAACTGCGCGACTGCGCTTGCCACATCCTCGTCGGCGGCACGCAGCACGGCGCGGTTCTGTTCGATCAGGGCCGAATGGCGATAGGCGGCGACCATGGTGTCGGCCAGCGTCTCGGCGCTGGCCGGCAATGCCACCGACAGCGTCATCGCGGCGCCTGCCGCCAGCCTGCGAAGCGATGTCCGGAATCTCACAGGCTGAACCCCCGTTCCTTTGCAAATCCGGCCAGCACCGGCGCATGCGCATTGAATGCATAGCGCCAGTTCACCCGGCCATTCAGGCGGTGCCCGATCCGCACCACGCCCAGCCTTCCTTCCGA
Organism: Paracoccus sp. R12_2; assembly: GCF_017744015.1. Classification (GTDB taxonomy): domain Bacteria; phylum Pseudomonadota; class Alphaproteobacteria; order Rhodobacterales; family Rhodobacteraceae; genus Paracoccus. Next base: position 227,705 of record NZ_JAGHRA010000004.1, read on the forward strand.
AAACAGGGCGGCAATACGACCACCTTCCTTCAACTGATCGATGATCGCGCCCGGCACCTCTTCGACGGCGCCGCCGATCAGGATCGCGTCATAAGGTCCCTGCTTCGGCGCACCCTCGGCCAGCGGCGCGTTCAGCACGGCGACGTTGAACACGCCGGCCTCGGCCAGACGACGTTCGGCTTCGGCCGCCATTTCCTCGTGATCCTCGATCGCGACGACGGCTTCCGCCATGCGCGAGATGACGGCTGACGAATATCCATAGCCACAGGCCAGATCCAGAACCAGATCCTGTGGCTGGATGTCCAGGGCATCCACCATCTTGGCCAAGGTGCGCGGTTCCAGCAGAACCCGGCCATGACCGATGTCCAGATTCTCGCCGGAATAGGCGACCGCACGCTTGGCCGGAGGAACGAACTCCTCTCGCGGAATGGTCAGCATGGCCTGGATCACGGGGAATTTGGTCACGTCACTGGGACGGACCTGCGTGTCCACCATCACGGTGCGCCGCTGCGCGAAATCGGTCATGTCGGAAACCTCTGCGACCTGTTTTGACCAGCTTATTGCCACGATTTCCGGGGGTGGGCAACGCCACTGATGGCCTTGGCAAGGGCTGTGGGGTCGGGCCGGTGCCTCATCGCACCCGCTTTCGTCCGACATGACCGGTCAGGCACTGCGCCAAGGCGGGACGCGCGGCGGCAGGGCGGGCCGGCGCCGAGGCTGCCACAATCATGTGATCAGGATTTCAGGATCAGGAAACAGCCGCTGACCACCGCGAAGATCAGCACCCCGTACCGCAGCGCCTTGCCGCTGATATGGGCATGCGTCAGCCGCGACAGCGCACTGCCGGCCAGAACCGCGGGCATCAGCATCAGGGCGGCGCTGGCCTGCGACAGTTGCAGCATTCCCATCACGGCAAGCACGACCAGCGAGATCACCTCGCCCACGAAAAAACAGGTCGCCACGGTGGAGCGCAGGACGGGGCCTGCGGCATGCTGATACAGCAGCGCCAGCGGCGGGCCGCCGATCCCCGTCGCGGTCTCGGTGACGCCGGTGAACAGCCCCACCCCCAACGCTGCAGGTCGGTTCGGGTCGAAACGGGGTGCCAGCAATGCGACGGCTGCGGCGATCACGGTGAACCAGCCGACCGCCAGTCCCAGTTGGCTTCCGCTGAGGGCGGCCAGCATCCACAGCCCGGCGAAGGTTCCGAAGAACCGCCCCAGCGTGATCCAGCCGGCGCCGGGCCGGTCGATATCGCCGCGTTCGCGCCAGGCGACGTGGAAATTCAGCGGCAGCATCAGGATCAGCAGCGTCACCGGCAGATATTCGGGCGCAAGGATGCCGAAGACCGGCGCGACGATCAGGGCGAAGCCGATGCCGATGGCACCCTGGACGAACGCGGCGACGAAGACCGTCGCCGAAAGGATCAGGAACAGGGTCACGCAAGGGCCTCGACTCGGTGCTTGTCGGCGGTGGGATGGATGCGGGTGATCGGCGCGCCGGCGATCGCGTGCGCGGCGGTTTCCCGGATCTCGGCCAGCAGGGCACGGGCGTCCCAGTCGACCGGCCAGCCCTGCCACAGGCGCAACCTTCCCTGCGTGAACACCGCGTCGATCTGGTCGCGATTTCCATAGCGCACCAGTTCCCATGTCAGATCGTGCGACGGGGTGAATTCCGGCCGATCCAGATCGACCAGCAGGAAATCGGCGGCCAGGCCCGGTGCGATGCGGCCCGTCACGGCGCCAAGCCCGCTGGCGTCGGCGGCCATGCGGGTCGCGGCATCCAGCCACAGCCAGCCGCCGCCGCAGGAACTGTCGCCCGAGGCAAGGCCATAGCCCGCGCGCTGCAAGGTTTCGGCGGCGTCCATCAGGCGGAACCCGTCCGCGCGGGTGCCGTCTGTGCCCAGCCCGAACCGGATCCCCAGCGCGGCCATCTGCAGGGCCGGTGCGATGGCATTGCCCTTCCAGACCGAGGCGACGGGGTTGTAGGCGACCGCCGTGCCGGTATCGCGCAGGATATTCAGTTCGGAAGGCGTCACCAGCGTCGAATGGGCGATCAGGACATGCGGCCCCAGCGCGCCGATATGTGCCAGATGCTCCAGCGGGCGGCGGCCATTGGCGACAAGCGAGCGTTCGACCGCCACCAGATGTTCGTTCACATGGGTCTGGAAGATCGCACCGGCCTTGCCGGCCATGCCCGATATCCGCGCCAGCATCTGGTCGCTTCCCACCTCGGGAATCGAGATCGCCAGGGAAGGATGGACCAGAGGGTCGTCGCAATAGCGTTCAAGATGCGCTTCGGCGCGGGCGACGATCCGGTCGGGGGGCGGCACGTCGACCGCACCCCCCAGATCGTTGCAGATCAGTCCGATGACCGAACGCATGCCGGTCTCCTGCGCGGCCTGCGTCAGCGCATCAAGCTGCCCGGCCGAGCGGGTGCCCGCATCAACGGCGCAGGTGAAACCGCCGCGCAGACATTCCAGTGCCGCCAGCTTCGAGGACAGATAGACCATGCGCTGATCCAGGCTGCCCTCCAGCGGGACCCAGATGCGACGGAATATCTCTGACGGCTCGCCGAAGACCAGCGACTTTCCAAGCGACTGGGTAAGATGCGTGTGGCTGTCGATGAAGCCGGGCATCATCAGGTGATCGGGCAGTGCGATGGGCGTCAGGCCGGGATGCCGGGCGGTCAGTTCCGCCACCGTGGCGATCTCGGCAAAGCGGCCATCGCGGACCAGGGCCGCCATGCCGGTGGCGGGACCGTCCTCCAGCAGCATCCGGCCGGGGGCCAGAAGCATCTCTGGGCGGTCAAGCAGGTTGTCGGGAAGATCCCACATCAGTTGATCTCCTGCAGGCTGGTTTCGGCCACCGGGCGCACATGTTGGAACAGGGCGTTGACGATCACTGCGGTGATGGTTCCCGCGGCAAGTCCGTTGCCGATGATCATCTGCGACCATTGCGGAAACTGGCTGTAGATGCCCGGCACAAGGATCGGCATCAGCCCCATCGACAATCCCGAGGCCAGCGTGAACATCGCGCCGTGTTCACGCAGATCTGTGCGGCGCAGCAGATCGATGCCGATCACGCCGATGATCGCGAAGACGATGACGGCGGTCCCGCCGATCACCGGGCCGGGCAGGGCCGAAGCCAGCCGCGACACAGGCGCGAACAATGCGATCAGGACCAGGATCACCCCCGCCATCGCGGTGACATAGCGCGATTTGACATTGGTGGCGCGGACAATGCCCACATTCTCGCCCGAGGTGATGATAAGCGAGGTGCCGAACAACCCGCCGACCAGCGACATGACCGCGTCGCCGCGAATGGTGCGCGGCACGATCCCGCGCGCATCCTCGCGCCGACCGACGATCTCGGCGGTGGCGATGGTCTGCCCTGTCGCCTCGGCCATCGAGATGATCGAGAACACGATCAGCGGAAGTGCGGCGATGATGTCGAACTTGGGCATGCCGAACGGAAACAACTGCGGCACGGCGATCAGCGGCCCACCGGCGACGCCGGACAGGTCGATCTGGCCAAAGATTGCCGCCAGCACCGTGCCCGCGACCAGCCCCAGCATCACCGAGATGCGGCGCAGCGTGCCGGTGAAGCCCCAGGCGAAGAGGACCGTCAGTGCAATCGTCGCCAGCGCCAGCCCCACGTTCAGCGGATCGGCGAAATTGTCGCTGCCGGGCTTGCCGGTGATCGTGCTGCCATAGATGCGGACAAGGTTGACCGAGACCAGCAGCAGCATCGTGCCGACGACGATGGGCGGGAAATACCGCAACAGGCGCCGGAACACCGGCAAGGCGACGAAATAGAAGACCGAAGTCATCAGCACCGCGCCGACGGCGGTCTGCACGTCGGTCTGCAGCGCGATAGCAAGGAAGATCGCGATCGGGGCGCCGCCTGGAACCATGATGAACGGCAAGCGCGCGCCAAAGCCTCGCGGCCCGAAACTTTGCAGGATCGAGCCCAGCCCGCAGACCAGGAAAGTGGCGCTGATGACGCTGACGGTCAGTGCCGTGTCGAAGCCCAGGGTCTGGGCGACCAGGAAGACGGCGGTGATCGGTGACGCGGCCATGACCAGCACATGCTGCAGGCCGTAAAGGATCAGGCTGCGCATTGGCAGAACCTGATCGACGGGGTCGCCGTCATAGGGCGGGGTTTCGGTGAAGGACATGCGAAGTGTTCCCTGTTGCTGATCCAGACTGACTCTTATTGATGCAAAACGTTTTGCATAAACATTCATTAGCATGGTTCGCGATTCGTGCAAAACGTTTTGTGATCGGTTTGCCCAAGTGTTGCTTTTCCGGGCAACTGCGGGTTCTGTGGGGGCGGAAAAGTTGGGGGGCGGCGTGCGCAAACCTACGATCATCGATCTTGCGAAGGCGGCGGGGGTGTCACCCACGACGATATCCCATGCCTTCAGCGGCCGCCGGAAGGTCGATCCCGAGACCCGCGAAAGGATCGTCGCCCTTGCCGCGCAGATGGGTTATCGGCCCAATCAGGCCGCGCAGCGCCTGCGCAGCGGTCGGACCGGCACGATCGGGCTGGCGTCCTCGATGCCGTTCGCGGTTGCTGCGGGCCCGTCGCGCCTGGGCTTCCTGATGGAAATTGCCGCATCCGCGGCGATGACCGCACTTGGCCGGAACATGGCCCTTTGCCTGATCCCGCCGCTGGCGCCCGGCGGAAACCTGGACGGTCTGGGCTTCGACGGGGTGATCGTCGTCGAACCCGCGCGGGATGAGGCGCTGATCGGCTATTTCGAATCCCGTCACACGCCCGTCGTGTCGATCGGCAAGGTCCCCGGGCGACCCGACATTCCCGCGATCGACCTGCATTCCCGGCGGACGGCATGCATGCTGCTGGATCATCTGCGGCAGGCGGGCAGCCGTCGGATCGGGCTGATCACCGGCGCACAGCGCCGCACGTCCTATGAGGAAACCGAGGATGCCTATGCCGGTTTCGCCGCGACCCACGATATGACGCCTGTCGCACTGCGCCTTGACGAAAGCGGCGGCGAGGCCCTTGCCGAGATCGAGGCTGCGCGGCTGATCCGCCAGTCGCCCGGCTTGGACGGGCTGTTGGTCACGGTCGATGCGCTGGCGACCGGCACGCTGACCGCGCTGAGCCGACTTGGTCTGAACGTGCCTGCCGACATGCGGCTGGCGACGCGGTATGACGGGATGCGGGCGCAGCTTGCGCAACCGCAGCTGACCGCGGTCAACCTGCATCTGGATCGTGTCGCCGAACTGGCGGTCGAAACCATCTTTGCCCGGATCGAAGACCGCGACAGCGCATTTGTCGCGCCCGAGCCGGAACTGATCATCCGTCCGTCCAGTGCGGACTGAGCGCGGCTGCCGGCATCCTGATCCCGACATCGGTCGCGGCATGCTTTACGGGAAACGCGCCGACCTGTAGTCGCTAAATCAGAACCGCCGGACTTTCGTTCCGGCCATGCAGATGAAGCGACCATGGACGACCCGATCGAAGCCCTGCCGGAACAGTTGGAGCGCGCCCGTGTGGCCTGGTTCTATTTTGTCGGCGGACTGACCCAGCAGCAGATCGCCGAGCGGATGAACATGACCCGCCTGCGGGTGAACAAGATCATCGGGCAGGTGCGCGAGGATGGCGCGGTGCGGATCGAGGTCACGCTGCCGCTGAGCGACTGCATCGCCCTGGCCGAGGCGGTCGCCGGGCGCTATGGCCTGGCCGACGTCCTGGTGGTGCCGGATGTCCCGGACTATCTGGAACAGAAGCGGGTCATCGGCGAGGCGGCGGGGGCGATGGCCGCCGCGCTGATCGAGGGGCGCGACCTGGGCATCGGCATCGCGACGGGCCGAACGCTCAGCTTCGCGGTCCGCAGGCTGAACGCACGACCGCATGCCGACAGCTGGGTGGTCGGGCTGACCGGCGGGGTCACGCGGTCATCGGGGACCAACACGTTCGAGGTCGCGACCAGCTTTGCGCGCAAGCTGGGCGTCGAATGCCACTATCTGACCGCGCCGCTGTATTGCGCGTCGCCCGAAAGCCGGGAAACGCTGCTGCTGATCGACGAGTTGACCGATGTGCTGGCCCGCACCGAGATCGCCGATCTGGGCATCACCTCGTGCGGACCTTTGGCCGAAGACACGACGCTGACCCAGATCAGGGTGGTCAAGGATCATCTGGACGATGTGGTCAGGCGTGGCGCGGTGGGCGAGTTTCTGGGCTGCTTTCTGGACTCGCATGGTCGGCCCGTCGATCATTTCCTGAACGAGTCGATCATCGCGCTCAGCCCCGACAAACTGAAGCTGAAGCCGATGTCGATGCTGGTTTCCGGCGGGATCGAGAAGGTGCAGATCATCCGCGCCATCCTGCGCGCGGGATATGTGAACAGGCTGGTCACCAACGAATCCGTGGCCCGCGCCCTGATGGCGGGGCCACGGTAAGGCTCAGGCCGTCGTCTTTGCTTCTTCCAGCTCGGCAGCCATTGCCCGCAGGATGACCCATGTCGAGGCCGCGCCCGGATCGATATGCCCGATCGAACGCGCGCCCAGCTTGGCCGACCGGCCCCGCCGCGATTCCAGGTCGGCGGTGGCTTTCATTCCCTGCTCGGCGCCGTCGCGGGCGGCCATCATCACGTCACGCTCGGTTCCCGACAGGGCTGCCTGCTGCGCGCGATCGACCGCCGGGACCCAGGCGTCGATCATGGTCTTGTCGCCCGGCTCGGCCCGACCCCGGTCGCGAACTCCCTGCAGGGCCGCCGCCAGCCATGCCGCCAGCGCAGCCGGGTCAAGGTTCAGCCGGTCGCTGACCGCTGCACCCGCGCGCAGGAAGGCGGTCGCATAGAGCGGCCCCGACGAGGCGCCCACGGCATCCAGAAACGCCTTGGCCATCCGCTTGCAGCTGCCTTCGATTGTTTCGTTGTCGGGGGCGTTGGACAGCGCGCCCTGAACTGCCTTCCAGCCGATTTCCATGGTCACGCCGTGGTCGCCGTCGCCGATGACGCCGTCCAGTTCCGACAGCCAGTCACGTTCCGCGATGATGTCATCCCCGGCGCGATGCATCATGGCCCGGAAGATCGCCGGGGTAATCGCGCCGTCACGCTTGAGGTCGGTCATGGCCTGCGCCTTGGCCGGCGCATCTGTGGCCTGTGCCGTCTTGCGTGCGGATCGCGCACTGCCCGCCGACGCTCCCTCGACGGCGCCCACGGTCAGCGCCGGTGTCCGGCAGGGATGGTCAAGAAGCTGCGTCAGTTCGTCGTCCAGCTTCATCAGCGTGATCGAAGCGCCCGCCATTTCCAACGAGGTTGCGTATTCGCCGACCCATGAATGGTGGATCTGGACCCCGCGCTGGTCCAGCACCTGCTTCAGCCGGTCGAAGATGATGTAAAGTTCGACAAGCGATGTCGATCCCAGCCCATTGACCAGAACGGCCACCCGGTCACCCGTGGCCGGAGTCATTTCGGTCAGGATCGCATCCAGCAATTCGTCGGTAACCTGATCGGCGGGGGCCAGCTTCTCGCGGCGGATGCCGGGTTCGCCGTGCAGGCCCATGCCGATTTCCATTTCGTCATCGCCGATCTCGAAATTCGGCTTGCCGGTCTGGGGCAGGGAACAGGCACCCAGTGCAACGCCCATGGACAGGGTCGCATCATTGGCCTTCTGTGCCAGCGCCTCGACCCGCGCCAGCGGCTCGCCCAGATCGGCGGCGGCACCGGCGATCTTGAAGACGAAGAAATCGCCGGCGATCCCGCGACGTTCGCTGCGGCGATCCCTTGGGGCCGAGGCCACGTCATCGGCGACCTGCACCTGACGGACGCGGGTTCCTGCGGCCTCCAGCTCTTCGGCGGCCATCGTAAAGTTCATCACGTCGCCGGTGTAGTTCCCGTAAAGGAACAGGACGCCTGCACCGCCATCGGATGCGCGCGCGGCGTCAAGGATCTGCTCGGGCGAGGGCGAGGCAAAGATGTTGCCGACCGCCGCCGCATCGGCAAGTCCCCGTCCGACATAGCCTGCGAAGGCGGGTTCATGGCCCGAACCGCCGCCGACGACAATGCCGACCTTGCCGTCGCGCGGCCCGTCCACCGCGACGATGGCGCGGCCGGTGCCACCTTCCACCGTCAGCATGTCGGGATGCGCGGCGACCATGCCGCGGATCAGTTGCGGGATGATGTCCTCGGGCGCGTTGATCAGTTTCTTTGTCTTGGTCATGGGAAATTCCACTTCGTCAGGTCAGGCGCCGTCACGGCGAAGATAGCGGCGCGACAGCGCGTCGAACGAGATCGCCAGAACGACGATCGCACCGGATACGACGCCCTGCCAATAGGGAGAGACGCCGAACAGCACGATGATGTTCTCGATGATGGCGATGATGCCCGCGCCGAAGATCGCACCAAGGGGTGAGCCGATGCCACCGGTCGTGGCAACCCCGCCGATCACGGCGGCAGCGATGGGCGCAAGCACCCAGGTCTGCCCGATCGAGGGCTGGGCGGTTCCCAGCCGCGCCACCATCAACAGCCCGGCCAGCGCCGACAGCATCCCGGCGAAGGTGAACACCAGCAAACGGATCCGGTCCACGCGAATGCCCAGCATCCGCGCCGCCGCCGCGTTGTTGCCGATGGCATACATATAGCGGCCCATCGGCGTCTTCAGCGTCAGGAACAGGGCGATGGCCAGAACCACCAGCATGATCAGGAACGGCACCGGCAGGCCCAGCACATCGCCACGGCCCAGGAACTGGATGCCCTGCGGAATGCCGGTGATCGCCACGCCCTTGGTCAGCACCAGAATGGCGCCGCCATAGATTCCGGCCGTGCCGATGGTCAGGACCAGCGAATGCAGCCCCAGCGAGGTGACCAGAAAGCCGTTCACAAAGCCAAGGACCATGCCCAGCATCAGCGCCAGAACCAGGGCGACGCCCCAAGGCAGTCCGGCCTGAACCATCAACATTCCCGACACGACGCCACACAGCCCGCCGATGGTGCCAAGCGACAGGTCCAGTTCGCCCAGGATCATCAGCGATGACTGCGCGATGGTCACAAGCCCGACGAACGCCAGCCCGCGGGCAATGACCGACATGTTGTAGCCGGTCAGGAAGTAGGGAGAGATCAGCGCCGAGATCGCAAAGATCACCGTCAGCGCCACGAAGACACCGGCCAGCGGGTTGCGGATCAGAATGGCCAGCGCCGAGGGCGCGCGCGCCTGCGCGGTTGTATCAGTGGACATGGGAAGCCTCTGCGTCTTCGCGGGCCTGTTCGGACCCGGTGCCGGTGGCGAAGATCGCCCCGACCAGAGTTTCGGTATCGGTGGTCGCGGCGTCGAAATCGCCGGTGATGCGCCCACCATGCATGGTCAGGATCCGGCTGGCACAGCGGCGCAGCTCGGTCATTTCCGATGAGATAAGGATGATGCCCACCCCGTCTTCGGCCAGTTGCTTCATGATCCGGTAGATCTCGGCCTTGGTGCGGATGTCGATGCCCTTGGTCGGCTCGTCGAAGATCAGGATGCGTGGCGTCGTGGCCATGGCCCGGCCGATGATCGCCTTTTGCTGATTGCCGCCCGACAGGTTCGAGATGCGCTGACCGGGACCTGAGGCCTTGATCCCGTAATCGTCGATCACGCGCCGGACAAGCCCGCGCTCCATGCCAAAATCGATGCCTGCCGCGCCCGAGGTCAGAGACAGCACCGACAATCCGATATTCTCGCGCAGAGACAGTAGCGGGAAGATCCCGTGTTGCTTGCGTTCCTCGGACAGATACAGCATCCCGCCCGCGACCGACGATGCGGTGTCATGCAGGCGCCAGTCGCGCCCCTCGACCTGCACCCGGCCTGCGGTCGCCTTGCGAAAGCCGAAAATGCTTTGCATCAGTTCCGACCGTCCCGCCCCGACAAGCCCGGCAAGGCCAAGGATCTCGCCGCGTTTCAGATCGAAGCTGACATCGTCGAACATGTGCCCGGACAGGTTCTCGACCGTCATGACCGTGTCGGTGACGGGGCAGGCGGGACGGAAATGTTGGTCTATCGCCACCTCGCGGCCCGACATGGCGCGGATCAACCCCGGCTCGTCGATCTCGGTGACGCGGCCCGCATCGACCTTCTTGCCGTTGCGCAGAACCGTGTAGTCGTCGCCGATCTCGAACACCTCTTCCATCTTGTGCGAGATGAAGACGATGGCGTGATCGCGATCCAGAAATCCGCGGATCACCTTGAAGACGCGCTGAACCTCTCGCGCGGTCAGGGCCGAGGTCGGCTCGTCCAGGATCAGCACCTTCATGTCCTGATTCGTGGATGCCCGCGCAATCTGCAGCAATTGCTGATCAGGGACCGAGATATGGCGAACCAGATCGGATGGCTTCGCGTCGATTCCGAAACGGTCCAGATAGGTCTGTGCCTCGGCCTCCATGTGGCGGCGATTGACGATGCCGCCATGGCCGGTGCGGTCAAAGGGCATGAACAGGTTCTCGGCCACGCTGACATCGGCGAACAGCGACAGTTCCTGCGGCACATAGGCGATGTTGCGAAACAGGTCGGGATGGTCCAGCGGGTCCTGCCCGTCGATCGCGATGCTGCCGCGTGTTGCGCGGTCGGAACCGGTCAGGATCTTGACCAGCGTCGATTTTCCGGCGCCATTCTCGCCGGCCAGAATATGGGTCCGTCCAAGTTCGACCGAAAGATCGACCTCGTTCAGCGCGGTCACACCGGGAAAATCCCGACCAAGGCCGCGTGCCTCCAGATAGGCCATGTTTCCTCCCACGGCTGTTGGTCGCGGCCGGGTCTGCGCCGGCCGCGACGGGATCGTTCAGCCGTCCACGTTGTCCTTGGTCAAGAAGGCGTTTCCGGTGTCGAGGTAATCCGGAACCGGCGCACCGGTGGCCTGTGCCCAAAGCAGCATCACCGACCAGTAACCCTGCAATTCGGGCTGCGAGGCCGAGGAACTGTCGGCCACGCCGGAACGGATCATGTCCAGCATCTCGGGCAGGTTGTCCAACCCGACCAGCGTGACCTGATCTTCCTTGCCAGCCTCGACGATCGCCTGCCCGATGCCGATGGGACCGGCGGCGTCCGATGCGACCCAGCCCTTCAGGTCGGGATTGGCCTGCATGATCGCAGCGGCCTGCTGTTGGGCGATCTCGATGCTATCATTGTCGATGCCTTCGGCCACGACGGTGATGCCCTCGTGTTCGGCAAACACCTCGCGGTGGCATTCTGCGCGGATCGAATGGTTCGGTGCGGTGGGCACGCCCATCATGATCGCGACCTCGCCTTCGCCGCCCAGAACCTCGACCAGCCGGCGCGAGGCGATCTTGGCCTGCTCGCAGAAATCCGATCCGATATAGGGGATGTCCATGCCCTCGGGCGGAACCGAATCAAAGATCACCAGCGGAATGTCCTGACCCTGCGCGGCTTCCAGCGAACCGCGATTGCCGGACGGATCCAGAAGGTCGATGGCGATGCCGTCCGGGCGGGTCGAGATCGCGCTTTCCACGATCTGCACCTGCTGCACGACATCCGCGGTCTGTGGCGCGGAATAGACGATTTCGATATCGGCGCCGGTCTGCGCCTGCAGCGCCTCGGCGGCCATCTGGGCGCCGTCATTCACCTTGTCGAACCACGGATGGACGACCTTCGGCACGATCAGAAAGCGATAGCTGTCCTTCTTGGCGGTGCCGGCGGCGTCTTGCGCGGCGGCGGCCAAGGGCATGGCAAGGGCCACACCGGCCAGCATGGCGGCCAGTTTCCTCATGGATATTCCTCCCAGATACATGCGCCCGATCAGGGCGCTCCTCCTGTTGGCGGCATCGGCTTGGCGCACCGCACGGGCATCCTGATACAATTGTAATATAGAAATTACAAGTATAAATGCTGCGCGGCGCGAGGAGGGCCTTGTGCGACACCGCGCATGCGGGACGACCTGCGGCGACGCGAATCGCGCACGGGTTGCATCATTCCAGGATATCAATCGAAGTCGGCAGGTGTTTGGGGCGCGCCGAGATATTGCGATGGAATATAGTTTTCATCCGAGATATTGATTTGGCGCCGCACAATAAGTCTGTAAATAAACCATTTTCTATTATAATATGATTAGGTCTTTAAAAGGTGCTGCCATGCAAATGTTTTACCTGATCCCGTGGGTCTTGGTTTTCGTCGTCCTGACCGTTCCGCCGCAACCGTCTCAGGCGCGGATCGGGGCCGGGCCGTGCAATCCCGAAGTGCAGACCTGCATCTGAGACAGAAACCATGAACCCCGCATATCTGGCAGCTTGTCTGGCCGGAGCGATCGTGTTGACGGTCGAGTCGGTTCAACAGTTTCGCAAACCCGGCAAAAGCGTTGCTTTCGATCGCTTCTCGATCCTGCGCGGGGTCGAGATCGGCGCGCTGTGCACGCTGGGGGAACGGGTCCGGGGTGCGGCATTCTATGTGGGCATCTATCTGCTGATCTATGCTGGTCTGCTTGGATCCGAACGGCTGCTTCAGATGTTCGTCGCACTTTCGGGCGAGCATGCGGGTCCGACCGGCAGCAGCTTTCTTCCGGATAATTCCCTGACCGTGAACGGGCTGAACTTCGGCAAGCCGTTCTATATCGCGACGCTAATCATGGTGGCGATGGTGTCGGGGGTTCTGGCCCCATTGGAAAGATTCATTCGCAGCGTCGCGCATCGCGCTGCCAATATCCCGAATGGCGTTTTCCGAATTGTCGAGGATCTGGACCGGTTCGAGTTTCCCGATTACCTGGATTCCGCAGCGCCGGCGCGTGACAGGTTCCGGTTGTTGTCGGGATTCGATCATCGCTTTCCCGATGGAACCGGTTGGAACACGCCGTCGGACCGACAGGATCTGCGCGGGTTTCTGAAGCAGATCGACGTGCTGCATGCGGCGGTGATCGGCGCTGGCCGGTACCGTTTCTTCAGCACCGCGACGACCGAATCGCTTTCCGACGTGCACGATCTTCTGGTCAAATCCTACGAGAAACTGTGCGAGGATCTGGACGGCCTGAAGACGGACAGCCCCGAGGCGCAGACCAGATTCTACCAGGCCGCGGTCGATCTGTGCGAGAACATGAAGGCGATCTTCGCGGTCCAGTTCATTCGGAACGGCAGATCACTGACGGCACTGCCCGCCCAGCCCAACAACCCGCGCGACCGGCTTTACGGGCGTCTGAACGGTCATCTGCGCAGCAACGAAGAGGCGAATGCCGACGCATTGCTGGGGGCGACGCTAGCCTGTGCAATGGGATCCTTCCTTGCGGCATCGTTCATCTACTGGCTTTTCGTGCGCTTTGTTCTGGGCCTTGGGGTGTTCCCGCCGGATGTCCTGAAATCCATCGTCACGCAGTCGATCGGACTTGCGATCACCGGGGCCACCTTGAGTTTCTTCAGCGGGTTCTTCGCGCTGCTGATCCGCGATATTCGGCGCGAACAGGGCAAATGGGCCGCGTGGAACCCACGATTTCCACCCGTTTCGCGTCTTGTCGGGACGGTCGTGCTGCCCGGCGTCGTCGGCATGGCCTTCGTCGGACTGGCGCTGCTGCTGCAGGATCTTGCCTTCGGCTATGTCGCCACGATGGATCAGATGCGCGACTTTCTTCAGGACAAATGGCGCTATCTGCTGTTTTTTGCGCCGCTTGGTGCCTGTGTGTCGCTGGGTGTTCTGATCGCCACCGACCAGCATGACAATTTGATTGCCAGCCGCACCATCCTTGTCACGCTGGCCGCGCTGGTGCCCGCGGTGGTGTTGGCATTGATCTGTGTGCTGATCGCAGTTCCGAATTTCACCTCGGCGCAAGAGGGATGGGCGTGGGCCATCTGGTATCTGCGCGAGGCGCTGTTCCTGTTGATGCCGCTGGCGATCTTCCTGATCTCTTACGCCGGTCTTCTTGAGATGTCGGAAAAGCGCAAGCATCTGGCGGCGGCCGCCGTGGCAGGTGAGGGATGAAGGCCGCCCTTGCGATCCTGGCGCTGATCGCGGCGCCCGCCTGCGCGCAGCCCGCCGACGATACTGCACAGCCGGAATTGCCGACTCTGTATGTCGGGGTTCGGGCCGATGCGCCGCCTTTTTCATACCGGCCCGATCAGATGCTTGTGTCATCCGGCAAGGGCACCGGTCCGTTGGGGGACGCAGGATATTCGGGCTATATCGTCTATATCTGCGACCGGGTGCTGGAAGTGATGCGCGACCGGAACGACCAGCCGGCCTTCAATGTCGTGCCGGTCGAGGTGACGGCGGGATCCCGTTTCCAGATGCTGCGAGAAATGCCCGGCGGCGGCGATCCTTCGATCGACCTTCTATGCGATCCCGCCACGGCGACACGCGATCGTCTGAGCGACCACACCGCCTCGCTGCCGCTTTATCTTTCGGGGGTCGGCTATGCCGCAAGAAAGCGGGAAAGAAACCAGAATACCGGCTCCGGCAACTTCCGCATCAATGTCGTTGGCAGCACCACGGCCATCGATCACGGAATCCGGCGGATTCTGGACGCGGGGGAATGGCCAAGCTTTCGCGATGATCTGCTGAGCTATCTGTATAATCCCGGCGCGGCCGCGGACGGCAACGAGAAGGTTCACCTGTCGCCCACCCACAAGGACGCGGTCAAGGCTTTCTGCGCGGCACCATCGGGCGATTCCAACCCGCTTCAGTACTATGTCGGCGACCTGGAAATCGTGAACCGGGCCCTGCTTATATATGGCGACCCCGACTGCAAGCCCGAGCCCGCGACGACGACCTACAGCGATGATCGCTATGTTTTGTTCATGCGCAATGCCGACAGCGTCGGCATCGACAAGGCGCGGCTGCTGATGACCTTTTCGCGGGTGCTGTCCGAACTTGTCCTGTCGCAGCCATCGCTGCTGGACGAGGCATTCGAGGCGAATTTCGAAGGCTATCGGCGCAGCGACAAGCTGCGCCTTTTTTTCTGGAGCCTTTACGGGCCGTGACCGGATGCAGGGGGGGTGTGGATGAATGATGGGGCGTTGATCGGATCGACAGGGCAGCCCGCCGGTCAAAGGGCCGGCAGACGCACCGCTGGCTGGCACAGCGGATTGTCCCGCGATCCGTCCGATTTGCGCGATCAGATCTATACCCCGACGCTGCGCCTTCTGTCGCCCGAGGCCGATCCGGGCGGGTTCGCCGCCGCAGCGTGTCCTGCCGACGGTTGCCCGTCCTATCCGATCCGCAATCAGGGCGATGCGGGCACCTGCGTCGGGCAGGCCCTTGCCAACCTGATCGACATTCACCGCCGACGCGCAAATGTTGCGAATGCGGACCCGGTATCGCCGCAGATGCTGTATCTGATGGCGCGGCGGATCGAGGGGCGCGAGACCAGCGCCGACACCGGCGTTCAGTCGCTGCGCTCGGCGGTCAAGGGGTTCTATCATTTCGGCTGCTGCCCGGACAGGATGTGGCCGGACCCGGTCGCGCAGGCCGCCGCAGATGATCTGCCGTCCGAGGTCGAAAGGTTCAAATCGGCGCGGGGTGTGACGCTGGGGGCGTATTACCGCGTCCGCCCGATCCTCAACGATTATCACAACGCCCTCGTCGAGGCGGACGGCATTCTTGTTTCGGCCGAAATCCACGCGGGGTGGCAAGACGACGCCGTGTCGGCGTTCTCTGTCGCATCCGCCGACCGGCGCGGCCGTATTCCGGTGTCATCCCGCGGCCTTGGCGCGCATGCCTTCGTGATCCTCGGCTACACCTCCGAGGGGTTCCTGGTGCTGAATTCCTGGGGCGCCGATTGGGGCGGGTTTCGCGACCGCCCGGGGATCGCGCTTTGGAAATACGAGGACTGGGCGCGCAACGTGATGGATGCCTGGGTGCTGCGCCTGGGCGTCCCTGCGCCCGAGGCGTTCCAGTATTCCGTGGGCGACCAGGGCATCAGTTTCGGTGGCGCCGATATCCGCGCGGGGTCCACCGCCTGCCATCAGTTGCTTGGCCATTTTGCCCATCTTGACGACGGTGTGCATGTCGAACGCGGCAGCTACGCGACCTCTCGCGACTATGTCGCCCAGACGACCGACCGATTGCGCAAGCGCAGCAAACGCGATCGCAAGCCGGTGCTGCTGTCGGTCAGCGGCTCGCTGATGGGGATGAAGGATGCTTTCGACTTCGAGGCGCGTCGGCGCCAATGCGTCGAGGACATCTGCGACATGTATCCCTATGCCGTCCTGTGGTGCAACGATCTGATCGAAAGCGCGACACCGGTGCTGACCCATCTGTTCTCGACTGCGGTGCAGCGGGTCGGACCGCACAGCGACCGCCTGAACGCCGAGATCGAAAAGGTCACCGCCGGAATCGGCCGCGCGTTCTGGCGCGAGATCGAGCGTGCCGCAAGAACCGCCGGTCGCCATGTCACAAAGGGAACCGATGGCGCGGCGGCCGAGATATTCGACCGCTTCGCCGCAGCCCGCACGCCGCTGCATCTGGTGATCGAAGGTGCCGGCGCCCTGCTGATGGCAGAATATCTCGAGTCTTTGAACTCGGACACCGGCAACGCCGCCGAAAACCGCCGCCGCAAGAAACTGGCCGAACGATTCCATGCGGCCGTCGCCTCGATCGATCTGATTGCGCCCGTGATGGAAGCCCCGCGTTTCCAGTCGGCGTTCGGACCTCTGATCCGTGGGCTGTCGGTCCTCAAACCGGGGCGGGCGACGCTGTGGGTTCCGACACGGCCGTTCGAGGAACGGCTGTCCATCGACCACTATGCGGGTTCGATGTTGGATCTTGTCCTGTACAGTTTCCAGGGGCGGCCGCGCGATGCCCGGCTTGTCGGCATGTCGCGCCAGCGATCCGGCATTGCGCAGCTATGTGGTGCCGGCGGCGCGTTGCAGGGATTGCGCATCGGGCCGATCCGCCCGCGTGTGCCCGGACGGCGGCGCTATGAATATCACGAAGTCAGTATCAACCTTGCCTGTCACACGATGATCCTGCGCCATCTTGCCAGGATCGGTGAGGCCGGCGCGAAGCAGTGAAAGGACAACGCCATGGCGCGCGCGAAGAAACCCTCGAACGGCAAGCCTCGTGAGGCTGCTGCCGGCGGCCCGGACGGCAAGCTGACGCTGGAGCAACTGGCCGAGATGGTCGCCGATCCGGCCACCGCGCCCGGCGATCTGGAACCCTATTTCCGCGTCGCCGAGGATCAGGGCGCGGCCTTCGATCCCGTGGTCGAGATCAATACCGATACGGTTCATGTCCCCGACACCGCCGAGGGGCGTTCGCGCAGCGCGCTGATCCTGAATGGCGCGAACTGGCTGGAACGGAATGGCAGGCAAAGCCGGTTCTATCGGCTGCTGTCCAAGGGAAACTACACAGGCCCGGTGATCGTCGAAGAAGGCGACAGCTGGTTCCAGTATCCCTTCAAGCTGTGGGACGTGATCGACGTGCTGATGGAGAAATATGCCGTCCTGTCGCTGAGCGCGGGCGGGGACACGCTGGAAAACATGGTCCGCAGGGCCGAATATCGAAAGGCGTTGCAGTCCACTCAGGCCTCGATCCTGCTGCTGTCGGCGGGTGGCAACGATCTGGTTGCGAACGGGAATCTGGCGACGCATCTGCGGGCGTTCGATGCTGCGCTGCAACCGGCCGAATATCTGCTGAGCAGTTTCGACCAGCTGATCGGCAGGACCATGGCGCTTTATGACATGATCTTCCGCGACGTGGCGCAGCGTTTCCCGCAGGTTCAGGTCGTCTGCCACGGCTATGATTATCCGGTCCCCGACAAGGGCCGCTGGCTGGGACAGCCGATGGCCACGCGCGGGATCGTCGATCCGCAATTGCAGGTGTCCATCGCCAAGGTGATGATGGATCGATTCAACATCTCTCTTGCGCGATTGTCACGCAGCCATGCGCATGTGCATTTCCTGGATCTGCGCGGGGTTGTGGGACGGCAGGGCTGGTCCGACGAACTGCATCCGAAGAATGCCGGCTATCGCCGTGTAGGCGATATCTTCGCGGCGCAGATCGACAAGTTGTCGCGCCCGCGAGGCCGCGGTGCGTCACGGTCCGATCGCCCGCGCGCGATGTCGTTGCATCTGGGGCTGAACAACGCCGATCCGGCGCATTACGGGGCCGAGCTTTCGCCGTTGGAATTCTGCATCGCGGACGCCGAAGCCATGGCCGAACTGGCGGGAAGCCGGGGCTTTGCGCCGATCCTGCTGATCGATGCGGCCGCGACACGGGATGCCCTGAAAGAGGCGATGGCCAAGGCCGCGACCGACCTGCAACCCGGCGAGACCTTCATGTTCACCTATGCGGGGCATGGCGGGCAGTTGCCGGATTTCAACGGTGATGAAATGGGCGGTCCAGACATGGACCGGCTGGACGAGACGCTGTGCCTGTTCGACGGGCAGTTCGTCGATGACGAGTTGTTCGCGCTGTGGTCGCAGTTCCGCGAAGGCGTGCGCGTTCTGGCCGTCTTCGACAGCTGCCATTCGGGCAGCGTCGTCCGGGCGCCCGCGACGCTGGACGCAGGACCGACAGTCACCGCCCGGCGGATGACTCTGGGGGCTGCATCACGCGTTTTTCGCAAGAACGAGGCCTTTTATCGCGGTCTGCCAGGCGTCGGCGCGGCACCCGATCCGGCAATCATCAATCGCGAACTGGACTATCCGGTGGCGGCGTGCGTGGTGCAGCTTTCTGCATGCCAGTCCAACCAGCTGGCGACCGAAAGCCTCGGGCACGGGCGTTTTACCGATACCATGCTGGAAGTCCTGGGGGCTTCGCCGCAGATCTATGGATACAAGGCACTCATGGACCGGATCGCGTCGCGCATGCCGCCCGAACAGACGCCGAAATACTGGCGTGTCGGCGCCGAGGATGCATCCTTCGAAAGCCAGTTGGTTTTCTCGGTCTAGACCGAACGGTGGATCGTGGCCGGGGCTGATAGATTTTTTCCGTTCCCGCGAAATTTGGCGTTGATCCCCGACGAGGGGGATTTACAGGTCGTGCGCGACGGGACAGGCTTTCCACCGTCAACGATGCTGCGTGCAGTTTTGGTGGCCCGACCCCGTCGGACCACGCGCCGCGAATGGGAGGAACTGAAATGGCCGAGGCACTTGTTCTTGAACGCAAGGGAGAGTTGGCGCTGCGCGACATCGCGTTGCCGGATCAACTGCGTCCGCAGGACGTACGCATCGCCGTACACACCGTTGGGGTCTGTGGCTCGGACGTGCATTTCTACACGCATGGCAAGATCGGCCCCTTCGTCGTGCAGGAACCCATGATCCTGGGCCACGAGGCGTCGGGCATCGTTGTCCAGACCGGGTCGGATGTGCAGCATCTGAAGGTGGGCGACCGGGTCTGCATGGAGCCCGGCATCCCCGATCCGACCTCGCGGGCCTCGCGTCTCGGGATCTACAACGTCGACCCGGCGGTGACCTTCTGGGCAACGCCACCGGTGCATGGCTGCCTGACGCCGCATGTGATCCATCCGGCGGCCTTCACCTTCAAGCTGCCGGACACCATGTCCTTCGCCGAAGGGGCGATGGTCGAACCCTTCGCCATCGGCATGCAAAGCGCGCTGCGCGCCCGCATCCAGCCGGGTGATGTCGGTCTTGTCACAGGTGCCGGTCCGATCGGCATGATGACGGCGCTGGCGGCGCTGGCGGGGGGCTGCGCCAAGGTCTATGTGGCCGATCTGGCGCAACCCAAGCTGGACATCATCGGAGCGTATGACGGCATCGAGACCATCAATATCCGTCAGCAGTCGGCTGCCGAGGCGATCGCCGAGGCCACCGACGGCTGGGGGGCCGATGTGGTGTTCGAATGTTCCGGCGCGGCCCCCGCGATCCTTGGTCTGCCGGCACTTGCGCGCCCGGGTGGCGCGATCGTGCTGGTCGGCATGCCGGTCGATCCGGTCCCGGTCGATATCGTGGGCCTGCAGGCCAAGGAATTGCGGGTCGAGACGGTGTTCCGCTATGCCAATATCTATGACCGGGCCATCGCGCTGATCGGGGCGGGGAAGGTCGATCTGAAGCCGCTGATCTCGGCCACGCTGCCTTTCGCGGACAGCGTCGCGGCGTTTGATCGGGCCGTCGAGGCCCGCGAAACGGACGTGAAGATCCAGATCAGAATGCCCGAAGCCTGACAGGCCGCAAATCATCCGATCCTGGAACTATGTGACTGGCCCCGGCGTGGCGACGCCGGGGCCTTTGATTTTGCGCAGCCATCCGGTCGCGACGGAATGCGAGGAAAAAGTATAGGCGAACATGCGACTTATCCTGACAGCCGGTGTTCCTTTCCTCCGGCCGAGGCCCAAGAATTTGCCCGAAACGCGTTCATTAGCGTCCGCCCCTGCAACTTTATTCTGCACTGCGGCAAGTGCGCGATCTGCAAATTGCGGAGTGCCGGTGATGAATTTCAGGCGGTTCGTGTCAAAAAAGTATCATAAATTTCTGGCTGGCGTCGTGGAGGCGCAGGCGTTGCAAGTGCTAGAACGGGAATCGGCGCCACGAGGAGGACCGGTCCCACAAGGGCAGGATCCGGCGCGGGAAGGAGGAGATCATGCAACCCGATCTGGAACTGGTGCACATCAGGAAAGGCGAATCCTTCGCCGCGTGGAAGCATGGCTATCCCTTCCGGACGGTGCGCTGGCACTATCATCCCGAATACGAAATCCATCAGGTCGTCGCCACGTCAGGCAAGTTCTACATCGGTGACCATGTCGGCGAATTCGCGCCCGGCCAACTGATCATGACCGGACCGAACCTGCCGCAGAACTGGATCAGCGATATCCGCCCCGGCGAGATCGTTCCTCAGCGCACCCAGGTCATCCAGTTCCCCGAAAGTTTCATCGACGGGGCCCTTGCGACCTTTCCCGAACTGGACGCCGCGCGACATCTGCTGGACCGCAGCCGGCGCGGGGTCCTGTTCGGCGACGATACCGCGCAAGCGGTCCGTCCCTTGATCCGTCGCCTGATCGACGCGCGCGGCACGCGACGCCTTGGGCTTTTCTTCGAGATCCTCGACCTGATGGTGAACGCACCGCAGGCGCAGACGCTGGCCAGTCTCAGCTTCGTCCTGGATCTGGAGAAGGCCGAGGAATCGGACATGAACCGCGCTATTGCCCATCTGCGCGACAACCTGAACGAACCGCTGAGCGAGGCCGAGCTTGCCGAATTGACCGGCCAGAGCCAAAGCGCCTTCTCGCGGTCATTCAAGCGCCATACCGGCACGACGCTGGTCCGCTATCGCAACCAGCTTCGGATCGATCTGGCCTGCCACATGCTGCTGTCCGACCCCGACACCAAGGTGGCGGACATCTGCTTCGAGGTCGGCTTCTCGAACCTGTCGAACTTCAACCGGCATTTCCTGAAGCTGAAGAACATGTCGCCGTCCGAATTCAGGGCAACATTCGCGGCCAACAACACGGTGCGCATGGCCAGCTAGGACGACCATTCACCCTTTACCAGTTTCCCATCGTTGCAGGCAGCATGTCCGCAGCGTGCGGAAAAGACGTGCCATCTTCATCAACGGGAGGAACCCATGAAGACATTCTTGAAAACCGCATCCATCGCGACCCTCGCGCTTGCCACATCGGCCGGATTGGCCGCCGCGCAGGACGACGGACCGCTGAAAATAGGCATGACGTTCCAGGAGATGAACAACCCCTATTTCGTCAGCATGCAAGAGGCGCTGAACGAGGCCGCCGCCCAACTGGGCGCCGAGGTGGTCGTGACCGACGCAGGACACGACGTCGCCAAGCAGATTTCGGACGTCGAGGACATGCTGCAACAGGGCATCGACATCCTGCTGGTCAATCCGACCGACAGCGCGGGCATCGAAACCGCCGTCAGGATGGCGAAGGATGCGGGGGCGATCGTCGTCGCCGTGGACGCCAACGCCAACGGACCGGTCGACAGCTTCGTGGGTTCCAAGAACCGCGACGCGGGGTACCAGTCCTGCAAGTACCTGGCCGAGGCGCTGGGGGGTGAAGGCGAAGTCGCGATCCTCGATGGCATCCCGGTCGTGCCAATCCTTGAACGTGTCGAAGGCTGCAAGGCCGCGCTGGAAGAGGCCGAAGGCATCACGTTGGTTGATACCCAGAACGGCCGTCAGGACCGTTCGGTCGCGCTTGGCGTGGTCGAGAACATGATCCAGTCGCATCCGGACCTTGCCGGCATCTTCTCGGTCAATGATGGCGGCGCGATGGGGGCGCTGGCAGCGATCCAGGGGTCGGGCAAGGACATCAAGCTGACCTCGGTTGATGGTGCGCCCGAAGCCGTCGAAGCGATCGCCAAGGGCACGGCGTTCATCGAGACCACTGCCCAGTTCCCGCGCGATCAGGTTCGCATCGGTCTGGCCATGGCGCTGGCCAAGCACTGGGGCGCGCAGGTCGTGCCGACCGAGGTGCCGATCGACGTGAAGGTTGTCGATGCCGAGAACGCCGAAGGCTTCTCCTGGTAATCTGCGACCGACCGCGCCCGGAGGTTCCGGGCGCGGGCTGAAATGGGAGGACGTGACATGCTAGAGATGAGGGGCATCAGAAAGGCCTTCGGGCCGGTCAAGGTGCTGCACGGCGTCGATCTGGAAGTCCGCGCCGGAGAGGTGCACGCCCTTCTGGGCGAAAACGGTGCCGGAAAATCGACGATGATGAAGATCCTGTGCGGCATCCTGAAGGCCGATGAGGGCACCATCCGCATCGACGGCAGGGAACAGGATTTCGCCCATTACGATGACGCCATCGCCGCGGGGGTCGGGATCGTCTTTCAGGAATTCAGCCTCATCCCCTATCTGACCGCGGTCGAGAACATCTTCCTGGGAAGAGAGAAGACGACCAGCTACGGCCTGCTGAACCGCAGGGCCATGCGAACCCGCGCAAGGGAAGTTCTGGGCAAGCTGGGCGTCGATGTGCCGCTTGACGTGCCGGTGGCCGATCTCAGCGTGGCCGAACAGCAATTCGTCGAGATCGCCAAGGCGCTGTCGCTGGATGCGCGCATTCTTGTGCTGGACGAACCCACCGCGACACTGACGCCCGGCGAGGTCGAACATCTGTTCAAGGTGATGGCCGATCTGCGGCAGCAGGGCGTCGCGATGGTGTTTATTTCGCACCATCTGGACGAGATCTTCGAGATCTGTGACCGGATCACGGTGCTTCGCGATGGCGAATATGTCGGCACGTGCGAGGTCAGCGCGATCGACACCGACCGGCTGGTCGAAATGATGGTCGGACGCAGGATCGAGAACAATTTCCCGCCCAAGCCCGCAGCTTTGCCCGACCGGCGCGTGGTCATTGACGCGAAAAATATCCAGTTGCGGAAGAACGGTCCCGTCAGTTCGTTCCAACTGCATCAGGGCGAAATTCTGGGATTCGCCGGTCTGGTCGGTTCCGGGCGCACAGAAACCGCGCTGTCGATCATGGGCGCCTATCCGGCCGCCGTTGTCGAGGTCGAGATCAACGGCGACCCGAAACGCCCCGCCAACCCGAAAGAGGCGCTGGAACGCGGCATCGGCCTTTTGCCCGAAAGCCGCAAGGATCAGGGGCTGATCACCTCGTTCTCGATCATGCAGAACGTGTCCGTGAACAATTACGGCAAGTATCGGGCAATGAAGTATTTCCTTGACCTGAAGAAAGAGCTGGAAGCGACCAGAAGCGTGATGAAGGACGTGCAGGTCAAGGCTCCGGGTCCGAATGTCGCCGTGGACACGCTGTCGGGCGGCAACCAGCAGAAGGTCGTGATCGCCCGCTGGCTGAACCACAGCACGCCGATCCTGATCTTCGACGAGCCGACACGCGGCATCGACGTCGGCGCCAAGGCCGAGATCTATCAGCTGATGCGCAACCTGACCGAGGACGGATACTCGATCATCATGATCTCGTCCGAACTGCCCGAGGTGATCGGCATGTCGGATCGGGTCTGCGTGTTCCGCAGCGGCGCGATCGTCGCGACCGTTCAGGGCGATGCCATAAATTCCGAAGAAATCATGACCCACGCTACCACGGGGAAAGTCAGATATGTCGCATGAATCTTCACCCGAAGCGCCGCCATCGGCGTGGCAATCCATCCTTGGCGGGCTCAAGCACTCGCCCCTGATCCTGCCGCTGGTCGGCCTGATCGCCGTCTCGACCGTCATGGCATTCGCCAGCGACAATTTCTTCAGCGTGGACAATATCGTCAATGTCCTGCGGCAGCAGTCGATCATCGGCATCCTGGCGATCGGCATGACCTTCGTGATCCTGACCGGCGGGATCGACCTGTCGGTCGGCGCGGTCATGGCGCTGTGCGGTACGCTGGGGGCCGGGGTCATGGTGAACATGGGCATGCCGGGCGTCGCCGGGTTGCTGGCGATGATCGTGGTCGGCGTGCTGTTCGGGGTCTTCAACGGCGTGCTGGTCGCGTGGGGACAGATGCCCGCGATCATCGTGACGCTGGCAACCATGCTGATCGCGCGCGGCTTCGGCCTTGTCTATTCCGGCGGTTACCCGATCAGCGGGGTGCCGGGATGGGTGTCGTGGTTCGGCGTCGGCCGCATCGCCGGGGTGCCGGTGCCGATCATCATCATGGTGCTGCTTTACGCCGCGGCCTGGGTGCTGTTGCAGCGCACCTCGTTCGGGCGCCACGTCTATGCGATCGGCGGAAACGAGACGGCAGCGAACCTGTCGGGCGTGAACACCAAGCGGGTCAAGCTGTTTGTCTTCATGATCTCGGGCTTCACCTCGGCCATGGCGGCCATCGTCTTGACCGGCCGCCTGATGAGTGGCCAGCCCGGCGCAGGTGTCGCGTTCGAACTGGATGCCATCGCGATGGTGGTTCTGGGCG
Organism: Paracoccus sp. R12_2; assembly: GCF_017744015.1. GTDB lineage: Bacteria > Pseudomonadota > Alphaproteobacteria > Rhodobacterales > Rhodobacteraceae > Paracoccus. The sequence continues at coordinate 252,431 of NZ_JAGHRA010000004.1, forward strand.
GCGCCGCCATCTCGGGCGGGCGCGGCCTGATCATCGGCACGCTGATCGGAGCGGTGCTGTTGGGGATCATCAACAACGGGCTGAACCTGATGGGTATCAACCCGTATCTGCAGGACGTGATCAAGGGATTCATCATCCTTCTGGCCATCTATATCGGCCGCGAATGGCGCTAGTCGCCGTGGGGGCGGCCCCCTCCCTGCCGCCCCCGAATTTCTTGCAACCGGAGTTCAGCGGATGAGCGATCATTTCATTGGCATCGATGTCGGCACCGGCTCGGCCCGCGCCGGGGTTTTCGACCGGACCGGCAATCTGCTTGCCACCGCCAGGCGCGATGTCGACATGCACCGCGCGGGCGTCATCGCCGAACAATCCGGCGATCAGGTCTGGGACGCGGTCTGCGCCGCGACCCGGCAGGCGGTGTCACAGGCGGGCATCCGGCTGGACAGCGTGCGCGGCATCGGGTTCGACGCGACCTGTTCGCTGGTCGTGCGGGGCGTCGATGGCGCGGCACTGCCGGTGGGCGATCCGGACCATCCCGAACGCGACATCATCGTGTGGATGGATCACCGCGCCGTCGAGCAGGCCGAACGGATCAACGCGCAGGGCCATGACGTGCTGCGGTATGTGGGCGGCCGCATCTCGCCCGAGATGGAGACGCCCAAGCTTTTGTGGCTGAAGGAAAACCGGCCCGACATCTATCATGCTGCGGGGCATTTCTTCGACCTGACCGATTTCCTGACATGGAAGGCGACCGGCAGCCTTGCGCGTTCGACCTGCACGGTGACCTGCAAATGGACCTATCTGGCGCATGAAGGGCGCTGGGACCCTGAATATTTCCACGGTATCGGGCTGGGCGATCTGGCACGGGATGGCTTTGCCCGGATCGGCACCGAGGTCGTCGAACCCGGCACCGCGCTGGGGAAGGGGTTGACCCCGGATGCGGCGCGGCAGATGGCGCTTGTTCCCGGCATCGCGGTCGGTGCGGGCCTGATCGACGCGCATGCGGGCGGGATCGGAACGGTCGGCGCGCAGGGCGGCGGCGGCGATCCGACACGCTGTCTGGGATATGTCTTCGGCACCTCGTCCTGCACCATGACGACCACGACCAAGCCTGCCTTCGTGCCGGGCGTCTGGGGCCCCTATTTCTCGGCCATGGTGCCCGGCGCATGGCTGAACGAGGGCGGCCAGTCGGTCGCCGGCGCTGCCATCGATCATCTTGTGACGATGCATCCCGCCCATGCCGAGGCGAAGGCCCGCGCCAAGGCTGTGGATATGTCGCTGCCGGCATGGCTGGCCGACACCGCGCTTGACCGGGCAGGGGCCGCCTCTGACGCGGTGATGCTGGCCGGGCAGGTTCATGTGGTCCCGGAATTCCTTGGCAACCGTGCGCCCTTCGCCGATCCGCAGGCGCGGGCGGTGATTGCCGGACAGGGCGTCGAAACCGGGCTGGACGGGCTGATCGCGCTGTATGTCGCGGGGATCTGCGGCCTTGGGTGCGGCCTGCGCCAGATCATCGAGACGCAGGCCGCGAACGGTGCGCCCGTGGACAGTATCGCGATCAGCGGCGGCGCGGGCCAGCACCCGCTGATCCGCCAGATCCTTGCGGACGCCACCGGCCTGCCCGTCGAGGCGACGGAATGCGTGGAACCCGTACTTCTGGGATCGGCCATCCTGGGCGCGGTCGCGGCGGGAAGCTTCGACGATATCCACAGCGCGATGCCGGTCATGGCGCGCGTGCAGGATCGCTATGTCCCCGCCCAAGGGCGGGTCAGGCGGCTTCAGGATGCGCGGTTTGACGCGTTCCTGACGCTGCAGCGCACGGCGCGCGAGATCCGCCAGAAGATCGCCGAGGCCATGGCGACATGACATCCGGGCGTCCCACCGCAAATCGGGTCGCGTCCGACCGAACCATCTTGTGAGGCTTGCAATGGAATTCACTGGAAAATCCGTCATCATCACCGGCGCCGGCAAGGGGATCGGGCGCGCCACCGCACGCTTGCTGGCCGAACGTGGCGCGCAGGTCGTGGCCATCAGCCGCACCGGCGCCGATCTGGACAGCCTGTCCGCCGAAACGGGATCCCGCAGCGTCGTTGCGGATCTGTCCGACCCCGCCGCCGCGCGCGGGGCGATGGCCGAGGCCGGAACCTGCGATTTTCTCGTCAACTGCGCCGGCACGAACGTGCTGGAAAGCCTGCTGGACATGACCGACGCCGGCTATGAGACGGTCATGGGAATCAATCTGCGAACGGCGTTGATCTGCGCGCAGGAATTTGCCCGCGCCCGCGTCGCGGCGGGCGGCGGCGGCGCGATTGTCAACGTCACCAGCATCGCAGGGCATCGCGGCTTTGCCGATCATGTCTGCTATGCCGCCTCGAAGGCAGGGCTGGAGGGCGCGACCCGTGTGATGGCCAGGGAACTGGGCCCGCATGGCATCAGGGTCGCAGCCCTGGCACCGACCGTGACAATGACCGAACTTGCCGCCGAAGCATGGAGCGATCCGGAAAAGCGCGATCCGATGATGGCGCGCCACCCGATGGGCCGCTTTGCCGAGGCCGAGGATGTCGCGAAAAGCATCGCCCTGCTGCTGTCACCCGACGCCGCGATGATCACAGGCGCCGTGCTTCCGCTGGACGGCGGCTTTCTGGCCGTCTGATCCCGGAACCGCCTGCAAACCAACCACAGGATGTGCGGGACATGCCCGCCGAACGAAGGAGACATCGCATGACCAAGGAATTCACCGGCAAGACAGCCGTCGTCACCGGCGCCGCGTCGGGCATCGGCCTGTCCGCCACCAAGGCGCTGCTTGGCGCCGGCGCGCGCGTTGTCATGGTCGATCGCAACAGCGAGGCGCTGGCCGAACTGACCGCCAGCTTGGGCGGCAACACCGTTTCGCAGGTCACGGATCTGCTGGATGCCGACAGCTGCAACGCGATGGTCCCCGAGATCCTTGAGAAGACCGGACAGATCGACATCATCGTGTGCAATGCCGGCAGCTATGTCGGCGGCGATCTGGTCGAGACGAACCCGGCAGCCATCGACCGGATGCTGAACCTGAACGTCAACGCGGTGATGAAGAACGTGCACGCCGTGGCGCCCCACATGATCGAACGCGGCACCGGCGATATTCTGGTGACCTGTTCGATTGCCGGACACGCCCCGATCCATGTCGAGCCGGTCTATTCCGCCTCGAAATGGGCGGTGACCTGCTTTGTCCAGACCATGCGCCGGCAATTGATGGGGCACGGGATTCGCGTCGGTCAGGTCTCGCCCGGCCCGGTGATCTCGGCCCTGCTCTCCGATTGGGAGCCCGAGCGGTTGCAGCGCATGAAGGACGCAGGGGCGCTGATCGAACCGCAAGAGGTTTCGGACGCCCTGATGTTCATGCTGACCCGCCCACGCAACGTCACCATCCGCGACATGATCGTGCTGCCCAGCAATTTCGACATCTGACCGAACCGACCGGCGGTGGCACGCGGGGTGGGCAGATCAGTCTGCCCCGCCGTCTGGTTCAGGTTGGCTGCCGGGCAGAACGCATCGGCCCACTTGCACACTCTGCACGAAGCCCTCATCCTGTCGGATGAAGGAGACCGATCATGCCCGTCAAGAACCGCTTTGCCGAACTGCTGCCCGAAATCACCGCTTGGCGGCGCGATTTCCACGAACATCCCGAACTTCTGTATGACGTCCATCGAACCGCCGGCAAGGTTGCCGATCTGCTGCGCGAATTCGGCTGCGACGAGGTGACCGAGGGCGTCGGTCGCACCGGCGTCGTCGGCGTCATCCGCGGCAAGACCGACAGCAAGGGCCGGGTGATCGGCCTGCGCGCCGATATGGATGCGCTGCCGATCAACGAACAGACCGGCGTCGAATACGCCTCGAAGACGCCGGGCAAGATGCATGCCTGCGGTCATGACGGCCATACCGCGATGCTGCTGGGTGCCGCGAAATACCTGGCCGAGACGCGCAATTTCGACGGCACCGCCGTGGTGATCTTCCAGCCCGCCGAAGAAGGCGGCGGCGGCGGCGATGCAATGGTCAAGGATGGCCTGATCGAACGTTGGAAGATCGACGAGGTCTATGGGATGCACAACATGCCCGGCGTGCCGACGGGCACCTTCGCGATCAAGCCCGGCGCGATGATGGCCGCGGCGGACCAGTTCGACATCACCGTGACCGGCAAGGGTGGGCACGCCGCCAAGCCGCATGATTGCATCGACACCACATTGACCGCCGCGCAGATCATCGTCGCTCTGCAATCCATCGTGTCGCGCAATATCGATCCGCTGCAGAACGCGGTCATCTCGGTCTGCGTCGTCTCGACCGATTCCACGGCGCATAACGTGATCCCGCATGTCGTCAAGCTGAAGGGCACCGCCCGCAGCCTTGATCCCGGTGTTCGCGATCAGTTGGAGGAAGGCATCATCCGCGTCGCGACGAATATCGCCGCCGCGATGGGCGCGATCGCCGAGGTGCAGTACGATCGCGGCTACCCGGTGACGATGAACGACGATCAGGCGACCGAATGGGCGGCCGAGGTCGCCCGCCAGATCGCCGGCGACGTGAACATGGACATGCAGCCGATGATGGGCGGCGAGGATTTCAGCTATATGCTGAACGAACGTCAGGGCGCCTATATCTTTGTCGGCAACGGCGACACGGCGATGGTTCATCACCCCGCCTATAATTTCAACGACGACGCGATCCCGGCCGGTTCAAGCTGGTATGCCGGCATGATCGAAAGCCGCTTGCCGGCCGCCTGATCGTTCGGTCGGGCGATCGCGCAATGTCGCATGAACGCCCGGCTGTGTCGGAATCGCGATGGAGGTTCCGCGCCATTCGTCCGAAATGCGAACCAGACCGGGCCGTCCATCACGGGCGGCCCTGAATATGCAACGGAGCCCGACCATGAACAGCTATACCCTGCGCGTTACCTGCGCCTCGACCCGTGGCATCGTCGCGGCGATTTCGGGCTTTCTTGCCGCCAAGGACTGCAACATCACCGACAGCGCACAGTTTGACGACATCGAGACAGGCCGCTTCTTCATGCGCATGAGCTTCCGGTCCGAGGGGGGCGTGAGCCTGCAGCAGTTGCGAACCGATTTCGCGCCCATCGCCGAAAAATTCGGCATGCAGGTCGAGATCGGCGACGATTCGGTGAAGAAGAAGGTGCTGATCATGGTCAGCCGCTTCGGTCACTGTCTGAACGACCTGCTGTATCGCTGGCAGATCGGCGCGCTGCCCATCGACATCGTCGGCGTCATCTCGAACCACCATGAATACCAGAAAGTCGTCGTCAATCACGACATTCCCTTCCACATGATCCGCGTCACCCCCGCGAACAAGCCCGAGGCCGAGGCGCGGCAGATGGAGATCATCGAGGAAACCGGGGCGGAACTGATCGTGCTGGCGCGCTATATGCAGGTTCTGTCGGACCAGATGTGCAAGAAGATGTCGGGCCGGATCATCAATATCCACCATTCCTTCCTGCCGTCCTTCAAGGGCGCGAACCCCTACAAGCAGGCCTATGAAAAGGGCGTCAAGCTGATCGGCGCGACCAGCCATTATGTCACCGCCGATCTGGACGAAGGGCCGATCATCGAACAGGACACGGTGCGCGTCACCCATGCGCAGTCGCCCGGCGACTATGTCAGCCTTGGCCGCGACGTCGAAAGCCAGGTCCTGTCGCGTGCGATCCACGCCCATATCCATGGCCGGGTGTTCCTGAACGGTCCGAAAACCGTAGTTTTCCCGGCCTCGCCCGGCAGCTATGTGTCTGAACGGATGGGTTGATGAACTGCACGCCGCGCGCCAGCGCCGACAAAGGGCTTTGAACGATTGCGCAGGTTCCTCAGGCTGCGATAACGTCGCGGCATGGCGACGGCATCCCCCCGATTCATTCACCTGCGCACCCATTCCGAGCATTCTCTGCTGGAGGGGGCGATTCCTGTCGGCAAGCTGCCCTCGCTTGCCGCCGATGCGGGAATGCCCGCGGTCGCGCTGACCGACACCAATGCGATGTTCGCGGCGCTGGAATTCAGCGTGAAGGCGATGGACAAGGGCGTCCAGCCGATCATCGGCTGCCAGATGACACTGGCCGCCGAGGCGACCGGCCCGGTGGTGCTGCTGGCGCAGAACCAGACGGGTTGGCTGAACCTGATGGCGTTGTCCTCGTGCCTCTATCTGCGAACGGACGGCAGCCTGCCGCATGTCACGCTGGACGAATTATGCCCGCATTCCGAAGGGCTGATCTGTCTGACAGGCGGCGCGACTGGCCCGTTGGGGCTGTTGATCGCGCAGGGGCAGACCGACAAGGCAGTGGCGCTTGCCGACCGGCTGGCCGCAGCGTTTCCGAGCCGGTTATATGTCGAATTGCAGCGTCATCCGGGCGAGAATGGGCAATTGATGGCGGCGGAAGCCGCGTCGGAATCCGGGCTGATCGATCTGGCCTATGGGCACGAATTGCCTCTGGTCGCCACCAATGACGTGTATTTCCCCAAACCCGACCTTTACGAGGCGCATGACGCACTGATCTGCATTGCGGAAAAGGCCTATGTGGATCAGGCACAACCCCGCCGCCGCCTGACCCCGCAGCACTATTTCAAGTCGCCCGAGGAAATGGCGGTGCTGTTCGCCGATCTGCCCGAGGCGCTGGAAAACACCGTCGAGATCGCGCGCCGCTGTGCTTTTGCCGTCAGCAAGCACAAGCCGATCCTGCCCAGATTCGCCGATGACGAGGTCACGGAGCTGCGCCGACAGGCGAAAGAGGGGCTTGCCGCGCGGCTCAAGGTGATCCCGCATGCGGTACCGGTCGAGGAATATCAGAAACGGCTGGAGTTCGAGCTGGGTATCATCGAACAGATGGGCTTTCCCGGCTATTTCCTGATCGTTGCCGACTTCATCCAGTGGGCCAAGGATCACCAGATACCGGTCGGCCCGGGGCGCGGCTCGGGGGCGGGGTCGCTGGTCGCCTATGCGTTGACCATCACCGATCTTGATCCGCTGCGCTACAGCCTGCTGTTCGAACGCTTCCTGAACCCGGAACGGGTGTCGATGCCGGATTTCGACATCGATTTCTGCATGGACCGCCGCGAAGAGGTGATCCGCTATGTCCAGGACAAGTACGGCAAGGAAAAGGTCGGCCAGATCATCACCTTCGGTGCACTGCTGTCCAAGGCCGCCGTGCGCGACGTGGGCCGCGTGTTGCAGCTACCATTCGGGCAGGTGGACCGTCTGTCCAAGATGATCCCGGTCGAGGGCGTGAAGCCTGTCAGCGTCACCAAGGCCCGTGCCGATGAACCCCGCCTGCGCGAGGCCGCGAAGGAAGAGGTCGTGGCCCGCCTGCTGGATTACGCCGAAAAGATCGAGGGGCTGTATCGCAACGCATCGACCCATGCGGCGGGTGTGGTGATCGGCGACCGGCCGCTGGATCAACTGGTGCCGCTGTATCGCGATCCGGGTTCGGACATGCCGGCCACCCAGTTCAACATGAAATGGGTCGAACAGGCTGGGTTGGTAAAATTCGACTTTCTGGGCCTGAAGACGCTGACCGTGATCCAGAACGCCGTCGATCTGATCAATGGGGGCGGGCGGCCTTTGCATGTCGCGGCCGACGGGCGCAGGCTGTACGATCCGCCCGAGGGTGCCGAGAACCAGATCAACGCGATTCCTCTGGATGACAAGGCCAGCTACGATCTGTTCGCCAGCGCCCGGACCGTCGCGGTGTTCCAGGTCGAAAGTTCTGGCATGATGGACGCGCTGCGGCGGATGCGTCCCACCTGCATCGAGGACATCGTGGCGCTGGTGGCGCTGTATCGCCCCGGCCCGATGGAGAACATCCCGACCTATTGCGAGGTCAAGAACGGCGTCCGTGATCTGGAATCGATCCATCCCAGCATCGATCATATTCTGGCCGAAACGCAGGGCATCATCGTCTATCAGGAACAGGTGATGCAGATCGCACAGGTCATGGCAGGTTACAGCCTTGGCGGCGCCGACCTTCTGCGCCGCGCGATGGGCAAGAAGATCGCTGCCGAAATGGCGAAGGAGCGCCCGAAATTCATCAAGGGCAGCGTCGAGAACGGCGTATCGGAAAAGAAGGCGGGCGAGGTCTTCGACCTGCTGGAGAAGTTCGCCAATTACGGCTTCAACAAATCGCACGCGGCGGCCTATGCCGTGGTCAGCTATCAGACCGCGTGGCTCAAGGCGAACCACCCGGTCGAATTCATGGCCGCGGTGATGAACTGCGATATTCACCTGACCGACAAGCTGGCGATCTACAAACGCGAATGCGACCGGATGGGCATCGAGATCGTGCCGCCTTGCGTGAACCGGTCCGCCCCGAGATTTACCGTCAGGGACGGGCGTATTCACTATGCGCTGGGTGCCCTGAAGGGTGTCGGCATCGACGCGATGCGGCTGATCGAAGAAGCGCGGGGCGACACGGTGTTCCGCGACATTTATGATTTCGCACGGCGTGTGGACATGAAGCGCGTGGGCAAACGGCCCTTGGAAATGCTTGCGCGGGCAGGGGCCTTCGACGCGCTGGATGACAATCGGGCACGGGTGCTGAAGTCGCTTGATGCGCTGGTGGCGTGGTCGGCGGCGGTTCAGGAACAGGCGGCATCCAGCCAGTCTTCGCTGTTCGGCGGTGGAGAGGATCTGCCGCCGCCGCGCGCGGCCCTTGCGCAGGTCTGGCTGCCTGCCGAGAAACTGGGCGAGGAACACCGGGCTGTCGGCTTCTACCTGTCCGGGCATCCGCTGGACGACTACCTGCCGGCGCTGAAACGCAAGAAGGTCCAGACGCTGGCCGAGATCAGCGCCGAGGCCGCCGGCGGGCCGCTGGTCACCTCGATCGCGGGAACCGTCGCCGCGCGGATGGAACGCAAATCCGCCAAGGGCACGCAGTACGCCTTTGTCAGCCTGTCCGATCCGACCGGGTTGTATGAAGTCACCGTCTTCTCGGACCTTTTGACCGCATCCCGCGACCGGCTGGAACCGGGCGAAAACGTGGTGCTGCAGGTCAAGGTCGAACCCTCGGGCGACCAGGTCAAGATGCTGGCGAATTCGGTTGCACGGCTTGAGGATGCGGTGGCCGATGCCGGGGCAGGCTCGCTTGCGGTCGAGATGCAGGGGGCCGATACCATCCCGCGCCTTGCCGAAGTGCTGGGCCGGATTCAGGCCGAGTTCAGCGTTTCCGCGCGCAGCCGTGGCCCCGTCCTGCTGCGACTGCGCGAGGGTGACGAACTGATCGAGATCGAAGTCGCGAACGATGCCCCGCTGACCACCCCGGCGCGGCAGGCGCTGCGTGCCGTGCCGGGCGTTCTGGACGTCATCGAGGAATAACAGGGCGCGGGCAACCGGGTGGGATTGGCGAAATCGCGGCCTCTGAGGTCACTCGCGATGGTCGCGGGCAGCCTTGTCCACTTCGGGAACCGCATCCATCAGGCTGCGATCCGCGGATTGCCCGAATGTCGCCCAGTTCCGATCCTCGCCCGGGTCGGGCAATTCCTCGGGCCGCCATGTCAGGTGCATGTTGGTCTTGGCGATCATCAGTCCGGTGACGGGTGCCGTCAGGAACAGGAACAGGGTGATCAGCAACTCGTGCCAGCTTGAATGGTCGCTGAAAAAGAAGAACCAGCACAGGGATGCCATCAGAACACCGCCGACACCCAATGTGGCGGCCTTGGTCGGTGCGTGCAGCCGGGTCATCTGGTCAGGCAGTTTCACAAGCCCGAAAGAACCGACAAGACCGAAGATGCCGCCCAGCACCAGAAGGGCCGTGATCAGGATTTCCGCAAGATATTCCATGTCCAGTCCTTTCTATTCGATCACGTCGCCGCGCAGCAGGAACTTCGCGTAGGCGACAGTCGAGACAAAGCCGACCATCGCGAACAGCAGCATGATCTCGAAATACATGGCGGTGTCATGCAGGATGCCGAACAATGCGATCAACGCGATCATGTTGATCGACATCGTGTCCAGCGCAAGAACCCGGTCGCCGACACCGGGCGCGATCACCACCCGGTAAAGACAGAACAACTGGCCGATCCCGAAACAGGCGAAGGCAAAGTATAGCGCGTATCCGATCATTCGAAGATCTCCTGCAGCCGGGCCTCGTAGCGGTTCTTGATGTCAAGGATGACGGCTTCCGGCTCGGGCGCGTGCAGGCAATGCACCAGCAGCGCATGACCGTCCTGTGACAGGTCGGAACTGACCGTGCCGGGTGTCAGTGTGATGGTCGCTGCCAGCACCGTGATCGCCTCGGGCGAGCGCAGATCAAGCGGAATGGTGATCCATGCGGGCTGCAGCCGGCTGTTCGGCTTGAACAGCACGATCATCGCGACCTGCACATTCGCCACCACGATATCCCGAAGCACCAGAAACACATAGGCGATGATCTTGCCGGGATGGCGCAGCCGCGCGCGGTCGGGCCAGTAGGGTTCGGTCAGCGCCGGGATCGCGATGCTGAGCATGATCGCGAAGACCAGCGAACCCCAGGCAAAGCGATTGACAAGCAGCATCCACACCAGCACCAGCAGTGCCGACAGGTAGGGATGGGGAAACAGACGGCGGATCATCGCGAACCCTCCTGCTGGCGCAGAACCGACTCATAGTAAAGCTGCGGATTGGTCAGCTGATCGGCGGTGTCCTGAAGATATCGCGTCAACGGCCCCGCAAACAGCGCCAGCGCCACGGCACCTGCCAGCAGCATCCCCGTCGCCGTGAAGGAAAGCCATGGCGCGGCGGAATCATCCACGTCCTGAATCGGCTCGTCCGTTTCCAGCTTGGTCGGGATCGGTCCGGGTTGCGGCCGCTGCCCTTCGTCCGTGTCGTTGCCGGGTTCGGGGTCCATTTCGTGCGATTTCCAGAACAGGATCGATCCGGCCCGACCGAAGCCCACAAGCGCGATCAGCGAGGTGATCAGGATCGTCGCCCAGATCGCGGCCATCCACGGATCGTCTCGCGTCGCATCAAGGATCATCAGCTTGCCCAAGAACCCCGACAGCGGCGGCAGTCCGACAACGGCGATGCCGGCGACGAAGAAAAGTGCCGACACCAGCCCGGTATTGCGGATCGCAGGACGAAGCCGCAGCCAGAAATCGCCGCCGCGTCGCGCCGCGATCAGGTCCACGACCAGAAACAGCGCCGCGCCTGCCAGTGTCGAATGGATCATGTAGTAAAGGCCCGCGGTCAGCCCCTGCGCGTCGAACCGCGCGACCGAGATCATCAGCGTCCCGATCGAGGCGATGGCCGCGAACGCCGCCAGACGCGCCAGGCTTCGGGTGCCAAGCACCCCGATCTGTCCCAGCGTCAGCGTGATCAGTGCGGCAGGCAGGATCAGGTCGGTCGCGATGGTCTCGATCACCGAATCCTGCGGGAAGACCAGCGTGAAGAAGCGGATGATCGCATAAACGCCGACCTTCGACATGATGGCGAACAACGCCGCGACCGGGCCGGGCGCGTTGGCATAGGTCGAAGGCAGCCAGAAATGCAGCGGCACGATCGCGGCCTTGATCGCGAAGACCAGCAGCAGCAGCACGGCGCCGGTTCGCAGCAGCGCGGTATCTTCGGTCGGCATCTGGGCTACGCGTTCGGCCATGTCCGCCATGTTCAGCGTGCCGGTGACGGCATACAGCGTCCCCAGCGCGGCAAGAAACAGCGCCGATCCGGCAAGGTTGTAGCTGATATACTGAACGCCCGCGCGCAGCCGCATCGGGCCGCCGCCATGGATCATCAGACCGTAGCTGGCGATCAGCAGCACCTCGAAGAACACGAACAGGTTGAAGGCGTCGCCGGTCAGGAAGGCGCCGTTCAGCCCCATCAGCTGAAACAGCCAAAGTGAATGGAAATGCCAGCCCTTGCGATCCCAGCCCGAGCCGATCCCGTAAAGCTGCACGATGACGGCCAGGCCCGATGTCAGCAGCAGCATCAGCGCGGAAAGGCGATCCAGCATCAGGACGATGCCGAAGGGGGCGGACCAGTTGCCAAGGCGATAGACATACACATCGCCACCCGCCGCCATCGCACTTAGCTTGACGGCCACGGCCAGGGTCAGCAGGCTGCCTATGACGCCGAAGACGCGCTGTTGCAGCAGGTCGTGGCGCATCCACAGGATCATCAGCGGCCCGAGGATGGCGGGAATAAGGACCGGGGCGATCAGCAGATGGTTCATGCGGTCTCGTCCTCGGTCTGCTTGGGGTCGTCGATGGTCTTCAGCGGTGGCATGATGCGGTCGTTTTCCGGCATGTTGATGTGGTCATCCCCGCCTTCGATGAATGCGCCCAATGCCATCATCACCACCACCGCCGTCATCCCGAACGAGATCACGATGGCGGTCAGCACCAGTGCCTGCGGCAGCGGATCGGTATAGTCGGCGACGTTGACCTCGCCATGGCCGTGCAGGATCGGCGGCATGTTCACGACCAACCGCCCAGTCGTGAACAGGAAGGCGTTGATCGCATAGGTCAGCATGGTCATGCCCAGCACGACGGCGAAAGTGCGCAGGCGCAGGATCAGGTAGATACCGGCTGCCGTGGTCGCGCCGATGGCCGAGGCGACAAGAAATTCCATCAGTTCGCCTCCTTCGGCTGCTCGTCGCTCAGATCGATGTCCATCGGTTTCTTGTTCACGGTCTCGCCCGTCTTGCGCGCGATCCGCGACAGAGAGTTCAGCGCCAGCATCACCGCGCCGACGACGCACAGGAACACGCCAAGGTCAAAGCCCATCGCGGTTGCAAGTTCGAATTCCTCAAGGAAGGGAAGCTTGAAATAGCCGTAGGCCGAGGTCAGGAACGGCCGGCCGTTGAACCACGCGCCGATGCCGGTGACACCGGCAGCCACGACACCCGCCCCGATCAATGCGTGATAGGGCAGTCCCTGACGGTCCTGCGCCCAAGCATAGCCCGAGGCCATGTACTGCACCAGCAGCGCGATTGCGACGACAAGACCCGCGATGAAACCGCCGCCGGGCTGGTTGTGACCGCGCAGGAAGATATAGATCCCCACCACCAGCGAGATCGGCAGGATCACCCGTGTCGCGATGACAAGCATCAGCGGATGGCGGTCGCCCGCGCGGCGCTGGTCATGGACCCAGTTCGTCAGCCGCTTGGCCGAACGGCCCTGCAGCAGGGTCTGGGTCAGCGCAAAGATCGCCAGCGCGGCGATGCCAAGCACCGTGATCTCGCCGAACGTATCATAGCCGCGAAAGTCCACCAGGATCACGTTCACGACGTTGTCGCCGCCGCCCAGCTTGTAGCTGTTTTCCAGCATGTAGCTGGAAATGCTGGGAAACGCGAAGTCGCGCCGCAGCATGGCATAGGTCAGCGCGCCGAAACCCAGACCCGCCAGCGTCGCGATGAAGGCATCCCAGCCCCGATGGACGGAAGATGTTTCGGTCGCCGTCCGTTTGGGCAGGAAATTCAGCGCCAGCAGAAGCAGGATCACCGTGACCACCTCGACCGAGATCTGCGTCAGCGCAAGGTCGGGGGCCGAGAAATAGGCAAAGAAGATCGACGTGATCAGTCCGACGATGCCCACCAGAACAAGCGCCAGAACGCGGATGCGATGGAAGAAGACCATGCAGCCCGTCGCGACGATGGCCATCAGCCAACCGACGAACGGCACCGGCTCGACCGGCAGCATCGGTCGCGTGACCGGGCCTGCCTCGCCGGTCAGCCATGCGACTCCGGCAGCCCCCAGAACGGTCAGCGTGAAGAAGGCCAGTGCGCGCGGCATCGAGCCGTTCGTCAGCCCGTCGGTGATCGCACGACCGACAAACACGCAGCGCAGCACGAACCAGTCGAAGATCGCCTTCGCCTCGGGGCGCGGCGCGGCGTCCCATGCGGCCAGCAGCGGGCGATGCAGACCCAGCAGGAACGCACCGCCGGCAATCGCGATCAGCGACATGATCAGGGCGGCGTTCACGCCGTGCCACAACGAGATATGGGCATGCGCAGCTTCGCCGGTCACGGCACTGGCCGAGGCATCGACCAGCCAGCCGGCCATGGTATTGGGGAACAGCCCGATCAGGACGACCAGCACCACCAGCAGCGCCGGTCCCGCCCACATCCCGAAACCCGGATCATGCGGGTGGTGGGGATAGTCTTCGCGTTCGTTGCCCAGAAACACCTGCACGATGAAGCGCAGCGAATAACAGACCGAGAACAGCGCCGCGATCGTGGCGACGACCATGAAGACCTGTCGCGCCATCTCCAGATGGCTGGCCTCGTAAAGCATCATCTCTTTCGACAGGAAGCCGTTCAGGGGCGGTATGCCGGCCATCGACAGGGCGGCGACGGTGCCGATCAGGAATGTCACCGGCATCAGCTTTCGAAGCCCGCCCAGACGCGCGATCGACCTTGTGCCGGACTCATGGTCGATGATCCCGGCGGTCATGAACAGCGCGGCCTTGAAGGTCGCGTGGTTGATGATGTGAAACACGGCCGCGATCGCCGCATCCTTGGTGCCAAAGCCCAGAAGCATGGTGATCAGGCCAAGGTGACTGACCGTCGAGAACGCCAGCAGCGCCTTGAGATCGTCCTTGAACACCGCGATCAGCGCGCCAAGCGTCATCGTGATCAGACCGATGATCGACACGATCCAGAACCATTCCGCCGTGCCTGACAGCACCGGCCACAGTCGCGCCATCAGGAACAGCCCCGCCTTCACCATGGTGGCGCTGTGCAGATAGGCGCTGACCGGCGTGGGGGCCGCCATCGCGTGCGGCAGCCAGAAATGGAACGGGAACTGCGCGGATTTCGTGAAGGCCCCGATCAGGATCAGGATCAGTGCCGTGGTATAGTGCGGGCTGGCCTGGATCGCCTCTTTGGCATTCAGGATGTCGCTGATGTCATAGCTGCCCGCGATCTGCCCAAGGATCAGCATGCCCGCGATCATCGCCAGACCGCCCATCCCCGTGACGGTCAGCGCCATCCGCGCGCCCTGACGGCCTGCGGGCAGATGCCGCCAATAGCCGATCAGCAGGAATGACGACAGCGATGTAAGTTCCCAGAAAACCAGCAGAAGCAGGATGTTGTCGGACAGGACTATGCCGACCATCGCACCCTGGAACAGCATCAGATAGGTGTAGAACTTGCCGATCGAGTCATGCCGCGACAGGTAGAACCGTGCATAGGTGATGATCAGTAGGCCGATCCCGAGGATCAGGATCCCGAACAGCAGGGACAGCCCGTCGATCCGGAAATTCGCGTTCAACTGGATCAGCGGCAACCATTCGAACCGGGCGGTGATGACCTCGCCGCGCATGATCGCGGGCACATGCAGCAGCAGGCCCAGAAGTGCGACGAATGTGGTTGTTCCGCAGGCCGTGGCGGCGACGCTGCGTCCCGAACGGATCAGCAGTCCCGGCAACAGCGCGCCGATGAAGGGCAACATGGCGATGAGGGCTGGCGACATGGGTCCTCGATCCTGTTCACGATTTTTTTGTTCGTTGTTTCCCTTTGTGTTTCCAATCGGGCAGGGGGAGTCAAGCAGATGCCCCCCAACGCGTGTTTTCCCTAGTCGATGTTCGCCTTTCGTGCTAGCTCTGAAACAAAAGAGAAGGGGCAGTCATGCGGGTTCTGGGGATCGATCCAGGTCTGAGAAACATGGGTTGGGGCGTGATCGCGGTCGATGGATCGCGGATGCGCCACGTCGCGAACGGGGTGATCCATTCCACCGCCACCGGGGACGGGCGTGACCTGGCCACGCGGCTGTCGCAGTTGTTTCGCGGTCTTTGCGCGGTGATCGCGGAACATCGCCCCGATGCCGCGGCGGTGGAACAGACATTCGTCAACAAGGATGCCTCGGGTACGCTGAAGCTGGGGCAGGCACGCGGCATTGCGTTGCTTGCGCCCGCAGAAGCGGGGCTTGAGGTGGGGGAATACGCGCCGAACGCGGTCAAGAAGACCGTCGTGGGCGTCGGACATGCCGGCAAGGAACAGGTGCAGCATATGGTGCGCGTGCAACTGCCCGGTGTCGTCATTGACGGGGCCGACGCGGCCGACGCCCTGGCCATTGCCATCTGTCACGCACGGCATCTGCAGGGCCGGACCCTGCGAGAGGCCCGCCCGCGGCAAGGTGTCGCATGATCGGCCGCATCGCAGGGGTGATCCTGCATCGCGCGCGCGATCATGTGCTGATCGATGTGCGCGGCGTGGGCTATATCGTTCATGTCAGCGAACGCACGGCGGCAGGGTTGCCGCCCGCGGGGCAGGCGGTGGCACTTTATACCGATCTTCTGGTGCGCGAGGATCTGCTGCAGCTTTTCGGGTTTTCCACGCTGCTGGAAAAGGAATGGCACCGGCTTCTGACCAGCGTTCAGGGGGTGGGGGCCAAGGTTTCGCTTGCCGTTCTGGGTACGCTGGGGGCCGAGGGGTTGGGCCGGGCCATCGCCTTGGGTGACTGGTCAGCGGTGCGCAAGGCGCAGGGTGTCGGCCCGAAGCTGGCGCAGCGGGTTGTGCTGGAACTGAAGGACAAGGCCCCTGCGATCATGGCGCTTGGCGGCGATCTGACCGTTGATGCGGGGGGGGCGGACGAGCCGGGCATCGAACCCGGCACGCCCGCCGCATCGGCGCCGGCCAAGGGTGCCGGGGCCGCTGCGCGCCCTGCCTCTGGCGCCGCACCATCCGCCCGCGCCGCCGCCGATGCACTGTCTGCATTGGCGAATCTGGGCTATGCAACCTCGGAAGCCGCCACAGCCGTCGCCGAGGCGCAGGCCAGGGAACCCGAGGCGGCGACAGCCGGTTTGATCCGCGCGGCACTAAGATCGCTGGCTCCGAAGGATTAGGGTGATGGCTGGAAACGCGCGAACCTTTCTGTTGATGGCGGCAATGACCGCGCTTGTGATGGCGCTTGGCTGGATGATGGGCGGACGCGGCGGGATGATCCTTGCCTTCCTGTTTGCGGGCGCGGGAAACCTGTTCGCTTTCTGGAACAGCGACAAGATGGTGCTGCGCCAGCAAGGCGCGACAGAACTGACGCCCCACCAAGGTGCCGAATTGCATGGTCTTGTGGCCGAGCTTGCCGAACGGGCAGGCCTGCCGATGCCGCGGGTGTATCTACTGCCGACCGAACAGCCCAACGCCTTCGCGACGGGACGCAATCCGCAGAACGCCGCCGTCGCGGTGACGCAGGGATTGCTGCGCGGTCTGAACCGCGACGAGCTTGCGGGCGTGATTGCCCATGAGCTGGCCCATATCAAGAATCGCGACACGCTGACCATGACGATCACCGCGACCATGGCAGGCGCGATTGCCATGATGGGCAACATGTTGTTGTTCACGGGCGGCCGCGAGGGACGCGGCGGGATGCTGGGCGGTATCATCGCGATGGTGCTTGCGCCGATTGCGGCGATGATGGTGCAGATGGCAATCTCGCGCACGCGCGAATACGAGGCCGACCGCGAAGGCGCAGAGATCTGCGGACAGCCGCTGGCGCTGGCTTCGGCGCTGAACCGGATCGCTCAGATGGCCGGTCGCAGCATGAACGTGCCGGCCGAGCGCAATCCGGCCTCGGCCGCCCTGTTCATCATCAATCCCCTGCATGGCATGCGCATGGACAGCCTGTTCGCAACACACCCGCCGACCGAGGAACGGATCGCCCGGTTGCAGGGTATGGCGGGGGACGCACGACCCGGACCATGGGGCCGCGAATGACGCAGCCAGATCCCACCCTGCGCCCCGAGCCGATGGAGGGCGAGGTCGAGGACCGTGCCCTGCGGCCCCAGGCGTTGACGGATTTCGTCGGTCAGGCCGAGGCGCGCGCCAATCTGCGGGTCTTCATCGACAGCGCGAAGATGCGCGGCAAGGCGATGGATCATACGTTGTTCTTCGGCCCGCCGGGGTTGGGCAAGACCACGCTTGCACAGATCATGGCGCGCGAGTTGGGCGTCAATTTCCGCATGACATCGGGGCCGGTTCTGGCGCGGGCCGGCGATCTGGCCGCGATCCTGACCAATCTCGACGCCCGCGATGTGCTGTTCATCGACGAGATCCACCGGATGAACCCGGCGGTCGAAGAGGTGCTGTATCCCGCGATGGAGGATTTCGAACTGGATCTGGTGATCGGCGAGGGGCCGGCCGCGCGGACCGTCCGGATCGAATTGCAGCCCTTTACCCTGGTCGGCGCGACCACCCGGCTTGGACTGCTGACCACGCCGCTGCGGGACCGTTTCGGAATCCCCACCCGGCTGCAGTTCTACGAGATTCCCGAGCTTGACCTGATCGTGCAGCGGGGCGCACGCATGATGGGGATCGAGGCCGACCCGGACGGCACGCGCGAAATCGCGCGCCGTGCCCGTGGCACCCCCCGGATCGCGGGCAGGCTGCTGCGCCGGGTGATCGATTTCGCGCTGGTCGAGGGCGATGGTCGGCTAACCCGCCAGATCGCCGATTCGGCACTGACGAGGCTGGGCGTGGATGATCTGGGCCTTGACGGTGCCGACCGGCGCTATCTGTCCCTGATGGCCGAACATTATGGCGGCGGCCCGGTCGGGGTGGAAACGCTGTCAGCGGCCTTGTCGGAAAGCCGTGATGCCATCGAAGAGGTGATCGAGCCCTATCTGTTGCAGCAGGGCCTGATCGCACGCACGCCCAGGGGGCGGCAGCTGGCGGCGCGCGCGTGGACCCATCTGGGACTGGCAGCGCCGGTGGCGATGCGTCAGGCCGGGCTGTTCGAGGGCTGAGATCCCAACCGCTCGCGAGACGTCGCCGCGGCTGGGTATTTTCGCAAAGAAAGAGCCCCAGTGCCTTCAGAAGGCGTGCGCAGATCGCCCTGTCAGGGGGTCAGGCCTTCGGGATCGGGAAGGCCGTTCACACGGGCCGTCGCGGTCAGCGTGTTGGCCAGAAGGCAGGCGATCGTCATCGGCCCCACGCCCCCTGGCACCGGCGTGATCGCGCCCGCAACCTCTCGCGCTGCGGCGAAGTCCACGTCGCCGACCAGACCGTCGTCGGTTCGGTTGATGCCGACGTCGATGACCGTGGCGCCCGGTTTGATCCAGTCGCCCTTGACGAAATGCGCCCGCCCGACGGCGGCGACCAGAATATCGGCCTCGCGGCACAGCGCGGGCAGATCCTGGGTCCGGGAATGCGCGATCGTCACGGTGGCGCTGTCGCGCAGCAGAAGCTGTGCCATCGGCTTGCCGACGATGTTCGATCTGCCGACGACGACCGCACGCTTGCCGGACAGGCTGCCCAGATGGTCGCGCAGCATCATCAGGCACCCAAGCGGGGTGCAGGGGACCATGGATTTCTGTCCGGTGGCCAGCAGGCCGACATTCAGGATGTGAAACCCGTCCACGTCCTTGGCAGGGTCGATCGCGTTGATGACCGCGGCTTCGTTCATATGACCCGGCAGCGGCAACTGCACCAGTATCCCGTTCACGTCGGGATCGTCGTTCAGCCGCTTGATCAGAGCCAGAAGATCCGCTTCTGCGGTGTCGGTCGGCAGCTTGTGTTCATAAGAGTTCATGCCGACTTCGGCGGTCTGCTTGCCCTTGGATCGGACATAGACCTGACTGGCCGGATCCTCGCCGACCAGCACGACGGCAAGACCTGGCGTGATCCCGCGATCCCGCATCGCGGCAACCTCGGCGGCGATGCGCTGGCGCAGTCCGGCGGCGAACGCCTTGCCGTCGATCAGGGTGGCGGTCATTGGCGATCTCCCTTCAGGTGGCGGTCTTCCTGTGCGATGGCCGCTTCGACCAGGCGTCGCCAGATATCCGCGAAAAGGTCTTCATCCAGCCCGGCTGCGGCCGCATTGCGTCGGGCGTTCTGCACGACCTCGTCCACGCGCCAGTCGATGCGTGCGGGCAGGCCCTGGGCTGCCTTGATCTGTGCCGCCCGATCGATCAGATCGCGGCGGCGTGCGAACAGGGCGATCAGCTCGGCGTCCAGCGCGTCGATATGTGCGCGCAAGGCCGGCATGTCGATGATATCGTCTGGTTCGGTCATCCTGAACCGGACATGCACCGAGGCGAGAACAGGTGCAAGAGGCGCCGTCATCGACCGTTGGTCGCAGATCGGACTGGTGCCGAAGCTGCGGGATGAGCGTCAGAAAGGGAAGGTTGGAGCGGGTGATGGGAATCGAACCCACGTATTCAGCTTGGAAGGCTGCTGCTCTACCATTGAGCTACACCCGCGCACCCTTCGTATATGCGGGCGGGCCTTGGGGTGCAAGCGGTCCGGTGCGATCTTCCTGCCCGCAAGGGGCGCGACGGATGGACCGGCACCTGCGTTACCGGCGATCCTGGAAGAAGGATTGCAGCAGCCGCCGCGAAGCTTCCGCGTCGATGCCCTCATAGATCTGCGGACGATGATGGCATTGGGGATGATCGAACACGCGCGCGCCATGCGACACGCCGCCCATGCGCGGATCGGATGCCCCGTAATACAGCACCTCGATTCGTGCCGCCGAGATGGCAGCGGCACACATCGGGCAGGGCTCCAGCGTGACCCACAGCGCGTGGCCCGGCAGCCGTTCCGACCCGGCCGCGATGCAGGCGGCACGAATCGCCAGGATCTCGGCATGGGCGGTGGGGTCGCTGTATTCGCGTGTCCGATTGCCGGCCGTGGCCGCGACCCCTCCGCCAGGAGCGATCAGCACCGCCCCAACCGGCACCTCGCCGCGATCGGCGGCGGCGCGCGCCTCGGCCAGCGCCAGCGGCATATGCGAGATGAAATTCATGCCCGGTTGTCGCAAGGCTGCCAACGCCGCGCAAGCCGTCAAAAGAATCCTTTCCCCGTGCGGTATGAAAGCGTAGTAAACCGCCTTTGCCACCGCAGCGATGCGAAGGAGAACGTCGCATGACCGAAACCCCAGAAAACACCGAAAAGCCCGCAGATGCCGACCGGATCGCCAAGGTGATCGCCCGCGCCGGTGTCGCAAGCCGCCGCGAGGCCGAGCGGATGATCGTCGAAGGCCGCGTGACGGTGAACGGGCAAAAGATCGACAGCCCGGCACTGGACGTGATGCCGGGCGACCGGATCACCGTGGACGGCAAGAAGCTGGATGAAAAACAGGACACCCGGCTGTGGCTTTACTACAAGCCGATCGGGCTGATTACCTCGGAATCCGATGAAAAGGGTCGCCAGACCGTGTTCGATGCGCTGCCGCGCGACCTGCCGCGGGTGATGACAGTCGGGCGGCTGGACCTGAATTCCGAAGGGCTTTTGCTTCTGACCAATGACGGCGATCTGAAGCGCCGGCTGGAACTGCCCTCGACCGGGTGGCTGCGCCGGTATCGCGTGCGGGTCAATGGCACCCCCAGCGACCTGACCTTCGCGCCGTTGCGCCGCGGCGCCACCATCGAGGGCGAGGAATTCGCACCGATGGAGATCAAGCTTGACAGTCAGCAGGGCGCGAATGCGTGGCTGACCGTGGGCATCCGCGAGGGCAAGAATCGCGAGATCCGTCGCGCCATGGCGCATGTCGGGTTGCAGGTGAACCGGCTGATCCGGATCGGCTATGGCCCGTTCAAATTGACCGGGCTTGAGAAGAACCAGGTCAGCGAAGTCAAGCGCAAGGTGCTGCGCGACCAGTTGGGCGGCTTGCTGACCGGCGAGACCACCGAGAAAGAGCGCGAGATGCGTCCGCGCGGCGCCGAGGGGGCCCGCGCGGGTTTCGGAAAGCCCGGCCCGCGTCCGGATGGCCCGCGGCGCAGCTTTCGCAGTGCCGGTGACGCAGAGGATCGCCCGGCGCGGCGATTCGGCGATGACCGCCCACGTCGCGATCATGACGACGCGCCACGCAGCTTCCGCAGCGGTCCCAAGCACGGATCGCGTGACGGTCAGGGCGATACCGGATCAGGTGACAAGCCGCGCTGGAACAGCAAGGACCGACCGGCACGTTCCGACAAACCATGGGAAAAGTCGGACCGTCCTCGCGGTCCGCGCACCGAGGGCGAACAGTCGGACCGTCCACGCCGCAGCTTTGGCGGCAAACCCGGTGCAGATCGTCCCGCAAGCGGCGGCAAGCCATGGGAGAAGTCTGATCGTCCTCGCGGTCCGCGCGCCGATGGCGAACAGTCGGACCGTCCGCGCCGCAGCTTTGGCGGCAAGCCGGCAGGCGCGCAGGGCACGCGAGACGGAGGGCGGAAGCCGTTTGGGAAACCCGCTGGAAAGCCCGGTTTCAAGGGCGCGGATCGCGGCGGGTCCGGTTTTTCTTCGGGTCGGCCCGGCGGAAAGCCGGGCGGGCGGCCGGGTGGCAAGCCGTCTGGCCCGAAGCGGTAAATTCGAAAGGCGGCGCCGCGGGGCGCCGCTTTCTTATTTCGTCAGGATCAGCTTGCCCGCACGGGTGATTCGAAGCTGATAGATCTGATCATCAAGAACGATCAGCGCCTGGTTGCCGCCCCGCGTCAACTGGGTCGCATCATGCTGGGGAATGCGCGCCAGAACACTGGTGGCGGCGGACGAGAAATCGGCAGGGCGGGCAGCGGTCATGGTCAGCCTCTTGCGGTATCGGTTGCTATGGCTGCAAAGCTGACAAATTTAATCGGGAAAGTCAAAGTAAAAGAGTCGGAAAAGAGGTGGGGCGGTCCACGGCATGTGTCCGCCCCACCCTGTTTCGGCATTATTCCGTTGTCAGGCAGGCATTTAGCGTATCACTCATCCGCTGCAGGACATCGCGATACAGCATCGGGCCCGGCGACAATCCAGCCCCTGCGGGATCAAGCTCGTCGCCCATGGCGACATCTGACCCCTCGATCACGGTATCGATCAGCTTGGGATCGTGACCGTATTCGGGAAACGCGCAGCTTGCGCCCGATTCCGCGATCTGTGACCGAACCTCGGACAGGCGCGCGGCCGAAGGCGAGGTGGCGTCCCCCAGTGACACCGCGATGGCTGGCGGAAGCCCGAAATGTTCGGTGAAATAGCCATAGGCGTCATGGAACACGACGAAGCTCTTGTCCGTCAGCGGCGTCAGCTGCTGCGCGATCTTCTGATCCAGCGCAAGATAGTCTTGTGCGGCGGCGTCCGCATTGGCGGCATAGGTTGCAGCGTTTTCCGGGTCCAGCTTGGACAGTTCGCGTGCGATCGCCGTCAGCCACGGCGCGGCATTCATGGGGTTCAGCCACGCATGCGGATCGGTGCCGTCGTGTTGATGGTCGTCACCATGTTCATGCGCGTGGTCATGCCCGTGATCTTGGACTTCGTGATCGTGGCCTTCATGGTCATGTCCTTCATGGTCGTGACCTTCGTCATGATCGTGCTGGTCATCCTTGGCATAGCTGCGCAATGTCACGTCACTTGCGTCCAGCAGTTCCAGTTGTGGCGCACCGGTGCCGCCGGCGTCTGCTGCCCGATCCAGCCACGGCGTCAGCTCCGGGCCGAACCAGACCAGAAGCCCGGCCGATTGCAGCGCCTGCGCATCGGACGGTCGCATCTGGTAATGATGGACGCTGGCGCCTGAAGGCAGCAGGACATGCGGTTCCCCAAGATCGCCAAGAACCTGCGCAACCAGGGCGCCGGTAATGGCCGTGTCGGCGACGATCCGAGGCGGCGCGGCAGAAGCAGGTGCCGCCAGCGCGGCAAGGATTGCAGAAGAGAGAAGCAAGCGCATGGGAACCTCGGGGTTTGTTGCGGGGGCAAACATGTCTATGTAATATGGTAACAAGTCAACCGAATTGTTATAAAGTTACATGAATTGACACAAACACACCCTTCGGATGCCGGCGCGCCCTTTGCGCCCCATGATCACGCATCGTGCCAGTCCCACGCACTGACCGCCGCCGAAACCCGCGTGGCGGCTCAGGGCGCGAGGCTGACCCCTGTCAGGCGTCGAACCCTGGAAATCCTGCTAGAGGCGCATCGCGCCATGGGGGCGTACGAGGTGCTTGACCGGCTTGCGGAAGAAGGTTTCGGGCGGCAACCTCCCGTTGCCTATCGTGCGCTGGATTTCCTGGTCGAACATGGACTTGCCCATCGGCTTCAGCGTCTGAACGCCTTTGCCGCATGCCTGCATCCAAATCAGGATCACGCACCGGCCTTCCTGATCTGTCGTGTCTGCGAGAAACTTGCCGAACTGCCCGCCGCCCCCGTCCGCGATGCGTTGACGGATGTTGCGCGTGACAGCGGCTTCACGGTCGAGCGGGCGACGATCGAAGCTGTCGGACTGTGCCCTGCCTGCGCCGCAGGAGATGTCGCGTGACAGCGCTGATCGAAGCGCGCAACCTGACGATCCATCGTCCCGGCAGCGCCGAAACCGTGCTGCAATCCGTCGATTTCCGAATCGATCCGGGCGAGATCGTGACGGTCGTCGGGCCGAACGGCTCGGGGAAATCTTCCCTTGTCCGCGCGCTTCTGGGGCACATGCCCCTTGCCGCCGGACAGGTCTCGCGGCGGCCGGAACTGCGAATCGGGTATGTCCCGCAGCGCGTTCAGCTGGACACTGCGATCCCGATGACCGTCAGGCGGTTCCTGTCATTGCCGCGCCGCATCTCTGACGACGAGGCGGCGGCAGTCTTGCAGCGCACCGGCGTTCCGGGCTTGCAGCGGCGGCAGTTGACGCAGCTGTCGGGCGGCCAGTTCCAGCGTGTGCTGCTGGCACGCGCGTTGCTTCATGTGCCGGACCTTCTGGTTCTGGACGAACCGACGCAGGGGCTGGATCAGCCCGGCATCGTCGCCTTCTACAAGCTGATCGAGGATCTGCGCGGCCAGACAGGCGCGGCGGTGCTGATGGTCAGTCACGATCTTCTGGTGGTGATGGGGGCGTCCGATCGGGTCGTCTGCCTGAACGGACATGTCTGCTGCGAGGGCACGCCCGCGCATGTCAGCGTTGATCCCGCATACCGCGCGCTGTTCGGTGCCGGGGCCGAGGGGACTCTGGCGCTGTATCGTCATCACCATGACCATGACCATGATCACGCAGCACCCCCGGATGCGGCCTGCGGTCATGACCATCATCATCACCACGGCTGACGTGGCGGGTTAGGGACAATGCTAGACGATTTCTTCATTCGCGCCCTGCTGGCAGGTCTGGGCCTTGCCGCGGTCACCGGGCCGCTTGGCAGTTTCGTGGTGTGGCGCCGCATGGCCTATTTCGGGGATTCGACGGCACATGCCGCGATTCTGGGCGTGGCGCTGAGCCTGGCATTCGGTATGTCGATCTATATCGGCACCGTCGGTGTGGCGCTGGCCATGGCGCTGCTGGTTTCGTCGCTGTCTTCGCGCGGCCAGTCGATGGACACGATCCTGGGCGTGCTGGCCCATTCGGCCCTGGCCATCGGTCTTGTCGCGATCAGCTTCGTGCCGTCGGCGCGGGCCGATCTTTCCAGCTATCTGTTCGGTGACATCCTTGCAGTCGGCCGGGGCGATCTGGCCCTGATCTGGACCGGGGGTGCGCTTGTTCTGGGCACTCTGATCTGGCGCTGGCAGAGGCTGGTGACATCGACCCTGAACGACGAACTTGCCATGGCCGCCGGAATTGATCCGCGCGTCGAAAGACTGGTTCTGTCGGTCGCATTGGCCGTCGTTGTTGCACTGGCGATTCGGGTGGTCGGGTCTCTGCTGATCTCGGCTCTGCTGATCGTTCCCGCAGCCGCGGCGCGCGGATTGGCGCCGACACCCGAGCGGATGGCCGCCAGCGCGACCGCAATCGCTGCGGCGTCTGTGGCGGGCGGGTTGTGGGCAAGCTTGCGCCTCGACACGCCGGCCGGACCTTCGATCGTTGCGGCGGCGGCGGTTTTCTTTGTCCTGAGTCAGGTTTTTCGTCGCTTTTAGGGCAATTTTGTTACAGCCTTGCGTGGGCAACCAGCATACCGGAACCCTTCACCGCGCGATGTGTTGGCCAATATGCAACAGTGCACATGGACCCGCGGGGGATTTGATTTAATGCTGCTTTTCAACCGTTCGGGATTGTGTAACTGTCTCATCGATGTTGCCGGAGACGGCAGCTTTCAACGAAACGGAGCATGATCATGACCAAATTCGCTACTTTCGCTGCCGCTCTCGGCCTGACCGCTACTTCCGCCCTGGCCGGTGGCTATGTTGCACCCGTCGTCGACGTTGAGCCCGTCGTCGTCGAAGAAGAGCCCGCAAGCTCGAACGCCGGCCTGGTTGTTCCCGCCCTGCTGCTGCTGGGTGTGATCGCCGCCGTCGCTTCGGACGACGACGACAGCTGATTTCGGAACGGATCGGTCCATCCGGTTCGTTTTGAAGGGGGCTGGCCTTCGGGTCAGCCCCCTTTTCGTTGTTGCGCGCCTGACTCGGCGACCGGTGCGTCCTTGCATTGCGTCGGTATGGCCAGCCGACTACATGAAAAAACCGGCCCCGAGGGGCCGGTCCGGTCAGACACCTAGTTCGCGTGCTGCGTGTCAGGGCCGAAGCGTCTGGATGGTCACATAGCCAAGCGTCGGGCCGATCCATTGCCGCGACACCGCGATCTGGCCACCTTGTCCCATATAGCTGTTCTGGAAGCTGAGGCCGTGGCCCGTGCAGTCTTCCACCATGACACCGGGATTCGGCCCGGCGCCGACGCTGCAATCGAACTGCAGGGGCCGTTCCAGACCGTCGCCGCTGAAATACCGCATGACGCGCTGACCGTTGCCGGATCGACCCGACCGGATCAGCGTTTCGGTCTGCGGTTCGGCCACCGAAAGATCGTGACCCAGACCGCGCGTGCCGATCAGCATGCCGTCGCGCAGGATCAGGGCTTCTTCGGCCGGTGTCATGTAGGTGCGCATCGCGCCGTTCTGTCCCGTCATCGCCATGACCTGCGTGCGGCCCAGGGATTCGAAGCCCGCCTGGATCAGGGGCGCGGGGTTGACCCGCAGCGCCTCGGCGGCGGCTTCGGCAGGGGATTTCGGTGGAGCGGCGGGTGTTTCGTCACCGCGGCTTCCTCGCGATGCGACGACATCGCCGGCGACCGAGGCAAGGGCACCAAGCGGGCCCATATCGCCTTCGTCGGCAGTGCCGTTGCTGCAGGCGCCAAGGGTGGCAAGTGCTGCGACCAGCAGCGTGATCTTGCGTGCAGGTTTCATCGCCAGAACCTCCCCCAGCCTTGATACAGTTTGACCGACTGGCTGTCGCGGACACGGTCGTAAAGACGGCCATTGACGTTCAACTGCGCGCCGCCATCGCGCGACAGGGAACGCAGCGTGGTCTGGACGCGTTCGCGGGAGGGCTGGCCGGTGGCCCAGGCCAGCGGGATCGACAGGCTGATGCCCTTGTCAAAGCTGCCTTCGCCGAATTCCTCATCCGACAGATCGGTCTTGGTTGCATAGGCCCCGATCTGCCAGCCATTCGCGAATTCGCGGGTCAGGCTGACGGTCGCGCCCTTGTCGCCGGCAAGATACTTGCCGACATCGACCTGGGCGGTGAAGCCCTGCGCGAACTCGTAATAGGCCGAGACATGGCCCATCGTGACCTCGTAATCGCGGAAGCTGAACAGCTGATCGAAATCGCGTTTCCGCACGCGGTTGATCTCGGCACCGAACCCGAATGGCGAGGCAGCGGGCTTCCACAGAACCTCGGCCGAGACGCCGCCATAGGCGCGTTCCAGCAGACCGGCGGTGACGCGGGTATAGACGTTTTCGGTGGGCTTCGTGTACCAGGCCAGCGTCAGCTCCGGGATCACCGGATCATGGTTGCCCGTGTACATCCGCGTGTCCGACCGCACCCGTGGCACCCCTTCGGGCGTCGTTTCCAGGCTGGGATCGGCCAGGTATTCCTCGGGCGTATAATATTCGCGGTTCTGTCCCGGGATGCCCGGTCCACGCTGGAAGACGTCGCCGAACACCCGTTGACGCAGCGCGCCGGTCAACTCCAGCCCCGGCGAGATTTCGTAGGTGGCGCGCGCTTCGGCACCGACTTCGTGGGTCAGGCCGTCCGCGGCGCTGAACACGCCCAGATCCAGATAGGGTTTTATGACCCAGCGAAAGCGCGGATAGATGTCGTCGCTGCGCACCAGCCCGGCCGGGCGCAGTTCCGGATCGCTGATCGCCGAGGCGGCGGCGATCTGTCCGGCCTCGGTATTTTCCAGCCGCTCGACATCGGAACGCGACAGCGTGACCGACGAAGTCGGGATGCCGTCGGCGGTCGAGGTGATCACAAATGTTTCGACCGAAGGCGGCAGTGCGCGGGTCATCAGGCGTGCGGTCCGTCCGATCGCCTCGGACTGATTGACATATCTTTGGTTGCGGATGCGGACCTCGGCCCGGCGCGACGACAGGGCCATCGATTCCAGGATCTGACCCTCATCGGAAAGCGCGTCGCCCAAGGCTTTCTGGATGGCGGGCTGAGCCGTCGGATCCTGTGACCAGCTGC
The DNA here is from genome assembly GCF_017744015.1 of Paracoccus sp. R12_2. Classification (GTDB taxonomy): domain Bacteria; phylum Pseudomonadota; class Alphaproteobacteria; order Rhodobacterales; family Rhodobacteraceae; genus Paracoccus. The sequence goes on from NZ_JAGHRA010000004.1 coordinate 280,689, forward strand.
CCGACCAGCCCTCGGGATCGGCGGCCGGGGATGGGCGCGGACGCACCGGCGCCGGCGCCTTTTCAAGTCCCGAAGGATAGGGTGCCTCGCGCGGGTTCAGCGCGACCGAGAACTGGGCGCCGAAGGTTTCGCCGCCGATCGTATAGACCCCGACCTCGTAGGCGCGGCCCAGGCGGTAATACGCGGCAAGGTTGATGTTGCTGTCAGGTTCGGTATCGCCCTGCCGATAGGTGCGCCCGTCGCTGTAGCTGGCCAGATAGTTGTCGTTCGAATATTCGGCGACAAGGCTCAGCTTGTCGTTGACCTGCCAGCTGATCGAGCCGAAGGGCTTCGCGCCGCCGGAAAACCAGTCGTCGACATTGGGTTTGCCGCCGGTGTCCTGCGTGTCGATGACGCGGTTCTTTCCGGCCAGCGTCCCCCAGCCCAGACCGGCCGAGGCGCGGATCGTCGGCGTGATGTTCTTGGTCGCGACGATGTATTCGCCCGAATAGACCCCGGTGCCCAGGAAATCGCGCAGACCGACCGCGACGGCCGGACGCCAGCCCTGTTCGTCGACGATCTGGTATTGCAGGTCGAAGGATCGGTCCGAGATATAGTCGTCGTCGCCGTCGGGGATACCCTCGATGCGCGAGTAGCGCAGCACGGTGGTCAGGCCGGGCATTGCCTGGAAGGTCACGTTGGCCCGGCGTGCGAAATCGGAATAGGACAGCGTGCCCCCCAGCGTGCCGTCGGGCAGGGTCTCGGCGGTGGGGGTGTCGATGCCGCCGGGCATCCCGAAGCTGGACATGTTGCGTGCCAGCATCGGGTCGGCGACCGCGGTCGATGTGGCCGACCCGACGACCAGGGCGGCCGGCAGGGTGGTGGCCAGAAGGCGTCTGATAAGCTGGGATCGGCGCATCATTGGTCCTCGTTCGGCAATTGCCGCGATCATAGCCGCGACGGCGGAACTTTGCAGCCCGCCGTCGCGATTTGGCCATCGGGGTGCGACATCTGCGCCGCAGGCACCGGCGCGATCACTTGTCGCCGGTTTCGCTGGGGCTGTCCTCGGTCGCGCCGGTTCCCGTGTCCGCCGCGTCCCGCGTCACGGTCGGCGGGGTCTGGGGCAGGCGCATCGGCAGGTCGGGGACAGGGGAGGCATCATCGGGTGCCGCGTCACCGCTTGTTCCGGTCGCCGGCGTCGCCGGTTCCGGTTGCGCCGATGTGTCATTCGCTGGCGGTGTCACACTGCCGGGCGCATCCGAGGCTGGTTCCGTCGAAGCGGGTTCCGGATCGGTTGGCTGCGATGTGGCAGGCGCCGGGGTCGCGGGCGTCGAGGCGGCCGGACGTGTCGTCGGGGCCGGTTCGGCGGCGGTTGGTTTCGGGGCGGCGACGCGCTTGGGCTTGGGCTGGGCCGGCGCCGGTGCCTTGACCGCCGCGACCGCTGCGGCCAGCTCGGCCGATGCGGGTGCTGCGCAGCCGCGATTGGTCCGTCCCGAAACCTTCAGTTCCGCCGACATCGGGAATTTCTCGCCCGACATGCTGTCCTGACACTCGCGACCGCGCACCGTCAGCACGAAGGGCCTACCGTTCAGAACGCCGATATATTCGACGCCCTCGGCGAAGTTCAGGCGGCTGACGCGGACTGCGCGACCCTTCTGATTGTCGGGCGTCTTGTAGATCGCGGTGCCGCCCGCAGCATCGACAGCCCAGAAGGGTTCGTTGCCGCGCGCGCTGAATGCCCTGGTGTTGTAGGTCTTCGCTTCGGCCGTCGAGACGGCGCGCGCCCCGGCGCCGGTTTCGATCGGGGCTTCCAGCGGCGAGACGCCGGGCGGGCCCTTGTGGCCTTCGACCTGAGGTTGTTCGTCGGTGCCAAGCCCCGGCAAGCCCGTGCCTTCACAGGCGGCAAGCGACAAGGTCAGCATGGCGATGAGTGCGAGACGCGAGGACATCGGCGGCCTTTTGTATTTGGATCACTGTCGCACAAGCGTTAGCAATCGCGGCCTTCGGGGGCAAGCGTCGCGCAGTCCGGCTGGCGACAGGCCGCCTGATTGCCGATCAACAGTTCGGCACGTTCACGGCCAGACCGCCCAACGATGTTTCCTTGTATTTCTCGGACATGTCCCTGCCGGTCTGGCGCATCGTCTCGATCGCGGCATCCAGCGGCACGAAATGGGTGCCGTCGCCGCGCAGGGCCAGGCTGGCCGCGCTGACGGCCTTGATCGCGCCGAGCCCGTTTCTTTCGATGCAGGGCACCTGCACCAGGCCCTTCACCGGATCGCAAGTCATTCCAAGATGATGCTCCAGCGCGATTTCGGCAGCGTTCTCGACCTGTCGGGGCGTCCCGTCCAGCACGGCGGCAAGCCCGGCGGCGGCCATCGCGGACGCGCTGCCCACCTCGGCCTGGCATCCGCATTCGGCACCCGAGATCGAGGCGTTGTGCTTGATCAGACCGCCCACCGCTGCGGCCGTCAGCAGGAAATCCGGCAGATCGCGTTCGGTCGCGCCCGGCACATGGTCCAGCCAGTACCTTATCACCGCCGGCACCGTGCCCGCCGCGCCGTTCGTGGGCGCGGTCACGACCTGCCCCCCGGCGGCGTTCTCTTCGTTCACGGCCATCGCATAGGTGGACATCCAGTCATTGATGACGTGGGGCGCGGTCAGGTTCATGCCGCGCTCGGCCATCAGTTTTTCGTGGATGGCACGCGCACGGCGGCGGACATTCAGGCCGCCCGGCAGGGTGCCCGTCGCCTCCAGACCGCGGTCCATGCAGTCGCGCATCACCTGCCAGATCCGCTGCAGACCGTCCCGGACCTCGGAATCGCTGCGGAAGACCAGCTCGTTCGCGCGTTTCATCTGGGCAATGGATTTGCCCGATTTTTCGGCCATCGCCAGCATCTCTTCGGCGCTGGCAAAGGGATAGGGAACCTTCGGGGTTGCGTCGCTGCGGTCCTCGTCGCCCTTGCGCGCCAGTTCATCCTCGGTCAGCACGAAGCCGCCGCCGACAGAATAATAGACCTGATGGAAGATCACGTCGCCCTGTGCGTCCGTCGCCGACAACGTCATGCCGTTGGCGTGGCCGGGCAGGGCGCGATCATAATCAAAGCGCAGATCGACATCCGGATCGAAGTGCAACTTTCCCAGCCCGTCGGGTGTCAGGACGCAGCTTTCGCGGTTTGCGTTCAGCGCGGCCTCGGCCTTGTCGGCGTCCATCGTGGCCGGCACGAACCCCGCCAGCCCAAGGATGGTGGCGCGGTCGGTCGCATGTCCCTTGCCGGTAAAGGCAAGGCTGCCATGCAGGCTGGCCTTCAGCCCGTGGGGGCTGAAAGGTTGCTGGCGCAGCGCATCCAGAAACCGCGCCCCGGCGACCATCGGCCCCATGGTATGGGACGACGACGGACCGACACCCACCTTGAACAGATCGAAGACCGACAGGAACATGATACACCCTTGCAAGTTTACCGGCATTTAATCAGGTGACGGCATTGGATGCCATGACGGATGCGACGCCTGCACGGGATGGTTGCGACATTCGCGATGCCTGGCGCTGCCTGAAAAAATTGCAATATGCCCTTTTATTGTGCATCTGCATTGGGGCGGCGCAGGCGAGTTCGCGACGCCGCGGCACGGTCCTTGCGGTGACAGCCCGGCAAGGTGAAGGAACAGGATATGAGATTACCCGAACCGATCATGATAGGCGACACGAAGCTGGGTCCGCCGGTTTTCCTTGCGCCGATGGCCGGGATCACCGATCTGCCGTTTCGGCGCGCAGTGGCCCGGCACGGCGCCGGTCTGATGGTCAGCGAAATGGTCGCCTCTACCGAAATGGTGACGCCACGGCCGTCGGGGCGCGCATCGGCGCGTGTTCGGGCACTGACCGAAGGCGGCCTGCCGGTCAGCGTGCAGATCGCCGGTCGAGAAGCCGCCGCGATGGCCGAAACCGCCCGGATCGTCGAGTCGATGGGTGCCTGCATTATCGACATCAACATGGGCTGCCCCGCCAAGAAGGTCACCGGGGGTCTGTCGGGGGCCGCGTTGATGCGGGATCTGGATCACGCGCTGGGGTTGATCGATGCGGTGGTCGCGGCGGTCCGCGTTCCGGTGACGCTGAAGATGCGGTTGGGATGGGACGACACCTGCCTGAACGCCACGGATCTGTCGCGCCGCGCGCGCGATGCCGGGGTCAGGATGCTGACCGTGCATGGACGCACACGCGCGCAGTTTTACAAGGGGCGCGCCGATTGGGACCGGATCGCGGATGTCGCCAACATACCCGATCGCCCGCCGCTGGTTGCGAATGGCGATGTGGTCGATGCAGCGTCTGCCCGATCGGCCCTGGCACGGTCCGGCGCCGATGCCGTCATGGTTGGACGCGGGGCGCAGGGCGCGCCCTGGCAACTGGCGCGGATCGCGCATGATCTGTGGGGAACGCCGGCGCCTGTCGTTCCGCAGGGCGATGCGCTGGCCGATGCCGTGGAAGAACATTATCAGGACATGCTGGATTTCTATGGGCCTGAACTGGGACTGCGCGTCGCGCGGAAACATCTTGGCTGGTATGCCGAAGCCAGCGCCGCCCCGTTGCGGGCCGAGATGTTGCGGGCCGACAGCCCCGCGGCGACGGTCGCCTTGATCCGCCGTGCATTTGCGGATGCCAGGGGTATCGCCGCATGACCTGTGCCCGCCCGGCCGATTTTCGCGAGGCTTGCCCCGGGCCGGGTTGGGATTCCCTGCCGCTTCCGGCGCTGGTTCTGGACGAAAAGGGACGGGTGGCGGCGATGAACGACGCCGCGGAAATCTGGCTGAACATCTCGCGCAATTCGACCATCGGCAAGACCCTTGAGGGCGAGGCGATGACCAAGCGGTTGCGCGTCCATCCCTCGTTGCGCCCGCTGATCGGCCGGGTGACGCGGTCGGACGAGGCGCTGTATCAGGCGGATGTTCTGTTCGAGATCGGCGACCGCGCCGGCGGTCATCAGGCCCGAAGGGCGGCTGTCCATGCGGGACCTTCGGGGGGCGGCGGAGGCGCCGTTTCGATCCTGCTGGTGCCGCTTGACGATGCCGGGCTGCAATATCAAAGCCGGGCGGTTCGAACCGCTGCGCGCAGCGCCATCGGCATGGCCGAAATGCTGGCCCACGAGATCAAGAACCCGCTGGCCGGGATTCGCGGTGCGGCCCAGATCATGGGCATGAACGCGTCGGCAGAGGATCGCGAGATGGCCGAGATGATCGTCAGCGAAACCCGGCGGATCGTGACCTTGCTGGAACAGGTCGAACGGTTCGGCGATACATCCTCGCCCAAGCTGTCGCCGGTGAACATCCATGACGTGTTGGAAAAGGTCCGTCGGTCGGCCATGGTCGGGTTCGCGCAGGGAATTTCCATGACTGCGGATTATGATCCCTCGATGCCGCCGGCGCTGGCGGATGCGGATCAGTTGACCCAGGTGTGCCTGAACCTGGTCAAGAACGCCGCCGAGGCGCTGATTGACACGGCAGATCCGTCGATCCGGCTTCACAGCTACTATGACCACACGTTGCGCCTGCCGCCTGACGAGGATGATCCGACCGGACGCCCGCTGCCGCTGCAGATCGTCATCGAAGACAACGGCCCGGGCCTGCCCGCAGCCATCGCCGATCAGATCTTCGAACCTTTCGTGTCGGGCCGCGAGAATGGCACCGGGCTTGGTCTGGCGCTGGTCAGCAAGATCATCACCGATCACGGCGCCCTTATCCGGGTCGATTCACGGCCCGGCCGAACCCGATTTCGCATTTCGCTGCCAAAGGCATAAGGATCCTCGCCATGGACGGAACCGTTCTGATCGCCGACGACGACCGCACCATCCGCACCGTCCTGACGCAGGCGCTGACCCGCGCGGGCTGTCGGGTCCATGCAACCGGCAGCCTCGCGCAACTGGCAAAATGGGTCGAGGAAGGGCGCGGTGATCTGGTCATCACGGACGTGATGATGCCCGACGGAAACGGCATCGACCGGATCCCGGCCATTCACGAGGCGCGTCCCGACCTGCCGGTGATCGTGATATCGGCCCAGAATACCATCGTCACCGCGATCCGCGCGACCGAGGCCGATGCCTTCGAATACCTGCCCAAGCCCTTCGATCTGCCGGATCTGATGTCCAAGGCCGGACAGGCCTTGTCACGACGGCCGCGCAAGTCCGACACGTCGCCCGAAATGACCGCCTCGGCGCCACGGGAAAGCGCCGACCCCGCGATGCCGCTGATCGGTCACGCGCCCGCGATGCAGGCGCTGTTTCGCATGGTCGCGCGGGTCCTGAACGCGGATCTGCCGGTCCTGATCGCAGGCGAGGCGGGCGTTGGAAAGACAATCATCGCCCGATCCTTCCATGACTTGTCGGATCGGCGCGACCGCGGAATCGTGGTGCTGACATCGGCCGACGCGGGCGAGGGGTCGATCGGTCGCGCGGCGGAAAAGGCCCGCGGCGGAACGATCGTGATCGAGAACCCGGCGGGCTTCGATCAGGCTGCGCAGGCGCGGCTGATCGGTTTGATCGAGGCGCTGGAGTCCGGACCCGAACGGGCCGCCGCGCCGCGCATCGTCGCAACCACCGGACCTGATCCGCAGGCCGACGTGGCCGCCGGTCGTCTGCGTTCGGATCTGTATTACCGGCTGGCGGGGGTGACCATCACTGTGCCGCCCTTGCGGGCCCGCGTCGATGATATCCTGCCGCTGGCCGATCATCTTCTGGCACGGGCGGCAGCACAGGGCCTGCCCGAACGCAGCCTGTCCGATGATGCCGCGGCGATGCTGCGATCACATGCGTTTCCGGGAAACGTACGAGAGCTTGAAAACATGATGCGACGGCTGGCCCTGACCGCAAGCGGTCCCGCGGTGTCGGCGACCGAGATGTCAGAGGCGCTGAGCCAGCAGGCCTCGCCGCGGATGCCCGTGATGACGGGTGACACCGGGCCGGTCGAACAGCCTTCTGCGATGTCGGCCGCAGCGCCGATGCCTGGTGGCAATTCCAGGTTGTCGGATTCGGTCGAGGCGCATCTGCAGCGATATTTCGACCTGCATGGCGATGCCTTGCCGCCGCCGGGCCTGTATGACCGTATCCTGCGCGAGGTCGAGAGGCCGTTGCTGCAGGTGGCGCTGGATGCGACCGGCGGAAATCAGCTTCGTTGCGCGGATCTGCTGGGAATAAATCGCAATACCCTTCGAAAGAAGCTGACCGAACTGAATATCGAGGTGACACGGCGCCGCAAACTGATGTAAAACCGCCACAGGTGCAGTCACCGGGCAACGGTGCTGCAACAGCAAAAGCCGCGACAGACGGCGAGTGGGGGTTATGGCAGAGTCCGCATCAGGGCTGAGCTGGGACAGGCTGGCAAGGATCAGATTGCCGCGCCGGTGGCGTAGCATCCTCGCTTGGGGCGCGTTGCTGATCGGCGCGGCGTTGGCGGCGGTCACGGTGACCGTGCTTGGGCCGTTCAGCCATGGCATTGCAAGCCGTGTGCTGCGCCTGATTCTGCTTCTGGACCTTCTGTATCTGATCTGCCTGATCGGGCTGGTGGTCGCGCGGATGGCGCGCCTGATCGCTGCGCGGCGCGCCTCGGCGGCAGGATCGCGGTTGCATTCAAGGCTGGTCGCCGTGTTCGTCGGCCTTGCCTTGGTGCCGACGGTGCTGGTGGCGCTGTTTGCCGGACTTCTGGTCAATATCGGACTTGAAGGCTGGTTCTCGGGTCGTGTGCAGCAGGTAGTGACCACATCACAGGCCGCAGCCGAGGCGTATCAGGACGAGCATCGCCAGGATCTGACCGAGGATGCGCGGGCATTGGCCGGGGTGCTGATCCAGGCGGGGCGCGCCAACCCGATGATCGACGATGGTGAAATGCGTCAGCTTCTGGCGCAGGGACAGTCGCTGATCCAGCGCGGCCTGCGCGAAGCCTACATCATCAACGGCTCGGGAGAGATCCGGGCGCGCGGCGAACGCAGCTATCTGTTCTGGTACGAGGCGCCGACCAGCGATCAGCTGGACACGGCACAAGCCGACGGTCTGGCCTTGGTCGAGGACTGGCAGAACAATGAGTTCCGCGCACTGGTGGCGCTGCCGCCGCTGGCCGACCGGTATTTGTACGTGACCCGAGATGTTGACGGCAACCTGTTGGGATTGCTGGACGATACCCGCGCGACCGTGGGTGACTACCGGCAGCTGGAAGAGACACGCGGACAGGTTCTGTTCGAATTCTCGCTGGTCTATCTGGGCTTCGCGTTGCTGTTGGTGGCGGCGGCGGTCTGGCTGGGGCTGTGGTTCGCAAGCCGGTTGTCGCGACCGATCGGGGCGCTGGCACTGGCCAGTGAGCAGGTCGGCCGGGGCGATCTGGATGTGCAGGTGCCCGAACCCGATACCGGCGACGAGATCCAGACGCTTGGCGAAAGCTTCAACCGCATGACCCGTCAACTCAAGGCGCAGCGCGAGGAACTGATCCAAAGCTATCGCGTCAGCGACGAACAGCGACGCCTGTTCGACAACGTTCTGACTTCGGTCACCTCCGGCGTGATCGGTCTGGATGCGGCGGGCGAGATCGATTTCGTCAACCGCTCGGCGACCCGTCTGCTGGGGCTGGACCCGCAGCGCGATATCGATGCGCTGCTGTCCGAAGCGGTGCCCGAATTCGCGCCGCTGTTCGAGAAACTGTCTGCCTCGGTCGTCGAGGCGATTCAGGACGAGGTTCGCCTGGCCCGAGAGGGGCGTGTCGAAAGCCTGCTTGTCCGGATGGCCGTGCGGCGGGGCACGGATGGCGGGCTTGAGGGGTATGTGGTCGCCTTCGACGATGTCACCGAACTGGTCAGCGCACAGCGCATGGCCGCGTGGGGCGACGTCGCCCGGCGCGTCGCCCACGAGATCAAGAACCCGCTGACCCCGATCCAGCTTTCGGCGGAACGGCTGCGGCGCAAGTTCGGTCCACTGGCCAGCGCGGACGACAAGGCGTCGCTGGATCAGTATGTCGATGTCATCATCCGTCAGACCGGCGATCTGCGACGGATCGTGGACGAATTCAGCCGATTCGCGCGGATGCCCGAACCCGACCGGGCGGAAACCGATCTGGCCGCGCTGTTGCGCGAGACGGTATTGTTGCAACAGGATGCGCTTGGTGGCGCGCTGCACACTGAAATTCCCGATCAGCCCGTGGTCGTCGATTGCGACGCAGGTATGTTGCGCCAGGCCTTCACCAATCTTCTGAAGAACGCGGGCGAGGCGATCGAGGAACGTGCCGCAGCCGGCGCGTCCGATGGCTGGGTGCCGCGCATCTATGTGACGATGCAGACCGAACATGATGCCGTGGCCATCCGCATCGTCGATAACGGCCCCGGACTGCCGGCCGATCGTTCGCGGCTTTTCGAACCTTACGTGACACTGAAATCGCAGGGCACCGGCCTTGGCCTGCCGATCGTGAAGAAGATCGTCGAAGAGCATGGCGGCAGCCTTGCCCTGACGGACGCGCCCGGACGCGATGGCGCGATGGCCGAAATACGCCTGCCGCGGGAACGGCATCCCGTGCGCGGGGCGCAACGCAAGCCGAGGCAAGAAAAAGACGAGGCGGGACTGATATGAGTGACATTCTGATCGTCGACGACGAACGGGACATCCGCGAACTGATCGCCGATATTCTGAAGGACGAGGGTTTCGAGACGCGACTGGCCGCGAATTCGGACGAGGCGGTCGAGGCGCTGAACAGCGCCGAACCGGCGCTGATGGTGCTGGATATCTGGCTGAAGGACAGCCGGATGGACGGGATCGACATCCTCAAGCAAGTAAAGCGAAACAATCCCGACGTGCCGGTCATCATCATCTCGGGCCATGGGAACATCGAGATCGCGGTCGCGGCGATCAAGCAGGGTGCGTACGACTTTATCGAGAAGCCGTTCAACATCGACCAGCTGATGGTCGTTGTGAACAGGGCGATGGAGACCAGCCGCCTGCGCCGCGAGAACAGCACCCTGCGTCGCGGCGGCGAACGCCTGGCCGAGATGCTGGGACAGTCTGCTGCCTTCAAGAGGCTGCGCGACAATCTGGACAAGGTCGCAAAGTCGAACGGACGGGTGATGCTGACCGGCGAACCCGGCGCCGGCAAGGAACTGGCCGCGCGCTATGTCCATGCCCACAGCCCGCGGGCCAACGCCGCTTTCATCACCGTGCCCTGCGCCAGCATCGAGCCCGAGCGGATGGAAGAGGTGCTGTTCGGCCGCGAGACGCCAGAGCGCGGCATCGAGCCCGGACTGCTGGAACAGGCACATGGCGGCGTAATCTATTTCGACGAGGTTGGCGACATGCCGCTTGGCACCCAGCCGAAGATCCTGCGCGTCCTGACGGAACAGCAGTTCTCGCGGGCGGGCGGTTCGGACAAAGTGCGCGTGGATCTTCGGGTGATCTCATCGACCAATCGCGACCTGATGGCCGAAATCGCGGCCGGCCGATTTCGGCAGGAACTGTACGACCGGCTGAACGTGGTGCCCGTCGCCGTGCCGTCGCTGGCCGACCGGCGCGACGACATCGCGCTGCTGGCGCGGCATTTCATCGAGCATTTCAACAGGATGCAGGGCCTTCCGGCGCGCGACCTGCCCGAGGATACGGTCGCGGCGCTGCAATCGATGCGCTGGCCGGGCAATATCCGGCAATTGCGCAACGTGATCGAACGCGTGTTGATCCTGGCCGAGGAAAGCGGGCCGATCCAACCGGCCGAGCTTGAACCGCAGGGCGCCACGCCCGACAACAGCGACGCGCTGAGCCTTGGACCTCAGATCACCGCGATGGCGCTTCGCGAGGCGCGCGAGATGTTCGAGCGTGAATACCTGCTGGCACAGATCAATCGCTTCGGCGGCAATATCAGCCGCACCGCCCAGTTCGTCGGCATGGAGCGCAGCGCGCTGCACCGCAAGCTGAAATCGCTTGGTGTCGTGGGCGGGATGCGCGGCGAAGAGGAACTGATCGCCGGAAAGTGACATGGGCGACATCGCGCAGCCATCGCATGCCGATTTCACAACGAAAAGGTGGTCGGCGATGCACTGCCAATCAGCATCGCCGACCACGACCAGGTCAGGATGACTGGCGACGGCGTTCGGGGGAAGCAAACTTCATGCTGCGAATGTCACGCCGCGCGAGCAGACGAAACCGCGGGCGGACGGTGCAAGCATTCTCCATCTCCGTTCTTGTCATCTGGCCTGGTTCCGGTGACGGCGACACCCGCATCGCCTGAGCGATGCATGGTCAGGGCAGTTGAGCAGCCGCACCGCCGAACGAAGGGGCAGGAAATCAGCATTCCGCAAACCGCCTCACTGATTGCCGCCTTGGTAAGGTTTACCTTACGTTAATTATTAATGCGTCGGGCTCCATGTTGCAAGCATCAGCGTGCAACAATGCAGTTTCGCGGCGCCTCGCTTGGTCGTCTCCCCCTTCAGGAACGGGCGAAGGTGTTGCGCGTTCCGGGCAAGCGTCATAGGCAAAGCACAGGGCGGTGCGCCGCGTCGGGACGAGGACTGGGATGAAGATCATCATCTGCGGGGCAGGGCAGGTCGGCTGGCAGATCGCGCGGCATCTGTCGGGCGAACGCAACGACGTCACCGTGATCGACAACAACAGCGAACTGATCCGGCGCGCCACCGACGCGCTGGACGTGCAGGGCGTCACCGGGTTCGCAAGTCATCCCGACATTCTGGATCAGGCGGGCGCGCGCGATGCCGACCTGATCATCGCCGCCACGCATTCGGACGAGGTGAACATGGTCACCTGCCAGGTGGCGCATTCGGTGTTCCAGGTGCCGCGAAAGATCGCCCGGCTGCGCAGCAGTGCCTATCTGGATGCGATCTATTCGGATCTTTACCGCACCGACCACTTGCCCATCGACGTGGTGATCAGCCCCGAGCGCGAGGTCGCCAAGGCCGCGTTGCAGCGCCTGTCCGCGCCCTCGACCTTTGACGTCGAGACGTTTCTTGGCGGCAAGATCCAGCTGCTGGGGATCGTGCTGGAACCGGATTGCCCCGCCCTGAACACCCCGTTGCGGCAATTGAACGAGATATTTTCAAGCCTGCGCGCCATCGTCGCCGGTGTGCGCCGCGACCGACGGCTGTTCGCGCCCGAGGCGGGCGACCAGCTGTTCGCGGGCGATCAGGTCTATATCTTCACCCATATCGAGGACGTGAACCGGACGCTGGAAATCTTTGGCAAGCCGCCACAAAAGCAGGAACGGGTCGTCATCATCGGGGCCGGGAATGTCGGGCTTGCCGTCGCCCGCGCGCTTGAGGCGCGTCCCGACCGGATCCGCGCCAAGCTGATCGAACATGGCCGCGCCCGCGCGGAATATGCCGCCGACCGGCTGGAAAGAACCATCGTGCTGAACGGGGACGGGCTGTCGGCCGAACTTCTGGAAGAGGCGGCGGTGCCCTCGGCCGATGCCGTGCTGGCTGTCACCGATGACGACAAGACCAATATTCTTGCCGCCGTGCGCGCCAAGCAGGCCGGGGCCAGGATGGTCATCTCGTTGATCAACGATCCGACACTGGTTCCCCTGATGGGGGCGCTGGACATCGACGCCTATATCAATCCCCGCGCCACGACGGTGTCGACCATTCTGCGCCATATCCGCCACGGCCGCGTGCGCGACATCTATTCCATCGGCGATGCCGAGGCCGAGGTCATGGAGGCGCAGGTTCTGTCGACATCACCGATGTCGGGACGCGCCATCCGCGACATCGAATTTCCCGAAGGCGTGCTGATCGGTGCGGTGCAGAAGGGCGACCGGATCGTGAAGCCGTCATCGGACACCCGTATCGAAGAGGGTGACATCGTGCTGATCTTCGCGCTGACCGCAGACGTGCCGGAGGTCGAGCGCCTTCTGCAGGTCTCGATCGACTTTTTCTGAGCCGCGCCGGTGTCGCCGCTGCTGCGCCAACCGCTGCTGATCCAGCTGACCGTCGTCTCGGCCATGGCTATGCTGGTGCCGGCCGCCTATGCGTCGGTCGTGAACGAGGACGCGATCGCGCGGAGTTTTTTCTACTCGGCGCTTCTGGCATTGATCCTATCCGGGCTGATCGGGCTTGCGACCATCGCCAATCCGCAGCCCGCGCGCGCGCGCAACACGCTGCTCAGCATGCTGGCGTCGATGGTGGTGCTGCCCTTGATCCTTGCCGTTCCCTTCGCCGAAAGCCTTCCCGACACAGGTTTCTTCAATGCATGGTGGGAGATGGTGTCGTCGCTGACAACGACCGGCGCGTCGCTGTATTCTGCCGATCTGCTGCCGCTGCCGCTGCATCTTTGGCGCGCGATGGTAGGCTGGATGGGCGGCTTCTTCATGCTGGTAGCGGCCGTCGCCATCCTTGCGCCGTTGCGCGTCGGCGGCTTTGAGATCATGTCATCCCCTTATGGCCGCAGCGAGTATTTTGAAAGCCTGCCGGAATCCGCCGATCCGCGCGATACGCAGTCGCATCTGTCATCGCCCGAGTTCCGCACCGCATTGAATGATCCGGCCTATCGCCTGTGGCGCAGCGCGCAGACCGTGCTTCCGGTCTATGGCGGCCTGACCCTGCTGATGTGGCTGCTGTTGCTTCTGCTGGGGGACGGTTCACTGGTGGCGCTGTGTCGTGCGATGGGCACATTGGCGACCAGTGGTATCTCGCCCGTCATCGGTCCCGCGGGCGAAAGCTCGGGCATCGCTGGCGAGGTTGTGGTTTTCATCTTCCTGATCCCCGCGCTGTCGCGTCGTTTCTGGCCCGGCGGCAGCGAGTTGCGCGCGACCAGACGGCTGGCCGATGATCCCGAACTGAAAATGGCGGCCGGGCTGGTCGCTTTGGTGACACTGCTCCTGTTTCTGCGGCATTTTCTGGGCGCGATCGACACCGGCAATGCCGCGATTTCCGCCCCGCTGATGCCTGCTGACCTGCGCAACGCGCTTTCTGCCTTCTGGGGCGGGCTGTTCAACGCGCTCAGCTATCTGACCACGACAGGCTGGAATTCGGTTGACTGGCAGGGCGCGCGGGCATGGTCGGGGCTGACATCGCCGGGTCTGATCCTTGCCGGGCTGGCCATGATGGGGGGCGGTGTGGCGACGACGGCGGGGGGCGTCAAGCTGCTGAGGGTCTATGCGCTGGCCCGGCATGGCGAGCGCGAGATGGAGCGGATCATCCATCCCAGTTCGGTCGCCGGCGGCGGACGCGTCGCTCGGCGGTTGCGGCGCGAGGGCGCCTATCTGGCGTTCATCTTCTTCATGCTGTTCGCCAGTTCCATCGCCGTGACGGTCGCGCTGGTATCCATCCAGCAGATCGAGTTCGAAACCGCGACGATCCTGTCCATCGCTGCGCTGACCAATACCGGCCCGCTGGCCGGTGCGATTCCGTTGACCCCGGCCTTTGACGGATCAGCCGGTATCGCGTCGGCACCTTGGGAAGGCTGGTCGGGTCTGCCGTCCCTGACGAAGATCGTTCTGGCCGGCGCGATGGTCGTCGGCCGACTGGAGACGTTGGCGATCCTGGCCCTGTTTTCGCCAGAGTTCTGGCGCCGCTGACCCGTCCGCGGGCCAGACCGCGCGAACCGGATCGTGCAGATTGACTTTTGCTAGTGTTCGCATCGTCTTGCATGACCCCGATGTGTCGCATAGATGTCTGAAGGATCAGGCCGCACAAAAACGGGAACCCACAAATGGCTGGTGACAAGCAGAACCTGCAGGACGCGTTCCTGAACCATGTCCGCAAGGCCAAGGTGCCGGTGACGATCTTTTTGATAAATGGCGTCAAGTTGCAGGGTGTCATCACCTGGTTCGACAATTTCTGCGTGCTGCTGCGCCGCGACGGGCAGTCGCAGCTGGTCTACAAGCACGCGATCAGTACGATCATGCCCGGACAGCCCATTTCGCTTTACGAAGGCGAGGACTGATTGGCCGAACCTACCTCGACCGAGGCAAGGCCGACCCGCGCCTATGTGATCCATCCTGATCTGGGGCATGCGCGCACCCAGCGACGCGATTCCGAACACGCGCTGGCCGAAGCCGTGGCGCTGGCCCATGCACTGCCGGGTATCGAGATCGTGGGCGAAGAAGTCGCAAGGCTGCGCGAACCCAATCCCGGCACTCTGTTCGGCAAGGGCAAGCTTGCCGAGATCGGCGACAGGCTGGCATCGGCCGAGGCCGAACTTGTGCTGGTCGACGGTCCCGTGACGCCCGTTCAGCAGCGCAATCTGGAAAAGGACTGGGACGTCAAGCTGCTGGACCGGACCGGATTGATCCTCGAGATCTTCGCCGACCGTGCGCGAACGCGTGAAGGCGTCCTGCAGGTCGAAATGGCGGCGCTGTCCTATCAGCGCACGCGTCTGGTGCGCGCCTGGACCCACCTTGAACGGCAGCGCGGTGGGCTGGGGTTTGTCGGCGGTCCGGGTGAGACGCAGATCGAGGCCGACCGCCGCGCGATCGACGAACAGATGACGCGCCTGCGCCGTCAACTGGAACGCGTGGTCAAGACCCGCACGCTGCATCGCGCCGCGCGGGCCAAGGTGCCCTATCCGATCGTCGCGCTGGTCGGTTATACCAATGCCGGGAAATCGACTCTGTTCAACCGCATGACCGGGGCCGAGGTGATGGCCAAGGACATGCTGTTTGCGACGCTTGATCCGACGATGCGGGCGATTCGCCTGCCGGATGCCGGTGGCGGTGCGTCCGGGCGCAAGATCATCCTGTCCGATACCGTGGGCTTCATCAGCGATCTGCCGCCCGAACTGGTCGCGGCGTTTCGTGCCACGCTGGAAGAGGTTCTGGAAGCCGATCTGATCCTGCACGTGCGCGACATCAGCCACCCCGAGACCGAGGAACAGGCCGAAGATGTGGCCGAGATTCTGGAAAGCCTTGGGGTTGATGAGGATGTCGAACTGATCGAGGTGTGGAACAAGATCGACGCGCTGTCAGACGACACACGCGCCGCGCTGCGCCGCACCGATTCGCGGACCGAAGGTGTGCAATCGGTCAGCGCATTGACTGGCGAAGGGTTGGACGATCTGATCGTTGCGATCGACACGCATCTGTCGCGCGCGTTGGACGAGCCGCGCACCGAAGCGACGGTGCGGCTTGACTTCAGCGACGGTCGCAGGCGGGCGTGGCTGCACGAGGCTGGCGTGGTCGAACGCGAAGAAGCCGGCGAGGATGGGCTGGTTCTGCATCTGCGCTGGACAGCGCGCCAGCGGGCCGGCTTCGAGGCGCTGGACAACCCCGAGGAATAGCTGCCAGTCTGTATGGGCCGGTTGCGGGTGCGCGCAAGAACGGAAAACCAGGACAGGTGGATGGGCAATGGACTGGAACGCGCGGTTCGAAGGCAAGACATTTCACTATGGGCGATCCCCGGCGGCGTTCGTCCGTGATCACATGGTCGGATTGGGGCAGGGGGCGCGCGTCCTGACCATCGCCGAGGGCGAGGGTCGCAACGCGGTCTGGCTGGCCCGGCAGGGATATCATGTCACCGCCATCGAGCCGACCGAGGCTGGGCGTGCGAAGGCCCTGGATCTGGCCGCCCGCCACGATGTCAAGTTGGACTGGCGGTCCGAAACGCTGGATGGCTTTGATTGGCCCGACTGCAGCTTCGACGCCGCGCTAGGCTGTTTCTTCCAATTCGCTTCACCGGATTTCAGGTCCCGGATCCTGGCCGGGCTGGGCAGATCGGTTCGATCCGGCGGGCAGGTGTTCCTGCACGGTTTCAGCACACGGCAGATGGCAAATTCATCTGGCGGGCCGAAAATCGAGGAGCAGCTGTGGACAGTCCCCGTCATCCTTGCCGCCTATCCACGCTGGCAGGTGATCCGCGCGCAGGATTATGACGCGGTCCTGGATGAAGGTCCGGGACATTCCGGCCCTGCCGCGCTGGTCGATGTGATCGTCGGAAAGCCGGACTAGACCGGCATTTCATGCGCCCATGGCGGGTTGGCGCCGGGCCGCGACACGGTGATCGCGGCGGCTTGCGCGCCAAGTGTCAGCGCGGCGCGGATCTGGTCGGCCGTGATGGCGGCCAATCCCGCCTTCGACAACGCGCCCTGGCGGCGCAGGCTGGCAAGAATCCCGGCATTGAACGTGTCGCCAGCACCGATCGTGTCGGCGACTGTGGTGCGGATCGCCGGTGCGACGATGGTGTCGCCTGCCCAATGCGCTCGCGCACCCGCCGCACCGCCGGTTTGCAGCACCATCCTTGGCCCCAGATCCAGAACCTTGCGAGCCGCATCCTCATGGGCAAGATCGGGATACAGCCATTCCAGATCGTCCGCCGACAGCTTGACGATGTCGGTCAGCGGCAGAAGCCGATCCAGCCGTGCCCGGAAGCCGTCCGCGTCGGTGATGAAGAACGGCCGGATATTCGGGTCGATCATCACCGGCAGGTTTTCGTGGTGCCGCGCCGCAAGCGCCTCGATCGCGGCGCCGCAAGGGTCGGGAACAAGGCTGATCCCGCCGATGAACAGCGCCTCGATATCGGCGGGCAACTGGGGCAGGTCTTCGGGCGACAGCATCCGCCCGGCCGAGCCCTCGTCATAAAACGAATAGCGCGCGTCACCGTTGCTGAGCGTGACCACCGCCAGCGTCGTCAGCCGGTTCGACCGCGGGCACAGCGTCGTGTCCACGCCGGCCTCGGTCAGCGGATCCAGCAGCATATCACCGAACGCGTCACGACTGATGGGCCACAGATAGGCCGTGGGTTCGCCAAGGCGCCCCAGCGCAACGGTGGTATTATAGACCGCGCCGCCTGCCAGCGGCCGGAAAGTGCCGTTCTCGGGCACCATGTCGATCAGCGATTCGCCTGCGCACAGGATCATCTTTCCCCCTCCGAAGCCCATTAGCTTTGGATCACATAGTCCCCTGACGGCGTGCCAACGTCCAGTGGCAGACCCGATCCAAGCTGGATGTAACCCCCTGCCTCGGCGAGATACAGGAAAACCGCTAGCGCTACCAGCGCCGCGATCACGGCGGCGGCGATTTTCCAGACCGACCATGGCCGTTCACCCTGTACCCGACCGGACTGTCCGTTGACGAGGAAGCGAAAGCTTTTGCCGTTATAGCGATAGGCGGCGGTCCAGACCGGCAGCAGCACATGCTTGAATGTCTCGTCGCCATAATCGGTGCGGATCTGTTCGACGCGCTGTTCGTCGCCGCCGATGTCGCGACGTGCGTCGTTCAGGATCACGCCCGCCATTTCCTGCCGCGCCGTTGCATGTCCGTCGCTTAGCGGGATGGTGTATCCCTCGGCCTCGAATCCCGCCAGATAATCAGGACGATAGGGGCGCAGATGCGACAGATCCCACGGCGTCAGCCCATCCGTGAATCGCCGTGGCAGCGACGCCGAGGCAAGGACCAGAACATCGTTGAAATCGCGCGCGACCCTGCCGCTGGCCCGGCGCCACCGAATGCGGCGGACCTGCTGCGCGACGCGCTGACTGCGACCGTTGATCTCGCGCGTGACATAGACCGTTTGATAATAGGCGTCGCCGCGCTGGCCCGAATATTCGGATCGTGTCCGTGCATCGAAAGTCCAGTAGGGCGAATAGATCCCACGCATCTTTCGCCCGCGCCGCGCGTAGGAAAGCAGGCCGGATGGCGCAAACCACAGGCTGCCAAGCCAGTCTTCCATGGCGGAATGGGCCTGTTCCTCGGTCAGCAGGAAGGGCAGAACACCCTGCGGCTTGATCTGCCGCGTTGTGCCGGTGTCGGTGACGACGGGCGTTGCGCAGAAAGGACAGGCGGTGGCATGGCTGTCGCCCGCGATCTCGATCCGTGCGCCGCAATTCGGACAGGACAGCGTCCGGATATCCTCGGTGATCTCTGATCCGGCATCCAGACGCAGCCCCCTGTCCAGCGGGATCTCGGTCAGGTTGGGCGACTTGTGTCCGGCGTCCCATTGCAGCGCCCGCCCGGTCGATGGATCCCTTAGAATCGCGGCTTCACCGTCGACCCCGCCCTGCGTCTGCCGGGCCGGGGCGCGTGCGGCCCCATCGCCGATGCGCTGCTGATGACCGCAATAGTCGCAGACCAGCATTTGCTGGCCCGGTTTGAAACGCAGGCTGGCACCGCAATTCTCGCAGGGATAGCGGTATTCGGTCGGCGGGGTGGGCATTCCGGCGTCAGCCCGGCAGCGGCGGCGGCATCGTGGTGAACAGTTGCGCCAGTTCCGGCACCTCATCCGCCGGCAGCCAGCCGTTCTGGCCGGGCGTCCAGACCAGTGTCTCGCGCGAGAAGCGGTTTTCCTGGATCAGCCGTCCCAGATGCCCGCGCCCGTAGGGTCCTTGCGCCTCGCCTTCCAGTGCGACGTGCCACACGGTCTCGACCTGCTTGCCGGGCAGCGGCGGCGGCGCGACCTGCGCGGTGGATTGAGGCTGCGGCCCCCACGGACCGGGACGCGCCATGCCCATGCCCATCGCGGCGCCCATGGCCGCACCCATGCCTGCGCCCGCGCCGCCTGTATTCTGGCTGGCGTTCAGCATCGCCTCGCTGGCGGCGTATTGGCCGAAACGGTCCAGATCGCCGATGATGCCCATCGATGTGCGCTTGTCCAACATCGCCTCGACCGCTTCGGGCAGGCTGATATTCTCGATATAGAATTCGGGGATGGTCAGGCCGTACGCGGCGATCACCGGTTCGATCGCCTTGGCGACCATCTTGCCCAACTGGTCGGTGTTGGCCGCCATGTCCAGGACAGGAATCCCCGAACCCGCGATCATGCGCGAGAATTCCTGCACGATCACGTTGCGGATCTGGAAACTGATCTCGTCGCGGGTGAATTCGCCATCGGTGCCGACGATCTCGGACATGAATTTCGCCGGGTCGGTCACGCGCATCGAATATGTGCCGAAGGAACGCAGGCGCACGGGGCCGAATTCCGGATCGCGCGCGATCACGGGATTCTTGGTGCCCCATTTCAGATCGGTGAAGCGCGTCGTGTTGACGTAGTAGATTTCCGACTTGAAGGGACTGCGAAAGCCGTGATCCCAGTGCTGCAAACGGGTCAGGATCGGCAGGTTGTTGGTTTCCAGCAGATACAGGCCGGGGCCGAACACGTCGGCCAGTTGGCCCTCATGCACGAAGACCGCTGCCTGACCTTCGCGGACGGTCAGCTTGGCACCATACTTGATCGCCTTGCCGACGGTCGGAAAGCGATAGACCATCGTGTCGCGACTGTCGTCGGTCCATTCGATGATCTCGATGAATTCGCCACCGAGGATGTCGAAGATACTCATGCGCCGCGCCTTTCCTGCAGATGCCGGTTGGCGGCATTCAGGGGCGCGGCGGCGGGTTTGTCAATTGCGCAGGGTTACGCGGCCCGGTCCAGCAGGGCCAGCCAGTGTTTCACGGCATCAAGGCTTTCGGCTTCATCCAGCCATGGCACATGCGCGCGGTCGGGCACCTCGGCGAAGATCATGTCCGGTCGAAGGCGCTGCATCCTGGCCGCAACATCGGCTGACAGAAGGTCCGAGTTCGCGCCACGGATCAGCGCCACCGGCAACCCGGCGGTCGCCTGCCACAACGGCCAAAGGTCGGGCTGTTCGCCCTTGAAGGCATCAAGGAACGCGTCGCGCAGGGTCTGGTCGTATCTGATCTTCAAGCCGTCAGGTGTCTCGTCATAATGCCTGCGGGCGTCCGACAGCCAGCGGCCCTCGGGGACATTGGCAAAGCCGGGCATCGCCGCCGGCAGCTTGTCGGCCAGTTCCTGATGAGTGTGCGCGCGCGGATTGCGGCCGACATAGTCGAAGATCCGGTCCAGCCCCGCTTTTTCGATTTCCGGGCCGACATCGTTCAGGCACAGACCCAGCAGCCTGTCATGCGCCGCCGCCGCCAGCAGCAGGCCGATCAGTCCGCCTCGCGATGTGCCCAGCACGGCGGCCTTGTCGATGCCCAGATGGTTCAGCAGCGCCAGCGCGTCCTTGCCCTCTTGCGGGACTGTGTAGGTGCCTGCGCCGGTGTGATCCGATTGCCCGCGCCCGCGATAATCCATCCGGATCAGCCGCACCCCCGGCAGATGGGGCGCGACATAGTCGAAATCCGCCATGTTGCGCGTCAGCCCGGCCAGACACAGCACCGGAAGTCCTTGGCCCTGGTCGTCATAGGCCAGCCGTGCGCCGTCCTCGGCGGTGAAGAACTGCGTCATGAAAGTCCTTTCAGGTCGGTCAGGATGCGGTCGGGTAGGTGGGGCAGGCGATCCACCGGCAGGCCCGCGCGGTTGACCCAGACGGTCCGGAACCCGAAGCGCGCCGCCCCATAGATGTCCCATCCGTTGGACGATACGAAGGTGATCGCACCGGGATCGCAGGCGAAATGGCGGGTCACGATATCGTAGGCGGCGGCTGCGGGCTTGAACCGTTCCACCGTTTCGACCGACAGAAGCGCCTCCAGACGGTCGTCGAGCCCGGCCGAGTGCACTGCGTCCGACAGCATCTGCGGCGAGCCGTTCGAAAAGATCGCGGTGCGCGAGCCCGCGCCGCGCAGGCGGTCCAGAACCCCGGGAACTTCGGGATAGGCTGGCAGGCTGCGATAAAGATCCAGAAGCCGCGCCGCCTGAGCGGTGGATGCGCCGTGGCGTTCGGCGGCCCAGTCCAGCGCGTCCGATGTGACCTGCCAGAAATCCACGTGATCGCCGGTGATTGCACGCAGCCATGAATATTCCAACTGCTTGCGCCGCCAGTCCGCAGACAGCGCCGCCCATATGTCGTTCAGCGCGGAATCGCCTTGCGCCGCCTGTCGGGCAGCGCCGTCCACGTCGAACAACGTGCCATAGGCGTCGAAGACATGGATCACAGGTTTTCCGATTGCGGCATGCCCAGCACGTGATAGCCGCCATCGACGGTGACGATCTCACCCGTGGTGCAGGCGCCCCAATCCGACAGCAGCCAGCAGGCCGTGCCGCCGATCGCATCCAGCGTGGCATTGGCGCGCAGCGGTGCGTTGGCTTCGGTGTGGCGGAAGGTCTTGCGCGCCCCACCGATCGCGGCACCGGCCAGAGTCTTCATCGGACCGGGGCTGATCGCGTTCACCCGGATGCCGTCGGGACCAAGATCGTTGGCCAGATAGCGCACCGAGGATTCCAGTGCCGCCTTGGCCACGCCCATGACGTTGTAGAACGGTGTGACCCGGTTCGAACCGCCATATGTCAGCGTGATCAGCGACCCGCCTTCCGACATCAGCGGATGGGCGCGGCGGGCGACCTCGATCAGCGAATAGCACGATATTTCAAGGCTGTGCTTGAAGTTCGCGCGGCTGGTATCGACGAACCGACCGGTCAGTTCGTTCTTGTTGGAGAACGCGATGGCATGGACCAGGAAATCCAGCTTTCCCCAGCGTTCTGTGATCGCCGCAAACGCCGCGTCCAGCGACGCGTCGTCGGTGACGTCGACATCGACCAGAAAATCCGATCCGACCGATGCGGCCAGCGGCTGCACGCGCTTGCCGAACGCCTCGCCCTGATAGCTGAAGGCAAGTTCCGCACCCTCGGCCGCGACGGCCCGTGCAATGCCCCAAGCGATGGAGTGGTCGTTGGCGACCCCCATCACAAGCCCGCGCTTGCCTTTAAGAAGATCGCCCATATTCTGACCTCTGCGTCGTTTCTTGTTTTATTCCAGATATTTAGACATCAGCAGCGTGGCGTTGGTGCCACCGAAGCCGAAGCTGTTGGACAGGATCGAATCCAGTCCGGCGTCGTCCACCCGGCTTGTGGCAACTTCGCCCGGTTGGATTTCGGGGTCCAGTGTATCGACATTTGCAGATGCTGCAATGAAGTCATTTTGCAACATCAACAGGGAATAGATAGCCTCGTGCACGCCGGTCGCGCCAAGGCTGTGACCGGTCAAGGACTTGGTCGAACTGACCGGCGGGGTTGCGCCTTCGCCGAAGATGCGCCTGATCGCACGGATCTCGCCGATATCGCCGACCGGGGTCGAGGTGCCATGTGCGTTGATATAGCTGACCTTCCGGCCCTCGGGCAGGGTGTCGATGGCCAGCCGCATCGAACGTTCGCCGCCTTCGCCCGACGGGGCGACCATGTCATAGCCGTCGCTGGTCGCGCCGTAACCGGTGACCTCGGCATATATCTTGGCGCCGCGCGCCTTGGCGTGTTCCAGTTCTTCCAGCACGACGACGCCACCGCCGCCCGCGATCACGAAACCATCGCGGGTCGCGTCATAAGGCCGCGAGGCGGTCTCGGGCGTGTCGTTGTATTTCGACGACATCGCGCCCATCGCGTCGAACAGGCAGGACAGGGTCCAGTCCAGTTCCTCGCCGCCGCCGGCGAAGACGATATCCTGCTTGCCCATCTGGATCTGCTCGACGCCATTGCCGATGCAATGCGCGCTGGTCGAACAGGCAGAGGTGATCGAATAGTTCACGCCCTTGATCTTGAACGGCGTGGCCAGGCAGGCCGAGTTCGTGGACGACATGCAGCGCGTGACCATGAACGGTCCCATCCGCTTGGGCGCGCCCTTTTCGATGACGATCTGATGCGCCTCGAAGAAATTCGATGTGGACGGCCCGCCAGACCCCATGATCAGCCCGCTGCGCGGGTTCGACACGTCGCTTTCCTCAAGCCCGCTATCGGCGATGGCCTGTTGCATGGCGATGAAGTTATAGGCCGCGCCCGGACCCATGAAGCGCAGGTTACGCTTGTCGATATGGTCTTCCAGCACGATCTGGGGCATGCCGTGGATCTGGCTGCGGAAGCCGTGTTCGGCGTATTCGGGTGCAAAGACAATGCCCGAACGGCCGGCGCGCAGGCTTTCGGTCACCTCGGCTGCGTTGTTGCCGATGGGTGATACGATGCCAAGGCCAGTGATGACGACGCGTCGCATTGGGGGCCTCCTCAAGATAAAAAAATCAGCTTTCCGACAGCGCGACCTTCATGTCCTTGACCTGATAGATCACTTCGCCATCGGCCTCGACGCGGCCATCGGCCACGCCCATCGTCAGCCGGCGGGTCTGAACCGCCTTGGTGAAATCGACGAAATAGCGCAGCATCTTGCGGTCGGGGCGGACCATGCCGGTCAGCTTGACCTCGCCCACGCCAAGCGCATATCCGCGCCCCTTCCAGCCGCGCCAGCCCAGATTGAAGCCGGTCAGTTGCCAAAGCCCGTCAAGCCCAAGGCAGCCGGGCATGATCGGGTTTCCGGGGAAATGGCAGTCGAAGAACCACAGATCGGGTTTGATGTCGAATTCGGCGACCACATGCCCCTTTCCATGCGGCCCGCCATCGCCCGAGATGTCGGTGATCCGGTCCATCATCAGCATCGGCGGTTCAGGCAGTTGTGCGTTGCCTTCGCCAAACAGTTCGCCGCGCGCGCAGGCAAGCAACTCGTCACGGTCAAAGCTTGTTTGGGTCATCGCCATGCAATCCTGCCTTCCATCTGGGCGTGAACTTCGCCCGAGTTAAGATTGACGCATGGTCTATCATTCACGACAAAGCGCGTGCAAGTGCAAGCGGTTCTGGCTGCGGCATCGGCGTCAGGGGCGTGATGACGGGCCTGACCGTCAGAACCACTGGCCCGGTTCCATCAGTCCCAGATCCATCAGTTGCTGGGCATTCCATTCGAATTTGTGGGAATTTCGCCAGGTAAACCCGCTGATCGCGTCGCGTGAACCGGGGTTGCGCAGCAAGGCCTTCGCGACGCGGAACGAGGCGATCGCCGCGGTCAGGTTGTGGTGCCATGGGCAGGCATAGGTGTTGTATTCGTTGTCGTTGAACCTGTGATCGTCGCCGATCTTCAGCCCCTCGCTGGCGCGAAACAGCGAAATACGGTCGATCCTGCGCCGGTCCGTTGGAAGATATTCCTCGAATCTCCAACGCAGGCCGCCATGAAACGCAAGTTGGCGTTCAAGGTGAACGCCATCCGGCCCTGCCACCCCCAGCGCGTAATAGCCGGTCCGATCGAACATCGCCTGGTCAAGATCCACGCCAGACGGGCACCGGCTCAGATCGGGGCCATATAGGTCGATCACATAGCTCAGCATGGCGTTGCGGCGTTCTTCGGCATGAAAGGACAGCATTTCGCCAACATGCCGATGTTCGCTGAACGGAAAGAACAGAAACTCGGCGTTGAAGCAGTAATACAGCCATGTGCCATCAGGGACCGCTCGGATCAGGGCGTTCACAGCCTCGACATGGGCAGCGGGGCGGCGCGTATCCCAGATCAGATTGGTCACGCGGGCGGCCATGTCGTCGGGCAGGGTGATCGGCTCGGGCGACAGCGCAAGCACGTGGCGGAAACCGACCCGCAGATGATGGGCGATGGTTTCGGTGACGGCCGCGTCATCCTCGATCAGGATCATGGCAAGGGGGCCACGCTGGATCTGCCGGGCTCCGCGCTTCAGAAAGTCCAGCAATCCAGTCTCTGCGCTCATGGCATGACGGCCTTTACCTGATCCAGCGCCGCGCGCAGCAGATCGGGGTTGGTTGCCGCGCTTTCCACAAGCCGCATCAGGGTGGCCTTCTGCGTCTGCGAGATCTGCGCGCTTTCGATGATTTCCGTCACCCGGCCCGCGTCGAATCCTTCGGGGGTCAGCAGCGTCTCGATCTCGGCAGCCGTCGCGGCCGCATCGGCCGCCCTTGCGGTGGCGCTGGCCGCGTCCTCGGCCGCCTCTGCGGCTGTCTCGGTCGCGTCCTGATCCGCGCGCGTGTCCGTCGCCGATGTGGCGGCGGCGTCGGCGGCGCGATCGGCCGCGGCAATCGCGTCCTCTGCCGCGGCCTCCGCCTCGGTCGCGGCCTCGTTGGCCGGGGCGATGCCGGCTTCCTGCGACGCCTCGACGGCTTCGGCGGCGGCATCTGCGGCAATCGCCGCGGCATCTGCTGCCGCGTCTGCGGCATCCGCCGCTTCGTTGGACGGAACGGGCTGATCGCCGGGTGTTTCCGCGACTGTTTCGGAGACGTCCTCGGCTGTGGCCTCGGTCTGCTGCGCGGTGGTATCGGCGATCTCGGCCGCTTCGCCAGCCTGCGTGTCGGGGGCGTCCATCGGCGTCTCGTTCGCGGCAAGGTCGGAGGGCGCATCGGGCGCGGAGGCGTTCTGCCACCACCACCAGCCGCCAAGCGCCAGCACGAGAATCACGATCAGTGGCAACAGCTTCTGCATGGGGGTGTCTTCCTTCTTGCGTCCTGGCCGACGGGGCCGATTGGGGTTATCGCACAGGGTCGCAACGCCGAAAAGCCACCAGCGATCCGCGAAACCGCCCGGAATTCCGCCATTAGCGGCCCGGTTGCGTTCAAATCCGGTTGAAAGAGGGCGACGCGCGCCTTATTTTCGGTCCATTCCCGCCATGGCCATAAAAGGAGTAACGCCATAGCTCGTCGCCCGCATAACGCACCGCCCACCCGTGACACCGGACCCCGCGTGAATGAACGCATTCGCGTCGCCGAGATTCGCCTGATCGGCCCTGAAGGAGAGAATGTCGGTGTCGTGCCGCCCTCGGTCGGGCTGGAGATGGCAAGGGACAGCGGACTGGATCTGGTCGAGATCTCGCCCAACGCGACCCCGCCCGTCTGCAAGGTCATGGACCTTGGCAAGTTCAAGTACGAACAGCAGAAGCGAGAGGCCGAGGCGCGCAAGAAGCAGAAAGTCATCGACATCAAGGAGGTCAAGTTCCGTCCGGGAACCGACACCCACGACTACGATGTGAAGATGCGCAACGTGATGAAGTTTCTTGAAGGCGGCGACAAGGTGAAGGTCACCCTGCGCTTCCGCGGTCGCGAGATGGCGCATCAGGATCTGGGTGTCGATCTGCTGAACCGCGTCCGTGACGATGTCGGCGAGGCTGGCAAGGTCGAATCCATGCCAAAGCTGGAAGGCCGCCAGATGGTGATGATGATCGCGCCGCGCTGAACAGTCGCGCTGATCTGACCGACGCCGCAGAAATCGGGCCGCGCAGGCATTGCCGCGCGGCCTTTGTCTTGGATACGAGGGTGACATGACGCAACCGACGCAGATCAGGATCAAGCGCGGCGAAGGGTCCGACCATTCGGTCCCTCTTCCGTCCTATGCGACGCCCGGCGCGGCCGGGGCGGATCTGCGCGCGAATTTCACCGCCGAGCTGCGTCAGGGCATCGATCTGCAGCCCGGCGCGCGTGCATTGGTCCCGACCGGGCTGATCCTAGAGATCCCGGCAGGTTGGGAAGTGCAGGTCCGGCCACGTTCGGGGTTGGCGCTGAAGCACGGGATCGGCCTGGTGAATGCACCGGGCACCATCGACAGCGATTATCGCGGCATGCTGGGGGTGATCCTGATCAATCTCGGGCATGAGACATTCCACGTGGCGCATGGCGACCGGATCGCCCAGATCGTCGCGGCACCCGCGCCACAGGTCACGTTTCTCGAGGTCGGACAGGTCGATGCGACGCCGCGTGGGGCCGGTGGCTTCGGCTCGACCGGGGCCGGTTGATGCTGGGCGTGTGGCTGCTGGCCGGTCTGGCGGTGCTGGCGCTGTTCCTGCGTCTGCCCGGCCGGGTCGTGCTGGCGATGCTGGGCAGCCTGTGGTTGGGGCTGGTGCTGTTGCTGGCATTGTTGCCCGACAGCGCTGCGGCGCGGGCGACGGGCGGGACGGCACCACAATGGCTGGTCGGCGGCGCCGTGGTCGCGCTGATCCTGCTGTATCGCGCGGCATTGTCACGGCTGCGCGCGAAAGCGCCCGAAATGCCGTCCGAGGCGCAGCCTGCCCAAGACGGGCAGATGTCGGATGAGGAACTGGATCGCTATGCCCGGCATCTGGTCCTGCGCGAGATCGGCGGGGCGGGCCAGATGAGGCTGCGGGACGCGCGCGTGCTGATCGCCGGTGCGGGCGGGCTGGGTGCGCCGGTCTGCCTGTATCTGGCGGCTGCGGGCGTCGGGCGGATCACCTTGGCGGACGACGACACGGTCAGCCTGTCCAACCTGCAAAGGCAGGTGATCTTCCGCAGCGATCAACGCGGTCAGCCAAAGGCGCGCGCCGCTGCACTGGCGATGTCCGCGTTGAACCGGCATGTCGCGATTTCGCCGCTGCTGCGCCGCGTCACGGCCGAGGATGCGGATCTGGTCAGCCAGCACGATCTGGTCATCGACGGCACCGACAGTTTTGCTGCGCGGCAGGCGATCAACCGCGCCTGCGTGGGCGCGGGCGTCCCGCTGATCGCCGGCGCGATCGCCCAGTGGGAGGGGCAGGTGACGCTGTATGACCCCGCGCGCGGCGGCCCGTGCCTTGGTTGCCTGTTTCCGGTGGCACCAGCGCCGGGCCTGGCACCTGCCTGCGCAGAGGCAGGCGTCGTGGGCGCGCTGCCCGGCGTGATCGGCAGCCTGATGGCGCTTGAGGCGATCAAGCATCTGACCGGCGCGGGCGAGGGCCTGCGGGGCAGAATGCTGATCTTTGACGGGCTTTACGGCGAAACCCGGATGGTCCGCACTCGGGCACGCGCCGAGTGTGACGTCTGCGGGTCCAGGATCAGCCACTGATCGTCCCGCTGTCGCCGAATGCCTGTCCGATTTCGTTCATCCTGCCGCAGCAGTCCATCTGCGTGATCACGTCGGCAGCAGATGGTTTCGATCAAGCACAATCCTCATTAGGGTCACTGCAAAGACAGGAGCCACGCCCATGAATTCCGAACTGACCCGCTGGACCGGCCCCGAAGGCCTGCCGCGATTCGACCTGATCGGCGATGCCGATTTCGCGCCCGCTTTTGATCGCGAACTGGCCGCCGCCGAAGCCGCCATGGAGGCGATTGCCGCCGATCCCGAACCTGCCAGCTTTCAGAATACCGTCGCGGCGATGGAGACCGCGGATGAGGGGCTGAACCGGGTCTTGTCGGTGTTCTACACGTTGGCTTCCGTCGATTCGACCGCGGCGCGGCAGGCCCTTCAACGGGACTTCGCGCCACGGCTTGCCGAATATGGCAGCAAGATCAGCATGGATCCAAGGCTGTTCGCCCGCGTCCGTCTGGTCGCCGATCAGGCCGAGGCTTTGCACGCCGAGGATCGGCGCATTGTCGAATTGGCGTTGCGCGATCTGACCCGTGCAGGTGCTGGACTGAGTGGTGCGGCACGCGACCGGATGGCCGAAATCCGCAGCCGCATGGCGGTCTTGACGACACAATTCGCGCAGAATGTGCTGGCTGATGAACGCGATTATGTCCTGCCTGTCCCGCAGGACCGGCTGGCTGGTCTGCCCGATTGGCTGGTCCGCGCGATGCGCGCGGCCGCGCGCGAGCGCGGAATTGACGGCCAGGTCGTGACCCTGAATCGGTCGCTGATCGTGCCGTTTCTGGAACATGCAGAGGACCGGGCCTTGCGGGAAGTGGCGTTCCGGGCATGGACTGCGCGGGGATCGGGTCAGGGGGCAGGCGGCGAGGCGACCAGCAATCTGCCGCTGATCGCGGAAATCCTGTCGCTGCGCCACGAGCGGGCGCAGATCCTGGGCTATCCGGATTTCGCCACCTACAAGCTGGAACCGGAAATGGCGGGAACGCCGGCGCGGGTCCGGGATCTGCTGGACCAGGTTTGGGAACCGGCGACGCGACGCGCCGCCGAAGATCAGGCGAAGCTGGTCGCGCTGGCGCGCGAGGATGGCGTCAACGGCCCCTTCGAGGCATGGGACTGGCGTTTCTATTCCCAGCGGTTGCTGCGGCGCGAACATGATGTCGATCCCGACGAGGTGAAGCCTTATCTGACGCTGGACGCGATGCTGGGCGCGGTCTTCGACGTGGCGGGCCGGCTGTTCGGGCTGGAGTTTCAACCGATCGACGCGCCGCTGTGGTCGGACGATGTCCGGGCATGGCGTGTCACGCGCGACGGGCGGCTTATGGCGGCGTTCGTGGGCGACTATTTCGCCCGGCCCGGCAAACGGTCCGGCGCGTGGTGCTCGTCGCTGCAATCCCAGCACCGGATCGGCACGGGCCAGCGGGCGATCGTCGTCAATGTCTGCAACTTCACTCCGCCCGAAGAACCGGGTCAGCCCGCGTTCCTGTCCTGGGACGACGCCCATACGCTGTTCCACGAATTCGGCCATGCCACGCATCACATCCTGTCCGATGTTGCCTGGCCGTCGATTTCCGGCACATCCGTGGCCCAGGATTTCGTCGAACTGCCCAGCCAGCTTTACGAACACTGGCTGGAACAACCTCAGGTGCTGGACGCGCATGCGCGCCACAACGTGACCGGCGCGCCGATCCCGGCCGATCTGCGGGACCGGGTTATTGCGGCGGGTAACGCCGATACCGGCTTCTCGACCACCGAATATCTGGAAAGCGCGTTGGTCGATCTGGCCTTGCATCGCGGCGATCCGCCGGCCGATCCGATGGCCCGCCAGGCCGAGATCCTGGCGGAACTCAGCGCACCCGATGCGATCCCGATGCGTCATGCCTCGCCGCATTTCGCGCATGTCTTTGCGGGCGACAGCTATGCCAGCGGCTATTACAGCTATCTGTGGTCCGAGGTCATGGACGCGGATGCATTCGCCGCATTCGAGGAGACAGGGGACATCTTTGATGCCGAAACCGCCCGGCGACTGGAGGACAGGATCCTGTCGCGCGGCGGTTCGGCCCCGGCGGACCAGCTATGGATCGCGTTCCGGCAGCGCATGCCGGGCATCGACCCGTTGCTGAAGGGGCGGGGGCTGGCCTGATCTGCCCGGCGAACGTGCCGAGGTGAGTGACCAAAGGAAAGGGGGGGGCGTGCCGACCTTGCGGTCGGCGTCCTGCCGGACGGGCGTTGGCGCGCCGCGGTCGCGGCGCGCGGCCGCGCAGATAGCGGCCCTGGCCGACCCTGTCTGTCAGTCGCGGATTTCCTGGGGATCGACACCCCAGATCGCCTGTTTGGGAACCCATCCCCGCTGACCGCCGCCCGAAATGCGGCACCAGCCGGGATTGCATTCGCCCAGTCTGACGATCGCGCCGGTTTCCGCCTTTGCAACGACATCCGCATCAGGATCGGGGCGGTTGCGCAACTGCACCATGTCCTGGGTCACAAGGGCGGTCCGGACCCCCGACAGCAGCGCGTAATGCACCCAGCCGCCGGCGCCGTCCTTGTCCTCGACCCTGCGCCAGTGGCCGAACTCGGCGACCACCCGCAAGGGCATTCCGGCATGGCGGAAGACCCAGTCGATTCGATGGGACAGGCTGGGGCCGCGTCTTGCATTGCCCTCGTTGCCCTTCAGGCTGACATAGCGCGGCAGCGGCAGATTCGTGACCGGGCCTCGCATGCCCGGTTCGGCCTGGCTCTGGACACGGATCACCCGCGCATTGGGTGACCGGGATCGAAGCTGCAGCTGCGCCTGATACGGGGACACGTCCTGCATCGCGGTGGGCCCGTCCTGCGGCGCGGCCCCGATCTGGCCTGCAAGGGCGGGTAACGCGACGATGCCTGTCGTTATCACCATCACCACAGCTGCCGCCATCGCCGCAAGGTGCCGTCCACACGCCCGTCTGTTCATCTGTCTTCCGTTCCTGTCGATCGGAATCCCGACCGCCCCAAAATTTCCGCCCCATCACTGTCGGCGCCACCGCGCTGTGCACCGGCCCGATGCGCGTTTGCGGCAAGCGTCGCGCTGGGGTCTTGTGCCTGCGTCGCAACGCGGGCAGTTTGCCAAAAGCCGCCCGGCATTGGAAGTGTGCCGCCCACACGACTTCGAGAAAGTGAGGTTCACATGCACAGCCCCCAGCCATCGCGTCAGAAGCTGCGCGTCGCCGTCACCCGTCGCCTGCCCGAAGCGGTCGAGACCCGCATGAAAGAGCTTTTCGATGTGGTGCTGCGCGATGACGACCGAAAGCTGAGCCGCGAAGAGCTGGCCTCGGCGATGCAGAACGCGGACGTGCTTGTGCCGACGGTGACCGACCAGATCGACGCCAACCTGCTGGCCCAGGCCGGCGAGCGGTTGAAGCTGATCGCAAATTACGGTGCTGGGGTCGATCACATCGATGTCCAGACGGCCCGACAGCGCGGCATTCTGGTCAGCAATACGCCGGGCGTCGTCACCGAAGACACCGCCGACATGACGCTGGCGCTGATCCTTGCGGTGACCCGCAAGATCCCGGAAGGCCTGGCCGAAATGCAGGCCGGCCGCTGGAAGGGCTGGGCCCCCACGGCGCATCTGGGCGGGCGTGTCGGCGGGCGGCGCCTTGGCATCCTGGGCATGGGCCGGATCGGGCAGGCCGTGGCGCGTCGCGCGAACGCTTTCGGGATGCAGGTTCACTATCACAACCGCAAACGGTTGCGTGCCGAGATCGAAGAGGAATTGCAGGCGACCTATTGGGAAAGTCTGGACCAGATGCTGGCCCGGATGGATGTGATCAGCGTCAATGCTCCGCACACGCCCTCGACCTTCCATCTGCTGAATGCGCGGCGGCTGAAGCTGCTGAAGCCATCGGCGGTGATCGTCAATACCTCGCGCGGGGAAGTCATCGACGAGAATGCGCTGACCCGGATGCTGCGCGCCGGCGAGATCGCGGGCGCCGGGCTGGACGTTTTCGAACATGGCCACGAGATCAATCCCCGACTGCGCGAACTGCCGAACGTGGTGCTGTTGCCCCACATGGGCAGCGCCACCGCCGAGGGACGCGCAGAAATGGGCGAGAAGGTGATCATCAACATCAAGACCTTCGCCGACGGGCATCGCCCGCCCGATCTGGTCGTGCCCAGCATGTTGTGACGCGCGCACGCGCCGGAATGCGGACGCTGAGGCGTCCCGAGTATTGACGGTAACTGATTGAATTGGGGGCGCGCATGGTGATGTCCGCGAGGGCGGCCGTGTCGGGATTGTTCTTTCTCAACGGTCTGATGGTCGGAAGCTGGGCACCGAAATTGCCCGTACTGATGCAGCGGCTGGATATATCCGAGGCTGTCGCTGGCGGGATCGTGCTGGTTCTGGGCCTGGGCTCGATCACGATCATGCCGGTCTTCGGCGCCCTGACGGCACGCCGGGGATCGGCCCGTGCGGTGCGTCTGGCGGCGCTGCTTGCGGTGCCGACATTGCTGATGATTTCGGTCTCGCCTAACCTGATTGCCACGATGGCAACAGTCTTCCTGTTCGGTGGGATGATCGGGGCGATGGACGTCGCGATGAATGCCAATGCGGTCGCGGTCGAACGTGGCCGCAGGCGGGCGATCATGTCGTCGTGCCATGGATTCTGGAGCCTTGGCGGAGTCGTCGGCGCGGGCCTTGGCGGCATGGCGATCACCCTGCTGGGTGAGGTCTGGCACGCGGTGGCCGTGACCTTGCTGCTGGCTGCCGGGCTTGCCGTCATCCTGCCGCGCGTGCTGCAGGACGCGCCCGTTGCCGGGGGCGCGGCCGCGGCGCCGCTGCGGTTGCCGCGCCAGCCCATGCCCTATGTGATCGGCTTCATGGCGCTGTGCTGCATGGTGCCGGAAGGTGCGATCCTTGACTGGGCCGCGGTCTATCTGCAGCGCGAGATGGGCGCGTCCCTGTCGCTGGCGGGCTGGGGATTCGCGGGATGCGCGGCGACGATGGCGGTGATGCGGTTTCTGGGCGATGCGCTGCGGCACCGTCTTGGCGCGGTCAGCATGTTGCGTCTTAGCGCGCTTGTCGCGATCGCCGGGATGGGAATCGCCGGGATGGCGGGCACACCGGCGCTGGCGATCACGGGGTTCGCGCTGGCGGGGATCGGCATCGCCAATCTGGTGCCGATCGCGTTTTCTGCGGCGGGCAACCTGCCCGGTCTGGCCAACGGGATTGGGTTGTCGGTGGTCACGACCATGGGTTATTCCGGTATCTTGCTGGCGCCCGGCACGATCGGCTGGCTGGCCGAGCGGATGAGCTTTTCGTCAATCTACCTTGGGCTGGCGGCCTTGCTGACGGTGCCACTGCTGCTGTCGCCGCTGGCACGGACGGCGGATTTCACGGCGGCAGAGGACGAACCTGCCGAACGCGCCGCCTGAGTCAACCCGCGCAACGGGGGCGCGCGTTGCTTGGGCTGTGCGCGCAACGGGTTTTCCGGCGGATCGCCCGACGCCTCGGCAAATGCAGGGATTTTCGCTGCACCAACCGTGCACAGCGCGTGCACCGGGCGTGCACAGCGCGTACACAGCTTGCGCGCGTTGCGCAGGCCCGACGCGGATTCCCGGACGCGTTCGCGGCGCTAGAACCGCAGGCTGACCCCGACAAGCGGGCCAGCCATGGTCATGTCGATCCGGGTGCCGCCGTCGCGGTAATCGACATTCAGTTGCCGATATCCTGCGGACAGATACACATTTTCGGTCACCTGATAGTTTGCGGTGGCGACCAGTTGGCTGGTTTGTTCCGAGCCGACGCCAAAGCCGCCGTAATCGGCATAGAAAATGGCGCTCCAGCGTGGTGACAGACGGTAATTCGCCCGTAGCGCCACCAGCGGATCGGCGAAGGACTTGTCCCCGCTGCGACTGATCGCGCCGCCGAGAAGATCGACCTGCGCCTCGACCTTCCACAGCCGCGCCCCTCCCAGCACGTCCAGATGCATGTCCGGCGTGTCGATGGCGCGATAGCCTGCCAGCAGGGTCATGGATCGTTGCCGCAGCTTGGCGCGCGCCGGCAGGCCCGGAGGCACCACCCCCTCCTTGCTGCTGGAGGACAGGCTGAGATCGCCCATGAACACCAGACGGTCGCGGCGCGCATAGCCCGTCAGGAACATCGCCCCATCGGTATCTTCCAGAACCTCGGACAGCGACTTGTCGACGCTGAAGGTCGGCGCGCCGGTGAACGGGGTCGCGTCGCCACCCAGTCCCGCCGCCCAGACATAGGGGGTGATCTGCCCGTGCCAGTCGCGATCCTGCGCCTCCGCCGTGGCAGGCAGGGACAGCAGCGCGGCGGCCGAAAGCGTCAGTGCGGTTTTCCAGGACATGCCGTGATCCCTCAGATGCTGTTCTTGTGGACGCGACCGTTCTTGACAATCAGCCGCAGGTTGTCGGTATCTTCAAGCCAGTCCAGATCCGCAGAGGGATCGCCGTCGATCACCAGCAGATCCGCAAAGGCGCCGGGTTCGATCACGCCAAGACGCCCGTCATAGGGCGCGCGCGGTCCCGACAGCGCCAGCAATTGCCCGGCCGCGCCCGTGGCCCGGTGCAGCGCCTCGAGCGGGGACATGAAGCGGGCCAGCTTGGACAAGTGCCGCCCCTGTTTCTCGGCGCCGCCGAACAGCACATCGCTGCCGAACGCCCAGTTCACCTTGTGGGTGCGGGCCAGGTCGAAGGCGCGCATCGTTCCTTCGGCGACCATCTTCTGGGCGGCGATCGCGGCGGGGTCGGTGTACTGGTTGGAATCCTCGTCCGCCAGGAAGGGCTGGATCGACCACCAGACATCGTTGTCGGCCATCATGGCGACCGTTTCCTGGTCCGCAAGCTGACCGTGTTCGATCGACTTCACGCCCGCCCGGATGCAGCGCTGAATGCCCTTCGAGGTATAGACATGCGCGCAGACATAGGTGTTCCAGTCTTCGGCGGCCTGAACCGCGGCGCGCATCTCTTCTTCCAGATACTGGGTCGAATCGATGGGATCGGACGGCGAGGCGACGCCGCCGCCGGCCATGATCTTAATCTGGCTTGCGCCCTTCATCAGCTGTTCGCGGGCACGGCGCAGGATTTCGGGAACGCCATCGGTGATCGCGGTCATGCCCTGCTGCAACGCGTAGTCGGGCGGGTCCGACGGCATCAGCGGCAGTTGGTTGGGAAAGCGGAAATCGCCGTGCCCCGAGGTCTGCGACAGCATCGCGCCCGAGGGAAAG
Source organism: Paracoccus sp. R12_2 (assembly GCF_017744015.1). GTDB lineage: Bacteria > Pseudomonadota > Alphaproteobacteria > Rhodobacterales > Rhodobacteraceae > Paracoccus. Next base: position 316,351 of record NZ_JAGHRA010000004.1, read on the forward strand.
ATGCGCGGCCCCTCGACCACCGAGCGATCGATGGCGGCCTTCAGCCCGAAAACCGGGCCGCCCACGTCGCGCACCGTCGTGAAGCCGCGCTGCAGCGTGGCGCCGGCTTCGCGTCCCGCCAGCAGATGCACCAGGCCGATATCCTGCGTCATCGCGACGATCTGGCTGACCGACGCCAGAGAGGCGTGCCAATGCGCGTCGATCAGCCCCGGGATCACGCTGCGCCCGCCGCAGTCGATCCGGTCGGCGTCCTCGGGGCCTTGTCCGACGGCTGGCAGTCCCGAGATGCGCCCGCCCTCGATCAGGATGTCCATCCCGTCGCGCATCGACAGGGTCTGGCCGTCAAAGAATTTCAGGTTGGTCAGCAGCAGGGGTTTTCCCGGCGTCTGCGCCCGCAGTTCGCGCGGGGCCAGCCCGAAGCCCGCGAACATGCCGACGACCGCCGACATACCGCCCAGCATCTGCCGGCGAGAGATATCCGCCTCGATCCGCCTCATCGCCATCTGAGTCTCGGGGCGACCGCAATGGCAATAACTCAGCGTTCCGGGCTGGAACGCGGCTTCGAAGCAGGCTTGGCACATGAGACTCTCCGTTCGCGTTGCGAACAGGCTAGCCGATAGATCACGGGCAGGTAAGGAAAATTTGAGGTCGCGTATGCGAAGCCGGAGGGGCGAACCATGGCTGCCGAAGCAGGCTGTTCCCTGCCCGTCAGCGATAGGTCTGGTCGGGGCCCGGAAAACTGCGATCGCGGACGGCGCAGGCATAATCGGCGATGGCCTGTTCTGCGCGCGGTCCGAGATCGCCGAATTTCTGCACGAAGCGGGGCACGCGGCCCGACAGGCCCAGCATGTCGTCAAGGACCAGGATCTGGCCGTCGCAGCGTGCCGAAGCGCCGATGCCGATGGTCGGGATCGCTATGGCCTGGGTGATCTGGTCGGCCAGCGGTTCCATCACGCCCTCGACCACAAGCGAGAATGCCCCGGCCTGTTCGACGGCCTGCGCATCGGCGACATGGGCGGGCCATGTCGCCTGATCGCGGCCCTGCGTCCGGAATCCGCCCATCGTCAGGGTGGATTGCGGTGTCAGGCCGACATGGCCCATCACCGGGATGCCGCGGCTGGTCAGGAACGCGATGGTGTCGGCCATTCTTGCCCCGCCCTCCAGCTTGACCGCGCCGGCGCCGGTTTCCGACATGATCCGGGCGGCGTTGCGGAACGCCTGCTGCGGGCTTTCTTCATAGCTGCCGAAGGGCATGTCGATCACCACCATCGCGCGCGCGCTGCCGCGCATCACCGCCTGTCCGTGCAGGATCATCATGTCCAACGTGACGCCGATGGTGGAGGGAAGGCCGTGGATCACCATGCCAAGGCTGTCGCCGACAAGGATCACTTCGGCATGGGCATCGACCATCGCGGCCATGGGCGCGGTATAGGCGGTCAGCGCGACGATGGGCGTGTCGCCCTTGCGGGCGGCGATCTGCGGAACGGTGATGCGTTTGACCGGGGCCTGAGCGGACATGGGCGATCCTTTACGGGGTGGCGGTGCGTTGATCGATCAGCAGCACCTCGCCGAAGCGGACGGCCAGAAGCATGACCACCGGACGGTCGATGCGGCTGACGCGCGACAGATCGGCGGCGTCGCGCAGATCGACGGATCGGACCTGCGCGCGCGGTTCGCTGCGCAGGATGGCGCGGACCGCGCGGCGGATGGCGGCCGGGCTGGCGCCGTGTTCGACCATCTGCTGGCCGCGATCCAGCGCGCGGTTGAGGACGGTCGCGGCCGCACGGTCCTGGGGCGTCAGGCGGCGGTTGCGCGACGACATCGCCAGACCGTCGGATTCGCGCACGGTGGGCACCGGGATGATTTCCACGGGCATGTCCAGATCGGCGACCATCTGCCGCACGATGGTCAGTTGCTGGTAATCCTTTTCGCCAAAGGTCGATGCGTCGGGGCCGATGATGTTGAACAGTTTCGTCACGATCGTCGTCATGCCGCGGAAATGGCCGGGGCGGACGCGGCCCATCAGCATCCGCGACAGGCCCGCAACCTCGACCACGGTCTGCGCGCCGGGGCGGTAGATATCCTCGACCGAGGGCAGGAACACCGCGTCGCAGCCATGCTGACGCAGCATCGCCAGGTCGGTTTCCTCGTCGCGGGGGTATTTTTCCAGATCGGCCTGCTGGTCGAACTGCGTCGGATTGACGAAGATCGAGGCGACGATACGTCCGCCGCCCCGTGCGTCCAGCCAGTCGCGGGCCTTCGCGACAAGGTGCATATGGCCGTCATGCAGCGCGCCCATCGTGGCGACCAGAACCACCTTGTCGCCAGCCTCGCGCCAACCCGCGACGCAGTCCCTGACCGACTGCCTGCTGCGGCAAATCTGCATGATCCCGTCCCCCCGTCACCCGGTCTTGCCCCCCGACATGCCGGGCAACCTACCGTCCGAAGGCGGATTCGCACAAGTGCTGCGTTGCAGCATGTCGTTTTTGGCCGTCAATGGTCGGGCCGAGGGGACCGGTGTGCCATGGCTCTGGCAGATACGGGACAGGAACAGGCCAGAGGAGTCGCCCGAAAATGAAAACGCATGTGAAGGTTCTTGTCGTCGGGGGCGGCGCGGTCGGGTGCGGCATCGCCTATCATCTGGCTAAGGCCGGGTGGGAGCCGCTGCTGGTCGAGCGGGACGAGCTGACCGCCGGATCGACCTGGCACGCCGCCGGTCTGCTGCCGCTGTTCAACATGGGCTACGCGACCAGCCATATCCACGATTATTCGGTCAGGCTGTATGCGGGGCTTGAGGCCGAGACCGGGCTGAATGCCGGGTTCACGCGCTGCGGCAACCTGCGGATGGCGCAGACAGATGCGCGGATGGACGAATACATGCTGTATTCCTCGACCGCCGAGACGATCGGTATCGAACATCAGTTCCTGACCCCGCAGCAGATCAAGGATCGCTGGCCGCTGGTCAATACCGACGGGCTGAAAGGCGCGCTGTTCCATCCGACCGACGGCTATATCAACCCCGCCGACGTGACCCAGGCGATGGCCAAGGGCGCGCGCATGGCCGGCGCCACGATCGAGCGCAAGCTGCAGGTCAACGGCTATGCCTGGACCGGAACGGAATGGATCGTCACCTGCGAGAAGATGATCGAGAAGGGCGGCAACCTGGTCCCCTCGGGCGAGACGTTCGAGATCCGGGCCGAACATGTCGTCACCGCCACCGGCAACCATGCGCAGCGCACCGCCCGGCTTCTGGGAATCCGCATTCCGGCGATCCCGGTCGAGCATCAGTTCATCGTCACCGAACCCGACCCGGCGCTGCTGAAGTGGCGCGCCGACGGCAACCCGGAACACCCGGTCCTGCGCGACGCCGATGCCAAATGGTATGTCCGCGAGGAACGCGGCGGCTGGATCCTTGGCCCCTACGAGGAAGGCGCACCGGCGCGCTTCCCCCACGAGGTGCCCGACAGCTTCCGCGCCGATCTTTTTCCGCTGGATCTGGAACGGATCGAAGAGGAATACATGTCGATGATCCATCGCATCCCCTCGTCGGAAGAGGTCGGGCTGAAGGATGATTTCAACGGGCCGATCTGCTATACCCCCGACGGCAACCCGCTGGTTGGACCGGCGCCCGGACTGCGCAACATGTGGCTGGCCGAGGGATTCAGCTTCGGCATCACGGCGGCGGGCGGCGTCGGCCATTACCTGACCCAGATGATGACCCAGGGCGAGGCCGAGATCGACATGGCGTCGCTGGACCCGCGCCGCTTCGGGTCGTGGATGACCACCGAATATGCGGTGAAGAAGAACGAGGAAAGCTATTCCCACGTCTTCATCCTGCATCATCCCGACGAGGAACGCGACGCGGCGCGGCCGCTGCGCACCTCGCCGGCCTATGACCGGCAAAAGGCGCGCGGCGCGCAGTTCGGGCAGGTGAACGGATGGGAACGGCCGAACTATTACGGGCCGGTCGATGCCCCCGCCGATTTCGACCACACTGCCCGCAACTTCCGGCGCGGCGGCTGGTGGCAATATGCGAAGGCCGAAGCCGAGGCCGTCCGAGAAGCCGCCGGCCTGATCGACGCGACCGCCTTCGCCAAGCATATGGTCACCGGACCGGGCGCGACGGCGTTCCTGGATTGGCTGACCACCAACAAGCTGCCCAAGGTGGGCCGCATCAACCTGACCTATGCGCTGACCCAGACCGGCACGACCCGCACCGAATACACCATCGTGCGGCTGGACGAAGATAGGTACTACCTTGTCTCGGCAGGTGCCTGGGAAGATTACGACGGCGACAACCTGATGAAGTCGGCCGAGGATTTCATGGCTGCGGGTGGCGCCTTCGTGGCGATCCAGAACGTGACCACGCAATGGGGCGTCTTCGCCATCGCGGGTCCGAAATCGCGTGAGATCCTGTCGCGGCTGATCCGCGATCCGCAGCCCGAGACCGCCTTGTCGAACAAGCGCTTCCCATGGCTGTCGGCGCGCCGGATCGAACTGGGGATGGTGCCCGTGAACGCGATTCGCGTCGCCTATACGGGCGAACTGGGCTGGGAACTGCACCACCCGATCGAGATGCAGAACCACCTGTTCGACAACCTGGTGCGGGAAGGCGAGCCGCTGGGACTGAAGCTGGTCGGCGCGCGAGCGCAGAACTGGCTGCGGCAGGAAAAATCCTATCGCGCCTTCGGCACTGAACTGGGCCGCGACGCGACCCCGCTGGAGGCCGGGCTGGATCGGTTCGTCGATCTGTCCAAGGACTTCAAGGGCAAGGCGGCAATGCAGGAGGTTGGTATCCGCAGCAAATGCGTGACCCTGCTGATCGACGGGCCTGCGGACGCCGATCCCTGGGGCCGCGAGGCGCTGTTCCTGGATGGTGAGAAGATCGGGCGACTGACCTCGGGCGGCTATTCGGCAGCCTTCGGCAAGCAGATCGGCATGGGCTATGTCCGCCCCGATCTGGCCGAGCCGGGCACCAAGCTGAAGGTGCGGATGTTCCGCGACCTGTATGACGCCGAGGTGACCGAGGACAGCCCCTACGATCCCACCAACGCGAAGATCCGCGTCGACGGCTGACCTTGCGGTCGGGCAACGCGCCCTGTGTTCCATGTGCCCGTCCGCCGAAATCCGGCGGGCGGGCATCTGCATTCGGCGTCAGCGAACCAGGAATACCGAGATCTTCGCGTAGCGTGCCACATGGCCGCCATGCGAGGCAAAGACATGGTCCATCATGCCGGGAACATGGGTAGCCATCACGATCAGGTCGGTGCCGCTTTCCTCTGCCGCGTGCAGCAGCTGCTGCGACATTTCCGATGTCGGATCGCTGCATATGATGGCCTGACTTTCGACCGCAAGGCCACTGCGCGACGCCAGGTCGTTGGCTGCGGAGGACAGTTTCTCGCGAAATTCCTGCGGGTTGTGGGCGATGCTGCTGGGGTGGTCGCTTTCGACGCTGACCAGGAGAATGTCGGCGTCATGGCTGCGGGCAAGTTCCATCGCAAGTTCGATCGGGCGCGCCATCTTGTCCCAATGGGACAGGTCGACGGGAATCATGATCTTGGAAAACATCGGATCTGCCTTTCGGTTGCCTTCGCACCGGTGGCATCGATCGGGAACGGCGTCGCGGTAACCGAATGGCCGACCGGCGCGAGAACCTTATCCTGCAGGACGCCCGCAAGGTGGTCAAGCGTTGCCCGGACAGGGCGCGTCCCCTCTGAATGCAAAAGGCCGGACCCGAAGGTCCGGCCTTTTTGAATTGGAGCGGGCGATGAGATTCGAACTCACGACCCTAACCTTGGCAAGGTTATGCTCTACCCCTGAGCTACGCCCGCATCCTGTCCGAAGCTGTCTTCGCCTTCGGTGAGCGGTGATTTATGGGACCGCGCCGGGGCGTGCAAGGGGAAATTTCCGGATCGGCGCGGTTTTTTTCGCCGCATTGACAGATCATCCGCCCAGAGCGCATTTTCAGCGCGCAGGACAGGGGTGACCGCGTGAATACAACCGAGCAGCTGCGCGACTTCGTTCGCCAATCGCTTGAGGAAGGTCATGACCGGGCCGCGATCGCCGGCGCGATGGCCGATGCCGGATGGTCCGAGGCCGAGGTTCGGACCGCGCTTGCGGCGTGGGCAAAGCCGCAGGGGATGCCCCCGGTGCCGCTGCCGCAACACCATGTGTCGGCCCGCGAAGCGGTGTTCCACGCGCTGATGTTCGCGGCGCTGGCAATGGTGACCTGGCATCTGCTGCAACTGGGATTCGCGGTCATCGATGCGCTGATTCCCGATCTGACCGACTTGTCCGTCGGGCGCGGAACGATGCGCTGGTCGATTGCGGCGCTGTTGGGGTTCCTGCCGTTGTTTCTGTATCTGGACCGCCGGGCGGTCCGGGCGGTGCCGCGCGGCGAGGGTGGGCGCGGGTCTTCATTGCGGCGGCTGTTCGCCTCGGTCACGTTGCTGATCGCGCTGCTGACGCTGATGGGGGATCTGGTCGCTGCGATCTATGCGCTGCTGTCCGGCGGGCTGACGCTGCGGTTCATCGCCAAGGCGGTGCTTGTCGCGGTGATCGCGGGGCTGGTGCTGGTCTATTACCGGAGCGATCTGGATGACTGAGCGGCGGCAGGGCTGGGCGGTCTGGACGATCGCGGCAGTTGCGGTCGCGCTGATCGGCACCGGTCTGGTGTTCAGCGGCGGGCCGATGCAGGGCAGGGCCGAGCGGCGCGATGCGGTGCGGATGCACGACCTGAACGCGGCGCAGACCCAGGCCATCTGCCGGGCGTTCGAGGCGGGCGCGGCGACGGCGGATCTGGCGCCCACCGCCGCCTGTCCCGAAACGCTGCGCCTGACCGATCCGTTTACCGATCGGCCCTATCGCATCGAGATGGTGGACGCCGACAATCTGCGGTTCTGTGCGGTCTTCGAACGTCCCGATCACGCGACCGCCTATCGGAACCTGACGGACGGGGCAGAGCCGGGGGAATCCTGCCTGATCCACCGCCTGCCACAGGATCTGGATCGCGGCACGGGCGGCTGAGGGATCAATCGCGGCCGATACGGCCCAGATGCGTGTCCTGAAAGCCTGCGGCCGTTTTCAGCCCGTATCCCAATGCCCGGTCGATGCCGACATGCGCCATCCAGATGCCGCCCGCCGCGATCAGGTCGGGGGATCCGATCATCAGACCCAGCAGCGCCAGGATCAGCCCGTTGGCGTAAAGATGCGCGGCGTTATAGACCGCCGCGCCGATCCGGGGGCCGGCCAGATAGCCCAGCATCGACAGGTCGGGCGCCAGCAGCGCCAGGGGCCAGACCCACAGCGGCCAGCCCGACTGGGTGAATCCGGCCAGCGCAATGGCCGCGGTGAAGATCCCCGCGCCCTCGACCCGCTGCCAGACGACCGGGGTCATTCCGCCGCGCGGATGCGGACGGGTTTCAGCATCTGCGCAAGATAGCGTCCGGTGTGGCTGGCCTCGACCCCGGCCACCTGTTCGGGCGTGCCGGTGGCAACGATCTCGCCACCGCCATCGCCGCCTTCGGGGCCGATGTCGATGATCCAGTCGGCGGTCTTGATGACGTCCAGATTATGTTCGATCACGATGACGGTGTTTCCCTCGTCCACCAGGTGATGCAGCACCTCCAGCAGCTTGCGCACATCCTCGAAATGCAGGCCGGTGGTGGGTTCATCGAGGATATACAGCGTCCGGCCGGTGGACCGACGGCTGAGTTCCTTGGACAGCTTGACCCGCTGCGCCTCGCCGCCCGACAGGGTCGTGGCCTGCTGGCCGACCTTGATATAGCCAAGGCCCACCTGCATCAGCGCGTCCATCTTTTCACGGATCGACGGGACGGCGGCAAAGAAGGTCTGCGCATCCTCGACCGTCATATCAAGAACGTCGGCTATGCTTTTGCCCTTGAAGCGGATTTCCAGCGTCTCGCGGTTGTAGCGCTTGCCCTTGCAGGTCTCGCATTCGACATAGACGTCGGGCAGGAAATGCATCTCGATCTTGATGACGCCGTCGCCCTGACACGCCTCGCAGCGACCGCCCTTGACGTTAAAGCTGAAGCGGCCGGGTTTGTAGCCGCGCGCCTTGGATTCGGGCAGGTTCGCGAACCAGTCGCGGATCGGGGTGAAGGCGCCGGTATAGGTGGCGGGGTTCGACCGGGGCGTGCGGCCGATGGGGCGCTGGTCGATGTCGATGACCTTGTCCAGATGTTCCAGCCCCTTGATCGTCTCGCAGGGGGCCGGCGTCTGACGCGCGCCGTTCAGGCGCAGAGAGGCAGTCTTGAACAGCGTCTCGATGGTCAGGGTGGATTTGCCGCCGCCCGAAACGCCGGTCACACAGACGAATTTTCCCAGCGGGAAATCGGCGGTGACGTTCTTCAGGTTGTTGCCGGTCGCCTTGACGACGCTGACCTTCTTGCCGTTGCCCTTGCGGCGGTCCGAGGGCACCGCGATTTCCCGCTGGCCCGACAGATACTGGCCGGTCAGGCTGGCCGGGTCGGCGGCGATCTGGTCCGGCGTGCCGTGACTGACCACGGTGCCGCCATGGACACCCGCGCCGGGGCCCATGTCGAAGACATAGTCTGCGTGGCGGATCGCGTCCTCGTCATGTTCCACGACCAGCACCGAATTGCCCTGATCGCGCAGGTTCATCAGCGTCCGCAGCAGTCGGTCATTGTCGCGCTGGTGCAGCCCGATCGAGGGTTCGTCCAGCACATACAGCACGCCGGTCAGCCCGCTGCCGATCTGGCTGGCCAGCCTGATCCGCTGGCTTTCGCCGCCCGACAGCGTGCCGGCGGCGCGCGACAAGGTCAGGTAGTTCAGCCCGACATTGACAAGGAAGCCCAGGCGTTCGCGAATTTCCTTGAGGATCGCGGCGGCGATCTCGTTCTTCTGTTTCGACAGATGTGCGGGCGCATTCTCGACCCAGTCCAGCGCGTCCTGGATGGAAAGTTCGACCACCTGGCCGATATGGTTGCCCGCGATCTTCACGGCCAGTGCCTCGGGTTTCAGGCGATAGCCGGCGCAGGCGCCGCAGGGGCGGTTGTTCTGATAGCGTTCGAATTCCTCGCGCACCCACTGGCTGTCCGATTCGCGCAGCCGGCGTTCCATGTTGGGGATCACGCCTTCGAAGACGCGGCTGATTTCATAGACGCGGCCCGCGTCGTCGAAGCGGAACTTGATCTCGTCCTTGCCGGACCCGCGCAGGAACATCTGCTGCACATGGTCGGGCAGGTCCTTCCACTGCGTCTTCTTGTCGAAGCCGTAATGCTTGGCCAGCGCATTGATCGTCTGGGTCAGATAGGCGGATTTGGACTTGGCCCACGGCAGGATCGCGCCCTTGTCCACGGACAGGCCCGCATCCGGGACGACCAGGCGTTCGTCGAAGAACAGTTCGACCCCCAACCCGTCGCAGACCGGGCAGGCCCCGAAGGGGGCGTTGAAGGAAAACAGGCGCGGTTCGATTTCCGGGATGGTGAATCCGCTGACCGGGCAGGCGAAGTTTTCCGAGAACGTGATCCGTTCGGGCAGCGCATCGTCGCCGGTCGGCGCCGTCTCCAGCACCGCGATGCCGTCGGCCAGATCCAGTGCGGTGCGCAGACTGTCCGCCAGCCGGGTTTCCAGCCCCTCGCGCACGACGATCCGGTCCACGACCACGTCGATATTCTGGCGGAACTTCTTGTCCAGCGTCGGCGGTTCGTCCAGGTCGTGGAATTCGCCGTTTACCTTGACGCGCTGGAAACCCTGCTTCCTGAGTTCAAGAAATTCCTTGCGGTATTCGCCTTTTCGATCGCGCACGATGGGCGCCAGAAGATAGGCGCGAGTGCCGTCTTCCATCGCCATGATGCGGTCCACCATGTCCTGGACCTGCTGCGCCTCGATCGGCAGTCCGGTGGCGGGCGAGAAGGGCGTCCCCGCGCGGGCGAACAGCAGCCGCAGATAATCGTAGATTTCCGTGACGGTGCCCACGGTTGAACGCGGGTTCTTCGAGGTCGTCTTCTGTTCGATGCTGATCGCCGGGGACAGACCGCTGATATGGTCCATGTCCGGCTTGCCCATCATGTCCAGGAACTGCCTTGCATAGGCCGACAGGCTTTCGACATAGCGGCGCTGGCCCTCGGCGTAGATCGTGTCGAAGGCAAGGCTGGATTTTCCGCTGCCCGACAGGCCGGTGATGACCACCAGCTTGTCGCGCGGAATGTCCATGTCCACGCTTTTCAGGTTGTGCTCGCGCGCGCCGCGAACCTCGATGAACTTCTGTTCCATGAGCGAGCCTTTGATCGACCAAGCGCATCACATAATCAGACGCGATGAAAAAGCAACCGAATGCTGTGAACATAAAGTGAACTTCCAGGCGGGCGCAACCTTGTTCGTCCCGGTCGTGGCGTTGCGGCGGGCGGGATCGCGGGGCTGCGTGTCAGCCTTTTGCCGGACTCGTCTTGCCGGGCATTTGCTGTATCTCTGCGCGCCGAACGCGGCTGCTGCGTGCTAGCGCTTGCGCTGCGATGCAGCATGGTTAGGATACCGCAAGCGGAAAAAGGGGGATCAGCATGTTTCAGAAAATCCTTGTGGCGAACCGTGGCGAGATTGCCATTCGGGTCATGCGGGCGGCGAACGAGCTGGGCAAGCGCACGGTCGCGGTCTTTGCCGAGGAGGACAAGCTGGGCCTGCACCG
>NZ_JAGHRA010000050.1 GCF_017744015.1 Paracoccus sp. R12_2
CCCGACTGCGTCACATCATCGGCTTTCCGCCCGTAACCGCGATGGTCGTTCCAGAGATGTAGCTTGCGGTGTCTTCGGCAAGCATGACGTAGGGCGCGGCAAGTTCCACAGGCTGCGCTGGTCGCTTCATTGGATAGTTCTGCCCGAACCCGGACACCTTCTCTTCGGACATGCTGGCGGGGATAAGTGGGGTCCAGACCGGTCCCGGTGCGACGGCATTCACACGAATGTCGCGAGCGGCGAGCATCTGGGCAAGGCCCATCGTAAAGTTCTGGATGGCCCCTTTTGTGGTCGCATACGCCAGAAGCGTCGGGTTCGGATCGTCGGAGTTGATGGATGCGGTATTGATGATCGAGGCACCCTCCTTAAAATACGGCATCGCCGCCTTTACCAGGTAGAACATCGAGTGGATGTTCGTGGCGAAGGTGTATCGCCATTCCTCGTCCGAGATGTCCTCGATGTTATTGAAGGTGCGCTGATGAGCCGCGTTGTTGATCAGGACGTCGATCGCACCGAAGGCGTCGACGACCTGGCCAATCACCGATCTGCAGTCATCAGGTTGCGAAAGATCAGCCTCAATCTCGAGACATTCTCGACCGGCCTCACGCACCAATGCCGCAGTTGAGGCTGCATCTTCGGTCTCTTCAAGGTAGATCAACGCCACATCCGCACCTTCGCGGGCATAGGCAATCGCCACGGCGCG
>NZ_JAGHRA010000051.1 GCF_017744015.1 Paracoccus sp. R12_2
CACCGTAGGGCCCGTTGATGGCGGCATGCGCAAAGTAGATCGCCAAAGCCGACATGACGAAGATGAAGAGATAGGCCCGAAGCCAATTTCGTCCAGTCACTTCAATACCTTTTATCAAAACCTCCGAGAGTCTCTCATGGAGAAGCTGTTCGCGAAACCCTTCGCCCCCTCAACGCTGCGTGAGAACAGGGGCGCGCCAGCCATGCGAACCCTTCCGATAAGCGAAGTCGTGGCATGAGGTCGCTGCGCATTCTCATAGGTTGCGAGACCTCGGGCGTGATGCGCCGCGCCTTTTCTACGCGGGGACATGATGTCTGGTCCTGCGATCTGCTGCCGGCCGAGGATGGCAGCAATCGCCACATTGTGTGTGATGTCCGCGACCTGCTGGATGATGGATGGGATCTGCTCGCCGTCATGCATCCGCCCTGCACCCGACTGTGCCGGTCCGGCCGGCGCTGGATGTCCGGGCCAGGCAAATGGACGCCGCCCAAGAAGCTGCCCAGGGGCCGGACGGTGGAAGATCTCCGCGCCGAATTCGAGGAAGGCGTCAGCCTGTTCATCG
>NZ_JAGHRA010000005.1 GCF_017744015.1 Paracoccus sp. R12_2
ATGGCTCTGGTCCTACAACAATGAGCGCCCAAACATGGGCAACGGCGGGATGACACCCGCACAGAAACTGAGAATGGCCGCGTAAATTCTACGACCAAGCCCCCACAAAAATGGGGGGATTACCGCATCACCGGAACTGGCGCGCACCTCCATGACGCCTTCGAACATCTCGACGATTGAGACATCGAACGTGCCACCACCCAGATCCAACACGATGAAGGTGCTTTCGTCGTTCCGGTCATGAACGCCTGCGGCCAGCGCGGCGGCCGTCGGCTCGTTGATCAGACCAAGCACTGTCAGACCGGCAATCTCAGCCGCATCTTTGGTGGCCTGCCTTTGTCGGCCGTTGAAGTAGGCCGGCACCGAGATGACTGCCCCGGTCACAGGCTCGCCCAGTTCCGCCTCGGCATCGACTTTCAGCGATTTCCGCACCATCGCTGATAGTTCGACGGCGCCATAGCTCTTGCGCCCCAAGCGCAGTTCTTTTTCGGTTCCCATCAGACGCTTGAACCTTGCGGCGGTAAGGTCGGGATGACGCACCAACCGCGCGCGAGCCGCTCTGCCAACCAGCAAAGATTTGCCGTCGTCTGCCAGTCCAACGACCGACGGCGTCATCACCTCACCCAACGCATTCGGAAGCAGGCGAGGCCCACCGTCTTCCAGCACCGCGACCAATGAATTCGTTGTCCCTAGGTCGATACCGATATGAGCCATCAATTGTCCTTACGCAATGAACCATGATCTCTTGCCGACGGACATCAATACGATCAACCACTTTGCGCGGTGACAGGGCTCAGAATCGCTGAGAACGTCGCGTTGATGACGCGCCAAGAAGTTCACGCTGCTAGCAAACTGACACCTCCCGCTCAACTTGCGGCATGTGAACGCCGCGATGCGCCGACAGCTGCCACTCGGGTCACCGCAGCGAATTGGTGCTTTGTGCACATCGGCGGCGCTGCGACGATGCGCAGCGAAAGGTGGGTTTAGATTTCCCGGCTTGACGCAGCCTTCAACGACCGCTTCCGTGATCTGCGCCGCGACGCAGAACCGAGCTTGCTGCAGCTGCGAGCGCCTCCATTGTCATGCTGCAATTGCATCGTTTGGCTGGCGAACGACCGGAAAGTCCCGCATAGCCGACACTCATTCTGGCCAATCTGCGCGTCGGCTATCGATGTTTCTGACGGTATCGAACCTGGCTGACCGATCATGATGGCAGCGGATGCCTGGGCTGTCGGCTTGCGTGATCAACAGTAGTCGTGCCGGGTTGCGGCAGGCGCAAGGCGGGCTTGCCTTGACGCGGCGACGCGCGCGGCGCATGGCGGGGTCGAAGGGAACGCAGCCATGCCAGATCAGCACGTCAGGGGACCGTATTCCTCATCCTCGGCCGCGGGCGCATCGGCGCCGCCGCCGGTGCCGCCCAGATTGCCGCCGCCGGGCACCGACCGGACCGGAATGGCGATCGGGCTGATGTGCGCGACCGCCTTCATCTTTGCCCTGCAGGACGGGTTTTCGCGCGTGCTGGGGCAGGCCTATCCGCCGGTGCTGGTGGTGATGTTCCGCTATTGGTTCTTTGCGCTATTCGTGATCGCGCTGGTTGCGCGCCAGCCCGGCGGGCTGAAGCGCGCCGTGCGCACGAAACGGCCGGTCACGCAGATCCTGCGCGGGGTGATCCTGGTCCTTGAGGTGCTGATCATGGTCGAGGCGTTCGTGCGCCTTGGACTGGTCGAAACCCATGCCGTGTTCACCGCCTATCCGTTGCTGGTCGCGGCGCTGTCGGGGCCGGTGCTGGGCGAAAAGGTCGGCTGGCGGCGGTGGACGGCGATCGGGATCGGGTTCGTCGGCATCCTGGTGATCCTGCAGCCCGGCAGCGGTGTCATGCGGATCGAGGCGCTGCTGCCCTTTGTCGCCGCGTTGATGTTCGCCCTTTACGGCCTGCTGACGCGGCATGTGTCGCGCGACGACCCGCCGATGGTCAGCTTTTTCTGGACCGGCGTCGCGGGTGCGGTCGCGATCACGCTGGTCGGTATCTGGGACTGGCAGTGGCTGGCGCCGATCGACTGGATCTGGATGGCCGGGCTTTGCGTCTGCGGAATGACCTCGCACTACCTGATGATCCGCGCCTACGAGATGGCCGAGGCATCGGCCCTGCAGCCCTTTGCCTATACGCAGCTTGTCTGGGTCAGCATCATCGGCGTGACGATCTTCGGCGAGGTTCTGCGCCCGAACGTGGTCGTGGGCGCAGTCATCGTGGTCATGGCGGGGCTGTTCACGCTGTGGCGCGCGCGGGTGAAATCCACCGGCTGAGCCGGCATCGTCTTTGTCCAGACAACCCGTCTAGCCGCCAGTCTCGCCGGTCGATGCGGTTTCGGAATCCGCCGCCGGGCCCTGGACATCCGGCGCAGAAGCCGATGTCGGTGCAACCCCATCCGGCGGCAAGACAGGACCGATGAAGGGTTTCAGCGGCGGCCGGCTGGACAGTGCCAGCGTCAGGCGTGCCACGGGTGGCGGCATCAGCCCGCCGCCGGTCAGATCCCATGTCGGCACAATCGGGGCTGGCTTGCCTTGGATGCGGGATCGATAGACCGGCATCGCCTCGGTCACCCGCATGACATAGTTGCGGGTCTCGTCGAAGGGGATCAGTTCGACCCATTCGACCGGGTCCATGTCACGCCGCAGATCGCCGAAATCGCGCAACCAGCGCGCGGGCCTGCCGGGGCCGGCGTTGTAGCCCGAGGCCGTCAGCGCCGTCGAGGTGCCGAAGCGATCGCGCAGCCCCTGCAGATAGGCCGCACCCAGCCGCGCGTTATAGGCCGGATCGCGGGTCAGGCGGGCGATCTGATACGGCTCGCCAAGCTGGCGGGCCATCTGTTCGGCGGTGCCGGGCATCAGCTGCATCAGGCCGCGCGCGCCAACATGGCTGCTGACTGTATGGTTGAATTCCGATTCCTGCCTCGCGATCGACAGGACCAGTTCGGGCGGCAGGTCAAGTTCCGCCTGTTCGAGGCCCGTCAGGGGGAAATGCGCGGCCGGATAGATCACCCCGCGATCGGCGGCGCGCTTGGACAGACGCAGCCCGTGCCAGGGCGCGCGCGCCTCGATCATCAGCCGGGCCATGCGGGCGGTATCGTCGGGCGGGGCCGTCTCGGCCAGATGCAGGAAGAAGCGTTGCGCCTCATCGATGCGGCCGGTGGCCAGCAACCACAGCCCGGCCTGAAACACGCTGTTTTCACGCATCGCCCCGCGCCAGTCGGGCAGCGTCTCGACCGCCTTTCCCGGAGCCGCATAGGAAGGCGGCAGTGTCGCATTGACCTTTTCGGCGGCCAGTTGCCCGTAATAGACACCGGGCTTCTGCGCCGCGCGGGCAAAGGCTGCCTGCGCGGCGGTGTCGTCGCCCAGATCCTCGTGTGCGCGGCCCTGCCAATACAGCGCACGGGCCGTGCTGATGGCGCTGCCGACGACGGTTTCCAGATGTTCGAAATGCGCCAGCGCTCGATCCGGCGCATCCTGCTTCAGCGCGGCGAAGCCCGCCAGCCATTCCAGGTCCGAATAATGCCGGTTGTCGGTTGGCAGGAAATGCGCCGCCGCCAGCCGTTCGGCCAGCGCCCAGTCGCCCCCGCGCATCGCCAGCCGGGCGTAATCGACGCGCATCTGCGCCCAAGCGTCGGGCACCCGCAGCGCCTGTTCGCTGGTCGAGGCGGCCAGCATCAACTCGCGCGCGCCGTCGTGGAACCTGGCCTGCACCCGCCAGCGGAACCGGTCCATCGTCAGGCCCGGATCGTCGCGTTCCGCATCGGGCAGGGCAAGGATCTGGTCGTCCACGCCGGTGCGCCGTGCCTGCAGGGCGATTCGCGCCGTCAGCAGCGCCCGGTCCGCCTGGGGCAGCCGGTCGATCAGCCGTTCGGCCTGCCGCCATTCGCCCTGATCCAGCATCGCCGTGGCACGCGCCGTCAGAAGCGGCGTCAGTTCGCGTTCATAGGTGGTCAGGAAGGCCGTTTCCTCGGCGGCCTCAAGGGGCGTCGAGGTCCAGAAGCGGACCCGTTCGGCGCGCGCGGCATCGGTATCCAGCGTGGTTAGAAAGGCGGTTTCGGCGCGCAGCGTGTCGGGCAGCCGGTCGCCGAACCATTCGCGGATCTGGCCGGTCGGCAGATCGGGACGCAGCCGCGCATCGCCACGTTCGCGCAGCAGCGCAAGGCCGGGCCAGTCGGGATGGTTGCGGATGAACCGCAGGTAATCCTCGAATTCTCCGAAGCCCGCGCGCAGCGCCTGCCAGCCGATCAGCGCCTCGGCTACCGGGCCGGAACGCTGCGCGGCGTCGCGGGCGGTGACCCAGTCGCGGGTGTCGGCTGCGGCCAGCGCAAGCGCCATCGCGCCCCGGTCTTCGGCCAGGGCGGGTGTGGAAAGGGGCAGGATCGCCAGCAGCCCGGCCCCCAACATGTCGCGCAGAAGTCGCATCATTCACCTGTGTCGCCGCCAGATCGCCGGGACGCAATTCACAACCTTGGCAAGTTCCGCGCCCGGGCGTAGTTAGGCGCGACGAAAAAACATCATCAAGGAGCGTGTCATGTTCAAGGGGTCTTTGCCCGCACTGGTCACGCCGTTCACTGCGGACGGCGAACTGGATATGGACACGCTGAAGAAACTGGTCGAATGGCATATCGATCAGGGCAGCCACGGGCTGGTGCCGGTGGGCACAACCGGCGAAAGCCCGACCCTGACGCACGAGGAACATCGCATCGTCGTCGAAGAGGTCGTCCGGCTGGTGGCGGG
Source organism: Paracoccus sp. R12_2 (assembly GCF_017744015.1). Taxonomy (GTDB): domain Bacteria; phylum Pseudomonadota; class Alphaproteobacteria; order Rhodobacterales; family Rhodobacteraceae; genus Paracoccus. The sequence continues at coordinate 4,768 of NZ_JAGHRA010000005.1, forward strand.
CCGGGTGCCGGTGATCGCCGGGGCGGGGTCGAACTCGACCCGCGAGGGGATCGGCCTGATCCGTCATGCGCAGGAAGTCGGCGCCGATGCCGCCCTGGTGGTGACGCCCTATTACAACAAGCCGACGCAGGCCGGGCTGATCGCGCACTACACCGCGCTGGCCGAGGCCGTGGACCTGCCCATCATCATCTACAACATTCCCGGCCGGTCGGTGATCGACATGCTGCCCGAAACCATGGGCGTGCTGTCGCATCTGCCGCAGATCATCGGGGTGAAGGACGCGACAGGCCGGCTGGAACGGGTCAGCCAGCAGCGGATCACCTGCGGCGCCGACTTCGTGCAACTGTCGGGCGAGGACGCCACCGCGCTTGGCTTCAACGCGCATGGCGGGGTGGGCTGCATCAGCGTCACCGCGAATGTCGCGCCCAAACTATGTGCCGAGTTCCAGGAGGCGACGCTGCGCGGCGACTATGCCACCGCGCTGGAATATCAGGACCGGCTGATGCCGCTGCATCACGCGATCTTCGTCGAACCTGGTCTGGTGGGCGCCAAATACGCCATGTCGCGGCTGGGTCTGTGCGACGATCGGGTGCGGCTGCCGCTGGTGCCGCTGACCGATCCGACGCGCCGGCTGATCGACGCGGCGCTGGAACATGCCGGGCTGATCTGACCCGTCCCGCGCGCAGCAGGCCGGATCAGCGGCCGTCGCGGTCAAGGCCAAGCACCGCGTCCAGCGACCAGGCGCCGGGGCCGCGTGCGATCAGGATCAGGAAGCAGGTGGCCCACAACCCGTGGGTCGGCCATGCCGACGGATAGACGAAGATCTGGATGACCGCCGTCATCCCCAGCAGTGCCAGCGCCGAAAGCCGCGTCATCAGCCCAAGGATCAGCAGCACCGGGAACACATGTTCGGCGGTGGTGGCCAGCCGCGCGGCAAGTTCCGGCGGGATCAATGGCAGCGCATATTCGTTCTGGAACAGATAGATCGCCGAGGGGCTGAGGCTCAGCCCGTCCAGCTTGGTCTGTCCGCTGGCCCAGAACACCGCCGCAGGAAACAGCCGCGCGGCCAGCGCCACGACCGCATAGGGCATGTGATCGGCCAGTCCGTTCACCCTTCGCAGCAGCGCCGCGGGGCGATTGGTGGCAATTGTCGTGGTCATGATCCTGTCTCCTTGTCGCAGATCAGTCCGTCGCGCAAAAGCAGCGTCAAAATCGGCACGGGATCGGTCGAGGCAGCCGCCTGAGCGATCGGTTGGCCTTGCATCAGCCCCTGCAGGAAATCGGCGTCGGGGTCGGCTATGGCCTTCGCCTCGACCTCGAAATCCGGGCGACGCCAGATCAGGACGTTGCGCGGCCCCGTGCCGCGCAGCTTGCCATCGCGGCCGGACTGGTTGGCCTGCCAGATATCAAATGCGGGATGGGTCAGCCGCAGCAGTTGCAGCGATGGATGCAGGCGCAGCGGGGCGGTTTCGGTCAGCCGGTCGGGGGGCATCGGCATGGCGTCGGCGGCGTGATAGGCAAGCCCGCGCGCCCATTCGATCCGCGCCACATCGCCCAGATAGGGCAGGGTCGCGACCGGCGGAAATTCCGCAAGGAACCCGGCGAAGGCGTCGCCCCATTCCTGAAGGACGGGCGTGGCCGGGGGATGCGCCGCGATGAATTCGCCCGCCATCGCGGCAAAGAACTCCGCACCAACCAGCCGCCTTATCACCGGATATCGTCTGGCCAGCGCCTCGCGCAGGCTGTGCGCCACATTGTTGCGATAGACGGCAAACCGGATCGCGGCCTCGTGCGGATCGCGTGCGGTCACGAAATCGGGCAGGTCGCCACCAGCCAGCGCCGCACGGAAGGCGGGGGTGAAATCGGCGGCGCTGTCACTGTGCGGCTGCATGCTGCCTCCGATCCGCCAGCAGGGTCGCGGCGCGCTGCGCCTCGGCCAGCAGCACATGCCATTCGGGCACGTCGTTGTCCCATTCGACCAGCGTCGGCAGGGGACCGGCGCGGTCCAGCACTTCGGCGTAAAGCGCCCAGACCGGCTCGGCCACCTCGGCGCCGTGGGCGTCGATCAGCAGCGGCCCCGAGGGCAGGTCTTCCTGATCGTGACCGCCCAGATGGATTTCACCGACCAGATCCAGCGGAAACGCGTCCAGCCATGCCAGCGGATCGCTGCGATGGTTCACGCAGCTGACGAAGACATTGTTCACGTCCAGCAGCAGGCCGCAGCCGGTGCGGCGGGCGATCTGGGCCAGGAAATCGGTTTCCGGGATCTCGCTCTGGGCGAAGATCACATAGGTTGACGGGTTCTCCAGCAGCAGCCGCCGACCCAGCACCTCTTGCACCCGGTCCACATGGTTGCAGACCCGGTCCAGCGTGTCGGGCGTGTAGGGCAGCGGCAGTAGGTCGTTCAGATATTCCGTGCCGTGGCTGGACCATGCCAGATGTTCCGAGAAACTGTCGGGATCATAGCGGTCGCACAACGCCTTGATCCGCGACAGATGCGCCAGATCAAGCTGCGGCCCGCCGATCGACAGGCCGACCCCGTGGATCGAGATCGCGTGATCCTGTCGCAGGGCGGTCAGCATGGCATGCGGCGCACCGCCCGCGCCCAGATAGTTTTCGGCATGCACCTCGAAAAAGCCCAGATCGGGGCGTGTGGCGCGAATGTCCTGGAAATGTTGCGGTTTGAAACCAAGTCCGGTCGTGGCGGGCAGGGGCATCGGACTGTCCTTCGTTCTGACTGCGGCGTTCTGACTGCAGGAATTCGGGAAACCGGGCGGGCCGAAAATGGCCCGCCCGCGATCCTTGGATCACATCTCGATCGGTTCCAGCGAGCCGTTGTGACCGGCCGGGGTCTCCATCTCGGCGCAGGTGCCTGCCGGGACCAGTTTCCAGGCATTGCCCTGATAGTCCTTGGTCGAGGTGCCGGCGCAGGTCGTGCCGGGTCCGGCGGCGCAGTCGTTCTGACCCGCCAGCGCGACGCCATAGCATTTCTCCATCTCGGCATCCTTCTTCATGTCGTCCGCATGTGCGGTGACGCCGGCAAGGCTGATGGCGGTGGCAAGGGCTGCAGCGAATTTCGGGCTCATCTTCTAACTCTCCTTGTGGTTTTCATGGGCGGCATCGCCGTCCCGGAATGCCATTCGAAGAGGGTGTCCCGATCGTTACGCGCATCACGGATACGTGATGTGCAGACCTGCCGCCGGGAATGCTGTAACGCTGGGATGCCGGATTGCGTAAGGACACCCGATGACGAAAGACGCCGGACAGGCCGAGGGCGACTGGTCACAGCTGATGCGCGACGCGATTGCGGGCGATCAGCGGGCCTATCGTCGGTTGTTGACGGCGATGACTCCGGTGCTGCGCGGTCTGGTACGGGCACGCGCGGCCGGAATGGACGCAAGCTGGTGCGAGGATGTGGTGCAAGAGACGTTGTTGGCGATACATGTGAAACGCGCGACCTGGGACAGCGGCCAGCCGTTGCGCCCGTGGGTCTATGCGATCGCGCGCCACAAGCTGGTCGATGCGTTCCGCCGTCGTGGCCGCCGGATCCATCTGCCGGTCGAGGATTTCGCAGACATGCTGCAGGCCCCGCCCGAGCCTGACATGCTGGAACGGCGCGATGCCGGAACGCTGATCGGCCGCCTGCCCGAACGCGATGCCGCGCTGCTGCGCTGTCTGGCGCTGGAGGAACGCGGCAGCGAGGAATGCGGCGCGCGGCTTGGCCTGGCGCCAGGGGCGCTGCGCGTGGCGCTGCACCGGGCTTTGCAACGGCTGGCGCGGCTGCGGCAGGAGGAAACGTGATGCGGACCGACCGTTTGATCGATGTCCTTGCGGTGGATGACACGGCGCCCCGCCCGATCGGGCCGAGGCTGATGTTGCAGGCGGGGCCTGCCTTGATTGCCACCGCGGTTCTGGCCTTGTCGATCCTGGGTATCCGTCCCGATCTGGGCGCGGCGCTGGCCAATCCAACCACGCTGATGAAATGGCTGCTGCCGCTGGCCGTGGCGATCCCTGCCTTGCGCGCGGCGCTGCGACTGACCCGGCCACAGATCCGGCGCACGCCGGCGCAGTTCATACCCGCGCTGATAGGTGTGCTGGCGCTGGTCTGGCTGGCGCTGGCGGCGGCATCGACGGCGCCGGACCAGTTGTGGCCGCAGATGCGGGGCAGGACATCGCTGATCTGCCTGACCTCTGTGACATTCATCGGGCTGGCGCCGTTGCTGGTCGGGCTGCGGATCCTGCGCGAAGGGGCATGCGTGTCCCCGACGGTCAGCGGGGCGATGCTGGGCCTGGCGTCCGGCGGGCTGGCGGCGGCGTTCTATGCGCTGCACTGCAATCAGGATGCACCGCTGTTCTTTCTGACCTGGTATGGGCTGGCTATTCTTGGGCTGGTCGCGGCCGGGGCGCTGCTTGGGCGCCATTTCTTGCGCTGGTAGCGCCGAATCATCAGGCCGCAACCTGACCGGTTCATCCCCGATCGCGCGGATTGCGGCGGGGCATCTGGTGGTCGCGCGGATGTGATGGCCCGAAACCCGCGCTGCGGCGGCCAAAATTCGCTGGGATTTTCACGGCAGGGTTTTCTTTGCGGCCCCTGGACCTCATATTGAAGTCAAGGAGGCCCACCATGCCATTGCCGCATTTCCTGCTGCTGATGATCGCCGTTCTTCTGGCTGCTGCCCTGACACTGTGGGTTTCGGTCGCGGCGGGTGTGCCCGAGGTCGCCTTGGCGCTGATCGTGCTTAGCGCGGCGGCACTGGTTCATCTGGGTCACCGGAACCGGCACGATCATCGCGGCTGACCGACGGGCATCGCGACCGATGGCGCAGAACCGCGCCCTTTGGATCAGCTTTCCAGTTCGGCGTCCCAGTACAGGAAATCCATCCAGCTGTCGTGAAGATGGTTCGGCGGGAAACGTCGGCCAACGGCGTGCATTTCCTCGGGCGTGGGCTGGCACGGCTTGCGCCGCAGACTGAGACCGGAATGGCGCAGGCTGCGATTGGCCTTGCGCAGGTTGCACGGCGAACAGGCCGCGACGACGTTTTCCCAGCTTGTGACCCCGCCACGTGAACGCGGCACGACATGATCGAAGGTCAGGTCACCCTTGGCGCCGCAATACTGGCAGCAGAATTCATCCCTCAGAAAAAGATTGAAGCGCGTGAATGCCACGCGCTTCTGGGGTTTCACATAATCCTTGAGAACCACGACAGACGGGATTCGGAAGGCCTGTCTTTGACTTCGCACCACCTCGTCATATTCGGCGATGATGCTGACCCGGTCCAGAAACACCGCCTTGATCGCTTCCTGCCAGGGCCAAAGCGACAGCGGATAGTAACTCAGCGGTCGATAATCGGCGTTCAGGACAAGCGCCGGGTGGTGTCTAAGCCCGGCGGGTTCGCGCACGAACTGCGTCCTGAAATCCGTCTGATGTCGTTCGTCCAGCATGTTGCCTTCCCGCCTGCCCCCGCAAGGAGTGCCGGGGCGCCCGTCAGATCCGTAAGGCCGACTATATATCGCGTCCCGGTTCTGGCAAGCCCCCGGATGTATTCGATCTGGGGATGAAATACCCTGACTGGGTGACATCGCCGTGACAGATTGCCCCGTGCCGGTTTCAGTGGCAGGATCGCGACCATGACAGATCGCATGCCGGAACTTCTGGGGACGCTGGAAACGGCGCTTTACGCCGATGATCTGGATGCCGCGACGGCATTCTGGCAGGATGTGATGGGGCTGACGGCGTTTCAGTCGGTGCCCGGGCGTCACGTGTTTTTTCGAATCACCAATCAGCCCCGGCCGCAGCTTCTGCTGGTCTTTCGCCCCGATGCCACGCAGCGACCGCCCGAACCCGATGCCCGGTTGCCCGTGCCGCCGCATGGCGCGCGTGGCCCCGGCCATTTCTGCCTTGCCGTGTCGCCCGACGCGCTGGACCGGTGGCGCGACCACCTGAGCGGTCGCGGCGTCGCGATCGAGGCCGATTTCCGCTGGCCGAACGGGGCGCGGTCGATCTATTTCCGCGATCCTGCGGGCAATTCGATCGAACTTGCCGATCCCGCCCTCTGGTCCTGAGCCAACGTCGCGCGCGGCTGGTCCGACAGTAATCCCAGGCAGGGGGTCCGGGGGGTGGCAACCCCCCCGGCCATCGCCAGCCGTCAGGCTGGCAGGCTATTTGCCCAGGCGGTCCTTGATGAAGCTCAGCGCGACCGACAGCCCGTCCGGGGCGATGCCGTGGCCGGTTCCCTTCATCACATGGGCGAATACGTCGAAATCCGCCGCCAGCAGCGCATCACCCGCAAGGCCCATGTCCTGAAACGGAACCACGGGATCCTGATCGCCGTGGATCAGCAGCACCGGCGGTTTGACCTTCGCCTCGCTTTCCAGCGATTCGGCTTCCAGAAGACGACCGGAAAAGCCGACGATGCCTGCAATCTCGTCGGACCGGCGCGGCAGCACATGCAGCGCCATCATCGTACCCTGCGAAAAGCCGATGACCACCATCCGGCTGGCATCAAGTCCCTCATCGGCAAGCACCTTGTCCAGAAACCCGTTCAGCGCGGTGACCGAGCGATCCATGGCGGCCTTGGCGTCCGCCTCGGACGAGCCGTCCAGCCACGGGATCGGAAACCACTGATAGCCCACTGGATTGTTGATGCTGCGTTCGGGTGCATCGGGGGCATGGAAGGCGGTGCCAGGCAAATGCGGTGCCAGCGGATCGGCCAGTCCCAGCAGGTCGGCGCCATCCGCGCCATAGCCATGCAGAAAGACCACCACCGCGTCGGCGTCCTGCGGTCCCTTGCGGGCCGATTTCAGTTCCGTCATCGAATTCCCTCGCGTCCTTTGGCCAGCCGGTAATAGGCCCACAGCCCCCGCGCCGCAACCGCACGCCAAGGTCGCCATGGCTCGGCCAGATCGCGGAGCGCGGCGGGGCCGGGCCGCGTGTCCAGCCCATACATGATCCGCGCGGATTCCTGCAGCGCCAGGTCGCCGGCGGCGAAGACATCGGGACGACCCAGCGCGAACTTCAGATAGATCTCGGCCGTCCACACACCGATGCCGGGCAGCGCGACCAGCGTGGCGATGGCCTGATCGTCGGGCAGGTCGCGCAGCCCGTCCCAGTCCAGCCCCGCCGCGGCGATGGCTTTCAGATATCGGGCTTTCGGGCGCGACAGGCCCGCGGCGCGCAGATCGTCATCGCTGGCCGCGGTGATCGCTGATGCGGTGATCAGGTCCGCCGCTACCATGCGGTCCCAGATCGAAGCGGCCGCCGCCACGGAGATCTGCTGGGCGACGATCGCGCCGGCGATCGCCTCGAATCCATCCTCGCGGCGCCGCAGGGGCAGGGGGCCGATCTGGGGCAGCACGCGCGCCCAGACCGGACAGACCCGCGCCAGATGCGCAGCGCCCTCGGCCAGGTCGGCCTCGGTCCGGATCAGCCGCACCTGATCAGCCGCATGGGCGCGGCGATGCCATGCGCCTGACCCTAGACATGTTCGCCCTGCGCCTCGAGCTTCAGCCGGGTTTCCCACGCCATCGAGATATGCTGCCGCAGCGCCTTGTCCGCGGCATCGCCGTCGCCCGCCGCGATGGCATCGACGATGCGCTTGTGTTCGGACAGCGCCGTTTCGCTGCGGCCTTCGGCCGCAAGCGAGGTTCTGGCCATCAGCGCCATGCTGCGATGGACCAGATCCAGTTGCTGGACCAGATAGCGGTTATGCGAGGCCAGATGGATCTGGTGGTGAAACCGCTTGTTCGCGCGGGCCAGCGTCTCGGGGTCGTCCACGGCCTTCTGATCCTCGGCCAGCATCTGCGCCAGAACCCGCACCTCTTCGGGGGTGGCGTGGCGCGCGGCCAGCCGGGCGGCCAGCGCCTCCAGTTCGGCGCGCACGACATACAGTTCGGCCAGCTGGTTGTGATCCAGCGAGGCGACGATCAGGCTGCGGCCATCGCGCACCAGCATCGCCTGGGTTTCCAGCCGTTGCAGCGCCTCGCGGACCGGCGTGCGCGAGACGCCGAACCGGTCGGCCAGTTCGGATTCCACCAGCCGGTCGCCGGGGCGATAGGAGCCCGCCTCGATGGCGGCCAGGATCAGGGAATAGGCATCGTCTTTCATGGCAGACAGGATTGGCGCCCGTCGGGTCCAATTGCAAGCGCGGCGTTGCCGGGCTATCCGGCAGGAATGGATTTCGCGCATGTCGATGTCTGGATCTTCGATCTGGACAATACGCTTTACCCGCCCGAGATGGCGCTGTTCCCGCAGATCGAGCAACGCATGACCGCCTATGTCATGCGGCTGCTGCGCGTCGAACATGGGCATGCCGACCGGTTGCGCCGCGACTATTGGCGCCGGCACGGCACGACGCTGGCAGGGTTGATGGCCGAACATGCGATCGATCCACTGGCCTATCTGGCCGAGGTTCACGACATCGACTTCGCCGGACTTGCCGCAGCACCCGACCTGGCGGCGGCGATCACCGCGCTGCCGGGGCGCAAGATCGTTCACACGAATGCCGATTCGCGCTATGCCGCCAAGGTTCTGGCGGCGCGCGGGCTGGATCTGTTCGAGGCGATCTACGGTGTCGAGGAAACCGGCTTTCATCCCAAGCCGCAGCGCGCCTCGTTCGAGGCGGTGATCGCGCAGGCGGGATTTGACCCCGCGCGGGCGGCGTTCTTCGAGGATGATCCGCGCAACCTTGAAGTGCCCCACGAACTGGGCATGCGGACGGTTCTTGTCGGGAAAGGGCGGCGCGGTCCGGACGCCGCGCCGGGCCGGAGCGAACATGTCGCGCACCGGACCGACGACCTGACCGGGTTCCTTCAGGCGATTGCCGCGGGGCCGTGATCCGGGCTAGATGGGGCCGGGAACGCGCCGATCCCTGAAGGAGACCTTTCATGTCCCATGCTGCCGATCCCGCAAGCACCCGTCTTGCCGTTCGCATCTATCTTGCCGTCGCCGTCGTTCTGGTCCTTGCCGTGTTGCTGGTGCTGGCCTTCGGCCTGCCGATGCTGGGCATCATCGGCATCGTGCTGACCCTGGTCGTGTTCGTGATCATGCTGGCCTTCACGGCAGGGAACTAGGCTGCGACAGGGCGTCTTCTTGTCCCGGCCCGGTCGCGGGTGCAGGATCGGCGCGTCAACGCGAGGGTACGGATGGCAGGCGATATCGAGGACATCGACATTCTGGTGTCGGGCGGCGGAATCGCCGGGCTGATCGCCGCCGCGGCGTTCGGGGCCGAAGGATTTTCGGTCCTGTGCGTCGATCCGGCCCCGCCGGTCACCGACGAGACCGCAACCGGCGCCGATCTGCGATCCACCGCCTTTCTGGCGCCATCGGTTGCCTTGCTGGACCGGATCGGGGTGTGGGACCGGCTGTTGCCCTTTGCGACGCCGTTGCAGGTCATGCGCATCGTGGATGCGGGCGGCGCGCAGCCCGAACCGCGCCTGACGCGCGATTTCGACGCATCCGAGATCGGCGATCAGCCCTTTGGCTGGAACCTGCCCAACTGGCTGCTGCGCCGCGAGATCGCGGCGCGCCTTCAGCAGCTGCAGACGGTGCGCTTTCGCCCCGGCACCGCCACGGCCGAGGTGGTGGCACGGGACGAGGGTGCATTGGTCACGCTGTCGGACGGGCAGCGTCTGCGCGCGCGTCTGCTGATCGGCGCGGATGGGCGGGATTCGCCGGTTCGTCAGGCGCTGGGGATCGATGTCCGCAGGTTTCGCTACGGCCAGAAGGCATTGGCCTTCGCGGTCACGCATCAGCGGCCGCACGACCATATCTCGACCGAGGTCCACCGTTCGGGCGGGCCGTTCACGCTGGTCCCGCTGCCCGACCGCGACGGCGTGGCCAGTTCCGCCGTCGTCTGGATGGAAAACGGACGCGAGATCGCGCGCCTTGCGGCGTTGCCGCGCGCGGAATTCGAGGTCGCGCTGAACCGTCGTTCGGCGGGCGTGCTGGGACATCTGACGCAGGCGACCCGGCTGACGCAATGGCCGATCATCAGCCAGATCGCGGACCGGTTCGCCGGCCCGCGCACCGCGCTGATCGCCGAGGCGGCGCATGTCGTGCCGCCGATCGGGGCGCAGGGGCTGAACATGAGCCTTGCCGACCTGTCGGCGCTGGTCGACCTGTCGCGCGCCGATCCGGGCAACGCGGCCGCGTTGCGGGCCTATGATCGCGCGCGACGGCCCGAGGCCTATGCGCGGCTGTTGGGGATAGACGCGCTGAACCGGGCCAGCCAGGCCGGCGTGCGACCGCTGCGCGATCTGCGTGCCGCAGCGTTGGGCGGGCTGTACGGAATTGCGCCCGTGCGGCGCCTGATGATGCGCGCCGGGCTGGGGATGCGCTGACGCGGTCCGCCGGCCGGGGGACTGAACGGCGACCGGTGGTCTTGCGTCCCGCGACGGCCGGGGGACGCCCCCCGGACCCCCGGCGGCGCGGGCTGTGCACAGGTCTGCCGTCCGTGGTGACAGGCTTGCAGGTCACGATCCAGATGCCTATATTTTCGTGCGAGGACGACCTCCCCGAATCGGGCAGTTTCGCCGGGACGACCCGGTTCATTCTGGAGGTCTTCCATGCCTTGGATCACCCTTTTCGTCGCCGGTCTTCTGGAAATTGTCTGGGCCACTGCCATGAAGCAGTCCCATGGTTTCACCCGTCTTGTGCCCACGGCTATCATGCTGGTCGGCATGTTCGGGTCGTTCTGGCTGCTGGCGGTCGCGATGCGGCAGTTGCCCCTTGGCACAGCATATATGGTCTGGACCGGCATTGGTGCGGTGGGCAGCTTCGTGCTTGGGATCGCCCTGTTCGGCGAGGCGGTGACGGTGACGCGGTTGTTCGCCGCCGGTCTGATCGTGGCCGGTATCCTGGTGATGAAACTGGCATCCTGATCCGGCCTTCCGGGTCAGAACGCCAAGGATCGGGGCGGTTTTCGGCAATTTCCTTCCGTCGCGGGCGGTGCTAAGGACATCGCCAGCCAAAGGAGATCAGCCATGCCCGCCTATCGTTCCCGCACCACCACCCATGGCCGCAACATGGCGGGCGCGCGCGGATTGTGGCGCGCGACCGGTGTCAAGGACAGCGATTTCGGCAAGCCGATCATCGCCATCGTCAACAGCTTCACCCAGTTCGTGCCGGGCCATGTCCACCTGAAGGACTTGGGCCAGCTGGTCGCCCGCGAAGTCGAGGCGGCAGGCGGGATCGCCAAGGAATTCAATACCATCGCCGTCGATGACGGCATCGCGATGGGCCATGACGGCATGCTGTATTCGCTGCCCTCGCGCGAGATCATCGCGGACAGCGTCGAATACATGGTCAACGCCCATTGCGCCGATGCCATGGTCTGCATCAGCAACTGCGACAAGATCACCCCGGGCATGCTGATGGCGTCGCTGCGGCTGAACATCCCGACCGTCTTCGTCTCGGGCGGACCGATGGAGGCAGGCAAGCTGGTCCTTGAGGACGGCAAGCTGAAGGCGCTGGACCTGGTCGATGCCATGGTCGCGGCGGCCGACGATTCCTATTCCGACGCTCAGGTCGAGGCGATCGAGCGATCGGCCTGCCCCACATGCGGCAGCTGTTCGGGCATGTTCACGGCCAATTCCATGAACTGCCTGACCGAGGCGCTGGGACTGTCGCTGCCGGGCAACGGTTCGACCCTGGCCACCCATGCCGACCGCAAGCGGCTGTTCGTCGAGGCGGGACATCTGATCGTCGATCTGGCGCGGCGTCATTACGAGGGCGACGATGCGTCGGTCCTGCCGCGCAACATTGCCAGTTTCAACGCCTTCAAGAACGCGATGACGCTGGATATCGCGATGGGCGGGTCCACGAACACGGTGCTGCACCTGCTGGCCGCCGCGCATGAAGGCGAGGTGGATTTCACCATGTCCGATATCGACAGGCTGTCGCGAAACGTGCCGGTCCTGTGCAAGGTCGCGCCCGCCAAATCGGACGTGCATATGGAGGATGTCCACCGCGCAGGCGGCATCATGGCGATCCTGGGCGAACTGGACCGCGCGGGGTTGCTGGATACATCGGTCGGCAGCGTTCATTCCGGCACGCTGGCGCAGGCGCTGGACCGCTGGGACGTGGCGCGGACCGACGCAACCAGCGTCCATGATTTCTATCGCGCGGCCCCCGGCGGGGTGCCGACGCAGACGGCGTTCTCGCAGGACCGCCGCTATGACAGCGTCGATCTGGACCGGCAGGGCGGGGTGATCCGGGATGCCGAACACGCTTTCAGCAAGGATGGCGGTCTGGCGGTTCTGTATGGCAACCTGGCCGAGGACGGCTGCATCGTGAAGACCGCGGGGGTGGACGAGTCGATCCTGACCTTCACCGGCCCGGCGCATATCTTCGAAAGCCAGGATGATGCGGTCAGCGGCATCCTGACCGGAAAGGTCAAGGAAGGCGAAGTGGTGCTGATCCGCTACGAAGGGCCGCGTGGCGGACCGGGCATGCAGGAAATGCTGTATCCGACCAGCTATCTGAAATCGAAGGGCCTGGGCAAGGCATGCGCGCTGGTGACGGATGGGCGTTTCTCGGGCGGGTCGTCGGGACTGTCGATCGGCCATGTGTCGCCCGAGGCGGCAGAGGGCGGCACGATCGGCCTGGTCCAGCAGGGCGACATGATCCGCATCGACATTCCCAATCGGATGATCTCGCTTGAGGTTGACGATGCCACGCTGGTCGCGCGGCGCAGCGCACGCGAGGCCGAAGGCTGGAAACCGGCGAAGCCGCGGCAGCGCAAGGTCTCGACGGCGCTGCGGGCCTATGCCGCGATGACAACCAGCGCGGCCAAGGGTGCGGTGCGGGTGATCCCCGACTGATCACGGGTGTCACATCGCGTTGGCCAGTGTGAACAGGCCCATCGTCATCATCACCAGGTTCTCGGTCAGCGACACGAAACCCAGCGGCACGTTGCTGTTGCCGCCGACACAGGCGCATTTCAACTGTCGCTTGCGGATGAAGACGGCGCGAAAGACCGACCATGCGCCGATCGCGCCGATCAACAGCGCGACCGGGCCGGATAGCCAAGGCAGCAGACCGGCCAGCATCAGCAGCCCCGCGCCGGTTTCCAGAAACGGGTAGGCATAGGCGTAGGGAACCCATCTCTGGGCCAGCAGATCATAGTTCAGGAACATCGTGGAAAAACTTTCCACATTCTGCAGCTTCTGCAATCCCAGCAGCACCATGGCCATGGCTGCGAAATGCGGCAGAACCATCCAGGGCGGGCCATCTGCCATCCAGAAAACCGCCAGCGCAAGCAGCGCCGAGACAGCAAAGATCGCGATCACGGGGGTATAGCTGGTGTCGCCCGGTTTCGGCAGGGGACGACCGAAATGGGCGCGCAGGTCGTCATAACCACCTATCCGCTTGCCGTCGATCCATGTCTGCGGTGTGGTGTCGACCTTGTGCCTTTCCATGAAGGCATCGGTTTCCTTGCGGGTGCGCAGCCTGTGATCCTGGACCCGATACCCGTTTCGCCGCAGCAGCCATTTTGACTTGCGGCCAAAGGGACAAATGTGATCGGGCATCACCATGCGGTAGAGCGTTGCGGATCTGGTCATCAGGAACCTGCCTGTGTCGGGCGCATGTCATTGCGTGCCTGCAGGACCAACGGGCGTCACCCGTCGTGGTTCCTGTCAGCGTGGCATCGACTGCCAGCGATCCAGTGCCGCTTCGTCGCTGTCCTTCGCCTTGACCCAGCGGGCGGTTCCGTCCTGTCCGATCTCGCGTTTCCAGAACGGCGCGCGGGATTTCAGCCAGTCCATCAGAAAATCGGCGGCCTGAAACGCTGCCTGCCGATGACGCGCGGCCGTGGCGACCATCATGATCGGCTCTCCGACCCGCAGCCGTCCGTGGCGGTGCACGATCCGCCAGTCGATCAGGTCAAAGCGCCGCGCCGCGGTGTCGCCGTGGCCTTCCATCGCGCGTTCGGTCATGCCGGGATAATGTTCCAGATCCAGCGCTGCCATGCTGCCGGTGTCGTCGCGGACCACCCCGGTGAAGGTAACGATCGCGCCCGCACCTGCGCCGAAGCCTTCCAGTTCGGCCGCCGCATCGAAAGGCTGGGACTGAACCCTTGCGCGCAACTCAGCCTCCGGTCATCGGGGGAAAGAACGCCACCTCGCGCGCTTTGCCAAGCGGCGCGTCAAGATCCACCAGTTCCTGATCCACGGCGCAGCGAACCGCCGCCATGTCGGCAAATGCGGCGGCATGCCAGTCGTCACGCGCAGCAAGTTCCGTGACCAGATCGCGCACGGTGACCGCCTGCGTCTCGACCCGCTCGCGCGGCACGCCGATCCGTTCGCGCAACCACGCGAAATACAGCACATCAAGCGTCATGGGCGGGCTCTTTCAGGTAGGGCATCGCCTTGACGAAGTAATCCCAGCCGGTCCAGCCGGTCAGGATCGCGGCAAGCCAGATCAGCGCAAGGCCGATCTGGTTGGCCAGGTCCGACCAGCTATCCGACCAGGGCAGCCGTCCTTCGCCGACAAGCGGCGGGTGGCCATGTTCGACATAGGCAAGCCCGGTGCCCAGAAACAGGACCGAGATCGCGACCATCTGGAAGGTCGTCTTCCACTTGGCCAGTTTCGTGACCTTCAGCAGCTTGGCGTTGGGTCCAAGGAATTCCCGAAGCCCGGACACGAACACCTCGCGGAACAGGATCACGGCGGCGGGCAGGATCAGCCACGGGTTCATGCCCGAATATCCGGTGATGACGACGATCGCGATGACCACCATCGCCTTGTCGGCGATCGGGTCCATGGCGGCGCCGAACCGGCTTTCCTGCTGCCAGGCGCGTGCCAGATAGCCGTCAAGCCAGTCGGTGATCGCGGCGATCAGAAAGATCGTCAGCGCCGCCCAATCCGCCCAGGGGCGTTGGAAATACAGGAACATCAGCGGCACGGCGGGCGCCGCGATCAGCCGAAACAGGGTCAGGATATTGGGAATGGTCCAGCGCATGGCCGCAAGCTAGTATCTGCCGCGCGGATTGGGAAGAGGCCGCAGCGTCACTTCGGCGGCAGATCGACCGTCAGGCTGCGCCGAGGCGCGGGATGGCAATGCGCTGAATGATCGTGCGGCGGGGCAGACGGTTGGTTCCCTTGGGACCGAACCGTGACGCCCCGCCGGATGGTGCAGGTGTCAGGCCGCGCGATCGGGCGAAAGATCGAATGTCTTCTCGCCGATGGTGACATGGGTGGCCTTGATCCGGTTTTCGCCGAAATGCGCCGTTCGGCGGCCGACGACCGAGACGGGGTCGCCCGGCAGCGCCTGCGATTCGGTCAGCCCGGCCTTCAGATTACGGCTGCGGGTGGCAAGTTCGATCGTCCAGTTCACGCCGTCACAGGCGCGAACCTGCAGCGTCGGATCGCTGCCGCCGATATTGTTGTCGATGACGATGGCATCCAGACGGATCATTTCATCGTCGAAATCCGTCCATCTGTCCTGAACCAGCGCGTCGTCCGGGGCAAGCGCGGGCTTGCGGACCACGGCGGGGCCGAAAAGCGGGAAGTGGGGCATGGCAGCCTCCTTCATCAATGGTGCGGGTGAGCAGATCGCAACCATAACGTGAAGACCGGGAATCGATGCGGTAGAACGCTACCGTATTTTGGGGATCGGCCTGATTGCGCCGGTGGCCTGTCGCGGTCAGGCCTTGGGATGAAAGTGATCATAGACCTTTTGCGCCATCGCCGCCGATATCCCGTCCACCGCCTGCAGATCGGGAAGCCCGGCGCGGCTGACCGCCTTGGCGCTGCCGAAATGGGCCAGCAGCGCCCGCTTGCGCGCCGCGCCGATGCCGGCGATCTCATCCAGCGGATTGGCCATCACCGATTTCGCGCGCTTGGCGCGATGGGTGCCGATCGCCCAACGATGCGCCTCGTCGCGCAGGCGCTGAACGAAATACAGCACCGGATCATTCATCCGCAGCGCAAATGGCCGCTGGCCGGGGCGGTGGAATTCCTCTTTCCCGTGATCCCGATCCACGCCCTTCGCGACGCCCACGATCGGGATATCCTCGACCCCCAGATCGGCCAGAATGCCGTCCACGGCCGAAACCTGCCCGGCGCCGCCGTCGATCAGCAGCAGGTCGGGCCATGCCTCGGTCTGACGGTCCGGATCTTCTTTCAGCAGGCGCGAGAAGCGGCGCGTCAGAACCTCTTTCATCATGCCGAAATCGTCGCCCGGCGTGATCTCGGTGCCCTTGATGTTGAACTTGCGGTACTGGCTTTTTAGGAAACCTTCCGGGCCCGCGACGACCATCCCGCCGACGGCATTCGTGCCCATGATGTGGCTGTTGTCATAGATCTCGACCCGGCGCGGCGTGGCGGGCAGGGCGAACGCCTCGCCCAGGCCTTCCAGCAGTCTTGCCTGTGCGGCGCTTTCCGACATCCGTCGACCAAGGCTTTCACGGGCATTGCGCAGGGCGTTGGTCACCAGATCGAATTTCTCGCCGCGCTGAGGGATCAGCACCTCGACCTTGCGGCCGGCGCGTTCCGACAGCACCTCGCCGGTCAACTCCGGATCTTCCGGGCCGTGCGAAAGCAAGATCTGCCGCGGTGGCGGCTTGTCGTCGTAGAACTGCAGCAGGAAGGCCTGCATCACCTCGTCCGGACTTTCCGCGCCACCGAGCCGGGGATAGAAATCCCGGTTGCCCCAGCTTTGATTGCCGCGGATGAAGAAGACCTGCACGCAAGCCTGGCCGCTTTCCATGTGCAGCGCGACGATGTCGGCCTCGGCCACGCCCTTTGGGTTGATTGCCTGCACGGATTGCACGGCGGTCAGCGCCTTGATCCGGTCGCGCAGCGCGGCGGCGCGTTCATATTCCATCGCCTCGGCGGCCTTGGCCATCTCGCGTGCCAGTCCGGCCTGGATATCGGTCGTCTTGCCTTGCAGGAAGCGTTCGGCATCGGCCACAAGCGCGCCGTAGTCTTCCTGGCTGATCCGCCCGACGCAGGGCGCGCTGCACCGCTTTATCTGATAAAGAAGGCAGGGACGGGTGCGGGATTCAAAGGTCGAATCCGTGCAGTTGCGCAGCAGGAAGACGCGCTGCAACTGGGTCAGGGTCCGGTTGACCGCGCCGGCGCTGGCGAATGGGCCGTAATAGTCGCCCTTTTCCGATTTCGCGCCACGATGTTTCTTGATCTGCGCGAAGTCATGGCTTTTCGCGACCAGGATGTTGGGAAAGGATTTGTCGTCGCGCAGAAGCACGTTGTAGCGCGGCTTCAGCTGCTTGATGAGGTTCTGTTCCAGCAACAGCGCCTCGGTCTCGGTGCGCGTGGTCAGGAACATCATCGAATGGGTGTCGCGGATCATTCGGGCGATCCGCGCCGAATGACCCGAGGGGCGGGCATAGTTCGACACCCGCGCCTTCAGATCGCGGGCCTTGCCCACATACAGAACCGCGCCCTGGGCATCCAGCATCCGATAGACGCCGGGGCTGCCATCAAGGGTTCGCAGATAGTCGTGGATCAGCGCGTGGCCGGTCTTTTGCGTCATGGGTGGTTATGAAGTGATTCTCTGCACTCGCTGCAAGTTCCGATCACCGATTGCAAGGGTGAAGCTGTCCACGACTCTTGTGGATAACTCTGTGGGCGGGCTGTGAGGGGCGGCGCTTCGGGCCAGCAATCGTTACAGTTTCGTGAACCTGCCTGTAAAATGGGCAACTTCGAATGTAATTGAAAACAAAGGATATTTTTCTTCATCGTCTGGTCCGGACCAAAAAATTCAAAGAATCCCGCAGGTTTGCGCGGATTCCGCATGTTGGTGGACAAACATGGCCAAAGCGTCGTTTCCGACATCCCTTGGCCGGCATGCGCCGTGCGCCAGCGGCGGCTAGAGAAGGACCCAGACATAGGCACAATAAGCCAGCACGAAGACGGCACCGACCGGTCGGTTGATCGGGATGCCGCGGAACAGGAAGGGCGCCAGCAGAAGCGAACTGGCCAGCATCACCCACAGGTCAAGGCGCAGCATCTCGGGCGGGATGGGCAGGGGGGCCACCAGCGCCGTCAGGCCAAGGATCGACAACAGGTTGAAGATGTTCGATCCGACGACGTTCCCAAGGGCCATGTCCGCGCGCCCGCGCAGTGCAGACGCGACCGACGCGGCCATTTCGGGCAGGGACGTGCCGACGGCAACCAGCGTCAGGCCGATCACTGCCTCGCTGATGCCGAAGGCCAGCGCGATATCGCTTGCGCCGCTGACCAGCATGTTGGCACCGACGGGCAGGGCGACCAGACCGCCGATCAGCCACAGCGAAATCTGCCGCCAGCGCGCCCCAAGCGCTGCGCCTTCCAGTTCCGCGGCATCCTGGTTCTCGGCCCGCGCGGTGGACAATTGCCGCCACAGCACCAGGCCAAGCGCAACCAGCAAGATGATGCCCTGCGGCACACCAAGCGGACCCAGAAACGCCAGTGCCATCAGCAGCACCGTCGCGGCGATCATCATCGCCCAGCTTTCCCGCAGATCGTGGCCGCGCGTCACGATCCCCGAAACCAGTGCGGTCGCGCCCAGAATGATCAGGACATTGGCGATGTTAGATCCGACGACATTGCCCATCGCGATGTCCGTCGATCCCTTCAGCGCGGCTGACATGGATACCAGCAATTCGGGCGCCGACGTGCCGAATGCGACCACCGTCAGGCCGACGACCAGTGGCGTGATGCCCAGGCGCAGGGACATGTTGACGGCGCCCTTGACCAGCAGATCGCCACCGAAGACCAAGAGGCCCAGCCCCGCCGCCACCAGAAGAACGTCAACGATCACGGCGATTGATCCCCAGCAGCTTGAGAAGGAACTTGCGAAAGCCCGGACCGCTGAACAAGGCCAGCGCGACGATCACCAGAAGAAACAGGACGACGATACGAACGCTCATCCCCCGGCCCCGAAGCGCTGGAATGCGGCGCGTTCGGCGGCACTGTCGATCAGTGTTCCGGCGGACAGGCCCAGTCGGCGGAACAGCGACTGGCGCGGGCTGTGGATGGTAAAGCGGGTCTTGTCGCCATGGATCTGTTTCATCTTCGGGACCAGATGGCCGATCCCGTCGGCCAGACCCAGCGCGACGGCCTCGCGTCCGGCCCAGAATTCACCGGTAAACAGGTCGCGATCCCGGCTCAGCCTGTCGCCGCGCCGGGTGATGACATGATCCTTGAAGGCGATGTGGATCGGCTCCAGCACATTGTGCAGGCGGGCGACATCCTCGCGGTTTTCCGGGCAGAACGGATCCAGCGTCGATTTCGACCGACCGGCGGTATGAACACGCCGTTCGATCCCCCAGCGGTCGATCAGATCCTGAAAGCCGAACCCGGCCGAGATGACCCCTATGGACCCCAGGATCGAACTGTCATCGGCCCAGATCTGGTCGCCGGCGCAGGCCAGCCAGTAACCGCCGGACGCCGCGACATCCTCGACGAAGGCATGGACGGGAACATCCGTCTCAACTGCCAGCCGCCTGATGCGCGCCGCGATCAGCGACGATTGCACCGGCGATCCGCCGGGCGAGTTGATGGACAGCGCGACGGCTGCGGGCTTGCCCTTGCGGAAGGCCCGTTCGATCACCGATGCCAATGCGGCGTCAGACAGGGCACCGCTGCGCCCCGCCATGCCGATCGCCCCGTGCAGGCGGATGACTGAGACGCGTGGGCCGCGTTTGAGAAGGCGGTTCAGGAAAGGGATCTGCATGGCACCTCAGATAGTGCCGCGGCCTGCGTCCGGCAAGGCCGCCTTATCATGTTCCCGCTCAGGTCTTCGGGGCACGGATCGTGTCGCCGGGTATGAAGGTCGGCGTCAGCGCGATCAGCCGATCGGGCGGAGGCGCATCCTTGCCCGCCACAAGCCGCGCGGCCCGCCGCCCGATTTCGACGCGACGCGCATCGGTGGTGGTCAGCCGCACCGGCAACCCGTCCAGTAGATCCACGCCGTTGAAGCCCGCCAGACCAAGCTGCCCCGGTATGTCCTTGCCGATATCCAGACAGTGCAGCAGCCCTCCGGCGCCGATCATATCATTGGAATAATAGAGGAAATCCAGGTCCGGCGCGCGGGCCAAGATGCGTTCGGTCAGTTCGCGGCCCTTCAGCAGCGACGATCCGCCCTGATAATATTCGCGCGCCTCAAGCTGAACCCCGGCTTCTGCCAGGCCCTGCTCGAACCCCACCAGCCGTTTGCGGGCGCGATGGTCCTCGGGCATGTGGGTGCCGACGAAGCCGATCCGGCGATAGCCTGCGGCCACGATCCGCGCGGCCATCTCGCGCCCCGCGCGAATATGCGAGATGCCGACCAGTGTATCGATGCCGTCGCCATCGGTGTCCATGATTTCGACCACCGGGATGCCCGCATTCGCAAGCATCGCGCGCGAGGCATTGCTGTGTTCCAGCCCGGCCAGGATCACCCCCGAGGGGCGCCAGGACAGCATGTCATACAGCACCATCTCTTCGCGCGCAGGGGAATAGTTGGTGACGCCGATCACGGGCTGCAGTCCGGTATCGTCAAGTTCCGCCGAAATACCGCCCAGCACGTCCGGAAAGACCAGGTTCGACAGCGATGGGATGACGACGGCGACCAGATTGACGCGCTGGCTGGCCAGCCCGCCCGCTATCTTGTTGGGCACGTACCCCAGCGACTTGGCTGCGGTCAGCACCTTTTCGCGGGTTGCCGCGGACACGTCACCGCGATTTCGCAGCACGCGGCTGACGGTCATTTCTGACACGCCCGACGCCTCGGACACATCACGCAGGGTCAGGGGGCGTCGGGGACGTGGGACTGTCATGGCCATCCGGGAATGAGAATGCGATGGCGAATGTTAGCGGACGCCAACGGCGGCGACAACCTTGCCAAACGCGTCGCGAACGGTCTAAACGGCAGGCATCAAGGCCCCGTGGCTCAACTGGATAGAGCAGCCCCCTCCTAAGGGGCAGGTTGCAGGTTCGAATCCTGCCGGGGTCACCAAACCTGCCAATAAATACAATTACTTGCGGGAATTCAAATCCCGCACTCTGCAAGATTGTGCAGTATCTTGCGGCTTTTTTCCGAGAACATGCAGAGAACGTCGCTACAAAACCTCTACAGCCAAGTTTGCCTAGCGCTGGTTCTTACCTGCCAATCGAACAGAAAAATCCCGGTTCGGCGGCAACCGAAACCGGGATCAAATCTACAGTAAAAGCCTCCAGCGTTCTTCTCTACTTTACCCCAAATCTCGACGTTGAAGCAACCAGTAATCGAGGCCGCAAACTGCTGCCGGGCGGCGCGTCATGAGTATTCGGTTGACGCACAACGGCTTACCTGCCGACATGACACCCTACCGACTGAAGCCTTTACTACTACAGGCGAGGATCGCTCTTGGCCTGTCGAGCGGCGCGCTCAAGTATCTCGAATTCGCAATCGACAACTGCCAACCGTCCGATTTCCAGCAAGGCAGGATTTGCGCCATCTGGCATTCGCTGGAGCGGCTTGCCGATCTCTTTGGATTGTCGAAGCGCCAGATTACCAGGATTGAAGCTGAACTGGTTGACGTAGGCCTGATCAAACGCACATACCCGGAGCGCAAAAGCCGCTCCGGTGATCGCGTTGATGGTATGATCAAGCGTGCAGCGGGCATCAACCTGGCCCCGCTTATCGAGAAGGCGGAGTACATTCGGTTGCTGGTCAGCCGTCAGATGCAGGCCGATGAAGACCGCAAGCGGTTGCGCGAGCATATTCAGGGCCTCTTTCGGCAAATACGGGATCTGGATAGCGCTGATGCGGATGCGGCGGCGACCTGCATTCTGCCGCGTCGTCGGCCCACCGAGCTGAGTGACATCAAAAAAATGCAGGAAGTCGCTGAGGCGCTGGAAGCCGTGCTTGCAGATTTTTCGGCAGTTGGCGGTCAGCCAGAGTTGACCGTCGAGTCAGACGAAAATGTCCGACTCAATACGAATGAAGAAAAGAAAAACAAAACTCGTATCGCCAAGAAGCCGAGGGAGGAGAGGCGGTTGAACACCAGCCCGGCCCATGCCCGGCTTTTGGCCGGAACGAAGCTGGGCGAGTATATCGATTTTTATGCCTGCGGTAGGCCGCCCGATTGGAACGTAGTTATGCGGGCGGTGCTTGATCGGGTCTACGAGTTAGGCATTTCCAGCCGGTTGTGGCGAGAGAGATGCACGCAGATTGGCGAGGCAAGGACCGCGCTTTGCCTGATCGTGGCAGATCGAAATTCGCAGAGAGATGGGCCTTTTGGCAGGAAGAACGCAGCCGCTTCCTTTGCAGGGATGGCCCGAAAAGAAGCCAGACAGATCGCCGTTCTCGACGGCTTGGTAGGAGAGCTGACACATGCGTTGCTTCGTTCGGGAGGCAACCCATGAATTGCCCCAGTCTGTCCTCAGAGAAAGAGAGCAAGGTTACGCATGTAGCTACGCGACATGCACCTTGCGAGGGAATGGGCAGGCCCTTTCCCCTCGACCCCAAGCCCGGCGCAGAGCGCCTCAGGTGGCTGGCATGAGCCCGCGAGAGACGACACAGCGTCCGGTGCGTGATCTGGTTTTGCGGGTGCGCTGTACTGCGGATGAGCGGGCGGCGTGGCTCAGCAAAGCCCGCGCCCAAGAGCGATCCTTGTCCGAGTATGCCCGCCATGTTCTGTCCGCTGAACCGATGCAGCGGCGGGCGCGACCTCCAGAGGTCGATCCCGTGCTGCTGGCGGCGGTTGGGCGTGCGGGCAGCAATTTGAACCAGATCGCTCGCGCCATCAACACAGACCGCAAGGCGGGGCGCGCTATCGACCTGCTCGCGGTGTGCACACTCTTGATGACATTGGACCGGCAGCTTGCCGAGATCGTCGCGGAGCATTCGCGATGATGGTGCGCTTCTTTGCCCATGGTGATGGCTCGGGTGGGGCGGCGGTCGAGTACCTGCTGGCCGAGGAGGTCGCCGCCTATACCGAAGACCGCAAACGCATCGCGGGCCAGACCGTTCGCCGCGATGTGCTGCCAGAGGTTCTGGCGGGCCCCCCTGACCTCACCCGCCACCTGATCGACAGCAACAGCCGGAGATGGCGTTACACCAGCGGCGTGGTGGCCTTCCATGCTGACGACGATCCCTCCGAAGCACAGCAGGCGGCTGTGATGGCAGATTTCGAGAAAGCCGCCTTCGCAGGATTGGAGAGGGATCAGGCAAATGCTCTCTGGGTGCGCCATACACATATGGGCAATGTCGAGCTGCATTTCCTGATCCCGCGCGTCGAACTTTACGGCAACCGCTCGTTCAACCCGGCACCGCCGGGATCGGAAGCGTATTTCAACGCCTTTCGAGACTACTGGAACACCCGTGAGGGCTGGATTAGCCCAGAGGAACACTCCCTAAAGCGCATGGTGAAGCCGGTGTTCGATTTCGGCGACCGGAAGCAGATCAAGGAAACAATCCAGACGCTGATCGTCCAGCAGATCGAAGCTGGCGATATTCGCAACCATGCTGATGTCCGCTCGGCCCTCACCGAATTGGACGGCCTCGAATTCAAACCGCTGACCGAAAAACAGCTTGAGAAACGCCGCAAGGCCGATGCGGAAGAGGCCCGAGGAGGCAAGCCCCGCAGGCACGACACTCGCATCACCATGCGCGTCGCGGGCACCTCGGACAGCCAGAACACATTCCGCCTTGAGGACAGGATATTCCATGAAGACTGGACCGCAGATGAATACTTTGCTTCAAAGCCTGCAAGCGAAGGTCGCGACCCAAACCAACGCGACCGAAGCCCAGACCCAGGAGATGTTGAACGGCTTCGAGCAACATTTGTCGCAAGCGTTGAGCGCCGCGCAGCAAAAAATCATGCGCGATATGCGCGACCTCGAAAAGCTGAGCGAGATGATCCGCGACCGGACGGCCGCCCAGGTCGAGGAACAGGCGCGCAAAATACGGCAAGCGACAGCCGAACTGGAAGCCAGCCGGAAGGAATGGCGCACGGTGACATGGAAGACCATGCTGCCGAGCTATCTGGCCGGGGTCTTGCTGACCTCTTGGGTGCTCTTGATGGCGGTGCAACTGACCTTTCCCGAGCCGCAGAACACGACGCCCGAGCCGGGGCTGGCGATGTTCGGTCTGGAAGGGGCGAGGGTGAGCCGTGGCCCTGGCGGCTTGGGCCGGGTGCTGAGCCTGCCGCGTGGCGTCACGCTGGCCGATTGTCCGATCCCCAACCTGAACGGCGGCGAAATCTGCGTCGAGACCGCAGTAACGAGGTAAACCATGGCACACCCGCAACTGACGCCCTTCGAGACCGCATTGCTGCGCGCTGTCGAAGAACTGAACACGACATTCGAGGCTGGTTTGAGGAGCGCCAGCGCTTCACCGAGCGAGTTCGAGACTTTGCATCGCGCATTCAATCGCTTCGCGATCGACTTGGAGAAACGCTTGACCGCCTTGGAGCGGCAGCAGGCGGAGTTGCGGCGGCTGTTGGAGACTGGCTGACCCTGCGATCTGCGCAGCGGAACGAAGTTAAGCAGAGCAAACCTAAGCCGAGAGGCACGACATCCGCGCCCTTCTCTTATGACCCGAAATTCTAAGCAAACGAAAGGACATGACCATGAGCACCGAAAAGAGCTTCATCGATCAGATCGTGGCGCAAATCCAGGACACCGTGCGAGACATGGAAGACTCTGGATTTCTGGAAGAGCTTGCCAAAGCGCCAGAGAAGGCGGAAACGCCGCAGGCACAGGAAACGGAGGCGCCGCAGGATACGGACCGCCAGCGTGATTAGTCGTGAAGCGGACATTCATTGACTATCATGTCAACACCGGGCCACGCCTTCCCCTGCCTTATGGGGGGCGATGTCAGGCGAGGCCGGGTGCAACGGTAGCCGGAAAATCCACATGAGCGAGACGCCAGGTATCGAGCGATTGTGGGGTTTCCGGCGGGACTAAAGTGTCCGCCTATCGTTTACAATCATCCTTCATGAGCCGGTGCCGCCCGGTCAGGATGAACATCCGGCAAAAGGATTCCCAATCGTGCAGCCAGACCAGAGGTTCGCCCGTTTCGCGGTCCATGGGGTGCCCCGATCCGAGTGAGCTTTGACGCCAAAAGTCGTAGAATGGCAGTTTGGCAATATCTGCTTGACGCACGCATCTGTCGTTGACGATCTCCAACCCGAAATAGGTCTCGTCCGGCGCAGGTCGAACAGACTTTGCTTTATGTGGCGGCTTTGGCAATCCGGGGCCGTCTATGTCCGTTGAGAGAACATAGGCCGGGTCGAACGGCGTGCCCTCGCCCGGGTAGCCACGTGCATTCATCACGAAATGGATCGAACCATGATCGCCATCGCCAACACGATTTTGGTTGTCATGGCTGTGCCCACATATCCAACTATGAATATCGAACTGCTTGATCTCGTCCCAAAGATCGCTGGCAAAGCCCGCGTTCATGGCGCGCTTTTCGGCGCGTCCGATTGTGCGGCCTGGGTGGACCAGTTTGCTGATGGGCAGATGGTGGGTCATGACCAGCGTTGTACCACTGAAGGGGCGGCGCAAAGCATCGAAAACCGCCGCCTTGTCTTGCTTGTGTAAGGCCAACATATCCTCGCCGGTCATCAGTTTGCCCGGCGACATACTAATATTGTGGTAATCATTGAGTCCCTGCGTCACGACCCGATAGGCCAGTTCTTCCAATTCCGGATAGAGCTTCAGGTCCGTCCAGAGCGGCGCGCCGATGATGCGCACCCCTGCGACCTCGGTAGCCGCGCCATGCAGCACACGGATATCGAGACCTTCGGCGCGGAACACCGCAAGCTGCCGTTCTTCTTCGACCAACAACTCTGACCAGACCGAGCCGTAAGGTTCGTGGTTGCCCCAGATCACCACAACCGGGCAGCCGTATTTGCGCGCCGCCCTTGCAGGGATTTCCAGATGGCGGCCCATCGTATGGGTGTCGCCCGCAATCAGCACGCCGTCCACTGGCGCGGACAGGTCGGGCAGATCGAAACCTTCCCAGAATTCGTCATGCAGGTCGCTCCAGACCAGAAACCTCGCCATAGCTCTTACTTTCTCATGATCTTGGGGAAGCGACTGGCGTCGATCCATTGCTTCCCGTCTTTAGGTGCGCCCCATGGGTTGCCAAACTCTTTGCCCATCGGGGCGTCATCCAGCGTCAGGTCGCGCGCGTTCACGGCGCGGCGGGCGCGTTTGTGCTCGGCTTTCTTGAATACCTTGTCGCTCGCGGCGATGGTCATCCCACAGATCGGGGTTTTTCGGTAGGACCGGGACATATCAGAAATCCTTCGCCTTGTGCTCGACATCCGCCCAATGCTTGTTCACGGGCAGGGTTTTGGCGCGGCGGGCAATATCCTCGAAACGAACGGGCATGAAATCCCAGACATCGACGCCCGCGTTGACGCTGTTGCGCGAGCCTTTCCAATTGTTGTGGACGTGCCCGAAGATCTGAAGCGCGCCACGCCGGGCGCGGTTCCAGGTGATCATGGGGTAATGGCACAGGGTATGCGCCTGATTGTCGGGGCCATCCTTGACCTCCGCAAGTTGCGAGATGCTGTCCCAGGGTAAGGCCAGCGTCGGTTCCAGATCGTGATTTCCAACGACCAGATGTTTGCGCGCGCCGGGAAGCTGCCCGAAGATGGCTTCGAGATAGCTGGTCTCTTTGGCCTTTGGGCCGAAGGCAAAGTCGCCAATGATCCAGAGGTCATCCTCTGGGCGGACCTTGGACCAAAGGTTTTCAATCAGCACCGTGTCCATGTGACCAGCATTACGAAAAGGTCTCCCGCAAAGCGAGATGACCTTCTCATGCCCGAAATGGGTGTCTGCCGTGTACCAGTTGGTCATGTCCTTGCCTCCGTCATACCCGATGGCGGCGGCGTCAGAAGCGTTGCGGTGATGGCAGATCATCTCTCGGCGAACAGCTCGAAGCCGCCCGCCGTTTTGCGGGCGCTAAATCAGGGTGATATGTGCGCGTACTGTGATCATGTGGGCTTCATAGCGCAGTTCGAGAGATTTGGCCATCCACGACTACAGGTCCATGTCTGAGGCTTCGACCGTTTTGCCGGTCAGGGCTTCGACGATTTGACGATCCAGCTCTGCCATGTGCTGACGGCCAAGTTCGTAATCCACCAGTGAAAAGCCGATGGAGGTCATGCCGGGATCGCCGTGATAGCTGACGGTGAATGTGGCGAGGCAGCCCGGTTTGATGAGCTTGTCGCGCGGATACTCAAAGCGATATTCGACAGTGTTGCGATAGTGACTGGCCGAGCCGCAAAGCTCGTATTCCGTGATGCTCTTGCCACCCGAGGACGTTGTTTCCTCGTGAGTGATCGAACCAAGTGCATCAAGATCAGCGATAAAGCCTTCTGTGCTCCAGGCGTAGGTGAGAACCATTTCACGTCCATTGATTTCAACGCGTGAAGGCGGGCCATAGGTCTCTTCGATTTGCGCTTTGAGCGCCAGTGGCTCCGGCAACTCGTCGCTTGGCTGGCGAATACTGCGATGGATCGCCATCGGACGTTGTTCCATGACATCCGAAGACAGCGTGGCAGTCACCTGGTCCTGTGCGACCTTGGCGAGCCGCCCATTGATGCCGACATCCCCGATCCGTGTGAAAAGCTGATAGGTAAACTCGAACACAGAGCCATCCGGAGATTGCACCCGCAGAACTTCGCTCTCGCTTGTTGGAGCAGCGTCGCTGCGTTCTGCGTAGGCGGCCAGAACATCGTCCAGTGGGTCGCCAGGTTGCAGGCCGAGGATTTCGTATGGGTACGGGCGTTCGGCAGGGGCGGGCATGACCACAAGTGAGTCCTCTGCGTGGACTGGCAGGGCGACTAGGGCAGCAATCAGGCTCACAGATAGATGTTTGAGGATCATGTGGCGGCCTTTCCATAAACGAGAAAATCAATCAATTACATATTATAGTTGATAACAATAAAGTATGTAAACCGCGACCTTGTCGCGCATGGATATGCGCAAATTGGTCGGTCGAAATTTTGCACGCTTGCGTCGGGAGAAGGGCCTGACGCAGGAGCAGATCGAGGAACGCTCGGGCCTCAGTCAGCAGTACCTGAGTGGCCTGGAACGAGGAAAGCGCAACCCGACCGTGATCACGCTCTACGAGCTGGCGCAGGCGCTTGGGGTCAGTCATGTTGAGTTGGTCATCCCCAGTGAAGAAGATGAAGGATACTGAGGTAAGGATGAGCAAGTTTCATCCTGCTTCCGTTTAAAATCAGGATATATCCTTAACTCAGCCCACTCGTTCACTAGCATTATCTTCCCCGAACTGCAGACATGAGCTCAGAAAAGTCTGACACAACATCATACTGTACCCGATCATTCGGGACGCTGTTTGCAATTTCCTCGAAAAACTTTCTGGCGCACTTGATTTTTTCTAGCTCCAACTCGCGAAACTTGAGGGATGGCTGGGAGCCCTTTGTTTCCGCAACAAAATAGATGTGCTGGACTGATTGCTCTTTGAAAGCTATCGCCCAGTCGGGATTGTAATCCCCGACAGGCGTGGGGATGAGAAACCCCTGCGGTAGCTTCGAATAGACGACGATTTCATCGCTTGTATCCAGGTCTTCGACAAATTTGCGTTCGACCCCAGAGTCGACCACGGCATAGTCATAGATGTGGTTTCGCAACTTCCCGACGGCTTGCGTCAGATCAGTGCCAGTCTGGGTCGCGGGGAAGATATCGGTGTCGTATCTGTCGGCAGTTGCATCATAGGTAAGATGCTCGATGACAGTCGTGGCCTTCTGCTCTTTGATTATGCGTGAGGCCTCAGAGATGAATTGTTCGGGGTTGGCCTGGAACGTCGAGAACTTCGCAGCGCTCATTCCGGTCAGGATTTTCCCGATCGTCCCACGCGTCAAATCCGCTCCTTCAGCAAGTTTGCCGATGACGTCATATGAAACGAGCGAGTGAGCAGAGCTGCTTTCCTCACTACGGATACCCGATTGTTTAAATGCAGCTCCGGTTCGAAGTTGGGCCTCAGTTAGCTCATCTGAAAGTTTGCCTTCGGTGACGACGTATTGCAGAGGCGATACAACGAGATCCCGATCCAAAGCATTGACGCAGCGTTGGACCAGATCGTTGGAGTCAAATTCAACCTGATAGACTGCCTTCCGGTTAATGCGCTGCCAAAGCTCCTGAAACTCCTTCTTTTCGAAGTTCTTGTTTCGCGGGATGGCCTTGGGCTTGCGGCCATCGCCCATCATGTTCTCGAGCTGGCTTCCGTTGAAGACGGTATCGATCAGCTGCAGGATCTGTTCCTGTTGGTCGAGAAGTTCATCGGGCAATGAAGCCAGCGTGCCCGCCTCACGCGCCTCATGATACGCTTTTGTGATGCCGTCGTTGTCATCGATGTAGTCGTTCTTGACGAGATACCGCTCGATGCGTTTGGCCATGTCCTTTGACACAGTGGTTTCACTGCCGTTGACCGTGATCGACTTGCCTTCGAAGTACTCGGCGTTCGCCTGGCGTGGGCGCTCCGACAGATTTTCGGCGATTTCTTTCTGAAGGCCGCCAACAAAGTCTTTGTAGCTTTCGCTAGCCACCACGGTCAGGACATTGATGTCATGCACGGTTGCTGCGTGATCCATGCGGTCGCCGTTCTTGTTGACCGAAATGCGCAGACCCCGGCCAACCTCCTGGCGACGCGATATGGTATTATCGCTGTGCTTGAGCATGCACATCACAAAGACGTTCGGGTTGTCCCAGCCCTCGCGCAACGCAGAGTGGGAGAAGATGAACCGCGTCGGCTCTTCGAAGGAAAGCAGCCGCTCCTTGTCCTTCAGGATCAGATCGTAGGCTGAAACGTCATCCGTCAATCCGGCGAACTCACCGCGCGCTTTGACCTTTGGATCAACGAGCTTGCCCTTCTTGTCGATCGAGAAATAGCCGTTGTGGGTCGCGCCGACGTCAATGCTGTCCAGGTGCTTTCGGTAGGCCTCATCCTCCAAGGGCAACTCGCCAAGATATTCGGCTTTCAGCGCTTCGTATTCCTCTTCGAAGACGCGGGCATATTCGCCTTTTTCGTCCTCAGCATCGTAGTCCCGATACTTCGCCACTTCGTCGATGAAGAACAGCGACAACACCTTGATGCCTTTGGCGAACAACTGCTTTTCGCGCTCGAGATGGGCTGCAATGGTCTCGCGGATCTGAATGCGGCGGATGTCGCGCTCCGTGACGTCGCCGCTGGCTTCACCGGCCTTCAGAACCGCTCCGTTCGTAAAATGCACCTCATCCACGCGCGCGTCGATGTCAGAGACAACGAAGTCCCGGTACTGATCGAGCCCCTTGGACAGATCAAATAGGTTGCGGCCCTTCTCAATCTTCCGCAGCACCCGCTTGATGCCCGAGTTGGTTTTCACCTCCATTTCGACTCGCGCAACTGGGTCGCTTTTGGAAATCTGGATGCCTTCCAGATAGAGATACGCATTCGTGCCTGTCAGACCCTTGGCCTGAATGCCGCGCACTTCGATCTTCTTGACCAGCTTCTGGCTGAATGCATCAACCGCATCCAGACGATGCACCTTGTTGTGGATGGTCTTGTGGGTTGCTGAATAGCGCAGGATGAACAGCGGGTTGAACTTGGGCAGAGCGTTCTGGGTTGCCGTGCCTTCCATCTTTTGCGGCTCGTCCAGGATCAGGATGGGGCGGTTCTTGGCAATCACGTCGATGGGGCGGCGGGACTGGAAATCATCCAGCTCCTCATAAATCCGCCTGTTGTCAGCGCCTGACGCATTGAACGCCTGCACGTTAATCACCATCACGTTGATGCCCGCGTCCGAGGAAAAGCTCTCCAGCTCGTGTAGCCGCTTGGAGTTGTAGATGAAGAAACGCGCCTTCTTGCCGTAGCTTTCGACGAAATGCTCTGCCGTCATCTCCAGTGACTTGGCCACGCCTTCGCGGATCGCAATCGACGGCACCATGATGATGAACTTGGACCAGCCATAGCGTTTGTTCATCTCGAAGATGGATTTGATATAGCAATAGGTCTTGCCCGTGCCGGTCTCCATCTCGATGTCGAGGTTGATGGCCGCGCCCGCCTTGTAGCTCGCCTTCTTGGGCTTGCCCTTGTCATCGACAAAGGTGCTCAGGCTCTCGGACAGGGGCAGGTTCTGGCGCTGTTGTACCTTACGGATGTTCTCCAGAACCTGGCTCGCAGGCAGTGCGATGTCAGCATTACGAAAGCCGTCTTCGTCGGAGCGCATCTGCGCGCGGACACCGGGGTCGATCCGATAGACTTGGGCCGCCGTGTTGGGCTGACCTTCGAAGCAATCGACCACGGTCTCGACCGCCGCTGTCTGATAGGGTTGCGACTTGAACTTGATCTTCATGAGCGACGCTTTCTTAAATTCAGCGTTTCTTTCTTACTTTCTTTCGTAGGGTGTTCTTGTTTCATTCTTGTAGCTCCCACTTCGGCGAAGTCTTGGAGGCCGCGTTGGAAATCACCCCTTTTGCGCGTAAGTTGCTGAGAAGGTTTCCAATTTTGTTTCTTTTTTGCTTGTCGTCCAAAGCGTCGCTCAGCTTGTCCCAGAGCAGAGCGTCGATGTCCTTTCGTGAAGCGCTACCAAACTTTCGTAAAAATTCGACCACCATGTCCGCGTAGTGCTGGTCATCAAATGCACGAGTCTTGATGTATTCGGCTTTCTTTGCAGAAGCCGCTGCGACAGCTGCTGATACCCGAAGACGAGGCTTACGTCCTTCGATCAATTTCTTGCGCCTAAGCGCTTGAATCGCTGCGTCCGGCACTTCCAGGCCTTTCTGTACGCGATCCAGAGCCAACACGTCCGTCAGCTGCAACCCGCCGTTTTCCATCAGTACGCGGGTATAAGCTGGATCAACCACGCCACCATAGAGTGTCATCACGACGGCATCGCCGGAAACCTCGTAATCTGGCATGGGGAGGTAGCGTTTGCGCTGGGTTTCATACATCCGTTGGATGCCATAGCCCATCTGGTCGATCATGTTCAGCTCAACCATCGCCTGCACCAGATACGGGTTTCGATATCCGCGTGGTGTCTTGTCGCCGCGAACATAGTCTTCGGGTTCACCTTCAAAGAACCGGCCAGCATTTTCGAGCACAAGCCGATCCGGCTTTTCGGTAACTATGACCCTCTGGTTTTGGCCATAGTCCTGGTGGGCGATGCAGTTATGCAACGCCTCAAGCACAACCTTCTGATCGTATTTCGATACCTCATGTGGCAGCAGCTCATCATCGGGCAAGAGCCGCAGCTGGATGTTGCGGATGCGTTGATAGAGTTGCGATGTCGTCAGAAGAAAGGGCGGGCCGAAATGCTCATACGCGGTTTCTTGGCCCACCAGTTTCCATGTCATTTGCGCAGGGTGTGGGGAAAGCAAATAGGCGCTCTCGGCGCGCCCTAACAGCAATAGCGCTGCGCGGGTCACCTGTCCGCGTTGAGTTACCTTGGCCCGGTCCAGCAAGGTTGCGACGGGCCATCCCCGGACGTCCTCCGGATCAATGCGGTTCTGGTGCTTTTGCGCAAAGTTCGCGCGCGCGCGCTCGACTGCGGCGGGGTCCAGATCATCCAGCGTAGCCCCCTCGACCAGCTGTGCTGTCCAGTCACCAGCTGACGCCTGAGAACGAATTTCGTCCTGCTTCGGAATACCCAATGGCGCGAGGCTTTCGCCGGAACGCGCGTAATAATGCCCTTTCCACGCAATTGGGATACCACGCGGCGCGGCGGGAATTTCAAACATGACGACCCGCTTACCATCCACTTCAACCTCATGGATTTGCCGGAAGGTTGTCCGAGGGTCGGCATCTTGGGCGATCTGCTGCTTCAATCCGTCAAGGCGTTCACGTTCGGGGCGGTAGCCGGTCCCAACCACAGAGCGGGTCTTGTTGTTGACACCGAACACCAGCCATCCCGTACTGACATCACTTAGGTTAGCCTCATTGGCCATGGCGGAGAAGTAACGCCCGATCTTGTCGGTGTCATAGTCATTCGACACTTCCTTGAACTCGACCACCTCGTTCTCCCAGGTGGCAATCAGTTCGGTCAGTTTTTGATTCAGGGCGGTGGCGTCCATGAACTCAAATCGCCTTCACTTCGGTGTCGGGCGACATGGCTTTGAAAATCTGGCGCACGTTGATCTTGGTCTGGTCGTCGGCAAAGCCGGTGTCCTTGAACACGATCCGCATGGGGGCGTGGCCTGCCAGCTCTTTGACCAGCTGCTCAGAGATATCATCGTCGAAACAGGCCATCAGGGCGGTGTCGTCGACGAAGAAGACGGTTTTGCCCTGAACGGTTTCGCGGCGGATGGGCAGGGTCAGGTCAACGCCCCAGTCGAGCAGGACCTGGAACAAAAGATCCTCGGCTGTGCGGTCGGGTTTGATGTTGTCCACGCGCGACAGCAGATCGGCCTGCGCGGTCTGATCCGGCGTGTAGAACACATCGGCCATGTTGGAGCTGTCGATTTTGAGCACGCGGAAGCCGACATCCTTGTTCCAATCAGGGTGACACTCCCCTTCGAGGATTTTCTGACCCGCGCGGCGGATGCGTTCTTTGGTTAGTTCGGCGATATTCTGTGGAAGGCTATGACACACGCAGAAATCCGCGGCTGTTTTTTGGTTCCCGTTCTCAGGATCGAGTACCTCCGGCAGTTGGACCAAAACAAACTTCCGGTTTCCATGATCAGAGGCATTTTGGGCAAGAACGCCATGAGCGGTTGCTCCAGAACCAGCAAAAAAGTCGACCACAATGTCTCCCGGCCCCGAGGCTTGCTCAACCAGAATGCGCATCAACTCTACGGGCTTGGGGAAATCAAAAACCCTAAGGTTAAATAGGTCCATTATGTCGGCGGTGCCATCTCTCGTGTAGACACCCGGCGCAATCAAGGACGAAAACCCAGTAAAGTCAGAAGTAAGGTCGTCAAGGAACGCTTTCCGTCTTGGTCTGCCATCTGCAGAAGAAGGCCAAAGAACGCGCTCCTCTTCGATGAGACGTGCCATTGTCTTACGATCATACCTCCATCCCATTTGGGGACAGCCGTAATTTGTTCCTGTTGCAGGATCGATTAGGTCGTAATGAAGGTTTGGTCGGCGATCAGCGGTAGCAATGCCGACCATGTTTGCACTGGTCCAAGCCCCTCGGGGATCATTGTCTTCGTTTGAGTATTGTGACGTGTTTCGCGCTTCGCCGCGAATGGCCTGCCCGTAGCACAGAATGTACTCGTGATCGATCGAGGCATTGGTGACGTTTCGGTTGTCTTTATTTTGGCGACTTTTCCAAACGAAGCACCCAATAAACAGCTGTGGGCCAAACACTTCGTCGCACATCTTCTTCAAGCCGGAGACTTCGCCATCATCAATGCTAACGAAGATTACCCCGTCATCGGACAAGAGGTTTCTCGCCAAACGGAGCCGTGGATACATCATGCTTAACCAAGCAGAGTGAAACCGGCCTTTCGACTCCGGATTTGCAACGAGACGATTGCTTTGTTCATCAATCTGCGAAGACTTACGGAAGAACTCTGAAGCTTCTTCCGTAAATTCATCATCGTAAACAAAGTCATTCCCCGTGTTATACGGCGGGTCGATGTAGATCATCTTGACCTTGCCCAGATAGGTCTCTTGCAGCAGCTTCAGTGCCTCAAGGTTGTCGCCTTCGATGAACAGGTTCTGGGTGGTGTCGAAATCCACGGACTCATTGCGCGCGGGGCGCAGGGTTTTGGCGATGGGGGCGTTGGCGGTGATCAGCGCCTCGCGCTTGCCCGGCCAGTTCAGGTGATAGCGTTCCTGCGGCCCCTCGACGATGCTGTCCGACAGTTCCTGCCGCAGCTGATCGAAATCCACCGCCAGACGCAGTTTGCCATCCTCACCCGCCGCCTCGGTCACGCAGCCGGGGAAGAGCGCGCGGATTTTGGCGATGTTGTCCTGCGTCAGGTCAGGGCTGTGCATTTTCAGCTTTTCGATCTCGTCACTCATTCTCGTCCCCACGTTCGTTTCTTGGGCCTATTCCGGCTTTTTCAGATGCTCGAAGTCTGCCTGCGCCTCACGCAGTTGACCGTGCAATGTCATTTTGATGTTGAATTGCGTCTCGCGTTTCAACTTGGATTTCAGCTGGCTGATCTCACGCTCTTTGGTTTTCAGCGCGTGCGTCCGGTCCATCCGCGCGCTCAAGGATTCCGCCGTTTGCGGCACAATCGGCATGAGCGCCGTCAGGATCTGTTCATAAAGCACGCCAAGGTTCAGCGCCACTGGCAATGGGCTGCGCGGCGTATCGATCGGCAACCGATCCGAGCGCAGATAGTCCGAGAGCACCCATTTGCCCGCGTCCGCCTCTGACGGGCGTTTATGGGCGGCGGCGATTTGGATCTGGCCGTCCTGTTCCAGTTCGAACAGGATCGGAAAGGGGATGGCGCGGTCGATGGCCCTCAGCACATCGTCCTGCACCGCATCGGTTTTCAGCGTTACGCGGAAGACCTGTATTTCCGGCACGGATTTGGTGGCGGGCAGGTTGATCGTTTCCGAGGCCAGTTTGGCGCGCCATGTGATCTGGTCCACCTGCGCGACGAATTTGTCCTTGAGCGCGGTGGTGGCCTGCACGCGGTCGTAGATCCGCGTTTTGGGCACGACACGTTTCAGAAGCGTCGATTTGGGGTAGTCGTAGAGCGCGGTCATGCAGGATCCCTCACGACAATGAAGGCGAGCAGTTCAAAGTCATCGAGCCCTGCGATGGTGTGGGTCAGCGCCGTGGTGTGCCCGCCGGAAAAGAGACTGTCGAGGTCGCGCTCTTCCTTCACCTCGATCATGGATTTGATCGCGTCGCTGAGCAGTTCGGAATACTTGCCCATCTCACGCCCATCCTTGGTTTCCGCGTTGAAGGCGTCGCAGAGCGCCTTGATCGGTTTGTCCAGACCCTTGCAGCTTGAGCGGATCAGGTCGAGCAAGCGCTTCACCTCGGTGTGGTCGGCGATGACGTTCGCGTCGTTGTCGAGATAGATCAGATAGTAGGGGTGCAGCCGGTTCTGTTGGTTGACGTTCACATCAGGGTGGATGTTGCGCAGAGCAAAGATCACACCGGATCGCAGTCCCTTGGCAGGATTGGACGGGACGATGGCATGCAGGCCTTTGGGTTGGCCCGCCAGATCGCCATGTTCCTTGGTGTAGTTCAGCAGGTCCATGCGGAAATCGTTCAGGCCGAGGTCTGTGATGGAAACGCCGGTTTTGACGTCTTCGAGCTCAATCACCTCTTCCTGTAGGCGCTGCAACTGGTCCTTGCGATAGGCGACGTCACTGCTTTTCGCCGTCAGCACGTTGTCTTCGCCAGTGCCAGTCAGATCGACAATATGCATCCGGTTTTCAACGCGTTCCTTGAGGTTGATGTATTCGTCGAGCGAGATGTCGGGCCAGTAGTTGACCAACTGAATGGCGGTGTTGGGCGAGCCGATCCGGTCAACCCGGCCAAAGCGCTGGACGATGCGAACCGGGTTCCAGTGAATGTCGTAGTTGATCAGGTAGTCGCAGTCCTGAAGGTTTTGCCCTTCGGAGATGCAGTCGGTGCCGATGAGGATGTCCAGCTCTTCTGGCACCTCTGGCATGATCAGCGCCTTCTCTTTCGCTTTGGGGGCGAAGAGCGTCAGAACCGACTGGAAGTCGTAATGTGGCTTCAAGGTCGTCTTGGGGTTCCCTGAGCCTGTGACAATGCCCGTCTCGGACCCCCTCGCGCCTTTGAGAGCGGGCGCGACGTGGCGATAAAGATATTCGGCGGTATCCGCGTAGGCGGTGAAGATCAGAACCTTGCGATTGCCTGGGTTCAGGGGGGAGGCCATCTTCTGTTTGATGACGTCAATCAGGTGCTGGAGCTTGGCGTCCTCTTCAACGCCAACCTTTTCCATCTCAGCCAAGAGGCCCTGAATGATCTCACGGTCACCGCCCAAGTCAGCTTTCCACGTCGGGATATCCATATCAGCGAGGTCGATTTGGATCTTCTTGCCGATCGTGAATTCGCCAAGTCCCGACAGGTCATCATCGTCGGTATCCAAGTTGTCCATGTCATTGAAGACATCTTCGATCCTGCCATTGCCGCCACTCGCCTCGAACCGGTCGATGGCCTCCAGCATAGCGCCAATGTTTCGGTCCAGCGCACCCAATGTGAGGCGGAATGCCTCTACAGAACTTTCAAGGCGCTTCAGAAGGTTCGTCGTCATCAGCGCTTGCAGGCTGCGCTCGCGATCGGCCTGGCGCAGCGTACCTTTGGAGCCTTCTGTCTTGGTGTCGTAGAGCTCCTCATATTTCCTAAGGCGGCTCGGTTGTATGTAGTTCACCGGTGCGTAGACAGCCATTTTTAGAAGGGATAGGTCGCTGTAAATCTCGTCAAATCCCACGACATCTTCGCGGAACGTGATCGGGAGGTGATGGGAAATTGGCTTCTTACGCTCGGGGAATTGCCCGATGTCGGCAGTGTCGTAGAATTGCTCAATATGCTTGCGAGAACGCGCAATTGTCACCGAGTCCAAGAGCTCGAAGAAATCAAGATCCAACGCTCTAAGAATGGATTGTGCCGTGCGTTCCGCTGGGGGGAGCTCTGACCAGGTGTTGAAGGCGGCTTGAGCCTTCCGGAAAATCTCTTCAACACTGGATTTGGTCTTCAGGTTGCGGCTCAACGTGTCAGAATGCCCCTCGTATGCCAATGCGAGCTGGTTGCGAAGGTCGGTGAACCTGTTGTTAACGGGGGTCGCGGAAAGCATCAGAACTTTTGTCTTCACGCCGGATCTGATGACCTTGTTCATCAGCTTCTGGTACCGAGTTTCTCGATCCTTGTAGACGTCGTTGTTTCGGAAGTTGTGAGACTCATCGATGACGACCAGATCATAATTACCCCAATTGACCCGATCGAGTGGGATGCCCAGTGACTCACCCGATGTTCTGGAGAGGTCGGTGTGGCAGAGGACATCATAGTTGAAGCGGTCGGCTGCAAACAGGTTTGTCTTGAGATTCGTGTTGTAGTTGCGCCAATTGTCAGCAAGCTTTTTGGGGCAGAGAACCAGGACAGATTTGTTCCGTAGCTCATAGTATTTGATGACAGCGAGCGCGGTGAACGTTTTTCCCAAGCCGACGCTGTCCGCAAGGATGCAGCCGTTATAGGTTTCCAGCTTGTTAATTACCCCGGTTGCAGCGTCTCGTTGATAGTTGAACAGCTTGTTCCAGACGAGACTATCCAAGTATCCCGTTTGATCATTGGGCAGCACATCCTCGTCGACCTCCTCAAGGAATTCCCTGAAGATGTTATACAGGATCAGGAAGTAAATCCTTTGCGGCGAATTCTCTTGGTAAACGGCCTCAATGTGCTGAAGGACTTGATCCGTCACATCTTGAACGTTTGCGGGGTTGGCCCAGACCTGATCAAATAACGAAAGATAAGTTCTTGCCGAAAGGTCGTCCTCGAAGGCATGCGTGAAATTCGAAACAGCGTTGCCAGGCTGGTAGCCCAAATCGACCGCTGAAAACCCACTGATAGGCGAGAAAACCTTGTTTCCTTTGCGCGCTTCGATAGTCGCGAATTGCTGCATCGGGGCGTCAGTAGCATTGGATTTGAAGGTGGCTTTCCTCCGGATCCAGTCCGCGCACTGTTTTGCAATGGCCTTTTGGGTCAATTTATTCCGAAGATGAATTTCAAATTCGGTGCCGTACAGCGCGGTTTCCCTGAGCTGTTTCGGGATAAAGAACTCTCGTTTCTCTTTTCTCGAACGCCCGAGAGCTTCGTTCGGAATAAATGTCGGATCTGTCAGAATGAACTCGAGCTCTTCGACGTTTTCCAATTCATCCCGAAGCGCTTCGTATGCAAATATTGAGAAACAACTGGCCGCCACTCGAACTTTTGCACCCGCTTCAGACCCTGCTTTCAGCTCATCTCCCAAGAGGACAGAAATATTATCGATGATTTTCAAATTATCTTCCTGTCAGTCGTGGGATTTTTTGGGAACTTTCCGCATTTGAATGGCTATATATGGAAAGTGCTGTTCATATTGCATCGAGAGTAATCGTGGTCCTGCTCATTGCCCAAGCCTGAAACAAGCCTCCGAAAGTTGTCATCAGCGCGATTAAATGGAGGCTGAGGCGTATTGCGGACATATCGAGATGCTCACTTGAGCTTGGCAAAATCGGAGCGGCTACCCAAAGTGCTAAAGTCGTCACCATACATACCTGAGCCACTACGTAATGATGGCGCAGCCTTCTGGATGTGAGTTCCTTTTGCAATCTGCTGGCTTGCGGTCTTAGCGGCTTGGCTTCACCGGGCCCTCGCTTGACACTTTTCGGGCCGGTTTCGGTAAAAACTGCGCGATTGGCTAGTCGTGTAAGTTTTTGAAAAACAATCATTTCAGCATCCTATACAAGCTGTCTATTTCGTCTTTGACTTCGCCGCGAGTCGTGGAAGGGTGCGTGCGAAAATCATCGCGCAGCACTTTCACCAGCACCCGCAGCCTTGCGTCGGGTTTGAACTCGACATCGACATCTTCCTCATACTCGTCGATCAAGGTAAAAATCTCCTCGATCCGCCGCATGATGAGCTTAGAAGGCTGCCCAGTTAAAATACGATGGGCGTCATCATCGAAGAACTCGCAAAGCTTGAACAGAAGTGAAGCGGGCAGGTCCCGTTCGTTCCGCTCGTAGTATTGATAACTGCTTCGGCTGATACCCAGCTTTTCGGCGATCTCGCTTTGCGACAGACCAGCAGCCTTTCGGAGCGTTGATAGTCGATCCCCTAGTGCAGAAATGTCTCCCAAAGGAGTTCTCCATGCTTGACATGACCCCATTTGTGGTCATTTATCTCATTTAGACGCCATACGACGTTCTGAGCGTCGAATCAGTCATCTCTAGAGTAGCTTTGCTTTCTACTGTGAGCAAAGCGGAAACCTCTGCTGCCATTAGTTTGGTGGTCTGATGACCTTTGCATCGGAGGAAGAAGCTTGGCCCAAGAGCAACTCAAGGCGACGGAGAAGGTCGAAACACCAAAGGAAATGGCGGAACGCATCGGCATCCCCGTGAGCAATGTTCGCTATTTGATCAAGACCGGGCAACTGGCCCACGTTTTCACATCACCGGGGAAACGAAACCCCAAGATTCCGATTGGCGCATGGGAACACTACCTTGCGCGCGGAACAGGAGGGACGACCGAATGACCTCCGTGCGGCCAGAGACAGCGGGATCGGAGCGCATTCGCGTCAGCTCAGAAGTTCTCGATAATGCCATGACGCCTGCTCAGTGGGTAGAGGAGTTGGCCACGCGCGGCATTCTCACTACGGAGCGTACGCTGAGGGCCTATGCGAACCGACTGGGCGCACGCCTCAAGCTCGGGAATGCGATGATTATTACGTCATCTCAAATGGATACGATTTTGACGGAAGGTACAGAATGTCTCTCGAGCCGTGCGTCCGCAAAGACAGTAAATACTTCTATGCGAAGGGTAGAGTCGAATATAACGGAAGACCAATCACCCGCTCATACTACAAAAGCACTGGCTCACTTACGGAAGCTGGCGCATGGGACTGGATAGCCCGGGAAACTGAAATTCAGATTCGCCGACATCTTTTCGGAGAAGAAAAGATGTTCACGTTTGCCGAAGCAGTACTCGCTTATCGCGCGACCAAGAAGTCGGCAAAGCAGCTAATTCCGATTACCAAGATAATCGGGCACTTACCTGTCGCTGACATAACCGAGGAGCAACTAAAGCAGCTGGGGGCAGACATTAAGCCAGACGCCGCAACAGATACCTGGTGGCGTGAAATTGTTACGCCAGCACGAGCCGTCATAAACAATTTGCATAAACTGAAGAGAACGCCTCCCATACGGGTAAGTCACTACACGCCTGAGGAACGTAACTACCAAGACAAGAAGCGCGGGAAAAATAGTCGGGTCGAAAGAAAGCCTTCGAACAAAGCTTGGGTCGATGCATTTTGTGCTGCTGCAGACCCGCACAACGCGGCGCTTGTCCGCTTTATGTTCGAAACCGCTGCTCGAATAGATCAGGCAATCAGCATCAGGCCTGTCGTCGACGTGAACGCCGCAGAATTAAGAATACGGCTAAAGTCGCAAAAGGGCCACAAAGAGGTTTGGGTAGCAGTAACCAAAGAGATGATGGCAGAAATTGAAGCTCTGCCGCCAAAGCGTACAAGGAATCCTCGAACTGGCAAGCTGTTAGACGAGCGTCTCTTTGGATACGGAACCCCCACGGGGTATCGTAAACGTTGGATAACAATCTGTAAGCAGGCGGGAATTCCATATCTGTCGGCACACGCCGCAGGGCGTCATGGATTTTTCACTGAGTTGGTGGTGCGTCAAAAGGTTGATCCCGTCACAGCAGCCAAGGCTGGCCGATGGTCAGACCCAACACTTCCTCTAAGCATCTATGCCCATTCTGAGACCGATGAAGAGGAAATTCGCCGTCGGTTTCGAACAAAACCTAAACAGAAGCAAAGCCGGAAATCCCATAAGCTGATGACAAGAAAAGGAAAAGATGGTGTTGAATAGCCCCCTCCTAAGGGGCAGGTTGCAGGTTCGAATCCTGCCGGGGTCACCAATAAAATCGGGAGATAGCGTCGGGTTTCAGGTCATGGCTGGCCTTTCGCGGGCAGCACGTATGGTCCTGTCAGGGCCGTTGCGCGTCGTCCCCTGCGACATGACCGGATTTGCGATGGCTGCGCATTACGGCGGCGGCGTCAAATCCCGCGAAGACCAGCGTCAGCAGAACGACCCCGCCCAGATCAAACCGTGGCACATGCCAGACCAGTATGATCAGGAAGGCTGCAAGAACGGCATAGGCGACCAGCGCCATGATCCTGTCCATTACCCCACTCTCCTTTGTTCGGCATCATCCGTTTCAGCCATCCGCGACATCAGCCACGAGGCCACACGCAGCAGCCGCGCATCATCGCCGCGTCGTCCGATCAGCTGCACCCCCATCGGCATCCCTTCATCGCTGCATATCAGCGGCAGGGTGATCGCGGGAACGCCGCACAACGTCCATGGACCGTTCATCGCCGCCGACCCGGTGGTGTTGTCGGACAGCAGCGGCGCCGGGCCGGTGGCGGCGGGGCACAGGA
The DNA here is from genome assembly GCF_017744015.1 of Paracoccus sp. R12_2. Classification (GTDB taxonomy): domain Bacteria; phylum Pseudomonadota; class Alphaproteobacteria; order Rhodobacterales; family Rhodobacteraceae; genus Paracoccus. The sequence continues at coordinate 46,784 of NZ_JAGHRA010000005.1, forward strand.
TCGCGTCGCAACGGGTCAGCAGTTCCTCGATCCCGGCGTTCAGAACCTGCCGCCAGTCAAGCGCGGCAAGATAGTCGCGCGCAAGGATCTGCTTTCCTTCCTCAAGCGCGTCCCGCATCTGCGTCGAAAGCTGCGCGGCGCCACGTCGTTCGAACGAATAATAGCATTTCGCCATCTCGGCGAAATTGATCCGGCGCCGGGCCGGCTCTGCGTCGGTGAACGCGGGCGGCAGATCGACCCGGTGGACGCGATCGCCAAGCGCGCCTTCCAGTTCGGACATCGCATCGGCCATGACGGCTTCGACGCCGGGCAGGTTCACCAATGCCAGAAGGGGCGGCAGGGGGGGGTGCTGGCCGGCGGCCTCCTGCAATCGCGGAACGGGCCACATGTCCGTCGCATCGTCCTGTGGATCGTGCCCGGCCATCGCCTGGGCCAGCAGGGCCACGTCCTCGATCGTCCGTCCAAAGCCTCCGACCGTGTCGAGGAAGGGCGATTGCGGCAGGACGCCGGTTCGACCGATCAGCCCGAAGCTGGGCTTGAAGCCGACCGTCCCGCAATAGGATGCGGGCCGGATCACCGAGCCGCCGGTCTGGGTTCCGACCGCCAGCGGCACCTGACCCGAGGCGACCGCGACCGCCGATCCCGCCGACGATCCACCGGGCGTGCGCGCCGGGTCATGCGGATTGCGGCTGCCCGAAGGCTGCAGGAATGCCAGTTCCGTCGTCACCGTCTTGCCGATGATGACCGCGCCGGCCGCGCGCAGCCGCGCGACAAGTTGGGCATCCGTCTGCGGCACCCGGCCCTTGGCCAGCGGACTGCCGTATTGCGTCGGCATTCCCGCGGTGTCGATCACGTCCTTGATGCCGACGGGCACGCCGTGCAGCAATCCGACCGCGGCGCCCGCCTTGCGCCTTGCGTCCAGGGCGCGGGCCTGCGCGATCGCGTTCTCGCCATCGACATAGGCCCAGGCCTGTAACTGCGGCTCGGTCTCGGCGATGCGTTTCAGGCAGGCGGCGGTCGCGGCCTCGGCCGTCAGCGCGCCGCTGGCGATCAGGTCGCGCAGCGCGACCGCACCCAGAGAAGCGGGATCAAGAACCATAGATCATCCTTGGCAGCATGTAGACGATGTCGGGCCAGATATACATCAGGGCCATCGCGATGAAGACCATCAGCAGGAACGGCATCACGCCCGAGAAGATGTCGGTCAGCTTGACCTCGGGCGGGGCGATCCCCTTCAGGTAATAGGCCGACATGGCCATGGGTGGCGTCAGGAACGAGGTCTGCAGGTTCAAGGCGACAAGAATGCCGAAGAAAAGTGGGTCGATATTGAACATCGCCAGCAGCGGCAGGAAGATCGGCACGAAGATGATGATGATTTCCGACCATTCCAACGGCCAGCCGAGCAGGAAGATGATCAGTTGCGCCAGCAGCAGGAATTGCAGAGGCGTCAGGTCCATTCCCCGGACGAATTCGGAAATCACCTGTTCGCCGCCCAGATACGAGAAGACCGACGAGAACGTGTAGGACCCGACGAACAGCCAGCAGACCATCGCCGTGGTCCGAACCGTCAGGTAGACGGATTCGCGCAGCCGCTGAAAGGTCATCGCGCGATAGACCACGGCCAGGACCATGCCGCCCAACGCGCCGATGGCGGCGGCCTCGGTCGGTGTGGCAAGGCCGAACAGAATCGACCCCAGCACCGCCAGGATCAGGAAGGCCAGCGGGAAGAACGACGTCGCCAGCATCAGCAGCAGTTTCCCGGTCGGAACCGAGGGCACTTCTTCTTCGCTTGGTCGTGGGGCAACGGAGGGCTGAAGGATCGACCGGCCGATGACATAGGTCAGATACAGGCCGACCAGCACCAGCCCCGGCAGCATCGCGCCTGCGTAAAGACGCACGATCGACACCCCCGACGCCGCGGCATAGACGATCAGCATGATCGAGGGCGGGATCAGGATCCCCAGCGTGCCGCCCGCGCAGATGATGCCGCTGGCGAAGCGGGGATCATAGCGTGCCTTCAGCATCGCCGGCAGCGCCAGCAGGCCCATCAGCGTCACGACCGCACCGACGATCCCGGTCGCGGTCGCGAACAGCGCGCAGGTGATCAGTGCCGCGACCCCCATCGAACCCGGCATCCGGCGGGACGCGATGGCCAGCGTCGAAAACAACCGGTCCACGATATTGGCGCGCTCGACGATATAGCCCATGAACAGGAACAGCGGCACCGCCGTCAGCACCTCGTTCGACATCACCGTATAGGTCTGGTTGATGAAAAGATCGAATATTCGGTTGTTGTAGAAGCCCTCCAGCCAGGCCCATTTCTGGGTCAACCAGCTGGCATCCTCGGGCAGGCGATCCATGCCGCGCCACATGCGGGCGGCGTCGAAATAGGCGTAGTAGCCAAAGCCTATTCCCAGCGCCATCAGCGTGAAGGCGATGGGAAAGCCCAGAAAGACCAGAAAGATGAATATGCCCAGCATGAACAGGGCGATCTGCGGATCGGTCACGCGCGCGTCTCCGTGGTGATGTGGGGCATGTCAGTCGACATGCACGCCGGCCCGCGGCGCCTGTTCGCGCAGCAGCAACTGTTCGGTTTCCTCGACATCCTCTTCGGCCTGAACCCAGACACCGTCACGCATCGCGATGATGCTGCGCATCAATTGCGCAAGCCCCTGGATGAACAGCAGGATGCCCGCCGCCACGATGACCGACTTGAACTGATAGATCGGGATGCCGGCGGGGCTGTTGACGCTGACCTCTCCGTATTGCCAGGACCGGCTGGCATATTTCCACCCCGACAGGATCAGGGCGGTTATGCCCGGAAAGAAGAACAGCAGATACAGGGCGAAATCCACCGCACCCTGGACCCGCACGGGCCAGAGGCGATACAGGAAATCGCCGCGCACATGGCCGCCGCGCGACAATGTATAGGCGCCGCCCATCATGAACAGCGTGCCGTACATGATGAAGGACACGTCCAGCGACCAGCTTGTGGGGCTATTCAGGACATAGCGCACGAAGACCTCATAGCTGACGCCGAAGGTCATCAGCAGGATCAGCCAGCCGAACGTCTTGCCGAACCACGCCGACAGCCCGTCGGCGAACCGGATGAAGGACCGCATGATATTCCTTTCGGTCAGCCCTGCCCCGCCATGGCGGGGCAGGGCCTGTTGCCGATTACAGCTTCAGTTCGCCGGGGAAGAAATGTTCGTAGGCCAGCGTGTAGTCGGGCTTGTCCATCAGTTCATAGAAGACCGTGCGCTTGACCCAGTCGCGCTGGCTGTCCAGCACTTTCTTGATGAACGGATCCTCTTCCAGCGTGCCGATCATGTCGGACCATGCGGTCAGCTGTGCCGACAGGATGTCGTCCGGCGTCTTGTGGACCGTGACCCCTGAATCGCGCAGCTTCTGCAGGTCGGACGAATAATTGTCCAGCGCGTAGGCGGTGTTGTAGGTCGAGACCGCCTCGACGCCGTGTTCCAGGATGGCACGAAGGTCTTCGTCCAGCGTTTCCATCATGTCGCGATTGAACAGGAACTCGAACGCCTCTGACGCCTGATGATAGCTGCCGAGGTAATAGTTCTTTGCCACGTCCTGTGCGCCGAAACGCATGTCCGAGGACGGGTTGTTGAACTCGAACGCGTCGATCACCCCGCGTTCCATCGCGGGCACGATCTCGCCGCCGGGCAGCTGCGCCACCGACATGCCCATGGATTGCAGCAGGTCCGCCGCAAGTCCCACGGTGCGGTATTTCATGCCCTTGATGTCTTCGGCGCTGTTGATCGGGTTCTTGAACCAGCCGAATGGCTGCGCCGGCATCGGGAATCCCATCATGCCGATGACGTTCAGCCCCATGTTGTCCTGGGTCAGTTCGCGGTACAGTTCCCTGCCGCCGCCCTGATAGAACCATGACAGCATGTTGGTCGGGTCGCCGCCGAAGACCGGACCCGTTCCGAACAGCGAAGCTGCCTTGTTCTTGCCGTACCAGTATGCCGAGACCGAATGGGCGATGTCGATCACCCCGTCGCTGACCCCGTCCATGACCTGGAACGCGCCGACGACCGCGCCCGCGGGCAGAAGGTCGATCTTCAGCCGGCCGCCCGACATCGCCTCGACCCGCTCCACATATTGCTGCGCCATCGTTTGCCAGATGTCGGATGCGGGCCAGCTGGTCTGCATCTTCAGCACCATCGGCGACTGCGCCAGGACCGCGGGTGCCGCGACCAGTGTGCTGGCTGCCGCACCCCCCGCCATCACGCTGCCGCGCCGCAGGAACGAGCGGCGCGACACGGCACTGCCGGTGTCGTTCTTCATCGTCATCATTGTTTCCTCCCCATTCGGTCCGGGCCTCTCCTCATGCCCTTCTCGTGACCGTGTGACCAAGTCTGCAATTCAAAAGGCCGGTCTGGCAAGACCTTAGGCGACATGCGTACTAAAGGCTGAGGGATGGTCGGGGGCACACCACACTTTCGTATGAGTATGAAATCGTTGACGTAACGACAGGTGAGGCCCATCCTTCCCTCGCCATGGGGATGGCATCAGGGAGGGAAACCATGAACAAGCTATTGCTCGGGGCGGCTTCGGCCGCGCTGATCGCGACCGGTGTATTCGCGCAGAATGCCGAAGTGCCGGACAACCTCGAGAAGCTGTCGAATTTCCAGTCGACTGGAACGACGGACTTCACCTTCATCGAGCAGTCCGGCGACTATGCGGAGGGGATCAGGAAGACGCTGGAAAAGATCACGTTGCCGCCGGGCTTCAAGATCGAACTTTATGCGGTCGTTCCTGATGCGCGGCACATGGCGGTGGGGCCGCAGGGCATCGTCACCTTTGTCGGCACACGAAAGGACAAGGTCTGGTCGGTCACCGACCGCAACAAGGATCGCGTCGCAGACGAGGTCAAGGACTTCGCCCCGTCGCTGGTCTTCACCATTCCGAACGGGCCCTGCTTCTCGAAGGACGGGTTTCTCTATATTGCCGAACAGAACCGCGTCCTGCTGTTTCCAGCAGCCGAGTTCTTCTATGAAAGCCCCGATGTCGCTGCATTCAATGTCCTGAAACAGGGCGATCTGATCCCGCCGGACGAGGAAAGCTTCAACCACACCGCGCGGGTCTGCGATATCGGGCCTGACGGCAAGCTTTACGTGGCGCTGGGTCAGCCCTTCAACGTTCCCGCGCCCGAGAAGCTGGACAAGTACAACGAGGCGGGCATCGGCGGTATCATCCGGATCAACACGGACGGCACCGGCCGCGAGGTCTTCGCACGCGGTATCCGCAGTTCCGTCGGGATGGATTTCGACCCGGACACCGGCGATCTGTGGTTCACCGACAATCAGGTGGACGGAATGGGCGACGACATTCCGCCCGGCGAGATCAACCATATCACCGCTGCGGGCCAGAATTTCGGCTTTCCGTGGTATGGCGGCGGCGATGTCCGGACGGCCGAATACAAGGATGCGGAAATCCCGGCAGATGTCGTGATGCCCGCCGTCGAGACCGTCGCGCATGCAGCCGATCTGGGAATGACCTTCTATTCCGGGTCGATGTTCCCCGAAAAATACCGGGGTGCGATCTTCTCGGCCCAGCATGGGTCATGGAACCGCACGACGCCCGTCGGGGCACGGGTCATGGTCACCCATGTCGATGATGAGGGCATGGCCACGACGGAACCCTTCGCCGAAGGCTGGATCGACGAGAACGGCGAGTATCTGGGCCGTCCCGTCGATGTCGCGCAGCTGCGCGACGGGTCGATCCTTGTTTCTGACGATCTGGCCGGTGCGCTGTACCGGATCAGCTACGAAGAATGAGGGGTATAAGTCTGTTGCTGGCGTCCGGCGGGATCATTCTCGCCGGCGCCGCGTCGTCCCAGGATCTGCAGGGCGATGCCGCATCGGGACGGAAGCTGGCGGGACAGTGCCGGACCTGCCACGGGCTGGAAGGCTATGCCAGGATCCCGGTGGCCCCGCATATCGGTGGCGAATCCGCCGAATACGTCCGAGGTCAGCTGACCGCCTTCCGGGATGGCGAGCGGCGCAACGAAATGATGTCCGTCGTTGCCGCAGCCCTTACGGATCAGCAAATCGCCGATTTGGCCGCCTGGTATTCGTCGCAGGACGCGACGGCGACGCTGGCGGCAGACCCGGCGGACGCGCCGCAGGAATGCGTGTCCTGCCACGGTGCGGACGGCATGGCGGTGATAGATGGCGCGCCCAACCTGGCCGGGGAAAACAGCACCTATCTTCTGGCGCAAGTGAAGGCCTTTCAGCGGGGCGACCGGCAAAGCGAGGTGATGCAGGATATCGTCTCAGGCCAGGATGATGCGCAGCTGCGCGCGGCGGCCGAATGGTATTCGGCAATCGCGCTGGAGATCGCCAAGCCCCAGTAAACCCTGCACCGGTGCGCCCGGCATCGCGCGGTCAGTCGCCGTCAAATGTGCACAGCGTGTGGACCGGCATGCCCATTGCCTCAAGCCGCGCGCGACCGCCCAACTCGGGCAGATCGATCACGAAGGCGCAGCCTATGACTTCAGCGCCAAGACGGCGGCACAGCGCGATACCGGCTTCGGCCGTGCCGCCGGTGGCCAGCAGATCGTCGACGATCAGCACCCTTTCGCCCGCCTTCAGCGCGTCGTCATGGATCTCCATCACCGCTTCGCCGTATTCCAGCTGATAGGCTTCGGAAATCACCGGACCGGGCAGCTTGCCCTTTTTGCGGACCGGGACGAAGCCGGTGGACATCTGGTGTGCGACAGCGCCGCCCAGAATGAAGCCGCGCGCCTCTAGCCCCACGACCTTGTCGATGCGGACGCCGGCATAGGGATGCAGCAACTGGTCGATCGCCATGCGAAAGCCGCGCGCGTCCGCGAACAGCGTGGTCACGTCGCGGAACATGATGCCTTCATGCGGGAAATCCGCGATGGTGCGGATATAGTCGCGCACATTCGGATTGTTCATGTGGGGCGCTCCATTTCGAACAGGTCATGGACGGCGGCGTAGTCCCGGTATCCCAGCCGCGAGATCCAGCCGCCCGCCGGGCGCGGGTCGAACCGGCCCTCGATCACGCAATCGTCGCGGATGTGAACGCCGGTGACGACACCCAGAACGACGAAATTTGCATCGCCCGCCAGCGGCACGACCTGCGTCATCCGGCATTCCAGCGCGGCGACGGCATCGGCCACCCGCGGACAGTCGATTGTGTCGCAATCGGCGGCGCGAATGCCTGCAGCCTCGAACTCGCTGCGGCCCGCGGGTAGGGGGGCCGAGCTGGCGTTGACCTGATCGCGCATGTCGCCGCTGGCGATATTGACGCAGAACACGCCGCTTTCGATGATCTGCGCGACGCTGTCCTTGGTGCCCTGCCGGTCCGGCTTGACGCTGGTCGAGGCGAACATGACCTGCGGCGGCACATAGGCCACGGCATTGAAGAAGGAATAGGGGGCCAGGTTGTCGCCTTGGCGCCCCCGGGTCGAGATCCAGCCGATGGGGCGCGGCGCTACGATGGCGTTGAACGGGTTGTGGGGCAGGCCGTGACCGGCTTCGGGGCGGTAGAACATGGGCGGCCTCTTTGTCTTGTTCGCGCCCAACCTGCCACCGCTTTTCAGCCTCTGCAATGTTCCGCTTGCTTCGCGCCCGTGCTAAGGGGCGCGCCGAGACCAGGAGGCGCGATGTACGAGATCTGCCCCGAGACGCCCGCCGACGAATACGAGGTCGAGGCGCTTTACGATTTGTGCTTCGCGCCGGGGCGCACGGCGCTTTCCTCGTACCGCCTGCGAGAGGGCGTGCCACGCGTCGCCGATCTGTGTCTGGTCCTGCGCGATCCGGGTGGGAACGTCATGGCCGCGATCCGGTTCTGGCCGGCGCGCGTCGGGGATCATTCCGTGCTGCTTCTGGGGCCGATCGCCGTGCATCCGACCGCGCAGGGCGAGGGTCTGGGCGGGCTGCTGATGCGCGACAGCCTGACCCGAGCGCGGCGGATGGGCTGGGGCCGGGTGCTGCTGGTCGGGGACGAACCCTATTATTCGCGCTTCGGCTTTCACAAGCTGGACGGGGTCGAGATGCCGCCCCCGACCAACCCCGATCGGGTGCTTGGCTTGGAACTTCGGACCGGGGCGTGGGTTGATGTCACAGGTCTGGTCACGCGTGAGGAAACCCCCGAGATTCTGGCGGGTCTGGCTGAACTTGCTTCGGCTTCCCATATCGGATCGGACTGCACCGAAGTCCAACATCCCAGAGAGGCCCCGAATGGCGCCCAACCCGCAACTGGTTCTGCCGCCGATCAGCGATCCGACGGTTCATGAACAGATAGACCGCCTTGCCCGCCGCTATGTCGATGCGGGCGGTTTCGGCATGGAGATCATGTCGATCATCGGCAATAGCGCCGAGGGGCTGGTGGAACGCCTGCCCGCATTCGTGCGCGACCGGATGGACGGGCTGACGCGGACCGCGCTTAGCCGCGCCTTCTCGGCGGCGGCAGGCACGCGTCGGATGGTCCGCGACCGGGGCGACTGGTTCAACCGCATGGCTTCGACCTTCAGTGGCGCGGCAGGCGGCGCGGGCGGTTTTGCCGGTGCGATGGTCGAACTGCCGTTCACGGTCACGTTGCTTCTGCGGTCGATGCTGGAAATCGCGGCCGAACACGGGCTTGACCCCGACAGCGACGAAGTCCGGATGGAATGCCTGCGCATTTTCGCGGCCGCCGGGCCGATGGAGGATGACGACGGCACTGATCTGGGTTTGCTGGCCGCACGGTTGTCGGTGACCGGCCAGACCGTTCAGGGGTTGATCAGCCGGGTTGCGCCGCGGCTGTCGGTGTCGCTGGGTCAAAAATTGGCCGCGCAGGCAGCGCCTGTCTTCGGCGCGGTCGTCGGCGCGTCGATCAACTATACGTTCGCCCGCTATTATCAGGAACTGGCGCGCGTGCATTTCGGCATCATGCGCCTGTCGCTCGAGACCGGAATACCGCACGAGGCTTTGGTCGAGAGGCTGCGTCTGTCGATCGAACGGACACAGTCCCGGCGGGCGGTTCGGCAGCGGTGATCGAGTTCGGTTTTCCGAGCAGGGAAGAAGTCAGTCGTCCTGCAGTTCCAGAGACAGCGGGGCGGCCGGTATCGCAAGGTCTTCTGTCGACAGCGCCTGCGTGGGGCGCGCAAGACGGGGCCGGGTGACCCAGAACATACGTTCCTGCGCGCGGGTGATCGCGACATAGGCCAGGCGTTTCCACAGGGCGATTCCGGCTTCGGTTCGGTTCGACCATGCGGCGGCGTTGATATCGGGGGCGAAGACCTGCACATCGGGCCACTGGCTGCCCTGCGATTTGTGGATCGTCACCGCTGCACCATGCAGAAAAGCCGCGCCCATGCGCGCCGCATAGGGGATGAAGGGTTCATCCTGTTCGGGCATCTCGATCTTGACGATGCTGGCAGCCGAAAGGCGCGGATCCTCGGCGCCGATGACGTGCAGACGAGAAAAGCCCGGTTTGCGGCCCGGTCCAAGATAGACCACCTGCGCGCCCTTGATCAGGCCGCGCGCCTCGAGGTCGATGCGCTTCTTGCGATATTTCAGCGGCAGTTCCAGACCGTCGCAGATCAGCGGCTCGCCCGGCAGCAGCGCGTCGCCCGGGGCCCCGAACGCGGCCCGAAAGGCATGGATCAGCCGGATCCGCGTCGCGTTGCGCCAGACCAGCACAGGGCTGCGCGCCATCAGGTCGGATTCGACCCGTTCCGCCCAGATCACGCGGTCGTCGCGGGACGCCGCCTCGCGGACCATGCGTTCAAATTCATCGAAGGTCAGCCGGTCGTTGGCCAGCGCATGTGCCAGATCCAGGATCGGGCTGTCATCGGCCTGCCGGTGGATGCGGTCAAGGATCAGCCGCTGGCTGTCGGCCAACTTGTCGAAGACCATCTCGCCCGATTGTCCGACCGGGGCAAGCTGGGCCGGATCGCCGAACAGCACCAGCACTGGAAAGATTTCCCGCAGATCGTCGAACTGGCGTTCGTCCAACATCGAGGCCTCGTCGATCAGGCCGATATCCAGCCCGTCCTCGCGCCGTTTCCAGCCCTTGATGAAGTCCGATCCACGCAGCCCCGCAGCCGCCAGCGCGCCGGGAACCGAGGCATGGATGTCATAGAACGCCTTCGCGCGGTCCAACGCCTCGTCGGTCAGCCCCTCGATCGCGGGGCGCGTGCCCTCGCCGTTCAGCCATTCCGCGATGCGTTCGTATTCGGGGTCATAGACCGGCGTGTAGAGGATTCGGTGGATGGTCGTGGCGGGCACGCCGCGGGTGCGCAGCACGAACGCCGCCTTGTTGGTAGGTGCAAGGATTGCGACCGTGCGGCGGTCCTTGCGGCGCCGGCCTTCGTAATCGGCGCTGATCAGGTCGACACCGGCCTCGCGCAGCGCGCGGGTGATTTCCGACAAAAGCAACGTCTTGCCCGATCCGGCCTTGCCGATCACGGCCATCACGCGCCCCTTGCCGGGCTTGGGTGGGCTGATCTCTTCCGCCACCAGATCGACGCCGGCGTTCTGAAATGTCTCGGCCAGCGCATCCCATGCGTCGGCCTGGTCCGGCGACAGGGCGGGGCGGTTTGCTGCGGGGGCTTGGGGCTGACCGGTCATGGCCCAGCCTTAGCCCGGCGCGCACGGAAAGCGAAGGGGGATGCAACTCTTGCCGGTTTCCTGCGTGAGTGGGAACATGGAGGACGTCCGATGATAGAGTTGTTCTTCGTCACCTGCCTGCTGTCAGAGCCCGAGGCCTGTCAGGACCACAGCCTGCTGTTCGAGGAACAGAACGGGCTGTTCACCTGCATGCTGCTGGGCCAGAACGAGTTGGCCCGGTGGGTCGAGACGCATCCGCGAGAGAGGGTGCGCGAATGGAAATGCCGCCGGGCGGGTCAGGCGGATCGCAAGACCTGAAAGAGCCCTGCTGCAAAGCGAAAGGGCACCGCACGGCGAACCGGCGGTGCCCCATAAGGTGCGTTTCTCAGCGGGTCAGCGACGACCTGCCTCCAGCGCGTCCTCGAAGGTGCGCAGACCCGTGGTCGGGGCCTGAACCAGTACCGACATGTTGCCGGGCTTGTGCTGGTTCTTGTACATCTTCATGTGCGCCTGCGGGATTTCGGCCCAGGGGAAGACCTCGGACATGCAGGGGTCCAGCCGGCGTTCCAGCATCAGCTTGTTCGCGGCGCTGGCCTGTTTCAGATGCGCGAAGTGGCTGCCCTGCACGCGCTTCTGGTGCATCCACAGATAGCGCACGTCGAAGGTACAGTTGAAGCCGGTGGTGCCGGCGCAGATCACCACCATGCCGCCTTTCTTGCAGACGAAGGTGCTGACCGGGAACGTCGCCTCGCCGGGGTGTTCGAAGACGATATCGACATTGTTTCCCTTGCCGGTGATGTCCCAGATCGCCTTGCCGAACTTGCGCACCTCGTTGAACCACTCCTTGTATTCGGGGGTGTTCACGGTGGGCAGTTGGCCCCAGCAGCTGAAGTCCTTGCGATTGATGACGCCCTTGGCGCCAAGTGACATGACGAATTCGCGCTTGTCCTCTTCGCTGATCACGCCGATCGCGTTGCCGCCGGCGGCGTTGATCAACTGGATCGCGTAGGAACCCAGGCCACCCGACGCGCCCCAGACCAGCACGTTCATGCCCGGCTTCAATTCGTGCGGTTCATGGCCGAACAGCATGCGATAGGCGGTGGCCAGCGTCAGCGTGTAGCAGGCCGATTCCTCCCATGTCAGATGCTTGGGGCGCGGCATCAGTTGCTGCGACTGCACGCGGGTGAACTGGGCAAAGCTACCATCCGGCGTCTCGTATCCCCAAATGCGCTGCGTGGGCGAATACATGGGATCGCCGCCGTTGCATTCCTCGTCGTCGCCATCGTCCTGATTGCAGTGGATCACGACCTCGTCGCCGACCTTCCAGCGCTTGACCTTGTCGCCCACCGCCCAGACGATCCCCGACGCGTCCGACCCGGCGATGTGATAGGGTTGCTTGTGGACGTCGAACATGCTGACCGGCACGCCAAGCCCGGCCCAGATCCCATTATAGTTCACCCCCGCCGCCATCACCAGGACCAGCACTTCGTGGCTGTCGATGGCGGGCGTGTCCACGACCTCCAGCTGCATCGCCTGTTCGGGCTCTCCCTGCCGGTCGCGGCGGATCGCCCAGGCGTGCATCTGCCGTGGCACATGGCCAAGCGGAGGCATCTCGCCGATGTCATAGAGGTCCTTCTGGGGGGCGTCGTAGGGCGCAATCTGGGTCGGGGCATCAAGGGCCATCGGGTTCTCCTTCGTCGTGCCGCGGCGCAGAATCGCCGGGCGTATTGCAGTTGCGTAACGTCGTGCACGCAACAATGCAACAGCGTTGATGGTCTTTTTGGTAATATTATGTCCGGAAGGTGTGGCTTGTGACGCAATTCTAGCCGCGTCGCAGAAGGCGCTCTGCTGCAGCGCAATATCTGCGGGTGGCGAAATCGGCATATTGGCGTGAAAAGATGCGCATGCTATCTGACGTGCGTTCTCAGGGCGGGGTGCAATTCCCCACCGGCGGTGAAAGCCCGCGAGCGCCTTCGAAGGAAGGGTCAGCAGATCCGGTGAAACTCCGGAGCCGACGGTATAGTCCGGATGGAAGAGAACCGAGGCCGCCCCGATCCCGCGGGTCGGTCAAGGCTCGTGCTCTGGGACCTGACGCTGTTTAACGGAAGGTTCCGAAATGATGACCAAGACCACCAACCCCTGCATCGCCTTCGTCAAGGCGCGTTGGCACGCCGATATCGTCGATCGCGCGCATGAGGGCTTTACCGCAGAGATCGCGCGACTGATGCCGCGGGCCCGGATCGACGCCTTCGACGTGCCGGGCGCGTTCGAGATGCCGTTGCTGGCCAAGAAGCTTGCGCAGACCGGAAAATACGATGCCGTCGTCGCCGCAGCCTTCGTCGTCGATGGCGGCATCTATCGGCATGACTTCGTCGCAGGTGCGGTTGTCACCGGATTGATGAATGTCGGGCTGGAGACGGGTGTTCCCTGCTTCTCGGTGTCTTTGACCCCGCATAACTATCAGGAGGTCGAGGCCTTGACTGGCTTCTATCGCGAGCATTTCGTCAAGAAGGGTGCCGAGGCCGCCGAGGCGGTTCGGCAGATCCTGGAACTGGACGCGCAGCTTGCAGCGGCGGACCGGTCGGCCGTCGCCTGAGCTTCAAACGACATGAAGGATGAGGGGGCGGGACGGGCAGGATGCCCGTCCCGGTCGCTGCCGCTGGGCCGGACGCGCGCTGCGCGCGCGGTCATGCCGAAGACCAGGACGGTTCTCAGTCCGACTAGGCGGCGTGATCGGTCGGCGCCACGGCGATCCTTATGCCTTCACTGCGAAGCCTGTCGATCAGCAGGGGCGGTGTCAGGTCGTCGACGATCACCATGTCGAAATCGTCCAGCGGACCCATCGCGTGCAGCGCCCGGCGTTCGAATTTCGTGTGGTCGGCCAGAAGGATGCGCGTTCTGGCGCTGCCCCACATGGCGCGCTTGGTTTCGACCATCTCGGGCGACTGGTGGAACACGATCCCGTCGGTGATCGCCGACAGCGAGATGAAGGCCGTGTCCGCGCGCAGGTTGCGGATTTCCTGAGTGGTGACATGACCCATGAAGGCATTGCACCAGTGATGGAACTGCCCGCCCAGACCCAGAAGGGTCAGATCGCGGATGCCCTTGAGGGCGTTCATCATCAGAAGCGAATTGGTGATGACCGTCAGCGGCACCTTGGTCCCCAGGTGCGGAACCATGCGCGAGACGGTGGTCGAATCGTCCAGAAACACCGCCTGTCCGGGTTCGATCTGTTGAACCGCAAGCGCGGCAATGGCGGATTTCTCGGCGCCCTGGCGTGACTCGCGATAGGCGTCGCTTGATTCGATCAGGCTGGTCGGCGCCGCCGAGACGACGCCGCGCGTCTTGCGCAGCAGGCCCCGTGCGGCCAGTTCGTCCAGATCGCGATGGGCGGTCATCAGGCTGATGCCGAAACGATCGACCAGATCCTCTATCCGCATCGTGCCTTCGGCGATCACCGTTTCCGCGATCAGCTGGCGGCGCGCGATCTGGCGTGCCTGCCGGCTGTCCGAAGGCAGGTCGTCGACCACCAGGCGTTCGATCTGGTCGGTGGACGGGGAGGGGGCTTTGGCATCGTTCATGGCGTATCCTTTGACCATCGCAATAACGGCGGATGCCACGAAAGGCGAGATCCGGCGTCACCGGATGGTGAGGGGGCGCGGATAACCCGCGCCCCCGTCAGGTCACTGGTCCAGCACGAAGGGTGCGCTGTACTTGTCGGCGTTGTCAGCCGTGATCAGCATGCAGTCGAAAAGCTGCTTTTCGCTGGCCGCGCCGGTCTCGCCGTTCTTGATGAAGTTGTCGGCCTGACGGACCGCCTCTTCCGAGAAGACGGCGACCGGCTGCAGGACCGTGTACTGCATCTCGCCGGCCTTCACCGCATCCACCGCGTCGGGCGAGCCGTCGAACCCGCCGACCTTGACCTGGTCCAGCTTGCCGGCCTCTTTCAGCGCGGCGATCGCGCCCAGGGCCATTTCGTCGTTGCCCGAGATGACGCCGATGATATCCGGGTTCGCCTGCAGCAGCGACTGGGACTTCTGGTAGCCCTGCGTGCGGTCCCAGTTGCCGACCTCCTGACCGGCCTTCTCAAGGTCGGGGTACTGGGTCAGAACCGTCTCGAAGCCGTTCGAACGGGTCTGTGCGTTGTTGTCGGCGGGGTTGCCGAACAGCTCGACATATTTGCCGCTGTCGCCGACGGCCTCGACCCATGCCTGTGCGCCAAGTGCTGCGCCCTGCGCGTTGTTGGACACAAGCTGCGCCTTGGCCAGACCTTCCTGGTTGATCTCGGCGTTGACCAGAAAGACCGGGATGCCCGCATCGACGGCTTTCTTGACCGCGCCGACCGAACCGTCCGCATTGGCGGGATCAAGGATGATCGCCTTGGACTGGTTGGTGATCGCGGTGTCGATCAGCGTGCTTTCGGTGTTCGTGTCGCCCTTGTGGGCGGCGACATTGGCGTCATAGCCCAGTTCTTCGGCCGTGGCCTTTGCGACCTCGCCCTCGGTGAACCAGTAGGGGTTCGCCGGGTCGTTCACGATGATCGAGATCAGCCCCTCGGCCTGTGCGGCCCCGGCCATCAGCGGCGCGGCGGCGACAGCGGCCAGAAGCAGGCGGCGCGTCATCTTCATCATTTGTCTTCTCTCCCTTGGTTGATGGACCTGCCCTGCGGGACTGTTCCGTGGGCAGTCTTTCCGCCCGGCGCGCTTTTGATTTCGCCGGGCGGGGAAGCCTGGATGCGGGGTCAGCGTTTGCGACCGCCGCCGTATTGAAGCGAGTTCAGCAGCACGGCCAGAACGATCACGGCGCCGGTGAAGACCGTTTGCCAGTAGGACGACACGCCGATGATCACCAGGCCGTCCGACAGGAAGCCGATCACGAAGGCACCCAGCATGGTCCCGCGCATCGTGCCGCGCCCGCCGGTCAGTGCGGCGCCGCCGATCACGACCGCCGCGATCGCCGTCAGTTCATAGGTCACGCCCGCGGTCGGACCGGCCGACGTCAGTTGCGAGGCAAGCACAAGACCCGCGATCGCCGACAGCATGCCCGACAATGTATAGACGGTGATCTTCACGCGGCGGGTCGGAACACCCGACAACTCGGCCGCACGCTCGTTCCCGCCCGAGGCATATAGCCAGCGCCCGAAGGCCGAACGCGACAGCATCAGCCCGCCCAGAATGGCCAGCACCGCCAGGACGATCACCGAAATCGGCACACCGGCAATCCGGTTGAAGCCCAGCCAGTCGAAGCCGGTATTGCCCAGTTCCGGGCGCCCGGACAGGTTGTTGTAGGTCAGGCCGTTGGTCATCAGCAGCGCGACACCGCGCGCCACATACATGACGCCAAGCGTGGCGACAAAGGCCGGCACCTTGAAGATCGACACCAGCACGCCATTGACCGCGCCGACCAGCGCGCCCAGCACGCAGGTCAGGATCACCACGGCCCATACCGGCGGATACAGGATCACCCCCGCCGCATCGATCTGAAGGCCCTGCATCATGGCGCCTGCGCTGACCCCGGCCAGCGCCAGGATCGACCCAACGGACAGGTCGATCCCGCCGTTCAGGATCACCAGCAGCATGCCGATGGCAAGGATGCCGTAGATGGCGACGTGGCTGGACATGATCAGCAGGTTGCTGATCGTCAGGTAATTCGGCGACAGGATGGAAAAGACCACGATGATCGCGATCAGGGCAAAGAAGGCGCGGCCTTCCAGCAGCAGCCGACCGATGCTGAAATCGGATTTCTTCTTGTCGGCGGCAGAGGCGGTGGTCGTAGCGGCAGACATGGATTGCTTCCTCTCTCTCACGCCCGTCAGGCGGCCACGGACTCGCCCGAGGCGGCCATGATCTTTTCCTTGGAGACGGTGGAATCGAATTCGGCCGAGATCCGGCCCTTGTGCATGACGATGATACGATGCGCGATCGACAGGCATTCGCTGACTTCGGATGTCGAATAGATCACGGCAAGGCCCTGCCTGGCTTCTTCGGACAGCAGGCGGAACACTTCGGCCTTGGCGCCGATGTCGATGCCGCGCGAGGGTTCGTCCAGCATGATGACACGCGGCTTCGTGGCCAGCATCTTGCCGATGACGACCTTTTGCTGGTTGCCGCCCGACAGCGACCCGATGGCGGCCGCAGGACCGGATGTCTTGACTGTCACTTCACGGATGCTGGCGTCGATCAGGCTTTGTTCGGCCTTGCGCTGGGTAAAGAGCCCCTTCGTGAAACTGGCGATCGAGGCCAGCGACAGGTTCTGTCCCACGCTCATGGTTTGCACCAGGCCGTCGCGCTGACGGTCCTCGGGGACCAGCGCAAGACCGCGCGCGATGCGTTCGGCGATGGACAGATGCGAGATTTCCTTGCCCTCGAGGACGATTTCGCCGGAACTGGCGCGCAGCCGTCCCGCGCAGGTTTCCAGAAGTTCGGTGCGTCCCGCGCCCATGAGCCCGTAGATGCAGACGATCTCGCCCGCGCGGACATCCAGCGACAGCCCGTCGACCAGATTGAACCCGCCTGCCGGGTCCGGCAGGGTCAGATTTCGGATCGACAGGGCGGGCTGGCCCATGTCCGTATCGGGCGGGCTGCCAAGGTCGTAATTGTCGCCAACCATGTTCCGCACGATCCATTCCAGATCGATCTCGGCACGTGGCGCATAGGCGGTCATGTTGCCGTCGCGCAGCACCACCGCGTGATCGGTGATCGTCAACGCCTCTTCCAGGTGATGCGAGATATAGACGATGCTGACACCCTGCGCGGTCAGGTCGCGGATGACCTTGAACAGCACCTCGACCTCGCTGGCCGACAACGCGCTGGTCGGTTCGTCCATGATCAGGATGCGGCTGTCCACCGACAGGGCGCGGGCGATCTCGACGATCTGCTGCTGACCAAGGCGCAGTTCCTCGACCGGGGTCAGCGGGTCGATGTTTTCCTCAAGCTCTTCCATCAGCTTGCGGGTCTGGCGTTCCTCTTCGGCGAAATCCACGCCGGTCGAACCCATGATCTCGCGACCCATGAAGATGTTGTCGCGCACCGACAGGTTCGGGGCGAGGCTGAGTTCCTGGTGGATGATCGAGATGCCCCGATCCCGCGCCTCGGTCGAGTTGTTGAAGGACACCGGCTGCCCATCCAGGATGATCTCTCCGCCGGTCGGCTGGATCACCCCCGACAGGATCTTCATCAGCGTGGATTTGCCCGCGCCGTTCTCGCCGAACAGCGTGGTGACCTGACCGCGATGGATGTCGAAATTGACGCCTTTCAGCGCATGAACCTGGCCATAGGACTTGGCGACGTTGCGGGCGGCCAGAACGACTTCGCGCGCATCGGGATTGCCTTGGGGCATCTCGCCCGCCGCATTCACGGGGCCGCTCATTGGATGCCGACCTCGACGGGGGTGATCATCCAGTTCTTGGGATTGATCAGGCGGAACGCGCCGGTCACGGTTATGGTCTTGCCGGTCAGGTTTGAGGTGTCGACCGGGTCCAGCACGGCGGCCTTCATGGCGCGGTTGATGCCCGACCCGGCGTCCTGGTATTCGATCTGGTTCTTGAACTGTCCGAATTCGATATCGCCCGGTGCGTCGCGCAGATCCGTGCCGTTGATGGCCGGGCCGGTCTGGACGCGAACGGTGATGTCTTCGGGCACACCGTCGGCCTGCAACGTATAGACGCCCGATTTTCCCTCGCCGACGGTGCCCGTGACGGTCGTGAACATGATCGCCCCGGTCGATGCGGGGGTGCCGTATTGTTCCGCCGCCGCGTCCTTGTCGGCCAGAACGGCAGGGGCCAGCGTCGCCGCGTCAACGGACTTGCCCTTCACGAACTCCGCGATGCGCGGGAATTCGGTCTGACCATAATTGTCGGGCGAGAAGGCCTGCGCCCGTACATCGGCGTCAGAGCCAACCTGAACGACCGTGGTGTCCAGTGCCATTGCGGCAAGAACCGCGACGGCGACGGCGGCGCTGATGATCAGCCCTCGGCGCGACGGCGCCGGGGCTTTTGGTGCAGGAGAGGTCGGGGCGGAGCCGTGTGTCATGTGCAAGCCTCGAAATGCGAATTGCGGGGCGGGGCCGACGCGGCGCGGCGGCGGCGAATCAGATGAGGTCGACACAGGGGCCGCAGGAATATGTGCATGTTGTCCTCCCTTTTTCCGGGCCAGCGCCGCCGATCTTGGTGGCGGTCGGGTCGGTCCGTTCGTTTATGTTATCGTAATGTGATAATGATAGTCAATAAGGATAATTCTGACCTATCGAGCGGGGGCGCTTGACGCGTCCGCGGGATGGCTGGGATCGGATTTCGAACCTCGGTATTCATTCCGCCTGACCCTCCGTTTCCTGCTTCCAGGCGCGCGTGGCTGTCGGCCATGGAGTCTGGGAAAGTATACGTATATTATGCGATAATCGCGCCTAACCAGATGCGCTTGGCGCGGCGTGCTGGCTGCGCTTGCGCATTCGTCGCGGCGCTGGGTAGATGTCCTCCTCGGGGGTTATTCTACATGAAATAAATTGCTATGTCCGAAAAAAAATACGTTCACTATGATAGCTATGTGGTATAATGACTGGCATCACGAAAGTTCGTGACGATCAAGACGGGGGAGAGTCGGATGATCCGCACTGAGGCGATGGCGGGAAAGGCGCGGGCGATCCATGCAGGGCGCTGATATTCTGGTCGGAATCGATGCGGGCACGTCTGTCATCAAGGCGGTGGCTTTTGACCTGACCGGCAGGCAGCTGGCGTCGTCATCCGTGCCGAATCGCTATCATGCCGGTGCCGATGGCAGCGCGACGCAGTCTCTGCCGCAGACCTGGAACGATTGCGCTGCCGCGTTGCGCGGGCTTGGCGAGAAGATCGACGGCCTTGCGGGCCGCACGGCTGCATTGTCAGTGACCGCGCAGGGCGATGGTACCTGGCTGGTCGGTCGCGATGGCCCGGTCGGTGATGCCTGGCTTTGGCTGGATGCACGCGCCGCGCCGACCGTTGCGCGACTGGCTGCCGGACCCGGCAACCGCGCGCGGTTCGAGGCGACGGGAACCGGACTGAACACCTGCCAGCAGGGCAGCCAGATGGCGCATATGGACGCGCACGCCCCGGAACTGCTGGACGGCGCACAGGTTGCGCTGCATTGCAAGGACTGGCTGTATCTGAACCTGACCGGCATTCGCGCAACCGACCCTTCCGAGGCCAGCTTCACCTTCGGAAACTTCCGCAGCCGCGCCTATGATGATTCGGTCATCGATGCGCTTGGCCTGACCCACCGCCGCGCCTTGCTGCCCGAGATCATCGAGGGCACGCGGATCACCCATCCGCTGACGAAGGATGCGGCATCCCAGACCGGATTGCGTGCGGGCACGCCGGTCTGCCTTGGCTATGTGGACATGGTGATGACAGCGCTTGGCGCAGGCGTCCATGGCGGCGCGCCGGGCGATGTCGCCTGTTCCACCGTCGGCTCGACCGGGGTGCATCTGCGCGCGGTGCATCCGGATCGGGTGCATCTGAATGCCGAGGGCACCGGCTATGTGATCTGCCTGCCGATCCCGGATATGGTCACGCAGGTCCAGACCAACATGGCGGCAACGCTGAACCTGGACTGGATTCTGGGTGTCGCGGCCGGGATCTTGTCCGACATGGGGGCGGCGGTGACGCATCGTGACCTGATCGCGCATATGGATGGCTGGCTGGCCCGGTCACGGCCGGGCCAGATCGTCTATCACCCTTATATCTCCGAGGCGGGCGAACGCGGTCCGTTCGTCAACGCCGCCGCCCGCGCCGGTTTTGCCGGGCTGAATGCCAGCCATCGCTATCCTGACCTCATTCGCGCCGTGGCCGAGGGGCTGGGGATGGCGATGCGCGACTGCTATGCCGCGATGGGTCCGCTGCCGGGCGAGTTGCGCCTGACCGGCGGCGCTGCACGGTCGAAGGCGTTGCGCGGCATCATGTCGGCCAGCCTGAACGCGCCCGTTCGCGTCTCTGACCGGGAAGAGGCGGGGGCTGCGGGCGCGGCGATGATGGCGGCGGTCGCCATCGGCGCCTACCCGGACATGGATGCCTGTATCGCCGAATGGGTCACGCCGCTGCTGGGGCCGGCCGAGCCGCCGGACGCCGATCTGGTTGCCGCCTATGACCGACTGTTCCCGGCCTTCACGGCGTCGCGACAGGCGCTGCCGCCCGCGTGGGACGCGCTGTCCGCCGCCCGCGCCGCATATTCGAAAGGAAATCAGGATGAGCAATGACAGCGACATGATCGACCTGTTCGTGATCGGCGGCGGCATCAATGGCGCCGGTGTCGCGCGGGACGCGGCGGGCCGTGGCCTGAAAGTCGTGCTGTGTGAAAAGGACGATCTGGCCGAAGGCACCTCGTCGCGGTCCGGAAAGCTGGTCCATGGCGGCCTGCGCTATCTGGAATATTACGAGTTCCGGCTGGTCCGCGAGGCCCTGATCGAGCGTGAGGTGCTGATGCGTGCGGCTCCCCATATCATCTGGCCGATGCGTTTCGTCCTGCCCCACAGCCCGCAGGACCGCCCCGCATGGTTGGTCCGTCTGGGGCTGTTTCTGTATGACCATCTGGGCGGGCGCAAGAAACTGCCTGGCACGCGCACGCTGGACCTGACCCGCGACCCCGAAGGTGCGCCGCTGCTGGATCAATACACCAAGGGCTTTGAATACAGCGATTGCTGGGTCGACGATGCGCGTCTGGTGGTGCTGAATGCCGTGGATGCCGCCGAGAAAGGGGCCGAGGTTCTGACCCGCAGCCCCTGCATCTCGGCCCGCCGCGAAGACGGTGCATGGACGGTCCAGACCCGCAACGACGTGACCGGCGAAACCCGGACCTTCCGCGCCCGCTGTCTGGTCAATTGCGCGGGGCCCTGGGTCACCGATTTCATCACCCGGGTCGCCGGCGCGAATTCGTCGCGCAATGTTCGGCTGGTCAAGGGCAGCCACATCATCGTTCCGAAGTTCTGGCCGAGCAACAACGCCTATCTGGTCCAGAATCACGACAAGCGCGTCATCTTCATCAACCCCTACGAGGGGGACAAGGCGCTGATCGGCACCACCGATATCGCCTATGACGGAAGGGCCGAGGATGTCGCCGCCGACGAGGCCGAGATCGACTATCTGCTGAACGCCGTGAACCGCTATTTCAAGGAGAAGCTGCGCCGATCGGACGTGTTGACGACCTTTTCGGGCGTGCGCCCGCTGTTTGACGACGGGCAGGGCAACCCTTCGGCGGTGACGCGCGACTACGTCTTTGACCTGGACCAGGCCGGTGGGGCACCGCTGCTGAATGTCTTTGGTGGCAAGATCACCACCTTCCGCGAACTTGCCGAACGCGGCATGCACAAGCTGAAGGATATCTTTCCGCAGATGGGCGGCGACTGGACCGAGACCGCCCCGTTGCCCGGCGGTGAGATCGCCAATGCCGATTACGAAAGCTATGCCAACCTGCTGCGCGAACTGCATCCATGGATGCCGCGCAAGCTGGTTCATCACTATGGCCGCCTGTATGGCGCACGGACGAAGGATGTCGTCGCAGGCGCGATGAACCTTGCCGATCTGGGCCGACATTTCGGCGGCCAGCTGTACGAGGCAGAAGCCCGCTATCTTGTCGCGAGGGAATGGGCGCAGCGTCCCGAAGACATCCTGTGGCGGCGCACCAAGCATTATCTGCACCTGACCGAGGCACAGCGGAAGGATTTTTCCGACTGGTTCAATGCCTCTGATCTGGCCAAGGCAGCCTGAGGAAACAACATGCCCCTGACGCTGTCCCTGAACACCAATCCGCTGGTCAATCGCTTTGCCGATCCCGATGACCTGATCGATACGGTCGCCCGTGATCTGCGGATCCGCGACCTGCAACTGACCCATGAGTTCATCAATCCGTCATGGCCCGCCCCGGTCATCCGGCGGCTGACCCGGCAGATGGGTGCGGCGCTGGATCGCACCGGCGTGCGCGTGACCAGCGGCATGACCGGCCCCTACGGGCGGCTGAACCATTTCGGTCATCCCGACCGCGATGTGCGCCGCTACTATGTGGACTGGTTCAAGACCTTCGCGGATATCACCGCAGATCTTGGCGGAACCAGCGTCGGCACCCAGTTCGCGATCTTCACCTATCGCGATTACGATGACCCGGCGCGGCGCGAAGATCTGATCCGCATCGCCATCGATTGCTGGGCCGAGGTCGCCGCCCACGCCAAGGCCGCCGGTCTGGACTATGTCTTCTGGGAACCGATGAGCATCGGGCGGGAGTTCGGCGAGACGATATCCGAATGCATGACGCTGCAGCACCGGCTGACGGCGGCCGATATGGCGGTGCCGATGTGGATGATGGCTGACATCGACCACGGCGATGTGACCAGCGACAATCCCGATGACTACGATCCCTATGCATGGGCGCGCGCCGTTCCGAAGGTCAGCCCGATCATCCACATCAAGCAGTCGCTGATGGACAAGGGGGGGCATCGCCCTTTTACCGCCGATTTCAACGCACGCGGCCGCATCCAGCCGGCGCCATTGCTTGCGGCCCTTGCCGAAGGCGGCGCGACCGACAACGAGATCTGCCTTGAACTCAGCTTCAAGGAGCGAGAGCCGAACGATCGCGAAGTGATCCCCCAGATCGCCGAAAGCGTCGCTTTCTGGGCGCCGCATATCGACACAGGGGCCGATAAGCTGAATATCTGAGCCGACGAGAATTTGCAGGAGCGACAGATGCAGCAATTTGCCTTTGCCACCGCCACCGAGATCCTGTTCGGCCGGGGGCAGGCGGACAGCGCACCGTCAAGGATCGCGGCGCTGGGACGTGCCGTGCTTCTGGTTCATGGCAGCAACCCGGCGCGCAGCGCCGGCTTGCGCGCGGGGCTTGAGGCAAGCGGCTGCCACGTCACCGGATTTGCCGTTGCCCGGGAACCCGACATGGCGATGATCGAGGCAGGCGTTGCTGCGGCACGTGCGGGGGGCGCGCAGGTCGTGGTGGCGATGGGGGGCGGGGCGGTCATCGATTCCGGCAAGGCGGTTGCGGCGCTCATGCCCGCGACGCGCCCCATGCTGGATTATCTCGAGGTGGTCGGGCGCGGTCTGGCGCTGGATCACGCGCCCTTGCCCTTTGTCGCGATGCCGACGACGGCGGGCACCGGGGCCGAGGTCACGCGAAACGCGGTGATCGGCGTGCCGGAACACCACCGCAAGGTTAGCCTGCGCGATGTGCGCATGCTGCCGCGCCTTGCCTTCGTCGACCCCGCGCTGACCGATGGCTGTCCGCGGGCCGTGACGCTTGCCTCGGGGCTGGATGCGATCACCCAGGTGATCGAACCCTATGTCAGCACCCGGGCCAACCCGATGACAGATGCCCTGTGCCGCGATGCGATCCCGCGCGGACTGGCCGCCATTCGTCGTTTGATCGAGGCAGAGGACCCTGCCGCGCGCGACGAGATGGCCTGGGTCAGCCTGTGCGGCGGGTTGGCGCTGGCCAATGCCGGGCTTGGTGCGGTGCATGGCCTGGCCGGTCCGTTGGGTGGCCTGACAGGCGCCCCGCACGGCGCGATCTGCGGAACGCTGCTGCCGCATGTGCTGATCGCGAATCGTGGCGCGGTCGTGGACGCCGGACGGCTGGACCAGGTCGGGCGCTGGATCGGACAGGCTTTCGAGATGCCCGAAGCATCCCTGGCCCAGGCGGCCATGGCCCTGTCCGACTGGTCTCGGGCCGCCGGGCTTCCGTCATTGCGCGAACTTGGTATCGACAGCACGGCGCAGGACGCGGCCGCCACGGCCGCCGCTGCGTCGTCGTCGATGAAGGCGAACCCGGCGGTCCTGTCGCCGGACGATCTGCGCGCGCTGATGCAGGCCGCCGGCTGATGGCGCGCGGCGGCGGGATCGATCCGGAACAAAGCCTCGCGATACGCGCTGCATGGCTGCATTACGCTGGCGGGCTGACACAGGCGGCGGTCGCCAAGCGGCTTGGCCTGCCGTCGGTCAAGGCACACCGGCTGATCGCGCGGGCGGTCGCGGATGGAGTGGTCAAGATGTCCATCGACGGCGAAATCGTCGAATGCGCGATGCTGGAGGACCGGCTATGCACGCGATACGGACTTGATTACTGCGAGGTCGCGCCGGATCTGGGCGAGGACGGCATTCCGCTGCGCGCCCTGGGCCTAGCCGGCGCAGCCTTCCTGCGTCGCCAGATCGAACGGGGCGAGCATCCGGTGATCGGCCTTGGCCACGGGCGGACACTTGCGGCGGCGGTGCATCAGTTGCCCCGTTTCGACGCAAGCAACGCAAGATTCGTGTCCCTGCTTGGGGGCCTGACGCGCAACTACGCGGCCAATCCCCATGACGTGATGCATCGCCTTGCCGAAAAGACCGGGGCGCAGGCATTCGTGCTGCCGGTGCCGTTCTTCGCGAATTCCGAGAAGGATCGGGCGGTATTGCTGGCGCAGCCCGGCGTGCGCGAGATCTTCGATCTGTCGAATGCCGCGTCGTTGAAGATCGCGGGGATGGGCACGGCGGATGCGGGGGCGCAACTGGTCGCTTCGGGGATGATCGAACCGCGCGAGATCGCCGAGATCGAGGCGGCGGGGGGCATGGGCGAGATGCTGGGACATTTCTTCGACGCGAAGGGGCGGGTGCTGCACACCACGCTGTCGGCGCGTACGCTGTCCGTGGATCTGTCCGGTCCGGCAGGCAGCCGGATCGTGGTGATCGCCGGGGGACCGGCCAAGGTCGCGGGACTGCGGGCTGTCCTGAACAGCGGCCATGTCAACGGTCTGATCACCGATGAACTGACCGCCACTGCCCTGGTCGGCGACCAGATCTGAGATACCCCCTTTGTGACCGATGAAGGGGTCGGGCCGGGCAAAGCCCGGCCCGGTCGTTGCCACTGGGCCCCGGGCGCGTGCTTTCGCGCGCGCAAGGAAAGGCGTCGAGGCCGCGAGGGCAGCCCCGGCGCGAGGTTACTTGCCAGCCAGCGCCTTCGCGCGCGCGATGATCGCGTCGCTGGTGATGCCGAATTCGCGATAGAGACGGTCGATGGGGGCCGAAGCGCCAAAGCCGGTCATGCCGATCACGTCATCCTCGCTGGCGACATAGCGGGTCCAGCCGAACTTGCCCGCCGCCTCGATGGCGATGCGCGGGGCGTCGCCAAGGGTGGCCTTGCGGTAGTCATGAGGCTGGGCATCGAACAGCTCCCACGACGGCATCGAGACGACGGCGACATTCATGCCGTCCTGATGCATCGTCTCGGCGGCCTCGACGGCCAGCGCGACCTCGGTGCCGGTGGCGATCAGGGTCACGTCGCGGCCCTCGCCGAACTGGCGGATGACATAGGCGCCCTTCGCGGTCAGGTTCTCCTCCCCAGACTCGGTCCGCAATTGCGGCACGTCCTGACGCGACAGCGCCAGAAGCGACGGAACCTTGCGGTTGCGGATCGCGATATCCCACGCCTCCAGCGTCTCGACCGTGTCGGCGGGACGCAGGACCGTCAGGCCAGGGATGGCGCGGAGGGATGCAAGATGCTCGATCGGCTGGTGGGTCGGGCCATCCTCGCCCAGACCGATACTGTCATGCGTCATCACATAGATCGTGCCGATGCCCATCAGCGCCGACAGGCGGATCGCGTTGCGGGCATAGTCCGAGAACACAAGGAACGTCCCGCCATAGGGGATGAAGCCGCCGTGCAGCGCGATGCCGTTCATCGCCGCCGCCATGCCGAATTCGCGCACGCCATAGCCGATGTAGCGGCCGGGCGCCTCGCGGGAATACTGGCTGTCCACGGCTTTGACGCGGGTCAGGTTCGATCCGGTCAGATCGGCCGATCCACCGATCATCTCGGGCACGGCCTCGGTCAGCGGCTCCAGCGCCATCTGGCTGGCCTTGCGAGTCGCGGCCTTTTTCGGTTCTGCGAACAGCCGGTCGCGCGCGGCCTTGACGACGGAATCGTAGTCGGCGGGCAGTGCGCCCGACAGGCGGCGGGTGAATTCGGCTTGCAGATCCGTCGATTTGGCTGCGAGCCGTTCTTCCCAAGCGGTCCGGGCATCGGCGCCGCGCGCGCCGATCCTGCGCCATTCGGCTGCAAGATCTGCCGGAATGTCGAAGGGGGCCGCAGACCAGCCAAGCGCCTCTTTCGTCAGCCCGGCCTCGTCTGCACCAAGCGGCGCGCCGTGGACGGAATAGGTGCCGGCCTTGTTGGGCGAGCCGAAACCGATCACCGTCTTCATCGCGATCAGCGAGGGTTTACCGGTTTCGGCCTTCGCAGCCGTGATCGCGGCGTCCAGCGCGCGGCCGTCATGACCGTCGCAGGATTGCACATGCCATCCGCAGGCGGCCAGGCGGGCGGGCACGTCCTCGGAAAAGCTGATCGAGGTCGGGCCGTCGATGGTGATGCTGTTGTCGTCGTAAAGCACGATCAGCTTGCCCAGCCCCAGGTGACCGGCAAGGCTGATCGCCTCTTGCCCGATACCTTCCTGCAGGCAGCCATCGCCTAGGAAGACATAGGTATGGTGATCGACCAGATCGTCGCCGAACTCGGCCGCCAGCCGGCGTTCGGCCAGCGCCATGCCGACCGCCATCGCCAGGCCCTGACCCAGCGGACCCGTGGTCAGTTCAATCCCCTTGGCATGGCCGTATTCGGGGTGGCCTGCCGTGATCGCGCCCCATTGCCGGAAGTTCTTGACCTGATCCAGCGTCATGTCCTCATAGCCGGTCAGGTGCAGCAGGCTGTATTGCAGCATCGAGGCATGGCCGTTCGACAGCACGAAACGGTCGCGATCCGGCCAGTCAGGGTTGGATGCGTCGAATTTCAGATGGTTGCGGAACAGCACGGTCGCGGCATCCGCCATCCCCATCGGCGCGCCGGGGTGGCCGGAATTGGCGGCGTTCACGGCGTCGATCGATAGCGCGCGAATGCAGTTTGCCAAGGCAAAGTTTTCCGGGTCCAGTGCGGCCTTTTCGGCGATTGCAGGGTCTTTCGGGGTATCCAAGGGCATGTTCGGTCCTCCTGTGTTGCGATGGTGATACCCGCGGACGCGAAAAATCACAAGATAAAATCACAAAGTCACAAAAATTATGTTGCATTGTGTGATATGGGTGTTAGAAACATCATAAGGCGAAACGGAATTGGCCAGGAGGTTGCCGTGAAACGCGACGAGCGCAGACAGGCCATCATGGATATTCTGGTCGAAGACCGGGCCGTCGATCTGGACGATCTGGCTGACCGTTTCGCGGTGTCGAAAATGACGATCCACCGCGATCTGGACGATCTTGAGCAGGCCGGGCTGCTGCGCAAGGTGCGCGGCGGCGCCACCATCGAGGCGGGCACCCAATTCGAAAGCGATTTCCGCATTCGCGAGTTGCAGGACAGCAGCGCCAAGTCGCGAATGGCCCATGTCGCGCTGGATCTGGTCGAGCCGGGGATGAGCGTCATGGTCAATGACGGCTCGATGGCGTCGCTGCTGGGGGCGCGGCTGGCGGACAAGGCGCCATTGACCGTCATCACCAACAACGCCGCAGTGCTGGATCATCTGAAGGATGCGCCACGGGTCACGCTGATTGCGCTGGGGGGGGGCTACAGTGCCAAGTTCAACGGCTATTTCGGGCTGGTGACCGAATATGCGCTGGCCCGGCTGCGCGCTGATATCGCCTTCATTTCGACCCCAGCGCTTGCGGGACTGCAGGCCTTCCACATGGACGAACCCGTGGTGCGGGCCAAGCGCGCCATGATGGCCGGGGCCGAACGCAGCGTGCTGCTGGTCAATCATCAGCGTTTCGGACGCCCGGCCCTGCACCTGCTGGCCGATCTGTCCGAATTCGACGCCATCATCACCGACGCGCCCCCGGCGCCCGAAGATCGTGCGGCGCTGGATCGCGCGGGCATCGCCCTGACAATCGCCAGCGCCCGAGCCACCGAGGATTGACGACATGACGTTCTGGATCGGAACAAGCTGGAAGATGAACAAGACGCTGGCCGAGGCGCGCGACTTTGCCGAAGGGCTGGCCGCCGCCGATGCCGATCGCGACGACCGGATTCAACGCTTTGTGATCCCGCCCTTTACCGCCGTGCGCGAGGTCAAGGCGATGCTGGACCGGACCAGCGTCAAGGTCGGGGCGCAGAACATGCATTGGGCCGATGAGGGTGCCTGGACCGGCGAGGTCAGCCCGGTGATGCTGAACGACTGCAACCTCGACATCGTCGAACTGGGCCACAGCGAACGCCGCGAACATTTTGGGGAAACCGATGAAACCGTCGGGCTGAAGACAGAGGCCGCGGTTCGTCACGGGCTGATCCCGCTGATCTGCATCGGTGAAACACTTGCCGAACGCGAGGCGGGCCGCGCCCAGGACGTGCTGGAGGCGCAGGTGCGTGGTGCGTTGGGGCGGCTGACAGACGATCAGAAAGCGGCGCCGATCCTTCTGGCCTATGAACCGGTCTGGGCCATCGGCGTGAACGGAATTCCCGCGACTTCGGATTATGCCGATGCGCGGCAGGCCGAGATCACGGCGGTTGCCCGGAACGTCCTGGGTCGCAAGCTACCCTGCCTCTATGGCGGCTCGGTCAATCCCGAGAACTGCGAAGAACTGATCCAATGCCCGCATATCGACGGGCTGTTCATCGGACGCTCGGCCTGGAAGGTCGAGGGATATCTGGACATTCTGGCGCGCTGCGCCGCGAAAATCTGAAGGAGTGACGACATGAAACTGGCTATCGCAGGCGACAGCGCGGGCGAAGGTCTGGCCAAGGTTCTGGCCGATTACCTGATGGACAAGCACGAGGTGTCTGAAATCAGCCGGACCGACGCTGGTCCGGATGCGTTCTATGCCAACCTGTCCGACCGGGTGGCGTCGCAGGTTCTGGACGGCACCTATGACCGCGCGATCCTGGTCTGTGGCACCGGCATCGGCGTTTGCATCGCGGCCAACAAAGTGCCGGGCATCCGCGCCGCGCTGACCCATGACACCTATTCGGCGGAGCGCGCCGCGCTGTCGAACAACGCGCAGATCATCACCATGGGCGCCCGTGTCATCGGGGCCGAGGTCGCCAAGACCATCGCCGATGCCTGGCTGGCCGAGACGATGAATTTCGACGCTGCCGGCAAATCGGCCGGCAACGTGAATGCCATCGACCAGGTCGATGCGAAATACAACAAGGGCTGAGGCCCCCGGAACGTCGCCATGCTGACACTGCCCGATGACGGTCCCGCGCGGGGCCGGCCGATCCATGATGCGCTGACGCAGGACGGGCCCGACGCTGTCGTGCTGGCACTGGCGCAGGCCCTGCCGCCGCTGGCCGCGCGTCTTGCGGCGGGGCGGCTGCATGGCGATCCCGAGGCCATCGTCGGCATCAATGACAGCGGCGACAAGCAGAAGGCGCTGGATGTCGCGGCCCACTACCACATGCTGGACGCGCTGCGCACAGTTGGCGTCCGACAGGTTCTGTCGGAAGAGGCGGAAGACATCATCAGCCTGAACGACGACGGACTATTCGACGTCGCCATCGATCCGATAGACGGATCGGGCAGCATAGGCGTCGGCGCACCGTTGGGGATGTTGTTTTCGGTCCTGCCTGCCGCGCCAGCGGGATTCCTGCGCACCGGCCGGTCCATCGTGGCGGCGGGATATGCGTCCTTCGGGCATTCGCTGGATTTCGGCTGGTCGGTCGGACAGGGCGTTCAGATCGCGGGGTTCGACGCGGCGGCGGGCCATTTCCGCGTGGTCCGGGATGACGTGACGCTGAAACCCGCCACCTCGACCATCGCTTATAACGCCTCGAACGAACGGCACTGGTCGCCGGGTCTGCAGGCATGGCTGCGCGATCTGCGCGCGGGTGCCGATGGGCCGCGAGGGCGCGATTTCAACATGCGCTGGCTGGCGGCCGCCGTGGGCGAGTTGCACCGTATCCTTCTGAAGGGCGGCGCATTTCTTTACCCCTCCGATGGCCGCGCAGGATATGAGCATGGCCGTTTGCGGCTGATCTACGAATGCGCGCCCATCGCCTTTCTGATCGAACAGGCGGGCGGTGCGGCCAGTGACGGGCAGCGACCGGTCCTCGACCGCCGGCCGCGCGGGCTGCACGACTTCACTCCCCTGATCTTCGGCGCCACGGACGAGGTGGACACGATCCTCGCCTATCTCGCCGGCAACAAAGGATAGATCCGATGGCCATGATTACGCTTCGCCAGCTTCTGGACCACGCCGCCGAGCACGGCTACGCGGTGCCGGCGTTCAACATCAACAACATGGAACAGGGGCTTGCGGTGATGCAGGCGGCTGCCCGGACCGACAGCCCGGTGATCCTTCAGGCCAGCCGCGGGGCGCGGTCCTATGCCAACGATCAGGTGCTGGCCGGGCTGATCGCGGGGTTGGCGCGTGCCTTTCCGCAAATTCCCCTGTGCATGCATCTGGATCATGGCAACGGCCTGCCGACCTGCGCGACGGCGATCCAGAACGGCTTTACCAGCGTGATGATGGATGGCAGCCTGAAATCCGACGGCAAGACGCCTGCCGATTACGACTATAACCGCGACATCACCGCGCGCGTCGTCGAGATGGCCCATGCCTGCGGCGTGTCGGTCGAGGGTGAACTGGGCGTGCTGGGCAGCCTTGAAACCGGGATGGGCGATCAGGAAGACGGCCACGGCGCGACCGAGAAACTGTCCGAGGATCAGCTTCTGACCGACCCCGACGAGGCCGCGCGTTTCGTGGCTGATACCGGCGTTGACGCGCTGGCCGTCGCGATGGGGACCAGCCACGGCGCCTATAAATTCACCCGTCAGCCTGATGGCCAGATCCTTGCGATGCATGTCATCGAGGCGATCCACGCGCGGATTCCGAACACCCATCTGGTCATGCACGGATCGTCCTCGGTTCCCGAGGATCTTCAGCAGATCATCAATTCCCATGGTGGCGACATTCGCCCGACCTGGGGCGTCCCCGTCGAGGAGATCCAGCGCGGCATCCGGTTCGGTGTGCGCAAGGTCAATATCGACACGGACAGCCGATTGGCGATGACCGCCGCGATCCGCAAGACCTTGACTGAAGACCCGTCCGAGTTCGACCCGCGCAAGTATCTGAAACCGGCAATGGCGATGATGGCCGAGATGTGCCAGCAGCGATTCGAGGCATTCGGGACGGCTGGAAACGCCTCGAAGATCCTGCCGCTTACGCTGGCTGAAATGGCAGCGCGTTACTGAGCGTCATTCAGACCAGCCCCATCTCGGACAAGGCTGCTGCCACGCTTGGCGGCAGCGCTTCTTCGGCGTCGCGGCCTTCCGGCAGGTCGGCGGGCGCGTCCTTTCCGTCCAGATAGCGCCAGCCCTGAAACGGTCTTCGGGGAACGGCGCCGACCCGCACCAGATCGCGATCTAGGACAAGCGCGCAGCGCCGGATCCCGTCGTCACCGATCCGCTCGTCCAGCCTCAGGATTCGCTGTCGCGCCAGGATCACACCCTTGAAGACCCAATAGATCGATCCGCCGTCCAGCAACTCGGCCTCTCGCCTGGGCCACATGCGTGTGACATGGCAGGCAGGCGCGTCGCCGAACCGTTGCTGCTGCCAGCGCAGCAGGTCATCAGGCCCTTCGGCACCGACGCACAGCTTCATGAGATTGAGGGAACCGGACATGAGCGCAAGATAGGTCCGGCGACGCGGACCCGCAAGCGCGCCTAAGGCTTCTTCTTTGCGCAACTATCCCTGACGAAGGCTTCGGCCTGTCGGGAAACGCGGCCGCGGGATGGCGTGAAAAGAAGAAAGCCGCGGCGGGGGCCGCGGCTTTCGGGGAATGCCAGTCAGGCGCGGATCAAAGTTCGTCCAGCGCCTCGACAGCCTTTTCCAGCTCTTCCTTGCTGACCTGCTTTTCCTCGACCTTCGCCTGCTCGGCGATGTGATCGACGACCTTGTCTTCGAAGATCGGGGCGCGCAGCTGTTGCTGGGCGGCCTGGTTCTGCTGGACAAATTCGAAGAACGCGCGTTCCTGGCCCGGATACTGGCGCGCGGCCTGCAGCACGGCCTGGGTCATTTCCTGATCGCTCACCTGCACTTCGGCGTTCTGACCGATTTCGGCCAGCAGCAGGCCCAGACGGACGCGGCGCTCGGCCAGTTTCTTGTGCTCGTCGGTGGCTTCGATTTCGCCGTGGTTGTGGCCCTGCTCCTCGGGATGTTCCTCGTGCCACAGCTGGTGGGCGATCTGTCCGGCCTCGGCCTCGACCAGCGATTCGGGCAGATCGAATTTCACCTGATCGTCAAGCTGGTCCAGCAGGGCGCGCTTCATGATCGCGCGCGCCGCGCCAGCATATTCCTGTTCCAGCCGCTCGGCGATCTGCTTCTTCAGACCGTCAAGATCCTCGGCGCCGTATTTCTTGGCCAGCTCGTCGTCGACCTCGGCGGGCTTGGGGGCCTTCACGGCCTTGATCTTGCATTCGAAGGTTGCGTCCTTGCCGGCCAGATGCGGCGCGCCGTATTCGTCGGGGAATTTGACGTTGACGGTAACGTCTTCGTCCATCTTCGCGCCGACAAGCTGTTCCTCGAAGCCGGGGATGAAGCTGTTCGATCCCAGGACCAGCGGATAATCCTCGGCCGAGCCGCCTTCGAACGCCTCGCCATCCACGAAGCCCTTGAAGTCGATCACGACCTGATCGCCGTCCTTGGCCTTGCTGCCCTTGCGGCGGTCGTCAAAGTTCTGGGCCGATTTCGCAAGATTTTCCAGCGCCTCGTCGATCGCGGACTGTTCTGCGGGAACGCTCAGCTTTTCCAGCTTCAGCTTGGCCAGATCGACCTCGGGGATCTCGGGCAGGGATTCGTACGAGACGTTGACGACGACATCGTCGCCCTCTTTCCAGGTCTCGCCGTTCTCCATCTCGATCTTGGGCTGGGCGGCGGGACGGTCGCCCGATTCCTCAAGATGCTTGCGCAGTGCGCCGTCGATGGCTTCCTGCATGGCATCGCCCATGATGCGCTGGCCGAATTGCTTCTTCAGCATCGCCATCGGGACCTTGCCCTTGCGGAAGCCCTTCATCTCGACCTCGGGCTGCGCCTCTTTCAGCTTGGCGTCGACCGTCTCGGCCAGCTCGGCGGCGGGCAGGGTGAACTGGTAGCCCCGCTTCAGACCTTCGTTCTGGGTTTCCTTGACCTGCATCATCGTCCTCATAGCAAGAAGGGCCGCCGGGTAGCGGCGGCCTGAAAATTTCCGCAGTTCTATTCTTCGGGGCCATGCTCTGCAAGCAGATAGCTTGGCGGCCGACGGAACCGTCGCGCGGCAACGGCGTTGCCCGTTAAAGCAATTCCCGGCACAAGAGGGGGCGAAGCCATGACAACCCATTCAATCCTGAAGTTCGGCGGTGTCGCGGCGGTCGCCCTGATGCTGGGTGGGACAGGCGCCTTGGCCCAGTCGCAGCCCGACGTTGCGACCGGCGGTGAATGCGCCGACGATGCGGGCGTCGCCTTGCCTGCGACACAGCCGCAGCCGTCCGATGACGGCACCGCGCCCGGCAATTCCGGCAGCACCGGCTGGACAGGCGGAACCGGTGGGTCACAGATCGGTACCAACTCGCAGGGTGCTGTGCCGTCCTCGGTGACGTGGCACGCCCCGACGGCGCGTGGGCTGGACCTGCAGGGACGGCCCGAACCCGCCGACCAGCCGCAGGACGCGCCGAAGCCCGCCTCGCAGGACTTGGCCGGCCTGCCCGACTGCTAGGGTAAGCCGCCGCCCCCCGTCTCTGTGCGTGAAACTGGCGGAAGGGAATGGGAGTCGAACCCACCCGGGACAGGCTCGCTGCCCCAACCGGTTTTGAAGACCGGCCGCCCCACCGGGGACGATTCCCTTCCGGATGCGCCGAACAGATCCACCCTGTGCGGATTGATGCGACGCAGATCGCCCCGGCGCAAGGTCACGCCGAGACGGTCGAAGAAATCAAGGATCTCGATGGCCACCTTGCGACCGTTCATGACGCGATCGCGAAAGCCAGGCGCGCTGAACCAGCCATCCTCTGACGCGGCTGCCACGTCCTGTGCGATCTCGACCATCTCGGCCGTGACGGCGCGCGCGAAGAAATGGTCGCGTGCGATCTGATCGGTTCGGCCCAGCTTCTGGGCCAGTTTCATGACGCGACGTATCTCGCGTTCGTCGATGTCCAGTTCGCCCGCGAAATCGCGGACACGCGGCGGCCGAAAGCGGTTCTCGCCGATCAGCGTGGGAGCGATGCGAGCCCACAGGGCCTCGTCTTCTGGAGACAACTTCACCTCGTGCCCCGGCAGGCGCACAAAGGCGCCATCCAGCACGACGTGGCAAGCTTCCGCCTCGGACTGAAGGAACACCAGATATGCAGGCTTGGGCAGCCTGGGGTGCAGCGATAGCCGCAGCTTCTCACGGCCCAGACCCGGCAGATCCGGGTTCGCCTCGTGAAATTGGGAAAGGTTTCCGGACAATTGTGTGCGCAGGGCATTCAACTGCGCGCCTGACAAGGCAAGCTCGCCAATACGTTCGGCAGAACTGATCGAGATCGCGTCATCGCGCGCGTCCTTGGACAGGCCCCGATCACGGGTAAAGACGTTCAGATCGACCGGCGCGATGGCCAGCATCGCAGACAGTGCCTGGGCCGGATCCTGGGCCGTTGCCGCAGCGATCAGGGCAAGCCGATCCGGCGCGCGGCGTTTTCGCGCCGGCCCGCGCAGGTCGAGGAACAATCCCCCGCCGATGGTCCTGCTGGCCGACACGTCACGCAGGATGAACCGGTCCAGCACCAACGCGGCGACAGGCCGATCCAGGACGATCTGCACCGGTCCGCTGCCGCCCGGTGGGATCGGATCTGCCAGCGGCACGATCCGCGCCCCGGCCTCTGTCGCGTGGCTGTGCAGACGGGCAGGAAACCAGGTGCCGATGGGCTTCGGCTCGGTCGGCAGTACGGTGAGGGTTGCGTCGATCCGGTCGGTCGGCGCGTGCAGGCCCGGTGCCAGAATGACATCGCCGCGGCGGATCGCCGCTTTCGTGACATGCTCGCCCGCAAGGTTCAGCGCGCAACGCTGTCCCGCCAATCCCTGGGTCGCCTCGCGGTTCTGTGCGTGGATGCCACGGACCCGCGCGGCAAGGCCCGACGGGCTGACCATCACCTGATCGCCGACAGCAACGCGGCCGTTGACGACAGTGCCCGTCACCACCGTGCCCGTTCCGGCCAACGTGAAACTGCGGTCCACCGCAAGGCGCAGCGGACCTTCGGCGCGGCGCGCGGCGGTCCCGGCCTCTGCGTCCCGCAGCGCGAGGCGCAGGGCCCTTATCCCGTTTCCGTCCCGCGAGGAAACGGGCAGTATCGGCGCATCCGCCAGCCCGGTTCCCGCGATCGCGGAACGGATCTGTGCCGTCACCTGTGCTTGCCGTGCGGCATCGGCAAGATCGCACTTGGTCAGCGCCACGATCCCCTGCGTGATTCCCAGCAGATCAAGGATCGCCAGATGTTCACGCGTCTGCGGCATCACCCCGTCATCCGCGGCGACGACCAGCAAGGCCATGTCGATGCCGCCCGCCCCCGCCAGCATGGTGTGGATCAGACGTTCATGCCCCGGCACATCCACAAATCCGGTGATCGCGCCACCCCCCAGATCTGCATAGGCGAAGCCCAGGTCGATGGTGATGCCGCGTGCCTTTTCCTCGGCCAGACGGTCGGCGTCGGTGCCCGTCAGGGCCTTGACCAGCGCTGTCTTGCCGTGGTCGATATGGCCTGCCGTTCCGACGATCATAGCGCCGCCATCGCGTCCAGCAGGGGGTTGTCGTCATCAAGGCAGCGCAGGTCAAGGATCAGTGCGCCGTCCCGGATATGACCGATGACCGGGCACGGCAGGGTGCGCAGACGCACCGACAGGCGGTCCGGTGCGTCCCCGCCCTGGCCGGTCAGCCGCAACCCGGCCGACGGGATCGTGTCGACCGGCAGGGCGCCCGAACCGATCTGGCTGGCGCAGTCGCATGGTCGGGCTGCATATCCCAGCGGTTCAAGCAGCGCGGCGATCTTCGGGGCAAGTCGCGCCGCCTGCGCGGCGATCTGATCGTGCGGCCGCGACAGGTGGCGCAGGGTGGGCAAACGTGCGGCCAGACGGTCCGGGTCGCGGTACAGCCGCAGCGTCGCCTGCAGCGCGGCGATGCGGATCTTGTCCAGCCGCAGCGCACGCTTCAGCGGGTTCTTGTTGATCTGCGCGATCAGGTCGCGACGCCCCACGATAAACCCCGCCTGCGGCCCACCCAGCAGCTTGTCGCCCGAGAATGTGACCAAATCGGCGCCCTCGGCCACCGCCTCGGCAACGGTCGGTTCGCGCCGAAGCCCATAGGCGGACAGATCGACCAGCGATCCAGCGCCCAGATCGTTCAACAGCGGTATGCCCGCCGCCCGGGCGATCCCTGACAGTTGCGGCGCGGGCACTTCGGACGTGAACCCCTGGATGCGGTAGTTCGATGTGTGCACCTTCATGATCACGCCGGTATCGGCGGTGATCGCGCTTTCGTAGTCGCGCGGATGGGTGCGGTTTGTGGTGCCCACCTCGACCAGCCGTGTTCCAGCGCGGGCCATGATGTCGGGCATTCTGAACGCGCCACCGATCTCGATCAGTTCCCCGCGCGAGACGATCCCCTCGCGCCCCTGACCGAAGGTGTTCAGCGCGATCAGCACCGCGGCGGCGTTGTTGTTGACGATGGTTGCGTCCTCGGCGCCGGTCAGTTCGCGCAGCAATCCGCGCAGATGATCGTCACGCTGGCCGCGTCCACCGCCGTCAAGATCGAATTCCAACGGCAGCGGCGCGGCCATCGCGGTGCGGGCGGCCTCGATCGCCTCGGGCGCAAGAATCGCGCGGCCCAGATTGGTGTGCAGTACCGTTCCCGACAGGTTCAGCATCGGGCGCAGCGTGGGTCGCGCAGCCTGGGCTAGGTCGGCCGCCAGAAGATCCGGCAGCCGGGCGGCCTGATCGTCGCCGCTGGCGCCATCGCGGATCGCCACCCGTGCCGCGTCCAGTCGGGCGCGCGCGGCGGTGGTGACCGCAGTGCGTCCATGTTCCGCGATCAGCGTCTGTCCGATGTCCGACTGCAGAAGCTGATCGACCGAGGGCAGGGCGCGAAACCCCGTCATCAATACCCCGCCAGATAGGGGTTCACCCCCCCACGACCGAAGCCGGTTTCCTTCATCAGAAGGTCCAGCCCCAGACTGCCGACGTCGTCGGCGATCGGATCGAGGCTGTGATTCCTGCCCAGATACAGGATCTTGACCCAGCTATCGCATTCGGAACAGATTTCAGCCTTCACCGCCGCCTCGTCCGTTTCGACCGAGCGGTAGCTGATGCCCTTGGTCGATCCGCAGCACAGGCACTTGATCCGCACCTCGTTCCATTGCGTCGCGCAGCAGGCGCAGGTGGCATAGCGCACATTCTCGATGCCCTGCGCCGCCATCACGCTGGATGTCGCGGGACGACCGCCGCAGGTCGGGCAGGTGCCAGCGCGGATCGGGACCAGCGATGATGCATCCAGCGATGCGGCCAGCCGCGCCATGTGAACCTGCACTGCCGCAGCGGCAAACAAATGCGGGGCGGCGCTGTCTTCCGGGATGCGATCCGACAGGAGGTTTTCCAGCAGCCAGTGCCGGTCCGCCAGATCCGAGGCCAGCACCGCCTGCAGCGCCAGTTTCGCAGGCTGCGGCATGTCCAGCGCCTGCGCCTGATCGGACAGCGTCATCAGTGTTTCGTGCAGCACCTCATCGCTCGCCAGAGCCTCGCGATCAATGGGCGGCATGCGATAGGTGCGGGCCTGTTCGATCCGTTCGGTCGGGATCGGATCGGGTTCGGGCAGTTCATCGACCAGACGCGCCTGCAGCGCGGTCAGTTCGCCAAGGAAGGCAAGATAGGGGCCAAGTCGGGGATCGTGTTCGGCCAGAAACAGGAACCGCCGCGCGCGCGTCGCGAACAGGCGGTCCGGATCGGGCAGGAATGCCAGCGGCGGCGTCGGAACGCCACCGATGACGGAAGGGTCGGGCTGAATGGAAGTCGCCATGATCACTCCGGGCCGGACCGGCCACTGAGGGTTGCGTTGCCGAAACTATTCTGCCGGTCCCTTGCTGGAACGTCCAGCGACCTCGCGCAGCCATTTGCGATGATGCCGCCATGCCCAACCGCCGGTGACATCGCCGCGTGTCATCGCGCGCAGCGTGCCGCGCACCCAGAAGGCCGCGAACACATGCAGGATGAAGACAAGGATGATCGCCACGGCGGCCAGCGCGTGAACCAGTGTCGCGACGCGGCGCACCGGGATCGACACCAGACCGGCGAAATACTGCTGCCACATCATGATGCCGGACACGATCAGCACCACGATCAGCACCGACATCGCCCAGAAGATGAATTTCTGTCCGGCGTTGTACTTGCCCATCTCGGGCAATCGCTCTTCGTGGCCGGTCGCGACATCTCCGATCCGCGACACCCAGGTGGTGTCCTCGGGCTTGGGCAGGTTCAGCCGCCACATCTGCAGGAACAGCAGAAGGAAGCTGAAGAACAGCACCACGCCGATGATCGGATGAAGCCAGCGCGCGATCTGTCCGCCGCCGAACAGGCCGGTCAGGAAGTAGAGATGGGGTGAAAAGAACGCCAGGCCCGACAGCGCCAGGACGATCAGCGACAGCGCCGTCACCCAGTGGTTCAACCGTGTGATGCCGCGATAGCGACTGACGCGAACCGGGGCGGTGCTTTCGATGTGATCCGCGGGGTCGGAATAGAATGGCTTGTGCATCAGATCCCCTCCCGGTCCTGCACCAGCCGTTCGGCGGCCTCTTCCTCTTCGGGTTCGACCTTGTTGCGGGTGAACAGGCCCATCAGGACGGCGCCCGCCGCCGCGACGCCCATCGCTGCCATGCCGGCGGTCTTGGTGACGCCCTTCCAGCCTTCGACAATGGGCGAGATGCGCGGGTTTTCAGCCAGGTTGCTGTAAATCGAGGGCTTGTCCGCGTGGTGCAGAACATAGAAGACATGCGTGCCGCCGACGCCTTTGGGATCGTAGATCCCGGCGTTCTCGTAGCCGCGCGACTTCAGATCCTCGACCCGTTCATTGGCCAGCGCCGTCATGTCGTCCTTGGTGCCGAAGGTGATCGCCTTTGTCGGGCAGGCCTTGGCGCAGGCAGGCCCCTGGCCGACGGCGACCCGATCCGAACACAGGGTGCATTTGTAGCTTTTGTGATCGACCTTGCTGATGCGGGGAATGTCGAACGGACAGCCGGTCACGCAATAACCGCAGCCGATGCAGTTGTCGTGGATGAAGTCCACGATGCCGTTCGAATACTGCACGATCGCGCCGGGGGCGGGACAGGCCTTCAGGCAGCCCGGATCCTCGCAATGCATGCAACCATCCTTGCGGATCAGCCATTCCAGTTCGTTGGTTGCGGGGTTTTCCCATTCGCTGAACCGCATCAGGGTGAACATGTCCGGCGTCAGATCATGCGGGTTTTCGTAGCTGCCGATATTCTCGCCGATCTCGGGATGGGTATCGTTCCATTCCACGCAGGCCGACTGGCACGCCTTGCAGCCGATGCATTTGCTGACGTCGATCAGCTTGGCGACCTTGGTCAGTTGCCGCGTCGGCTGTGGCACATCCGGCGTGGCCGAGATTCGGACCACGTCGGAGGGAAGCAAGTTCGATTCAAGCGGCTGGACGGGCGGGTTCGCCGCCGCGGTCGTGGGTTGAGGTGCGGTATCGCTCATGCCACCGGCTCCTCTGCTGCGGGTTCGATATTGACGAGGAACGCCTTGAATTCCGGCGTTTCCACGTTCGCGTCACCGACGAACGGCGTCAGACTGTTCGGCCCCCAGCCCTTCTTGGCGGCACCCATGAAGCCCCAGTGCAGCGGAATGCCCACGACATGGACGGTCTTTCCGTCGCACTGCATCGGCTTGATCCGCT
Source organism: Paracoccus sp. R12_2 (assembly GCF_017744015.1). GTDB lineage: Bacteria > Pseudomonadota > Alphaproteobacteria > Rhodobacterales > Rhodobacteraceae > Paracoccus. The sequence goes on from NZ_JAGHRA010000005.1 coordinate 87,261, forward strand.
TGGTCACCACGGCCTTGGCCCAGACCTGTCCCCGCTTGCCCCAGACACGCACCCGGCTGCCGCCGGTGATGCCCTTCTCGGCCGCCAGTTCCTGGCTGATCTCGACGAAGAACTCGGGCTGCAACGAGGCGTTCACCTTGTTGTGCTTGGTCCAGTAGTGGAAATGTTCCGTCAGCCGGTAGGACGTGGCGACGAACGGAAACTCTTCGCTGGTCGCGAATTGCTCGGCGTCGTCCACGAAGACCCGGCTGACCGGGTTGCCGCGCATCTTCGGGTTCAGGACATTCGCGATCGGGCTTTCGAACGGCTCCATATGCGTGGGGAAGGGGCCGTCCCGCATCATTCCGCGGGTGAACAGGCGCGATGTGCCCTCCTGGTTCATGATGAAGGGCATGACCTCGCCCGGCTTCGACGTCACGCCGATATCGGGCACGTCATAGCCTTCCCACTTCTCGCCGGTCCATTCGATCAGCTTGCGATCGGGATCCCACGGCTTGCCCTGCATGTCGGCCGAGGCGCGGTTATACAGGATGCGGCGATTGACCGGCCATGAATAGGACCAGTTCAGGAACATGCCGGCATCGCCGGGATCGGAATTGTCCCGCCGCGCCATGTTGTTGCCATCCTCGTTCCAGCAACCCGAGAAGATCCAGCAGCCGCACATCGTCGAGCCGTCGTCCTGCAACTGGGTGAAGTTCTTCACCTGCTTGCCGGCGGCCACCAGTGTAGTGCCGGGATTGGCCGGATCCTCGATGTCGCGCAGCGCGCGGCCATTCATTTCCTTGGCCAGTTCCTCGGGCTTGGGATCCAGCGGATCGGCATAGTTCCAGCTTAGGTTCAGGATCGGCTCGGGAAACACCCCGCCTTCATCCTGATAAAGCTTGCGCAGCTTCTGGAACAGGTTGGCCATGATCCAGGTGTCGTTCTTCGCCTCGCCCGGAGGCGAGCCGCCCGGCCAGTGCCATTGCAGCCAACGGCCCGAATTGACCAGCGCGCCTTCGTCCTCGGCAAAGCAGGTCGTCGGCAGTTCCAGCACCTCGGTCTGGATCGAGGCGGAATCCACGTCATTGTACTGACCGTGGTTTTCCCAGAAATGCGCGGTCTCGGTCTCCAGCGGGTCCATCACGACCAGCAGTTTCAGCTTGGACAGCGCCTCGGTCAGCTTGGCCCGGTTGGGGAAGGCCATCAGCGGATTGAAGCCCTGGCAGAAATACAGGTTCACCTGCCCCTGCTTCATCAGCTCGAACATCCGCAGGACGTCATAGGTCGGCACGTCCAGCTTGGGCAGATAGTGGTAAGCCCAATCATTCTCGGCCGTGGCGGCATCGCCCCACATCGCCTTCATGAAGCTGACCATGAACTTGGAATAGTTCTGCCAATAGCTGGTCTGGCCCGGACGAAGCGGCTTGAATTCCCGCGTGGACATATAGGTCTGCCAGTCGGGTTCCCGTTCGGTCGGGATGTTCAGATAGCCGGGGATCAGGTTCGACATCAGGCCCAGATCGGTCAGGCCCTGGATATTCGAATGCCCCCGCAGCGCGTTCATCCCGCCGCCGCGCATGCCGATATTGCCCAGGATCAGCTGCAGCATCGCCATGCCGCGGATGTTCTGGGCGCCCTTGGAATGCTGCGTCCAGCCAAGCGCGTACATCGAGGTCATCACCCGCTCGGGCGCGCTGCATTCCCCGATCATCTCGCAGATCTGCAGATAGCGGTCCTTTGGCGTGCCGCAGACATTTTCCACGAATTCGGGTGTATAGACGTCGACATGCGCCTTGAGCAGGTTCCACACGCAGCGCGGATCCTGAAGGGTCATGTCCAGCTTGGCATAGCCGTCATCGCCGATCTGGTAATCCCAGTCCGCCTTGTCGTAGTCGCGCTTTTCCTCGTCATAGCCGCTGAAAAGCCCGTCGGACCAGCCGAAGCCGTCCTTCACCAGCAACGCGGCATTGGTGAAGTTGCGGACATATTCCCACTGTACCTTGTCGTTTTCGATGCACCAGCGGATCACCCCCATCAGGAAGGCGATGTCGCTGCCCGGACGGATCGGGGCATAATAATCCGACACCGAGGCAGTGCGGGTATAGCGCGGATCGACGACGATCAGCTTGGCGCCACGCGTCGCCTTGGCTTCGGTCACCCATTTGAAGCCGCAGGGATGGGCTTCGGCGGCGTTGCCGCCCATGACGATCACCAGATCGGTGTTCTTGATGTCGGTCCAGGCGTTGGTCATTGCGCCACGGCCAAATGTTGGAGCCAAACTGGCTACCGTAGGGCCGTGTCAGACGCGCGCCTGGTTGTCGAAGCCGACGATTCCCAGTGACCGGACGGCCTTGTAGGTCAGCCATGCGGTTTCGTTCGTGGTGGCGGAGGCCGCAAGGAACCCGGTCGTGGTCCAACGGTTGACCGGCACGCCGGCCTCGCTGACCTGCACCAGATTGGCGTCGCGGTCGTCCTTCATCGCGCGGGCGATCTTGTCCAGCGCTTCGTCCCAGGTGACATCCTGAAATTCGGTGGCGCCCGCTGCGCGATAGCGCGGCCGGGTCAGGCGTGTCGGGGCCTTGACGAAATCCTTCAGGGCCGCGCCTTTGGGACACAGCGTGCCGCGGTTCGTCGGATGGTCGGCGTCGCCTTCGATGTGCATGATCTCGGCGGTTTCGCCGGCTTTCACATCGCCCTTGGAATACATGATGATCCCGCAGGCGACCGAGCAGTAGGTACAGGTGTTGCGCGTTTCCGTTGTCGTGGTCAGCTTGAAAGCCCGCACATGCGCTGCTTCTGCCGCCTCTGCCTCGCCGAAGCCCATGGCCCCCAGCGAGGTCGCCGCAACCCCCGCACCTGCCAGCCTTAGAAAGCCGCGGCGCGTCAGGTCGATATTCATGGGACCCTCCACTTTGCCTGTCATGACGATAGGTACGCAATCATCGTGCGAAGGTGACTTTCGCGAGTCAAGAAAAACCATCCAGAACGATCCACTTGTGATTGAGCGCGCCGCTGGCAGCTTGTCGCGGCTTGCGGCGGGTCGCGGTGGACTGCTATTCTTTCCGCAGGCAGACCGATGCGCCGGCGGCGCTCGGGGCGGTGTCCTTCAAGATGCCGCACTCTCCGTCAGGGGTTTGTCGGGAGGATGAGTGGCGGCGCAACCCCAGCGCGCCAGGGTCCCCGTCCTTCCCGAACCCACAACAACGGCTGATGAGGTCCGCCATGCGTCTTTTGCCCCGCCTGTTCATGTCCGCCTTTGCGCTTGCCGCCATGCTTGGCAGCGCCCATGCGCAGGACACGTTGTATTTCTCGGCCATCCCGGACGAGGATGAGACGCGGTTGGCCGAACGCTTCGACAAGGTTGCCGATTACCTGTCCGAACAGCTTGATGTGCCGGTTCAGTTCGTGCCGGTGAAATCCTATCCTGCGGCGGTTACCGCATTCCGCAACGATCAGGTTCAGTTGGCATGGTTCGGTGGGTTGTCCGGCGTGCAGGCAAGGTTGCTGGTGCCCGAGGCCCGCGCGATCGCGCAAGGGGACGAGGATCAGACGTTCGTCAGCTATTTCATCGCCCATACCGATACCGGACTGACCGAATCCGCGGATTTTCCCGATGCGGCCAGCGGCATGTCCTTCACCTTCGGGGCCAAGACCTCGACCTCGGGGCGGCTGATGCCGGAATTCCATATCCGTCAGGAAACCGGCGATGCGCCCGAGGATTTCTTCGACCGCGTCGGATTCTCGGGCAATCACAGTCAGACCCTGCGATTGGTGGCGTCCGGCGCGTGGCAGATCGGCGCGCTGAACTTTGCCGTCTATGATCAGGCCGTTGCCGACGGCGCGCCCGAAATCGAGACCGCGAAGGTCATCTGGAAGACGCCGCCCTATCCCGACTATAACTGGACGATCCGGGGCGATGTGGATGCGCGTTGGGGGGAAGGGTTCGCCGACAAGGTCCAGGCCACATTGATCGGCATGGACGACCCCGATCTTCTGGCGGCGTTCCCGCGCACGCGGTTCATTGCGGCATCGAACGACGATTACGCCCCGATCGAGAAGGTCGGACGCGATCTGGGCCTGTTGGAGTAGGCCGCTTGCACCTGCTTGAGGCTGCGGATCTGGGCTATGGCGCCACGCCGGTGCTGCGTGGCGTCACCTTGCATGTCGCGGTGGGCGAAAGGTTGGTGTTGCTGGGCCGCAGCGGCGCGGGCAAGTCCACGCTGCTGGCTGCTGCCCGGCAGGCTTTGCTGGATCAGGGGCGACGGGTCGCGCTGGTTCCGCAGGATCATGCCCTGGTCCCGCAGCTTTCCGCGCTGCGCAACGTGCTTATGGGTCGGCTGGACGATCACGGCGCGGCGTATAATCTGGCCACGCTGATCCGCCCGCGCCGCGCCGATCGTGACGCGGCGATGGCGGTTCTGGATCAGGTCGGATTGCGCCCCGAGGCTGATCGTGCCGTCGAGACCCTGTCGGGCGGTCAGAAACAGCGCGTGGCGCTGGCCCGCGCGTTGTATCGCGGCGGGGATGTCCTGGTCGGTGACGAACCCTTGTCCGCCGTCGATCCCGCGCAGGCCGACACGCTGGCAGGGGTGATCCGCGACGCGTTCCCGACCGCCATTCTGGCCCTGCACGACGTTGACCTGGCCCTGGGTTTTGCGACGCGCCTGATCGGCCTGAAGTACGGGCAGCTGCTGCTGGACAGCGCGCCTGATATCCCGCGCGACCTGATCGAGGCACTCTATGCGCGCTGACCGGGTGTCGAGGCTTGGCATCGTCGCGGGGTTTCTGGCGGTCGCGGCGCTGTGCCTGCCCTTCGCCGATCTGCAGCAGGCCGGACACGACCCGTGGGCGGCGCTGGGGCGCATGGCCGCCGGGTTCCTGCGGCCCGATTTCGGTGCCGTCGAACAGATTTTCCGCTCGGTCGCGCTGACCATCGCCTTTGCGGTCGCGGGTGTCGTGGCGGGCGGCCTTGCTGGCCTGCTGATGGCACCATTCTATCGGTTTCGCGTGGTGCGCTGGACCTGCATCGCGCTGCGGTCCGTGCACGAGCTGTTCTGGGCGCTGATGCTGATGCAGGTGACCGGAATGGGTGTCGCCACCGGCGTTCTGGCCATCGCGCTGCCCTATGCGGGCATCTTCGCCAAGGTTCTGTCCGAAATCCTGGACGAGGCCGATCCGCGCCCTTCGGAATGGCTGGGATGCAGGGTGGATCCGCTCAGCCGGTTCCTTTGGGCGCGCGCACCGCTGGCCCGGCCCGAGATGGTGAACTATGCGCTTTATCGCCTGGAATGCGGGCTGCGGTCGTCGGCTGTTCTGGGCTTTATCGGTCTGCCCACGCTGGGGTTCCAACTGGACAGCTTCTTCAAGCAGGGCGAATACGGCGCGGCGGGGGCGATCATGGTGATCTACATCGCGCTGATCGCCTCGGTCCGTGTCTGGATGCGCCCGCGACTTGTCTGGCTGTGGCTGATCGCTGCCGTCGCGATGCTGGCGCAGGTCAAGGCGCCACCGATGGGGGCGGGGGTTCTTTGGCGGTTCCTGACACAGGATATCGTGCCCGCGCCCTTGCGGCAGGGCGATCCGGCAGGACTGTGGCCGTGGCTGTCCGAACTGATGCAGGACGCGATCCTGCCGGGACTGTTCGCGACGATGCTGGTCGCGCAGCTGGCGCTTGTTCTGGCCGGTCTGATCGCGTTCCTCGCCCAATCGCTGATCGTGCCGCGCGTGACCGGTCGCGCGGGTGCCATGCTGGGCCATCTGGTGCTGGTGATCCTGCGCAGCTTTCCCGAATACATGCTGGCCTATCTGTTCCTGCAGGTCTTCGGGCCGTCCATGCTGCCCGCGATCCTTGCGCTGGGTCTGCATAACGGTGCAATCATCGGGCACCTGCTGGGGCGGCAGGCCGCCGGGTTGGCCCTGCGCCCCGACGCCCCGACCGGCCTGACCCTGTGGGGGTGGGAAATCGTGCCGCGCCTGTTCGGCCAGTTCGTCGCGCTGTGTCTTTACCGGTGGGAAATCATCATCCGCGAAAGTGCCATCTTGGGCATTCTGGGGATCGCCACGTTGGGTTTCTATCTGGACGACGCCATCGCGGAACTGCGGCTGGATCGCGCGGTTGCGATCCTTGTCGCGACCGGACTTGTGACTGCTGGCATCGACACGCTGTCGCGCAAGCTGCGGGCAAGCCTTGGTGCGGGTCATTTGCGAACCCGACTGCGCAGGAACGAGGGCGGCAATCTTGCCGCCGCGATCTGACGCGCTTGACCACCGCAGCCGAACGGGTCTTCCTTATCTCGGGTTCGTGGCTGGGTCGTGATGGACGGGCCATTTTTTGAGTGAGGCGGGGAGGATGGAATGAACGTAAATCCTAGGATCCGGTGGACGGTTCTGGCTGCGTCGCTGATCTGGTCCGCGCCAGCGGCGGCGGATCAGCCGATGCTGAACGAGGCAGTGGATTTCGGCGGACAGGTCCTGTGGCTGGAACTGGGCACGCCAGCCCTGATCCTTGCCGTGACGCAGGACGGCGACCGTCGCATCGCGGGCTTCGGCGAGGCCGCGCCGGGGCAGGCCGCGCCCGATGGTGGAACGCTGATGCGGGTGGGGTCTATCACCAAGGTGTTCACGGGCGCGATGTTGGCACAGATGACCGCCGAAGGAGAGGTCAGCCTGACCGATCGCTTGGCCGATCATCTGGACTGGCCCGATATCGATGCGACCGACGGACCCGCGATCCGCCTGATCGATCTTGCGACGCATGGTGCCGGGCTGCCGCGCGAGGCCGACCGCGAGCCCGGTCCGGAAGACGACCCCTTCGCCACGCTGACCGAGACGGCCTACCGCAAGGCGATTTCAGACCAGCCGCGACTTTTTGCGCCGGGCAGTGGCATCAGCTACTCGAACATGGGATTCGATCTGCTGGCCATGACCTTGGGGCAGGTGGGCGGGCAAGCCTATCGCGATCTTCTTCGAACACGGCTTCTGGACCCGATCGGCCTGAAGAACACCGTCTTTGCCCCGCGCGAACACGACCGGCTGATGCAAGGCCACGGATTCCAGGGCGAGGCGTTGCCCGATATTCCCACGACCTCCGTCATGTCCGGGGCCAGCGGGCTGTATTCGACCGCCGACGACATGCTGACATGGCTGGAATGGCATCTGGCGGAGGATGCCGCCACGCTGACAGAGGCGCGGCTTCTGGATCACGCCGCCTGGGTGCCGCGTGATGGTCGAAGCCCGGTCTTCGCGATGGACGAATCCGGCCATATGGACGCGATGGGGCTGGGCTGGGTGATCATGCGGCCGGATGCCGGACGACCGCTGATCCTGCAAAAGGCCGGTGGGCTGCAGGGGATGTTTGTCTATCACGCTTTCGCCCCGGCCCACGATATCGGGGTGTTCGTCGCGATAAATCAGTTCGATTTCGACGCATCTCTGGCCATTGCGGCATTCGCGAACGACCTGATCGCGCAGCTTGCGGGGCGTTGATCGCTTCGTCAGGCGATCTGGGAAAATCGCGGTGCAGCACCGCGATTATCGAAGAACGGCACGGTGTCGGCCTGCGGCAATGGCGCGTGATAAGGCACCGCCCCGGCCAGTTCGGCGATTTCCGCCAGAACCACCTCGGTGATGAACGGCAGGTCCAGCGCGCGGGCGTCGGACAGCGGAACCCAGTGCAGATGCGAAAGCTCGTCACACGCGCGGCTGAAATCATCCGGATCGCCGCAGATCGTCGCGGCATCGGCAAGAAAGAAGCGCGCGTCGAACCGGCGGGGGCGACCCGGCGGCGTGATCGCGCGAAAGACATACTGCAGGCCCGAGGCGTCTGGGCTTATCCCGGTATCGGCATATCCCGGCCAGCCGCAACGTGGTCCCGCGTCGCAGCCGATCAGCAGTCCTGTCTCTTCCGCCAGTTCGCGCAGCGCGGCGGCGGCGATCGCGTGGGGGTCCGCACAGGCGTCGCCGCGCGGGTCGCACAGCAGACGGCTGCGATGCGGCTCGGTCAGACCGTGCGCCATCGGCGCGGTGGCGTCGGTTGCGTCGACGGCGCCGCCCGGAAACACATATTTCGATGGCATGAATACCGCAGACGCGCCGCGCATTCCCATCAGAACCGCGCCGCCGCCCGCGTCGCGCCGCAGCAGGATCATCGTCGCGGCATCCCGGATCGGCATGTCCGGCGTCTGCATCGTCATGATGAGGCGGGCTCGGCCGCGTCACCGAAACCATGCATGCGCCGCGCCCATTGCAGCCCGATCATCGCACCCTTGATGCGCGGCAGCAGCAGCAGCGACAGGACAATGGCACCCAGCCCGAAGGTCATGATCATCGTCATTGCCGAAGGGCGCCACGCGATGAAGCTGGCCAGCAGGATCGGGGCGCCAAGATGCGACACCAGCAGGATCGTCAGATAGGCCGGTCCGTCATCGGCACGCTGGTGGTGCATCGCCTCGCCACAGGAAGGGCAATGGTCTGCCACTTTCAGATAACCCTGAAACAGTTTTCCCTCGCCGCAGGCGGGACATCGGCCACGCGTCCCGCGCAGCATTGCCTGCCCGGTCGGACGCTCGGCGTCCGCCGTGTTCGTGGAAAGCTGCGATTGCGTCATGCGCTGCTCCGTCTGGACCGGGATCCCGTTCGGTGCCCGTTTCCGTCAATCTAGTGCCGGAACAGGCTTTCCGCCAGTCCTGACGGCACACAGGTATCGGCGGCACTCAGACCGCGTGTTCGGCCTGCGCCAGCATGACCCGGTTCCGCCCCAGCGCCTTGGCCGACATCAACGCACGATCCGCGCGTTCCAGCGACATCTCGGCAAGACGTTCGGGCTGAAAGGTCGCAGAGACGCAGCGACCGATCGCGACGCCTGCGGAAAGTGTTATTCCGACATGCCCGCCACCCGACAGATCCGACAGCGCGACGGGGCGTGCTTCGACTACCCGACGCACCTCTTCGGCGCGGGTCCAGGCTTCGCGCTCGCCCATTCCGGGCAGGACCGCCAGAAATTCTTCGCCGCCGAGGCGCGCGGTGATCCCACTGCTGCCGATCACGGCCTCAAGGCGGGCCGCCACATCGCGCAGAACGGCATCGCCTGCCGCATGACCGTGACTGTCGTTGATCCGCTTGAAGCGATCCAGATCCAGCGCCATGACGGCGAAGCTGTCCTTTTCCCGCAAGGCGTCGCGGGCGATCTCGGTCAGACGTGGCAGGGCGTAGCGGCGGTTGTACAGCCCGGTGAGGGGGTCGGTCATGGCCCACAATCTGTTGCGCAACGCGTCTGCCCGGCGCTGATCGCTCTGCTTCTTGCGGGCCAGCTGCATCTGCAAGGCCAACGCGGCAACCTCTACGCCCGGCTCGCCGCCCAGGTCGATGGGCAAAACCTCGCCCGCACCCAGATCCAGCGCGATCGCGGCCAGCTCGGCCCGATGGGGTCCGGTCGCGATCACGAAGGCGGCATCGCGCGAGCCTGACCGGGACCGCAGTTCGGACAGCAGCCGCAACCCGTCGCCCCGCGTCTCGATATCCGCGGCGATCAGATACAGATCGGCGGCGCGACCCGCAGCGGCGGCGGCCAGCGCTTCTTCGGTGTTGCAGATGCTGAAGCGGCTGTTCAAGCGACGTTGCAGCAGGTGCCGCCACAGCAGTGCCCGTGCTGCGCAATCGGCGACCAGCGTGACGCCGGATGTAACCGGCTGACCCGTGAATTCTGCCTGTGCTTCGGCCATTGACCGCTGCGGTTCGTGGCCGGCGCTTGTATCTCGCAGCAGCCCCCTGATCCGGGCCAGCAGCACCTGTTCCTCGACCGTTGGGTCAAGCACCGCTGCGGCACCCGCCCTCAGTGCGGGCAGCATCGCGGTCTTGCCGGCAAGCATCAGAACAGGGATCCGGGCAAGGTCGCGGTCGCGGGCCAGTTCCTCGCAGATCTGGACGGGGTACCGGTCGACGAAGCCGCCTCCCAGGATGATCATGTCCGGACGCGCGGCGCGCGCCTGCTGCAGAAGCTGGGTGTACGTCCCCGCTGTCACCACATCATGGCAAGCGGCAGCCAGGCGCACCTTCAGGGTGATGCGGTTGGTGGCCATCCCATCTGCGACAAGGATGCGTGCGGTCATCGGACGTGTCGCCCTCTTTACAAGCGTTGCTTCCAGGCTGAACCCTTTCAGCAAATACTTAACAAACGGTTTCCGGCCGGATCTCATGAGCCGATTTCCGCTTAGACCACGAAGAGGTGAACGATGAGCTTCAACCATTCAGCCGCGCGACATCTGGCGACCGACGCGCTGCTGTACATCCTCGAACAACCTGATCTGGCGTCGGGCTTCATGAATGCGACGGGGCTGAGGCCTGACGACCTGCGTGCTCTTGCCGACACGCCAGAGCTTGGGCTGCATGTCCTGGATTTTCTTCTTGAAGATGATTCGCGCGTGGTCGAAGCCGCGTCGTCGATGTCGATGCGACCACAGGACTTGCTTGCGGCACGAACGGCGATCGCGGGACCGGGCAGCTATGGCTGGGAAGCGGACTGACCGGTGGCAGGCGGCGTTTCCTGCCTCTGTTAGAAACTTGTTCATCTTTCTGCGCTACCTGCGGGAGGCGAGCAGAGGTGACGAATGCAAAGGCTGGTAGTTCGGGCGATCGAAGAATTCCTGCGTGACACCCATGGAGATGCGCTGTGGACGTGGGTCGTCGCGGACTGCGACGCGCGGGCACGGGACGGCGTGACAGGTTCGGAACCTGTGCCGCGCGATCGAGAGCGACAGATCCATCAACTGTTGTCGGTGACCGCAGAACGGCTTCGAAGGCCGGTCGGCGAGTTGCTCGAGGACATGGGCGCCTGGCTGGCGAGTCGAGAGGCAATCCGGCGTCTGTTGCGCTTTTCGGGGCGTGATTTCAGGGACTTCCTCATGCGGTTGGAAGAACTGCCCGGACGGGCACATTTCGTCATTCCGGATCTGGCCATGCCGCAGATCAAGATCACGTTGCAGTCCAATCAATCGCTGCGACTGTCTTTTCCGCGTTCCGCGCCCGGCTGGTCCGAGATTCTGGCAGGGGTTTTGCGCGTCATGGCAGACGACTATGGCACGCTGGCGCTGATCGAGGTCAATGGTGATGAAGTCCATGTCCAGATCTCGGACGATGCGTTTGCCGAGGGGCGAGAGTTTCGTCTGGTTGGTGATCGTGCTGCCGACATGGCGACGCCCCGATGACGCATCGGGAACAGATCCTTGGACTGGAGATGGGGGCCTTGAAGGCGCTGTTGCCCATGCATCTTTGGATGACGGCTGATGGCACGATCTTGTCGACCGGGCCGACCCTGGCCAAGATCATCGGCGGCGGGGAACATCTTGGTGATCTGTTCCAGAACGGGCGTGCCGGTGATACCGGCACGCTGCTGGATCGGATCGACGCCGCCGCAGAAAACGGCGATCGTCTGTTTCTGCGGATGCGACAAGCGCCGCACCTGAATCTCAGGGGCAATGCGGTTCGCGCGCAATCTGGAACGGTGTTGCTGAATCTTGGCTTCGGGATCGAAATCTACGACGCGGTGCGCATTGCGGGGCTGACGGATGCGGATTTCGCGCCGCCCGAACTGGCCATGGAACTGCTGTTCATGCGCGAGGCGATCGGGGGCGTTCTGGGCGAGTTATCGCGTTTCAACAGCCAGTTGGAGGCGGCGCGCGAGGCCGCCGAGGTTCAGGCCCATACCGATCCGCTGACCGGATTGCGCAACCGAAGGGGGCTGGAACTGGCACTCGGCAACGCGCTGCGGCTGGCGCGGGACGGTGACGCCACGGGGAAGGGCACGGGTTTTGCGCTGGCGCATCTGGATCTGGATCATTTCAAACAGGTGAATGATCTTCTGGGGCATGCGGCAGGCGATCTGGTCTTGCGGCACGTTGCCCGGGTCCTGCAAGAGGTGACTCGCAGCGACGATACGGCAGCCAGAATCGGTGGCGATGAATTCGTCCTGATCCTGAAAGGGCTTGAGGATCCGGACATGTTGAAGCGTCTGGCCGCACGGATCATCGCGGGAATCGAGGCCGCGCTTGACCAGCAAGAGGATTGCGGCGTTTCGGCCAGCATGGGGATCGTGCTGTCACGGTTCTACAAGAACCTGTCCGCCGAACGGATGCTGGCCGATTCCGATGCTGCCCTGTATCGGTCGAAACGCGACGGCAGGGCGCGCGTCACAATTATCGACGCGCCCGGTGCCGATTGACTGGCGTGTCTTATGCAAGCACGCTCGGTTACGGTCCAAGGATCGCCATAGACGATCGGGCAAGTTGCGGAACATATCCTGCTTACCTTGGCGGGCCAGTTGGCTTGGCCGATGCGATGATCTAATCCTTGGAAATGGCGACAGGATTTCCAATGGCGCACGCGGGTATGCGGATCGGAGTTCTGGGCGGATCGTTCGATCCTGCCCATTGCGGGCATGTCGATATATCCCGCTTTGCAAAACACCGCTTCGGGCTTGACCGGATCTGGTGGATGCTCTCTCCGGGAAATCCGCTCAAGTCGCGCGGTCCGGCGCCGTTGCAGGACCGGATCGGCGCGGCAAGGCGATTGCTGCACGATCCCGATATCGTGGTAACGGATGTCGAGGCGCGACTCGGCACCCGAATGACCGCTGACACGATCAGCGAATTGCAGCGCCGCTATCCCGGGGTCCGGTTCGTCTGGCTGATGGGATCCGACAATCTGGTCCAGTTCGACCGGTGGGACCGCTGGCGGCAGATTGCGGCTTCGGTGCCGATCGGCGTCCTGTCACGGCCCGGATCGCGTGTGGCCGCCCGTCACGCGCCAGCCGCGCAGATCATGCGCCGCTGGCGATTGCCGCAATTCCGTGCCGGTGAACTTGCGATGTGCGACCCGCCGGCCTGGGTTCTGGTCAACCTGCCGATGTCGCCGCAGTCGTCGACCGCCATTCGAGCGGCCCGAAACGAGTTGAAGCCAGACGGAGGGGCGGAATAATGACCCAATTGAGCCGCCGTGCTGTTCTGGGCGCCGCGTTAAGTCTGCCTGCCGCCCGCCTGTGGGGGCAGGATGTCGGTCTGGCGCAACGGCCGCCCGTCAGACCGATCCCCGATGCGGCAGAGCTGGTCGCAGCGTCGCGCCTGCGCGGAACGGTCGGATACGCGCTGCTTGACGACCGCGGCACGCTTCTGGACGGCGCTTTGGCGTCAGAGCCCTTGCCGCCGGCCAGCACCATGAAAGTGCTGACGGCGTTATATGCCCTTGCCCGGCTGGGTCCCGATCATCGGTTCCGGACCCGCGTCGTTCGCGCGGGTGACATGCTGGTTCTGGTCGGGGGCGGTGATCCGATCCTGTCCAGCGATGATCTGGAAACGCTGGCCGCCGATCTGGTCGCGTCGGGTCAGACCAGCCCCGCACGCTTCGCGGTGTGGGGCGGTGCGCTGCCGCGACTGACCGAAATCGTCCCGGATCAGCCCGATCATCTGGCCTATAATCCTGCCGTTTCGGGAATGATCCTGAATTTCAACCGTGTGCATCTGGGCTGGCGTCATGTCGGCGGCGGTTTGCAGATGCGGCTCGAGGCACGCGCCGCCGCGAATTCGCCACGCGCCTATACCGTCACCGCCCAGCCCGTCGATCAGCGCAACCTGTTCACATATCGCGCGGATGATCGTGTCGAACACTGGTCCGTGGCGCGGTCCGCCTTGGCTCGGCCCGGAAGCCGCTGGCTGCCGGTTCGCAGGCCCGAACTATATGCCGGCGACGTGTTCCAGACGCTGTGCCGCGCCAAGGGGTTGGTGTTGCCATCGCCCGAAGTGATCGATGTCCTTCCTGCTGGCGATGAGATCGTGGCGCATGGCAGCCAGAGACTGGACCGAATTCTGCGTGACATGCTGTATTACTCGACCAACCTGACCGCCGAGGTGGTGGGCCTGCACGCAAGCGGGGCCAGCGATCCGGCGGCGTCGGCACGACGGATGCAGGGTTGGTTGCGCGATCAGGGATTGGGTGACGGCTTCGATCTGGCCGATCATTCGGGGTTGTCCGATACCAGCCGTGTGACGGCCGAGGGGCTTGCACGCGCAATCCTGTTGGCTGAAGGTGCGGCGGAACTGGGATCCCTGCTGAAACGGGATCCACTTTCCGAGGATCTGGGTACGCCTGCCTCGCAAAGCTACGAGGTTGCCGCCAAGACCGGCACCTTGAACTTCGTCTCGAATCTGGCAGGTCGCATTGGCACGGATGGGCGACAGGGTGTCTTCGCGATCCTGTGTACGGATCAGCCGCGTCACATCGCGACCTCGGGCACCGACTTGCCTGCCGGAGTGCGCGGCTGGACGCGGCAGGCGAAAACCCTGCAACGCCAGCTTCTGGCGTCATGGGCGCAGCGATATCTGTAGAAGGCGTCAGAGAACGCGGTGACGCACCTGCGCCGACAGCTCGATGGCGGCGGCATGCAGGCGGGCGATCGACATCTGGTCGCGGATCTCGGCCAGCATCTCGATCTCGTTCTCGTAAAGCCTGCCATCCGCCGCGGCCACGTCGCAAGCCAATGCATAGGCGGTTTCATACAACTTCTCTGGCAGCGCATCCCGGACCAGCCCGAACAACGCATCCAGCCCGTCTTCGTCCTCGAACAATGAGATCACGGTCTGGCTGACCGCACGAATGCGGCTTTCATCATAGTCCGCAAAGACCGGCGCGTGATCGACATTGCGCTGAATCGCCACGAGTTCCGAGGTTCGCATCGTTTCGTCCGAGGCCGAAACGGCAACCATCACCGCGACAAGCGCATCGCAGGGCGAGAAAGAGGGCAGTTCGGCGGTCATGCTGACGTCTCCTGATGATGGGTTCAAATTATTGACGATTCCGCCTGCTTTCAATATGGCGTCGAAGGCTTGGAACAGGAGCTGAATCATGACAACCCTGCGCGACGCTGCGATGACATCGAAGGCTTGGCCGTTCGAGGAGGCGCGCCGGGTGCTGAAACGCTATGAGAAGAAAGATCCCGAAAAGGGGTTCGTTCTGTTCGAGACGGGTTACGGCCCGTCCGGCCTGCCTCATATCGGGACATTCGGTGAGGTCGCGCGCACGACCATGATCCGCCGCGCATTCGAGATGATCAGCGATATTCCGACCCGGCTGATCTGCTTTTCGGATGACATGGACGGCATGCGCAAGGTGCCCGACAATGTTCCGCAACAGGAAATGCTGCACCAGCATCTGCAAAAGCCGCTGACCAGCGTGCCCGATCCGTTCGGCCGGTATGACAGCTTCGGCGGGCACAACAATGCGATGCTGCGCCGCTTTCTGGATACGTTCGGGTTCGAATACGAATTCATCAGCGCGACCGAGTTCTACAAGTCCGGGCGCTTTGACGAGACGTTGCTGCGCGCGGCCGAGAAATATGACCAGATCATGCAGGTCATGCTGGCCAGCCTGCGCGAGGAGCGACAGCAGACCTATAGCTGCTTCCTGCCGATCAGTCCCACAACCGGACGGGTGCTGTATGTCCCGATCAAGCATGTCGACGCGGCAGCCGGCACGATCACCTTCGACGAGGACGGGCAGGAATTGACGCTGCCGGTCACGGGCGGACAGGTGAAGCTGCAGTGGAAGCCCGATTTCGGCGCGCGGTGGGCGGCGCTGGATGTCGACTTCGAGATGTACGGCAAGGATCACAGCACGAACACGCCGATCTATGACCGCATCTGCGAGATTCTTGGGGGCCGGAAGCCCGAACATTTCACCTATGAGCTGTTCCTTGACCAGCACGGGCAGAAGATCAGCAAGTCCAAGGGCAACGGCCTGTCGATCGACGAATGGCTGACCTATGCGGCAACAGAAAGCCTGTCCTATTTCATGTTTCAGAAGCCGAAAACGGCCAAGCGCATGTATTTCGACGTGATCCCGAAGGCGGTGGACGAATATCACCAGCAACTGCGCGCCTTTCCGGATCAGACGCCTGAACAGCAGCTTGCCAATCCGGTCTTTCACATCAATGGCGGTCAGGTGCCTGTGTCGGACATGGTCGTGCCATTCCAGATGCTGCTGAACCTCGCCTCGGTCGCGGGGGCCAGCGGCAAGGACGGGCTGTGGGGCTTTATCCGGCGTTACGCGCCCGAGGCCAGTCCCGAAACCCATCCGGGCCTGGATCAGGCGGCGGGATTTGCGCTGCGCTATTTCAAGGATTTTGTCGCACCGTCCCGGACATTCCGTGCGCCCAACGAAATCGAACGTCGCGCGATGGAGGATCTGGCCGGGCGATTGGCTGCGTGGGACCAGCCCGCCGATCCCGAGGCATTGCAGTCGATGGTCTTTGCTGTCGGCAAGGACCACGGGTTCGAGCCGCTGCGCGACTGGTTCGCGGCCCTGTATCAGGTGTTGCTGGGCGCCGATCAGGGGCCGCGGTTCGGCGGGTTCGTGGCGCTTTACGGCATCGACGAAACGCGCGGTCTGATTGAACGCGCGCTGGCCGGCGAGTTGGCGGACGGGACCGCGACCTAAATCCGGGTGTTGCCGGAACACGCGTTGCACCGTTCGCCGCGTTCACCGTCGGTTAAGCTTTCGCAAACTATTTCTTCAGGTATCACGCGGGGTCATGTCACGGACCCGTTTGCGCACCGCCTTGAGGAGATAGGACATGAACATTGCGATCACCAACGGGCTGCTGCTGATGCCGCCGGCGTTTCGCGCCGGTCTGAATGCATGGTCACGCAGCGATGGTACCTCGGGCAGTGCGACCTGGGCCAGTGCCGACAATGCCGGCATCAATCCTTCGGATCAGGATTTCGGCACCTGTCTTGAAATCCTCAAGCAGCAGACGACGACCAGCATCCGGTTCATGGGCGAGACGCCGATGATCCCGGGCGTCTATCTGCGCATCTCGGCGCGGGTCAAGGCAGTGGCGGGCCCGCTGTGCAGCGTGCGCATCGCGGGGTGGGCAGGCGATGGCGGCAGAAATCATGTCTCGGGGTTGACCGAAACCGGTCCGACGTTGCCGTTGCAGACGCATAACGAGGTGGTCGAGGTCAGTGCGATCGTCGGCGTAGGCGCGCGCGGTGGGGTGAACATGCCATGGGGCACCCGGCCGGTCTTTGGCCATTTCGGTCTGGACCTGATCGGTGCCAATGGCGGCGCGATACGCGTCGAATCGATTCGGATCGAAGACGTCACCGCCGCTTTCGTCCCGTCGCTGATCGACTGGGTGGATGTGCGGGACTATGGCGGGGTCGGTGACGGGGTCACCAATGATCGAGACGCATTCATGGCTGCGGACAACGCCGCGAATGGCGGGTGGATCCTTGTGCCGGAAGGCAGTTTTCGGATCGTTGGCGACATCGGCATCCGCAGTCCGATCCGCTTCAAGGGCAGGCTAACCACGCCCGATTCCACGCGCGTGTCCTTTCTGGAAAGTTTCGACTTTCCGACCTATGCGGATGCGTTCGGAGACGAGACGCTGGGGTTCCGCAAGGCTTTGCAGGCGTTGTTCGGGTATACCGACCATGTTGCCCTGGATCTGTGCGGCCGCAGGGTCGATCTGACTGAACCGATGGTCATCTCGGACATCGCGCCGGACCTGGCGGATTTTTCCAATCGCCGGGTCATCTGCAATGGCAGTGTGATGTCGGTGAACGGTCCGGCATGGCAGACCGGCACCAGCAGCAGCCGCGCGACCTACAACCCGGCGAACCCGTTGCGGCTGACGGATGTCGTCAACGTCGCTGCGGTCGAGATCGGCAGCCGGGTGATCGGCAACGGCGTCGGTCGCGAGGTCTATGTCAACGGAAAGAATGTCAGCGAGGGTTGGCTGAGCCTGTCACAACCGCTGTATGGCGGTGCCAGCACGCGCAATTACAGCTTTGAACGATATCGCTACATGTTCGACTTTTCGGGCATGGAAAAGCTGGACCGGCTGAACTTTGTCGATCTGGACCTGAACTGTCAGGGTGTCGGCAGCGCGATCATGCTGCCACCCGACGGTGAGATGATCGCGGTGCGCGACTGCTATATCACCCGCCCCAAGGACCGCGCGATCACCTCGATCGGCAAGGGTTGTCAGGACTTGCTGGTGGATCGATGCCAGTTCCTGTCAGACGAGATGACCCTGCCGGCACAGCAGCGCCATACCATCGCCATCAACGTGAACGGCAACGACGTGAAGATGCGCAACAACCGGTTTGTCCGTTTTGCCCACTTCATGGTCGCGGCGGGTGGCGGGCACATCGTCAGCGGAAACCACTGGTTCCAAGGCGACAACAGCAATGACGGGCTGCGCTATGCGGGGCTGGTTCTGACCCAGACGAATATCCAGACGACGATCTCGGGCAACTATATCGACAACGCCTCGATCGAATGGACCAATGAACACAGCGCCTATCCCGATTTCACGGGCGGCGAATACAGCTTTGGCGGCCTGACCATCACCGGCAATACCTGCCTGTGCAGTCGCACGGTGCCCTGGTTCACCTGGCTGACGGTCAAGCCCTATGGAACCGGGCACTACATCCACGGCCTTACCGTTGCCGGTAACGTGTTCAAGGCGCTTTACAATTCGATCGACCGGATCGAGCGCGTGGATACCTCGATCGCCGATCTGGACTACAACAACATGCGCAACGTCCAGTTCGAGGCCAATACCTTCAACGGCATCTCGAATTATGTCTCCAACCCACTGATGGTGCAGCATACCCAGAACAGCCTGTCCAGCAGTTGGACCTTGCCGGTGATCCAGGGGTTGCCCTTCCAGGGCTGGGCCAAATCGATCCAGTCGGTGGTCCTTGAAGGGCCGATCACCAACGCATCAGGAAACAGACTTGATGCGATGCCTTGGGTGCAGGGCTTTGTCGGATCCAGCAAACGCCAGATCCGCGTGAACTGGAGCACCCCGGTGAAGGGGAATATCTGCGTCTATGCGCGCATGGATCGTCCTGTCTGAGGCGGATCCAGTTTCGGATGCCAAGGCGCCCCCATGAGCCGGAAGGTCATGGGGGCGTTTTCGCATTTTCGCCGCGAAGGTCCTGATCCGTCAGCCGGAAGGCCGCACCGAAACCTGCGTTCAACAGCCCGCGCTGTGGCGTCAGCGACCAGAACCGGAAATCCGGCAGATCAATGAACAGCCGCGAGCGTGGATGCCGTTGCAACCAGCGATCACGGATATCGGCGTTCGCGGGCAGCAGCCGGGCCGTCACCTGCAGCGACAGGCGCGGCCAGGTCATCGGATCGCCCTTCTCCTCGGTCTGCTCAACCAGCAGCCCTGCCCGGGGATCGCGGGCCAGCGCCTCACTGTGTGTTGCGATTCCCGCCAGAAGGGCCGTCATCGTTCCGTCGCCGGCGGTCTGACAGAGGATGCGGGCCTGATGAGGATGGCCCGATCGCGGATCAAGGACGGCCAGCGTCGCATGCCGCATCCGGTCCAGCATCGACATCAGCACCGAGCGGGCGCGGTCGTCGGGGGGCTGGAATCGAGGTTCGCTCATGCCATGATCTAGCTGGCGCGTTGCTCGCTTTGCAACAGATCAGGCGAGGTGTCGCCTGGCACAGCCCGTTCGCGCAGTTGTGAAGATTTACAAATTAGCTAATGTATCGGTCAATAAATTTACAAAAAAATCGTTATTTAAAAATTACTTAACATCAAGCTCTGTTTGTGATTAACATTCCCGCAGGATTGCCGTGCATCCTGTGCGTGACGCTTGCGCGCGCTTTGGTCGATGGCCGGGACATTGCTGCGAGGAGGGGATTACATGAGCTCTGAAAACGTTGGAAAACATGCCATTCCGGCAGGTTTCGAAAATGCCCATGCGGGGCCTGCGGATTATCAACGGCTGTATGCCGAATCGATCAACGATCCTGACGGTTTCTGGGGGCGCGAGGGCAAGCGGCTGGACTGGATCCAGCCCTATACCAAGGTCAAGAACACCGATTTCACCTTCGGTCAGGTCAGCATCAAGTGGTTCGAAGACGGCGTTCTGAATGCCAGCGTCAACTGCGTTGACCGGCACCTGGAACGGCGTGGCGAGCAGACGGCGATCATCTTCGAGCCCGACGATCCCAAGGCCGAGGCGCAATATATCACCTATAATCAGCTTTCCGAAAATGTGAACCGGATGGCGAATGTCCTGCTGAGCCAGGGCGTGATGCGCGGCGACCGCGTGGTGATCTATCTGCCGATGATCCCCGAGGCAGCCTATGCGATGCTGGCCTGCGCCCGGATCGGTGCGATCCACTCCATCGTCTTCGCCGGTTTTTCCCCCGATGCATTGGCCAACCGCATCAACGACAGCGGCGCCAAGGTCGTCATCACCGCCGACAGCGCGCCGCGCGGTGGGCGCAAGACCAATCTGAAGTCGAATGCAGATGCGGCGCTGCTGCATTGTTCGGACAGTGTGCGATGCCTGGTCGTCAAGCACACCGGCGACCAGACGACCTGGGTCGAGGGCCGCGACGTGGATGTGAAGGCGCAGATGCAAGAGGTCAGCCCGGATTGCCCGCCGCGCCCGATGAATGCCGAGGATCCGCTTTTCGTGCTGTATACCTCTGGCTCGACGGGCAAGCCGAAGGGCGTCGTACATTCGACCGGCGGCTATCTGGTCTTCGCCGCGATGACCCATCAATACACCTTCGACTATCACGAAGGCGACGTGTTCTGGTGCACCGCGGATGTGGGCTGGGTGACCGGCCACAGCTATATCGTCTATGGTCCGCTGGCGAACGGCGCGACCACGCTGATGTTCGAAGGCGTGCCGACCTGGCCTGACGCCGGTCGCTTCTGGGAAGTCTGCGCCAAGCACAAGGTCAACCAGTTCTACACTGCGCCGACCGCCATTCGCGCGCTGATGGGCAAGGGCACCGAATTCGTCGAGAAACACGACCTGTCCAGCCTGCGTCTGCTTGGCACCGTGGGCGAGCCGATCAACCCGGAAGCCTGGAACTGGTATAATGAGAATGTCGGCAAGGGGCGCTGCCCGATCGTTGATACATGGTGGCAGACCGAAACCGGCGGCCACCTGATCACGCCGCTTCCCGGTGCGATCGAGACCAAGGCCGGTTCGGCGACACTGCCGTTCTTCGGGATCAAGCCCGCCGTTCTTGATCCCAACAGTGCCGAAATGATTGAGGGCGATCCGGCCGAGGGCGTGCTGTGCATCGCCGACAGCTGGCCCGGCCAGATGCGCACCGTCTGGGGCGATCACCAACGCTTCATGGAAACATATTTCCAGCAGTATCCGGGTTATTACTTCACCGGCGACGGCTGTCGCCGCGACGAAGATGGCTATTACTGGATCACCGGCCGCGTGGACGACGTCATCAATGTCAGCGGCCACCGCATGGGCACCGCCGAGGTCGAAAGCGCGCTGGTCGCCCATGACAAGGTCGCCGAGGCCGCCGTGGTCGGATATCCGCATCCGGTCAAGGGGCAGGGGATCTATGCCTATGTCACGCTGATGAACGGCGTGGAACCCAGCGACGAACTGCGCGCGGAACTGGAGAAATGGGTCCGGACCGAGATCGGCCCGATTGCCAAGCCGGACCTGATCCAGTGGGCGCCGGGAATGCCCAAGACCCGGTCGGGCAAGATCATGCGCCGCATCCTGCGCAAGATCGCCGAGAACGACTATGGCGCGCTTGGCGACACCTCGACCCTGGCTGAGCCCGAGGTCGTGGACGAACTGATCGAGAACCGGATGAACCGGGGCTGATCCATCGACAGACGAACGGGGCCGCATGTCGGCCCCGGCAAGCCGCCCCGGCCTTTCCGCCGGGAACCGGGGCGGTGTGTCCAAAGCAATGGCGGAAAGAGGGTCAAGTCTGAACAGGGAGGGTCCGAAGGACATGAGTGACAGACAATCATCGAACGCCTATTGGCAGGCCAATCTGAAGATCATCTATATCTGCATCGCGATCTGGGCACTTGTGTCCTATGGCTTTGCGATCATCCTCAGGCCGCTGCTTTCGGGCATCAAGATCGGCGGGACCGATCTGGGCTTCTGGTTCGCGCAGCAAGGCTCGATCCTGGTCTTCATTGCACTGATTTTCTTCTACGCGTGGCGGATGAACAAGCTCGACCGCGACCACGGCGTGGACGAGTGAGGGGGACGTAACATGAGCCAGTTTACACTTAACCTGATCTTCATCGGCCTCAGCTTTGCCCTGTATATCGGCATCGCGATCTGGGCCCGCGCCGGAACGACGGCCGAATTCTATGCCGCGAACCGTGGTGTCAGCCCGGTGATGAACGGGATGGCGACCGCGGCTGACTGGATGTCGGCGGCATCCTTCATCTCGATGGCAGGTCTGATCGCCTTCACCGGCTACGACAACTCGACCTATCTGATGGGCTGGACCGGCGGATATGTTCTGCTGGCGATGCTGCTGGCGCCATATCTGCGCAAGTTCGGCAAGTTCACCGTGCCGGAATTCATCGGCGACCGTTTCTATTCGGGTACCGCGCGGATCATCGGCGTGATCTGCCTGCTGATCATCTCGATCACCTATGTGATCGGTCAGATGACCGGCGTGGGCGTCACCTTCTCGCGCTATCTCGAGGTGTCGAACTCGACCGGTCTGTGGATCGGCGCGGGGCTGGTGTTCTGCTATGCCGTTCTGGGTGGCATGAAGGGCATCACCTACACGCAGGTTGCCCAGTATGTGGTTCTGATCATCGCCTACACGATCCCGGCGGTCTTCATCGCGCTGCAACTGACCGGCCACGCTCTGCCGCAGACGGGGCTGTTCGGCACGCTGAACGGCACCGACGCCAAGTTCCTGACGACGTTGGATCAGGTGGTGACCGATCTGGGCTTCAAATCCTATACCGGCCATCACGGCAGCACCTTGAACATGGTTCTGTTCACGCTGGCGCTGATGATCGGCACCGCGGGCCTGCCGCATGTCATCATCCGCTTCTTCACCGTGCCGAAGGTGTCGGACGCACGGAAGTCGGCGGGATGGGCGCTGGTCTTCATCGCCCTGCTCTACACCGTTGCCCCGGCAGTCGGGTCGATGTCGCGTTTCAACCTGACCAGCACCATGTGGCCGGGCGCCGAAACCGGCCAGACCTTCAGCCAGCCTGCCGTATCGCTGGACTCGATCCAGAACGACGACGACAAGCAGTGGATGCGCAACTGGCAGGTCACCGGATTGCTGAACTGGGAAGACAAGAACGGCGACGGACTGATCCAATACTACAACGAAGCCGCCGCCGAGCAGGAGCCGCTGGCCGCAGCCGTGGCCGAGCAGAACCTGCAAGGCAACGAACTGACCACGGTGAACAACGACATCATGGTTCTGGCCAATCCGGAAATCGCCAACCTTCCGGGCTGGGTGATCGCCATCGTCGCTGCTGGCGGTCTGGCCGCCGCACTTTCGACCGCTGCGGGTCTGCTGCTGGCGATTTCGGGCGCGGTCAGCCACGACCTGGTCAAGGGCGCGCTGAACCCGAATATCAGCGAAAAGGGCGAACTGTTCGCGGCCCGTGTGTCGATGGCGGTTTCGATCCTGGTGGCTACCATCCTGGGGCTGAACCCGCCGGGCTTCGCGGCGCAGACAGTGGCATTGGCCTTCGGCCTTGCAGCCAGCTCGATCTTCCCGGTTCTGATGATGGGCATCTTCTCGAAGCGCATCAACAAGCAGGGCGCGATCGCGGGGATGCTGGCGGGGATCCTGTCCACGCTGGTCTATATCTTCCTGTACAAGGGCTGGTTCTTCATCGCGGGCACCAACTCGCTGAACGATGTTCCGGCGGAATGGGTGTTCGGCATTTCGCCCGCATCCTTCGGTGTGATCGGCGCGCTGATCAACTTCGGTGTCGCCTATGTGGTCTCGAACGCCACCGAGGAGCCGCCGCTGGAAGTGCAGGAACTGGTCGAATCGATCCGCGTCCCGCGCGGCGCCGGCCAGGCGCGCGCCCATTGATCTAAACCCGTCGCGCCCCCGGTTTCGGGGGCGCGGCCTTCCCGCTCTTCAGGATTGTCCGGCATGTCCCAGACCGCCGACTTCATCGCCACGGTCCACCCCTATGACGGTCTGCCGCGGAACGAGCTGGCGCGCGTCGCCAGTTCCTTCAGCCGCAGAACCTATCCCGCAGGCGCCGAAATCTATCACGTCGGGGATCTGCTGCCCGGTCTCTATCTGATCGAAGAGGGCCGGGTCCTGGTCACCGACCGCAACGGCGATTCCGTATCCGAACTGGGCCCCCGAAATTCCTTTGGCGAGCGTGGCCTGCTGCGCGACGGAGCCGCCGTGACATCGGCCAAGGCGGCAGAAGAGTCCGTCGTGCTGATGCTGCCGCGGGCCGAATTGTTGCGGCTGATCGACGCCCATCGCCCGGTGGCGCGGTTCTTTGATCGCGGTCGGGGGCCAATGGAGCGCGGCACCGATATCGCCCTGCTGAAAGTGGGCGATCTGCTCAACCGCGGGGCGCAAAGCTGTTCGCCGGACACGCCGATCATCGACGCCGCGCGGATGATGCGCGACGCAGGCATCAGCAGCCTTGGGGTCGCGTCGGATGGCCGGCTGACCGGGCTGGTCACGATCCGCGATATGTCGAACCGGGTCGTGGCCGAGGGGCGCGAGCTGCATGATCCGGTCAGAACGGTAATGACGGCGGACCCGATCACCCTGCCGCCTACGGCCTTGGGATATGATGTCCTGAACATCATGCTGGAACGGCGCATCGGCCATCTGCCGGTGGTCGAGGATGGCCGCTTTATCGGCATGATCAGCCAGACCGACCTGACCCGCGTGCAGGCGATCACCGCCTCGGCGCTGATCCGCGAGGTGGCCGAAGCAGGCAGTATCGCCCAGATGGCCAGAACGACCGCGCGGATTCCCGGGCTTCTGCTGCAGCTTGTGCGCGCGCATCAGCGCCACGAGGTCATCACGCGCATGATCACCGATATCGTCGACGCGGTGACGCGGCGTTTGCTGGACATGGCTCAGGACGATCTGGGGCCTGCCCCTGCCGCATGGCTTTGGGCGGCCTGCGGCAGCCAGGGCCGTCAGGAACAGACTGGGGTCAGCGATCAGGACAACTGCCTGATCCTGGCCGAGGGCGCCGACCCCGCCGATCCCTATTTTGCGAAACTGGCGCGCTTTGTCAGCGACGGGCTGAATGAATGCGGCTACGTCTATTGCCCCGGCGACATGATGGCGACCAATCCGCGCTGGCGGCAGCCGCGCGATGTCTGGCAGCGCTATTTCCGGGACTGGATCGACCGCCCCAGCCCCGAGGCGCAGATGCTGGCCAGCGTCATGTTCGATCTTCGGGCGATCGGCGGCGATGCCACGCTGCTGGCCGGGTTGCAGCAAGACACGTTGCAGATGGCCTCGAAGAATTCGATCTTCGTCGCGCACATGATCTCCAACTCGTTGAAGCATCGCCCGCCTCTGGGTCTGATCGGTGGGTTCGCCACCATCCGCAGCGGCGAGCATCGCCACCATATCGACATGAAACATAACGGCGTCGTGCCGGTCACCGATCTGGCGCGCGTCTATGCGTTGCAGGGGCGTCTGACGGCGGTCAACACCCGGGCAAGGCTGCAAGAGGCCGAGGCGCAGGGCGTGATCTCGGGCAGCGGCGCGCGCGATCTGATTGCCGCCTATGACCTGATCCAGACCATGCGGCTGGACAGTCAGGCGCATCTAGTCAAGGCGGGTCGCAGGCCCGACAACTACCTGTCGCCCTCGGATCTGCCGGATTTCGAGCGCAGCCATCTGCGTGATGCCTTCGTGGTGGTGCGCGGGATGCAGTCGGCGGTGGGGCATGGAAAGGGAATGCTGGGATGACGGGTGTTGGCGTCGAATTGCTGGGCGTGATTGCCGTCGGGATCGGCATGGCGGCGGTGCTGTTCGCGGGCATGCATGCCTTGCGCAAGGCCGGGCTGAACTTGCCGCGCTGGCTGCTGCCGGCGGGCATCGGTCTGGCGATGATCGGCTATTCCGTCTGGAACGACTATGCGTGGTTCGGGAGGGCCAAGGACCGGCTGCCGCAGGATTCGCAGATGCTGCTTGTTGGTCGCGACAGTCAGCCCTGGGCGCCATGGACCTATTTCGCCCCGGTCGCGGTGCGATTTGCCGCGCTGGATCCGGCCAGCATCCGCGACGAGCCGAATGGCATCAGGCAGGCCCAGATCATGCTGGTCGAACGGCGTGGCCAGACGCTGGTGGTGCCGCAGCAATTCGACTGCACACAGGGGCGCATCAGGCCCGCGCGGGGCGAATGGACCCCGGTACAGCCGGACGATCCGGCCTATGCCGCGGTCTGCGAGGGGGAGGGGAACGATGGCCGAGATATTGGTGATCGAGGATGAGGACAACATTGCCGTCGCGCTGGATTTCCTGCTGACGCGCGACGGCCACCGGCACGCCAGGATGGCGACCGGCAAGGGGGCGGTCGCGCGGATCCGCGACACGCATCCCGATCTGGTGTTGCTGGATGTGATGCTGCCCGATGTCTCGGGCTATCAGATCGTGCAGGACGTCCGGGCCGATCCGGCCCTGAAGGACGTGCGGGTGCTGATGATGACCGCACGCGGTTCGGTCGTCGAACGCCGCAAGGGGCTGGCGCTGGGGGCGGACGGCTTTATCGCCAAACCTTTCGAACTGAACGAACTGCGTGCCGAGATGGCCCGGCTGCTGGACGCGTGATGCTGACCCGGCTGTCCTTGCGGTTGCGGGTGCTGCTGATCTTCGCGGGGCTGGCGTGCGCCGTGCTGGCGGCTGTGATCCTTGGCCTGTGGGTCCAGGCACGCCGTCTGATGACGGCGGGCGTCGGCGCGGATATCGCGCTGGATCCTATCCTGCAGGCAGGGCTGATCGCGGGTTTCGGCGTTCTGGCCCTGATCACCGGCGTCTGGTTCCTGTTCGATCGAAACGTGGCGCGTCCGATCGAGGT
Organism: Paracoccus sp. R12_2; assembly: GCF_017744015.1. GTDB lineage: Bacteria > Pseudomonadota > Alphaproteobacteria > Rhodobacterales > Rhodobacteraceae > Paracoccus. The sequence goes on from NZ_JAGHRA010000005.1 coordinate 114,109, forward strand.
TCTGGCCGGTGGTTTGCGGACCGGGCAGGTTCCGGACCCGGACGAGGCCCGCTATCTGGCCGATCTTGGCCCCGCCGCGCGCGATGCGGCCGAGGCGCGGGCGCGCTCGGCCGAGGCGCTGGCCGAGGCGGTGCAGGAACATGCCGCCGAACTTGGCCGTGAAAAGGTGACTCTGGAATCGATCCTAGCCGATTTTGGTGCCGGTGCGGTGATGACCGATGCACAGGGCAGGGTGGTGTTCTACAACGCCTCGGCGGCCCGGCTGCTTCCCGGTCTGGCGCTGGACCGGGCGCTGGACCGCCATATCGTGCCCGGGGCGCTGGAGGCTGCGGCAGCCCGGCTGGCGGCGGGGGCAGAGGCCACCGATCTGGTGTGCCTGACGGCCGAAGGCGCGCGGCTGTCGGGGCGGATGCGGCGGATCGACAACGGCACGCTGCTGATCCTGCGGGACCGCGCGCCCAACCGTCCCGCACCGCGCGACGCGATGGAGGCCCTGCGCCGTCACGCCGCGACGCTGGTGCCGATGCTGGATGCGCTGGACGGTCCGATCCCGCCCGCACTGGCACAGGCGATCCGTGACGAGGGGCAGGGGCTGGCGCAAGCCACGCGACGCATGTCCGAGATCATGTCCGCCGATGCGCCCACCGGCCGCGCCTTGCTGGCCGAACTTGCCACCGGTCTTGATCCTGCCGAGGCAGTGCCGCGCCTGTCGGTGCTGGCCGAGGCCGGTCCGATGAACGCGCTGCTGCGGACGCTGGACGAAAGGCTGCGCGCTGATGCCGTCGCGCCGCGCCTGCGGATCGGACGTGGAGACCCCGGCGAGGTGCATCTTCTGCTTGAATGGCAAGGATCGAGCGTGCCGATGGACAGGCTGGAAGGCTGGCTGCATGCCACGCCGGATACCGGTCAGCCGGACCTGACCGGAAATCAGATCCTTGCGGCGCATGGCACCGGCATCTGGCCCGAAGCCGCCGATGGCACCGCGCGGCTGGTCCTGCCGCTGCGGCTGGCCCCTGGACAGGCCGGCGGGGCGGGGCTGACCTATGACTTTGCGCTGTCCAGCCGTGGGGCGGCGTCATCGCGGCTGGCCGACCTGACATGCGTGGTCTTCGACACCGAAACCACCGGACTGGCGACCACCGACCGGATCGTGCAGATCGCCGGGGTGCGGATCGCCCGGGGTCGGCTGACCGGCGAACGTTTTGAGACGCTGGTCAATCCCGGCAGGCCGATCCCGCCGGGCGCAACCGCAATCCATCGCATCACCGATCAGATGGTGGCGGACGCCCCCGACATGACTGCGGCGCTGACGGCGTTTCACCATTTTGCCGAGGATGCGGTCCTGATCGCTCACAACGCCCCGTTCGACATGGGCCTGTTGCGCGCAGCCGCCGCCGAAACTGGCGCGCATTTCGATAACCGGGTCCTGGACACGGTTCTACTGTCGGCGGTGGTCTGGGGCGGGTCGGTGCCGCACACGCTGGATGCGCTGACTCAGCGGCTCGGCATCGCCATTCCGCCCGAGGATCGCCACACCGCGATGGGCGATACGGTCGCCACGGCCGAGGCATTCTTGCGGCTGATCCCGGCGCTGGAGGCGAAGGGCATCGAGCGGTTCGAGCAGGCCGTCATCGAGGGCCGCCGGCACAGACGCCTGATCGCGGATGCAAACCTGCCGATCACCGCCACCGGCGGCGGCGATCAAAGCTCGATTTCCGGTGCGTAGGGGTCGCGCGGGACCACGGGCGTCGTGTCCTGATCGTCGGGTGTCCCGAACTCTTTCAGGCTGTCGCCGATGGGCGGGGGCGGCGGTGCATCGGCCTTGCGCCGGATGACGATGTCACCGTTCTCAAGGCGCTCGGGCGTCTGATAGTTGCCCAGGTCGTCTACCAGAACCGACAGATCCTTAAGCACGGGTGCCATGCGCGACAGCGCACCCGACATGCTGTCACCCAGATTGTTCAGGTCGGGGCCGACGTCGTCCATCAGGTTTTGCAGGATCATGCCCATGCCGCGCTCGATCAGGCCAAGGCCATCGTCTTCGGCCTGCGGCGCCTGGTCCGCGGGCGGCGGGGAATAGTCATAGTCCTGCTGGGCCATCACGGGAAGCGCAGCAAGGAACAGACCGGAAAGGGCGACAAGACGCAGGCTCATGAGACCGAAGATGGGGGCTGGCGGGTCGTCGCGCAAGCCGCATTCGGCGAATGTGCGCAGCTGCCGCCGGTCAGTTTCGGGTTGCGCAGTGCCGTGCGCCGAAGGGCAAAGGAACCGCCGTCCGGGTCGGCATGTCCATCAGCTGCCAAATGTCCGTGCCGCCCGGGAACCAGAAGACACGGGAATATCCCGCCGCCGCGACATGCTGGACAGCATTCCAGCTCATCCAGCAATCGCTGAGGCAGAAGATCACGATGGGCCGATCCTTGCGCCCGTCGGTGCACACATGCAGTGCCTGATGCATATAGGCGGCGATGTCAGGTTCCTGCCTGCCGCGACCTATTTCGGGCAGCCAGATCGCACCGGGCAGGGTCTGGTGGTGCTCGGCGGTGATCCACGTCCCGTCCTCGCGGATGCGATAGCCCGCCGCACCCATCACGTCGATCAGCAGCGCACCGCTGTCAGCAAGTCGCGCGACCCTGACCGGATCGGTCACGACCTGACCGCCCGGCACCGTGGGTGGGACCGGGGCACGATAGGCGGACATGCGCAGGCCGGTCGCGGGATCGAACAACGGGTCCGCCCGTGACACGCCGGCGGCGTACAGCAGGAAGATCAGTGATGCGGTTGCAAAGCGTGCGATTCCCATCACGCCAGCGTGACAGCAACCGGGGCCCATTCCTATTCGACCTTTGGCCAGATTCCCCGTTCCGCGCTTCGACCAATGGACCGTTGTGAGGCTGGCGCTGCTGGCCTCAGTCTATGGGTCAGGCAATGGGGAAGGAGTTTCAGATGCTGCGCAAGACGATCGCTTGGACAGGGCTTTTCATCCTGCTGGGGACTGCCGCCGCGCTGGGGCACGGCGATACGGTTCCGCAATCCGTCGATACGGCGGGGCTGCCCGACCTGCCCGAAGAGATGGCGGCCGAAAATCCATGGCGCGAAGCCGATTCCGAAGTCCTGTTCAAGGCGGTCGAGGTCGGCGCCAAGGGATATAACAGCAATTGCGCCCGCTGCCATGGACTCGAGGCGATCTCGGGCGGGCTGGCCCCCGACCTGCGCTATCTCGAAGCGTCGGATTACGGCGACGAGTGGTATCTGGACCGGATCCTGCACGGGTATGAACAGAACGGTGCGGTCAAGATGCCGCCCTTCGAAGGGATCCTGAACCAGGAGGCGATCTGGGCGATCCGCACCTATGTCGAAACCCGCCCCGACGATCAGGAAATCGCCGAAAGCGCCGCCACGCTGGCCGAGATGCGCGACAAGCTGGCCGCGGTCCAGGACGACCAGCCGGCCGCGATTGCACTGGCCGATGAAATCGCCAGCGCCGGGCAGGGGTTCGAGGCGCTGTCCGGCGCGCCGCGTGCGATCACCCCGTTCGACGAGGCGGCACATCTGCTGTCCACCCAGCCGCCGCATGTGTCCGCCGCGCTTGAGACGCTGCAGGCGGCGGCGGACTGATCGGGGGCGGCGGTGACCTTGTTCCTGTGCCATATGCTGGATAACGGGTCTGCCGGGCTGGCCGCCTATGGCGGTGGTGCCACGCCGATTGCGGGCAAAGGGGAAGACCCCTTCGACAGCGGCATGTGGGATCTGCACCGGGCCGAGTATCTGGGCGATCCGGCCGGGTGGCAGGCAGATGGCGGCATGCGGGTTCTGGCCCCGCGCGCGGCCGAGGATACGGCCCATGTTCCGGTGATCGTGGATGCAACGGCTGTTCAGGGCCGGGTGCAGCGCATCGTCGTCACCATCGACTACAGCCCACTGCCGCTGGCGTTGGTCTTTCATCCCGGACGGGCGCAGCCGGTGCTGGGCTTCGGCGTCAAGTACGAGATCGCCGGCCCGATCCGGGCCACCGCGCTGGCCGATGGCGTGCCGGCGCGCATGGGCGGAGCCTTTGTCGATGCGATGGGCGGGGGCTGCACCGCGCCAGCGGCGGCCCATGCGCGCCCGGACTGGCAGGACGGATTCGGTCAGATGCGGGGCAGGCTGTGGACCGCGACCGGACGGCTGCGCGTCAGCATCCGGCACCCGATGGACACCGGACTGGCCGATGGAATCCCCGCGCATCACCTGACCCGGCTGCGGCTGCTGGACGGGCAGGGCGACCTGATTGCAAGCGTCGATCTGCACGAGCCGATCGAGGAAAATCCCGCGCTTACCTTCGCGTTGCCGCCGGATCTGGCGGCGGGTCCGGTCCGGATCGAGGCGCGGGACACCAACGGGTACCGTTTCGCGGGCGAGGTGACGGCATGATCTCGCGGCGACAGGCGCTGATCGGCGGAACTGCGGCGCTGATGCTGCCGCTTCCAGCGCGTCCGGCTGCGCCTGAATACCGGCTAAGCCCGCAGCAGGTCGCGGACGGCGTCTGGCTGATCGAAGGGTCGCGCGACAGCTTTGGTCCCCGGAATGGCGGTGCGATCTGCAATATCGTGATGTTGGCCACGCAGGCGGGGGCCATCGTGATCGATACCGGGGGCACAGCGCGGCACGGTGCGGCACTGCGGCGGTTTGCCGATCAGAAGCTGGGCGGCGTCGCGGCATCGTTCAATACCCACCACCACCCGGATCACTGGTTCGGCAATCAGGCATTTGCCGACCGTCCCATTCATGTCCTGCCCATGACCGCCCGGCTGCAGGCCGGGAACGCACAGGCGCTGAGCGACGGACTGTATCGCATCCTGGGTGGCTGGATGTCGGGCACCGCGCCGCTGCCGGGTAAGCCGTTGCCCGCCGATGACGGTTTCGGCGCGGGCGGACGTGATCTTCGGCTGCTTGCGCTGTCGGGGCACAGTCAGGCCGATCTGACGCTGATGGACCGCGCGACGGGGACGTTGATCGCGGGCGATCTGCTGTTTCTGGATCGTGCGCCCAGCTTTCCTGATGCCGATGCGGACAGGTGGCGGGCGTCGCTGGACCTGCTGGCCGGGCTGCCCGCGTCGGGCATCGTGCCGGGCCATGGTCCCTTTGCCCGCGACAGCCGGGCGTTCGTGCAGACCCGCGCCTATCTGGACGGGTTCCACGACCGCATGGCGCGCGCCGCCGATCTGGGCCTTGCCCCGTCCGAGGCGCTGGCCGCCGGTCCGATGCCCGATTTCGCCGGGCTAGGCGCCAATCCCGAGGAATATCGTCGCGCCGTCATCCAGCGATGGCGCGACTTTGAAGACCAGGCACTGCCATTGATCGGAGGCAGCGTCTGACGACGACCGACAACCCGGCAAGCCGCCGGTTCATTGCGACAGAGGAGGAGAGAATGGCTCGCAAGCCGATCACGATCCCGACCGTCAGCGCGCTGGCGCTGCTGGTGGCGGGAGGACTGGGTGGCGCATTTGCCAAGGACGTCACGTGGGAGGATATCCTGAACGACCACGAAACTACCGGGGACGTGCTGATGTATGGCATGGGCAACAACGCCCAACGCTATTCGACGCTGACCCAGATCAACGCCGAAACCGTCGGCCACCTGCGGCCGGCATGGGCATTTTCCTTTGGCGACGAAAAGCAGCGCGGTCAGGAAACACAGGCCATCGTGCATGACGGCGTGATCTATATCACAGGATCCTACAGCCGGGTCTGGGCGCTGGACGCCAAGACCGGCGAAAGGCTGTGGAAGTTCGAGGCGCGCCTGCCCGATGATATCCGGCCCTGCTGTGACGTGGTCAACAGGGGCGCCGCGATCTATGGCGACAAGATCTTCTTCGGCGCGCTGGATGCCAGCATCTATGCGCTGGACAGGAAGACCGGCAAGGTTGTCTGGCGCGAGAAGTTCGCCGATCACAAGGTCGGCTATACCATGACCGGCGCGCCGACCATCGTGAAGGACAAGGAAACCGACCGGGTGATGCTGATCCACGGCAGTTCGGGCGATGAATTCGGCGTGGTCGGCAAGCTGTATGCCCGCGATGTCGAGACCGGCGAAGAAATCTGGATGCGGCCCTTTGTCGAAGGTCACAAGGGCAACCTGGATGGCCAGGAAAGCACCACGACGGGCGATGCCTCGGCCCCAAGCTGGCCTGTGAACGAGGATGGCAGCAAGGTCGAGGCGTGGCATCACGGCGGCGGCGCGCCCTGGCAATCGGCCAGCTTCGATCCCGAGACCAACACCATCGTCGTCGGCACCGGCAACCCTGCGCCCTGGAATACATGGGAACGATCGCAGGGCGAGAATTATTGGGATTACGACAGCCTTTACACCTCGGGCCAGGCTTATGTGAACCCGACCGACGGCGAGGTGGTGGGCTTTTACCAGCACACGCCGAATGACGCCTGGGACTTCTCCGGCAACAACGAGATCATCCTGTTCGACTATACCGACAAGGACGGCAATACCCATCGCGCGGGGGGGCATGCCGACCGGAACGGGTTCTTCTATGTCACCGACATCGACGCGCTCAGCGAACGCGGCACGGAAATCAACAAGCCGACCGCGCTGCTGAACGCGTTCCCCTTTGTCGAGGACATCACCTGGGCAGAAGGGATCGATCTGCAAACCGGCCGCCCGATCGAGGTTAAAGGTCAGCGTCCGCCCCTGCCGGCGGAAGGCGAATCCAAAGGCGCCACGATTCAGGTCACGCCGCCATTCCTTGGCGGCAAGAACTGGAACCCGATGGCATATTCGCGCGATACGGGGCTGTTCTACATCCCCTCGAACGACTGGACCGAGGATTACTGGACCGAGAACGTGACCTATCAGGCGGGTGCCGCCTATCTGGGTCAGGGTTTCCGCATCAGGCGGCTGTTTGACGATCATATCGGTGCGTTGCGCGCCTTCGATCCGGCCACCGGCGAGAAGGTCTGGGAACACAAGGAAGAATTCCCGCTTTGGGCCGGCACGCTGGCCACTGCAGGAAATCTTGTCTTCACAGGCACCTCGGACGGCTATGTCAAGGCGTTCAACGCCCAGGACGGCGCAGAGCTGTGGAAGTTCCAGACGGGCTCGGGCGTCGTTTCGGTGCCCATCACATGGGAGATGGACGGCAAGCAGTATCTTGGCATCGCCTCGGGCTATGGTGGCGCGGTGCCGCTGTGGGGCGGCGACATGGCGCAACTGACCACCCAGGTCAGCCAGGGCGGATCGTTCTGGGTCTTCGAGATCCCCGACGAATTGCTGGCCTCGGCCAACTGACACTGCGGATCGGCGGGCGAATGCCGTCCGCCGATCCCTTCTTCCCTGCCGAAAGGACGGCTAACATGTTGCGATTCCTGTTGTCTTTGACCGCGCTGATCGGTGCGGTGCCCGCGAACGCCCAACAGGCCGGGATCATGGTCGAGGATCACGGCTTTCCGATCATCGTCGATACGATGGACAAGCCCGAAGGACCGCTGGTGATCGACGGTTGCGAACTTAAACCGGGCGCGGTCTGCCCCGGCGCCGATCTGCGCAACGCGAACCTGTCCGGGCTGGATCTTGGCGGTGCGGATCTTCGCGGGGCCAGGTTGACACGGGCCGACCTTTCACATGGCTCGATGAAGGGGATCGACCTGTCCGGCGCGGATCTGCGCGGCGCCAATCTCGAGAAATCGCAGCTTCAGGGCATGAAGGCGCCAGGCGCGGACCTGACTGGCGCCGATCTGGACTATACCCGCCTTGCCGGCGCCGATTTCAGCGGCGCGAACATGACCGCCGTTTCGATGGAGGCGTCCTGGGCCCCGAAAGCCCGCTTCGTCGGGGCGACCATCGTCGCCGCGAACCTGTCCGAAGCCAAGTTCTACAATGCCGACCTGGCCGAGGCGCATCTGGAATCGAACAATATCCGCTTTGCGATCTGGGAAGGCGTGCATATGGAAAACTGCACCGGATGCCCGTTCGACTGGTGATCGCGGGCAGTGCGCTTCTGGCGGCCTTGGCAAGCCCCGCCAGCGCCGCGCCGTTCGCCAAGGCCTTCCAGAACTGCCGGGGCGTCGAGGATGAGGGCACGCGGCTGGCCTGTTTCGACGCGCTGCCGGCGCCAGATGCAGAGCCGGAGTTCCGATTTTCCGGCGCTGGCAGCGGACAGACCCCGTTCTTTCGAGTGCGGACGCGTGCCAGGCTGGTGTTTTCCAGCGACGATGCGATCTTCGTCGCCTATCTGCTGGATCGCGACGGCGCCGTTGTGCAGAACCTGCATCAGGCCGGTGCCGGCGACGGCGAGTTCGTGATCGACCGGCCCGGACGCTATCGCTTGCAGGTCAATGCATCGGGTGGCTGGCGGGTGGAAATGCAGGAACTCTAGGCCGGAACCCTCAGACCATCATTTCCTTCGTGGCCGACAACGTCAGATCCGGGTGATCGCGTCCGACCCGGTCGATATCCCATTGCAGCCGGGTCAGAAAAACCAGATCCCCGTCATGATCCTGGGCCATGTGCTGCTTGTTGGCATTGGCGAAGGCCTCGACCTTGTCCGTGGGTCCGGTGACCCAACGCGCGCTGGTGAACTGCGATGCCTCGAAGCGGACGGGAATGCCGTATTCCAGTTCGATCCGGCTGGCCAGCACCTCGAATTGCAGGGCGCCGACGACGCCCACGATGAAGCCGGAACCGATCATCGGCTTGAACACCTTGGCCGCGCCTTCCTCGGCGAACTGCATCAGCGCCTTTTCCAGATGCTTGGCCTTCATCGGGTCCGTGGCGCGCACCGATTGCAGCAGTTCGGGCGCGAAAGACGGGATGCCGGTAAAGCGCAGCGCCTCTCCCTCGGTCAGCGCGTCACCGATCCGCAGCTGTCCGTGATTGGGAATGCCGATGATGTCGCCTGCCCAGGCTTCTTCGGCAAGCTCGCGGTCGGCGGCCAGAAACAGCACCGGATTGGACACCGCCATGGGTTTCTTCGAACGCACATGGGTCAGTTTCATGCCGCGTTCGAAATGGCCCGAGGCAAGGCGCACGAAGGCCACCCGGTCGCGATGCTTGGGGTCCATGTTCGCCTGCACCTTGAAGACAAAGCCGGTCACGGCCTTTTCCTCGGGGGCAATCTCGCGGCCGGATGCATTTTGCGGCTGTGGCTGGGGGCCGAATTCACGGATCCCGCTCATCAACTCGCGCACGCCGAAACTGTTGATGGCGCTGCCGAACCAGATCGGTGTCAGGTGGCCTTCCAGGAATGACTGGTGATCGAACGCGGGCAGCAATTCACGCGCCATCTCGATCTCTTCGCGCAGCTGCGTCAACTGGTGCTGCGGCACATGCTCGGCCAGCTTGGGATCGTCCAGCCCGGAAATCCGGATCGATTCGGCGACACGGTTGCGGTCGGCCCGGTCCATCAGTTCCAGCCGGTCGTTCAGCATGTCATAGCAGCCAAGGAAATCGCGACCCATGCCGATCGGCCAGCTTGCCGGGGCGACGTCGATTGCAAGATTTTCCTGAATCTCGTCAATAATTTCAAATGTGTCCCGACTTTCCCTGTCCATCTTGTTACAGAATGTCAGGATCGGCAAATCGCGCAGCCGGCAGACTTCGAAAAGTTTCCTGGTCTGACTTTCCACGCCTTTTGCACCGTCGATCACCATGATCGCCGCATCCACGGCGGTCAGGGTCCGATAAGTATCTTCAGAAAAGTCACTGTGACCGGGTGTGTCGACCAGATTGAATCGATGCCCGTCGAAATCGAACGACATCGCCGAGGCCGAGACCGAGATCCCGCGATCCTGTTCCATCTTCATGAAGTCCGAACGGGTTCGGCGCGCCTCGCCCTTGGCACGAACCTGTCCCGCCATCTGGATCGCGCCGCCGTACAGCAGGAATTTCTCGGTCAGCGTGGTCTTTCCGGCATCGGGATGCGAGATGATCGCAAAGGTCCGGCGGCGGGCGATTTCGGGCGGAAGGTCGGGGCGGTTGCTCATGCCCGCGCATCTATCGCGCCGGCGCGCCGGACGCAATTGGCGTCGCGCAGCGAGCGTGGTGAAAGACGATGGCAGAATCTGGCGAATTAAATTGCACTAAATGAAAATCCATATTAATTGAATTGCACACTCATAAAAATGGAATATAGTTATCGGCATATCGCCGTTGAGTTTTCCCTGCGTTGATCCGAAACTTGTCGTCGATATTCGCTGCGACTGATCGTGCCGCCACCGATTTTGAAACTTGTGCGGTGATCAGGCCATGAACAAACGGGTTTGTATGCCACTTGATGCAACCTATCAGCAATTGATGCGCATGCTTGCCGCGCGTGGTCTGGATTGGACACGGCAGCGCGTCATGGACCTTCCCGATCCGCTGTCGCCGAATCATCCGGCGGCCGCACAGGTGGCGCAATTGGCGCGGCTTGCACCCGTTCTTTCAGGGCTGCGCGGGCACATGTCCCCGCTGGAAGACATCGCGGCCCGGCGGCTGTGTCCGGTCATGGTGCGCGAAGCATCCGAAAGGGGGCTGACCGGCAAGATGACTGCCACACTGCGCGAACTGATCGCGGCAGGCGAACTGGTTTCGGGCGATGATCCGGCCTGGCAGATGGCGCGGCTTGCGGTGGTGGATGATCCCGAGACCGACCTTGCCGACCGGCTGGCGCTGGCGGTTGAACCCATGCCCGAACTGATGGCCGAGGCCGAAGCCGCGATCTGCGCGCAGATCCCCCAAGAGGTGATCTGCGACGCGCGGATCTCGCGGTTTGCGCGGCTGCTGATGCAGGTCTATCGCTTTGGCGCGGCGCGTCCGCCCTTTGCGGATGCGCGCAGCTTTGGGCACGCCCATGAAAAGGCGCGGCGCTTTGCGGAATGGGCACGGCGGAAGGGGCGCGTTGTGGCCTTGGCCCAGTCGCTGGTCTGCCTGAGGTTGCTGGACCCCGATCATGACATGGCCGAGGATCTGTCCGAGATCATCTCAAGCCAGCGTCCGGACGGTTCGTTCCCCGAAAAGGTGGGTTTTTCAACCGCGGATCAGGATCTGCGGACCGGTCTTGAGGCGACGATGATCGTTCTGATCACGTTGCATCTGTGCGCCTATGGCGGGTGGCGACGTTCCCGCAGGAATGATCCGATACTGCGCCCGCTGACCCGGTCTCGCGACCGTCTTGCAGCCGCGATCGCACCACGCGTTGACGAATGGGTGCGGCGACAGAGACCGGCCGAGATGCTGGACCTTGCCGCTGCGCTGACGCGCGCGACGGGTGAGAACTGGTTCAATCGATGTGGTCTGACAGGCTATCGACCCGGACAAGCCGGGCTGACAAGGCTTGCGGGGTCCGTCTTCTGTGATGCGCATGCCGCGCGTCATGCCCGTCAGACGCTGGATCTGGAACAGGATTTTCCGACCGCGTGGCGCGACGACCCGGAACTGCGATGGCTGAACGGTGCCGCGGTCATGATGCGCCGGGACGATCCTGGTCGGATATGGTCGCGATGGAACGTCGATGATCTGGCCGTGCAGGGTGGCGTCTTCGACCGTTGCTGCCGTGATGCGTTGATATTTCCGCCGGCCACGCCCGACGCCGCGCTGCGCGGGGTGATCCGGGCGCATGGCCTGCAGATCTTGCGGATCGCTGAACGCCCCGACTCGGTGAACTTGCAGCAGGCTTCGACTTATCTGCGCCGGGCATGCATGATCGCTCAATTGTTCGAGCCGGCCCAACGACTGGCGGCTGCCGCCTGAGGCCCAGCCTTCAGAACAGGCCTTCCACCTGCCCGTCGCGGTCCAGCATGATCGTTTCCGCTGCCGGGTGACGGGGCAGGCCGGGCATGGTCATGATCTCGCCGCAGATTGCGACCACGAAGCCCGCACCGGCGTTCAGGCGCACCTCTCGGACCGGAATGACGTGCCCTTCCGGCGCGCCACGCAGCGAAGGATCGGTGCTGAACGAATATTGCGTCTTGGCGATGCAGACCGGCATGTCCCCATATCCGGCCATTTCCCACGCCTCAAGTTGCTGGCGGACACCTGCGGCCGGTTCGGCATGCCCGGCGCGGTAGATGCGGGTGCAGATGGTCTCGATCTTTTGCCACAGCGGCATCGCATCGGGATAGAGGGTGTGAAAATCGGCCTTTCCGCTTTCGGCCAGCCTGGTCACAGCATGCGCCAGATCCTCGGCCCCGGCACCGCCTTCGGCCCAGTGGCGGGCAATGACGGCTTCAACCCCGTGGTCGGTGCAGAAGCTGCGCAAGGCATCGGTCTCCGCGTCGGTATCGCCCGCGAAATGGTTCAGGGCGACGACGACAGGCAGGCCGAAGCCGTGCAGGTTCTCGATATGGCGGCCCAGATTGGCGCAGCCACGGACGACAGCCGCCGCATCCTCTTTCCCAAGATCGCTTTTGGACACGCCGCCATTCATCTTCAGTGCCCGGATCGTTGCGACCAGCACCACGGCAGACGGCGCAAGCCCGGCCAGTCGGCATTTGATGTCCAGGAACTTCTCTGCCCCCAGATCGGCGCCGAACCCCGCTTCGGTCACGACGTAATCCGACATGGCAAGTGCGGCGCGCGTGGCGATCACGCTGTTGCAGCCATGTGCGATATTCGCAAAGGGTCCACCATGCACCAGGGCCGGGTTGTTTTCCAGGGTCTGGACCAGATTGGGCTGCATCGCGTCCTTCAGCAGGACCGTCATCGCGCCGTCCGCGCCAAGATCGTGCGCCGTCACGGGGCGGCGGTCGAAGGTTTCTCCGATCACGATGCGTCCCAGCCGTTCCTGCAGATCGGCAAGATCACTGGCGAGACACAGGATCGCCATGACTTCCGAGGCGACGGTGATGTCGAACCCGGATTGGCGGGGAAAGCCGTTCGCGGGCCCGCCCAGACCCACGACACCGTCCCGCAGGGCGCGGTCGTTCATGTCCATCACCCGCCGCCATGTGATCCGGCGGGTGTCGATGTTCAGGTCGTTCCCCCAATAGACATGGTTGTCGATCATCGCGGCCAGCAGGTTGTGGGCCGAGGTGATGGCGTGAAAATCCCCCGTGAAATGCAGGTTCATGTCTTCCATCGGAACGATCTGTGCCCGGCCTCCGCCCGCCGCGCCGCCCTTCATGCCGAAATTGGGCCCAAGGCTGGCCTCGCGGATGCAGATTGTCGTGCGCTTGCCGATCCGGTTCAGCGCGTCCCCAAGTCCGACGGTCGTCGTGGTCTTGCCCTCGCCTGCGGGCGTCGGGTTGATGGCCGTGACCAGCACCAGCCGGCCTGAGGGGCGGCCGTTCAGTGAGGCGATGGCCGCATGGGTGATCTTCGCCTTGTCATGCCCATAGGGCAGGATGTCGGCTGGGGTAAGCCCCAGCCGTTCGGCGATCTCGGCGATCGGCAGCTTGGACGCCTGCCGGGCGATCTGGATATCTGTCATCATGCCGGGATCATTGCTGCGGCAGGCTGCTTGCGCAAGTATCGTTCGCAGAAGGCCAGACTAACGCACTATCATTACCGTCACCGGCGAATGCCGGACGACCGAGTTTGCGTGGCTGCTGATCAGGATGCTGCGCAGTTCGTCGGGCCTGTGGCTGGCCATGACGATCATGTCGGCTTTCACGTCGGCCGCGACCTTCAGGATCGTTTCCGATACATGGCCGTGGCCGACATGGACCGCCACCTTGCTGCCCGGCGGAAACTCGGCGTCGGCAAAGTTGTCCAGCGCCGCCTTCATTTCCTCAAGGGCCTTCACCTCGAACCCTTTGGGCAGGAATGTGGCGACCATGGAGCTGCCGATATCGGGCACGATCCCCAGCAGGTGAACCGTGCCGCTGTCGCCCGCCAGGCGCCGGGCCTGGGGCAGGGCCTTGGACCAGCTTGCCTCGTGCTGCAGGTCGATGGGAAGCAGGACATTCTCATGCATGGCTCAGCCCTTCCTCTTTGCGGCGCAGCTGTCCCTCGCCGGGACCGGCGCGGCGCCGCTGCAACCAGATGACAAGCGCAAGGATCAGCGCAGTCGGGATGTAGATCCAGTATTTCGACGGTGCCGCGGCCGGGGCACGGACCAGAAGAATCCGCTGATCCCAGTCAAGGCCCGCTGCCTGCGCGGGGCTGTCGAAGGCGACGTTGTCGATCATCACCTCGTCGCCGTTCTGGATCGTCTCGATCCCCAGCGCAGTCAACCGCTCCGCCCCGTCGGCACCCTCGGGCACCTCCAGCAGCGACGTGAACTCGATCGGTTCTCCGACATCGTTCAACCCTGCGACGCGCAGGCGCAAGGGATCGCCCGGGGCAGAGTCCGCTAATGCCTGTTCGAACTGCGTCGGCGGCAGGTCGTCATAAGGCGGATAGATATAATCCATGAAGAAGCCGGGGCGGAAGATCGCGAAGGCGATCAGCAGCAGCAAGGCGGATTCCCAGATCTTGTTGCGGGTGATGAACCATCCCTGCGTCGCGGCGGCGAACAACAGCATGGCGATCGTCGCCGTGACGAAGACGAAGATGCCGTGTATCCAGTCCACGTTGATCAGCAAAAGATCCGTGTTGAAGATGAACAGGAAGGGCAGGGCCGCTGTGCGCAGGCTGTAGAAGAACGCAACGACGCCCGTCCGGATCGGATCACCGCCCGACACGGCTGCGGCCGCGAAGCTGGCAAGTCCCACAGGTGGTGTCACATCGGCCATGATCCCGAAATAGAACACGAACAGATGCACGGCGATCAGCGGCACGATCAGCCCGTTCTGCTGACCCAGAGTGACGATCACCGGGGCCAGCAGGGCCGAGACGACGATATAGTTCGCCGTGGTTGGCAGTCCCATGCCCAGGATCAGCGACAGGATCGCGGTCAGGAACAGGATGGCCAGCAGGTTGCCGCCCGACAGCACCTCGACCACATCTGCAAGGGCCGAACCGACGCCCGTCTGGCTGACGGCACCGACGATGATGCCTGCGGTGGCGGTGGCGATGCCGATGCCGATCATGTTGCGCGCACCCGAGATCAGGCCGTCCGCCAGATCATTGATGCCCGAACGGAAGGCTGATGCGGTGGTTGCGTTGCCGGTCCGGTCCATGCCGCGCATCATCACCATCAGCGGACGCTGCGTCAGCAGGATGAAGATCATGAAGGCCGTGGCCCAGAAGGCCGACAGACCCGGCGACAGGCGATCAACCATCAGCGCCCAGACCAGCACGACGATCGGCAGCAGGAAATGCAGGCCCGAGCGGACCGTCGGTCCGGGCATCGGCAACTGCGTGACCGGTTCATTCGGGTCGTCCAGTTCCAGCGGCTCTTCCCGCGACGCGACGTAGAGCAGGCCGACATAGGCTGCGGTCAGCAGGGCGAACACGACCCAGATCGCGCTGGCGCCAAAGGTCGGGCGGATCCAGCCCATCGTGAATTTCAGCAAGAACGCCAGGATGCCGATGGCGACGATGCCGAACAGGAAGCCGATCAGGCGGCGCATCAGCGGCCCGGGCTCGTAGGCGCGGGGCAGGCCCTTCATGCCGGCCTTCATCGCCTCGAGATGGACGATATAGACCAGCGCGATATAGCTGATCGTGGCAGGCACGAAGGCGTGCTTGACCACGTCGAAATAGGGAATGCCGACATATTCGACCATCAGGAACGCGGCTGCGCCCATCACAGGCGGCATGATCTGACCGTTGACCGATGATGCGACCTCGACCGCGCCGGCCTTTTCAGACGAAAAACCCACCTTCTTCATCAGTGGAATGGTGAAGGTGCCGGTCGTCACGACGTTGGCGATGGACGACCCAGAGATCAGGCCGGTCATGGCCGAACTGACCACGGCGGCCTTCGCGGGTCCGCCGCGCATGTGACCCATCAGCGAGAAGGCGACCTGAATGAAGTAGTTGCCGGCCCCCGCCTTGTCCAGCAGCGCGCCGAACAGCACGAACAGGAAGACGAAGCTGGTCGAAACGCCAAGCGCGATGCCGAACACGCCTTCCGTGGTGATCCACTGGTGGTTCACGACTTCGGCCAGCGAGTTGCCCTTGTGGGCGATGATCCCCGGCATGTAGGGGCCGAGGAAGGTGTAGATCAGAAAGACCGAAGCCACGATCATCAGCGCCGGGCCAAGGCTGCGGCGCGTCGCCTCCAACAGCAGCATGATGCCGATCACGGCGACGACGTAATCCTGCATGATCGGCGCGCCGACCCGTGTGCCGATGGCGTCATAGAAGAAGTAGATGTAAAGCGATGAAAGCGCGGCCACGACCGCCAGCGCCCATTCCCAGGGCGGAACCCAGCTTTTGGGACTGCCCAGAAGAATTGCCGCGACCACCGCGGCGCCGATCACGGGCACCCACCAGACCGGCACGCCCGCCTTGGATCCGACCATGAACAGGATCGTCATCAGGACTGGAATGCCGACGCCCAGCACCATCTGGAACGGGGTTCGTTCGGCGGGATAGGCCATGTAGGCCAGGAACAATGCGAAGGCGAGGTGGATCGACCGTGTTTCGGTGTCGTTCAACACCCCGAAGCCGACCATGAAGGGGATGGGCGATGCGATCCAAAGCTGGAACAGCGACCAGCACAGCGCGGTGATCAGGATAAGCTTGCCGACACCTCCGGGCGGCGTCCGCGCGCCGGTGTCCGAAGACGCGACCAGTGCATCAAGCTCGGATTGTGACAATCCGCCATGGCCCGATGCCTCCATTTCGACGGCGCTCGCCTCGAACTGATCGTTCTCTTGGCGATTGTGCTTGTCATTATCGCTCATCGCGTTTCCCCCTGTTCATGGGATTGTTCTAGTTTTTTAGTTATCTTTACGCGCGAAGGGCGGCCGCGATGGGCCGCCCTTTGTCAGTCGACCGGATTATTCGATCCAGCCCTGTTCCTTGTAGTACTTCTCGGCGCCCGGATGCAGCGGTGCGCTGTTTCCTTCGGTCACCATCGCCTCGGGCTCGAGGTTGGCGAAGGCCGGGTGAAGGCCCTTGAAGCGGTCGAAATTGTCGAACACCGCCTTGACGACCTCGTACACCATGTCGTCGGGCACGTCGGCCGAGGTCACGAAGGTCGCCTTGACGCCGAACGTCTCGATGTCGTCGGCGTTGCCGGCATACATGCCGCCCGGGATCGTCGCCTTGGCGTAGTAGGGGTTGTCCGAGACCAGCTTGTCGATCGCCTCGCCGGTGACCGGGATCAGCTTGGCGTCCACGGTCGAGGTCGCTTCCTGGATCGAACCGTTCGGGTGGCCGACGGTGTAGATGATCGCATCGACCTTGTTGTCACCCAGCGCGGCAGACTGTTCTGCCGGCTTCAGTTCGGAGGCCAGCGAGAAATCGGACATCGACCAGCCAAGCGCGTCCAGCACCACTTCCATCGTGCCGCGCTGCCCGGAACCGGGGTTGCCCACGTTCACGCGCTTGCCCTTGAGATCTTCGAAGGTCTCGATGCCGGAATCGGCGCGGGCGACCACGGTGAAGGGTTCGGGATGGACCGAGAAGATCGCCCGTTCCTTTTCGAACTTCTTGTCGCCGCTGAATTCTTCGGTGTCACCCATATAGGCGTGATACTGCCAGTCGGACTGGGCGACGCCCATGGTCATGTCGCCGGCCTGAATCGCGTTGATGTTTGCAATCGAACCGCCGGTGGACGGTGCGGTGCACTTGATCCCGGTCGTTGCGGTATCGCGGTTGACGAGCCGGCAGATCGACTGGCCGACCACATAATAGACGCCTGTCTGGCCGCCCGTGCCGATGGTGATGAAACGCTCTTCCTGCGCCGCGGCGCCGGTCGCGCCCATGGCGAAGGCAGCGCCAATTAGGATCGGTTTGAACTTGCTCATGCAGCTAACTCCCTTGTCATGCGTTTTTCGCATAGATTCCCGCGCCAAAAAGCGCAGGTTAGGGCTACGGTAGCGCAGTGAACCGGTTTGGCAATCCCTAAAGCCGGGGCTTGGTAGAATTGCCTATTCGTCCTGTTATTTACGGCATGCTTATGACGGGCTGCCGTATTTCAGGGCGGCGGCGATGCGGCTGCCAGAGGATGCGGACGGCGTCAGCCGTCGCTGCCCAGAACGTCTTCCAGCGCAGCGGCAAGGCGATCCGTCAGCATCCCGATCTCGGCGTCCGAGATGATGAACGGCGGCGCCAGAAGCACATGGTCGCCGTGTTTCCCATCGATGGTGCCCGACATCGGATAGCAGATCAATCCGCGTGTGAAGGCGGCCTTCTTCAGCCTGGCCGCGACCTTCCGGGACGGATCGAACGGGGCCTTCGTCGCCCGATCCTCGACCAGTTCTATCCCGCGAAACAGCCCCCTGCCGCGGATGTCGCCGACATGAGGGTGCTGGCCAAAGCGTGCCTCAAGCGCCTGTTGCAGTGACGCGCCTTTCTTGCGCACCTGCGGCAGAAGGTCCCGATCCAGAATCGCTCGGACGACCGCAAGCCCCGCGGCCGTGGCGACCGGATGGCCGATATAGGTATGTCCGTGCTGGAAGAAGCCGCTGCCAGCGGCGATCGTGTCATAGATGGCCTTGCTGCACAGCATCGCACCGATCGGCTGATATCCTGCGCCCAAGCCCTTGGCGATACAAAGAATATCGGGTTCGACCCCGTCCTGTTCACAGGCGAACAGAGACCCGGTCCTGCCCATGCCGCACATCACCTCGTCAAGGATCAGAAGGATGCCGTATTCGTCGCAGATCTCGCGCACGCGCCGGAAATAACCCGGCGCGGGCGGCACAGCCCCCGCCGTCGCGCCGACCACCGGTTCGGCCATGAAGGCCATCACGCTGTCCGGGCCCAGGCGCAGGATCTCTTCGCGCAGGGCTTCGGCCGCGCGGACGCCGTATTCCTCGGCCGTTTCGCCATCGCCACGCTCGCGGTATTCGTAGCAGGGCGCGATATGGCTGACGTCCAGAAGCAGCGGCCCGAATTGCTGGCGCCGCCATTCATTACCGCCCGCCGACAGCGCGCCGATGGTGTTTCCGTGGTAGCTTTGGCGCCGCGCGATCAGGCGCGACCGCTGCGGCTGGCCTTTCTCGACCCAGTATTGCCGTGCCAGCTTGATCGCGGCCTCGGTCGCCTCGGACCCGCCGCTGACGAAATAGACCCGGTCCAGATCGCCCGGCGCGTGTTCGATCAGCAGATCTGCCAGTGCCTCGGCCGGTTCGCTGGTCAGAAAGCCGGTATGCGCAAAGGCCAGTCGGTCCAGCTGCGCCTTGATCGCGTCGGTCACTTCGCGGTCGCCGTGACCAAGGCAGCTGACCGCCGCGCCGCCCGATCCGTCCAGATAGCGGTTGCCTTGGGAATCGATCAGAAAGACACCTTCTCCGCCCACGGCAGTGGGCATTTCGGCGTGGCAATGGCGGGGAAAGACATGCGACATGGCGATATTCCTGAGTCTCTGGTCAAGAAAGGATGTCCCGATGGCCGAACAGTTTAAACCCCTGAACGACAGCGAGTGGCCCGAATCCGTTGCCGCGCTGCGCGATGGGTTCGCGGGTCGGCTGAACGTCTATCGGACGATGGCGCATCATCCCGCGTTGCTGGCCGCCTGGGCGCCCCTGCGTCAGCATGTCGTGCGCGACCGCGCGATGACGGATCAGCAAAGCGAGGTGGTCATCCTGCGCACCGGCCATCAGCTGCGATCCGATTACGAGTGGGCGCATCATGTCAGCCGGGGGCGCGCTGTCGGCATGACCGACGCGCGCATCGCCACACTGGCAGGCCCGCTGGACGGGATGGCCGACGAGGACCAGGTTCTTGCCGGCGCGGTGGATGAACTGATCGCGGATTCGCGCCTGTCCGAGACGGCGCGACGCGGCGTGATCGATCTGGTCGGTGCCGGCGGCATGTTCGATCTGATGGCCACGGTGGGCTTCTATTCGGTGCTGGGCTTCATCGCCAACAGTCTGGACGTGCCGGTGGACGCCGACATCGTCGCCGAGCTTCAGGCCCGTCCCGCCCCCTGATCCAGTTCGGCAGCCACCGCATCGCGCAGGGCGGGCAGCAGCTCGTCTTGAAACCACGGGTTGCGCCGCAGCCATGCGGTATTGCGCCAGGACGGATGGGGCAGCGGAAAGATGTCGGGCGCATGATCGCGCCAGTCCGACACCGTCCGCGTGACGTTTCGTGATCCCAGATGCCAACGCATCGCATGGCCGCCGACCAGCAATGTCAGTCTTGGCCGCAGCAGCCGCATGACGTGCGTCCGCCAAGTGCGCGCGCAGATCGCCGGAGGAGGCAGATCCGCACCATTGCCGTCATATCCCGGAAAGCAGAAGGCCATGGGAACGATCGCAACACGGTCGCGGTCATAGAATGTCGCCTCGTCCACGCCCATCCAATCGCGCAGCCTGTCGCCCGAACGATCCGTGAAGGGACGCCCGCTTTCGTGGACCCGTGCGCCCGGCGCCTGGCCAACGATCAGCAGTCGCGCGCCGGGCCGGAACCACACCACCGGCCGCGGATGATGCGCGGTGGCCGTGGCGGCAAAGCGGTCCGCGCACAGGCTGCAGCCGGAAATCTGGTCGGCGATCGTGGACATCCCTTTCATCTAGTGAAAATGCGGAATGAAAGAAGGGTGCCTTTCGCTGGATTTTCAGGCATCAGGGATGACAACTGGACAGATAGCCGACGCAGGCCTATGTTCCGGCGAATTCTGCCGGACCATCGGCATGGCAGGCCGGACCGAGTGTTTTGAATGGTAACGAACAGCCATGCTGGAATTCGATAACGTCTCGAAATCCTTCTGGACCGGGACGCAGCGAAAGGTGATCCTGGACCAGGCTTCGTTCCGCGTGGAACTGGGCCAATCGCTTGGGATTCTTGCGCCGAATGGCACCGGCAAGACGACTTTGGTCAACATGATGTGCGGACTGGAAAAGCCGGATGAGGGCAAGATCCGCCGCAGTTGCCGTATCTCTTTTCCGTTGGGTTTCATGGGCGGTGTGGTCGGCAGGATATCCGCCAACGAGAACGCCCGATATATCGCCCGGATCTACGGGCTGGACCCGGACTATGTTTCCGCTTTCACCCGCTGGTTGACGGACATCAAAGAATATTTCGATATGCCCGTTGGCACCTATTCCGCCGGGATGCGGCAGCGGTTCACCTTTTCTTTGTTGCTGGCGCTGGAATTCGACATCTACCTGATCGACGAGGGGATGCCCCAGACCACGGATGTCGAGTTCAATCGGAAGGCGGGCGAGGTGCTGTTCGAACGACTGAGGAATTCGACCGTCGTAATCGTGTCCCACCAGCCCAAGACGATCGAGAAGTTCTGCCGGCACGCCGCCATCCTGCGCGACGGCAGGTTGTACATGTTCGAGTCCCTTGAAGAGGCGAAGCAGTATTATGACTACACCGCCTAAGGCCCGCCGCTTTCACCTCTCCGCCTCGGAATCCGTTAGGCCGGGCGCGCCCGCGCCCCATGCTGCCGATACGCGCAAGGCCGCCCCGTCGGTTCGCGTCGAGGTGCGAAAGAAAGCGGATCTTCCGCCGCGCTTCGGCAAGGGCCCTGTGGCGGACGAAGCCGGAAAGCCCGATACCTCTGACGCGGCACTTGATCGGCTGACGCTGACCCAGCTCACCGATGACGGCTTCCCCGATCGCAAGGTAGGAGAGGCGCCCGCCACTGCCGCCGCGCCCGCGCAATCGGACAGCGCGGGGCTGGAGGCCAGGCTGCGGGCGATCCGTTCCGAGAAGCTGACCGACCGCCAGCTTCGTATCGCGCGGCGTATCGCCGCGCTGCACCAGATCGAGGTCGCGTCCGACGAAGAGGCGGTGCTGCGGCTTCGCGAACGCGGCATCGACCCGTCCCACCGCGCCGCGCTGAGCCAGATCCTGTCCAGCGAGGGCAACCGCGTGCAGTCGGCCCCGGCCCGCAACGCCCCGGCTGTGCTGCCGCGTGCCAAGGGCACCGAGGTCGGGCCCGCCGCCCCGCCGCTGCCGTCGCGCGAGGCGCTGGCCGAAGATCAGCGCGCCGCCGACATCTATCGCATCCAGCGCGATATCGCCCGTCGCCGTCGTCGCCGGATGATGATGCTGGCGTTGCGGTTGCTGTTTTTCGTGGTTCTGCCCACGGCGCTGGCAGGATGGTATTATTTCAGGGTCGCGACCCCGCTTTATGCGACGTTCTCGCAGTTCCAGATCCAGTTCGCGGACACCTCTGGTCTTAGTCAGGGGGGCAACGCGATCGCCGGGCTGCAGGCGAACAGCGACGCGGTCGGTGTTCAAAGCTATCTGTCGTCGCGCGATGCCATGCTGCGCCTTGACGCCGACAAGGGGTTCAAGCGGGCCTTTCAGGATCCGTCGATCGACCCGGTCAAACGTCTGGCCTCCGACGCCACCAACGAGGCAGCCTACAAGGTCTATCAGGATTCGGTGAGGATCGGATATGATCCCACCGAAGGCATGATCGACATGGAGGTGATCGCGCCCGATCCCGCGCTGAGCCAGGAATTTTCGCTGGCGCTGATCGCCTATGCGGAAGATCAGGTCGATCAGATGACCGAACGAATGCGGGCCGATCAGATGGAAGGCGCCGTTCAGAATTATCGCGACGCCGAAGAACGGGTGGTCGAGGCACAGCGGCGGGTTCAGGAATTGCAGCAGAATCTGGGTGTGCTGGATCCCGTGGCCGAAGGGTCGGTGGTGATGAACCAGATCGCCGAGTTGGAGGGACAGCTTGCCCAGAGACAGCTGGAACTGGGGCAGTTGCTGGCCAACCAGCGTCCGCAACAAAGCCGCGTGGCCACACTGCGCGGCGATATCTCGCGGCTTCAGGACATGATCGCGCAGACCCGCGGACAATTGACCAATGGCAACGAAACGCGTACCTCTTTGGCCGCGATCTCGGGTGAATTGCGTATTGCCGAAAGCGATCTTGCAACCCGGCAGGAACTGATGGCGAACGCCGCCGCGCAGATGGAGACGGCGCGGATCACGGCGAACAAGCAGGTTCGCTATCTGTCGCTATCGGTGAAACCTGTCGCGCCCGACGAGGCCACCTATCCCAAGGCGTTCCAGAACACGCTGGTCGCCCTTTTGATCTTTTCGGGGATTTACCTCATGTTATCCCTGACCGCTTCCATCTTGCGCGAACAGGTATCTTCATGACCAAACACCGCCATATCCGCATCGGCAATCTCGACTGCGGCAACGACCTGCCGCTGACCGTTATCGCCGGTCCCTGCCAGCTCGAGACGCTGGACCACGCGCTGATGATCGCCGAGATGATGGCCGAGGCCTGCGACAAGGCCGGTGCGCGCTATGTCTTCAAGGCCAGCTACGACAAGGCCAACCGCACCTCGTTGAAGGGGCGGCGCGGTCTGGGCATCGAAGAGGGGCTGGAGATTCTGGCGACCGTGCGGCAGCGGCTTGGCTGTCCCGTTCTGACCGATGTCCACGACGCCGAGCAGGCCGTTCTGGCCGCGAAATCGGTCGATGTGATCCAGATTCCGGCCTTTCTTTGCCGGCAGACCGATCTGCTGCTGGCGGCGGGCAAGACCGGCGCGGTCGTCAATGTGAAGAAGGGCCAGTTTCTTGCACCCTGGGACATGCCGAACGTGGCCGACAAGGTCGCCTCGACCGGGAACGACAATATCCTGCTGACCGAACGCGGTGTCAGCTTCGGCTACAACACGCTGGTCGCGGATATGCGCGCCCTGCCGATCATGGCGCGGACCGGATATCCCGTCGTGATGGACGCCACCCACTCGGTGCAACAGCCGGGCGGGCAGGGCGGATCGTCGGGCGGTCAGCGCGAGTTCGCGCCGGTGATGGCGCGTGCCGCCGTGTCGCTTGGCGTGGCCGGGGTGTTCATCGAAACCCATGAAGACCCCGACAACGCGCCCTCCGATGGCCCGAACATGATCCATTTGCAGCGGATGCCGGCGCTGATCGCGTCATTGATGCGGTTCGACGCATTGGCCAAGGCAGAACCGCTGGACGCATGATCCGTGCGCTGCTGCTGATCCTGCTGCTGGTGCTGCCGGCCGCGATTCCCGGCCCGGCAGCGGCGCAGGCCGGTCGCGACAGCGTCGCGTCACCCAGCGGCACCATATCGGTCCGCAACGATGCGGCCACCGATCTGGCCATCCGCAACCGGATCTACAGCATTCTGGATCAGGTGGCGTCCTTCGATTCCGTGCGTGCGCGCGTCGATGCGGGCATCGTCACCCTGACCGGCGAAGCGACCGAGCAGGCGACGATCGACCGTCTGAACGCGCTGATCGCGCGGGTCGATGGCGTTGTCGCCATCGAGGATCAGGTCCTGCTGTCGACCGATATCGGGCTGCGCCTTGAATCCGTGCGCGGTCGTTTCCTGCAGCGGCTGAACCAGGTCGCGGCGGGGCTGCCGTTCGTCGTGCTGGGCCTGCTGGTCGGCGCGGTTATCGTACTGCTTGGTGGCTGGTTGTCGCGGCGCGACAAGACGTTGGCACGGATCGCGCCCAACCCGTTCATCGCCGACTTCATGGCCCAGACCATCCGCCTCAGCACATGGATCGTCGCGCTGGTCGTCGCGCTGGGGCTGATGGAGGCGACGGCCCTGCTGGGAACCCTGCTGGGTGCCGCCGGGATTTTCGGCCTGTCCCTCAGCTTTGCGGCGCGTGACACCATCGAGGGTTTCGTCGCGACGATCCTTCTGTCCCTGCGCCAGCCCTTCCGACCCAACGACCTGATCGAGATCGGCGGTCAGCGCGGTCGCGTGATCCGTCTGACCAGTCGCGGAACGACGCTGCTGACGCTTGACGGCAACCATATCCGCTTTCCCAATCAGATCGTCTACAAGGCGGTGCTGACCAACTATACCCGCAATCCCGAGCGCCGTTTTCTTGTCGATCTGACGGTCGATCCCTTCGCCGATCTGGGCCGCGCCCGCGATCTGGTGCTGCGGACCCTGGCCGGGATGGATTTCGTGCTGGCCCGACCCGAGCCGGTGGCCTGGATCGAGGCGTCGGGAAATGAATTCGTGGTGATCCGGGCAGGCGCCTGGGTGTCACAGGACGGCACTGATTTCGACCTGGCCCGAGGCGAGGCGTTCCGCCTGCTGCGGCAGGCGTTGGACGGCGCGGGCTATGCGATCCCCGAGCCGATTCACCGGCTGCATCTTGAGGGGCAGGAGGCCAGCCAGCTTCAGAAGCCGGACCCTGCGCAGGCCCCCGCTGACGCGCCCGAGGCGCCGCTGGATCTCAGCCCGGATGCGGGTTTCGAACAGTTGGTCGATCGCGGCCGGGTGGATGACGGGCGCAACCTGCTGCGCAGCGACATGCGTCGGCCCGGCTGATGCCTCAGCCGTCGCGGGCGGCAATCCCCGCGGCGTGACCCGAGGCCCATGCCCATTGAAAATTATAGCCACCAAGCCAACCCGTCACGTCAACGCATTCGCCGATGAAGTGCAGGCCCGGCACCTTTCGCGCCTGAAGTGTTCGGGCGTCAAGGTCGCGGGTGTCCACACCGCCCAAAGTGACCTCGGCCGTGCGGTATCCTTCAGTGCCCACGGGGCGCAGCCGCCAGCGATTGATCCGGTCTTCCAGCGCCTCGAGCATCGAATTGGGCTGGTCGGCCAGCCGCCGTTCCGCCAGACCGGCTTCGGTCGCGATCGCATCTGCCAGGCGCTGCGGAAGCCATTCGCCCAAAGCTGCCGCGATCCTGATCCGGCCCGCCTGCGCGCGCCGCCTTTTCAGTTCCTTGCCAATCGCGATGCCGGGCAGCAAGTCGATCTCCAGCACTTCGCCGGGCTGCCAGAAGCTGGAGATCTGCAGGATGACGGGGCCACTGAGACCGCGATGGGTGAACAGCAGAGCGTCCCGGAAATCGCCGCCACGGTGCCGTATCCGCGCCTCAAGCGAGACCCCCGCCAGCGGCCGGCACAGCGCAAGATCCTGTTCCGCAAATGTCATCGGAACCAGACCGGGCCGGGTCTCGACGCAGCGCAGACCGAAATCCTGGGCTATTTCATAGGCCAGACCCGTCGCACCCATCTTGGGTATCGATTTTCCGCCGGTTGCGATGACCACCCGCGCGGCCGTCATTGCGCCGTTGGTGGTCTGCATGGAAAACCGATCTCCGGCATGACGCAGACCCGACGCTGACGTGCCCAGACGCAGTTCGGCGCCCTGCATCCTGCGGATCAGCATGTCGGTGATCTGCGTCGCCCGCCCATCGCAGAATAGCTGCCCTTGGGTCTTTTCGTGCCAGGCGATCCCGGCCTGATCGACCAACCCGACGAAGTCCTCGGGCCGGTATCCTGAGAGGGCGCTGGCCGCGAATCTGGGATTGCCTGACAGGAACCTTTCCCTGGTCGTGGCAAGGTTGGTGAAATTGCAGCGCCCCCCGCCCGAGATGCGGATCTTTTCGGCGGGCTTTGATGCGTGATCCAGCACGACCACGCGCCGACCGTGCGCCATCGCCGATCCTGCGCAGAACAGCCCCGCCGCCCCGGCGCCCAGTACAAGTAGATCCGCGTGCTCCATCCGGCGCGCATATCCGGGCATCGGCGGCAGGGCAAGGTTTTGCGATTTTTCGACTTGAACCCCCCCGGTGTCTTGGCTATTCAGCCTCGCACGTTGGGGCGTAGCCAAGTGGTAAGGCAGCGGTTTTTGGTACCGTGTACCGTAGGTTCGAATCCTACCGCCCCAGCCAGGTCTTCGGGAATCGTCAGGAAAATCTGCGAAAGCAAGATCGGCAGATCCCGGTCGCAGACAGCCCTGTAACAATCTGCCGAGACTGTGCCATGCGCAGTGACGCAATGCGTTGCTCGGACTACGCCAAGGCCATGCTCTGGGGTGCACAGCGCGAATGATGATCCCGGCGTTCGGCGCCTGACGGCGGCCCGGATTTTCTGCTGGAAAACTGCGCCCTGCGCGCTTAGCTTCCGCTTTCATGGACAAACCCGACGCTATCCTCTCGCTTCTTCCTGCGCGCTTGAAACAGGCCCGGCAGTCGCAAGGTCTGTCGCTGGACGCCGTTGCCAAGCTGTCGGGGGTGTCGCGCAGCATGGTCAGTCAGATCGAGCGTGGCGAGTCCTCGCCCACCGTCTCGACGCTGTGGAACCTGACCCGCGCGCTGCAGGTGGATTTCGCCGGGCTATTGGAAGACCAGCATGTCAGCCAGCTGGAGGTGCTGCGGGCGCAGCAAGTGCCGACCATCGAGAATCGCGGCACCGGCTGCACGATACGGATCCTGTCGCCGCCCGAAGACGCGGGCCATCACGAGGTTTACGAACTGCGCTTTGCCGAGGGCGGCGTCCTGGATTCCGCACCGCATGCCCGTGGCACTCAGGAAAACCTGACCGTGATCGAAGGCGCGCTGACCGTGACGAGCGGCGAGGCCGTGGACCGGCTCGATACCGGTGAAACCGCGCGATACGCCGCCGATGTTCCGCATCGCCTGCAGGCCGAGGGAAAGGCGCGGGCGTTCCTTGTCGTGAAGGGAGGGTGATGGCGGCGCGTCAAGGGGCGGAGTGACAGTTTAGCGGACGGATGTGCGCTAAAGCATAATCCGTCATTGCGGAATAATTTCCGCCGTGATAGATGCTTCATCGCAACCTAAAGGAGTCGTCCATGTCCGCCCGCTTCTTCGCCGATCTGCAAACCACGCTTGCCGGGATCGAGGCCGACGGCCTGATGAAGCGCGAGCGCATGATTACGTCGGCCCAACGCGCGGAAATCGCTGTGGGCGGGCGGGATGTCATCAATCTTTGCGCCAATAATTATCTGGGTCTGGCGGATCATCCGGACCTGATCCGCGCCGCCCGCGAAGTGATGGACGACAAGGGTTTCGGCATGGCCTCGGTCCGCTTCATCTGCGGCACGCAGGACTTGCACCGCACGCTTGAGCAAAAGCTGGCGGCATTCCTGCAAAAGGATGACTCGATCCTCTTCGCGGCCTGTTTCGATGCGAATGGCGGGTTGTTCGAACCGCTTCTTGGACCCGAGGATGCGATTGTGTCCGACAGTCTGAACCATGCCTCGATCATCGATGGCATAAGGCTCTGCAAGGCACGGCGCTATCGCTATGCCAACAACGACATGAACGATCTTGAGGCGAAGCTGAAAGAGGCGCGTGACGGCGGGGCGCGACATGTGATGATCGCGACCGACGGCGTGTTCTCGATGGATGGCTATCTGGCGAACCTTCCTGAAATCACGCGGCTGGCCCGGACATACGATGCGGTCGTGATGGTGGACGATTGCCATGCCACCGGCTTCATGGGGCCGCGGGGTGCGGGGACGCCGGACCATTTTGGGGTAGAGGTGGATATTCTCAGCGGAACGCTGGGAAAGGCGCTTGGTGGGGCGATGGGGGGCTATATCGCCGGACCGCAGCCGGTCATCGACCTGTTGCGCCAACGCGCGCGACCGTATCTGTTTTCCAATGCGCTACCGCCCGCGATCGTTGCCGCCGGACTAGAGGCGCTGCGCCTGGTAGAGCAGGGCGGTGCATTGCGCCAACAGCTGTTCGAGAATGCCGCGTATTGGCGCAAGGGGCTTGCCGATCTGGGCTTTGACCTGCTGCAGGGCGATCATCCGATCATTCCGGTGATGCTGGGCGAAGCGCCCTTGGCTCAAAAAATGGCCTCGGGCCTGTTCGACAAGGGCGTCTATGTCTCGGGCTTCTTCTATCCGGTGGTTCCGCATGGCCAGGCACGCATTCGCACCCAGATGAACGCAGCCCTGACCCGCGCGCAGCTTGATCGCGCCCTGGCCGCCTTCGCCGAAGTGGGCCGAGATCTGGGGGTGATCCGATGAGCTTGCCGAACACCATGAAGGCGCTGCAGAAATCCCGCCCCGAAGAGGGGCTGTGGATGGTGCAGGCGCCAGTGCCCGAGCTGGGCCCGGACGATGTGCTGATCCGGATCAACGCGACCGGCATCTGCGGCACGGACATCCATATCTGGAACTGGGACGACTGGGCCGCGGCCACGGTGCCGGTGCCGATGATCACGGGTCATGAATTTGCCGGCGAGATCGTCGAGATCGGTCGCAACGTGACCGGTCTGCAGATCGGCCAGCGCTGCTCCGGCGAGGGGCATGTGGTCGGAACCGAAAGCCGGCAGAGCCGATCGGGCAAGTTCCATCTGGATCCCGGCACGCGCGGCATCGGGGTGAACGTGCAGGGGGCCTTTGCCGAATATCTGAAGCTGCCTGCCTTCAACGTGGTGCCGCTGCCGGACGACATTCCCGACGAGATCGGCGCGATCCTCGACCCCTTGGGAAACGCGGTTCACACGGCGCTCAGCTTTGACCTTCTGGGCGAGGATGTGCTGATCACCGGGGCGGGGCCGATCGGCATCATGGCGGCCGCGGTGGCGCGCCACGCCGGTGCGCGGCATGTGGTGATCACCGACATCAACGCCGACCGGCTGAATCTGGCAGAGCATGTCTGCAGGAACGTGCGCACGGTCGACGTGTCGCAGGAGGATCTGCGCGACGTGATCCGCGAGTTGGACATGAAGCAGGGCTTCGACGTGGGGCTGGAAATGTCCGGCAGTCAGCAGGCGCTGGACCAGATGGTCGAAAGCCTGATCATGGGCGGCAAGATTGCGCTTCTGGGGATACCGCCGGGAAAGTCCCCGGTGGACTGGTCGCGCATCGTGTTCAAGGCGATCACCATCAAGGGCGTCTACGGGCGCGAGATGTTCGAGACCTGGTACAAGATGATCGCCATGTTGCAGAACGGGCTGGATGTCAGCCGGGTGATCACGCACCGCATGTCGGTGGACGATTTCCGCGACGGCTTTGCGGCGATGAAATCCGGCCAGTCCGGCAAGGTGGTCCTGAACTGGCGCTAGGCGGCACGACCGCCTTATCCGAACGCGTTGCGGTGCGGGCTAAATGTCCCGCGCTACCGCCGGTTGCGGCACGTCCTTATCGCAACGGGATCGGGCGCTGTTCCTCGATCGCCTCCATCGCGAAATACGAGGTCACCGTTTCCAGCTCTATATCCGCGATCAGCCGTTTATACACGTCGTCATAGCCTGCCATGTCCCTGACGACGATCTTCAGCAGATAATCGTATTCGCCTCCGATGCGGAAAAAGTCTATCACCTCGGGTATCGCCGAGACATGGACGCGGAACTTTCTCAGCCAGTCTGCCGAGTGATGTCGCGTCTTGATCAGCGAGAATACGACAAAACCGCCGCCCAGGCTGTTTCGATCGATCACCACGGTGCGGTTGCGGATCGCGCCCGAGGCTTCCAACGTCTTCAGCCTGCGCCAGCAGGCGTTCTGCGACAAACCTACCTTCTCGGCAAGCGCGCGCTGGGGCAGGCCAGCGTCACGCTGAAGTTCCTCGAGGATGCGAAAATCAAAATGATCCAGTTTATGTGCCATGTGTCGATCATATGACCCAAAAAATCTAAATCAATAGCAATGAACTGTGAAGTTTTTTCCGAATATTGCGTCATACTTGAACCATCAGTACCAGGGGATGACATGACTGCGCTCGACGATTTCAAGGCTGCGCTGAAAGGCGCTGACGTTCACGACCGGATCCGCGAAGGGTTGATCGGCGAGGATGTGCAGATCGACGGGCCGTTCGGGTCTAAGCCGTTGATCTATGCCGATTACGTCGCTTCGGGCCGCGCGCTGACGCAGGTAGAGGATTTCATCCGCGAACGGGTGCTGCCCTATTATGCCAACACGCATACGCAGGCGTCGTTCTGCGGCGAGTACATGACCAAGCTGCGCGAGGCCGCGCGCGCCGAAATCGCCCGCCTGACCGGCGCGGGCGCGGGAATGAGCGTGGTGTTCACCGGCTCGGGTTCTACCGCCGGAATCAACCGCATCGTCGGGCTGCTGGACTTGGCGCGGCTGGTTCGGGAAGGGCAGCGTGTCGTGGTTCTGACCGGCCCCTACGAGCACCATTCCAACATCCTTCCCTGGCGAGAAACCGGTGCAGAGGTGATCGAGATCGACGAGGCGCCCGGCGGCGGTGTGGATATGGGCGCGCTAGAGCGCAGCTTGCAGGCGGCGCAGGGTGCGGCGCGGATCGTCGGCACGTTCTCGGCCGCATCGAACGTGACCGGCATCCTGACCGATGCCGACGCGGTGACGCGCGTTCTGCGCGCGTATGGCGCGCTGGCGGTCTGGGACTACGGCTGTGCCGGCCCCTATTGCGAAATGGACATGAGGGCCGGAACCGATGAGCAGAAGGATGCCATCGTGTTTTCGGTTCACAAGTTTCCCGGCGGCCCCGGTTCCAGTGGCGTTGCCGTGATCCGCGACGATATCGCGCATCGCGCGACCCCGACCCTTCCCGGCGGCGGCACGGTCAGTTTCGTATCGCCCTGGGGGCATGTGTATTCCGGCAGCCTGTCGGCGCGGGAAGAAGGCGGCACCCCGAACGTGACCGGCGATATCCGCGCCGCGCTGGCGATGCTGGTCAAGGAAGCCTTGGGCCAGGACTGGCTGGATGCCCGGCAGGCGGAACTGCGGGCGCGGGCACTGAAGGTCTGGGAACGGAACGACCGGATCGAGTTGCTGGGCGTGCCGGATGCCGAGGCTTTGCCGATCTTCTCGTTTCGGGTGCGGGATGGGCAGGGCGGGTTGATGCATCACCAGTTCTTCACCCGACTTCTCAGCGATCTGACCGGCGTGCAGGCCCGCGGCGGCTGTGCCTGTGCAGGCCCATACGGCCATCGGTTGCTGGGGTTGGGGCGCGCCGAATCCGACGCGACCATCGCCGCGCTGGAACAGGGCAGGGAAACCGCCAAACCCGGCTGGGTGCGGTTGAATCTTTCCGCACTGATGAGCGACAAGAAGGCGGATTTGATCATCGGGGCGGTGGACAATCTGGCGCGGATCGCCCCAGACTATGCAGTTCAGTATCGCGTCGATACCAGTACCGCCCGGTTCAACGCGGAAGGGTTTTCCAAGGATACGCTTGCTTCATGACCGACGCCCGGATCAGCCCTTTTGCCAATCCCGCCTTCCGCACGCTGTTTGCCGGGCAGGTCTTTTCGCTGCTGGCGATCGGCCTGATGACCGTGGCGATGTCGCTGGCGGCATACCGGATCGGCGGAACGGCGGCCGCCGGACAGATCCTGGGCTTTCTTCTGGCGGTGAAGATGGTTGCGTATGTCGGCGTCGCGCCGCTGGCCGCCGCGCTGTTTGCCGGGCGCAGTCGCAAGCGGGTGATGGTGGGGCTGGACGTTGCACGGATGCTGCTGCTGCTGCCGATGGCGTTTGC
Organism: Paracoccus sp. R12_2; assembly: GCF_017744015.1. Taxonomy (GTDB): domain Bacteria; phylum Pseudomonadota; class Alphaproteobacteria; order Rhodobacterales; family Rhodobacteraceae; genus Paracoccus. The sequence goes on from NZ_JAGHRA010000005.1 coordinate 146,240, forward strand.
CACTCAGACCTGGCAGATCGCCGCGCTGGCGCTGGTCTTCTTTGCCGTGTCGTCGGGTTTCACGCCGATCTTCCAGTCGGTGATCCCCGATGTGCTGCCCGATGAACGTGCTTACAGCCGGGCGCTGGTCTGGTCGCGCATCGCATATACGCTGGAATCGGTACTGTCGCCAGTGCTTGCCGCCATGGTGCTGCAGGTCGTGGCAGGCAAGTATCTGTTCTGGGTAGCCGCGCTGGCTTTCATAGGTTCGATCGCCGCGCTTGTTATCACGCGCTTTCCGCCCGAGGGAAGCGACGGTCGCAAGGGATCATTCGTGTCACGGGCGTTTCGTGGGCTGTCGATTTATCGACGCACACCGCGCCTGCGCGGGCTTTTCCTGCTCAATTTCGCGCTGTCGCTCAGCATGGCGTGGGTGCTGGTCAATTCGGTGGTGCTGGCAGGGGCGCGTCTGGGCGATGCGGAAACGCATTTTCCCACCCTGATGGCTTTCTATGGCCTGGGCGCCGCGATTGGCGCGGTGCTGGTGCCGCGTCTGGTCGAGGCGCAGGGCGATCGCTGCGTGATGGCGTCGGGGGCCGTGCTGCACGCCGTGCTGGGATTGGGTATCGTGCTGCCGTTGGGCTATGCGGGATACATGGCGCTTTGGCTTGGCTTCGGGTTGGCCGCGTCGTTGGTGCTGACGCCGGGCGGGTTGGTGATCGCACGATCTGCCACGGCGAAGGACCGTCCGGCGGTGTTCGCGGCGCAGTTCTCGCTGTCGCATGCGGGCTGGCTTCTGGCCTATCCCCTGGCCGGAGAGTTGGGGGCGCGTGCCGGTCTGGAGCCGGCGTTGCTGATCCTGTCGGGGATGACCGTCGGCGTAGCGGCCCTGGCGCTGCGGATCTGGCCCGCGACCGATCCGCTGACCCGCGAACATGATCACCCGGAACTGGCCCGCGATCATCCGCATCTGCGTCACACCCCAGCGCAGGGGCCGCGCCACCGGCATTCCCATGCCTTTTACATCGACGACCTCCACCCGGACTGGTCGGCCAGCAAGCCGGCCTGAGCGTGCCGTGACCGCACCCCAAAGTTACAGGAATGACGACATGATACAGGAAACCGCTTCTCCGATCGACGGCCAGGGACTGCCCGTTCTGGAGGCGCGGCTGCGCGAGGATCTGAAATTCCTTTGCTGGCCGGGCAAGGACTGGGTGCCCGCCCGCGAAGGCGTTCACGACGTGGTCATCATCGGTGGTGGCATGTGCGGCATGGTGGCCTGGCTGGCGCTGAAGACCGGCGGCATCCACAATATGCGTGTGCTGGATCGCAGTCCCGAAGGGCTGGAAGGTCCCTGGCTGACCTATGCACGGATGGAGACTCTGCGTTCTCCGAAAGAGCTGACCGGCCCGGCCTACGGCCACGGCGCCCTAAGCTTTCAGGCATGGTATCGCGCACAGTTCGGCACCGAGAAATGGGGGCAACTGGACAAGATCCCGCGTCCGATGTGGATGCAGTACCTGAAATGGTACCGCAAGGTCCTTGAGATACCCACCGAGAACGGGGTGTCCGTCGATCTGGTCAGGCCCGAGGGCGATCTGCTGCGGCTGCATCTGTCGGGCGGGCCAGAGGCGTCGATCCTGACCCGCAAGCTGGTCTTCGCCACCGGGCGCGATGGGACCGGCCAGCCGAACATCCCGGGTTTCGTGCGGGATCTTGACCAGAAATACTGGGCGCACAGCGCGGATGATATCGACTTCGCCACGCTCAGGGGGAAGCGCGTGGCGGTGGTGGGGGTCGGGGCCTCGGCCGTGGACAATGCCGCCGAGGCGCTGGAGCATGGTGCCGCCGAGGTCCGCCACCTGATCCGCCGCAACGAAATGCCCACCGTCAACAAGATGATGGGGATCGGTTCCTTCGGCTTCACTGCCGGTTATGCCAGCCTGCCGGATGAATGGCGCTGGCGCTTCATGCAGTATTCCTTTGCCACCCAGACGCCGCCGCCGCACGGTTCTACCAACAGGGTCAGCCGTCATCGAAACGCCTATTTCCACTTTGGCAAGGCGGTCGAGACGACGGTCGAGAGGAATGGCGCGGTCACCGTGGGCTTCGCGGACGGGACGTCCTACGAGGCCGATTTCGTGATCCTTGGGACAGGGTTTACCATCGACCCGCTGTCGCGGACCGAGTTCGGCGAGGCGGCGGGCGACATCCTGCTTTGGCAGGACGTCTATACGCCGCCGAAAGACGAACAATCCCGAGATCTGGGCCGGTTCCCCTACCTGAACGACGATTTCACATTCCGCGAGAAAGAGCCGGGGCAGGCGCCCTGGCTGTCCAATGCTTACTGCTTCAACTATGGCGCTTCGGCCAGCCTTGGGAAAGTCAGCGGTGACATCCCGGGGATCTCGGAGGGGGCAGGCTGGATGGCGCGCGCGCTGGCGGCAAAGCTGTATGCCGAGGACGTTCAGCAGCATTGGCAGGCGATGATGGCCTATGACAAGCCCGAGCTGGACGGCAGCGAGTGGGTGCCGTCCCAGCTGTCCGGTGCAGAACAGAAGGGGGAAGTGGCGTGATGACGATGGAAACAACCGCATTGACGGGCGCGGGGCTGACCGGCGTGCCCGGTGCAGCCGTCGAGGGACGCGCGAATATCTTCGAGATGACCCAGGCTGCCGAAGAAGCTGTCCTGCGGCCGAAAGATTGCGGGGCATGGTCGCACGAATTGCGCGCGGCGCTGGCGGCACGGATCGCGGTGCAGAACGACGAACACGCGCTGGCCGAGAGATATGCCGCCGGCGCGGGTGGTTTCGCGCCGCTGGCCGGACCGTCGCAGGACGGGGCCGCCGAGGGGCTTGCAGCCGTGCTGGCCTTCATGGACAAGGTCGCGGCCGACACGCGCAACGTCGCATCGACTGACATCGCGGGTTTGCAGGCGGCAGGGATCTTGGACGCGGATATCGTGCGGCTCTGCGAACTTAACGCATTCCTTGCCTACCAGTTGCGGGTGGTTGCCGGTCTGCGCCTGATGAAAGGGGTCTTCGCATGACCAAGGTGATCACGAAGTTCACCCGCAACGTGCCGCATTGGCAACCGCGCGTGAAGCCCGTCGACCTGAAGGAGGCCAGCGACGAGCAGCTTGACGCACTGAAGGTCACGCCGTCGAACACCAAGGTGTCGGAATATGTCCTGACGCTGGCGCACGACGTTGAAAGCCTGAAGGTCCGATCGCCTCTGTTCAACGCGATCATGTATGACAAGGGCGGGATGAGCCGGGCCGAGCGTGAACTGGGTGCGCTTGCGGCCTCGATGGTCAATCACTGCATCTATTGCGCCGCGGTGCACGCTGCGCGGCATGCGCAGCTGGAAAAATCCACGGAAGTGACCGACAGGCTGTTCCGGGACGGTGCCGATGCCGATTTGGGGCCGCGTGATCGCGCGATCTTCGATTTTGCCGTGGCGTTGTCCAGGACGCCGTCGCAGGCCGGGCCGGAAGAGATGGCTGCCCTGAAAGATGCGGGTCTGGATGAGACCGAAGTTCTGGACCTTATCCTGTCGGCATCGCTGTTTGGCTGGGCCAACCGGTTGATGCATGTTCTGGGCGATCCGGTGCGGTTGCCGGAAACCGCCGCATAAAAATCTACTATAACGGAAATTTTTCTGTCATAATATCATACGAACGATGAAACAGTGACAGGGCGAATCAGGGAGACGACGTGGGAAAGACGGTAGGATTGGCGGGCGCGGGCTCGATTGCGTTCGGAACCGCGGCGGTGCTGCACAAGGCGGGTCATGACCCGATGCTGTGGTCGCCTTCGGGTGATGGCACCTCAGGTCTGAGCGGTGGCGCGTCTCTGCGCGCGGTGGGTGCCTTGGAAACGACGTTCTCCCCTCGCATCGCCAGCGACGCGGCGACGCTGGCGCGCGAGAATGACGTTCTGATCATCACCTTGCCCGGCTATGGCCACAAGACCGTGCTGGATGCCCTGGCGCCGCATATCGAGAACCGTCACCATGTGATCGTGTCATCCCATGCCTCGTTGGGGGCGGTGTACCTGATGCAGCTTCTGGCCGAACGCGGCGTCGTCGCGCCGATCACCGCATGGGGCACGACGATCTGCACCGGGCGGCGGCAATCGGGCACCGAGGTCAAGGTGAACACCGTGCGCAGCCGCGTCGATCTTTGTACCGTGCCCGAAGACCGCTCTGCCGAGGCGCTGGCGCTGTGTCGGGAACTGTTCGGCGACCGGTTCCAGCCGCGTGACGGGCTGCTGGCGATATCATTGTCGAACCTCAATCCCCAGAACCACATGGGCATCGCGCTGGGAAACATCACCCGGATGGAGCGCGGCGAAACATGGTCGCAGGGTCAGAACGTCACCCCGAAGGTGGGACGCCTTCTGGAGGAACTGGACCGCGAACGGCTGCAGATCGCGCAGGCGCTGGGGCTGGAAGTCAGGACGATCTTCGAACATTTCCACCTGTCCTTTCACGTTCCGGTCGCCTCGATCTCTGAGATGAACCAGCAGATGCACGCCCAAGGCAACGGAGGCACCGGACCCGATACCGCCGACAGCCGCTATGTCACCGAGGACGTGCCCTACGGGCTGGTCGTGACTGCCGCGCTGGGTCGGCTGGCTGGCCATCCCGCGCCGTTGCACGAGGCGGGTATTAGCATCTTTTCGGCCATGTATGGTCGGGATTTCGAGGCCGAGAACCAGATCCTGGCGGCGCTGGAGCTGGATCGGTTCAGCCTTGAAGACTTGAAGGGGGCGGCCAGAACGGGCCTTTTGCGCCAGCCTGTCAGCGCATCAAGCGCGTCGGACTAGAATCAAGAATAACCACCACGGGACCAACAAGGAGAACAAGCCATGTCGAAACTGATCTTCAATCGTCGCCGGTTTCTGGGAACGACCGTCGCGACCGGCGCGGCGCTGGCATCGCCCGCCTATTTGCGCCGTGCCTCTGCCCAGACCGGGGGCGAGGTGAACATCTGGACCTACAATGATTTCGTGCCCACGGCCTTCCGCGAGCAGTTCGAGGCCGAGACCGGCATCAAGGTCAACATCCGCTTGGTGGATGACCAGGGAAAGCAGTTCAACCTGCTGGCGGCCGAACAGCCGAACCCGACCGTCGATATCATGACCGTTGCCGGGCACCGATTCCTGCAATTCATCGAAAGCGACCTGCTGGCGCCGCTGGACACCGGACGCCTAAAGAACTGGGACAAGATCAACCCGACCTTCTCGGAAAGCGACTGGTCGACGATCAACGGCAACAAATGGGGCGCGCCGATCCTGTCCGGGATGGAGGTTTTGTCCTACAACACCGAAATCGTCAGCGAGGAGGAGGCCCAGACCTGGGACACGCTCTTCAGCGAACAATACAAGGGCCAGACCGCCTATATCATCCAGGACATGATGTCGATCATCATGCTGAAGATGGGCTATGACGGCAACATGGTCGAGTATCTCGACGACCCCGACAAGGCCGCGCGGATCGTCGAGGAAGCCAAGGCCTTCCTGATCGAGAAGAAGCCGTTGGTGCGCAAATATTACGACGGCGGTGCCGAGTTCCAGCAGATGATGGTCAACCAGGACATCGTGCTGGGCCACAGCTGGAACGGACCTGCCGCGGCGCTGATCAATGACGGCTTCCCGCTGGCGATGAGCATTCCGCGCGAAGGTTCCTACGGTTTTGTCTACACGTTCAACATCGCGAACAATGCGCCGAACGGCGACAATGCCTATCTCTTCCTTGACGCGCTGCTGTCCTCGCCCGAAATCGGCGCGGCGATGACGAAGGCTTCGGGCTTCATCTCGACCTACAAGGATGTGTCCCAGCATCTGAGCGAGCTGGAGCGGAAATCCACCTCTTTCCCGGACGAGCAGCTGGCCAACATGCAGTTCTTCCGTGCCGAGGCGAACGAGCTGAAATACAGCCTCGTCGATCCGGCCGTCGAGGCGATCAAGGCCGCCTGATCCCCTTGCCAGCCCAGCATGTTCCTGTCCCGCCACGCGCGGGGCAGGGGCCCAGGCATACTTGAAAGACGACTGTATGACGTATGACGCATCCGCACAGCAGGACGGGCCAGCCATGACAGAAGACAAATCGGGACGCACATTCTGGGCCCGGTTGGCCTCGTGGGGACCGTATCACGCGTTGATGCGGCTGACGACGGCTTCACCCCGGCGCCAGTTCCTGATCCTTGCGGTGTTTCCCATCCTCTGGGTACTGAGCCAGCATCTTGGCCCGATGCTGCAGATGCTGCGGGTGTCGCTGACGGATGCCTATCCGGTCGCGCCCGGCGTCGAGCAGCATTTCACGCTGGACAACTATGGCCGCTTCTTTGGGGACAGCATCTTCTGGATGCCGTTCTTCCGCACCCTGATCTTTGCCGGTGTGTTCACCTTCTGCACGCTGATCATCACCTATCCGGTCGCGTATTTTCTGGCGCGGCATGTCAGCCGCAAGAACCAGATGCTGCTGCTTCTGCTGCTGCTGATCCCGTTCTGGGTCGGCGAGATCGTGCGCACCTACGCGATCATGATCTTGCTGGGCAATACCGGGGCGGTGAACCTGGCGCTGAAGACGCTGGGTCTGATCGATCGGCCGATCCCCTTCATGTATACCAGCTTTTCGATGGGCGTCGGCATCGTGTACCTGACCGCGCTTTACATGCTGCTGCCGCTGTATTCATCGCTGGAGAAGCTGCCCAAAAGCATGAACGAGGCCGCCGCCGATCTGGGCGCGGGCGCCTGGACCCGGTTCCGTCGCGTGTCGCTGCCGCTGACCATCGAGGGGATTTCGTCGGGCTGCACGCTGGTGTTTCTGATCTCGACAGGGTTCTACGCGACGCCGGTCCTTCTGGGCGGGCCGTCCACCACGGTCTTTGCCGAAACCATCGCAGGCTTCTTCCATGTGGCGGGCGATGAATGGCCCACCGGTGCGGCGTTTGCCACGATCATGTTCGCGGCCGCGCTGGCAATCACGGCGACGTTCCAGAAGCTGATGAACGCGCTGCGCAAGGGAGACAAGAAATGAACGACCGCCCCGAAGTTTTCCGCGGCAACCGGATCTTCCTTGCCTGCATCTACTGGGCTTTCGTCCTTTATGTCTTCGTGCCGCTGATCCTGATGGTGCTGATGGGCTTCAAGGACAGCAATTTCATCGGTTTCCCAATCAAGTCCTGGACGTTGGACTGGTACACCGGTGTCTTTGCCGATGCCGAAGTGCTGTCGACCTTCGGCTATTCGGTAGCCATCGCGGTGCTGTCGACGCTGATTTCGATCTTCGTCGGCGCGTGGATCGCAGTGCTTCTGGAAGGGCGCAAGTTCTGGGGCCGCACATTGCTGTTCGGCTTGGCGGTCCTGCCGGCGCTGGTGCCGGGCATCATCTCGGCGATCGCCTTTCGCATCTACGCCCGCTGGCTGGGAATCGAGCCCGGCATGGGCGCGATCGTCTGGGCGCATGCGGTGCATAATGTTCCCTTCGTGGTGCTGGTGGTGATGGCGCGGCTGTCGACACTGCCCAGAAGTCAGATCGAGGCAGCGCGCGACTTGGGCGCCGACCCGCTGATCTCTTTCATCCGCGTCACGCTGCCCTATCTGGTGCCCGCGATCCTTGGCGCCTCTATCTTCTGCCTGCTTCTGTCTTTCGACGATTTCGTGCGCTCTTTCTTCCTGGGCGGCTACGAACCCACGCTGCCGGTGCTGATCTTTGCCAAGCTTCGTTCCGGGATGAGCCCCGAGATCAACGCCATCGCGACCGTCGCGCTGTTCCTGACCGCCGCCATCGGCATCTGGGCAGAGCGCTTCACCCGCCGCATGAACAAGGAAAACTGAGCCATGACCGACCAGACGACACCGCTTGTCCGCATCGAGGGGCTGTCCAAGCATTTCGGCGAAACCGTTGCGCTAAACGATCTGACGCTGGACATCGCGCGGGGCGAGTTCGTCACTTTCCTTGGCCCCTCGGGGTGCGGCAAGTCCACCACGCTGCGCATTCTGGGCGGGTTCGAGCGTCCGACGACCGGGCGGGTGATCCTTGATGGCGTGGACGTGACCAAACAACCGCCCGAAAAGCGCCATGTGAACATGGTGTTTCAGGACTATGCACTTTTCCCGCACATGACCGTCGCGCAGAATGTCGCCTTCGGGTTGGAACTGAAGGGCATGCGGAAATCAGAGATCCAGCGTCGCTCGGCAGAGATCATGTCCTTCCTGGAACTGGAATCCTATGCGACGCGCTATCCGGCGCAGCTTTCGGGTGGGCAGCGGCAGCGTGTGGCGCTGGCGCGCGCGCTGGCACCTGACCCGGCGCTGCTGTTGCTGGACGAACCTTTGGGCGCGCTGGACGCCAAGCTGCGCGGCCAGGTTCAGCAAGAGCTGAAATCGATCCAGCGCCGCACCCACAAGACGTTCTTCTTCGTGACGCATGACCAGGAAGAGGCGTTGACCATGTCCGACCGGATCGTGGTGATGAACAAGGGCAAGGTCGAGCAGGACGGCACCCCGGAAGAGCTGTATTTTCGCCCTGCCAGCCGTTTCGTGGCCGAATTCATTGGCGAAACCAATCTTCTGTCTGGCCGGATGCGCGGCAGCGAGGGCGACAAGATCGTCATGGACTGGGAAGGCGCGACCCTGCTTGGCAAGGCGCCCGCAGGTGTGCCTGGCGAGGGCCAGCCGATCACCGCTTCGGTCAGGCTGGAAAAGCTGGGGTTCAGCGCCGAGCGTCCGCAGACCGCGAATGCGGTGCAAGGGCGCGTGGTGGCCAAAACCTTCCTGGGCAGCCGTATGGCCATGCAGATCGCTGTCGGCGAGAACGGCGCGCTGCTGAAGGCCTATGTGGACGCCGATACCGGCCAGTCGTTGGGTAGCGACCCCGTCTGGATCGGCTGGGAGCCGGACAATATGGCCGTCCTGAACGACTGACCCGGACCTGCCGCCCGCGTCGTCCAGACGCGGGCGTGCGGCCTTCTGGCATATCGTCAAGAATTTCAGAACGTGGCCGCGAACCTGATCGCGCCGACCTTTTCCTCGCAGGTTGATGTCCCGATCGCAACGCGGGTCAGATCGTTAGTCCACGATGCCGTGCGCGTGCAGATAGCCCGTTGTTTCGCGGTGGTGATGACCTCGCGTTGCAGGATCACGGCGGCTTTGCGCTTGTGACGCGGGCGCGCGGGGCATTGCAGAAGTCGATGCGCATCTGCTGCCCTCCGCTTTACTTGTATGGAAGTATGGCGTAGCTTCTGCGCAAGGGAGAATACCGTGGATCAGCCGTCATTCATCGTTCCGTCCAGTTCGACTGCGCAACAGGTCTATGACTGGTTGCATGATCGCATCCTGCGCGGCGATCTGGCGCCGGGTGCGCGGCTGAGCGAGACCGAGATTGCCGGTCAGGTCGGCGTCAGCCGCCAGCCCGTGCGCGAGGCCTTCATCCGCCTGACAGCGGCCGGACTGGCCGAGGTTCGACCTCAGCGCGGCACCTTTATCGGGCGGATTTCCGTGGGCGCCGTGCTGTCGGCGCGATTGATCCGCGAAGCTGTCGAAAGCGATCTGATCAGGATGGTGTCGGCCACCACCTCGCCCGCGCTTCTGGCGCAGCTTGATCAGCAGCTTGAAGCGCAGCGAGAGGCCAGCGCGCGCCAGCATGTCGAGGATTTCATTGCGCTGGACGATCAGTTCCATCGCAGCCTTGCCAAGGCGGCAGGCCACGCGGATGTGTGGGACGTGCTTGAGGGGCTGAAGTCCCAGATGAACCGTCTGCGCTATATCACCGCGCGGGTCTTCGATCATCAGAAACTGCTGGATCAGCACACCGCCATCGTCGAAGCGCTGCGCGAGGGCCATGCAGATCGCGCGGAACAGGCGATGCGACTGCACCTGCGCGAATTGTTGACCGATCTTCCCGAGATCGCGCGCAACAAGCCGGAATTCTTCACGAAATAGACGCTATCACCAGGAGGAGGATGATGATGAAACTGAACCGTCGCCATTTCACCGCGCTTGCCGGGGCCAGCCTGCTGGCCGCACCGGCAATCAAGGCCCATGCCGCAGATGTAACGCTGAAACTGGGTCATCTCGCCAATGAGCAGAACAGCTGGCACAAGGCGTCGATCAGGTTCGGCGAAGAGGTCGCTAAGCTGACCGAAGGTCGGGTCGAGGTGCAGGTCTTTCCGAACGAATCCCTGGGCAAAGAGATCGATCTGATCAACGGCATGCAGCTTGGCACCGCCGACATGACGATCACCGGCGAAAGCCTGCAGAACTGGGCGCCGATGGCGGCGCTGCTGGCCGTGCCCTATGCCTATCTGACGCTGGAACAGATGGATCAGGTCGCGTCGGGCGAGATCGGCGAGCAGATCAAGGCTCAGGTGATGTCCAATGCGCAGATCCGTCCGCTTGCCTATTTCGCGCGCGGTCCGCGCAATCTGACCTCGAACCGCGAGATCATGACGCCGGACGATCTGAACGGGCTGAAGCTGCGGGTTCCGAACGTCCCGCTGTTCGTCAAGACGTGGGAAGCCTTGGGTGCCGCACCAACACCGATGGCCTTCAGCGAAGTCTTTACCTCGCTGCAGAACGGCACCATCGATGCACAGGAAAATCCGCTGGCCCTGATCGATTCCGCGAATTTCAACGAGGTCCAGAAATTCGTGAACAAGACCGAACATGTCCGGTCCTGGATCTACCTGACCATTTCCGAACTCAGCTGGGGCCGTCTGTCCGAGGCGGATCAGGATGCGGTGATGCAGGCGGCTGCGACCGCACAGCGGTATGAACGCGAACTGTTCCTGGCCGACGAAGAGCGGCTGACCCAGGTCCTGCAGGACAAGGGCATGACCTTCGTGGAAAGCGACAAGGCATCCTTCGCCGCATCGGCCAAGGATGCGGTGCTGGCCAACGTCGCGCCTGAAATCAAGCCGGTGGTCGAACAGCTTTTCGCGTCTCAGGGATGATCTGAACTGCGGTGGCCGACGGGCCACCGCAGTTCAGCCGCCGACAAGAGGGTATCCGGCGAAGGAGATGACATGACCGCTTTGATCCGTGGAATGCGGGCGCTGTTGCGGGTTGGCACCGGGCTGTCCTTCATGGTGCTGATCCTTGCCGTCACCGTTCAGGTGGTGGGGCGCAGCTTTGCGACCTCGCCTGTCTGGACCGAGGAACTGACCCGGTTCGCACTGCTGTATCTTGCGGGGTTCGGCACCGGGCTGGCCCTGCTGTCGGGCGATCTTGTGAATGTCGACCTGGTCAGCGAAAGCCTGCCGCGTCGCGGGCCGTGGATCAGCCGGCTGGTTTCGGCGCTGCTGGTGCTGGTCTTCGCCGCGACGCTGGTCGAGCCTGCGCTGCGCTTTACCCGGATCGGCGCGATGCAGACGTCGCCAGCGATGGGTCTGCCCATGAATTATGCACATGGCAGCATCCTTCTGCTGCTGACGATGCTTGCGCTGGCGGCGGCACTGCGGCTGATCGCGATGCTGACGGGTGCGGCTGACGGCCGCCCCGACAACCTGACGGGAGAGATCGAATGAGCCTTGCCATCCTTGGCCTGACCTTCGTTTTCGGGCTGGTGATCGGCATGCCGGTCGCGGTGACGCTGGGGCTGTCCTCGATGGCCTATCTGCTGTGGCAGGGGATGCCGTTGGTGGTGATCCCGCAGAAGATGTATGCCGGCATGGACAGCTTCGTGCTGTTGTGCATTCCCGGCTTCATCCTGGCCGGCAACCTGATGAACGGCGGCGGGATCACCGGGCGCATCATCCGGTTCGCGCAGGCGATGGTCGGCTGGATCCGGGGCGGGCTGGCGCAGACCAATGTGGCGTCCTCGATGCTGTTCGGCGGCATCTCGGGGACGGCGGTCGCGGATGCGGCGTCGATCGGCGGAATGATGATACCGGGCATGAAGAAGGCCGGCTATCCTGCTGATTTTTCTGCCGCAGTCACCGCCGCGTCGTCCACGGTGGGACCGATCATTCCACCCTCCGTGCCGATGATCATTGTCGGGTCGCTTGCGGGAATTTCGGTCGGCAAGATGTTCATTGCGGGCGCGTTGCCGGGATTGCTGCTGGGACTGGCGATGATGGTCACCACCTATGTCATCGCAGTGAGGCGCGATTTTCCGCGTCAGGCCTGGCAAGGCTGGGGCGAACTGGGAGCGGCGTTTCTTGGCGCGTTCTGGGCCTTGGCGATGACCGGGTTGATCGTGGGCGGAATGCTGTCGGGCTATGTCACGCCGACCGAAACGGCGGTAGTCGCCTCGATCTATGCGGTGATCGTGGGCGCCTTTGTCTATCGCGAATTGCCGTTGGCGCGCGTCCCGACGATCCTGATCGACAGTGCGGTTTCATCCGCCGGCATCCTTGCGCTGGTCGGCACGGCCAATGTATTCGGCTGGATTCTGGTCAGTGAACAAATCCCGCAGATGATTGCCGATGCCGTGCTGTCGGTGACCGACAACAAGTTCCTGGTGATCCTGCTGATCAACATCGTGCTGCTGATCGTCGGCATGTTCATGGAAACGATCGCGGCGCTGATCATTCTGTTCGTGCCGCTGATGACACTGGCCGAGGGCGTGGGGATCGAGCCGCTGCATTTTGCCGTCTTCGCGGTCCTGAACCTGATGATCGGACTGACCACGCCGCCGGTCGGTGTCTGCATGTTCGTCTGCGCCAACATCGCGCGGATCCCTCTGGCACCGGTGATCCGTGCGCTGGTGCCCTATCTTGCAACCAACATCTTCGTGCTGCTGCTGGTCTCCTACATCCCGTGGATCAGCACGTTCCTGCCTTCTCTGATGGATAAGTGATATGACTGACTTCGCCTGCCGGCTGCATGCCGCCCACGATCTTCGGATCGAGGATCAGCCCGAACCACAGCCCGCGCCGGGCGATGCCCTGATCCGCGTCCTGCGGGGCGGGATCTGCGGATCTGACCTGCACTATTATCACGACGGTGGCTTTGGGCCGGTCCGCGTTCGCGAACCGATGATCCTGGGGCACGAGGCCGCCGGGGTCGTCGAGGCCGCGCCTGCGGGATCGGGACTGCGGACAGGGCAGCTTGTCGCGCTGTGCCCGTCGCGCCCCTGCGGCGAATGCGAGTTCTGCGCCGCAGGCCAGGACCGGCACTGCCTGAACATGCGGTTCAACGGGTCTGCCATGCGGTTGCCGCATGAGCAGGGCTTCTTCCGCACCCATATCTCGCACCCGGCGGGGCAATGCATTCCGTTGCGGGACGGCGTGGCGGCCGAGGCCGCGGCGGGCGCCGAGCCGCTGTCGGTCTGCCTGCACGCGCTGAACATGGCCCCGCCTCTGGAAGGCCAGCGCGTTCTGGTCACCGGCGCGGGCCCGATTGGCGCGATCTGCGTGGCCTTGGCCCGTCTGCGCGGCGCGGCCGAAATCGTGGTCACGGATGTGCAGGATTTCACGCTGGCGATTGCGCGTCGCATGGGCGCGGACAGGGTGGTGAATGTGGCCGCCGATCCCGATGTGCTGAACGACTATGCGACCGGAAAGGGGCGTGTCGATGTGGTGCTGGAATGTTCCGCCAATCCGCACGCGATCGCGCAGGCCATCGATGTCACCCGGCCGCAGGGCACGGTGGTCCAGATCGGCGTGGGTGGCACCATGCCACTGCCCCTGAACCTGATCGTCGGCAAGGAACTGCGCCTGGTCGGCACGCATCGCTTTGACGCCGAATTCAGTGAGGCGGTGCAAATGATCGGCGAAGGCAGGATCGACCTGTCGCCGATGGTGACGCAGGTGCTGCCGGCCACAGATGCGGTGCGCGCGTTCGATATGGCCGGAGACCGCAGCAAGGCGGTCAAGGTTCAACTTGATTTCACGGCATAACAGGAGGGGCGGATGCGACACACTTGGCGCTGGTTCGGGCCGCAAGACAGGGTTTCCATCGATGACATGCGCCAGGCCGGCGTGCGGGGGGTGGTGACGGCGCTGCACCAGTTGCCGACCGGCGCTGTCTGGACCATGGAACAGATTGCCCGCAGGCAGGACGAGCTGGCAATGATGAAGGACGGCACGCCATCGGGGCTGGCGTGGGAGGTGGTCGAAAGCCTGCCGGTCAGCGAGGCGATCAAGACCCAGACCGGCGAATGGCGGACCCATGTGGAAAGCTGGATCACCTCGATGCGCAACCTCAAGGCATCCGGCATCGACGTGATCTGCTACAATTTCATGCCCGTTCTGGACTGGACGCGGACCGATCTGGCGTGGAAGCGCCCGTCCGGGGCGACCTGCATGCGCTTTGACTTCATCGATTTCGCGGCGTTTGACATCCACATCCTGCAGCGCAGCGGCGCGGCCGAGGACTTTCCCGACGAGATCCGCGACGAGGCCGCACGCCGTTACGCCGAAATGGATGACCCTCGCCGTGAACAGCTTGCCGGGAACGTGGTTTTCGGCCTGCCCGGCGCTGCCGAACGATTCAGCCTTCAGGATGTCCGCGACCTGCTGAACAGCTATGCGCCGGTGACGGATGCGGTCCTGCGCAGGAACTTCCACGATTTTCTTGAACTGGTCGTCCCGGTCGCGCAGGAAATCGGCGTGCGGCTGTGCTGTCACCCCGACGATCCGCCCTTCGGCCTTCTGGGTCTGCCGCGCGTCATGTCGACCGAGACCGACTATGCGGAACGCATGGCGGCGGTCGATCTGCCGGCCAACGGCATTACGCTGTGTTCGGGGTCGCTGGGGGCGCGTCCCGACAACGACCTGCCGGGCATGATGGACCGGCTGGGGGACCGAGTGCATTTCCTGCATCTGCGCAATGTCCGGCGCGACGGCGATGATATTCGCGGCAGCTTCTTCGAGGACGAACATCTGGGCGGACAGACCGACATGGTCGCGCTCGTGGCGTCCGTGCTGCGAGAAGAGGCGCGCAGGCGCCGCGCCGGACGCGCGGATGCGTCGATCCCCATGCGCCCCGACCATGGGCAGGACATTCTTGACGATATCGGCCGCGGCGGACAGCCGGGTTATCCTGCCATCGGCCGGCTGAAGGGTCTTGCCGAACTGCGCGGGATCGAGGCCGCGCTAAGCCACAAGGGGGCCGCATGACGACGCGCCTGACCGATCTTGACGACCTGCCTGCCGGCGTTCTGACCCCGCGCTATGACCGTGCCGCGCACGGAACCGGGATTCTGCATCTTGGGCTTGGCGCCTTTCATCGCGCGCATCAGGCGGTGGCAACCGATGATGCTCTGGCCGAGGCGGGTGGAGACTGGCGCATCCTGGGCGCAAATCTGCGCAGCCGCGATGTCTCGCATGCCATGGCGGAACAGGATGGGCTTTACACGCTGCTGATCCGTGACCGGCAGGACCGCGCCCGCATCATCGGCGCGCACAGCGCGGCGCTTGGCGGCGATCCTGCCGCGATCCTGCACGCGGCCTGCGATCCGGCGATCCGCATCCTGTCACTGACGGTATCGGAAAAGGCCTATGGCATCGACCGGGCCGCGATGGATGCCGACGACGACCACCCCGCCGTGGCGGCCGACCTGCAGCGGCCGGATGCGCCGCAGGGGGTTCTGGGGATCATCACGGCGGCGCTATCGATGCGCCGATCGAACGGGATCAGCCCATTCACGGTCCTGTCCTGCGACAATCTGCCGGATAACGGTCCCCTGCTGCGGGCAGGCGTTCTTGGCTTTGCGCGGCGCACCGACAAGGCACTGGCGGGCTGGATCGAAGACGAGGTTGCCTTTCCGGCGACGATGGTGGACCGCATCACCCCCGCCACGACCGACAAGACGCTGCAGGATGTGCGGGATCTGACCGGGCGCGACGATCTGGCTGCCGTCGAGACCGAACCGTTCAGCCAATGGGTGATCGAGGATCATTTCCCCCAAGGCCGCCCGACATGGGAGGCGGGCGGCGCCGAATTTGTCCGCGACGTTCGCCCGCACGAGGCGATGAAGCTGCGAATGCTGAACGGCGCGCATTCGCTGATCGCCTATGCAGGGCAACTGCTGGACCTGCCGCATGTCCGCGACGCGGTCGCCGATCCTCAGCTGGCGCCGCTGATCTTGCGGCACATGCAGGCCGCCGGTGCGACATTGCCAAGTGGCGCAGGGCTTGATCCTGACAGCTATGCACGGGCACTGATGGACCGCTTCGCCAACCCTGCGATTGCCCATCAGACGCGACAGATCGCCATGGACGGAACCGAGAAGCTGCCGCAGCGCTGGTTCGCGCCGACCGCCGATGCCCTGAAGACGGGCGGCGATACGCGCCCCTTCGCGTTCGCCGTGGCAACCTGGCTGGCTTGGCTGGCCGCGCTTGCCGACCGGGACGAGAGTCCGAACGACCCGCGTGGGTCGGCACTGCTGAAACTGGCGCGCGAGGCAGGGGGCGATTCCGGGACGCTTGCCGGATCGGTCCTGGCATTGCCCGGCCTGGTGCCGGCAGGCGTGACAGGCAGCACCGACTTCATGCAGGCTGTCGTCAGAAAGCTGACCGAAATCCGCAGTGTCGGCCTGCGCGAGGTCATGAAGAAGGAGGCGGTCGCGTGATGCAGAAATCCGTCCTTTCGATCGGTGAATGCATGGTCGAGCTGTCGCAATCCCCGCAAGCCGGGCTGTGGCAACTGGGTATCGCCGGCGACACGCTGAACACCGCCTGGTATCTGCGCCGCCTGCTGCCCGCAGATTGGCAGATCGGCTATTTCACCCGCGTCGGGACCGGAGAATTCTCGCGCAAGGCGCTCGATTTTCTGGCCGCCGAAGGCATCCTGACGCGTCATGTCGGACAGGATCCCCGGCACGAGATCGGTCTCTATGCGATATCGCTGGCTGATGGCGAACGCAGCTTCAGCTATTGGCGCGACAACTCGGCGGCGCGTCGGCTTGCCGACGATCCGCAGATGCTGGCCGACGCTTTGCTGGGCTGCGGCATCGCCTATCTGTCGGGAATTACCGTGGCGATCCTGTCACCCGGTGGACGCGCGGCGCTGTTCGAAGCGCTGCGGCAGGCGCGCGCTCAGGGCACGCAGATCGTGTTCGACCCG
Organism: Paracoccus sp. R12_2; assembly: GCF_017744015.1. Taxonomy (GTDB): domain Bacteria; phylum Pseudomonadota; class Alphaproteobacteria; order Rhodobacterales; family Rhodobacteraceae; genus Paracoccus. The sequence goes on from NZ_JAGHRA010000005.1 coordinate 163,237, forward strand.
AATTTGCGTCCACGCCTGTGGTCGGACGCCCACACGATGTGCGACCAGACCCAGACCGCTGCCGCGCTGGCCGATCTTATCCTGCCCAGCCATGACGATGAGCGCGATCATTTCGGCGACGCCGATCCGCAGGCCACGGTCGCGCGCTATCTGTCCTGCGGGTCGCGCCAGGTGATCGTCAAGGCGGGTGGCGCGGCGATCCATTTCGGCGGTGCCGATGGCGCAGGTGTGGTGGACGGGCTGGAACGCGCGGTGCCCGTGGACACGACATCGGCGGGTGACAGCTTCAATGCGGGCTACCTGGCCGCGCGATTGCAGGGTGCCGGGATCGAGGCATCCATACGCAGCGCCCATGATCTGAGCCGCAAGGTGATCAGTCACCGGGGCGCACTGGTGGTCGAGGCCGTCTGATGGTTCAGGCGCATGAAACCGTGATGCGTGCATGCGAACAAACGCAGGTGACAGGCTAGCCCGTCACCTGCGCGACGCAGCGGATGAAGACACGAGCGGCGGGTGCGATCAGCGCGTCGGGGAAATCGTAGTCCGGGTTGTGCAGGCTGGCGACGTCCTGTCCCGCCCCAAGCAGGAACATCGCCGCGCGCGCGCAGCCGCCAAAACGGCCGAAATCCTCGGATGCGCGCATGGGAAGGCCGTCGGCCCGAATCGCGATGTCCCCGGCGATCAGTGCGTTGCGCAGAATCTTTGTCGCCTCGGGGTTGTTCTCGCAATGCTGAAACACGTCGTGCCAGCTGATCGAGAACTCCAGCGTGCTTTCTCGCGCGGCTTCGGCAACGGCCCGGCTTGCCTCGGTGACCAGCCTTTCCATGCCGCTGTCCTGCCGGGTCCGCAGTGTGGCCCAGATCTGCGCCTCGCCGGGCGCGATGCCGAATGCCTGTTCGCCCATCGACGCATGGGTAATCGTGACCAACGAGAAATCCGGGTCAAAGACGTCCCCACCGGTGCCAAGCGCGGTCAGGCGCGGGATCAGTTCGGCCAGCGCAGTCGCGGGCGAGATACCGTGTTCGGGTTGCGATGCGTGTGCCGTCCGACCGGTCAGGACGATCTTCATGCCGCGCGAGGCGCAGTTCATCGGTCCTTCCGCCAGCATGGCCGTGCCGCGCGCAAGGCCCGGATAATTGTGCAGCGCCAGCGCCACATCCGGCCTTATCGTCGCAAAGCGAGGATCGGCGATCACCTTTGCCGCGCCCGAGCCGTCTTCTTCGGCAGGCTGAAACATCAGGATCACACGCCCCTGCCGGGGTCGGTTGCGCCCCAGCCAGCGCGCGACCGCAGCCAGGATCGCCATATGTCCGTCATGGCCGCACAGATGTGCCTTGCCCGGCACCGTCGATCGATAGGGCCGCGACGATATTTCCTGGATCGGCAGAGCGTCCAGTTCGCAGCGCAGCATCAGCGTCGTGCCCGCATTCGCGCTGTCATAGACCGCCGCGACACCGTGCCCGCCCAATCCGGTCAGGATTTCGTTCGGCTGCGTCGGCGACAGCATCGCAATCACGCGGTCTGCGGTTTCGACCTCTTGTCCCGACAGTTCAGGGTGGCGATGCAGCTGCCTGCGCCATTCGGTCAGTTCGGCAACGTCGCGGTCCGGCACCATCTGCATGTCGTCGGTCAGGTCCATCGCAATCCTCGGCAACAGGGTCTTCCGTCAGTTTCTGGATTGCGCGGCGTCGGCGGCGCGTCAAGACGCTGCCCGAGGTCAGAGCGTCTCAGGAAGCATGCTCGACCTGTGACAAGGTCGCGGTCAGCCACGCACGAAATGCCTTCAGGGCGGCAAGATCGTCCTTGGCCTTGGGCCAGACCAGCCAATACGCCCCTGGTCCCGGCACGGCGGGTCGCAGGATCGGTTGAAGCCTGTTTTCGGCAATCTCGATCCGCGCAAGATAGTCGGGCAGCAGTGCGATCCCCAGGCCCGAGATCGCCGCCTGAATCATCATCGAGAACTGGTCCATCAACATCCCGTCGGGACGGGCAGGGGCCGCGGCACCCTGGCCGGCGAACCATGCCGGCCATGCGCCGGGACGCGTCTCAAGTTGCAACAGTACCCTGTCATGCAGATCGGTGGGACCGGTGATGGGTCGGGTTTTCAGGTAGTCGGGCGCGGCGCATGCCGTCATCCGTTCGTCGAAAAGCTTCAGGTGGCGTGCATCGGGCCAGTCGTCATGCCCGAAACAGATCATCGCGTCGAACGGCTCGGCATCGAAATTGAACCGCGCGAAGCGAGTCGCAAGATTGACCGAGACACCGGGATTGGCCGACAGGAAATCGGGTAGCCGGGGCGCCAGCCAGCGCGTCCCGAAGGTCGGCAGAACCGCCAACGTCAGGGTGCCGCCATCCGGATTGGCGATCAGCGACATGCTGGCGCGCTGCACGATGTCCAGCGCGGACGAAATCTGCCCGAAATATCGTCGCGCCGCGTCGGTCGGAACAAGACGTTTGCGCTGACGCAAGAACAGTTGCTGTCCCAGCTGCGTCTCAAGCGTCTGGATCAGGCGACTGACGGTGCTTTGGGTCAACGACAGATCATGTGCTGCCGCCGTCACGGAACCTGTGCGCATTACGGCATCGAAGGCCAGCAGAAGACTGAGATTGGGCAGGAACCGTCTGGCACGCATCATTCATCCCATACATGAACTGATGCGGATTATCCGTTTTCCGCCCCGGTTGCCAAGCGTTACAAGTTGCCCCCAGAATGACGTGACCCGTCAAGGAGGATCCAGATGTCCACGAAATCGCACAAGGGCGCAGCTTTTGCTTGGGACGATCCGTTTCTGCTGTCGGACCAGCTTGGCGAAGAAGAACGCATGATCCGCGACAGTGCGGCCGCCTTTGCCGCCGAAAGCCTGGCCCCGCGCGTGCAGGACGCCTATCTGAACGAACATACCGACCCCGAGATTTTCCGTGAAATGGGCGCCGCCGGAATGCTGGGTGTCACCGTGGCCGAGGAATATGGCGGCGTAGGCGCGTCCTATGTGTCTTATGGCCTTGTCGCGCGGGAAATCGAACGCATCGACAGCGGCTATCGCAGCATGGCCTCGGTCCAGTCGTCGCTGGTGATGTTCCCGATCGAGGCCTATGGTAGCGAGGAACAGAAGCAGAAGTTTCTGCCCAAGCTGGCCTCGGGCGAATTCATTGGCTGTTTCGGCCTGACCGAACCCGATGCCGGAACCGACCCCGGCGGCATGAAGACCCGCGCCAGGAAGACCGAGGGCGGCTATGTCCTGAACGGGTCCAAGATGTGGATCAGCAATGCCCCCATCGCCGATGTCTTCGTCGTCTGGGCCAAATCCGAGGCGCATGGCGGCAAGGTGCGCGGCTTTGTCCTGGAAAAGGGGATGAAGGGCCTGTCCGCCCCCAAGATCGGCGGCAAGCTGTCCCTGCGCGCATCCATCACCGGCGAGATCGTCATGGAGGATGTCGAAGTGGGCGAAGATGCGCTGCTGCCCAATATCGAGGGGATGGGCGGTCCCTTCGGCTGTCTGAACCGTGCGCGTTACGGGATCAGTTGGGGCGTGATGGGCGCGGCCGAGGATTGCTGGTTCCGCGCCCGCCAATATGGTCTGGACCGCCATCAGTTCAACAGGCCGCTGGCCGCCACCCAACTGTACCAGAAGAAGCTGGCCGACATGCAGACCGAAATCGCGCTTGGCCTGCAGGCCAGCCTGCGCGTGGGCCGGCTGTTCGACGAAGGCAAGTTCGCGCCCGAGATGATCTCGATCGTCAAGCGCAACAACTGCGGCAAGGCGTTGGACATCGCGCGTATGGCCCGCGACATGCATGGCGGCAACGGGATCCAGATCGAATATCACGTGATGCGCCATGCGCAGAACCTTGAGACGGTGAACACCTACGAGGGCACGCATGACGTTCACGCGCTGATCCTTGGCCGTGCGCAGACCGGGTTGCAGGCGTTTGGCTGACGCGCCGCTTAAGGGGCTGAAAGTCGTCGAACTGGCCCGCATCCTTGCGGGCCCGTGGCTGGGCCAGACCCTGGCCGATCTGGGCGCCGAGGTCATAAAGGTCGAGGCGCCCGAGGGCGATGACACACGACGCTGGGGCCCGCCCTTCATCGACCGTCCCCGCGCCGATGGCACCAGCGAACGTGTCGCGGCCTATTTTCACGCCGCCAACCGGGGCAAAAGCTCTGTCATTTGTGATTTCGGCGATCCGCAGGATCTGGAGCGCCTGAAAAGGCTGATCGACAGCGCTGATGTGGTGATCGAAAACTTCAAACTGGGCGGGCTGCGCAAATTCGGGCTGGACTACAAAACCCTTTCGGCCCGCAATCCGGGCCTTGTCTATGCGTCGATCACCGGGTTCGGTCAGGACGGGCCGCGCGCAAGCCAGCCGGGCTACGACTTTCTGATCCAGGGCATGTCGGGGATCATGGATCTGACCGGCGCACCGGACGCCGAGCCGCAAAAGGTCGGCGTCGCGTGGATCGACATCTTTACCGGGCTTTACGGCGTGATCGCGGTGCAGGCTGCGTTGGCCGAACGCGCGCGCGGGGGGCTGGGGCAGCGACTGGATCTGTCGCTGCTGGATTGCGGTGTGGCGGTGCTGGCGAACCAGGCCACGAATTACCTGCTTGGTGGTACGGTGCCGCATCGACTGGGCAACGCGCATCCCAATATCGTGCCCTATCAGCTTTTTCCCGCCGCCGATGGGCATCTGATCATCGCCTGCGGAAACGACCGTCAATTCGCTGCGCTGTGTGACATACTGGATCTGCCGGATCTGGCGACAAATCCTGATTTCGCCACGAATCCGGCGCGGGTGGCGCATCGCGACCGGCTGGTGCAGCGTCTTGCCGCGGCCACCCGAAGGCGCAGTCGCGCCGATCTGATCGCCGCGTTCGAGGGCCGGGGCGTGCCGGCCGGACCGGTCAACGACGTGGCCGAGGCGCTGGCCGACCCTCAGGTTGTCGCCCGGGGCCTGCAGATCGCGCCCGAAGGCATCACGGGCCTTCGCAGCCCCATCGCCATGTCGCGCAGTCGGATCGGCAGCGAACGTGCCGCGCCCGCCCTGGGCGACGGCGAATGGGGGTTCGCGGAAGGTTGAGGTCTTATTGGCGCCGATCCAGGCGCTGCCCACGGTCAGGCCCCTTGCCAGCCGCGCGGCCATGCGCCAACCTGCACAAAATGAAGCCCCGCCGAACGGGGCCGGACCCAATATGACAGGGAACAACATCATGAAACATTTGCTGACACCGCGCGCGCTGCTTCTTGCCTCTGCATTGGCAATTGCTCCCGCTGCCTATGCGGAAACCCCGACCGACACCTTGGTCGTCGCCACCGACATCAGCGACATCATCAGTCTTGATCCGGCGCAGACCTTCGAATTCTCGGGCAATGACGTCAATCGCAACACCTATGACCGGCTGGTCGATTTCGATCCGCTGGACATGGAGGCCGGGTTCAAGCCGGCGCTTGCCGAAAGCTGGGAAGTGGCCGAAGACGGCATGTCGATCACCTTCACCATGCGCGAGGGCGTGACGTTCCATTCCGGCAATCCGGTGCGCGCCGAGGATGCGGCCTGGTCGCTGCAGCGGGCCGTCAAGCTGAACAAGACGCCTGCCTTTATCCTGACCCAGTTCGGGTTCAGCCCCGAGAATGTCGAGGAAAAGATCACCTTCGACGGAAATACGCTGACCCTGAACCTTGATCAGCCCTACGCGCCGTCCTTCGTCCTGAACTGCCTGACCGCGATGATCGCCAGCGTGGTGGACAAGGAAACCGTGATGGCGAATGTGCAGGGCGAAGATCTGGGCAACACCTGGCTGAACACGAACGAGGCCGGTTCCGGCGCGTTCCAGCTGGCCGCCTGGCGACCGAACGAGGCCGTGCAGCTGACCGCCTACAAGGATTATTATCAGGGCGCGTCCGAAATGAAGCGCGTCATCGTGCGCAACGTGGCCGAATCCAGCGCACAGCGCCTGCTGCTGGAACAGGGCGACATCGATGCCGCGCGAAACCTGACGCCCACCGATGTCGACTCGCTGGCCAGTACCGAGGGCGTCAAGATCCAGGATGAACCGCGCGGACGCATCCTTTACATGGGGCTCAGCCAGAAGGATGAACTTCTGTCCAACCCCGCCGTTGTCCAGGCGATCAAGCATCTGGTGGATTACGAGGGGATCACCGGCAGTTTCCTGAAGGGCATGTTCAAGACGCATCAGGCGTTCCTGCCCGAAGGGTATCTGGGCGCGCTTGAGGACAATCCCTGGAGCTATGACGTCGAAAAGGCCAAGCAGATCCTGGCGGATGCGGGGATCGAGGGCGGAACGATCACCACGAAGATCCGCGATCTGCGCGAATATGTGGATACCGCTCAGGCCCTGCAGGCCAGCATGGCCGAGGCCGGCCTGACCCTGAACATCGAACAGATGACCGGGGCGCAGGTGCTGGACGCCTATCGCGCACGCGAAGTGCCGATCTTCCTTGGCGAATGGGGTCCGGACTATTCCGATCCGAACACCAATGCGGCGACCTTCGCCTATAATCCTGACAACAGCGACGAGGCGAAGGCCACCGGGCTGCTGGCATGGCGCAATTCCTACGCGGTGCCGGACGAGATGAACAAGGCAACGGTCGCAGCCACGCTGGAGCAGGACGGCGAAAAGCGCGCCCAGATGTATCGCGACATCCAGACGCAATACCAGCAAGAGGCACCGATCATCCCGCTGTTCCAGCGGATCGAGAACACCGGCCTGCAGGAGAACGTCCAGAACTGGAACGCCGGCGGCTCGGTCACCTCTGTCATGTATCATCAGGTCACCAAGGGCGAATAGGGCTTGGCCGTGACCGACACCGATCCGGGAGGGCGGGGACAGACCCCGCCCCCCTCGCGCGCGGACCGAAACGCGGCCCGGCGCAGGCGATTGCGCAGCGTCGCGGGCACCCTGCTGTCACTGGCGCTGACCCTTCTGGGATTGCTGCTGGTGACCTTCATCATCGGGCGCGTCATGCCGATCGACCCGGTGCTGAAGGTCGTCGGCGACCGCGCCAGCCAGGCGCAATACGACGCCGCCTATCAGGCGATGGGACTGGATCGGCCATTGGTGATCCAGTTCATCGACTATATCGGCGACGTGCTGACCGGCGACCTTGGCCGGTCGATCTCGACCGGGCAACTGGTCATTGACGACATCAAGCATGTCTTTCCCGCGACGCTGGAACTGGCGACGCTGGGAACGCTGATCGGTGTCAGCATCGGCGTGCCGTTGGGCGTGATCGCGGCCGCCAAGCGCGGCGGGATCATCGATCAGGTCGCGCGGGTGGTGGCGCTGGTGGGCTATTCCATGCCGATCTTCTGGCTGGGCCTGATGGGGCTGCTGCTGTTCTACGGCATTCTCGGCTGGGTCGGCGGGCCGGGTCGGCAAGGCATCATCTATGACGGCATGGTGCCGGACGTGACCGGGCTGATCCTTGTGGATTCCCTGCTGGCAGGGGACTGGGCCGCATTCAAGGACGCGTTTTCGCACATCATCCTGCCCGCATCGCTTCTGGGCTATTTCAGTCTTGCCTATATCAGCCGCATGACCCGCAGCTTCATGCTGGAACAGCTGGGTTCGGAATACATCACGACCGCTCGCGTCAAGGGCCTGTCCGAGACGGCGGTGATCTGGCGGCACGCCTTTCGCAATATCTCGATCCCGCTGGTCACGGTGATCGCGCTGTCCTTCGGGTCGCTTCTTGAAGGCTCGGTGCTGACCGAGATCATCTTTTCATGGCCGGGTCTTGGCCAATACGTCACCAAGGCGCTGCTGGCCGGCGACATGAGCGCGGTTCTGGGCGGCACCATCGTCATCGGGACCTGCTTCATCGCGCTGAACCTGCTCAGCGACATCCTGTACCGCGTGCTTGATCCGAGGTCGAAATGAGCCAGACGAGACGCGACTGGCTGCTTTCGGATGCGCCGCAGACCCGCCGGCAGGCGCGACTGGGGGCGATCTATCAGGGGTGGCTGACCTTTCGTGCCAACAAGCTGGCGATGTTCGGGCTGATCATCCTTGTCATCCTGATCTTCACGGCGATCTTCGCGCCCTGGATCGCGCCGCAAAACCCGTTCTCGCAAAATCTGGGCGGTCGGCTGGCGCCACCTTCGGCGGAACACTTGCTGGGCACCGACGCGCTGGGGCGGGATATCCTGTCGCGGTTGATCCATGGCGCGCGCATCACCCTGTTCATCGTCGGAACCGTCGCGCTGATCGCGCCGATCATCGGGTTGTTCATCGGCACGGTGGCGGGCTTCGCGGGCGGCTGGCTGGATCAGGTGCTGATGCGGATCACCGACATCTTCCTGGCTTTTCCCAAGCTGATCCTTGCGCTGGCTTTCGTGGCAGCACTTGGCGCCAGCATCGGAAACGCCGTGCTGGCGCTGGCGCTGACCGCGTGGCCGCCCTATGCCCGGCTGGCGCGGGCCGAGACGCTGACCATCCGCAATGCCGACTACATCGCCGCTGCCCGGCTGCAGGGTGCGGGGCCGATGCGCCTGCTGATCCGGCATATCTGGCCGCTGTGCATCAGCTCGCTGATCGTGCGGGTGGCGCTGGACATGGCGGGGATCATCCTGTCGGCGGCGGGACTTGGCTTTCTGGGTCTGGGCGCGCAGCCGCCGATGCCGGAATGGGGGGCGATGATCTCGGACGGCCGGACCTATATTCTGGATTTCTGGTGGGTTGCCGCCATGCCGGGGCTGGCCATCTTCATCGTGTCGCTGTCCTTCAACCTGCTGGGTGACGGGCTGCGTGACGTGCTGGACCCGAAGGGAGGCAAGGAATGACCGATCCCCTGCTTTCGGTGCGCGATCTGCGCGTGGCCTTTCCGACGCGGCAGGGCGTCTTCGAGGCCGTGCGCGGCGTCAGTTTCGATCTGGGGCGCGAACGTCTGGGCGTCGTGGGTGAATCCGGCAGCGGCAAGTCGATGACCGGCCGTGCGATCCTGGGCCTTGTCCGTCCGCCCGGCCGGGTCACCGCCGACCGCATGGATCTGGACGGTCAGCCGATCCTGAACCTGCCCGAACGCAAGATGCGCAAGATCCGCGGCAGCCGCATCAGCATGGTGATGCAGGATCCGAAATTCAGCCTGAACCCGGTGATGACCATCGGCGACCAGATCATCGAGGCCTATCGGCTGCATGCCGGCGGCGGCAAGAATGTCGGACGCCAGAAGGCGCTGGACATGCTGCACGCGGTCCAGATCCGCGATCCCGAACGGGTGATGCAGGCCTATCCCCACGAAGTGTCGGGCGGGATGGGGCAACGCATCATGATCGCCATGATGCTGGCCCCCGACCCCGAGATCCTGATCGCGGACGAACCCACATCGGCGCTGGACGTGTCGGTGCGGACCGAGGTTCTGAATATCATGGACCGTCTGGTCACCGATCGCGGCATGGGGCTGATCTTCATCAGCCACGACCTGAATCTTGTCGCCCAGTTCTGCGATCGGGTGCTGATCATGTATGCCGGCCGTGTCGTCGAGACATTGACCGCGAAGAATCTGCATGACGCGCGGCACCCCTATACGCAGGGCCTGCTGAACAGCCTGCCGCGCCTTGATGCCCCGACCGGCCGCCTGCCGGTGCTGCAGCGCCAGGAAAGCTGGCGCGACGGTGACACGATCACCGAAAGCCTGGAAACCGAATTTCCGGGGGGACTCTGATGCGACGTCTTCCGTGCAAGGATGTTCTGCGGGCAGCGGCAGATCCCCTGATGCCAGCGGTGCCGCAATGCTGAAGATCGAACATCTCGATGTGTGGTTCGGCCTGCCGCCGGATCGTGTGGACGCCGTGAAGGATGCCGGTTTCAGTGTGACCGCGGGCGAAAGCTTCGGCCTCGTGGGCGAATCCGGTTCGGGAAAGTCCACGATCCTGCGGGCCATCGCAGGGCTGGTGGGCAGCTGGTCAGGCCGGATCGAAGTCGACGGACAGCAACTTGAAGGCCATCGCCGCAACCGCGACTTCTACAGATCCGTCCAGATGGTCTTTCAGGACCCCTATGCCAGCCTGCATCCGCGCCATTCCGTCGATGCCGTTCTCAGCGAGGCGCTGAAGCTGCAGGGAATGGACGATATCGACGGCCGCATTCCGCGGCTTCTGGACGATGTCGGGCTGGGGCGCGTGTTCCGGTTCCGCTATCCGCACCAGCTTTCCGGCGGCCAGCGACAGCGCGTCGCCATCGCCCGTGCCCTTGCCGGCCAGCCGCGCCTGTTGCTGCTGGATGAACCGACCAGCGCGCTGGATGTCAGCGTCCAGGCCGAGATCCTGAACCTGCTGACCGACCTTCGGGCCGAGCATGGGCTGACCTATCTGATGGTCAGCCACGATCTGGTCGTCATCGGCCACATGTGCGACCGGCTGTCGGTGATGCAGCATGGGCGGATCGTCGAGACGATGGATGTCGCGGCGCTGCGCCGCGGGGCGGGGCAGCAGGACTATACCCGGCACCTCATCGGGGCGTCTTCCGGGTATCGGCGATACTGAGCCCGGTCGGGGTTGCGCAGCGCGCCGTTATCGCTAGCGTCGGGCGCGGCTCAACTTTTCGGGGACAGCGATGAAGCATGTGAAACTTGGCGGCAGCGATGTCGAGGTCAGCGAAATCTGTCTTGGCACCATGACCTTCGGCAGCCAGACGGCGGAACCCGACGCGCATGCACAGCTGGACCGGGCCGCCGATGCGGGCATGTCGTTCATCGACACAGCCGAGATGTATCCCGTCAATCCCGTGCGTCGCGAGACGATCGGCGTCACCGAACAGATTATCGGCCGCTGGATGGCGCGCGAGGGCAATCGCGACCGGGTTCAGATCGCCACCAAGATCACCGGCCCCAGCCAGATGGTGCGCGACAGCGCGCCCTATCACGGCGCCACGGTGCGGGCCTGTATCGACGCCTCGCTGCGCAGGCTGCAGACCGACCGGATCGATCTTTATCAGCTTCACTGGCCGGTTCGCGGCACATGGGCATTCCGCCAGAACTGGACCTATGCGCCGACCCCCGGCAAGCAGCAGGTTCTGGATCACATGGCGGATATCCTTGATGCGGTGGGCGAGGCCGTGTCGTCCGGCAAGCTGCGGGCTTTCGGCCTGTCGAACGAAACGGCATGGGGGCTGGCGCGTTGGTGCGACGTTGCCGACCGTGTGGGCGGACCGCGTGTCGCCGCGATCCAGAACGAATATTCCCTGCTGTACCGACTATACGATACGGATCTTGCCGAGACCGCGTTGCAGGAGGATGTGACGCTGCTGGGATTCTCGCCGCTTGCTGCCGGTCTGTTGACCGGAAAATACGCGGGCGGGGCGTTGCCCGATGGCAGTCGCGCGGCGGTGGACAAGCAGACCGGCGGGATGGGCAATCTGGGTGGGCGCAAGACCACGCGGGCAATCGCGGCGACCGAGGCCTATCGCAGGCTGGCGGCGGAACATGGGTGGGATCCGGTGCACATGGCCATCGCCTGGCAACTGACCAGGCCGTTCAAGAATATCCCGATCATCGGGGCAACAGATATCGACCAGCTTGATCATCTTATCGCCGGGCTGGATCGCCCCATGGCGCAGGATCTGGTCAAGGCCATTGACCGTCTGCACAAGGAATACCCGCTGCCTTACTAGGCGTTTTTCGGGGTGCGGCATGGTTTCCGCGGCTTTGGTTCAGACGGGCATTGATGAAATCGGTACCGCGCCTATCTTGTTGACAAGCAAGGCAAGTGATGGGGGCCGTGAATGGCTGGCGATCCATATGCGGCGCTGGGGCTGACCAGATCGGCCACCGACGCCGATATCAAGAAGGCGTATCGCAAGATCGCCAAGACAGACCATCCGGACCTGAACCCGGATGCCGCCGCGACAGAGCGGTTCAAGGCCGCGTCGTCGGCCTATGACCTGCTGAAGGATCCCGAACAGCGCCGCCGTTTCGACGCGGGCGAAATCGACGAACAGGGGCAAGAGCGTCCGCAGCGCCGCACCTATCGCGAACACGCCGAGGCCGCGGGAAATCCCTATGCGCGCAGCTATGGCTTCGACGGCGATCCCGATCTGTCGGACGTCTTTTCGGATCTGTTCGGCGGCCGTGCGGGGGCGGGGTTCCGGCAGGGCGGTTTCCAGCAGGGGACCGGCCGCGATTTCCACATGCGCGGGCAGGATTATCGCTTCTCGCTGGAAGTCGATTTCATGACCGCCGCCAAGGGTGGCAAGACGCGCATCACGCTGCCCGACGGCGGCGGCCTTGAGGTGACGATCCCGAAGGGTGTCCGCGACGGCCAGACGATCCGGCTGAAGGGCAAGGGCGGTGCGGGCATGGGGCAGGGCGGGCCGGGCGATGCCTATCTGACCATCGCCGTGGCCGACCATCCCGATTTCCGGCGCGAGGGCGATGACATCTTCCTGACCCTGCCCATCGGGATCGACGAGGCGGTGCTGGGCGGAAAGGTCGCCGCCCCGACCGTCGACGGGCCGGTGAACCTGACGATTCCGAAAGGTGCCAGCAGCGGACAGAAGCTGCGCCTTCGCGGGCGCGGGATCAACGGCGGCGATCAGCAGGTCGAACTGAAGATCGTGATGCCGCCCACGGTGGATGAGGATCTGTCCCGCTTCATGGAAGAATGGCGCCGGTCTCATGGCTATGATCCGCGCCGGGGAATGGCGTCATGACCCGCTATTATTCCGAAGCCGAGGTCGTCACCCTGATCGACGATCTGACCCAGCCCAGATTGCGGACATTCCTGCACGCCCGCATCGTGCAGCCCGTCGTGACGCCTGAAGGTCCGGGTTTCCGAGAGGCCGACGTGGCGCGGCTGCAACTGCTGTGCGATCTCAGCGAGGGCTATCAGTTGCCCGAGGACTCGCTGCAACTGGTGATGTCGCTGATCGATCAGTTGAACACTGCGCGCGGCGACATGCGCGCGCTGATGCGCGCGGTCGCCAGTGAACCCGACGAGGTGCGCATCCGCATCCATCGCAGCGTGCGGCAGGTCAGAGACTGACATCCGCCGGTTGCGGGCGCAGCCACAGGTCACGGAATGGTCACGTGAATGTCGCGAAAGCGTCGCCTGGTCACGCCAGAACGCATGGGACACCCTGAAATCCGGAGGTTATTCCCATGCGTCTGATGCTGACGTCCCTGATCGCGCTGACGGCCGCCGCGCCGGCCGCCCTGTCGCAAGAGGCTGGCAATTCCGTCTTCAACCGCATCGCCAGCTTCGCCACCGCGATGAACATCGCCGAGGGCGAAGACCGCGCCGCCGAAAACAGCGCCGAGATCATGGTCGCGACCGAAGACGGCAACAGGCTGATATATTCCGACAGCCCGCTGGAATCGCTGGGGATGATCGACATCAGCGATCCCGCCGCGCCGATGCCGTTGGGCCATATCGCGATGGACGGCGAACCCACGACCGCCGTTGTCGTCGGATCGACCGCGTTCGTCGGGGTGAACACCTCGGACAGCTTTACCGATCCGTCAGGCGTTCTGCGCAGCGTGGATCTGGACAGCAAGACCATCACCGACAGCTGCGAGATCGGCGGGCAGCCCGACTCGGTTGCGGTCAACAAGGATGGCACCCAGATCGCGATCGCGATCGAGAACGAGCGCGACGAGGATCTGAATGACGGCGCGATCCCGCAGATGCCTGCCGGTCTCGTGGTGACCATCCCGGTCAATGCCGGCGCCGCCGACTGTGCGGGGCTGCAGAAGATCGACATGACCGGTCTTGCCGAGGTCGCGGGCGACGATCCCGAGCCGGAATACCTGTCCTATAACGAGGCCGGCGATCTGGCGGTCACGTTGCAGGAAAACAACCACATCGTCATCGTTTCGAACGGTCAGGTCGCAAGTCATTTCAGCGCCGGAAGCGTCGATCTGGACGGCATCGACACCGAAAGCGACGGTCAGATCGACCCGACCGGCAGTCTTGCGGGCATCCCGCGCGAACCCGATGCGGTGGCGTGGCTGGACAACGACCATCTGGTGACCGCGAACGAAGGCGACTGGAACGGCGGCAGCCGTGGTTTCACGATCTGGTCCAAGGATGGCAGCGTCGTCTATGACAGCGGCAATCTGCTGGAGCAGAAGCTGATCGAGCTTGGTCACTACCCCGACAAGCGCGCGGGCAAGAAGGGTGGCGAGCCCGAGGCGGTCATCACCGCCACCTATGATGGCACGCCGATGATCTTCGTCGCGTCCGAGCGCGGCAGCATCGTCTTTGCCTTCGATGCGACGGACCCCGCCAAGCCGCAACTGATCCAGGCTCTGCCTTCGGGGATCGGGCCGGAAGGTCTGGTGGCGATTCCGCAGCGCGACCTGTTCGCCACCGCGAACGAAACCGATCTGGGCGAGGACGGCGCGGCGCGCGCACATGTCATGATCTATCAGCGCCAGCAGGGACCGGCGGCCTATCCCCAGATCACCTCGGCCGGCGCCGATGAACTGATCCCATGGGGGGCGTTGTCGGCACTGACGGTCGATCCGGCAGATCCGACGCGGCTTTATGCAGTCAGCGACAGTTTCTATTCCGCTGCACCTGCGATCTTCACCATCGACGCATCGCAGCAGCCCGCGCGGATCACCGCACGCACCATCGTTACCCGCGACGGACAACCGGCAGAGAAGCTTGATCTGGAAGGTATCGTCTCGGACGGGCAGGGCGGGTTCTGGCTGGCCTCGGAAGGAAACTCTGAAAAAGAGGTGCCGTATGCCGTTCTGCACGTCGATACATCCGGCGCGATCATTCAGGAAATCGGCTTGCCCGATGCGCTGGCCGCGCATGAAAAGCGCTTCGGCTTCGAAGGGATCGAGATGGTCGATGGCAAGCTGTGGCTGGCCGTTCAGCGCGAATGGGGCGACGACCCGGAAGGACATGTGAAGCTGCTGCAGCTGGATCCGTCGAGCGGCGAATGGTCCGGCGTGCACTATCCGATCGAATCGGGGGAAGGCTGGGTCGGGCTGTCGGACCTCGCCGCCCATGATGGCGCGTTGTACCTGATCGAGCGCGACAACCTGATCGGCGACAGGGCGGCGCTGAAGCAGGTCACCCGGATTTCCCTGGCAGAGATGACCCCGGCCCCGCTTGATGCTGAGCTGCCGGTCGTCACCAAGGAGGTGGTGCGCGATCTGCTGCCGGATCTGAAATCGGCCGGAGGCTATGTCGTGGACAAGGTCGAGGGCCTGGCCATCGCCCCGGACGGGACGGCATATGTCGCGACCGACAATGATGGTGTCGATGACAGTTCGGGCGAGACGATGTTCTGGTCCTTCAAGCTGGACTGAACATTAACGGCAATATCTGCCGCGGCTGCCCAGAGGTCGCCGCGGCATCGGCGCCGGACCGGAATCGCCGGGAGCCGATTTTTCAGTTGCAGTCCAAGCCGCGACACCCTATCCCGTGCGGCGGGACACCCTTCCCCAACGAAGGGCTTTTAGCTGGAAGGCTGAGTCACATGACTGATCTGACGATCCCGGCCGCGCGGCCGGCAAATCCGCGTTTTTCGTCTGGCCCATGCGCCAAATTCCCCGAATATGATCTGAACTTGCTGTCCGGCGCTCCTCTGGGCCGCTCGCACCGTGCCGCTGTCGGCAAGGCAAAGCTGGCCGAAGCAATCGACAAGACGCGCGAGGTTCTGGGCGTTCCCGCAGATTACCGCATCGGCATCGTTCCGGCCTCGGATACCGGCGCGGTCGAGATGGCCATGTGGACCATGCTGGGCGCCCGCCCCGTCGAGATGCTGGCTTGGGAAAGCTTCGGCGAAGGCTGGGTCACCGACGCGGTCAAGCAGCTGAAGCTGGACGCCACCATCCGCAAGGCCGATTACGGCCAGATCGTCGATTTCGCCGAAGTCGATTTCGACAAGGATGTCGTCTTCACCTGGAACGGCACGACCAGCGGCGTGCGCGTGCCGAATGGGAATGCCATTCCGGCCGACCGCGATGGCTTGACCATCTGCGACGCCACCAGCGCCGCGTTCGCCATGGATCTGCCCTTTGACAAGCTGGATGTCGTGACCTTCAGCTGGCAGAAGGTGCTGGGCGGCGAGGCCGCGCATGGCATGCTGATCCTGTCGCCCCGCGCGGTCGAGCGGCTGGAAAGCTTTACCCCCGACCGTCCGCTGCCCAAGATCTTTCGCTTGACCAAGGGCGGCAAGCTGATCGAAGGCATCTTCCGTGGCGAGACGATCAACACGCCCTCGATGCTGGCGGTCGAAGACTATCTGGCAGCCCTGAACTGGGCGCAGCAGATCGGCGGGTTGCAGGGACTGATCGCGCGTGCCGATGCCAATGCAAAGGCCGTGCGCGATTTCATCGCCGACAAGGACTGGATCGCCGATCTGGCTGATGATCCGGCGACGGCATCGACGACCAGCGTCTGCCTGAAATTCACCGATCCGGCGATCAAGGACGGGGCCAGCTTTGCCAAGGCCGTGGCAAAGCGGCTGGAAAAAGAGGGCGTGGCGCTGGATGCCGGTGCATATCGTGATGCGCCTGCCGGGCTGCGGATCTGGTGCGGATCGACTGTCGAGGCGGCAGATGTCGCGGCGCTGATGCCGTGGATCGAACATGCCTATCGCGCGGAACTGGCCGCGCAGTAAATCGCGTCCCGCGACCGCCGGGGGCTGTCTGCCCCCGGACCCCCGAGGATATTTCTTCAAAGAAGATGATCAGTCACCTGCGAGGCACGGGCCCGGGTGCAGTATATGAGGATGAATTACATGCCGAAGGTTCTTGTATCGGACAAGCTGTCGGAAACCGCCGTCCAGATCTTTCGCGACCGTGGGGTCGAGGTGGATTACCTGCCCGATCTGGGCAAGGACAAGGAAAAGCTGGCCGAGGTGATCGGCCAGTATGACGGTCTGGCGATCCGTTCGGCCACGAAGGTCACGGACAAGCTGCTGGCGAACGCGACCAATCTGAAGGTCGTGGGCCGTGCGGGGATCGGGGTCGATAATGTCGATATTCCCGCCGCCTCGAAGAAGGGGGTGATCGTGATGAACACGCCCTTCGGCAACTCGATCACCACAGCGGAACATGCCATCGCGATGATGTTCGCGGTGGCGCGGCAATTGCCAGAAGCCAGCACCAGCACCCATGCCGGCAAGTGGGAAAAGAGCCGCTTCATGGGGGTCGAGCTGTTCAACAAGACACTTGGCGTGATCGGGGCGGGCAATATCGGGTCCATCGTGATCGACCGCGCGCTGGGGCTGCACATGAAGGTCCTGGCCTTCGATCCGTTCCTGTCCGAAGAACGCGCCAGGGAAATGGGCGTGACCAAGGTCGAGCTGGACGATCTTCTGGGCAAATCGGATTTCATCACCTTCCACGTGCCGCTGACCGACAAGACGAAAAATATCCTGTCGCGCGAGAATATCGCCAAGCTGAAAAAGGGCGTCCGCGTCGTGAACTGCGCCCGTGGTGGCCTGGTCGACGAAGAAGCCCTGGCCGAGGCGCTGAAGGATGGCCGCGTCGCCGGGGCCGCGTTCGACGTGTTTGCGGTCGAGCCTGCGACCGAAAGCCCGCTGTTCAACCTGCCGAATGTCGTCGTGACGCCGCATCTGGGCGCCTCGACCACCGAAGCCCAGGAAAACGTGGCGCTGCAGGTGGCCGAGCAGATGTCGGACTATCTGCTGACCGGTGCGGTGCAGAACGCGCTGAACATGCCTTCGGTCACCGCCGAGGAAGCCGCCGTCATGGGGCCGTGGATCAAGCTGGCCAGCCATCTGGGCGCCTTCGTCGGGCAGATGACGGACGAACCGATCAAGGCGATCAACGTTCTGTATGATGGCGTCGTGTCCGAAATGAATCTGAACGCGCTGAATGCTTCGGTCATCGCGGGCGTGATGAAGGCGACCAATCCGGATGTGAACACCGTCTCGGCGCCGGTCATCGCCAAGGATCGCGGCATCCAGATCGCCACGACGCGTCAGGATCAGGCGGGGGTGTTTGAAGGCTATATCAAGCTGACCGTTGTCACGGCCGAGCGCGAACGGTCGATTGCCGGGACCGTTTTCAGCGACGGCAAGCCGCGCTTCATCCAGATCCGCGGCATCAACATCGACGCCGAAGTGGGCGAGCATATGCTGTACACGCGCAACAAGGACGTGCCGGGGGTCATCGGCGCGCTTGGCGGAACACTGGGCGATCTGGGGGTGAATATCGCGAACTTCACGCTGGGTCGGGCCGCGAACGGCGACGATGCCATCGCAATCCTGTATCTGGATGCGGCGATCAGCGACGAGGCGCTGGCCGCGCTGCAGGCGACGGGCAAGTTCCTGCAGGCCCGCAGGCTTCAGTTCGAGGTCTGAGAACGCTTTCGCGCGCCGCTGGTTCTGGCGGCGCGCAACCCATGGGGCGGCAATTGCGTTCTGCACGCATGATGAAAGAGGCGGCATGACACTTTACGCGATCGGCGATGTTCACGGTCAGCTTGACCTTCTGAAGGCGGCGCACGAGCGGGTCTTTCGCGATGGCGGACGTGACGCCCTGATCGCGCATGTGGGCGATCTGATCGACCGTGGACCCGACTCGCGCGGCGTCGTCGAATATCTTCTTCAGGGTAGTCTTTCGGGTCGTCCCTGGATCGTCACCCGTGGCAATCACGACCGTTTCCTGCCGGCGTTCCTGCGCAGCCCGGACTGGGTTGATCCGGGCCTAAGCTCGGGTCGGCACTGGGTCGATCATTCGGGGCTTGGGGCTGCGGCGACGCTGGCATCCTATGGGCTGGACCCGACGATGCCGCACGACCGTCTGCTGGCCGAGGCACGGCGCGCCGTGCCGCATCGTCATGCGGACTTTCTGGCCGCGTTGCCGCTGTGGTTCCTGCATCGCGAGGCGCTGGTCGTTCATGCGGGTATCCGGCCGGGCAGGGATCTGCAGCAGCAGGCCGAACAGGATCTGGTCTGGATCCGCGAAGGCTTTCTGGGCAGCACGGCCGATCACGGACCCTTGGTGGTGCATGGCCACACGGCGATCGATACCGCAAGCCATCATGGGAACCGGCTGAACATCGACGGCGGCGCCGCATATGGGCGGCCGCTTTGTGCGGTTGCGATCGAAGGCCGGACGGTGCATCTGTTGACTGATGACGGGCGCGTGCCCGTGCTTCCGGAGTAAGCTGATGCTGCGATCTTTCATCCTTTCGATGTGTCTTGTTCCCTTTGCCGCAAGCGGTCAGGAGGTCGGCAAGGTAGGGGTGGACTGGGTCGGAAACGACATCGTTGTCGAGGCGATCCGCGATCCCAAGGTTGGCGGGGTGACCTGTCATCTTGCCTATTTCGAACGCTCGGTGCTGGATCGTCTCAGCCAGGGAAACTGGTTCGAGGACCCGTCGAACAGCGCGATCGAATGTGCGCAGACCGGTCCCATCGATCTGAGCCAGATCCAACGCGGCGAGGACGGCGAGGACGTGTTCAGCGAAGGTCGGTCGCTGATCTTCAAGTCGCTGCGCGTCAAGCGGATCTATGACGAGGAAAACCGCGTTCTGATCTATCTCGCCCACGCCAACGAGGTGAGCGAGGGATCTGCGAAGATGGCGATTTCGACGGTGCCCCTGTTTGATGCGACTGTTTCGGACGCGCCCGCGGAATAGGCGCGCGCCGAGCGAAACATCGCAATTTGCCTGCGTTTGAAGCAAAATTCGGGCGATCCGGTGGACAGAATCGCCGCACGGGATTAGAACCGCCTCCAGTCAGGCGACATGTCATGTCTGGTTATGGAAATATCGGGATGCAGACACATAATCGCATAGCGAAATTCAGTCTTGGTCAGGTCGTCCGGCATCGTGACAGGCCGTTTCGCGGCGTGATCTTCGATGTGGACCCCGAATTCGCCAATACCGAGGAATGGTACGAATCGATCCCCGAAGATGTGCGGCCTGAAAAGGATCAGCCCTTCTATCATCTTTATGCCGAGACCGAGGCGACCTATTACGTCGCTTACGTGTCCGAGCAGAACCTTGTGCCCGATGCGTCAGGCGAACCGCTGGAACATCCTGATGTGCCGGACATGTTCGGTGACTTCAGCGACGGTCGCTATCCGCTGGTCGGCCATCTGAACTGAGGCCTTCGCGGCGATCGGCCAGCGCCTGATCGGTGTCGTACGCAAATTCGTTCCTGGCAGTTCAGCGCGAGGCTTCGTCGTAGGCAAAGGGCACGCTGAACGCCAGGAAGTTGCGGCTTTCTTCACGATAGTAACAAAGCGCCTGCGTCAGATCCTGGATCAGATACCAGCCGAAGCCGCCCTCGGGCAGGTCCGGGAATTCCGCTGTGGGCAGGATGCGCGGCAGGATGCAATCATCCGGCAGCGATGCGCCGTCATCGGTGATCGCGCAGGCAAGCCCGCTGTCGTGCCTTACGATGCAGAGATGGATGGACGGTGTTCGCGACGGAACGGCGTCGCCGGTACCGGCATGCTCGGTAACATTGTTCAGAACCTCGGCCAGAACCAGTTCCAGCCGACCCAACGTGTCCTCGCTGACGTCCTCGCGGAACCGCTGACGGATATCCCCAAGCGTGTCGCGGACCGTCTGGGGATGCGCCCTCAGCACGCGATGAAACATCGGCTGCGTGCGCGCCGTGACGCGGCCCTGGATTTCGGCGTTCTGCCGTGGGTTGGAGGTCATTCCCTTTGTTCCTCGTTCTCGGTTTCGGAGCGGATGTCGAAGACCGTATCCATGCGTGTCAGCCGGAATACGCGTTCGACATTGGGGGTCAGTCCTTTCAGGATCAGCGGCATGTCCTCGGGCAGGGCCTTGCGCAGCGCGATCATCGCGCCCAGGCCGGAACTGTCCATGAACTCCACCGCGCGCATCCGCATTTCGACCGGCTTTCGGTGCCGGACGATGGTCTCGCGCAGCTTGTCCTTGAAGCGCGTCGCGATTGCCGCGTCGATCCGCGCCTCGTTCACCGTGATGACAAGATGGGTGTCGGTGTCGGTGACCAGCAGCTGCATATACGTCCCTCGCTTTGCGTTCCTGCTGTCACGACTAGACGCAAAAGGTTACGATCCGGTAAGCGTGTTCAGCAAAGCCGGGGGAGAAGTCGAGGATGCAAGAAGTCTATATCCATGCCGCCGCGCGCACGCCGATGGGCGGATTGCAGGGGGCACTGTCGGGCCGGACAGCGCCGGAACTGGGCGGGGTCGCGATCCGCGCGGCGTTGGATCGGGGCGGGTCTGGGCCCGACAGCCCGGATGCGCTATTCATGGGCTGCGTGCTGCCTGCGGGCCTGGGCCAGGCCCCCGCGCGGCAGGCGGGGTTCGCGGCGGGGCTGCCGACCGGCCTGCCCGCGACAACCCTGAACAAGATGTGCGGCTCGGGGATGCAGGCGGTGATGATGGCAGCCGATGCGATCCGCGCAGGCAGCGCGGGCATCGTCGTCGCCGGCGGCATGGAAAGCATGTCCAACGCCCCCTACCTGCTTCCGAAAATGCGGTCTGGGGCAAGGCTTGGCCATGGACAGGTCATCGACCACATGTTTCTGGACGGTCTGGAAGACGCCTATGACAAGGGCCGCCTGATGGGCACTTTCGCCGAAGATTGCGCGACTGAATTCGCGTTCACCCGAGAGGCTCAGGATGCCTATGCGCTGGCCAGCCTGTCGCGCGCGACCGACGCCATCAGGTCGGGGGCGTTTTCCGCCGAGATCGCGCCGGTCACGATCCCGTCGCGGGGCGGCGATGTCGTGGTGGATCAGGATGAACAGCCCGGAAATGCACGGCCCGACAAGATCCCGCATCTGAAGCCTGCGTTCCGCAAGGACGGCACCGTGACAGCCGCGAATTCCAGTTCCATCTCGGACGGGGCGGCGGCGCTGATTGTCGGTGCGGACAGCGGTGGTGCAATCGCGCGGATCGTGGGCTACGCCAGCCACGCGCAGGAACCCGGCCATTTTCCGACCGCGCCGGTGCCGGCGGCGGAAAAGCTGTTGCACAAGATCGGCTGGGACAAGGCCAGCGTCGATCTGTGGGAGGTGAACGAGGCATTCGCCGTCGTGCCGATGGCCTTCATGGCACGGCTTGGGCTGGATCACGACAGGGTCAACGTGAATGGCGGGGCTTGCGCGCTGGGTCATCCGATCGGCGCGTCCGGGGCGCGCATCATCGTCACGCTGATCCACGCACTTCGTGCGCGTGGCGGATCTCGCGGAGTCGCGGCGATCTGCATCGGGGGTGGCGAGGGGACCGCGCTCGCGGTCGAGATCGTCTGAACCTGCCCGATTCTTCGGCAGACTGAACCCTTCATGCCCCGCTAAACGCCAGCAAACCCCGTGTTTTGCGGAACTTTCGCGCATGCAGCCCCGTTCCCTTGTGGACTTCGATGGTCCGGTTTCCGATCATCGACGAACACCAAGCCCGCCCCAGAGCGGGTGCCGTCCTGAACGGGGGGAAGATGAAATATTATAACGAGATGTTCGAAGGTGAGCGGGTCCGTGACCCCTACGCGCGCCTGAATGACTGGATTGAAACGATGCCGGACGATTTCCGGCAAATGAAGCAGGCCGAGGCCGAAGCGCTGTTTCGCAGGATCGGCATTACCTTCGCGGTTTATGGCGAAGGTGGCGATCCCGACCGCCTGATCCCGTTCGACATGATGCCACGCGTGTTCGAACAGGCCGAATGGCGACGCCTGGAACGAGGGGTCAAACAGCGCGCGCGCGCATTGAACGCATTCCTGCGGGACGTCTATGGCCGTGGCGAAATCATTCGCGCGGGGCGCATTCCCGCCCGGCTGGTCTATCGCAACGACGCTTATGAAAAGGCCGTGGTCGGTGTGGTTCCGCCACGTGGCGTCTATTCGCATATCATCGGCATCGATCTGGTCCGGACCGGGAAGGACGAGTTCTTCGTTCTGGAAGACAATTGCCGCACCCCTTCGGGCGTCAGTTACATGCTGGAAAACCGCGAGATCATGATGCGGATGTTCCCGCAGCTGTTCCGCAAGAACCGGATCGAGCCGGTTGATCAATATCCCGCCCTGCTGCGGCGGACGCTGGAATCGGTCGCTCCGCCCAAATGCAACGATCGTCCGACCTGTGTCATCCTGACGCCCGGCCATTACAACAGCGCGTATTACGAACACAGTTTCCTGGCCAATCTGATGGGGGTCGAACTGGTCGAAGGCGCCGATCTGTTCGTGGATGGGGAATTCGTCTACATGCGGACCACGCAGGGGCCGAAGCGTGTCGATGTCATTTATCGGCGCATCGACGACCCGTTCCTTGACCCGCTGTGCTTCCGACCCGATTCGATGCTGGGCGTACCCGGTCTGCTGGACGTGTATCGTTCCGGCGGCGTGTCGATATGTTCGGCGCCCGGTGCCGGCGTCGCAGACGACAAGGCGATCTATACCTTCGTCCCTGAAATGGTGCGCTTCTATCTGGGAGAAGAGCCGCTGCTGCAGAATGTCCAGACATGGACGTTGTGGAAAGAGGACGATTACAAGCACGTCATGGCCAATCTGCCGGATCTTGTGGTCAAGGAAGTCCACGGATCGGGCGGATACGGCATGCTGGTCGGGCCCCGTGCCACGACCGAAGAGATCGAGCTGTTCCGCAAGAAGATCGAGGCAAACCCCTCGAACTACATCGCCCAGCCAACATTGTCGCTGTCCACCTGCCCGACCTTCGTCGAGGAAGGTATTGCCCCGCGACACGTCGATCTGCGGCCGTTCTGTCTTTGCGGCGACCGGATCGAACTTGTCCCGGGCGGATTGACGCGGGTGGCGCTGCGCGAGGGGTCGCTGGTCGTGAACTCGTCTCAAGGCGGCGGTGTCAAGGACACCTGGGTTCTGTCGGAATAAGGAAGGGGAATAGCCATGCTCAGCCGCACAGCCTCGAACCTCTTCTGGATGGGCCGCCATCTTGAACGCGCCGAGACCGCCGCACGCCTGCTGGACGTGGGCCAGCGCATCACCTTGTTGCCTAATACCGAGGCAGGATATCAGAACGAATGGAATTCGCTGCTGCAGGCCTCGGGCACGTCGGGCGTCTTTGCAGAGAAATACGGCGAGGTCACACAAGAGAAAATCGAGGAATTCGTCTTCTTCGACCGTGACAATCCGTCCTCGGTCGCGTCCTGCATCGAAAAGGCGCGCGAAAGCGGCCGGATCGTCCGGACCGCATTGACCAGTGAGGTCTGGGACGCCCTGAACGTCGCCTATCAGGAACTGCGCAAGATCGAACGAAAGTCGCGCGTCAAGCTGGACACGGCTTCGCTGACGGAATTCACCACCGGCCATACCGCCACCGTGCGGGGTGCGATCAACTCGACCCAGCTTCGCAACGATGGCTGGCACTTCATGCATCTTGGCTATGGTCTGGAACGCGCCGACGCCACGGCAAGGCTGCTGGATGTCAAGTATTTCGTCCTGCTGCCACGGATCGAATTCGTCGGCTCGGGGCTGGACAGCTATCAGTGGCAGGTGATCCTGAGGGCGCTGTCGGCGCACCGGGCATATCACTGGGCCTATGGTGGCGACGTGTCGGCCGGCAGGGTGGCGGATTTCCTGATCCTGAATGGCGAAAGCCCACGGTCGTTGATCACCTCGCTCTACGAGGCTGTTTGGCATCTGGAAGGCATCGCCCGGCGGTACGGCGAGGCGGTGCCCGCAACCGCGCGCGACAAGGCACGCGAAGTGCTGGCCGCGTTGCAGGGCCGCGATATCGACATGATCTTCGATGAGGGGCTGCACGAATTCCTGTCGTGGTTCATCGGCGAGATCGGCGCAATCTCGATGCTGGTCCACGAAGACTATCTGCTGGGAGGATCCTGACCCAATGAAACTGAGCATTTCGCATCAGACGGTCTATCGCTATGATCATCAGGTCAGGAACGTTGTGCAAAGCCTGCGACTGACACCTTCCGTGTTTGAAGGGCAGAAGACGCAGGATTGGCGGATCGACGTGACCGACGGCATTCGCGGTCCGGGTTTTCGCGACGGCGCAGGCGACTGGATCGAGGGCTGGACGGTTCGCGGGCCAACGGATCAGATCACCGTCAGCATTACCGGAAATGTCGAAACGCGCGATCTTGCCGGCGTCCTGCGCGGCCACCGAGAGATGATCAACCCGCTGACCTATCTGCGTGACACGCGATCGACGGCACCGGCCGCCAACCTGACCAAGCTGGCCAACAGCGTGACGGACCGCACCGACATTCTTGACCTTGCGCATGGGTTGGCGGCCGCCGTTGGCGAGGCGATCGCCTATCGTCCCGGCGTGACCGAGTCCAGCACGACCGCAGCCGAGGCCCTGAAACTGGGCGAGGGGGTCTGCCAGGATCACGCGCATGCGCTTATCGCCGTGGCCCGGCTGCGCGACCTGCCGGCGCGATACGTGTCGGGTTATCTGCACTCGACCATCGACGGAGAGGCGCATGATGCCGCGCATGCGTGGGCCGAAATCCATGTGCGTGGCCTCGGTTGGGTCGGATTCGATGCGGCCAATGCGTGCTGCCCTGATGATCGCTATGTCCGTCTGGGATCGGGGCTGGATGCCGCCGACGCCGCCCCGATCCGTGGGATCTCATCGGGCAGGGGTGCGGAGCAGATGGATGTATCCGTGCAGGTGCAGGAAGCCGAACAAAGTCAAAGCCAGACGCAAAGCTGAAGAGCCCGCGCCAGGTGGCTGCGTCGCAAAGGGGCCGCCGGACTTGGCCCGCAGCCTGTATTTCAATGCAGATTGCAGAGTATCGACGCCAGATCTAAGGTGGCCACGATTTTCCTGTCGGGGCCGCTTTTTAAGATGACCTATTGTGTCGGTTTGAAACTGGATGCCGGGCTGGTGCTGTTGTCCGATACGCGCACCAATGCCGGGTTGGACAATATTGCCTGCTATCGGAAGATGTTCTTCTTCCAGAATCCCGGTGAACGGGTCATCGCCATCATGACGGCCGGCTCGCTGTCGGTCACGCAGACCGCGCTTGCGCGGCTGGAAGAGGCGACACAGGACGAAATGGCCGATGAGACGACGTCGATCCTGCACGCGCATACGATGCTGCAGGTTGCCACCATCATCGGCGATACCCTGTCGCGCACCCGGCGCGAAATCGCCGAACAATGCCGGGAGCTGCGCCAACAGGCGTCGGCCAGCATGATCGTCGCGGGGCAACGCGCGGGTGGCGACATGCGTATGTTCCTGATCTATCCCGAAGGCAACTTCATCGAGGCGACCGAAGACACGCCCTTCCTGCAGATCGGCGAACATAAATACGGCAAGCCCATCCTCGATCGCGTTGTGACGCCCGAAACCAACCTCGCCGATGCGCAGAAGGCGGTTCTTCTGTCTATGGATTCCACGCTGCGGTCCAATCTTTCCGTGGGAATGCCCTTGGATCTTGCGGTGATCGAAAAGGACGCCTGCGCGGTGTCCGCGCGCCGCCGGATCCAGGAGGGTGATCCCGATTTCATGGAAATGAGCGCGGCGTGGTCGGCTGCCCTGCGCGACAGTTTCAGCAAGGTGGCGATCTAGTCTCACCCACACCGGTCGCATTCTGGTCAGCGAGGCTGTTCCATCAGCATGTCCTCGCGCGGGCAGTCGCGACGCACGTCCGGCGCGCAGTCACGCGGCTGCAGATCGCGCGTCAGGCAGATCCGGACCTCTTGCAGCGCCTCGCCGCGACAGGTGACGGTGATGCCGTTGCGCGCCAGATCGGGATTGGCCTCGATGAAGGCGTCCTCGACCACCGTCGCGGGCAGGCGGACGCTGCGGTCCAGACGCTCGAACACATCCGGGATGTCGATCCGTCCGGCGGCTTCGCGCGTGGCGCCGTAATAGCCGTCAGCCGTCAGGCCAGAGCAGCGGCCATGCTTTTGCCACTGATACCAAGCCAGCCCGCCCGACCCCATCAGGTCTGCCATCGCGGCGCTGTCGCGGCGTGACGGATCGCGCTTGTCCGTCGGGCAATCCTGCGGCCAGCCGCGTTCATATTGCGGCCACAGCCCATGCACCACGAAATCGACCCCGCCTCCGGTCGCGCATTGCTCTGCGTTCCGGTCGTCGCCCTCGGCCCGGCACCACGAGGGTGACCAGCTTAACGACAGCACATAATAATCGAACCGCCCGGCGACGTCCTGGGAGGCAGTAGGCAGGGGCGGCAGGGTCATCAGCACGGCAAAGATCAGTCGTTTCATGTCCGACAACCTAACGCGCGCGGACGGAACGTCCATGCCCATTGCGCGAATCCCCTTTTCTCTGACGCCGGGAAACGTTATATCCGCGCCCAATTCCCCCCGAAAACGAGGAATGGCGACCGCCGAAAGCCGTTTTCCCGGCCCGGACCGGCCGTGGCGCAGGGGCAGAGACGCGAAGGAGACTGACATGAACAAGCCGCTGATGGCCAAGGCCACCGCCGTATGGCTGGTCGACAACACCACGCTGAGCTTCAAGCAGATCGGTGATTTCTGCGGTCTGCACGAACTTGAGGTGCAGGGCATCGCCGATGGCGATGTGGCTGCGGGGGTCAAGGGCTATGACCCCGTTGCCTCTAGCCAACTGGACCCCGCCGAGATCAAGAAGGGCGAAGCCGATCCTGCCTACAGGTTGAAGCTGAAATACAACCCTGCCGCCGAAGGTGAGGAAAAGCGCCGTGGCCCGCGCTATACCCCGCTGTCCAAGCGTCAGGACCGTCCTGCCGCGATCCTGTGGCTGGTCAAGTTCCACCCCGAACTGGCGGATGCGCAGATCGCCAAGTTGGTTGGGACCACCAAGCCGACGATCAACTCGATCCGCGAACGGACGCATTGGAACATCCAGAACATTCAGCCGATCGACCCGGTTGCGCTGGGGCTGTGCCGTCAGACCGAACTGGATGCCGCCGTTCAGAAAGCCGCGAAGAAGCGCGGGACGGAAGGCGAGGTGATGTCGGATGACGAGCGTCGCAAGCTGGTCAGCACCGAAACCTCGCTGTCAATGACCGACGAGCCGCGCCTGCCCACCGCGATTGCCGGGCTTGAGAATTTCTCGTTGTCCAAGGATGACGGCGATGAGGAGAAGCCCCGGCGTGATCTGGATGCCGATACCTTCTTCAACCTGCCGGATTCCGACGACGAAGACGAGGATGACACCGGCCGCTGATCGGGCGACCCTGACCGTATGAAATAGCCGGCGCAACCAATGTTGCGCCGGCTATTCGTTTTCTGTTCGTCCCTTTCAGCGATGCCCTGATCAGGTCTTGCTGCGGATCAGGCGACCCAGCCAGATCAGGATGCAGGCACCGATGACGGCGACGACCAACTGGCCGATGGCACCTCCGGCGGTGCCGCCCAGAATCAACCTGAACAACCAGTTACCGACCAGAGCGCCCACGATGCCCAGAATAATGTTCATCAGCAGGCCATGATCGCTTTTCATGATCTTTTCGGCGATCCAACCGGCGATGGCGCCGAGAATGATCGACAGAATCCAGCCGAAACCTTCCATGGTTCTTGTCCCTTCACGTCAATGTCTTGCCGCCGCGACCGCGACGACTCTGCAGACAAATGCGCGGCGGCTGCACATCGTTCCCGCCGCGCATTGATTTCCTGGCCTTGCGCGACCTAGATCGACAGGCAAATATATTTCATTTCCAGGAAATCCTCGATGCCATGGCGGCTGCCTTCGCGGCCCAGCCCGGATTGCTTGACGCCGCCGAAAGGCGCGACCTCGGTCGAGATGATGCCGGTGTTCACCCCGACGATCCCGTATTCAAGCCCTTCCTGAACGCGGGTGATCCGACCCACGTCGCGGGCGTAGAAATACGAGGCCAGCCCGAAGATCGTGGCATTGGCCTTTTCGACCACCTCTTCTTCGGTTTCGAACCTGAACAACGGGGCCAGCGGGCCGAAGGTTTCTTCGGTGGCGACCTTCATGTTG
Source organism: Paracoccus sp. R12_2 (assembly GCF_017744015.1). Taxonomy (GTDB): domain Bacteria; phylum Pseudomonadota; class Alphaproteobacteria; order Rhodobacterales; family Rhodobacteraceae; genus Paracoccus. The sequence goes on from NZ_JAGHRA010000005.1 coordinate 192,086, forward strand.
TCGGTCACGCCCTTGACGACCGTCGGCTGGAAGAACAGCCCGCCAAGCCTGTCGCCGCCGGTCACGACCTGGCCGCCGCCGTCCAGCACGTCCTGGATATGCTCTTCGACTTTCTCGACCGCGCTTTCGTTGATCAGCGGGCCGGTGGTGATCCCATCCTCGAGGCCGTCGCCGACATTCAGCTTGTCGACCGCTGCGGCCAGACGGCGCGCGAATTCGTCATAGACGCCAGCCTGCACATAGATCCGGTTGGCGCAGACGCAGGTTTGGCCGTTGTTGCGGAACTTCGATGCCATCGCCCCCTCGACCGCCGCATCCAGATCGGCGTCGTCGAACACGATGAAGGGGGCGTTCCCGCCCAGTTCCATGGAACATTTCATCACCTGGTCCGCGGCCTGGCGCAGAAGGATGCGACCCACCTCGGTCGAGCCGGTGAAGGTCAGCTTGCGGACCAGATGGTTCTCGCAGAATTCCTTGCCGACTTCTGACGACCGCGACGACGTGACGACCGACAGGATGCCCTTGGGCAGCCCGGCGCGTTCGCCCATCACCGCCATGGCCAGGGCCGATAGCGGTGTTTCGGCGGCGGGGCGGGCGACGAAGCCGCAACCGACAGCCAGCGCGGGACCGGCCTTGCGCGCGATCATCGCGTTGGGGAAGTTCCACGGTGTGATGCTGCCGACCACGCCGATCGGCTGGCGGATCACCGTGAGGCGCTTGTCGGACTGATGGCCGGGAATGGTCTCGCCATAGACCCGCTTGGCCTCTTCGCCAAACCATTCGATGAAGCTGGCGCCATAGGCAATTTCGCCTTTCGCCTCGGCGAAGGGCTTGCCCATCTCGGCGGTCAGGATGCGGGCCAGATCGTCCTGGTTCTCCATCATCAGGTCGAACCATTTGCGCATGATCTGCGCGCGCTCCTTGGCGGTTCTGGCAGCCCAGCCCTTCATTGCCTGTGCCGCGGCGTCGATCGCATCTGCGACTTCGGCGCGGCTGAGATCGGCGACCTTGGCGATCACGTCGCCGCGGGCCGGGTTCAGCACGTCGAAGGTGGCGCCGTCGGCAGCATCGACCCATTCGCCACCCAGGAAGGCGCGGGTTTCCAGCAGCGACGGATCGCGCAGCAGGGTCTTGAGATCGGTGGAATGTTTGGTCACGGCAGCCTCTCCTGCTTGGATTCGGTTAATATATTGATCAGTTCGCTTAGCGTTTGTCAAAGGCGGCCATCGTCACGGTTTTTCCGGCGTTCGGCCGCCAATACTTCCAAGGCGAACCCCTCGGATTGAACCGGATCGCCCCTTGGATCGTTCCATTGCGTCGCTAAGCTGTCCCTCTTGGCGATCTCTCGGGGGCGGTGCGCATGTCGCACCGCCCTTCTTTCAGTCCCTTTGCATGTCGCGCCAGCATGGCTGCAGGTCGCCGGGTGCCGGGGTAGCGGCATGAACCGCGCGGGCCACGGCCCGCGCCAGTGCGGCCGCCGCCGCATGGCCAAGGCCGAACGTGCCCACGCCAGGATCGGGCAGGGGCTTTTCCCCTGTCGAGACCGCAAAGACCAGATCGCCGTCGAAAGGCGTGTGGCTGGGTACCAGCGCGCGCGCCAACCCGTCATGCGCGACTGTGGCAAGCCGGGTCAGTGCAGCCTTGTCCAGCGCCGCGTCGGTGGCGAGGATGGCGATCGTGGTGGCCTCTGCCTGCCGCTTCATCGGCTGGGGCTCTTGCATTGCCGGGAATGTCGCGGGCAGTCCCAAGCTCCCGAACTCGCCGTTCAGTTCCCACGGCGCTGCCCAGAATCGGTTCGTGTCGCCGATCGTGGCGGATCCAAGCGCGTTGACCACCACCAGCGCCCCGACGGTCAGCCCGTTCTCAAGCACGGCAGAGGCAGAGCCCAGCCCCCCCTTCAGCAAGGCCGTGGTTGCCCCCGTGCCAGCGCCGACGCTGCCGATGGCGAAATCCGCGCTTGCTGCCGCATGGGCGGCCAGACCAAGGCCGGGGTAGGGGTTCGCGTCCCACCGCTTGTCGCCGCCATTCAGCAGGTCGAAGACGATTGCGCCGGGCACGATCGGCACCCGGACGTCGCCGACAGCAAAGCCGCGACCGTTGGCGGCCAATCCCGCCATCACGCCATCACACGCCGCCAGCCCATAGGCCGAACCGCCCGACAGCACCAGCGCATCCACCTGACTGACCAGCTTGTCAGGTGCCAGCGCGTCGGTTTCGCGGGTGCCGGGCGCGCCGCCCATCACATGCACCCCGGCCGCGAAGGGCCGGTCCGACGTCAGCACCGTTGTGCCGGACTTCAGCGCCGCGTCATGGGCATTGCCCACCCGCAAGCCTTCCACATCGGTAATCAGATTCCGTGTTCCGGGCCGCATTCCCGTTCCCCCCCCTGCAAGCGCCCTTCAGTCTCTGTCATCTCTGGCGTAGCCTGACCCGCATGAGCAAGGCAATCACCAATCCCCGGATCGCGGACCGGCCGTCGGTGCTGTTCGTCTGCATGGGCAATATCTGTCGCTCACCTCTGGCCGAGGCGGCTTTGCGGGCGCTGGCATCTTCGCGGGGCGTTGACCTGTTCATCGATTCGGCCGGTACGGGGCCCTGGCACGTTGGTGAACCGCCCGATCCCCGGTCCCGGACCGAGGCTGCATGTCACGGCGTCGATATCTCGGATCAGCGGGCACGGCAGGTCAATATTGCAGATTTCGACTGCTTCGATCTGATCGTGGCGATGGACCGGGACAATCTTGCGCATCTGCGCCGGATGCGGCCCGCCGGATCGGGCGCCGAACTGGCGCTGCTTCTGGACCATGTGCCGGGGCGTGAAGGGCAAGAGGTCGGCGATCCCTACTATGGTGGCCCGGAAGGGTTTCGGACGGCCTGGGGGGATGCAACCGAGGCGGCTGGCGGCATTCTGGAACGCTTGCGCGCATGAACGCGGAAACCGCGGCAGCGCTGATCGGAAAGGAACTGTCTTCAGCGCAGAACCTGCATGGCGGCGACCTGTCCGTGGTTCAGCGGCTGCGCTTTGTCGATGGCACCACCGCCGTGCTGAAGATCGCGGCGACGGCAGGGGCCGAAGCTCGGATGTTGCGCGCCATCGCTGCCAGCGGCGCCCCATCGCCGGGGGTTTTGGCGGTGTCGGGCGATCTGCTGCTGATGCAGGATCTGGGGCGCGATCAGGGGCCGTCGGTCGCGTGGGCCGATCTGGGCCGGCAATTGCGGCGGCTGCATGCGACGCAAGGCACGGCTTATGGCTGGGACTGCGACCATGGCTTTGGGCCAGTGCAGGTGCAGAACGCGCCACTGGAAAGCTGGCCGGATTTCTGGGCGCGCCGCCGCCTGCTGCCGTTCCTGCCGCATCTGCCCCGCGATCTTGCCCGCAGGATCGAGGCGCTGGCCGCGCGCTTGCACGATCTGCTGCCCGTGCGTCCCCCGCCCGCACTGCTGCACGGCGATTTGTGGACCGGCAACATCATGGCGCGCGATGGCCATGTGACCGGGTTGATCGATCCGGCATGCTATCACGGTCATGCCGAGGTCGATCTGGCGATGCTGTGCCTGTTCGGCACGCCGGACGGGTCGTTCTGGGATGCCTACCGGCCCGATCCCGACCTTGCGGATCGTCGCCCGATCTATCAGCTGTTTCCGGCGCTGGTGCATCTGCGTCTGTTCGGACCCGGATATCTGGGGCTGGTCGAACGCTGCGTGGCGCCCTTCGCGTGACCTTTACAGCGGCAGTTCACGCGCCTATCTAACGCCGTCATGGCCAAGGAACCGGAAAACAAGAACTACAAGATCATCGCCGAGAACCGGCGGGCGCGTTTCGATTACTTCATCGAAAGCGATCTCGAGGTTGGCATCGTGCTGACCGGATCCGAGGTCAAGTCCTTGCGCACCGGACAGTCCAACATCGCCGAAAGCTATGCCAGCATCGAGGGCGGTGAACTGTGGCTGATCAACGGCTATATCGCCACGCTGCTGAATGCGGGGGTGTTCGGCCACGACGAACGGCGCAAGCGCAAGCTGCTGGTCAGCAGGCGCGAATTGTCGCGGTTGTGGCAGGCAGTGGGGCGCGAAGGCATGACGCTGGTGCCGCTGGTGATGTATTTCAACCACAAGGGGCTGGTGAAGCTGAAAATTGGCGTCGCCAAGGGCAAGAAGGTTGCCGACAAGCGCGAAACCAGCGCCAAGCGCGACTGGAACCGCCAGAAACAGCGCCTGTTGAAGCAGGGATAGGCCAAGCGGCGTTGCAGCCGCGCCGTTCCCCCTGTAAATCGGGCGACGTGCCGACAGGGCGGGCCGACAAAGGGGGACGACGATGCAGGACGATCCGAAGACGCTGGTCTCGACCGAATGGCTTGCCGCACATCTGAGTGATCCTGATCTTCGCTTGATCGACGCAAGCTGGCACATGCCCGCCACCGGACGCGATGCCCGCGCCGAATACGAGGCCGCCCATATCCCCGGCGCACGGTTTTTCGACATCGACGCGATCTCTGACAGCCGCAGCGCGCTGCCGCATATGGCGCCCCCGACCGAGTTGTTCATCAGTCGGATGCGCGCGCAGGGTATCGGCGACGGTCATCAGGTCGTGATCTATGACAACTCGGATGTCCGCAGTGCCGCGCGCGTCTGGTGGACCTTCCGCCTGATGGGCAAGACCGATGTCGCAGTGCTGGACGGGGGCTTTGCCAAGTGGCAGTCCGAAGGGCGCGAGATCGAGGACATGCCGCCGGTACTGCGCGACCGCCACATCACGGTGCAGCGACAGGCCGGTCTGGTCCGCGACGTGACGCAGGTCGCCGCCGCATCAAAGTTGGGCGATCACGAGATCATCGATGCCCGCAGCCCGGAACGGTTCCGCGGCGAAATGGAAGAACCGCGCCCCGGCCTTCGATCGGGGCATATCCCCGGTTCGAAGAACCTGCCATTTGGCCGGCTTCTGAATGGCGACGGGACCATGAAGGATCCCGATGCGCTGCGTGCCGAATTCGAAGCCGCCGGCGTCGATCTGTCCAAACCGGCCATCACAAGCTGCGGCAGCGGCGTGACGGCCGCAATCCTCAGCCTTGCGCTGGAACGGATCGGACACCGCCACCATTCGCTTTACGATGGAAGCTGGACCGAATGGGGCAGCTTCGACGACCTGAACATCGCAACCGGAGACGCCTGAGATGCTGTCGAACCTGAAACCGCAAGCCCCCGACAAGATCCTGATGCTGATGGAGGAGTTCAAGGCCGATACCCGTCAGGGCAAGGTCGACCTTGGGGTCGGCGTTTACAAGGATCCGCAGGGGGTCACGCCGGTGATGCGCGCTGTCAAGGCCGCCGAGCAGCGGATCTGGGAAGCCCAGACCACCAAGGCCTATACCGGTCTTGCCGGAACGCCCGAATATCGCAACGCCATGGCGCGCATGGTCCTGAAGGACGTGCCGGCCGACCGGCTTGCCTCGGTCGCGACCGTGGGCGGCACCGGGGCGATCCGGCAGGCTCTGGAACTGGCGCGGATGGCCAATCCGGACCTGACCGTGCATGTTTCGGACCCGACCTGGCCGAACCACCTGTCGATCATGAAATTCATGGGGCTGCCCTTCGTCCAGTATCGCTATTTCGACAATGACACGCGCGGCGTCGATTTCGAGGGGATGAAGGCCGATATCGCAAAGGCCACCAAGGGTGACATCGTGCTTCTGCACGGCTGCTGCCACAACCCGACCGGCGCCAATCTGACGACGGATCAGTGGCGCGAGGTCATCGCCATGCTGGAGAAATCCGGCGCGGTGCCGCTGATCGATCTGGCCTATCAGGGCTTCGGCGACGGGCTGGACGCGGATGCCGAGGCGACGCGTCTGGTCGCGGCCTCGCTGCCCGAGGTGCTGATCGCGGCCTCCTGCTCGAAGAACTTCGGCATCTACCGTGAACGCTCCGGCATCCTGATGACCCTGGCCGAGAATACCGGCGCGCGCGACATGGCGCAGGGGTCGATGACCTTCCTGAACCGTCAGACCTATTCCTTCCCGCCCGATCATGGTGCCCGGATCGTGTCCACGATCCTTGACGACGACGCGCTGCGCGCCGATTGGCAATCAGAGCTGGAGGACGTGCGCAACACCATGCTGGGCCTGCGCGATCAGTTGGCATCGGAACTGCGCGACCTGTCAGGCAGCGATCGGTTCGACTTCATCGCGCGTCATCGTGGCATGTTCTCGCGCCTTGGTGCCACGCCCGAGCAGGTCCAGAAGGTCAAGGACGATTCGGCGATCTACATGGTCGGCGATTCACGCCTGAACATCGCCGGCCTCAATCGCGACAGCGTCCCGGTTCTGGCCCGCGCGATCATCGATGCCGGTATCTGAGGCACTCTGCCGGACAAGGGCCGAGGCCTGAACAAGGCCTCGGATCTGCGCAATCAGCCCTTGGGGGGAAATAGGCCACAGGCCGGAAGGGGGCCGAATGCCCCCTTTGCCGTGGTCTGCCGTGTCAGCGGCGGACCAGCTTTCTTTCGATATAGTCCCGCAATTCCTCGACCTCGGTGCGGCTTTCGCGCAGCCCGTCCATTGCCGCCTGCAACTCTTGCTCGGCGCCGGCAAGGCGGCTGGCAAGATCCGCCTCGCGTTCCTCCAACTGCGCTATCGCTGCGTCGCGGGCTTCCTCTGCCTCGTGCAGTTGCTGCGCCATGCGGTCCAGTTCACTCATGCCCGCGCGGGTCGGGCGGGTCAGCCGATGCACGATCCAGCTTGCGATCCATCCCAGCACAAAGGCCGCGAACAGGATTATGGCGGTGACGGTGATGAATTCGGTGCGGTTCATTCTGAAACGATCGTGCTTTCGTCTGCCTCGGCCGCCGCCTCGGGCGTGCCGCCTTCTGTTTCAGGACGACGTTCGGGGCGGGGCGTGTCCTCGGTCGGGGTCTGCACCGGCAGCCTAATGCTTTCCTCGCGCGCGTCCAGCGTCTGGAACTCTTCGCTGACGCCGACGGTGGCGGGGGCCATGCCTGGGCCAACGCTGATCTGCGGCAGTTGCGGTCCCTGCATCGGCGCGTCCGGCGCCTTGGGGCCCTGAGGTGCCTGATCCGGTTGCGGGGCCGTCGCAGCTTTGGCGTTTTCGGGCTCCGGGACCGGTTCGCGTGTGACGCCCGTCAACGTGACCGGCTCTGGCAGCGGGGCGCTGCGCACGGGGCGGTCCGACAACAGGCTGAATTCGATCCGGCGGTTTTCCTCGCGACCCTCTTCGCTGTCGTTGCTGGCAATCGGCCGGCTTTCACCATAGCCGCGGGCAGACATGTTGGTGGTGTCGATATCCGCCTCGTTCATGGCGGCGACCAGCGCCTGAGCGCGAGAGCGCGAGAGATCGGCGTTGAACCCTTCCGAACCCTGCGAATCGGTGTGACCACCGGCCTCAAGCTGGAAATCGGCGCATTCGGTCATGACCTCGGCCATCCGCCCCAGCGTGGCCGCGGGATCACCCGCGATCGAGGATTTGTTGGGTTCGAAGCCGATCTCGGATTCCGACATGATGATGTTGAGGCGTCGCACGCATTCGTCGCCGTCGGGCAGCGCAAGTGCCGGATCCAGGCGCCTGTCATAGCGGACCGAAAGATCGTAACGCGCCCCGGGCCCAAGGCGTTCCGACAACGTCGCCGCAACACGCTCGGCCGCGTTCGGGTCGCCGGACGTGCCGACCAGCCGGATGCGCTCCGGGGTCACATCGACCGTGCCGCTTTCAAGAATGTCCATGGATTCCAGCGCGGCAATCACCTGCACCGTCCAGCCGCCGGGCACGTCTTCGTCACTGCGCAAGCTGCTTTGGACCGTCGCAAAACGCGACCGCGCGAAACTGTCCACCGCCTCGCGCATGCGGGCATCGGTGATCCTGCCGCGCATTGACAGGCTGCGCTGACCCGACAGGGCCGCCACGAATTCGGCTGGCCCTTGGTCGCCGTTGTCCGGGCTTTCGCGCCGTGCATGAACGGAAAAGACGCGAGGAACGGCCTGTTCCAGCCGTCCCACCGCCTGATCGAACTGCGCCTGATCGACCGATGCAGGTGCGATCAGCGCGATATCGGCGTCCGAAATCGTGACCGCCCCTTCGCCGATCGCCGCGACCGCCTCGATGGCCGGAACGGCGGCATCTGCCCAATCGGGTGTCGGCGCACCCAGACCCAGCGTGCAGCCGGGCTTGCCGCTGACACCCGCCTTTACCGCCGCATCCAGAATCCGTGCGCGACCGTCCTCGTTATCGGCAGAGCACGCATCGAAGCGGGGGCCATCCTCGTCGATCAGGAATCGCAGCGTGAACGGCGCGATGACTGGGCGCGGCGCCGATACCCGGGTCGTCAGGCGCACATTCTCGGGCACGGCGCGCTTCAGTTCCGTTTCCAGTCGCCCCTTTTCCGCGCGACTGTCGGTGATCGCCGTCACCGTCACCTGACCCGGACTGACCGAGATCTTCGCGCTGGCGGCCATCTGCGCGGCGCGAAGCCCGAAGGCGATCGCCTGATCCCAGTCCTTGGGCACCGGGTAATCGGCGCTTTCCAGAAGATCGGTGATCTGCGGGGCTGCGGTCTCGTCCTTCAGGCCACGGACAAGACTGGCCCTGTCCGTCTTCGATGGCACCAGCCCGATCAGCGAAATGCCGTCGTCGTCGCGCAGCAATTCGACCTTGAAATCCGGGGGAGTCAGCGTCTCGGTCGAAGCCACCGTCATGTCGTCGATGACCCTGGACGGATCAACTGCTGTCTCTGCGCGCGTCTTCGCACGAAATCGCTCGACCTCGCTGGGGGCGGTTCCTGAAAGATGCACCCGAAGCCCGTCGGTAGTAACGCGCACCCAGTCCTGGCCGCTGGTGCTGAAGGCCAGTTGCACATCCTGACGCGCCCGGTTCTCGATGAACTGTGCGGCGGATTGTGCGCCCCACCAGCACAGACCGCCCGCGGTGCCCAGAACGATGACCGATGCGAATGCGGTAGAAATGCAGCGGCGGGACTGTGCCATGCGTGCGGGATCCTCGTCTGTGGCAAGTCGCGCCGGTCTAGCCGTGCGGTGCGGGCCACGCAATCATGCCAGCCCCGCGATGGCAAGAAACAGCGCAAGGATCAGCCCGGCATCCCGGTTCGACCGGAACAGGCGCAGGCAGCTATCATTCTGATCCGGTTGGAATAAACGCAATTGCCAGATCAGGTGAACCGCAAAACCGGCTAGCCCGGCCCCCCCTATCAACAGATTGCGACCGGTCAGTGAGATCGCGATGGCCAGCAGCGTGACCGCCAGCGCCGCGAACCCGGCAAGGATGCGCGAGCTGTTGTCGCCGAACAGAAGCGCGGTGGATTTCACGCCGATCAGGGCGTCGTCCTCGGCGTCCTGATGGGCATAGATTGTGTCGTAGAAGATCGTCCAGGCGATCCCTGCAAGCCATGCAACGACCGGCGCCAGGTCCACCCGGCCCATATGCGCGGCATAGGCCAGCATGACACCCCAGTTGAAGGCGAATCCCAGAAAGATCTGCGGCCACCAGGTGAAGCGCTTGGCAAACGGATAGATCGCGACCAGCGCCAAGGACGCCACCCCCATCCAGGTCGCGGCCTGTCCCAGCGTCAGCAGGATCACCAATCCCGTCAGCCCCTGCGCGATCAGCCATAGATAGGCGGCCCGCAGGCTGATCCGGCCCGACGGCAGGGGCCGCGATCTTGTCCGCGCAACCTGGGCGTCGATGTTGCGGTCGGTGATGTCGTTCCATGTGCAGCCCGCGCCGCGCATGACAAGGGCGCCAATGGCGCAGGCGAACGCGATCCAAAGATCGAAGGGGCGGGGGCCATCCGCCATCATTGCCAGCCCTATTCCCCACCAGCATGGCAGAAGCAGCAACCAGGTGCCGATCGGACGGTCGGCGCGGGACATGTGCAGAAAAGGCCGCCAGCCATGCGGCGCATATCTGTCCACCCAATTGCCCTTGGGTGCGTCGATCACGGTATCTGGCCTTTCGGTCCGGCTTTGCATAGCGTCGTGCCCATCATGGCGAAGATCAGACTGTTCATAGATCACCCCTTGGCGTCGGGACAAGACGTGCCTCTGATTCCGGCGCAGGCACATTACCTGTCGGGTGTCATGCGGCTGAAGCCGGGCGACGGAATCACGATCTTCAACGGCAGGGATGGTGAATGGTCCGCACTGATCGCGTCTGCCGGCAAGCGGGGTGGCCAGATCGAGGTTCAGGAACAGACCGCGCCGCAGCGTGACCCGCCCGATCTCTGGCTGATCTTCGCACCGATCAAAAAGGCGAGGACGGATTTCATCGTCGAGAAGGCGACCGAGATGGGGGCTGCGCGTATCGTGCCGGTGCAGACCGATTTCACCAACGCGGAACGCATTCGTCAGGACCGGTTGCAGGCGCATGCCGTCGAGGCCGCGGAACAATGTGGCGGCACCTTCGTCCCGCCGGTCGAGGATCTGTCGCCGCTGTCGCGTCTGCTGGATGACTGGGATCGGTCCCGCTCGATCCTCTGGGCGGACGAGGCGATGGCCGGACCGGCGCAGACCCTGGCGGGCCTGTCCCGAGGCCGATGGGCCATTCTGATCGGGCCTGAAGGCGGTTTCTCGGATGCCGAGCGCAGCCGTCTTTCACGGCTGGACCATGTGACGCGCATCAGCCTTGGTCCGCGCGTCCTGCGCGCCGATACGGCCGCTGTCGCCGCGCTGACAATGTGGCAGGCCGCCCTCGGTGACTGGTGCTGATCCGGGATCAAGGTTGGCGCTAACGCCAGCCTCGGCCATGGGTTATGACGATGCTGCAATGCGGCATTGACTTTTTCCGGGGATGTATCCGGTGCAGCGTGGACCTAGATTCACTGACGTGGAAGGGCCGCGGATGGGCCGCGCCCGGAACGCAAAGGAAAAGTGGACATGACCACCATCGCCCTCAACGAAGGCTTTGGCCTGAAGGAATTCTTCGCCGATCTGCGCGCCGATTTCGCCGACTGGCGCAAGCGCCGCGAGACGCGCGCCGAACTGAACCGCCTGAGCGAGCGCGAACTGGAAGATATCGGCCTGAACCGTGCCGACATTGACGGTGTCGTGGCCAGCATCTGACATGTTGGACGCACGCAAGACCAAAGTCGACCGAACCCCCATTTGCCACGGCAATTGGGGGTTTTTCTTTGCCGCGCGGCGGTCTGGCGGCTGATACGCCGTGCCGTCCCCGCATGACGTTGCGCTGACCGGCTTCATTCGCCGCGACAACACGCGAATTCATGCATCCCACGCATGCCGGCCTTGCTGGAATGTCCGTGGTTTTCTGCACCTGCACAATCTACATGCTGCCTTGTCAGAAACATGCCCATGAACCGGGCAACATGAGAATGGGTGAAAAGATGTCCGCCATTGAAACGAACCGCAGCTTTGCTGTCGGAGGCCTTGGCAGCGTCGTTGCAAATCTTGTCTCGCTGCTGGCGTCCTGGAGCGATACGCGCCGGACCCGCCGCGAACTGAGCGTTCTGTCGGACCGCGAGCTTGATGATATCGGGCTGTGCCGCGGCGACATCGAACGGATTGCGCGCGGCCACTGAGGCCATCGCCACCAGACCAGACGAGACGAACCCCCGAGCGGTTGCTGCGGGGGTTTTTCTTTTGTCTCGGGCGTCACAGGAAACTTTGCGGATCGATGTCGATTGCCAGCCGCAGATTCGTGGGCAGCCTGTGCGGCGCCAGCCAGTCGGCGATCGCGGATTGCACGGGGGCTTGTCGCGGAGCGTGGATCAGCATCCGCATCCGGTGCCTGCCCCTGATCCGCGCGATGGGCGCCGGCGCCGGTCCCCACAACTCGGCGCCCGCATCGTGTAACGGGGTCGCATTGGCGGCCAGGTGCCGCGCGAAATCGCTGACCACCGTCAGATCCGGATGCGACAGGATGACACCCGCAAGCCGCCCGAAGGGTGGCATGCCGGTCGCCTGTCGGCCTGCGGCCTCGGCGTCCCAGAACGATTCGTCCTGCCCCGAGATGATGGCACGGATCACCGGATGATCGGGTTGATGGGTCTGCAGCAACGCGACCCCCGGGGCCTGCCCCGACTGACGTCCCGCGCGTCCGGCCACCTGACGCATCAGCTGGAACGATCGCTCGGCGGCGCGCAGATCCGCGCCCTGCAGTCCCAGATCGGCGTCGATCACGCCCACCAGCGTCAGACGCGGGAAATTGTGACCCTTCGCGACGATCTGGGTGCCAATGATGATGTCGGTATCGCCCGCCGCGATCTGTGCGATGGTTTCCTTCAGGGCGCGGGCCGAATGGAACAGGTCGGACGACAGCACCGTGGCCTTGGCTTCGGGAAATCGCGCGGCGACCTCTTCGGCGATGCGTTCCACACCGGGGCCGACAGGCGCCAGCTTCCCTTCCACGCCGCAGGACGGGCAGGCGTCGGGGATCGAACGGGTTTCGCCGCATTGATGGCACACAAGGCGGTTCTGGAACCGGTGTTCCACCATCCGCGCGTCGCATTGATGGCAGCCGATCTGCTCGCCGCAGGCGCGACATACGGTTACCGGTGCGAAGCCACGTCGGTTGAGGAACAGAAGCGATTGTTCGCCCTTGTCCAGACGCGCCCGCACGGCATTTTCAAGCGTAGGCGAAATCCACCGACCAGAGGGCATGTCTTCGGCCCGCAGGTCGATCGCGGCCATGTCGGGCAGCTCCGCCTCGCCGTATCGGCTGCGCAGGTCAAGCCGGGTATATTTGCCGCTTGCGGCGTTCACCCAGCTTTCAAGGCTGGGCGTCGCCGAGGCCAGCACCACATGCGCGCTTGTGATCGAGGCACGCAGCACCGCCATGTCGCGGGCGCTGTAGAAGACGACATCTTCCTGCTTGTAGCTGCTGTCATGTTCCTCGTCGACGACAATCAGCCCAAGATCTCGGAACGGCAGAAACAGGGCGGATCGCGCGCCGACGACAAGGCCGACCTCGCCCCGGCCTGCCATGTGCCACAGGCGCCGCCGTTCGGTTCTGGTGATGCCGCTGTGCCATTCGCCGGGGCGCGCGCCGAAGCGCGCCTCGACCCTGTCCAGAAATTCGGCGGACAGCGCGATTTCAGGCAGCAGGACCAGCGCCTGCCGGCCGCGCGCCATGCATTCCGCCACGGCCTCCAGATAGACCTCGGTCTTGCCGGAACCGGTCACGCCGCGCAGCAATGTCGTGCCATAGCCGCCCGCGCGGATCGCGCCGCGCAGGGTGTTGGCGGCGGCTTGCTGATCCGGGGCCAGCGGCTTGCCGGGCAGGGTCGGATCAAGCCGCGGATAGGGCATGTCGCGCGGCGCCTCGATCTCGGCCAGCGCGCCTTGCGCCACAAGTCCCTTGACGACCGAGGTGCCGACGCCAGCAAGCTGGGCCAGTTCCGAGGGCGCAAAGCTGGCTCCGCCATGATCGGCGATCACGTCCAGCACGCGCTGGCGTGCCTCGGTCATGCGCTGCGGGGCACCGGTGCCGGGAACGATCACGCGACGGGCAGCCGGAGGCTGGTCCAGATCCGGGGCACGGGTCGCCATGCGCAACATCAGCGGGGCGGCGGTCAGCGTGTAATCCGCCGCGCGGGTCAGGAAGTCCAGAAAGCCGGGCTGAAAGGGCTCGGCATCAAGCACCTTGGCGACAGGGCGCAGCTTCGCCAGGTCGAAATCGCCCGTCCCGTCGCCCCAGACCAGGCCCAGCACGCGTCGCGGGCCCAGCGGCACCAGGACAAGCTGACCTTGCCGGACGCCCTGTTCGGGCGCCAGATAGTCCAGAACGCCCACGGGTTCGCAGGTCAGCACGGCGATCCGGCTGCGGGCAGGGAAGAAGGCGGGCAGGTTGTCACGCATCGGCCCAGATAAAGACGCGCGCCGGGCGCGGTTGCAAGGCCCCCGGCGTGGGGGTGGTAGATCTTTCTGCTTCCCTTGTGTCGCGGACTTTCGGCTAGGGAAGTGATGCCGGGCATGTTAAACTTGCGCTTGCGGGATCCCGCCCGGAATTGGATCTTCACCATGGATCTTGCAGCTCTTCGATGCATGTCGGCTCTAGGCGTGCTGGTGTTCTGGCTTGCTGCGTGGCCGCTGCCGGGACATGCCAACGAAGATCCCGACGTGATCAACGTCATGAACGGCAACATGACCTATCCAATGCGGCTGGCGCTGAAAAACGGCACCGACAAACCGGCGGTCTTCGCGCTGATCGAGGATACCTGCATCGAAGGCGCTCCACCCTATTTCACCGTCAATCCGGGCGATACCTGGTCTGCCACGGTCATCCAGCGGCACTACGATCAGGGCGTGGACAACTGCTATGCGACGCCGCATGGCATCACCTATCAGGATGCCAACAATCTGGCGAACACCTTCAGCGTGCGCCAGTTTGACAATTCGGGCGACCCGAACTGCTATGACATCAAGTTCAACATCGTTTTCTGGATCAATCAGGCCGTTTGTCCGGTGATGACCGGCATGATCGCCGGTCCCGTCTCGACCCTGACCCAGCCGGATCGAATCACCGGCCGGCCGGGACGGGTGACCGACTGCCCCGGAGGCATGGACTGGTGCATCGGCGTCGGCTTCGGCTTCTACCTTTCGCCCTGACCGCGGGATCTGCGCGTGATCGCCGATCCCGGCAGCTTCCCCCCGGCAGCCGGGCTTACCCCTTTCCGGGTTCCATGTTTTGCGCTATCACCCCAGCGAAACCGCTTAAGAGGAGCCGGGCCATGAAATTCTTCGTCGATACCGCCGATGTGGACGCAATCCGCGAACTGAACGACCTGGGCATGGTGGACGGTGTGACCACCAACCCGTCGCTGATCCTGAAGGCCGGACGCAACATCGAAGAGGTGACCCGCGAGATCTGCGAAATGGTCGACGGTCCCGTGTCCGCCGAGGTCGTGGCCGACAAGGCCGAAGACATGATCCGCGAGGGCAAGCATCTGGCCAAGATCGCCGACAACATCACCGTCAAGGTTCCGCTGACCTGGGACGGTCTGAAAGCCTGCCGGGCGCTGTCGAATGACGGCCACATGGTCAACGTGACGCTGTGCTTCAGCCCCGCCCAGGCCATTCTGGCCGCCAAGGCCGGTGCGACCTTCATCAGCCCGTTCATCGGCCGCCTTGACGACATTCATCTGGACGGCGTTGAACTGATCGCCGATATCCGCGAGATCTATGACAATTACGGCTACGAGACGCAGATCCTTGCGGCCTCGATCCGGACGGTGAACCACATCATCGAGGTCGGCAAGATCGGCACCGACGTGATCACCTCGCCCCCGGCCGTCATCAAGTCGATGGCAAAGCACATCTTGACGGACAAGGGGCTTGAGCAGTTCACTTCGGACTGGGCAAAGACCGGTCAGAAGATCGGCTGACACAAGCCGCGACAGGCGGCGGAAAGGGGCAGGATGACCGCCGAACCTAAGGAAGAAACCGGGCTTGATCCGGCACTGCGGGAAAAGCTGCTGGCCGATCCCGCGGCCATTCTTGGTGATCGCGATGTCATGCGCGCGCTGGTTGCCGCGCGCGAGGCCGAGATCGGCGACAACGTGATCGACATTCGCGGCCGCGCGATGGAGGCGCTTGAACATCGTCTGGACAGGCTGGAAACGCAGCATGAAAGCGTGATCGCCGCCGCCTATGACAACCAGTCGGGAACGGCGGTGGTGCATCGCGCGGTGATCGGTCTGCTGGAAGCCGCCGATCTGACCGACTTCATCGACAGCCTTCAGGCCGATATCGCTCCGCTTCTTCGGATCGAGACGCTGCGGCTGGTGATCGAGGCCGATCCCGTCATCCCCAACCTGCCGGAAGACGTGGTCATTGCGCCTGAAGGCGCCGTGGGCCGTATCATCGCAGCAGGGCGTCGCGCGCCGCGTGGCGACGACATCGTGCTGCGTCCTGCCTCTCCGATCACGCAGCCGATTCACGGCCGTTCGGTCACGTCCGAGGCGCTGCTGCCGCTGGATCTGGGCGCGCGTCATCCGCGCGCCCTGCTGGTCATGGGCAGCGCCGACGGTAACCGCTTTGCGCCTGCGCACGGCACCGATCTGCTGCGCTTCTTCGGGCAGGTCTTTCGCCTGGTGCTGCTGGCCAAACTGCGGTCATGAGCGGACCCAGCCCGCTGGCCCTTGCACCCGCGACGGTGGATGCGCTGGCACGCTGGCTGGAGGTCGAGGCCGCCACGCGCGACCGGTCGCCCCACACGATCACCGCCTATCGTGCCGACCTGCTGGCCTTTCTGTCGTTTCTGGGCGGTCATCACGGTGAAGCCGCGACCCCGAAAGCGCTTGGCGACCTGCGGCAGGCCGACATGCGCGCCTTTGCGGCTTCCGAACGCGCGCGGGGTCTGGGGGCGCGGTCACTGGCCCGGCGGCAATCCGCGGTGCGCAGCTTTCTGCGCTGGCTTTCAGATCGCGAGGGCCATGATCTCAGCGCGGCACTGGCGGCGCGCAGCCCGAAATATGCGCGGTCCTTGCCCCGCCCGCTGACCCCCGATCAGGCCCGGCAGGCGTTGGAGATGGTCTCGGTCGGTCATGACACGCCCTGGGTCGCCGCACGCGACGTCGCGGTGATGACGCTGCTGTGGGGATGCGGATTGCGGATATCCGAGGCGCTGTCGCTGAACGGTGCGGACTGGCCGTTTCGCGACAGCCTGACGATCACCGGCAAGGGCGGCAAACAGCGCAATGTGCCGATGCTGCCGGTCGCGCGCGATGCGGTCGCGGCCTATCTTGCGCAGTGCCCATGGCGTCAGGCGCCGGATCAGCCGCTGTTTCGCGGGATGCGCGGCGGCCGGCTGGGGGGCGATCAGATCGCCGCGGCGCTGCGTCGGGCCCGCGCCGCGTTGGGACTGCCGCCTTCGGCGACCCCACACGCGCTGCGCCATTCCTTCGCGACCCATCTGCTGGCCGCCGGCGGCGATCTGCGCACGATTCAGGAACTTCTGGGTCATGCCAGCCTGTCCACGACGCAGGTCTATACCGGTGTTGACGACGCCCGTCTGATGGCTGTCTATCGCGCAGCGCATCCGCGCGGATAGGGGCGATGCCGCGACCGGTATGGGTGCCTCGCCTCAGTGTTGCACCTGAACTGGTGCCTCGGCCTCGGCGGCGCTGCGGTCGAAGATGCGATCACCGATCCATGCGCCGACGAAGAACATGACGGCAGCCAGCCACAGCGTTGCGTTGAAGACCGAGGTGCCGGTCAGGCCGGCACCGATCGCGCAGCCGCCGGCCAGCATTCCGCCAAAGCCCATCAGCGCGCCACCACCCATCGAGCGCAACATCTGCGGCGCGTCGCGGTACCCCTCGAACCGCAATTCGCGTCCGGCCAGCGCTCCCAGAAACGCGCCGATGAAAACGCCCGGGATCAAGCCGATATCGAAACTGAGTCCAGCATCGGTGGTCAGCACCGCCATCGCCACCTGTGCCGACGGACCGGCGAAGGTCGCCGATGTCACCGTCACCGGATCGAACGCGACCTGCGACAAGGCATAGGTCAGCACCCACCCAAGCGCTACGGCAAAACCCGCGCCGCAGGCCCAGATCAGCACGCGCGCCCCGGTCCTTGCCCGAACCGCCAGCCAGATCGCCGCCACCGCGAAGATCAGGCCGATCACCAGACCCGCCCATTGTGGCAGACCCGCCGCATCCAGCAGGTTCACGTTGCGTCCGCCCGGCGTCACCCATATCCCGGCCAGTGACTGGCGCAGCGGCGACAGTGCCCCCGACAGCGTCATCTGGGCGGTCAGCGCGAACACCATTCCCGCCGTGACCGTCCGCAGATTGCCGGTGCCCGCCAGCACCAGCAGCCGCCCCGAACAGCCCCGCGCCATCACCATGCCGATGCCGAACACCAGCCCGCCGATGATTGCCCCCGACCAGCTTCCGGTGACCGACATGATGCGCGCGGTGTCGGGGCGGAAGAGGCCCGCCATCTGTGCGCCCTGCACCCAGACCATCGCGGTCGAAAATGTCAGAAGCCAGATCGCCATCGCCCGACCCGCGCGCCTGCGCGCGAATTCGAATGCGGCCGAACGCAGGCAGAATGCCGAACGCTGCGCCGCAAACCCGAAGACGACGCCGATCAGCAATCCGACCAGCAATGCAGTTGCAAGATCGCCGACACGTTCGGATATTCCGGTCAGAACTGTCAGCAGATCCATCGCCTCACTCCGTCGTGTCCAGACGGTGATCAGCATGTCGTCTGCGGGACTGAATCTCAAGGCGAACCAAGCGACGCTTCGTGCGTTTCATGGTCAAGCAAACAAGGATCTCACGATGACTACAACACATGCGATCTTCAACCGTCCGCTGGATGAGGAGATGCCGCAGGGCATGGATCAGGCGATTTTCGGAATGGGCTGCTATTGGGGCCCCGAGCGGCTGTTCTGGCAGCAGCACGGCGTCTGGCTGACTCAGGTCGGTTTCACGGGCGGCCAGACCGAAAACCCGACTTACGATCAGGTGCGTGCGGGCGACACCGGGCATGCCGAGGTGGTGCGCGTGGTCTTTGACAGCTCGCTGATCAGCTATGACCATCTTCTGCAGATGTTCTGGGAAAACCACGACCCCACGCAGGGGGACCGTCAGGGAAACGACGTGGGCAGCCAGTATCGCAGCCTGATCATGGTTTTCAACGACAGTCAGCGTGCGGCCGCCGAGGCGTCGAAGATCGATTACGGAAACCGACTTGCAGTCGAGGGGTTCGGGGCGATCACCACCCAAATCGTCGAAGAAGCCCCGTTCTGGCCGGCGCACGATGCGCATCAGCAGTATCTGGAAAAGAATCCGGACGGTTATTGCGGGCTGAAGGGCACCGGGGTAGAGCCGTCCATGCCCAATCCGGACCCGATCTGATGCCGACATTCACCGCACTGACCCATCTTGCTGGCCAACCGCCCGCCCAGGCGCTGGCCGAAGCCTGCGAGGATCTGACACCCGAGCCCGTGGGCACCGGGATCTTCGAGATCGAAGACGGGTCAAACCGGTGGGAGGTCGCGGCCTATTTCACCGAGACCCCCGACGAGGTTGCGCTGGCCCTGCTGGCTGCAGCGTGGGGGGCAGAGCCTTTCGTCATCTCGGAATTGCCCGAGGTTGACTGGGTCGCGCATGTGCGCCGCGAACTGACCCCGGTCGAGGCAGGCCGGTTCTATGTCCATGGAAGCCACCACATCGATCAGGTGCCTGACGGCGTCGAGGCATTGTGCATCGAGGCCGCGATGGCCTTCGGGACGGGCCATCACGGCACGACCAAGGGCTGTCTTGAGGCGCTGGACCGGTTGGCGAACGACGGATATCAGGCGCACCGGATCGCCGATATCGGCAGCGGCACCGCGGTTCTGGCCATGGGTGCGGCGCGGATCTGGCCGGTCACGGTGCTGGCAGGAGATATCGATCGGGTCGCGGTGGACACCGCCGCGGCGAATGTGATCGCGAATGGTCTGGATGGCCGCGTCGAATGTGTCGAGGCCGCGGGCTTTGATCACCCGATGATCGAAAGGGCCGCTCCGTTCGATCTGGTCCTTGCCAATATCCTGAAACAGCCGCTGATCGACCTTGGCCCCGACATGGCGCGGCATGTCGCCGCCGGCGGCAAGATCATCCTGTCGGGGATATTGACCACTCAGGGCCAAGACGTGATCGAGGCGTATCAGGATCAGGGATTCGACCTGGATCGCCGCGACGATCTTGGCGAGTGGACGACGCTGACCATGACCCGTCGCAGCTGAGCGGCCGACACGGGAAAGGCGCGGCCGTTTCCAGCCGCGCCCCGGTCTGTATTCAGGCTGCTGTCAAAGGATGAAATCCCCCGCCCAGTAGTCATTGGCATTGTCCGCCCCATCCGAGATCCGAACGGTCATCTCGGGCGTTGCGTCGGCGTCGGTATTGACCCGCAGCCAGGTCTCGTTGCCGACATTCTGCATCCAGATCGTGCCCGCTCCGCCGGCTGTGGTGCCATTGAAAGCGAAGGCTTGGTTTCCGGCTACATTGGTGTTGGCGTCGATCGACGACAGATCGATCCGGTCTTCTGTC
Organism: Paracoccus sp. R12_2; assembly: GCF_017744015.1. Taxonomy (GTDB): domain Bacteria; phylum Pseudomonadota; class Alphaproteobacteria; order Rhodobacterales; family Rhodobacteraceae; genus Paracoccus. The sequence continues at coordinate 212,109 of NZ_JAGHRA010000005.1, forward strand.
GCCGAGACCAGGTTGATGCCCGCCCCCTGGAAGTCGGTGATCCGATCATAGGTCGAGCTGACCCCGAAGGGCGAATCCGACGTGCTGTAGAAGCGGAAGACATCTTCGCCGCTGCTGCCCGTCAGGTAGTCGGTCCCGGTGCTGCCGATCAACACGTCGTTGCCGCTGCCGCCGTTCAGTGTGTCATTGCCCGAGCCGCCGTGCAGAAGGTCGTTGCCGGTGCTTCCCGACAGGTAGTCGTTGCCCGCGTCGCCATAGACACGGTCATTGCCGCTTTCGCCGTAAAGCCGGTCATTGTTGTTGCCGCCGCGGATATAGTCGTTGCCGCTGCCGCCATAGACCGTGTCGTTGCCATTGTCGCCGTAAAGCGAGTCGTTTCCGCCAAGGCCAGAGATGCGGTCGTTGCCATTGCCGCCCCGGATGACGTTCGCGCCGGAGGTGCCGCTGAGCGTGTCGTTGCCGCTGCCCGAGACGAGATTTTCGAACTGGGTAAAGCTTTCACCGGCGAAGTTGGTCAGTCCGGTCGTCAGGTTGACGTTGTAGTTCCCGCTGAAGCTGGTCGTGTTCAGCGTGTCGATGCCGTTTCCGCCACGCAGGGTTTCGGGCGTGCCAAGCCCGGCAAAGACATAGTCGTTGCCGTCCTGCCCGTCATAGACGCCCGCACCGCTGGACCGGATCGTGTCGTTGCCGGTGCCGCCGTAAACGGTATCGGTTCCGCCGCCGCCGATCAGGCTGTCGTTGCCAGCGCCGCCGCTGATATAGTCGTTGCCGCCCAGCCCGTCGATCGTGTCGTTGCCGTTATTGCCGTAGATCCGGTTGGCACCGGAAGTGCCGGTCAGCCGGTCGTTGCCGCTGCCGGAATAGAGGTTCTCGAACTGGGTAAAGCTTTCACCGGCAAAGTTGGTCAGGCCGGTCGTCAGGTTGACCACGTAGTTGCCGCTGAAGCTGGCGGTGTTCAGCCAGTCTGTGCCGGTGCCGCCGCGCAGGGTTTCCGGCGTGCCGAGGCCGGCATAGATGTAATCATTGCCGTCCTGTCCGTCATAGATGCCTGCTCCGCTGGACCGGATCGTGTCGTTGCCGGTGCCGCCGTAGACGGTGTCGGTTCCGCCGCCGCCGGTCAGGCTGTCGTTGCCTGCATCGCCGTAGATATAGTCGTTGCCGCCGAGGCCATTGACCGTGTCGTTGCCGCTGCCGCTGTAGATGACGTTGTTGCCGGTCGTTCCCAGCAGATTGTCGTTGCCCGACCCGGTCACGAGGTTTTCGAACTGGGTAAAGCTTTCCCCGGCATAGTTGGTCACGCCGGTGGTCATGTTGATGTTGTAATTGCCCGACCACAGCGTGGTGTTCAGCCAGTCGGTGCCGTTTCCGCCGCGAAGCGTCTCGGGGGTGCCATTCCCGGCATAGACATAGTCGTTGCCGTCCTGCCCGTCATAGACGCCCGCACCGCTGGACCGGATCGTGTCGTTGCCGGTGCCGCCGTAAACGGTATCGGTTCCGCCGCCGCCGATCAGGCTGTCGTTGCCAGCGCCGCCGCTGATATAGTCGTTGCCGCCCAGCCCGTCGATCGTGTCGTTGCCGTTATTGCCGTAGATCCGGTTGGCACCGGAAGTGCCGGTCAGCCGGTCGTTGCCGCTGCCGGAATAGAGGTTCTCGAACTGGGTAAAGCTTTCACCGGCAAAGTTGGTCAGGCCGGTCGTCAGGTTGACCACGTAGTTGCCGCTGAAGCTGGCGGTGTTCAGCCAGTCTGTGCCGGTGCCGCCGCGCAGGGTTTCCGGCGTGCCGAGGCCTGCATAGATGTAATCATTGCCGTCCTGCCCGTCATAGATGCCAGAACCGCTGGAGCGGATGGTATCGTTGCCGGTGCCGCCATAGATCGTGTCGGTCCCACCACCACCGCCAAGACTGTCGTTGCCGCCCAATCCGTAGATCAGGTCCGCAGCCGATGTCCCGGCAATGGTGTTGTTGCTGTTGTTGCCAATAAGGGTGGCCATGATGCTCTCCTTTCACGAGGTCTCAGGTTTCGATTTCGGGGGAAGTCCCGCTTTCCTGATAGGACCGCTGGCGTGAAAGCGTCGTGAACGCGGATATGCCGTTCATCCCGCTTGCTTTCTCAAGGGGATTGCACGGATTTCGCGTGCTGCAATCATTATGTCTGCAGGCGACTCGGGGCGCTTTGCGGAGGCGGCGATGCCCTGATATCGTGCGCCCTGACCGGCCGATCCGTGGCGGCGGATCTTCTTGCCGTGGGCTCAGTTCCGCAGGACGATGCAGCGGCCGCCGACCCGCTTCAGCCGGATGCAGAAAGCGGCGGCCTCGTTGCGGGTCTCGTAGCCGATCTGCGCGGTATAGACCGGCTTGGGCACTCCGTTCAGCTTCTTGCGCACATAGCCGACGCGCTTGTCGCCAAGGATCGGTCGCAGGCTGCGGTTCAGACGTGCGACCTGTTGCGCCGCCCCGGATCTGCTGGGGTGGCTGGCCACGATGACGCCCCACGGGAAGACACGCGGTTGCACCATGAATTCGCGAAGGCTGCGATTGCCCGCCATCTCCTCGCAGGACGGACGGAAGGGCTGGTCCGGGTCCAGCGCCAGTCGCAGTTCCTTGGCCAGTGGCGGGTTGTCGCGCCAGCGCAGCGCGTTGTGGCCGGTAATCGCCTCGACATAGTCCAGTGTCTCGTAGGGCAGGGTGGTCTGCCGGGCGACAAAGCGCGCCGCGCGGTTTTCGCCGCCGTTATACGCAATCGCGGCAAGCCCGATATTGCCGAAGTTTTGCGACAGATGGGCCAGATACCAGGCCGCCTTGTGGATCGCCTGGGCCGGGTTGAACGGATCGTCCAGATCATACAGATCCGCCGTCCCAGGCATGAACTGGGCGATGCCCTGCGCCCCCGCCGGGCTGATGGCGCCCGGCTCGAACCGGCTTTCCTTCCACAGCAGCCGCGCCAGGAAGCTGGGGTCCAGCCCTCGTTCCGATGCGTTGCGTTCGATCAGCTTGCAGACATCTGACGCATAGCGATCCAGCCGGACGCAATCCCGGCCATCATCGGTGCAGCGGATCTTGTCGCTCTGAGGTGCGGGCGGACGGCCCATGAACGCATCGACCGCGGGGCGCGACACGGCAGGCTGGACACCCATCCCCGCGATCAGTGACAGGATCAGAAGGACGCGGCGCAAACCGGATCCTTTCGGTCTTGGCGATGCGGCGACATGGGATGTGTCTCAGTCTGCCTTGCCGGACTTGTCCTTCTTCTTCTTTTTCTTGGTCTTGTCCTTGGACGTGACGGCGGTGTCATCATCCGCCGTCTTCGATTTCCGTTCGGCCTTTCGCTCTGCCTTGCGCAGCGCCTTCTCGGCCTCTTTCGCCGCCACGCGCGCCGCCTTGCGGGCTGCGCGTACGGCCTCTTTCTCGGCTTTGCGAGCAGCCTTCCTGGCTTCCTTTTCGGCGGCTTTCTCGGCCTGCTTCTCGGCCTTCTTGACGGTGTTCTTGCGGGTCTTGCCGTCCTGGGGCGCAGCTTCGGTCCTGGCACCAGCCGGGGGCACTGCAACTTGTGCCGCAGCAGCGGTCACCGGCTGGTCAGACGCAGCGGTCTTGGCGGGTTTCTTGACGCGCCGCACACCGGTGCGAAGATCGGCCTTGCGCGTCTCGGCCGTCTTGCGATCGGCGGGACTGCGACGGGTGGACGCCGGGACGCGCTTGGCGGCGCGGCTGGCGCTGCCGCCTTTCGCCGCGACTGTCTTGCCGGTCCGCTGGCGTGCGCCACTTGCAGGGGGCAGCTTGCGGCGGCGGCGTTCGGCCTGTGCACGATTCAATGCCGTGCTCAGCAGGCCCTGGGGCGACAACCCGTCTTCCGCCGTGGTCGCCGAGGCCCTTGCCCGTGCGTCGTCAAGTGCTTTTATCAGCGCCAGAAGATCCGCATCGCTCAGAACTTCAACTGAGGGGCGGCGGCTGGCGTCAGCCAGCTTTTGCTGTTGCGCGTTCAGAATTTCCCGTTCGCGATTGGCATGGTTCGGCATTCCGATCTGGTTCCCGTCTCTGGCGATGATCAGGCGGAACATTGCGTGACTTTGCGGCGATTTGCAATTGCAAAGGCCCCTGCAAGCGATGCAGGGGCCTTTCGGTATCGGGCAAGGTGATCGACTTGCAATCGCTTAGCGAGAGGGCACGGCGCTTTCGACCGGAGAGGTGAAGCCGGGCGCCGCAGCGGTAGTTGTCGCGGCAGGCAGTTGTGCCTGTGCGGCCTCGGACGCCGGAACGACATATCCTTCGGGGGTTTCGATCATCGGACCTTCCCGCCGCACGCTTTCCGCCTGGCTGCGCACCTTGACGCGTGCGCCAAGATCGGTTTCGTCGAACAGGTCCATGATGTCCTGATTGAACAGCCGGATGCAGCCCGCCGACGTGGCCTTCCCGATCGAGGACGGATCCATCGTGCCGTGGATGCGGTAATAGGTGTCGCGACCGTTGCGATAGAGATACAGCGCGCGCGACCCAAGTGGGTTGTCCAGCCCGCCCTTCAGCCCGCCGGCGAACTGGCCGTAAAGCTCGGGCTCGGTGCGGATCATGTTCTGGGTGGGGGTCCAGCTTGGCCAGCGCTTCTTGACCGAGATCACGGCATCGCCGCTGAAGCCCTTGCCTGCCCGTCCGACCGCGACGCCGAAGCGCATCGCCTCGCCGTTTTCCATCACGTGATAAAGGACGCGCGCGTAGGGATCGACCACCACGGTACCCGGTGCCTCGGGGCCGTTATAGGCGACGCGCTGACGCTGGTTGCGCTGGGTCAGATAGGCGGCGCGGACGGCGGGAATATCGACGACTTCGCCGTTCGGACCGGTATCCGTGCGGGCCTGATAGATGGGCGGCACCGTACCAGTGGCCAGCCGTGTCGGCGAATGGGCAGTAGGTGCGCAGGCCGCAAGCCCCAGGGCCAGCGCCGCAAGAAGGGAAACGAGGCGCATTGTATCGTGTTCCTTTGTAGCATCGGGCAGGCCCTGGATGGCATGACCGTGGCAGCGTTACTTTCTTGACATCACGTCGACCGAGCAGTGCCGGACGTGATTCGTGCAGGGTTTCATCAGCCTGCCACATTCACCTTTCGTCAACCCTTGGTGCCTGTCATGGCGGAATTGACATCCGACTTGTGGCCAAGGGGCGGCAGTCGCATCAACTTTGCACGACAGGGGAACAATTTGGCGTGTGTTTGGTTTCATGCACGTCGGGCGCTGCCGCGCCGCATTCGCGAGGAAACTACCAAGATGAGCATTATCGTTGCATTGATCGTCGGCGCGATTGCCGGCTGGCTGGCCGGACTATTGGTCAAGGGACACGGGCAGGGGCTTGTCGTCAATATCGTCGTCGGCATCCTTGGTGCCGTCATCGCCTCGTTCCTGTTTCCGGCCATCGGGATGGGCATTGGCGCCGAAGGGTCGGTGATCGGCTCGATCGTCTATGCGACCCTGGGCGCGGTGATCCTGCTGGTTATCCTGAGCCTTGTGAAGCGCGCCTGAGACCGGCTTGACCTTTCCGTGCCGCGTCCGGGGCATTGCCTCGGATGCGTGGCGTGAATACCGTTGCCGGGCGGCGTGATCGACTATGCCGCCTGGCCGCGTGGACTGACGATGTGACGAAAACCAAGACTACTCCAAGCCTTGCGCTTGCGCCGTTCCGGCATCGCGACTTTCGCGTGTTGTGGAGCGTCACGCTGATCTCGAATTTCGGCGGGCTTGTGCAGGCCGTCGGCGCGGCGTGGCTGATGACGCAGCTGACGGACAGCGCGACCCTGATCGCGCTGGTGCAGGCGTCGAACACCCTGCCCATCATGTTGCTTGCGATCGGTTCAGGGGCGTTGGCGGATATCTTTGATCGCAAGACGCTGTTGCTGACCGCGCAATTGATCATGGCCGTAACCTCGGCGTTGCTGGCGGTGGTCGCATGGCAGGGCTGGCTGACGCCTTGGCTTCTGTTGACCTTTACCTTCCTGATCGGTGCGGGGCAGGCCCTATACAATCCGCCATGGCAGGCCAGCATGGGCGATCTGGTGCCGCGCGAGGATCTGCCTGCGGCGGTCACGCTGAATTCCGTGGGTTTCAACCTGATGCGCAGTGTGGGCCCGGCGGCCGGCGGCCTGATCGTCGCCGCCTTCGGGGCCGCCGCCGCGTTCGTTGTCAATGCGGTCAGCTATCTTCCGCTGCTTGGCGCGTTGCTGCGCTGGCGGCCGAACATCGCGCCCCGCACGGCCCCGCGCGAGGCGTTCGTCCCGGCGATGGGCGCGGGCCTGCGCTATGTCGCGCTGTCGCCGAACCTGATGCGGGTGATCCTGCGCGGCGCGCTGTTCGGGTTTTCCGCGGTCGCGGTGCTTGCCCTGTTGCCGCTGGTCGCAAAAAGCCACCCCGAGGGCGGATCGATGCTGTTCGGGGCGTTGCTGGGCTGTTTCGGAATGGGGGCGATCGTCGGTGCGGTGCTGAACCCGCGGATCAGGTCCAGATACGACAACGAGAACATCGTCCGGCTGGCCTTTGCCGGCTTCGCGCTGGCCGCCATCGTGCTGGGACAGACTCGGCTTGTCTGGCTGCAAGGCCTGGCGATGCTGCCCGCCGGGGCGTCATGGGTTCTGGCGTTGTCGCTGTTCAATGTGACCGTGCAATTGTCCACGCCGCGCTGGGTCGTGGCGCGGGCGCTGGCATTGTATCAGACCGCGACCTTCGGGGGCATGGCCGCAGGATCCTGGGCCTGGGGTGGCGTTGCCGGTGCGCACGGGCTGCCGGTTGCGCTGACCATGGCCGGGGTGCTGCTTGCCCTGGGCGCGGTGGTCGGGATCTGGCTGAAGGCGCCCGAGTTCGGCGCCGTGGACCTTGATCCGGTCAACCGCTTTCAGGAACCGGCGCTGCGGCTGGATCTGCGCGGCAGGTCAGGGCCGATCATGGTCATGGTCGATTACCGCATCCGGGGCGAGGACGTGCCCGAATTCCTGCGGCTGATGCGGTTGCGCCGCAATATCCGGCGGCGCGACGGGGCGCGCAACTGGGCCCTGCTGCGCGATCTGGAACATCCCGAAAACTGGAGCGAAAGCTATCACATCGCGACATGGGACGAATATGTGCGCCACAATCTGCGGCGCACCAAGTCCGACGCCGAAGTGACGGTTGCGCTGCGGGAACTGCACAGCGGGGAAGGCGATCCGGCGGTGCATCGCATGATCGAACGACACTCGGTCAGCCAGCAGGACGATGTGCCGCTGGTCGGCAAGATCGAGGTGCCCTGACACCGCCCGCGCTGTGTTGCGCAACGGGACCGGGCGTTGCCTTGCGGCACAGCGCAACGCCGCGTGGCCCGAAATGCTGTGGGGGTCAGCAATTTCAGGGTTTTTCGCTGCGCAGAGCGTGCACCAGCCATGCACAGCGCGTGCACAGCCTGTACACCGCTTGCGAACGTTGCCCGAATGTTCACGCGGGCTGAGCACATTCCCGGCTGCGGCAGGAAGTCTTTGGTGCAGCGCATGATGCCGGCGTCTCACGGGCTGAAGTCTCTTTGTATCGGAGGGGGACCTTCGATCTGCAGCGAAGGTCGGGATCAAGCCCACTTTGACCAATGCTGCGAGTGGGATGAACGGCCGTTTATCGAATTTCGTTCGGCTACCGCAGCGTTGCCTCAAACATCGGTCCATGAGCTGCGAGCCACGCTAAGAGCGACCCGTCGTTCTGACACGACCTCGCGCAGGAAGCTTGCGACGGCCTGTACCCGGCGAGAGGATGCCAGATCGGTTTGCGTCACGAGCCAAATCGGCTGATCGATCCCGAGATCGGCGTCGAGGCAGATCAACCCGCGCGGCTGAGCCAGAAAATGCGGCAACACGGCGAGGCCCAATCCCGAGGCACAGCCGGCCACCTGAGTTGCAAGCGACGTCGTCACGACCGCCGGCGCCCGACCGCGAAGGGCGCGTTCGATCCATTGCGCGGCGGGAAGGTGGCCGTATCCCTCGGCCCAGGCGATCAGCTCATCCCGCTCAAGGTCCAGTTCGGAACCTCCGGCGCGGCCTTCCATGTACGATTGCGCGCCATAGAGCCCGTATCCAAGCGTGCCCACGCGCTGCACCGATACATGCCCACGTTCGGGCTTGATCATTCTCAGTGCGATGTCCGCGTCACGGCGGTGCAGGTTCACGGCGGCGATGTCGGTCGCGATCTCCAGTGTCAGTCGCGGATGGGCGCGGCGCAGGCGTGGCAGCGCGGGCAGGATGAGCGCGGTCGCGAGGTTCTCGGCCGTGGCAAGGCGAACGGTGCCTGACACTTCTGGCTTTTCTGGCCAGCCGGACTCGAAGGCTCTTGCTGCGGCTTCCATTTCCTCGGCGCGTTCGATCAGGGCCGCGCCTTCCTCGGTCAGCTGGTAACCCGTGTGGTGCCGTAGAAAGAGCGGGCGTCCCAGACGCGCTTCCAGCCGTTCGACCCGCCGGGAAACGGTTGCCAGCCCGACAGAGAGCCCCAGCGCCGCGCCGCTGAGCGAGCCCGACCGGGCGACGGCGAGGAACACCGAGACGTCATCCCAAACCAGGCCCCGCCTTTCCATAATCGGAATCCCCGTTTCCGTTTCCGGCCATTTCCTGACGCCATCGGAAATGCCACTTTCCTGTCGACTGCACAAGACAGGAGAGAGACATGGAACGGCGGACACTCGGCACGGACCTCACGGTCTCGGCACTGGGCCTCGGCTGCATGGGAATGAGCGAGTTCTACGGGCCCCGCGACGACGACAACTCCCTGCGCGTCCTGCACCAGGCGGCGGAGCTTGGAATCGACTTTCTCGACACCGCGGACATGTACGGACCGCATCACAACGAGGAGCTGATCGGTCGTTTCCTGAACGAGACGTCGGCACCCATGAAGGTCGCGACGAAGTTCGGAATCGTGCGCGCGCCGGGAGAGTATCGGCGCAGTCTCGACAATGGGCCGGATTACGCGCGGCAGGCGTGCGAGGGCTCGCTACAACGTCTCGGCATCGAGCGGATCGACCTCTACTACGTTCACCGGGTCGCACAGGATCGACCCATCGAAGAGACCATGGAGGGACTCGCGCGCTTGGTCGACGAAGGCAAGATCGCGCGGATCGGTCTCTGCGAGGTCAGCGCCGAGACGCTCCGGCGCGCTCATGCCGTGCATCCGGTCGCCGCGGTGCAGACCGAATATTCCCTTTGGTCCCGCGAGCCGGAACACGAGGTTCTGCCTGCTTGCCGCGAACTGGGCATCGGGTTCGTGCCCTATTCCCCGCTTGGGCGCGGATTTCTGACAGGGCGCTTTCAGGACGGGCAGTTCGAAGAGGGAGATTTCCGGGCCTCGCTGCCCCGGTTTCAGGATGACGCGACGCAGGCGAACCGCCGGATCGCCGATCTTGTCGCGGCAATGGCGGAGCGGAAGGGCTGCACGCCCGCGCAGCTGGCGCTTGCCTGGCTTCTCGCGCAAGGGGAGGACATCGTCCCGATCCCCGGCACGAAGCAGTCAAAGTATCTGTGCGACAACGTGGGCGCAGCAAAGGTTACGCTCTCGGAGACCGATCTCGCCGACATCGACTCTGGCCTTGCCGAGCGGCCCGTCTCAGGTGCCCGCTACACTGCGGAAGGCATGAAGGGGGTGGACGCATGAGTGACGCATCCGGTCGCCTGTCTCGCGCGCTTTCGTTCAGCCGCTATTCAGGACATCAGTGTCCGTGATTGCTCTCGACAATGTTCGCCATGCGATACTGCACCATGTCCGGCAGCGAGGTCGGAACGACGAGCTTGTCCGGATCGCCGTCGCCAACCTGCACCAGCATCACCATGCCCATGGTGTAGTGCGGGCTGCATTTGATGCCGTAGAAGCCCGGTGCCTCGAACGTCAAGGAAGTCCGGCTCGTAGACCATGCTTCTGCTGTCGCCCCGGTTCAGCATCCTGACCTCGTAGGTGTCGGACAGCGCAAGGCCAGGAATCAGGGCCAGAACAGTTGCGGTCAAGAGGGTCGGCCGCATGGTCAGTCTCCGTGTTATCAACATGGGTGAAAGCGCATGACGCGGCTGTCGTCCTGCGGGTCGATCAGCGCGCTGGCGCGGACACCGAAGACGCGCGCGAGAAGCGCCGGGTCGAGGATCTCGGCGGGTGGCCCAAGCGCCTGCAGTCGACCATCCTGCAGCACGGCCAGCCTGTCGCAGCGCATCGCCTGATTCAGATCGTGCAGCGCGATCACGATCGAGACGCCGAGGCTGCCGACCAGATCGAGGATCGCCAATTGGTGCCGGATGTCGAGATGGTTGGTCGGCTCGTCGAGCAGCAGGATTTGCGGATCCTGCGCCAGGGCGCGGGCGATATGGACCCGCTGACGCTCGCCGCCCGACAGGGTGGACCAGTCGCGATTGGCCAGATGGGCCAGATCGACGCGACGGATGGCGCGGTCGACATGGGCGTCATCCTCGTCGGACCACGGGCTCAGCGCGTCGAGCCAAGGCGTGCGACCAAGGGCGACCGCATCGCGGACGGTGATGCGGTCTGATGTCTCGGCGCTTTGCGCGACGAGGGCGATCTGCCGGGCGATCTGGCGCTGCGGCATAGCTGCCATCGGCTGGCCGTCCAATCGCACAAGGCCCCGGTCGGGCCGCACCAGCCCCGCCAGGAGCCGCAGAAGTGTCGATTTTCCCGAGCCGTTTGGGCCAACGAGCCCCAGAACCTCGCCGCGTGCAACGGTCAGGCTGACGCCTTCCAGCAGGTGGCGGTCGCGCACGCGGCGGCCGACGTCGTGGACATCCAGCATCATGGCGCGGACCTTGCGCGGATCAGGATGATGGCGAAGGCCGGTGCGCCGACAAGGGCCGTCACCACGCCGATCGGCAGGGTCTGGCCCGGCACCAGCATCCGCGCGATCACGTCGGCGGCGATCAGGAACACCATCCCGATCAGCGCCGAGACCGGCACGAGGCGAACATGCCGGCTGCCGACCAGGAACCGCGCCGCGTGAGGCACCACCAGACCTACGAAGCCGATGGCCCCGGTGATCGAGACCAGCACCGCCGTCGCCGCCGCCGTCGCGAGGATCAAGACACCCTGCACCCGCCGCACCGGCACGCCAAGCGAAGCCGCAGACTCCGTGCCGAAGGTGAAGGCGTCGAGTGCCCGGACATGCCACAGCGCCGCACCAACGGCGATAAGCACGGCGGCGACCGCCAGCCACACATCGTCCCACCGCACGCCCGAAAGATTACCCAGCAGCCAGAACATGATGCCCCGCGCCTGCTCGGCGCTGGCCGAGCGCGCGATGATGAAGCTGGTCAGCGCATTGAAAAGCTGCGAGCCCGCGATGCCGGCCAGCACGATCTGCGCCGCCCCCCGCGCAGTCGGGCCGCCGCCAGATAGCCGCGCAAGTCCCACGACCAGCGCGAAGGCCGCCAGCGCCCCCACCAGCGCCCCCGCAGACATCGGCAGGAAGGCTGCGCCCAGCCCGGCCACCGCGACCAGCACCGCCCCTGTCGAGGCACCGGCCGAGATACCCAGCAGGAATGGATCGGCCAGCGCATTGCGCAGCAGCGTCTGCAGGACAAGCCCCGAGATCGCCAGCCCCGCACCGCAGGCCCCGGCCACCAATGCGCGTGGCAGCCGGTAGGACCAGACGATCCCCTGATCGATGGGGTCCACGGCATAACCGGCCCCCCAGAGCTGGTTGGCCAGCGCCTGCCAGACCGTGACGGCGGGGATCGGTGTCTCGCCCAATGCTGCGCCGATGAGGGGCGCCGCCACGATAAGCACCGCTGCCCAGACCCAGACCGGCACCCGTGGCCGCCGGATCGCGGCCACATCGACAATGCCGGTCACTTCGACAGCCTGTCCATGCCCTCGGCCAGAACCTCGAGCCCGTCGATCAGGCGAATGCTGGCATGCATCGCCTCGGCGTCGAGGATCACGATGCGGTCCTGCTTGACGGCTGTCATCTGGCTGGTCACCGGGTCGGACTTGAGGAAGCGCAGCTTCTCGTCGTAGTCGTCAGCCGGAAAGCGGCGGCGGTCCATTCGCGCGATCACGATGACGGACGGGTCGGCGCGCGCTATTGTCTCCCATCCCACGGTCGGCCATTCCTCGTCCGAGGTGACGACGTTGCGCAGGCCAAGCCGCTCCAGCATCCAGGCGGGAATCCCCATCGCGCCGGCCATGTAGGGATCAAGTTCCAGATCGGCAGACGAGAACCAGACCGCAGCCGAGGCATCCGGCAGGTTCATCGCCGCCGCACGTTCGACCACGGCGGTCTCTCGGGCCTTGAGGTCGGCGATCAGCGCGTCGCCGGCATCCTGCGCGTCCATCACCTGGGCCATCTGGTCGATGCTGTCCCACACGGTCTGGATGTCGAAGGGCGCAAGGCGGGTGCCGTCCGCGCCGACGAGGTTGTCCTTGCTCTCGCAATCGGCGGGCATGACATAGGCCGGGATCCCCAGATCGGCGAACTGCTCGCGCGTGCCGACGGCGCCCTGTTCGCCGATCATCCATTCAAACATCGTCGGCACGAAACCGGGGCGCTTGGCGACCACCGCCTCGAAGCTGGGCATGTTGTCGCTGATCCGTTCGACGCGCTCGTTTTCGTCCTCATAATCGGGCAGCACGGCATTGAACCACAAGGCAGTCCCCGCCAGGCGGTCAGCCTGACCCAAGGCATAGAGGATCTCGGTCGTCGCCTGCCCGATCGAGACGACGTTATCGGGGCGCGCGGAAAAGGTCAGCGTGTGCCCGCAGTTGTCGATGGTCAGGGGATACTCTGTCGGCGCGGCCATTGCTGCGGGCGCTGCCATCGCAAAAAGCGCGGTCAAGGTGATACGATTCATGGTCGTCCTTCATCATGCGAAGAACGGGGCAGAAGAAGGCGCATCGGCAGGGCAAAGGTCTGGCCTTTGGCTCTGCCGCATCTAGCGGTCAGGCTTGATCGCTGCCGGTTCGCGGCACATGCGGTCTTTCTCCGGGGCACCCCGCCCGGGTTGGTTTCGATCATGATGGCAGGTCTCCTGACTTGCGGATCGTGGCCTTCCCCGCCTTCCCGGCGCAGTTGCGCCAGTGGCATCTTGGGGTCGGCTCACCGCTTACAGTTGCGGGGGCAGTCGTGGATTTGGCGCCTGATGGCTACACCGCACCACGTTCCCTTTTCACCCGGTTTGGCGTGGCCGTCCCAGGAACCATCGTGGACAGTCATGGTGGGAATCGGTGAGCAGGTCAACTGGCACACGACAAGACGATCAATGCCGAATTTCGAGAACACGCATTCAAGCCTGCAGAAACGAACTGCTGAGAAGCTTGTGCCACGAATCCGTCTTGGTGCTTTCCGCATCTATTCCTGGATGTTCGCGACATCCGAGTGCGGCACTTGCATTGATACGCAGACGATGAACACTCTGCATCCCAAACCAGATCCAGTTGTCGATCTGGTTAGGCAATGCAGCCGCGGCGAGCGGCCGCTTCGACCCGCAGTGGGGTCGCCCAGGCGCTCCGCATCCAATGCAGATCCATGCTCAATTCCCGCTTGACGAAAGGCCCAGTTATCCGCTTTGTCAGGGCTGGTTCATGCTGCCAGCCGCTCGCGCCCAGACGGCAAGGTGAAAGCATCGCGGACGTATCACACAAGCCCCCGTCCAGTGACTATCGGCAATGCGAGCACCGTGTGCGTTCACCGGCAGGAGAGTGTGATGGCAAGCACCGATCAAGCGAAATCCATGGCGAGGCAGCTTCGTGCGGCCCTTTCTTCAGACGGGATGGACATCTCCCACTCCCGGTCTCTCGAACTTGTCGCGACGGCCCTGGGCCACGCTGACTGGAATTCCGCTTGTGCGAAGCTGGACCAGAGGCGTGCATCTCCAGGCGAGGTGCGCTTCAATCGTTGTAGCCCAATTCTACGCATATTCGACGAAATGAAGGCGAGGGAGTTCTACTGCGGTTTTCTGGGTTTTCAGGTGGTGTTTGAACACCGCTTTTCCGAGGGAATGCCGCTCTACCTCGGGCTGGAACGATCTGACCTGAGTTTGCATCTGTCCGAACACCATGGAGATGCCAGCCCCGGGGCAAACGTTTTTGTGACAGCCACCAACATCCGTGAATTTCATCGAGAGCTTTCAGAGAAAAGATATTCCTATAACCGCCCCGGCTTAGAGGATCTGCCATGGGGGATGCAGATGCAGGTGACCGACCCGTTCGGTAACCGCATCCGTTTCTGTCAGCAGAGCGAGTAGTTTTTTGTCAGGACGGTAAAGCGGCCCCTGAACTGGATGACCGCGTTGTCCGCAGCGGCGACGCCCAGGCGTTCCGCATCTAACGGCAGCTAAGAGCCTTACCATGTCGCTGTCCGGCATCGCAGCGAATGTCTAAATCAGGGATTCCGAAACGTTGACACAGACCCGCACACATAGGACTGCCGGTATTGTGGCCTAGCTCCGCATCTGTCAAAAATATCTGATCATTCAGGAGGATATTCATTTGCCTCAAAGTTCATTTCTTGATCGATTTGCGCCGGTTGCCAGCTTGCGAGAGCGGGCAGAGAGTGGCCATCTCAAGGTTACGACTGTCGAGCTGTTTTTCGATTTGGTGTACGTCTTCACAATCATCCAACTGTCTCATTACTTGCTGGAGCATCAGACATGGACAGGGGCGCTGGAGGCCGTGACCCTGTTCGCCGCCGTCTGGTGGGCCTGGAATTACACGGCGTGGGCGGCAAACTGGATTGATCCCGATCATCCTGCTGGACGCATGCTGATGCTGGCGTTGATGGCCTGCGCATTGCTGATGGCGGTGGCTATCCACTATGCGTTCAGCTACCGCGCCGGATTGTTCGTGTTTGCCTATGTCGCCATGGCGCTGATCCGCGCGGGCTATATGGCGTTGGTTATGCGCGGCTCGCAGATGGGCCGGAACTATTTTCAACTTGGTGTCTGGAGTGTCGTGTCAGGGGTGTTTTGGACACTTGGTGCCTTGATCGAACCTTTGCGTCTCCCGCTGTGGATCATGGCGGTTCTTATCGATTATGCTGGCCCATACGCAGGGTTCTGGATGCCGGGCCACGGAAAGACGCCGATGGAGACATGGACGCTCAAGGGCCTGCATCTCCTCGAACGTAATCAGTTGATTTTCATTATCGCACTGGGTGAATCCATCCTGCTGCTTGGCGGCACGATGGTCGGGGCGGACCTGAATGGCACAATCGTTCTGACGGCAGCGATCGGATTTGCGCTGATTATCGCGCTCTGGTGGCTGTATTTCGTCCATAGTGGCGAGGACGGCGAGGCTGCGTTTCACATTGAAGCCGAGCAGGCTAAACTCGCCCGTGCAGGTCTTGCATACGCGCACGGCATCATGGTCTGCGGGGCAATAGTTGTCGCTGTGGCGATAGAAGCAATACTCGCCCACCCTACCGACCCCCTTCACCTCCCCGCAATCATCATCGCCGTCGCCGGGCCGCTGATCTACATGTTCGGAAACGCGCTGTTTCGGCGCACCATCGCGCGGGAGATCCCGCTGACATATCTGATCCCGTTCGTGGCTTTGCCGATCATCGGCTACCTGGTCCACGGCGCACATGCGTCAGGGTTGCTGCTAGGGATCGGAATGGCCGTCGTTATGTTGGCAACGGCGTTGCTGCAACCCAGAGGTCGGGCGGCCTCATGACCACCGCTCAGGGCGATCGTGAATTATGGCAAACCGGAGGACTGCTGGCTGCGATCATCTTGCACAACCTGATCTACCCTATCTCGCAGTTCGGGTTGATGGGTGCGATCGTCTTCTACCTTTTCTATGCCGCGATGTTCGTCGTAGGCACGTGGCTTCTAAGTCACCGCGCCATACTGCGGGCACTTGCCCTTTCTACCGGGTTAGCCGTGTTTGCCGCTGGGGTAGCGAATGCGGCGCTTGGCACATCATTTACAGCAATCGCAGTGTTCGCCACTTCCATTATCTATCACCTCGTCATCATAGTGGTGCTCGGCATCTACATATTTGCGGCACGTCAGGTCTTTACCGAGATCATTCTGGCAGCCACGTCGCTTTATCTGATCATTGGCTCGGCATTTGCAGCGATATTCGCGTTGATTGAATGGTTCCAGCCGGGATCCTTCGCAGGTGCTAACGGCGATATTGCGACCTGGCAGGAGCTTCTCTATTTCAGCTACGTCACCCTCACCAGCCTCGGCTACGGAGACATCCTTCCGGTGAAATACTACGCGCAGGCTTTCGCGGCGTTCGAAGCTATCCTTGGTGTGCTCTACACGGTCATCTTATTGTCGAGGCTGGTGGGAATGCATACAGCTCGAAACTAGGCGCTCAACAAGCTGCCGTTTGGCAGATCTGCTCCCGCATAGCGGTCACAGCTTAAGCGATCTTGCGGCGCCCGGGATCAAGGTCTGCGCTCGGGAAGCTGCGCTGCTGCATTGCTCCACTTGCGAAACGCAACTCGGGGTCGGGCGCTACCCGCTCGGTGGTCCAGATGGAAAGTGGTCCGTGAGGATTCGGCATCGCATCCGCATAGATAAGCAAGAGCAGCCGTTCGCTGCCTCCACCTGACGGGCTGCAACGCGCGGAACTTACCCTCAGGGTTTCGATACAGGGGGTGCGTGGAAAACTTGAAAGTCCGCGATATTTGCAAGCATGTGCTGCGGTAATCCCCCCCGATCTTAACGGGATGCGGAAGTAGAATTTTCTCGGCAGGATGACTGAGGAGATTCCGATGAAGAAGACACGATACACAGAAGCCCAGATCATGGGTGTGCTGCGCCAG
>NZ_JAGHRA010000006.1 GCF_017744015.1 Paracoccus sp. R12_2
TGAATGGCTCTGGTCCTACAACAATGAGCGCCCAAACATGGGCAACGGCGGGATGACACCCGCACAGAAACTGAGAATGGCCGCGTAAATTCTACGACCAAGCCCCCACAAAAATGGGGGGATTACCAAGGCAGCATCATATCGACAGCTTGCAGATCGGATCGATCGCTCCGTGAAGGCAATCGAGTACAAGCACCAGAACATCAGCGCCGTGCTGAAGGCGTTGCCCACGGACGCCGCGCCGCTCTTCATGCTGGCAGGAGGTCCGGGGCAGGCGCTGACCGGTGATCCGGGGATTCTCGCCCTGTTCCAGCCGAGCCTTCTCGGCCCCATCCTCGAGACCCGCGATATCGTGCTGATGGAGCAGCGCGGCACGCTTCGATCGCGGCCCTACCTCGATTGTACCGAACTCTGGACTGCGCAGCGCGAGGCGGTTGAAAGCGGTCTGGACGACGATGCGGGACGCCTCATCCTGCGAGAGCGCGTCAGCGCCTGTTTCGAGAGGCATGGCGCGGCAGGTGTCGACCTCGCCGCCTACAACACGATCGAGAACTCCGCCGACGTGAACGACGCGCGGCTTGCGCTGAGATACGAGCGGATCGTCTACTACGGCGAATCCTACGGCACCGAGCTCGGCCAGACGGTCATGCGCGACTTCCCCGAGATACTGGAGGCGATCGTACTTGACGGTACCGGCTCGCTTACCTCGACGGACTGGAGCGCACAGCGCTCGAGTTTCGCGCAGTGGGGCATCGACAACCTGACCGCACTGTGCGCCGAGGATGCCGAATGCGCGGCAAGCTATGACATCCCCGCGCTTCTGGATGCGGCCCTCGCCCTGTTCGACGACGGGCCGATCAAGACGACCTACACAGTGCCGGATCAACCAGACGTCACCTTCGATCTGACTCTGACGCAGGGTGAATTCGCATCCTACCTGCATGAGCTGCAGACCCAGAAGTTCGGCGCGATGGCCTTTCCGGCGCTCCTGAACGCTTACGTCACCGAGGGGCGCGACCGGATCGCGGCCGACATGGCAGCGCAGCGCGGGGCGGAACTTCTGGCCGATCCTGCCGCGATGGATGCTGAGATGGCGATCCTGATGCATGCGGCGATGGTCTGCACGGATGACCCGCCGCGGGCGGCCGACGATGTGCTGACCGACGGCGTCGGCCTGTACGAGCAGCTCTTCGCCCGCGAAAGCGCCGCCCTCTATGTCGAAGTGTGCGACATTCTGAACCTGCCGCAGCTACCCGCCCGCGCCGACGACCTGGCGACGACCGATGTGCCGACCCTCGTCCTGAGCGGCGGGCTGGACGTGCAGACACCGTGGTATGTCAGCCAGCAGGTCGTGGATGCGCTGCCCAACGCCAGGCATGTGATTTTTCCCGCCGGGTTCCACGTTCAGGTCATGAACATCAATCAATGCGCCATCGCGATCATGCGGGACTTCGTCCTGGACCCCGCGGCGCCGCCTGACCTGACCTGCGTGACCGAAACAGAACCTCTGCCGTTCATGCGGCCCGATCTCAGCATGCCCGAAGGAGACTGAGCCCCACTTGACCGACATGCTGACGACGCTGCCGTCGTGCTGTCAGTTCAGCCGCCACAAAGTCCTCGTCATTTCACGCGCAACCATCTAGATATCAAGGCAATCGTTTGCATCCACTGCAGTTCCTGAGGGCCATGCGCACCGAAGTAATCATGCACGGTCGTACGGAGACCCTGGCTACACACATGCTGGACACCTTTGGCATGGCGCCCGAACGGTCGCGCGAACTCTGGCGCCACGTCGTAGACGGCACCTTCGCGCTCGAGGGGCCCTTCACGCCCGAGCGCGGCCATCGCGTGAAGGCGCAGGCCTGGTTTCTCGACGAACTGCTGCTTGCCGCGCTGAAGGCCGAGGCCAACGTCGTCGACCGCACGCAGGACTTGATCGACAGAAACCCCACGCCAGTGGTCAAGGTGCGCATGTACCGGTCGGGTTACAGCCTGCTCATCCATGGCGACGACCAGAGGACGCTGGGTACCGGCGCCATCCACTTCATCGACCACGACCGGGCCGCAAGACAGATCTCGACCAACCATGAACAGTTCACGCTGGCAGTGCCCTATCACCTTCTTGGCTATGATCCGTCCGCACATCCGGCCGTGTTTAGCATCGGCATCGACACCCCGCGCGGGCGGATACTGCAGGCGGGCCTGGGCCTTATGCTGCAGGAGGCGCAATACCTCGAGCAGGGCGACGCCGCCGGCCTTGCCGCAGCGGTGAGCGGGCTCTTGCAGGGCATCGTCGCGGGGGGCATGGACAGCGAAAGGGACGGCCCAACTCGTCGGGCGCGGATCGCGGCGATGAAGGTGTTCATCGACAAGAACCTTCCCGACCCCGATCTGGGGATAGACATGCTGCTGAAGGCCTTCGGGGCCTCGCGGGCGACCATCTACCGCGACTTCGCCGAGGACGGCGGCCTGCAACATTACATCCTGACGCGGCGCCTTCAAAGGGCATATCGCATCCTGTCCGAGGCGCCCCAATCGCGTGGTGCAGTGCAGGACGCAGCCGACCGGACCGGCTTCGCAACGCTGGCCCATTTCAGCCGGAGCTTCCGTGATCAGTTCGGCGAACGTCCAAGCGACGTCCTCGGGCAGTGGCACCAAAGGGACGATCGGGCGCAGATCGGGGTCGGCCACGCGGCGGGCGGGTCCAATCCGTTGCCCGGCCCGGTGGCGGCGCTGCAATGGGCCTACAAGCGTTTCAGCTAGGCCGCCTCCGGTCGTGCCGGGTCGCTGAGACACGCGGACAATCGAAATTGCGAGTCCCGTCTAACGACGCGAGAGACACGTTTTCGTATGTTCGTCCCGTGGCCTCTGGAGACTGCCCCATACTCTCGCATGTATTCGACCTCACGACATCCGTTGTTACCGGGGTGGTCGTCCATCTAGGGCCAGACACATGAAACAACTGCGGCGATCGCTGCTCGGTCAAAGCAACTGAAGAGACTGATCCTCCCTTCGGTTCTGAAGAACCAGTATGTGGAAAGCAGAACTGCAGGGGGATTTTCTCTTCTGATCGCCGCCGACCAACCTCTGAAACCAAGGTGATCCGAAAAGAGCGGCGTGATCCCGGGTGATCTCACGCGGACTGCGGCCCGCCGTCATCAATACCCAAAGACTCCACGGAGACTCTCATGACACTTGTACGTTCAGTCACCGCGGCGATGTTCGCACTCTGCCTGCCGGCGGCCGCGATCGCGCAGGCCGGTCCTTTCACCGCCGAATGCCCGCTTGGCAATACCGTCGTCTCCGACGGCGCCGGCTACATCACCGTCAACGGCAATCCCGCCAGCGTCGAGGGTTTCAACGCGGATTACTACGAGGCCCGGGCGAACGGCATCACCTTCAGCATCGCGCGCAGCGGCGCCGACTGGCTCGTCTCCTACACTGGGCCAAACCGCGCCAACGGCATCTGCACCGTCCGCGCCTCGGGCGAGGGGGCGGGCGCCAACGACGGCGGCGGCGCCATGGCGGGCTCTGGCACCGACTACTGGCGCGTCAACGTGCAGTCGACGCTCAACATGCATTCCGAACCCGCGACCTCGTCGCCGACCTTCGCGCAACTCCAGCGCGGCATGGTCGTGCGGAACCTCGGCTGCGAGCAGCACGAGGGCCGGACGTGGTGCATGGTTCCGATGGCGCCGAACGATGGCGCCTCGATCGGATGGGTCGCTACGGAGTATCTCGTTCCTGCCTCTGGTCCCGCCGCGGCGGTCGATCATACGGCACCGTCCGCGCCGCACACGCAGTCGGTGCGTGTCCGCTTCGCGCCGGGCAACAGCGGAACCGAAGAGAGCGGCACGCTATCGCCAGGCACGACGGTCCGCTACGTGCTCGGCGCGCAGAACGGCCAGATTCTGGAGGTGAGCTTCTCGGGCACCGATCCCAACATCGACTACCGCATCCTCATGCCGAATGGACATGTGCTGCTCGACGAGGTGCAGGCCAGTCTGCCCTACCAAGGCTCGCTCTACATGAGCGGGGATCACGTCGTGGAGGTCGTCAATCGCGGCTCCGGTTCTGCCGTCTACCGGGTATATCTGGGCATTTACTAGGGCAGTAGCTGCGGCCTTCGTGGATGCGCCTGCGCTGGCTGTCGCTTCTGGTGTGTTGCCCCCATTGATGCATGGACGGGGATGGGGTGGTTTGCGAGGCGCAGGATGTCATGGCGGCAGGCGAGGGGATCGAAACCATCCTCTCGCTGCGGCAGGCATTGCCGAAGATGCCGATGATCTCGGGACTTTCGGCTGGCCATCTCTCCGCCATCCAGTTCTCCCCGCATCTGCGCAGGCTCTATATCGTCCGCGACAACGATCCGGCAGGTGACGCCGCGCGGGACAGCCTGGTGGACCGGACCATCGAGACCGGGATCGAGGCGATCACGCTTTCGCCCGTGCTGGGGGATTTCAACGACGATCTCGTCAGCCTCAGCGGAGCCTACGATCCCGAGGCGCTGGCCCGGCTGATCCGGGGTCTGTCCGGATGATCCCAGTCCCGGCAAACACCCGCGTGTGGCTGGCGGCAGGCGTGACCGACATGCGGCGCGGGTTCACCACGCTGGCGGCCCAGGCGGAGACCGTGCTGAAGCAGGACCCGTTCGCCGGGCACATGTCCATCTTCCGGGGCCGTCGTGGTGATCTGATCAAGATCATCTGGTGGGACGGTCAGGGCGCGTGCCTGTTCGAGCCAAGCGCCTGGAGAAGGGCCGGTTCGTGTGGCCGTCGGCGAAGGAGGGCAAGATCGCCCTGACTCCGGCGCGAGCCGGGCGATGCTGCTGGAAGGGATCGACTGGCGTCTGCCGCGGCGTAGCTGGACGCCGCTCAAGGCGGGATAGACCGCGCACGACAGCATGTTCGCGATTCCTGTCTCACCCTTGTTTTGGTATGATTGGCCATGCTGGAGGTGACCAAATTCCTGCCCGAAGATCCCGAGGAACTGCGGGTGTTCACGGCGCTTTTGCTGGCCGAAGTGAAGTCGCAGGCGACGCTGATCGAGAAGTTGCGCCACCAACTCGCCAGTCACCGCAGCCATCGCTTTGGCGCGTCGTCGGAGACCATCGAGCAGCTTCAACTGGCGCTCGAGGCAACCGAGATCTCTATCGCCAGGATGACTGCAAAGCTGCGCCTGCCGGACGAGGAGGAGAAGGACAAGCCGAAGCGGCAGGGCGTCTGTCAAAGGTCTTCGTCTCATGATAGGAGGTTCCTTCTCGCATCACTCGCACGCGCGCAAGGTAGCTGCTGCTGCCATTCTTTCGCTTGCGTATACAGATCGAACCCATGATGACCTCCTGACTTGGTACATGGGAATCCTATTTGGTACATTGTACCAAGTGCAGCGTCGAAATCGGCGTTTTTGGTACAGAACAGGCCGGAACGAGACGAAGCGAGGTGCAGGCAAGTGGCTGATAAAATTAAAAAACAAGATTTATCAACGGCTGCCCGTCTTTCCGTTGCACCTATGATGGATGGTATCGATTGTTTCCTAATTTCAATTAGTTGCGTCGCGTCGTGTGCAGCTGGTGTTCATGTTCTGATCGTGTGATTGCGTGGGATTTCGCACGTTAGGCGAAGGCCCAAAGACCGGCCATGCGTTACACAGCATCAAGCGGATCCCCGATCGCCTCGGGAGTAGCGGAAGCGCCTGCGGTTTCCCGCAGGCGCCATTGATCACTCGCTGCGAACCACCTCGCTGTAGGCGCCGCGCAGTTGCAGCGTGATGGTCACGTCCGCATCGTCGCGGTTGCGCCAGAACCAGCCGTGCTCGCCCGGGAAGGGCGCCTCGATGCTGCCCTCGCCGGATGTGGCGCCGCGGCCCCGGTCGTAGTCAATGGACTGCCCCTCGCCATGTGCGTGCAGGTCGAAGTTGATCCGGCCGCCCTCTGCGACCCACGCGTATTCGGCGACATCACCCGCGGCCATGACGAGCTTGACCTCGGTCGCCGCGTCCGGCGCCAGAGTGAAGGTGAGCGTGTCGGTCCAGGCTTCCTGCGCATGGGCCGCGCCGACGAAGAGGCCGAAGATGCCGTCGATGACGCTCGAGGATTGGTCACCGCCGTGGATCGCTTCGTCTTCGGCCGCTTCACGGGCGAGCTGCTGCTTGATCTCGCCCATTTCGGTGAGGCCGAGGACATTGCCCATCCCGGTCGGGTCGATCCCGTATTCGGCGGGCAGGTAGACGCCGACCCCGATGACGGCCGCGCCGATCACGGCGGCGATGGTGGAGCGCCGCAATTGCCGGGGCGTCGGCAGGAGGGCTGGATCGGGCTTCTCCGCGTTCAGTTGCATGGTGGCGCGCATTTTTTCGATGATTTGCATTTCGTTTTCTCTTTATGCGGCCGCAAGAAAGCCGTTGATCTGGTAGACGGTGAGCCAGAGGCCAAGGCCCACCATGATGACGTTCGCGACCACGGCCTGGCTCATGAACCGCTCGGACCGGCGCCAGTAGCCCATCACGACGAGGATCACGAACAGGGCGAGGATCTGGCCCACCTCGACGCCGACGTTGAACGCCAGCAGGTTCCAAAGAAGGCCATCGTCCGAGATGTCGTATTCGATGATCTTCGAGGCGAGGCCGGTGCCGTGGAACAGGCCGAAGATCAGGGTTGCGGCCTTGGTGTTCGGCTGGACTCCGAACCATCTCTGGTAGGCGCCGAGGTTGTCGAGCGCCTTGTAGACGACGCTGAGGCCGATGATCGCATCGATGATGTAGGCGTTGATGCCCCATCCCCACCAGACACCGGCGAGCATCGTCACCGAGTGTCCGACCGCGAAGATGCTGACATAGATGGCGACGTCCTTCATCCGATAGAGGAAGAACACGACCCCCAGAAGGAAAAGGATGTGGTCGTAGCCCGTCACCATGTGCTTGGCGCCGAGGTAGATGAAGGAGATGACGTGCACCCCCCAAATTTCCTGGATGTAGCCCGCGTCACCGGGGGTGACGTCATGGGCGAGCACCTGCGCCACGCTGGAGGCGTAGAGCGCAAGGGCTGTCAGAAGGATGGCCGTTACGCGTCGCGACGCGAGCGTGCACAGGCCCGTCGAGTTGGAACTCATGAAATGGTCTCCGTTCGTGCGATTGAATGATCGGTGAAGCAGCGCGCAGCGCGCGGCGCCGATCAGGCACGCGGAGGTCGTTCGATCCTGAATGTGTGGTGCCCGCCGCCCGGCGAGGCCTTGAGCCGCCACGCATCCCGGTAGGCGGAGGTCGGATGGCTCCGGTCCCCGAGCGCCAGGAAAGCCTGACCGTGGTCGTGGTCGGCCACGTCATGGCTGTGACCGTGCATCGCCCAGTAGAGGTCTTCCTCGAACCCGTGCGAATGCCCGTGATCCGCGATCATCTCGAGGTGATCCTGGATGGTCTCGAAGACGGTCGGCGCATGGGTCGCTGCGGGCGCAACGGACCAGACGACCAGCGCCGCGCACATAAGCGCCGCGAACGCATGTCGTCCGAGTGTCGCCAAAAATCTCATCGGTCCTTGCCTGCTTCGCCCGTGACTGCTCGCGGCCCTTCGGGCCATCTTGTTCTATCCCCCCAGGGGGGATAACGTCTTTCTATGACAAAGCCCCATGTCCACGCAACCCATCCCGCCCTGATCGCCCGGCTGAAACGCGCCGAAGGTCATCTGCGGGCCGTGATCGGCATGATCGAGGAGGGCAAGCCCTGCCTCGAGATCGCGCAACAGCTTCAGGCGGTCGAGAAGGCCGTGATGAACGCCAAGCGGGCGCTGATCCACGACCACGTGGATCATTGCCTCGATGCCGAGCATTCGGCCGCCGATCGTGACGAACTGAAGGCCATCTCCCGATACCTCTGAGGTTACCCCCGTGCTGGAAGTCCTTGCCGACCGTACCTATCGCCATCTCTTCGCAGCGCAGGTCGTGGCACTGCTCGGCACGGGGCTGGCCACGGTGGCGCTGGGGCTTCTGGCCTATGATCTCGCCGGGGATGGGGCTGCGATGGTCCTTGGCACGGTCTTCACCATCAAGATGGTGGCCTATGTCGGCATCGCTCCCATCGCCGGGGCTTTTGCGAACCGGGTGAACCGTCGGGCGCTTCTGGTTGCGCTGGATCTGGTGCGGGCGGGTGTCGCGCTGTGCCTGCCCTTCGTCACCGAGGTCTGGCAAGTCTATGTCCTGATCTTCCTGCTGCAATCGGCCTCGGCGGCGTTCACGCCGACCTTCCAGGCGACCATCCCGGACGTGCTACCCGACGAGGCGCGCTACACGCGGGCGCTGTCTCTGTCGCGGCTGGCCTATGACCTTGAGAATATTGTCAGCCCGATGCTGGCCGGGCTTCTTCTTGCTATGGTGAGCTACTATTCCCTCTTCCTCGGAACGGTGGTGGGGTTTGCGGCTTCCGCGGTGCTGGTCGTCTCGGTCCTGCTGCCTTCGCCGAAACCGTCCGAGCCGCGCGGCGTCTACGACCGCACCACGCGCGGCATGCGCATCTACCTCGCGACGCCGCGCCTGCGCGGACTGCTGGCGCTGAACCTCGCCGCCGCCGCTGCGGGTGCGATGGTGCTGGTGAACTCGGTGGTGCTGGTCCGCAGCACGCTGGGTCTGGACGCATCCGCGCTGGCCTGGACCCTGTTCGCCTTCGGCGCGGGCTCGATGCTGGCCGCATTTGCGCTGCCGAAACTGCTCGACCGCGTGTCGGACCGGCCGGTGATGGTCGCAGGCGCCGCGCTCATGGTGCTGACGCTCCTTGGTCTCGCCGGAGAGGTCGCCGCCCTTGGGCTAACCTGGCCCGTCCTCCTTGGCGCGTGGCTACTTGTGGGCCTGGGGTATTCGGCGGTCCTCACACCCTCCGGCCGTCTGCTGCGGCGTTCCGCCCAAGCAGAAGACCGCCCCGCGCTCTTCGCCGCCCAATTCGCGCTCAGCCATGCCTGCTGGCTTGTGACCTATCCGCTTTCCGGCTGGCTGATGACGCAATTCGGACCGGTCGCGGCCCTCGGGACGCTTGCGGCGCTGGCAGGCGTCGGCGCGCTATCGGCTCTGCGCCTCTGGCCAAAGGAGGATCCAGAGATCCTCGAGCACAGCCATGACAACCTTCCGCTCGACCACCCCCATCTCAAGGGTGCGCGGCGTCACGCGCATCCCTTCGTCGTGGACGACCAGCATCCCCGCTGGGCGTCACAGCTCTGAGGGACCCTCAACGCGTGCCCCTGAATGTCATGCAAATTCAGGCTGCCTGATAGCTTGAGAATGTCTCTGTCGTGCCGTCACGACGGATCAGGTAGACGACATAAGCCTCTCGCTGCGACTCCGGGCCCATGCCGGGGGACCCATAGGGCATGCCGGGCACTGCGAGGCCAACCGCGTCTGGGCGCTCGTCCAGCAGACGGCGTATGTCGGCAACGGGCACGTGGCCCTCGATCATGTAGCCATCTACGCGACCCGTATGGCAGGAGACCATCTCCTGCGGGATGCCGTTGTCCAGCTTGTAGCGCATCAGAAGCGTTCCCCCGCTCGCCTCGGTCGTGACTGCGAAACCGTCGTTTTCGAGGATCTCGATCCAGGCCGAGCAGCAGCCGCAGTTTGGGTCCTTCATCACGTGGATCGCCGGTCCGGCGCCTTGCGCCAGAGCCCTCAGGGGCGACGCAGCCGCCAGCGCAGCTGTGCCGATCAGGAGCTTGCGGCGGGAAAACATGTCTTGGGTCATCTGATGTTCCTTTCGAGGTTGGATGTGTGGGCTGGCAGATCAGAGGTCGACCCGCCTGAGCCGCAGGGCGTTGGTGATCACCGAGACCGACGACAGGCTCATCGCCGCCGCCGCGATCATCGGCGAGAGGAGAAGGCCGGTCACGGGGTAGAGCAGTCCTGCTGCGATGGGGACGCCGAGAGCGTTATAGGCGAAGGCGAAGAACAGGTTCTGCTTGATGTTGCGCAGGGTGGCGCGGGCCAGCTTGCGCGCCCGCACGATGCCCATCAGGTCGCCGCCCAGCAGGGTGATGCCTGCGCTTTCCACCGCAACATCGGCCCCGGTGCCCATGGCGATGCCGACATCCGCGGCGGCCAGCGCGGGCGCGTCGTTCACCCCGTCACCCGCCATGGCGATCTTGTGGCCGTCGCGGCGCAACTGGTCGATCAGGTCCTTCTTGGCCTCGGGCAGGATGCCTGCGCGCACCTCGTCGATGCCGAGCTTGCCCGCCACCGCCTGCGCCGTGCGTTCGTTGTCGCCCGTCGCCATGATCACCCTTAGCCCTTGGGCATGAAGTTCCCGAATGGCCTGCGCGGTACTCTCCTTGATCGGGTCGGCGACCGCCACGATGCCGACGAGCACGCCGTCAAGAGCGACGAACATCGCCGTCTTGCCCTCGGCGCGCAGGGTGTCGGCCTTTGACTCGGCCTGCGCAGTGTCGAGCCCCATCTCCCGCATCATCGCCGCGTTGCCGAGCGCCACCGCGCGCCCTCCGACGCGGCCCTGCACGCCCTTGCCGATGACGGCGTCGAAGTCCGTGGCCTCCTGACGCGGCGCACCCTGCGCCTCGGCTCCCTCGACGATCGCCTCAGCCAGCGGGTGTTCCGAGCCACGCTCCAGCGCTGCGGCCAGCGACAACAGGTCGGTCTCGGTGACGTCCCCGAGCGTAACCGTATCGGTCAGCTTCGGCTTGCCCATGGTCAGCGTGCCGGTCTTGTCGACGATGAGCGTATCGACTCCTGCCATGCGTTCCAGCGCCTCGGCGTCCTTGATCAGCACGCCCGACTGGGCCCCGCGCCCCGCGGCCGTGGTGATGGAGATCGGTGTCGCAAGCCCCAGGGCGCATGGGCAGGCGATGATCAGCACCGACACAGCCGAAGCGATGGCGAAGACGAGCGCGGGCTCTGGGCCGAAGATCGTCCAGACGACGAAGGCGACGATTGCGATGACGACCACGGTCGGCACGAATACCGCCGAGACCCGGTCAGCCAGACCCTGGATCGGCGCGCGCGAGCGCCGCGCGTTCGACACCATCGCGACGATCTGCGCCAGCACGGTATCGGACCCGACCTTGCCCGCCTCGATCACCAGAGAGCCGTTCTTGTTGATCGTGGCCCCGGTCACAGTATCGCCCGGCCCCTGCTCCACTGGCATCGACTCGCCGGTCAGCATGCTCTCGTCCAGGGATGATCGGCCCTCGATCACGACACCATCGACCGGAACCGCGTCGCCGGGACGGACGCGCAGCCGGTCGCCCTCCATGATGTTTTCGAGCGGCGCGTCATATTCCGTGCCATCGGGCAGGATGCGCCGCGCGGTCTTCGGCGCCAGATCCAGAAGCGCGCGGATCGCATCCCCGGTGCGTTCTCGCGCTCGGAGTTCCAGCACCTGGCCCACGAAGACCAACGCGACGATCACCACCGCCGCCTCGAAATAGGTGCCGACGCCGTGGCCCATCCGGTACTGTTCCGGAAACACCCCCGGCAGGAACGTCGCGACGAGCGAGTAAAGGTAGGCCGCCGCCACGCCGATGCTGATCAGCGTCCACATGTTTGGGCTGCGGTTCACAATGGAGTCCCAGCCGCGCCGGAAGAAAGGCAAGGCGGCCCAGAGGATGATCGGCGTTGCCAGCACGAACTCGAGATAACTTGCGGTCTGATGCCCGATCCAGTCGCGCACTGGCAGCGCGACCAGTTCCCCCATCGTCAGGATGACGAGCGGCACCGCCGCCGCCGCCGAAATCCACATCCGACGCGTGAAGTCGGTCAACTCCTCGCTGGGTTCGTCCGATGGGACCATCGGCTCCAGCGCCATGCCGCAGATCGGGCAGGACCCTGGCGCATCGCGAACGATCTCCGGATGCATCGGGCAGGTGTACTGGACGTTGGCCGGAGCAGCCTTCTTCTGCCGGGCGGCCCGGCCCGAAGCGTAGAACCACGGATCCGCCTTGAACTTCGTCTGGCACTTCTCCGAGCAGAAATGAAAAGTCTCGTCCTGGAACTCGGCGTGACGCCCGTCCGGCTTGACCGCGACCGTCATCCCGCAGATCGGGTCCTTTGCGGTATTCGCCCCCGCCGGAATGTCGGGCGCCGCGTGATGATGCTCGTGCTCCATGGTCTGCCAGCCTTTCGATCTCTTGTTTCAGCTTGCCGCTTCCAGCCGTTGGAAGCTCAAGCTCTTTTCAATGGTGGTCGTGAGCGCCTTCCAGGGCGGGATTCCGTGCGAGGAAGATTCCGACGAACAGGAACACCAGCGCCATGCCGATCGCACCCAGGACGACGATCAAGGGGTCGGACTGCCATTTCATCGCGGCGAAGGCGGCCAGCACCACGGCATCAAGTGCGATTGCCGTCAGCAACACCCAGCCCCGAGCGCCGATTTCTTCGCGCAGATGCCGGAACACGCCGAAATGGATGATCATGTCCATCACCAGATAGAAGAAGGCCCCGAGCGAGGCGATGCGGCTGAGGTCGAAGAAGACCGTCAGGAAGCCTGCGATCACGACGGTGTAGACGAGTGTGTGGTCCTTGATCGTGCCTGGCATCCCGAAATGGCTGTGCGGGATCATCTTCATGTCCGTCAGCATCGCCAGCATCCGCGAGACGGCAAACACGCTGGCGATCAGGCCCGAGGCAGTTGCCACCAGCGCAAGCGCCACCGTCAGGTAGAAGCCGGTTTGCCCGAGGGCTGGTTGGGCCGCTTCAGCCAGCGCGTAGTCCTTCGCCGCCACGATGCGATCGAGCGGCAGGCTGGAGCCGACCGCGAATGCGACCAGCAGGTAGACGACGACGCAGATGGCGATGGACAGGACTATGGCCCGGCCCACGTTCCGATGCGGATTGGTCACCTCGGCGCCGCTGTTGGTGATGGTCGTGAACCCCTTGAAGGCGAGAATGGACAGCGCGACCGACGCCACGAACCCACCCGCACGAAAATCTCCGCCCGACGCTTCGAACGAGATGCCGCTGGCCCACAGACCGGCCGCCCCGAACAGCGCAATGCCGCCCACCTTGAGAATGGCCATGATAATAGACAGCAGCCCGACTGACCGGTTGCCAGAGACGTTCACGAGATAGGCGAAGACGATCAGCCCCACGCCGAGGACCGGCACGAGAATGCTGTCCGGATCGCCGCCGAAGGCTCGCAGGGTGTAGGTTCCGAAGGTGCGAGCGACGAGGCTTTCGTTGATGACCATCGACAGCGCCATCAGGAGAGCTGCGCCCGCCGCGACCGTCGTCGGTCCGTAGGCTTTCTTCAGGATCATCCCGATGCCGCCCGCAGACGGGTATGCGTTCGACATCTTGATATAGGTGTAGGCGCTGAAGGCGGTCACGATGGCGCCGACGACGAACGAGAGCGGGAAGAGAGGCCCGGCGAGTTCGGCGATCTGGCCGGTCAGCGCGAAGATGCCCGCGCCGATCATCACGCCGGTGCCCATGGCTACCGCACCAGGAAGGGTGATGCTGTTCTTCTGGTACTCGCTTCCGGTCATGGATTTCCCTTTTCAGGCTTTTGCCGCATGGCTACCCAAAGCAGTGGCAGGCCCGTCAAGAGGCCGAGGCCAAGTACTGCCCATGTCGCCCGGCCCAGATCTCCGCTCACCGCCTCGCCGCCGAAATGGGCCAGCAGGAAGCTTGCCGGGATGATCCCCGCCAATGTTGCGAAGGCGAAACGCCAGGCGTGCAATCGGCTCAGTCCGGCCGCGTAGCTGATCATGTCGAAGGACACGAAGGGCATCAGGCGGCTGGCAAAAACCGTCGCTGTCAACGCGGTCTGCGAGCCGAGAAGCCCGGCATCGACGCGATCACCGAACACCCGCCGCAAGACATCATGCCCCAGAACCCGTGCGAGACCGAAGGCGATCAGCGCCCCGAGCTCGGCGCCGATGACAACCTGCACGGTTCCCCAGAGATGTCCGTAGGCCGCTCCGGCCGCCAGTGCGATCGGCGCGCTCGGGATTGGGCTGGCCACGACCGCGATGGTCATAAGCGTGACGATCAGGACCGGCCCCCAGAGACCCGCACGCGCCACCAGCGTTTCCAGACGCTCGGGCTCCAGGAGGCTGCGCGCCTCGGCGAACACCGAAGGCGCGAACTGCCAGACAGCGAGCAGTCCGATGCCGAGGATCGCAAGGCCCGCGAGAATGGTGACGCGCAGGCTCATCTCAGACCGCCGCGACGGCCTTCGCCAAGAGGTCGCGCACCTCGCCCGCCACGGCCGTCAGTTCGGCGTTCTCAATCGCCTGCATCGACGCCACAGGATCGATGGCGCTGACTTCCACGCCACCGTCGACCTCGCGCAGGATGACGTTGCATGGCAGCATCGCACCGACGCGCGGTTCGATCCCGATGGCCTGATGCGCCATCTTGGGGTTGCAGGCGCCGAGGATGCGGTAGGCGGGCATCTCGACATCTAGCTTCTTCTTCATCGTCGCCTTGACGTCGATCTCGGTCAGGATGCCGAAGCCGTGGTCGGTGAGGGCCTTCCGCGCGCGAGCGTCGACGTCGTCGATACCGGCGTCGGGGAACATTCGATTGATCGTGTAGGTCATTGCCAACTCCTTTTTTCTATTTCCGAAGATACTTGATCAGCGCTGCTATGGCCAAAACCAGCAGCACGAGGATCAGCAGGCCGAAGAGCCAGCCAAACCCCATTCCGAAACCCATTCCGGGGCCCATTTCGTTCCAGTTCATCATCTCTTCCTCCTGATTTTTACCCGCAGGGTGCGTCTTTTGGCCGGCCCTCACGACAACATGGGGCAGGACAGACCAGGATCGGTGCCGGGCGGGGCGCCCTGTCCGGACGCCCCGCCGGGATCAGACGGACGCCGTGACCGCGAACTCGGTCATCATCCCCGTCGCAAGGTGCGGCATGTGGTGGCAATGCAGCATCCATCGGGCGGCCTCACCGACATCGAGGGCGACATCGACCATCGACATCGGTGGCACGTGAACCGTGTCGCGCAGTGCACCGGCGACCCGACGCCCGTTCAGCCCGACGACCTGAAACACATGGCCGTGCAGATGCATCGGGTGGGCCATCATCGACATGTTGTGGAACGACAGCACGACCCGCTCACCGCTGCGTGCGGTGATCGGCTGGTGCTGGCCCCAGACGGTCCCGTTGATCGTCCAGACATAAGGTTGCATCGAACCGCCCAGCATCAGCATCTGGCTGCGGTCCACGGGTCGATCCGGCAGAGCCTCCAGCGCGATGAGGCGCGCCTCCTGCGCCAGATCGGTGTCGAACGCAGGTGCTGCGGTCTCCGCCATGGCATCGAGGCGCCGGACCTCGGCACCCTGCGTGGCGAGGATCAGGCCGGTGCGTTCCCGCGCGCCTTCCCGCAGTGCGAGGATCGGCCAGGCGCCGCCTTCGTTCGGCAGGTCGATCTCGATGTCGAGCCGCTGGCCCATCGCCAGCCCGAACCGCGAGCCCCCGAAAGGCTGGACAGCGTGCCCGTCCACCGCGACCAGCCGCGCCTCGGCACCGCCGGTGTCGATCCAGAATACCGTCGCCGCGGCGGCGTTGATGACCCGAAGCCGGATGCGGCCACCGCGCTCGACCTGGACCACCTCCGGGTCCGACAGGGTCCGGTCATTGGCGAGATAGGCGTCCCAGTCATAGTCGTTCAGGTCCATGGCCATGCCGCCCCTCTGGCCGCCCATACCCATCATCCCGCCCATTCCGGGCATGTTGCCCATCGGCATGCCGCCCATGGCGCCGTGGCCCATGGCTCCGTGATCCATGCCCTGCATCGCCCCCATACCTCCCATGGGTGCGCCTTGATCGGGCACTGCACCGGCAGCATGGCCTGCGCCGTGTCCGCCGCCATGGCCAGCGCCGATTTCGGCGAGAACCTCCTCGGGAGACTTGAACGAGAAGTCATGCAGGAACATCACGACCTCCTGCCGGTCGGCGGTCAGGTCCTCCGGCGAGCGCACGATCAGCGGTGCTGCCAGAAGCTGCATCTCCTGCGTCGGCACATGGCTGTGCATCCAGTGGGTGCCCGGCCGGGTCTCGAAGTCGTAGGATCGGGTCTCACCCGGGGCGAGAAGGGGCATCGGCATGTCGGGCACGCCGTCCTGCGCATTCGGCGGGATCTGGCCGTGCCAGTGGATGATGGTGCCGACATCGAGATTGTTGGTCAGATCGACCCGGAACCTCTGGCCGGGGTCGAGGATCAGTCCCTGACCGCCGGGGCCGGCAAGCCCGAAGACCGTGGCAGCGCGACCGTCGATGTCGAGCGTGCGCGTCGCAGCGGAGAGGCTGATCGGTGCCACCGCCTGCGCAAAGGCGATGCGGGGCATCTGTGCAGCGCCAATGGCGGCCGCACTTGCGGCAAGAAAGCCGCGTCTTGAAAGCGTGTTCATTGTCGTCTCCTCGGGACTTATGTCCCGTTCATCAATACCGATGGGACGCCGCGGGCGTCGGCCCGGGCGCGCTCAGAGGAGACGGAGTTTCGGAGGACGTTCGTTCAGTCCCGGCGCGCGGCTGACGTGGATCGCCTCGGACGGAACGTCGTGACTGGTGGTGCCGTGGGCGTCCTCGGCTTCCCCTCCTGCCGACGTCAGGAAGGCCGAAAGGCCTGCGCAGACGAACTCGCACATCTCGGCGTCGGCCGACCCACAGTGCTCTCCAGCGTCACAGCCGAGGCCCGAAATGACCGGAGAGTGTATCATGTCGGCGACATGCATCGCGTGATCCACACCGGAATTCATGCTCATGCGTGTCGCATGCGCGGAGGTCACCGTCGTCACCACGGTGATCGCGAGTATGGCAAGCATGGTGACGACACGTTCGAGCATGCTGCAAAGATAGGCATTGCTCACGAGAATGTCCATTGTCGCAGGCGCCTCGCCGCTGGCACAACGTGATCTCGACCAAACGCGAATGTTATTCCGCAGTGATCGGGGACAGACGTCTTGAAAAAAGCTCTCCGAAATACTGTCGGGATCGGTCTGGTCGTCGGAGGTGTGATCCTCGCGGTCTTTGCTGGCTGGCGTTATGCCGGTACCGCATCCACCGCCGTGGCGTCGGCGGACATCATCGCGCAAGGACGCCAGATCTATGCGGATCAGTGCGCCGCCTGCCACGGCGCGGAACTGGAGGGCCAGCCGGACTGGCGCTCGCCGCTTCCGTCCGGCCGGTTGCCGGCGCCACCCCACGACGCCAGCGGCCATACCTGGCACCATCCTGACGACGTCCTGTTCCGGATCGTCAAGGAAGGCACCGCCGCCGTGGTCGGCGGCGGATACGAGAGCGACATGCCCGGCTTCGCAGACGTGCTGAGCGACGCGGACATCCGCGCCGTTCTCGACTACATCAAGAGCACATGGCCAGAGCGCGAGCGCCGATACCAGGAGAGGGTGTCGGAGGCAAACTGACATTCCCCATGGTCGTCGGCTGCTACTCGCGCGAGGCCCGTTCGCAGACCGAGTAGAGGAACGTCGCCGACCAGGTCAGCACCATGAAGCCGCCGAGCGACTGCATCATGTTGACCATCCGTATCGGCCCGCTTGCCTCGATCTGCGTGTACCCGAGCGTGGCGAAGTTGACGCCGGAGAAGTAGATCAGGCCGCTCCAGCATGGGTCGTAGCTGCCGTCGAGGCCTCCCACGCCCCAGCCCTGCAGCGCCCTGTAGACTGCGGCGAAAGCCAGGATTTCAATCGTGTGGAGCGCGAGCAGCCCGACGAACGCCACCATGATCGCGCCTGCGGTCTCTCGTTCGAGTTCGGCTTCATGCCCCGGACGGCCAATAGCCCCGTAGTGGTGCGCGACCAGAGGGCGGCCACCAGCGCGAAACCGAGCAGAAGCCCGATTCCAGTTGCAGCATGTTGAGCACTCGCGGCGGAACAGTACCCCGAGGTTTATGTTCTCAGCGCTCGGCCCTGCCGCATGGCAGCGGAACCATCGCCCTGCCGATGATCTGATCTCAGGCCTCACGTTCCGGATCAAACGCAAGAAGCCGCAGCGCATTCAGTGTGACGAGCACCGTCGCGCCGGTATCTGCAAGGATCGCGATCCACAGCCCGGTAATGCCGAGGATCGTCGTCACCAGAAACACCGCCTTAAGGCCGAGCGCGATCGCCACATTTTGCCTGATGTTCGCCATGGCTGCGCGAGCAAGGCGAACCTTGCCGGCCACATCGGTCACGCGATTGCGCAGGATCGCGGCGTCGGCGGTTTCAAGCGCGACGTCCGTTCCGGAGCCCATGGCAACTCCGATGTGGGCGGTGGCGAGCGCAGGGGCATCGTTGATGCCGTCGCCCACCATCATCACGCGGTCCCTGGCGGTCATCTCACGGATCGCCGCGACCTTGCCTTCGGGCATCAATTCGGCGCGATGGTCAATGCCCAGCCCAGCGGAAATGGCTGCTGCCGTGCGCCGGTTGTCGCCGGTCAGCATCACAGACGCGATGCCAAGCGCCTTGAGTTGCTGCACCGCGCGGGCGGCATCCTCTCGGGGTTCGTCCCGGAGCGCTACGAGTCCGACCAACTGGCTCCGGCGGAAGACCGCGACGACTGTCTTGCCTTCATCTTCCATGCCGACCACCGCCCCGAGCGCGTGGTCGTCCAACACACCGCGCTCCCCGGCGAACCGTGGAGAGCCCACCCAGGCGGTTTCACCCTCAACGACTGCTTCGGCCCCTTTGCCCGGAAGCGCTTTGGCGGCGGTCGCGGCCAGGAACGGCGCTCCCGCAGCTTCCGCGCGGGACAGGATCGCCTCCGCCAGAGGATGGCTCGACCCCGCTTCGACGGCGGCAGCCAGCGCCAGCACCTCTGTCTCCGATCCCGAGATCGGCACCACGTCCGTGACGCGCGGCCGTCCGTTGGTCAGGGTTCCGGTCTTGTCGAATGCGACATGCGTGGTGGCCGCCGCGGCCTCGATCACGGCGCCTCCTTTCATCAGCAGCCCGCGACGCGCGCCTGAAGAAAGCGCAGAGGCGATGGAAGCCGGTACCGAGATCACCAGCGCGCAGGGGCATCCGATCAGGAGAAGCGCGAGCGCCCGGTAGATCCACGTATCCCAGCCTTGCCCGAACGCGAGGGGCGGGACGATGGCCACCAGCACCGCAACTCCGACGACGGCCGGCATGTAGATGCGGCTGAAACGGTCGATGAAGCGCTCGGTCGGGGCCCGGGCGCTTTCCGCTTCCTCGACCAGCCGGATGATACGGGCAATGGTGTTGTCCTCGGCCGACTTGGTGACCCGAACACGCAGCGCCGCCTCGGAATTGATGGAGCCGGCAAAGACGGAGGCACCGGGTTCCTTCAGCTTCGGCACACTCTCGCCCGTGACGGCGCTCTCATCGACGCCCGAGGTGCCCTCGATGACTTCGCCATCTGCCGGGACCCGGTCGCCCGGGCGCACCAGAACGATCTGGTCCACCTGCAGCTGGTCGGCCGGTATCACCCGAGTCCGGCCGCCGATCTCCAGGATCGCGGTCTTCGGCACCAGACGAGCGAGCGCCCGGATCCCGTCGCGGGCCTTGTTCGCCGCAACACCTTCGAGAACCTCCCCGACGGCGAAGAGGAAGACGACGAGCGCCGCTTCCTCGGCGGCGTCGATGACGAGCGCGCCGCTGGCGGCGATTGTCATCAGCATCTCGATCGTGAACGGCATCCCCACTCTGGCGGACGCGACAGCGCGGCGTGCGATAGGGGCGACACCAATGAGCGTCGCGAGGATGAATGCCCACGTTGCCACATCCTGGGAGGCGAGCAGTTTCACGGCCCATGCCGCCGCGAGGAGGAGACCGGTGCCGATCACCAGTCTGCCCTTCGCGGTCTGATACCAACGCGAACCGGGCCCGGGACCGCTCTCGGGCCCTGTCGATCCAGCGTTGGGCTCGAGTCCTGCGGCATCTCGCGAGCCGTCCGCACGGGACGCTTGCTCATCGTCCGGCAGCACGAAGCCTTTCCGATCGGGGCTCGATCCTTTCGCCGCGATCCCGTAGCCGAGCCGCTTGACGATTGCTTCGATCTGGTTGCGAGGGGTCTGCCCTTCATCCAGAGTCAGCCGAAGCCGCTCGGTCATCAGCGCCACATCGACGTCGCTCACGCCAGGCAGGCGTTCGACCGCACCCCGGACCTTGCCGGCGCACGACGCACAGTCCATCCCGGAAACCGTCCATTCGTAGGTTGCACTGTCGTTCGCCGTCATCACGCCCTTCCAACCCGCCCAGCGGGCAACATTGTATTTGCTGAGTCGGGAACCTAAGGTCTCTAGTAGCTATAGCTTCAAGAGGAAATCTGATGCTCACCATCGGAAAATTGGGCGAAGCGGCCGGCGTGAAGGTTCCGACGATCCGCTACTACGAGCAGATCGGGCTCCTGCCGGAGCCAGATCGCAGTGCCGGGAACCAGCGGCTCTATGGGCAGTCGGCACTGGATCGGCTAGCCTTCATCCGCCATGCGCGGGAGCTCGGTTTTCCGCTGGACGCTATCCGAGACCTTCTGAGTCTCTCTGACAGACCCGATCAATCCTGCGCAGCCGCCGATGTCATCGCCAGGGCGCAGCTGGCCGAGGTTGAAAGCCGCCTTGCGCGCCTGACTGCGCTGAAAGGCGAACTTGAGCGCATGGTCGTGCAATGTGCAGGCGGTCGGATTGCCGATTGCCGGGTCATTGAAGTTCTGGGCGACCATTCGCTTTGCGCAACCGATCACCAGCATCCGGAGAGCGAGGCGGCATCGTGAACGCACCCGGCACCCTCGCCATCTACATCGGTGCCGCTCTGGCCGAGATTGCGGGCTGCTTTGCGGTCTGGGCATGGATGCGGCAAGGCGCGAGCGCGCTCTGGTTGGTCCCCGGCCTCCTGAGCCTGGCCGTCTTCGCTTGGCTCCTGACCCTTGCCCCCTCCGATTTTGCGGGGCGGGCCTACGCAGCTTATGGCGGGGTCTATATCGCAGCCTCGCTCCTCTGGCTGTGGCTCATCGAGAAGCAGCGCCCGGACACTTGGGACCTGACAGGTGCCGCAATCTGCCTCGCCGGTGCGGCCGTCATCCTGTTGGCGCCGAGGGCGGCTGGTGGATGATCGGGGGTGCTCTCCAAGATCAAGGCAGCCGACTGCCGCTCATCGTTGCCGACATCACGATAGAGCCAACCTTTGCGGACGGACTCCCGCTCTTCCAGCGTAGCAGCTGTGCATATCAAATAAAATCAATGACTTATACTGGAGAAGGTTGGACGTCAGACCCATCCCCTCCGGCAGTCTGCCAGCCGAAAATCGACAAAGAGCAGTTAGGCTCGCCTCTGGAGGATCGGACCGACTCCCTAGCAACCTGAGGCGGGTAGGGCGGACCGATGTGCGATCCGTGTGCAATGCGATTCGCCAAGAGACTTACGATTTCTCAGATACTTAGCCCTGATCGGAATCCAGTGGCTTCGGTGGGTCTGGCTTCTTGCGGTTCGCCCGCGATCCCGTCTTGCGCGCTGCAGCGAACCCGCGGTCCGTGGCCATGAAGCGTTCGAGCATCGGTGCGACGAGGCGGGCGGGCTCAAGATCCTGTCCGGTCTGGTGGCCCAGGACAGCCGCGTAGTCGCAAAGGTTACGGTGCACATCGGCGGGAAGTTCGACGGTCAGCTTGACCGGCTTGTCGTCATGGATCGGGCCAAGCTTCAGCTTCGTCATCTTATTTCTCCCAAAGGCTCGAGGATCAGGTCGCGCGTGACCATGACGCGGACGGGGAAGCCCGGGCGGATGGTCAGCGTCGGCGGGACGGCGAGCTGCTGCCGAACGATCTCGTCCCCGGTCCGTCCGATCGTGTCCTGCGCGGCCTCGCGGATGGCGCGGGCGACGTCATCCTCGCTGTCGGCCCCGCTTTCCAGGCCGAGGTTCAGGATCGTGGCGAGGCCAGCGGCAAGGAAGACGCGACCCCAATGATAGTTGACCCGGTCCTGCAGGCCGGACGCGCCTGTTCCGTCCGTGCCGGGCGCGCGTTCCAGCACAATGGAGCGACCATCCGGAAGGATGAGGCGGGTCCAGACCAGAAGCAGGCGGCTTTGCCCGGATGCGATGCGGCTGTCGTATTCTC
The DNA here is from genome assembly GCF_017744015.1 of Paracoccus sp. R12_2. Classification (GTDB taxonomy): domain Bacteria; phylum Pseudomonadota; class Alphaproteobacteria; order Rhodobacterales; family Rhodobacteraceae; genus Paracoccus. The sequence continues at coordinate 22,012 of NZ_JAGHRA010000006.1, forward strand.
CCAGAAGTCGAGCGCCTTGCGGGATCAGCAGGTACCTCCCCGACGGGCTGTCATAGACGTCTCCAGTCACCTGAGCCGAGATTTGTCCGGGAAGGTCCGAGCGGAGACCGGTGATCAGGGCAGCCGGGATAACCGTTCCGGCCTGCAGGATGTAGGGGCTGAGTGGCGGCACCATGCGCTGCGCACTGACGGTGTCTGTGTTTCCGGGACGGGTCAGGAACGCCTCCCGGCCGGAAATAGGATCATTTGCCGTCGGGCTGCCCAATGTGGAGGGGAAGAGCGCGCCGGTTGCGGGGGGCGTCGGTGTGGCCTGTGCTCCGCCGCGGGGCACGGTTTGCGCCTCCGAGAAAAGGGCGCTCAGCCGGGCGGCGTCGAGTTCCTGAAGGCGGCGTTGTTCCTCCGGATCGACTGTGGGGGCCAACGGACCGGAAAGGGGCGGTGCCGGGACCGGCTGGCCGCGATCTTGCGCTCCAAGGATGGCGCGGCCCAGCTCACCGGGCAAGGGCGGACCGAGACGCGGGACATCGGCGTAATCCCGAGGTAGTGTCGACAGCCCTTCGGCTGCCTGAATGCGTTCGGTGGAAAAGAGCTCGGTCTGGGTGCCCTCCTGCCGGTTGTTCTGCAGGGCCACGATCAGGATCGCGCCAAGGCCAAGGCCGCCGATTGCGGTGGCAAGGGCAATGGCTCGGCGGGACAGGCGCATGACACGGGGCGGATCGGGCCTGAGGCGAAGCTCCTGGGCGATGTCTTCCTCGGTCCGTGGCGGCTCTTGCATATCAGGGACTTGTGTCATCGCTCCACCTCTGGCTGGGGCGCAGGCAGCGGGCGCTGATCGCCATCCGTCCGCACGATCCGCACGACCTGCTGTTGTCTTTCGCCGAGACGCAGTTCTGCAGCCCCGAACAGCCGGTCCACGATCAGGAGGTTGCCGAGCACGCGGGTGTTCACGATCTGGCCGCGCCCATCCGCGCCGATCACGACGAGCGGAGGCATTTCGCCCTGGGCGATGCCGGGCGGGAAGACGACATAGACACGGCGCCCGTCGTCGAAGACCGAGACCGGCCGCCAGGGTGGGGCGTCGCCCTGCAGGCCATAGCGGTAGTGCCGCTCGGCCTCGGGCGGGATAGCCGGACGGCGGACGGTCGGGGCGCGGGGCGTGGTTCGCACCTCTGGATAGGCCCATGCGACGCTGGGCATCCAGGTTTCCTCGTCGGCGTGCAACTCGATGTGATAGGTGCGCCGGTCGGTGTTGACGACGAGATTGGTGGAGATGTCGGGGCGGGTGGGTTTCACGAGGATATGGACGCGCTCGGTGCGACCCGCGCCGCTGGTGGTGTCGCCGATGATCCAGCGCGCGGTGTCGCCCGCCGCAATCGGGCCGGGACCGGTCAGGCGTTCACCGGGTTCGAGCGCTATATTCGTGATCTGCCCGGGTGCTGCATAGACCTGGTAGAGCGCGCCCTCGCTCCACGGAAAAACCTGCATGGCGTTGTAATAGCCCTGCTGGCGGGGTTCGACACGGGCGGCGGCATTGGCGGCGATGATGCGCGCCTCGGGCGTATCCGCTTCCGGATCGCCGCCGCGGGAGGGCGTCCAGGCTGGCGGCGTGTGAACCGGGCGGGGCGGCCCCTCGGCTGGAGGCGGTGCCGGCGGCGGAGCGAGGGCCGGAACGTGGTCGTCATAGGCGATTTCGGGCGGACGTTGCCCCGTGCAGGCGGTCAGCGCGGTGGCCGCGAGGAGAAGAACGGGGATGGGGCGCAGTCGGGTCATTGGGCATTCTCCCTCGACCAGTTGATGGCATGGACATAGACGCCGAGCGGGTTTGCCCGCAGGCGCTCTGCATCGCGCGGGGGCTGGATCACGACGGTCAGGATGGCGGTCCAGCGTTCGGTTGTGGCGAGCTGACCGTTCTCGTAGCGCCGCTCGATCCAGGAGACGCGGAAGCTCGTGTCCGAGGCGCGAATGACACTCGAGACCTCGATGGAAATCTGCGTGTCGCCGACCTGCGCGAAGGGATCGTTCACCCGGGCATGGTCATTCAGCGCGACAGCGCCGCGATCCGTGGCGAAATCGTAGGCACGAAGCCAGTTCTGGCGCAGCACGATCGGATCGGCCGGGACCTGCCGGACATGCTCGATGAAGCGGGCGAGATGCCAGGCGATCTGCGGATCGGTGGGGCGATACTCGGCCAGCGCCGGGACAACGGCTTGGGCCGCACCGAGATTGTCGACCTCGACCACGTAAGGGACGACGCTGCTGCGCGTCGATTGCCAGGCGAGCGCTGCGCTGAGCCCGGCCGACAGGGCAAGGCAGCCAATTGCCATAAGGCGCCAGTTGCGGGCTTGGATGCGGGCCGAGCCGATCCGCTCGTCCCAGACCTGGGCGGCCTTCTGATAGGGGGTGACGGGCTCGGGCGTGGTGCCGTAGCGGACACTGGGACGTCGGAACATCAGGAGGACCTTTCGGAGAGGCTGACGACCGTGCCGCCGCCACCATGATCGCCGGAGCGGAGGGCATGAGCGGCGGTCGAGAGGCCGTGTTGAAGGGATTGCTGGCGCTTCATCCGGCGCGCCCAGTCGGGCGGGCCATCACTGGCAGAGGAGGGCATCGCGCCGCCTGCAAAGCGACCACCGGTGGCCGCATAGGCGGTGCGGGCACCGGATTGCGCGCCTTCCGAGATCGCGCGCCGGAGCGGGCTGAACGCGGCGACGGCGCCGGTTTTGCCAATAGCGGCCACGCCACCGACGGACTTGCCCATCGCTGTGCTGCGGGACGCGGCACCAAGCTGGTATGCAGTGGCGGTTCCGCTGCCAACCGCACTGGCACCACGCAGGGCGGCACCGCCAGTGCCAAGGGCCATCCGGGTCCCGGCCACACCGGCGACGGCAGCCCCGCCCACGGCGATGCCGGTGCCGACCGCGGCGCCTGCGCCAAGCTGCGGCCCACCCGAAACGATGCCATTGGCGATGCCGGGGCCGAAGATACCGAGGGCGAGGAGCGCCAGTGCGCCAAGGACCACCGACATGGCGTCGTTGATCGTGGGTTCACCCGCGAACCCGGCGGTGAACTCGCTGAAGATGGTGGAGCCGATGCCGATGATCACGGCAAGGACCAGCACCTTGACACCCGAAGAAATGACGAGGCCCAGCACGCGTTCGGCCATGAAGGCGGTCTTGTTGAAGAGGCCGAAGGGCACGAGGATGAAGCCCGCCAGCGTAGCCAGCTTGAATTCGATCAGCGTGACGAAGAGCTGGATTGCGAGGATGAAGAACGACAGCAGGACCACCAGCCAGGCGAAGAACAGGATCCCGATCTGGATGAAGTTCTCGAAGATGGCGACGAACCCGGAGAGTTCGGCGATGGAGGCGAGGATTGGCTGGCCGGCCTCGAGCCCGACCTGCGCGATGCGCCCCGGCTGAAGCAGTTCACCGGCGGAGATCGTGCCGCCCGTGGCGACGAGGCCAAGGCCCGCGAAACTGTCGAAAACGATCCGGGCCAGCGTGTTCCAGTTGCCGATGATATAGGCGAAGACCCCGACGAAGAGGGTCTTTTTCACCAGCCGGGCGATGATGTCGTCATCCGCGCCCCAGGCCCAGAAGAGGGCGGCCAGCGTGATGTCGATGACGATCAGCGTGGTGGCGAGGAAGGCGACGTCGCCGCCGAGAAGGCCGAAGCCGGAATCGATGTAGGAGGCGAAGACCTCGAGAAACCGGTCGATGACACTGACGCCGCCCATTACCTCACTCCGTCCCGGCCGGCTCTGGCGCCAGATCGAAGAAGCGCTGCCGGGCCGCCTCCCAGGCGGCGCGGCATTCGGTGTCGGTGGCGTAGTCTTCGGGCGTCAGGTCACGGCAATGCGCAAGCGTGCTGCGCAAGGCGTCATCCCTGACCACATGCCCGGTGTCGGAGGGCAGGACCGTGCGTGTCAGTTCGACCACGGCGGCGAGGGCGGCAAGGCCGCCGATACCGAAAGCGACAAGGCGCAGAGTTCGCGGGGTGTCGAGGGCCATGCGCTTACTCCTCGAACAGCCGTACTGTGCCGGGGGAGTAGCCGCCGCCGTAATCGAGGAACCGCGCGAGGTTCTCGCGGCCCTGCGCCTCGGCGGAGGCGATGCGGGCGGCTTCCAGCGCTTCGGCCCGGTTCTGCGCGGCGATGGCGGCCGTCAGATCGGCGATCTGCGTTGATTGCAGCGCCAGGAGCTGGTTCCCGGCCTGCGCGACCTGCATGGAGCCGACGGCCCCTTGGCTTTCGCGAATGAGTGCGTCCATCTGAGTTCGCGCGCCGTCGATATTGCCCACGACCCCGGCCTGCACGCGCAACGCGTCCTCGAAGCCCGCGACGGAGGTCTCCCACCGCTCGCGCGCACCGGCGATCATCGCGTCGAAATCACCTTGCGCTGCGGCAGCGCCGTAGTCCTGCGCGAAGGCCTGTTCGATGGTGGCCACGTCGAAGGCGAGGCTCTGGGCATCGGCCAAGAGGCGCTGGGTTTCACCGATGGCGTCCTGCAGCTGCGCCAGCGAGGAATGCGGCAGGTTTGCAAGGTTCAGCGCGTCGTTCATCAGCATCTGCGCCTGGTTCTGGATCTGCGCGATCTGGTTGTTGATCTGTTCCAGCGCGCGGGCGGCCGAGAGGATGTTTTCGGCGTGGTTCCGCGGGTCGTAGACGATCCGCCCGCCACCACCGAAGAAGAAGGCTTGGGCCGGTGTCGATAGAACCGGTGTCAGGACGAGGGCGCTGGCCATCAATGCGGCGGCGAGTTTGCGGGGCCGGGCTGGGCGCTCAGGATTGCGGGTCATGTTCTGTCTCCTTCTGGTCAGGGTGAGGGGGTGTCGGATCGGCTGGTGCGATGTCGGGCCCGAGCAGGTCGATGGCCCAATCAAGACCGCGATGACGCAGCCAGGCGGCAGCGAAGCCGTCCCGGCCATGGGTGGCGATAAGATTGCTGATTGCGGCCTGATCGGCCTTGGAGGAGGAGGCGGTGAAGGCCAGCGCCACCTCGCCGAGGCCCAGCGAGAAGAGCCGGTTGCCCCGCCGCGACTGGCAGTAGTAGTCGCGCTTCGGCGTCGCGCGGGCGACAATGTCGATCTGGCGGTCGTTCAGCCCGAAGTTCTGGTAGATCCGGGCGATCTGGGGTTCGAAGGCGCGCTCGTTGGGAAGGAAGATCCGCGTGGGGCAGCTCTCGACGATGGCAGGCGCGATGAGGGACCCGTCGATATCGGCAAGCGATTGGGTGGCGAAGATCACCGAAGCGTTCTTCTTTCTCAGCGTTTTCAGCCATTCGCGGAGCTGCCCGCCGAAATTGGCGTCATCCAGCGCAAGCCAGCCCTCGTCGATCAGGATCATGGTGGGACGTCCGTCGAGCCGCGCCTCGATCCGGTGGAAGAGATATGCCAGCACGGCGGGTGCGGCGGGGGAACCGATCAGCCCTTCGGTCTCAAACGCGAGCACCTCGGCGCTGCCCAGGTCTTCGGCCTCAGCATCCATAAGCCGACCGAAAGGCCCGCCGAGGCAGAAGGGCTTCAGCGCGCGTTTGAGTTCGGTTGATTGCAGCAGGACCGAGAGGCCGGTCAGCGTGCGTTCCTCGCGCGGGGCCGAGGCGAGTGAGGTCAGTGCCGACCAGAGATGGTCCCGCGCGGCAGGGTCGATCGTCGCGCCTTCACGCCCGAGGATTCCCGCGAGCCAGTCCTGCGCCCAGGCACGCTCCGACGCCTTGTCGATCCCAGCGAGTGGCTGCAGCTGCACGGCGGGATCGTCGCCCGACAGTGCATCGCCGAGGTTCTCCCAATCGCCGCCCATGGCGAGCGAGGCGCAGCGGATCGAGCCGCCGAAATCGAAGGCGAAGACCTGCGCGCCGGGGTAGCGGCGGAACTGCATCGCCATCAACGCTAGCAGGACCGATTTGCCCGCCCCGGTCGGGCCGACGATCAAGGTATGGCCGACGTCGCCCACATGTGTGGAGAAGCGAAACGGGGTCGAACCGTCGGTTTCGGCGTGGAACAGTGGCGGGCCGTCCAGATGGTCGTTCCGATCTGGCCCCGCCCAGACTGCCGAGATTGGGATCATATGGGCGAGGTTGAGGGTCGAGATGGGTGGCTGACGGACATTGGCATAGAGATGGCCGGGCAGGGAGCCGAGCCAGGCCTCGAGCGCGTTCAATGTTTCTGGGATGCAGGTGAAATCCCTCCCCTGCACGATCTTCTCGGCGGCCTTGAGCTTGGCCTCGGCGGCTGCTGCGTCCTCGTCCCAGACGGTGATCGTGGCGGTTACGTAAGCCGCGCCCGCCACATCGGCGCCGAGTTCCTGCAGCGCCTCGTCGGCATCCGCCGCCTTGTTGGCCGCGTCGCTGTCGAGCAGGGTCGAGGCTTCGTTGGTCATCACCTCCTTGAGGATTGCAGCCACCGATTTGCGCTTGGCGAACCACTGCCGGCGAATGCGGGTGAACACCCGGGCAGCATCCGTCTTGTCGAGGCAGATCGCGCGGGTACACCAGCGATATGCGAAGCCTTGCCCGTTCAACTCATCAAGCAGCCCGGGCCATGTTGCGCTCGGCAGCCCGATGATGGTCAGGGTCTTGAGATGCGCGGCGCCGAGCCGGGGTGTCAGCCCACCCACAAGAGGATCATCGGCCAGCACCGCGTCGAGCTGCATCGGTACCTCAGGTACGCGGACGTGTTGGCACCGGGTCGAAACGGTCGAATGCAGGTAGGTCAGGGTCTCGGCATCGGAGAGCCAGGCGATCTCCGGCATGAACCCGTCCAGCAGATCAATCAACCGGTCTGCGCGGCTGACAAAGCTGGAGACCAAGTCCCGTGGCTTGGTGCTGCGATCCGGTGCGTTCTCTAGCAACCAACCTTCGGCACGGCTCGCGTCATCCGCGGGCGGCATCCAGACCAACGTCAGGAAATATGCGCTCTCGAAATGTGCACCCGCTTCTTCGAATTGCGCGCGGCGTTCGGCATCGACAAGGGCTGAGACCGGATCGGGAAACTCGGAGGCGGGGTAATCCAGTGCCGGGATCCGCTGCGCTTCCACGAAGACAGCCCAGCCGGAACCAAGCCGCCGGAGCGCGCTGTTCAGCCGGGCCGAAGTGGCGACCAGTTCGGCGGGCGTGGCGGAATCCAGATCCGGCCCCCGAAACCGCGCTGTGCGTTGCAGGCTGCCATCCTTGTTCAGGATGACGCTGGGCGCGATCAAAGCAGCCCAAGGCAGAAAATCGGCCAGAAGAGCGGATTTGGAGCGGTATTCGGCCAGACGCATCATCGGCTCAGACCCCGAACCAGGACGGGTAACGGAGATGCCGCCGCACCACCTCGGCGATTTGCGCGTCTCGCTTTGCGGCCCAGACTGCGAGGAGGTGGCCGACCAGCCAAAATGCGAGGCCCTCGAGCCAGAGCCGCAGGCCGAGCCCGATGGCGGCCGCCAGCGTGCCATTGGCAATGGCGATCGTGCGGGGGGCACCGGCCAAAAGGATCGGATCGATCAGGGCGCGGTGCACTGGCGCGAAATAGCCGGGAATATCGGTGGGGTTCTCCATCAGATCAGCGCCCCGCCGCCGAAGGAGAAGAAGGAGAGAAAGAAGCTCGAGGCCGCGAAGGCGATGGACAGCCCGAAAACGATCTGCACCAACCGCCGGAACCCTCCTGAACTGTCGCCGAAGGCCAACGTCAGTCCAGTCACGATGATGATGATCACAGCAACGATCTTGGCGACCGGGCCTTCGATCGACTCGAGGATGGTTTGCAAGGGGGCTTCCCATGGCATGCCGGACCCGGCGGCGAGCGCTGGCTCGGGCAGGGCAAAAGCTACGAGGCCGAGGGCGGTTGCGCCAAGGGCTGTGCGAAATGATGGCAGAAGGGTCATGGATGGCTTCCTTGTGTTGATGGGAAAAGGGGGGTGAGGGCGTAATCGCCGGAGGCGGTCAGGCCGGTGACACGCGCCAACTCGGAGAGGCGACGCTCGGCCCCCCGTCCGGACAGAACGGCGATCAGGTCGATGGTTTCTGCGATCAGCGCGCGCGGGACGGTGACAACCGCTTCTTGGATTAGCTGTTCGAGCCGCCGCAGCGCGCCGATGGCGGACCCGGCGTGGATCGTGCCGATCCCGCCCGGATGGCCGGTGCCCCAGGCCTTGAGCAGGTCCAGCGCTTCCGGCCCGCGCACCTCGCCGATGGGGATGCGATCAGGCCTCAGCCGCAGCGACGCGCGCACGAGATCGGACAAGGTCGCGACCCCGTCCTTGGTGCGGAGAGCCACGAGGTTGGGGGTCAGGCATTGCAGTTCACGCGTGTCCTCGATCAGGACAACGCGGTCCGAGGTTTTGGCAACTTCCGCCAACAGCGCATTGGTGAGGGTCGTCTTGCCGGTCGAGGTCCCGCCCGCGACAAGAATATTGGCCCGGCTGGTGACTCCCCCGCGCAGGTGACGAGCGGCATCGGCCGTGAGAATCCCGCCGGAAACATAATCCTCAAGCGTGAATACCGCGACGGCGGGCTTGCGAATGGCAAATGTGGGTGCAGAAACCACTGGGGGCAGCAAACCTTCGAAGCGCTCGCCCGTGTCCGGCAATTCAGCCGAAACACGCGGGGCCGCGGGATGGACCTCCGCCCCGACATGATGGGCGACAAGCCGGATGATGCGCTCGCCATCGGCGGGAGACAGCACCGCGCCAGTGTCGCTGAGCCCATCGGCCAGCCGGTCAACCCAGAGCCGCCCGTCAGGGTTCAGCATCACCTCGATGACGCCCGCATCTTCGAGCCAGGCGCCGATGCCAGGCCCAAGGGCGGTGCGCAACATGCGTGCGCCGCGGGAAGACGTTTCGGTTTTGAAAGGGGTAACGGTCATGGTTGGCCTCGCGATGGATCACGAGACCGATCAAGAAGACCGTTATTTGGTTACGGGCAACAGCAGTGAAGGCGTAGTAGAGTTATAGCGTGCAAAGGCAGGGTAAGTGCACTTTGCACCCATAAGTCAATACTGGCTGAGACGACCTGGAGTTTGGTCTCATGCTGGCTTTAGTTCGGCGAGCAAAATCTTGCTCCGTCTCATGTAAAGAAGGCCTAGCCAAAGTCTATTGTGCAATCATCGAAAATTGTGATTGGAGGTCTACATAATTCATAAGCTGGTGACTCTGGGTTGAAACGTGATAACATCGCTTCGATGGTTGGTGTCGACAACAACGTCATGAGTGTTACATCACCCGCATTAGATGAGCCAAATCCAGCATCCGATTGAATTCCCCCACAGTCACACAATACGCACCTGACGTGAAAATTCGGTCCACCTTGACGGCGTTCCCACTCGAAAATTTTTATCTTAAAGCTTTCGGGAATACGATTTTCAAAGAGTGCTAGAATGTTCTGAGAGAACGCTTGTCTGTCAGGTTCTCCACCATTACGGCAATGAATATGTACTACTTTTTCCCGCGCGCCGGCTGAGTGCATTTTCTGCAATGTGAGAATTAACGGGCTCGCATAGCGTGTTGTTGTTACTTGGAAATACGGGTCAACAATTGCAATATTCTTCGCTTGAGACATCGTGGGCCAGATTGAGTTCGATATCCCCTCGTCATTCAATGGAACATTGATTGAGGTTGAAACAGTGAAAAGCGGATGTCCATCATCCAGTTCGCTGGCGACTATGACATTATTGAAATTATTTGGATTCTCAGATGCTAAGATCGCGTGGAACTCTGAGCCGACTGGTTGTTGAGCTGCGTTCAAGAGCCAAGATATTTCTGGCTGATACAATCTGCCCGATCTGACGACGGCGACGTGTTTGGCCATTCGTAGTTTTTCCACAGCTTTCTTCTTCTCGCCATCGCTCATGTCAGATTTTTTGACCAGCTCGTACACGGAAGCCTCCCACTTTTTCGGAAATCGAGAAATTAGACGCCCTTTGTCGAAGCCAAATTTTTCAATCAAATACCGGAATCGTTCCCAGTTTGCAGTCAGCGCTTCTGGTTCGACTGCATATTCAAGATGCATCAGAACAGTTCCTCCGCCCGTTCTTCGAAGAACCCATCTGGCCACCGGTCAGAGAAATCACCGTCTCTATCAACGCGAAGGCGGCGAAAATGCACTTCATTTTCGGTATTTTCGACGTATATGACGGAGAGATCATCGGGCTTTAGTGCATTTTTTCTTGGCGGGAGTTCTCCTTCGGTGGTCTCCCGCACCCTGCGTAGGAGCCGCAGCATGATGTGTTCGCTATGGGTTTCGACAAGGAGGGTTTTGCCTGAACCGAACGATTGCTCGCCGGGCACTACAGCATGAATGAAAAGGTCACCGACCCCGACCTGAATTGCCGGATGTATGTGAAGTTCGGGCTGCTCGATTGCCAGAATGCCATCCTTGTCGCGAAGGCAAGCGACGACGACAGGGATCACCTGAGAGATGCCAACGCCGACATCGCTTGGGGCAACATCAATGCCTTTCACCACGTCACGCAAAACAACCTCGGTACGCGATCCAAGCTTCTGGAACTCTTCCTGCAGTTCTCCGATGTCGTCTTCGCTGATGCCGCGTTTGAACAACTGATCGATCCGGCTTGAGACCGGTATTTCCAGATACTCCGACTTCGCGATCTCGTAACTCGTTCCCAGACCGTCCTTACCACTCAGCCAGGCATTCACTTCGCTAAGCAATCTGCCCTGCTTGTCTGAATAGAGAAGATCCCAGGCCGCGAGGCCCTGTGCCCAACGCCCCTCATCAGGTGAAACCTGGGGTCGGAAAGCCCTTGGAGGGATGTGCCGGAGCGGACCGATGTAGGTCATCTCCGAAAGGTAGTCGCGTGCAATGCGCAGAGGTCCCAAAAGTAATTCATCTAGCAATAAGGATAGGCCACGCACTCGCGGCGTGTTGCCTTCCAGTTCCAGCTTCTTTGGTTCCGGATCGCGCAGTTCCAGTGCCCAGGGCTTATTTATATCCGGCAGAGCGCCAATCACGGACGAAGAGGCGATGCGAAATTCGCTGATGCCTTTCAAGTCAGCTGATCTCGCCATATCTCTTGATAGTTCCCAAATCTCGATCCCCAATTTGGTGCCGAGTGGGTCGCCTTCAGCAAGGCCTTCAGGTACTTCGTCGTCTGCATCCACATATTCCTGCAAAAGTGGATGCTGGAAGTTGAAGTCGGTTAGCTGCGCCTGCCCAGCTTGCGGTGGAGACTTGATTGAGGCGATGTTTTCGCCATCCATCTCGACAATCAAGACCGAAACATAAGGCGCGTTGATCAAGTCACTCCATTGAACCTGTAGGGAGACACCGATCTCTTGGACAACAGCGTACTCCTTCAGATCGGTGTTCTCGCCAACGATGTAGCGGATGCGCAGACTTTCAAACTCAGGATCACCGAGCGAATTTCCGTTGTTGATTGGCAGCCGTTCATTACCCTGATCTCCGGACAAATCAATGACCAGCTTGATCGTCATCGAATTCGAGAGATCATGGTTATGGATCAGCTTCTTGAAACCGCCGAGATCTATCAGGCCGCCCGCAATCGTTTGATCCGGATCGGGGTTCTTCCTCTCTAGGATTTCGCGAACATAGTGCAACGCCTGAAGAATCGTGCTTTTGCCCGCGCTATTCGGGCCGAACAACAGCGTGATTGGCCGTAGCTCAATGACCTGCTTGGCGCCAACACCCTTGAAGTTTTCGATTTCGATCCGGCTTAGTCGCATGACACTCTCTTTTCTTAGTTCACGCCTTTGGCCTTCCCAGCGGCGGCGAGTATTTTGGGCATCTTGGAAAAACAGAAGGTTTGGAAAGCGCGCTCCATCGCAGACCATTCACCTGTGTAGAATTCCCCCGCCTGAGAGGTAAATTCTCTGGCGAGTCGCTCTTTCAACTCACTCTCATGATTGTGTGCAGTTTCGCCGTTTTCAAAAGGCTGGCTGTACGCAAGTTCCCATCGGCAAACGGCACGCTCGGGAAACCCGCCATTCACCTCTTTCAACCGGCGAGCAGGGTCATTCGATCTACCGATCTTTACCAAGGCCTGGCCGACATGGGGGCCGGTCTTCCCAAGCAACGATTCCGCATTGGCTGACAGCTTCATGAGGTAGAGGTGGTTCTCTCCATCTTCATGCGTTGAGGTGCGGTCCCCGAAGCTAGGAGGAATACCCTTGGACGGCTTGAGCAGGTCGTTCATATAGCCGCTGACGAGTTCATCCGCCGCGATGGGCGGTTCACCGTAGACGTTCACCTGCCGGACATGGTGGCTGAGCGCCCTGCGCTTTTCATCTGGCTCAAGCAGGACAGCCTTGGTCGTTCTCTCGAACCGTTTCTTGCTGTCATAGGCCTTCGGCGCGATGGTCTTGATGTGAACCCGGTTGGTGACGCGCCATGCACGGACAACTTTCAGGCCGTAGGTCCACCTGTCCTGAAAACCATGATCTAGCTTCCATTTCCTCGACTCCTCAGTCTGCCGGTCCAGGTCATGGCATCGTTCCAATGTGACTTCCATGAAGCCAAGGGCCTGCCTCTGCAGATCGGTATCTGTGAGAGAGTCTACGGCGCCGTAGATGAGGACAAGATCCCCGTCCTTCATCTTGGTCAGCATGTCTTCGCGCTGCGCTTCATGGGTGAAGCCGATGTATCCGGCTTCCTCGGGGTTGAAGCCGTAGAATGCGCGCACCCAGATCTGGCGGTCTTCGGGGGTGATCTTGTCCAGCTTCATCCCCAAACCTTCGCCGTGCCAACGTCAAAGAAGTGGACATTCAGCTTGTTTCTCTTGCCAGATTCAGCGCGGAAGTCCACGAAGCTAAATGCCTTGGCGATGATCCGTTTGTTGTTGTCTGAGTTGGGGTTGCCATAAAGACCGACGAAAAGTTCGGTAACCCTTCCCTGTGGGATTTTGCTCAGGACGTGATCATCGTTGTCATCGAACGAATGCCCAAAGACAAACAATGATCCGCTTATGCTGGAGAAGCTCCGCAGCGCCTTATGCAGGTAGGCGCTGTGCATGATCTTATCGAGTTTGTCACGGCTATGCCCCTCGGCGACGAATACCGGATACTTCTCCTCGTCAAGCGCAGAGCGAACCTGATCGACAATCGGAATATCGGTCTTGGACCACGTGTACTTGGTGATCTCATGCCCGGCATCGAAGATGTGCAGGGCACCGTGTAGGAAATGCACCGTCGGCGAGTTGCTATCCTGCCAGGAAACATAAGGCGCGTCCTCGTTCCCTTCCGGATGGCGGAAGCCGTCATCGCACCGGATGTGTAGTTCGTCGACCTCGTCATGCATCAGTGCCCAGTACAGAAGCACGTCATAGTTCAATGTGTAGATATGTTCGAAGTGGGAGAGAAATGCGCGACAAGCGGCATACTGCTCGTTTTTGATGTCGTAGGGCCGGTCTGGGTGATTTAACGCTATCGCTTCGGCTAGGATTGTTTTGATCGCCGCTGCATCCTTCTCGATCTGTTCGACGAGTTCTGGCGAAGTGTACTCGTAGCATTTCAGGACCTTGGCCATATCGACGAGCAGCCGGATTACAGCTTCGAAATCCTGCGTCGCGAGCGCGTTGAAGACTTCGGCAGCATGAGGGACGGTGGAGAAATCCGCCTTGCTGTAGAGCGAACCATAGCTAAAAATGTCTGGCTTCAAGGCAATGCTGAAACCATTGCCCAGCAGGATGTGCTTCTTGGCTCCGGCCAAATTCAGGCATTCTTCAAAACTATGGATTTGGAGCTCACCCATCTGCACGCCCTTCAATCAGCTTCGGGAAGTTTGCCGAAAACGCCGCCAGAACGTCCCGCCATGTGACCGGATCGGATTGAGCCTTGCTGCGCACCACGTTGAGAACCGAATAGCCAGCATCGGCCAATGCGTCGCGCAGGTCCCGTTCCAGTGCTGCCATCCGGTCACGAACAGGTTTGTGCAGCTCCATCTGCTCGCCATGATCCTGCTCCGCGGTCTTCCCGATCTCCGGAAAAATCGGCCCATAGGATACCAGATAGTATTGGGCGCATTGCTCCGGTTTGATGCCCTGTTCGGTAAGCAAGCGGCGAAGGCTGTTGGAGGCTTTCTGAAATCCCAGATGTTGCCCCATCCGCGTGTAGGGCGCGGTCGCATAAGGGCTGCTGTTGTCCCCGGTGCGCCCGACATACAGACGCTCGCCCTTCGGCGTGTCGATCCGCCAAACATAAAGCCAGAACCCGCGTTGCAGCATCGGGCCGGGCAGGGTGAGGGTGTGGAGTTCCGCCATCACCCGACCTCACGCATTCTCATAGCTGCGATCGAACAGCGGCTTGGCCTTCTCGAAATCTGCCATCGAGCGGATGGTGATTTCCAGATCGCCGGTGCCGAAATGGCCGATGTTGCGCACGTCGCGGGTAAAGCCGTCTTCCAGCGTGATTGTGTCGGGGTCGACCTTGACGTGGACGATCAGCTTGCGCTCCTGGGTCTTGATCTCGACGCAGGCGAAATTCTTGATCCGCTTGAACGCGAAATAGAAGCGCAGCACCTTGAACTGCACATCATCCCCCAGCCCTTCGAGATGCTCCTTCACCGTATCGAAGAGGGCGCGCAACTCACCGTCTGCCTTGTCGAGATATTGCGAGACGGTGGTGTATTTCTGCTTTTGCCCGCCGTCCGTGCCGCCATTAACTTTATCCGTCGCGATCACGCCGTTCAGCGGAGCGGAGGCCGCGTTGACCTGTTCCAGCAGCAGCAGGTCATTATCGAACTTCATGTAGCGAATGAGCTCGATGTTGCGGTTCATCTGCTTGATGGCGTGCTCGTCATAGCGGGAAAAATCGCCGGCGATGCAGATCAGGCGCGGCGAAGACCATTCGACGGACTGCGCTGCCTTCTCGCCGAGTTTCTTCAAGACCAGCATCTCGAAATCGCCGCGGTGCGTCACCAGCCAGTCGAGATAGAACAGGCCCTGATTGATGACGTTCATGTTGGAGGAACGTTTGTATTCGATGATCACAGGGCAGGAGTTTTCATCGATGCCGAGCGTGTCCATCCGCCCGCCATGGTCGCGGCCGGTGGAGAATTCCGACGCAAGAAAGCGGACACCGAGAAAGGTCTCCAGGTTCTGCTCGATCAGCGTCTGCAGGGATTTTTCCAGCGCCAGCGACGTGCCATGCACCTCGCAGACATCCGTGCCGCCAATCCGGAAGAGTTTCAGATCGCTCATAGCTCTCCCCGGAACGCGCGCTGTGAGAGGGAGGCGAAGAGGTTTTCCGCTACGTTCAGATTCTCCTGAAGCTTATTTTTCAGTAAAATTCTCTTAGAATAGAATTTCGAAAATTGGGCTTGATCCTCTGGCTCGGCGATTGGAAGGAGGACAGACCTCAGTCTTTCTTTTCCGATGTTTGGCATCGATGCAGCCGATCCACCAGCTACTTTTCTCAAGCGTTCTCTTATTGATTCTTGGGTCAAGAGCATCCATAAATATGGGATTTCAATCCTACGGTCAGCTCTTGGCACGAGCCTGAATATCAAATCTGGCAAAGCCAGTTTTCCATGCACAGTATCAACAATAGCGGAGGCGCCCACTAATTGGTATGTGTTCTTTCTAGAAAAGAGAAGATCTCCTCTATTTATTAAGTTGCGCTCATCAATAGGGTAAGTTTCAAAAACTGCTTTGTTTTCTTCGGGCCTGAAATGAGTGGAAGAGATGGAGCTCACTTTCAAGATCCCGACTTCATTATCGGCAGCCGGCCTAGCTTCGCACTTCGGACTGTGGCCGCTATCAATCCTCTCCAAAAGCTCGCCAAGCGCTTCTTGTGGCAGTTCTCTAGGATTTGTTTCAGGATCACCGAACATGTCCAGAAACGCCGACTCGAGAAACTTGTCGGCGAGGGCGATGGCCTGCTGGCGTTTGCGGCGGATGGCATCGGCCTTGTCGAGGATCGCCGCAATCCGACGTTGTTCATCCAGGCTTATGTTCGGAACTTCGAGGTTCGCAATTTCCGAGGTGCGAATGGATGGGTAAGCATCATCTTTGATCAGATGCGATGGCGGGTTCTTTCTTAGCCAGTACGAAAGATAGTTAGGGTCGTATTTTCCAATTGGCGTAAGTGCGGCTAGGTGGCTCACGACATAAGCAGGTCGCTTAAGCCTGTAGACCCGGCCAAGTTTGGCGGACATGCCGCTTTTTGCAAAAAGAATCGTATTTTCCGGATATAGCCTAAGCCTTTTTTGCCGCGCGGTTTCTTCGCTGATCCGCTCGCAGTTTTCTTCGCCTGTGCCGGAGATCAGTCGTTCGAGACTACCGGCACGAATGAATGGCTCTCCCGAGTTAGAGAACTCATCGGGCTTGGGAGCTGGTTGCCCGGCTGAGACATCGACAACCTGGCCAAGGGGTATCACCGTCGTCATCCCAACATCCCCTCAAGGTCTGCGAGGTCCTTGGCGATGTCGTTATTCAGGATCTTCATTCGTTCCAAGATGACCTTCGGCGGGTCGTACTTCTGTTCCGCGTAGACGCGCTCCTTGTATTTGGAGAGCGAGAGGTCGAAATTCGCTTCGCGAATGTCATCGGCCGGAACGAAGAAGGCCTTCTGCTTGCGGTCCGTGTCCCGCTTCGGATCACGGTTGCGCCAAGCGGTGATGCAATCCGGCAGGTCATTTGCCTCGATCGGATCGCGCTTGTCATCCAGCGAGTAACCGTCCGCCTCCACATCGTAGAAGAAGACATCATCGGTACGTCCGCCCTTGGTGAAGACGAGGATGCCTGTGGACACACCCGCATAGGGCTTGAACACACCCGAGGGCAGCGAGATGACCGCCTCCAACTGGTTGTGGTCAACCAGCAACTTGCGCAGTGCCACATGGGCGGTGGACGAGCCGAAGAGCACCCCATCAGGCACAATGGTGGCCGAGCGCCCGCCGGTTTTCAGCATGCGCAGGATCAGAACCAGAAACAACAGTTCCGTCTTCTTCGTCTTCACCTGACGCAGAAGCCCGGCATGCACATCCTCGAAATCCAGCGAGCCCTTGAAGGGCGGATTGGCGAGGACAATGTCGAAGCCTTCGCTTGATGATTTGGGGAACTTCTCCGGGAAGCTGTTGCTCAGCGTGTCCTGGTAGTGGATGTCGGGATTATCAACGCCGTGCAGCATCATGTTCATCGCCGCGATGCGCAGCATGGTGGCGTCAAAATCGAAGCCGTGGAACATGTCGTTGCGGATATGGGTCCAATGATCCTCGAGCAGGTCGCCGGTGAAGGTCTTCTCGGTCTTGCCGGTGTCCGGATCGGTTTCCTCCATCACAGCCTCGGGCGAGGTGTGGTTTTCGAGAAGGTAGTTCATCGTCTCGACCAGAAAGCCACCGGTGCCACAAGACGGGTCGGAAATCACATCGGTGGGCTTGGGCTCCAGCATGTCCACCATAAGGCGGATGATGTGGCGCGGCGTGCGGAACTGGCCGTTGATGCCTGCCGTGGTCAACTTGCCGAGCAGGTATTCGTAGAGGTCGCCCTTGGTATCGCCAGCTGTGAGCGGCAGGTCGTTGATCATGTTGACCGCCTTCACCAGAAGGCTGGGCTTCTGGATCATCAGCTGCGCATCCTTCATGAACTCGGCGAAAGTGGTGCCGACGGACGCCTTGCGGAAATGCGGGAAGACCCTGTCGCGCACCAGCGGCAGCATCTCATCGGCACCCAGATGGCGGAACTGCGACCAGCGGAGTTCCTGTTCATCAGCATTGAACCGGCGCTTGAACTCCACGCCGCTGCGCTTCAGGCGGTTTTCGTCGCGGGCTTCGTTCACGTCGAGCAAGCGCACGAAGATCAGGAAGGTGATCTGCTCGATCACCGTCAGCGGATTGGTGATGCCGCCGGTCCAGAACTCGGTCCAGAGGGCATCGATCTTCTTTTTCAATTCGCCGGTTACCATTAGTGCAGCTTTCCTTGGGATGTATCGGCTCCGTCATCGCCTTTGGGCACCGGAGCGAAGAGATTGACGATTTTCATCAACTGGTCGATGTCATCGGGTTTTTCGAAGATGCCCTCGGGGCCATCGGCATCCACAACCGTGAATGGCTGGTCATAGAGGCGGTCGATGGTGATGAAACCGAATTTGATGATGTGGTTTTGCAGCAGCGCCAGGAAGCGTGTCTGCTTGGCGGTCAGTTCGGGATGGCCCAGCACGAAAGCCGAGAACTTTTCCTTCACGGCCTGTTCTTCGAGCCCGACCATCTTGCGGATGGTGATGTCGAGCGGCAGCGTCGTGGACGCAAAAAACTCTTCCAGCGCGTTGCGACTGACATCGGGGTTCTGGGTCAAGACCAGCGAGATTATTGCGTTGAGGTCCTCGGGCGTCACCGCCTCGCCTGCGCGGATTTTCTTCAACGTCGCATTGGTCTCGAAGTGTTTTTTCAGTTCAGCTTCTACGAGCTGCTCATAGGCAGCCATGTCCACGGTCTTGAGCGAAGCGCTGCGGCGCGAGGACTGCACGAGACCGGTGTCTTCAGTGATGTCGACGATCTTGGGGCCGTTGCCGCCAATCTTCTGTCGGTCGCGGTAGATCATGATGCTGCGCAGCGGCTCGCGCACGGCCTCAAGGTCCATCACGGTCACGCCGTTCCAGAAGGCATCGGACTTGGCCTTTTTGATCACCTCGGCCTGTTCCCGAACCGGGTTGAGATGCATCTGGAGCGAGCCCAGCCGGTCGAGGAAATCGATCTTGAGATCGGCGACCTCGGCAGACTGATGCAAGACCGCGATCTGGGCCTTGCACACAAGCAGATCGAACGCATGCGCCTCGGCCTTGCCCCTGATATCGCGCCATTGCATCAGCGGGGCGATGGTCTGGCGCAGCACCGATACTGTCCCAGGATCGAACCGTTTCAGGTTCTCAATCGAAGCAGTCGAGCGCTTCTCCCGCCACTTCTCCCGCACCGCGACGGTGTTTTCATCAAGCGCATTGATGTCGGCAGCGATCAACTGGATCACGTGATCGAAGACGGCAATCTCGCTCTTCTGCAGTGCCGTTTCAGCAAGCTGGATGCGCTGCTCGAAAAGCTGTTGGAGCAGTGATTTCGTAACCGTCGGCTCGGCAGGTTTGTAGCCCTCTTCGAAGCGTTTGAAGTTAGCCCAGTGGTCGAAGATCCGGAAGACGGTCTTGTCCTTTCCAGGGCCAAACAAATCGGTGCAAAGCCGTGTGCCGCGTCCAACCATCTGCCAGAACTTGACCGGCGAGCGCACTGGCTTTGCAAAGACGAGGTTCACGATCTCAGGAACATCGATGCCGGTATCGAGCATGTCCACCGAAAGGGCGATGGTGAGCTCGCTGTTGGTGCCCGTGCCCTTGAAATCGTCGATCAGGCTTTCAGCGCGTGGGTCATAGTTGTCGATCACCTGACAGAACTTTCCGCCATATTGCGGATACATCTCGTCGAACAGCCGGCTCATCAGCATGGCGTGTTCATGATTGCGCGCAAAGATGATCGTCTTGCCGATGGTCTGTCCGTTCGCATCTCGGATGCCGTTTTCCATCAGATTGCGAATGATCACACGGTTGGTGTCGCGATTGTAGATCGCCTTGTCGATCTGTTCTGAGGAGTAGTCATAGTCATTCGGGTCTTCGCCTTGGGCTTCCAGTTCCTCGATCTGCGTTTGGGTCAGCCCATCAAGTGTGATGCCGTCACGAAGGAACTGAGTGGTATGATCGATCACCTCAAAGGGAACAAGATGCTTCTCACCCACCGCCTCCTCCAGGTCGTAGCTGAAGGTCGGCAGCTTGCCCTCGCAATTGAAAAGGCCAAAGGTCGACCGTGTCACGAAATTGACCGGCGTCGCCGTCAACCCGACCTGGAGGCTGTCGAAATAGTGAAAGAGATCACCATAGATGTTGTAGATGCTGCGGTGGGACTCGTCAGCGATAATCAGATCGAAGAACCCCACATCGAACGACTGGTACACCTTGAGCATCGCCGGGTACGTCGAAATGAATATGCGCTCCGTGGCAGCGCCGTTGACACGAGAGTTGACCACCCGGATCGGCTCTGAATCGAGGAAGTCAGTGAAGGCGTTCTTCGCCTGTTTGCGGAGCTCCTTGCGGTCGCAAAGGAACAGCACCCGCTTTGCCCATCCGGCGCGGATCAGCAATTCGGCAAGAGCGATCGCAACACGCGTCTTGCCGGTACCTGTTGCCTGAACGATCAACGCCTTTCGATGCTTGTCGGTAAAGCGCTCAGATACGCGTTTGATCGCCTCAATCTGATACAAGCGATTGACGATCCGCTCTTGCGGTACCAGCGACTTAAGATCCTTGCGGCTCTTGCGCTGGAACTTGACCAGATACTGCAGACTGTCCTTGGAATAGTAGCCGAACACCTTTCTCGGCGGGTACCCGGCTGCATCGTCCCACATCCAGATGTCGTATCCGTTGGTGTAGAAAATGACCGGCCGCTGGCCAGACTTCTTCTCAAGCGCATCTGCGTACAGCACCGCTTGCTTTCGGCCGAGTTCCGGATCGACGGAGGTTTTCTTTGCCTCTATAACCGCCAGTGGCGAGCCGTCTGCGTCCAACAGGACATAGTCAACGAAGCCCTTTCCTGACGGTGTAGGTTGGCCATCGACCTCCATTTCCTTCACGACTTCATTCGTCGAGGTTTCTCCCGTCGCAACATTCCAACCGGCAGCCGCGATCAGGTTGTCAATGATGCGGGACCGAGTTGTCGCCTCATTGAACTCAAGGACGTCGGCGGTCTGCTGAGCGGATTTGGCGAGGCTTGCTAGTTCGTCAGCCTTTTTCTCGGCGGCTTCAACTTGCTCGCGGGACTTTTCTACCTCTGCCAGAAGCGCAGCGATCTGCTCTTCCTGAGCAGCTAGCTTTTGGAGGGTCTGCTTCTCTTGCTGAGTAAGCGGTTGCTGTTCCTTGCCGACGCTTTTGAGCTTTGGCTGCTCGAATGTCGGCAGCGTTTTGTGGTCGACCTGACAGTAGTTGATGATAGCCCACTTGCTGAGATCGTGAGCTTCCTTGAGCAACCACAGGGCGTCATTCCGGGAAACATCATCGCCATGTGCCGCCTTATTTCCGAATTTCCTGATGGCATGCAGCTTGTTCAGCACGACTTTCGGCACCACGGCTACAAAGGCGCTATTGGTGAGAAGATCGATTTGAGTCGGTCTAACCGGTTTGGGCAGATGAAGTGCGTGATAGATGTCCTTCACGAGGTTCTCTGCCAAAAGCCGGAGATTGAATATAGCACTCCGGGCATCGAGCATCACGTAGCTCTCGGCCCTCGCGCCAAGAACAGCAACCTCGGGCCAGTGGTTCTTTAGAAAGTCGAAATTGGAGGCCGTCATTTTGTCGCCTCCTTTACAGCGGCGTCGAAAGCCGACTTGTTCTCAATGATCACCGGGCATTCGCCTGGGTCGTCCATGAGATGCGCCACGTCTAACCGCAAACGCTTCTCAAAGTAGTACAGCATGGCCATCCGGGTGGAAACGGTAAGCCTTGCATCGCGCATGCCGTAGTCGGTTGCCACTACCTTCTTCTGCGAAGCGGACAGCGCGGGGTTGGGCACGAGGCGGATCTCGAAAGACTTGTTCCAATAGATATCGTCGTGCACCGATGCGGCAGATGCGCCAGGCTCACGGGAGCCAAGACACCTTGATAGCAGGAAGTCTTTGAATTTTTGATCGATGTGACAGTAGGCCCTCGTGTGCCAGCGAAGCCCATCAGTTACAAAGCTGTGGGGAGTGATACGGCGCCAGAGTGCATCTGGTTTGCCGGGGCTCATCGACTGATAATGGATTTCCACCGACTGATTGTTTGCAATGCACTCATTCAGGCGTTGCAGCACCAAAGGATCAATCAGCCGTTTCGGAATCCGTATACCTTCAGTCGGAAGCAGGACAGAAGTTTGGGAATCATCTGCTTCTCTCAGCAGGCCATGGAGGAAGACATCTGGCTTCAGCTCGATGAAGTGAGGCGCAAACTCCTTCGTCACAAAGTACCGCTTCTCGCTGTGATCGTATTTTATGTTTTGCGGGTATAGCGACTGGTAGGCTGCTATATCCTTGGAAGCTTGAGGTACCGAGATTCCAAAATGCGATGTGAGGTCGACACGGTTGAGGCTACCAAGCCAGAAGGCTTGGTACTCGATAAACTGGAACCTTTGTTCCGTCGCCCATTTCAGTTCGGTGGAAGCCATCGCTCGACTCGCGGTTGGGTATAATAAGTATTCGTATACAAAGTATCCGAACCGAGGTCAACCGACTTTGTTGAGGCCTGAATCGACGCCTTGCAGAACGTCAAACTGAGCAACGACCTGTGAGCAAGTCCATATTTTGGATCACTTTTTTCTGTTTTTGTTGCTAACCTTGGACTTCGGGGTTTGGCTTTTCCCTAGATAGCTCTCTTGTCAAGGTCGTTCCTTTACCCAACCGTCGCGCCAGCGTCTCAACGAAGCCTCCATACCGCTCCTTCCCCTTCGCCCTAGCCGCTGCGTAGGTGTCATCCGGCAAAGGGGGTGTCGTGGTCAGCCAGAAGCGGACGAACAGCGCCAGCGCCTCGGTCGTGATCTCCTGGTCGCGTTCCAGCCGCTCGAGCGACCTTGTCAGGCGGTCCAGCCTCCGGACGATCGCGGCCTCGCTCTGCTCGGCGCTGTCGGGTGAGAGGAACGACGCCAGGGCCGCTTCGATGATCTGGGTTTTGGGGACGCGCCGCCGAGCGGCCAGCGCGTCGATTTCATCGAAGAGGGCTGCGTCGACATAGGCGGTGATCTTGGCTTTCTTGATGTCGTCACCTCACAGTTCAATGCCGTCGTCGGGATCGAGGGCCGCTTGACGCGCGACGTTGCGGAAGCGGGTCTGCATGGCGCGAGCGCGTTGGGCCTCGTCGTCAGCATCGTCTTCGAGGGCCGCGAATTCCTCGCGCGGGAACGGCAGTTCGGGCGCCACATCCTCATGTTCTGGGATTTCAGGCTCTCGTCGGATGCCGCCATCTGTATCGTCAGCGGGCTTGTTCGTACCAGCTTCCTGAGGTGGCACTATCGGTTTAAGGCAACTCCAATCGTCGGATCCCGCAGGCCTGACGGGTGCAGATGCTTCGACGATAGGCGGCTTTTGGATTCTTGCCGTCAGTTGCGCATCGCGGAAGTACCGCACTTTTTGTGCCCGGATCGGGGCTGCGCCCGACACCAGGATGATTTCGTCGTCGGACGGTAGCTGCATGATCTCACCGGGGGTCAGCAAGGCGCGGGCAGTTTCCTGGCGCGAGACCATCAGATGCCCGAGCCAGGGTGACAGGCGATGGCCGGCATAGTTCTTCATCGCGCGCAGTTCGGTCGTGGTGCCGAGGGCGTCAGACAAGCGCTTGGCCGTGCGCTCGTCATTGGTCGCGAAGGCGACGCGGACATGGCAGTTGTCCAGGATGGCATTGTTCTGGCCATAGGCCTTTTCGATCTGGTTCAGCGACTGGGCGATCAGAAACGCCTTGAGACCGTAGCCCGCCATGAAGGCCAGTTGGCTTTCAAAGAAGTCGAGGCGCCCGAGGGCGGGGAACTCGTCGAGCATGAACAGAAGGCGGTGCTTGCGGTTGGTGTTGTGCAATTCTTCCGTCAGGCGGCGGCCGATCTGGTTCAGGATCAGCCGGACCAGCGGTTTCGTGCGGGAAATATCCGACGGGGGCACAACGAGGTAGAGTGTGAGCGGCCGCGCATCCGAGACCAGATCATCGATCCGCCAGTCGCAGCGCCGGGTCACGGCGGCGATCACGGGGTCGCGGTAGAGGCTGAGGAAGGACATGGCCGTGGAGAGAACACCGGAGCGTTCGTTCTCGGACTTGTTCAGCAGCTCGCGCACGGCTTGGGCGACAACGGGATGCGGGCGATCTCCGAGATGGGGCGTCCGCATCATCGCAGTCAGAGTGGCGACGATGGGACGCCGCGGATCGGACAGGAAGGCGGCGACGCCTGCCAGTGTCTTGTCCTTCTCGGCATAGAGGACATGCAGGATCGCGCCGACCAGAAGGGAATGGCTGGTCTTCTCCCAATGGTTTCGTCGCTCGAGCTGGCCTTCGGGATCGACGAGGATATCCGCGATGTTTTGCACGTCCCGCACTTCGCGCTCCCCGCGGCGGACCTCGAGCAGCGGATTGTAGGCGGCGCTGGCCCCGTTGGTCGGATCGAAGAGCAGGACGCGCCCGAACCGCGCCCGCCATCCGGACGTCAGCTGCCAGTTCTCGCCCTTGATGTCGTGGACAATCGCGGAGCCGGGCCAGGTCAGCAGGCTTGGGATCACCAGGCCGACGCCCTTGCCGGAACGGGTGGGCGCGAAGCACAGCACATGTTCCGGTCCGTCATGCCGGAGATAGCGCTTGTCGAGACGGCCCAGCACGACCCCGTCGTCTGCGAACAGCCCAGCGACGGTGATATCCTTGGGGCTTGCCCATCTGGCAGATCCATAGGTGGTCACGTCGCTCGCCTCACGCGCCCGCAAGACGGACAGCAAGATCGCGACGGCAATGGCGCCGATCCCGCCTGCGCCGGCGATCGCGGCTCCTTCCATGAAGACGCGGGGCGCGTAGGCGTCGTACCAGTACCACCAGGTGAAGACCTGCCACGGGCGATAGATCGGCAGGCCGAACAGGGTGGTGAGAGGCGCGCCAAGCTGGGGTTGGAACCCGAGACGAAACGCGACCCATTGCGTCGCTGCCCAGACAAAGAGCAGCGCCACGATGCTGACGAGGATGATCTGGCCCCAGAGGATCTTGGTGGCCGATGACGTGTCCTGACGGCTCATGGTGATGTCCTTTCTGCTCAGAGGCTCAGCCCGCGCTTGCGCCCGAGGCTCCAATCGATCCCTCCGCCGGGCGCCATCGTGCCTGTGACGGTCTGGCCGAGATGGCGTTCGAGTTGCGGGGTCCAGGGGACGAGCGAGAAGCCGAGACCATCGTCGATCATGGCGAAGCGGCCCGATGCGAGATCGAGGCGTTGGCGAAACGTCCCTGCGACGGGCTCGCCCTCGGTCGGCTTGTAACGGGGGAGGCCGGTTTGGGTGCTCAGTTCTTGTGCAATCGCGTCCAGTTCGCGGTTGCGCAGGGTGGCCAGCAGATCGCGGGCAAAGGTGACCCGCTGACCTTGCCGTCGGGCGAGGCCTTCGGCGACAAGGTGGTCCGAGCGGCGTTCCAATGCCTGGCGAACCTCTGCGCCAAATCCGGCACCGCTCAGCGGTGCGCGGTCTCGGGCAAGATGCAGGCGGTCGAGCCAGGTGGCGCCATCCGCCTCGATCTGGGCGGTCAGCGACAGATCGGATCGACCGACAAGAGACAGTTGCGGTGTCCCGTCCGTCTTCCTCGTCCAGAGCCGGGTTTCGACAATGCCAGCTTGCGGCGTGTCGCCAGTCGCATCGAGATCCCGGAAGCGCAGGTGATGAACGCGACCGTCAACGCCGTCGATGATCGCGTAGCCGGTCCCGGCGTGGTCGTCATGAAAGCCGCGTTCCACGAGCCGCCCGAGGATCGGCGCGGTGGGCGTGCCTTCGATGGCGAAATCACCCGCTGCGCGGTCGCGGTCAGCGCCCATGGCCCGGTGCATCCGTTTGATGATGTCGCTGCGCATCCCGAGCTCACGCAGAGTGTCTTCGGCAGTCGGCTTCAACTCCCAGACGGCAGGGGCGATTTGTTCGGCCAGACCGAACCTCTCCAGTGCCTGGACGCGCCCGATCATCAAGCGGCGCAGCTCCGGATCGCGGGGCTCCGGCGTGCCGCGCCGCAGGTCGGCGACGCCGGCATGATCGTCCGCCAGGGATCGCAGGCCGCGGTCGAGATCGGTCCAGCGCTCCGCCGTGACCTGCGTTTCCAGGGCTTGGGAAATCTCGCGCGCGCTGCGCGGGCCCAGCTCCAGTTGCACGAGGTCTTCCGCGCGCGCCCTAAACCCCCGGCTGATGTAGTCGCGCGAGATCACCAGGTCGCGCCCATCGTCGGCCTTTCCGCGCACCAGGATGTGCATATGCGGGTTGTCGGTGTTCCAGTGATCGACGGCGACCCAGTCGAGCGAGGTGCCGAGATCCCGTTCGGCACGGGCCATCAAATCCCGGGTGAAGGCGCGCAGATCTTCGAGGTCACCCGCGTCTTCCGGCGAGACGATGAACCGGAAATGATGCCGGTCGTCCTCACAGCGCGCCGCAAATCCGCCCCGGTCGAGGTCATCGCGTTCAGACCCGAACAAGTCTGCGTCGCGCCCGTCCTGACCGACGCCATCGCGCTGCAGGTAGCCGAGATGCTTGGCCATGGGCGCGGAACGAAAGCGCTTGCCCTGGTGGCGCACGACGCGTGCATTGACTATGACGCGCCGAGATGTGCGGGACATGTTCAGCGCTGCTCTCTGAAAGCGCCCACGTCCGAATGATCCGGAAGTCGATTGAGATTGCTCGGCTCCGAAACGATAACCAGTCTGACCGGACTTGCGGGCAGCGCGCATTACCTCACTGACAAAGCGTGTAGGTTGCTTCGAGGTCCTGCCGCCGTCGCGGATACGCCCGGGTCGGATACGAAGGTCGTCGTCGCGCCCGGTCATGGTCGTGCACGCTCGCAGAGCATGATGCCGCACAAAGAATATCGTAAAATCAGCTTTTTAGATGAAGTCCTGCGGCATGCAGCTTGGATGTGCCGCGCAAATCCTCGCAGAGAAACAACAGCTTGAGGTCCGCTTGCGGCACCTCTTTTATCTTGCGCTCTTTCTGTTGAGACCCTGCGCGTCGACCCTCTCCGGCACATTCCTGCGACCCGGCTTTCCAGACCTCGCTTTGGTGCGATTCCGCGGATCATGGCGTTCGCCCCCGGCTGATAGGCACGAAGATGCGGTACTGAGATGCGTCAGACGCAATCCGTTGGGCGTCTTCGCCGGGGGTCTGACCCTCCTCGGCCATTGCTGCGAACAGCGGGGCGTCGCGCCAGTCCTGCGTCCTCTGCGGGTTGTTCACGGCCCGCGCGACGTCGGTTCCATCGGCGATGAGTGGCGCGAGGATGGCGAGGTAATTGCGGGTTTCACGCGGCAGGGCGCCCCCGGTGTCTAGGTGGTCCTGGTAGCGCGCAGGTCCGGCATTATAGGCCGCGAGAAAGCCGGGCGACCCGAACCGGTCGTACATCTGCCGTAGATAGGCGGTACCGGCCAGGATGTTGTCGCGTGGATCGAAGGGGTCATCGCCAAGCCGGTGGGCTGCGCGCAATTCGGCCCAGGTGCCGGGCATGATCTGCATAAGCCCCATGGCGCCTGCGTGGCTGACCGCGCGGGGATTACCGGCGCTTTCAGCCTCAATAACGGCAAGGATCCAGTGCTCTGGGAGGCCGAACCTGCGCGCGGCTTCTGCGATATAGATGTCGATTGCTTGCTGCTCAGATGCAGGAACACTGCGGTCCTGAGCGATCACGGCGGACGGTGTCAAGGTCATCGGCATGCAGAGGATAACTACAAGCGCGGTCGTGACGGCCGCGTGCCGACGCCTGTGCCCGCGTTCAAGACTACGCATCTGCTGCCCCCCCAAATGTCCAAAGAGGGATGGCACGCCCGAGGATCGTATCCGCTGACAAGGGCCCGAAATAGCGTCCATCGAGGCTGTCGGCGACACCAGCAAGGAGCAGGAAGACCTCGTCCGAGGCGAGCGTGACACATCCCGTCCAACGGGGAAGCGGGCGGCCCTGTTGGTCAGCCGATGCTGCCTCGGCAACAACGGTGCCACTGATGGCGATATCGAGACCATCGCGACAGACGGTCATGCTGGAGACGGCCGCGATGCGTTTCAACAGCAAGGTATCCGCACCGACATAGTCGCGCTCAACCACCCAGGATGACAGGTCTTCCGGCAGGCGCACGGCAACGAGATCGCCCAGCGATGGCGGGTTTGACGCTCGAACAACGTAAAGTCCGACCGGCACGCTTGCCGAGGTATTCCAGATCAATCGCGGTGCGTGGTCGATCTGTGCGACTGCGAGCAAACCGAGGGACAAACCGGCCGCGAGAAGGGGAGGGGCCGCCGCGCTCATGTCGTCACCATGCGACGCTTGAGCCAGGCCGCGTGCCGGGCAGGAGTGTAGGGCCGGGGCTCCAATGCAGCGGTCAGGCGGTTGTGGACGTGCCGCCAATGATCGGGGCAGACATCTTCCGGAGCGATGCCATAGCTTTCCACGATATCGATGGACCGAAGCGCCGCCTCGACCTTGGGCCAGCCGGAGAGGCGCAGCAAAAGCTCTCCGCCCGGTGTCACACAGGGCACCGTAGAGCGGGGCTCGCCTGCATCGACGGCGCGCAGAATGTCGATCCGGCTTTCAACAGTGCCGTGGTCGTTCGACGACCAGCGGACGAGCGCGAAGATTGCGCCGGTGGTGAAGGCCACGCGTTTTTCTGTACGCGTCAGGATGGTTTCCTCGGCAATCCGGCCGAAACGGATCCAGCGCTCGATAAGCCCTTCGATCCAGGTGAGGTGGACAAGTGTCTGCATCGGCTCAGCGCCCCCGCCGCAGATAGGCCGGCGAAACGGCTGCATGGCGTTTGGCAGGCAGGACGCGGTCCTCGGTCTCGTCCGAGGTGGAGGTCTTCTCGCCCTTGGTGACCCAGGCTTGCAGATCGTCGACCGCGTAGACGACACGTCCGCCGATTTTCGAATAGCGCGGGCCGGTCCCGTAGGTGCGGTGTTTTTCCAGCGTACGGCCAGACAGGCCGAGAAATCGGGCGGCTTCCGGGGTTCTGAGGTAGCGGGGCGGGAGTCCTTCGTTGGGGTCGGGCATTTGAGCATCTCCGGTGGCTAGGCCTAGCGACGGCGCGTCGCGGGCTGTCGGAGGTCATCAAAACGGAAGAGCGCCATGGGAAGGGATGACGAAGATCGCGGCGCGAAAACGTCACCCCCAAAGGCCAACAGGATCAGGGCTGATGGGGGTTCGATATTCCGGGACTGAGCGGTGATCACTTGCGCGGCTTGGAGTGCCCCGTCGGTCCTTTGCCGAGAAGGAGAAAGCGATAGCCTTTGGTGGTCAGATGCGTGCCATGGGCCGACAGTCGGGTGATCTGGGCCTTGAGGGAGCTGGTTTTCCAATGCTCGCGCGACACAGCCTCGGCGCCGAACAAATGCCCCGCGATTGTCTGGTAGCTGGCACGATCCCGGCGCGCGTCGAGCGTGCGCAATGCAAGCGTGATGCGCCGCCGCTGCTGCGACGTCAGGGGCGGAGGGGATCGTTTGTGATGAAGCAGTTGCGCGCGGAGTGACTCGAGCGAATTGATCCGTGCCGTCCAATGCTCGTCCAGCGGCACCAGGATGCCGAGGGGCCGGTGCAGGTTCTTTGCATCCAGCACGAGCAACGCGCCTGTTGCGAGGCGCACATACATCAAGCCGTCCCGCGTTCCGATGACGGTCAGATCATCTGCATCGATGTGCGGCGCGGCGGTGTCGCCGCCGGGGACCGGCACAGCATACCCGACCGCTGCCGGGGCGATTGAAGGCGTCCAGAACACGGGTGCTTTTGGTGCGTCGATGTCCGGATCAACCGGGAAATCGCAACCCCCATGCAGCCGGTGATCTCAATCCATCCCGCATCAGCGGGTAGGTGGCGCGATAGTCTGAATTGCGGCGCAGGCATTCCCAAGCCAGCCCGGACAGGTCGAGGCTGTCGAAATGCCGATACGCCGCTTCGTCTTGCCAATCCCTGGTCATGGCGAAGCTCCGCATCAGAGGTTTCGATGGGGAAAAAGTATAGCCGGGAGGCGCAAGAAAACGACGACGCGAAGGGTCAACTTGCGCAACCTGCGCGGGTGTTTGCCGATGGGAGCCAGATTACGCGGAGTTCAGCCAGTACGACCCTCCAACAGCTTGCGATAGCCGTGTTCGGTCATCCAGCGCGCACGGGCGAGGTGGCTGTCATAGATTTTTCGGGCACGCTCCGGTTCCTTGTCCGCATCGATGCCGAACAGGATCTGGCTGACTTCCTGCAGGCTTGCACCGCTTTCAGCAGCGTCGAACAGGCGCAAGTACAGCGTCATGTGTGCATGGTCATAGTCGGTCAGGTCATCGCTTTGCGGTGCGAGATCAGCGATCGGCGTGGTGCCGGTGGCAGACATGATTCCCCCTCGCCGTTGGGCGTTAAGGTCCATAACAGCACATCAGATTGCATGTGCAAGGTCGGATCACGGTCAGTCAGGTTGCAGATGAGTATTATAATACGTCGCACCAAAATACGCGATAGGCTTTTTAGCTGCGGATGGACATCCGCGTTGTTTTTGCAAGTAATCTCAAGCACTACCGCCAAGCACGCGGGCTGACGCAGGCCGCATTGGCGGCGGCGATGGATGTCGACCGCGCCCATGTCAGTGCAATGGAGCGCGGCCAGCAGAACGTCACCTTGCAGACTCTTCAACGGGTCGCGGCGCATTTGGATGTAGCTCCAGCACAGCTGATCGAAGAACGCGCCGAAGGCGATGTGCGTTCCTGAAAACCGTGATCGATCGTCTGGGCGGTCAGCTGTTCGGGCGAAACTTGTGAGGTCGGGGCAGGGCATTGGTTGGTTTCATCGCGGCGTGCAGGCTGCTTCTCGATACCGATCAATCCGCTATTCAGCACTGAGTTCGGTCAGCTTCTGGCCAAGGCGGCGCTGCATCAGATCATCGCCGGGCGTGATCTCCATCAGTCGCTTAAGCGCCGCGATGGCCCAGCCCCGCCGGTCGATACGTGTGCTGGCGGTCATCAGGTGATCTATCGCTTCGTCGATATCTAACGGGCTGGGTTCATACCCACGGCCCGCCAGAAGATGCCTGATGGCATGCAGAGCGACATCGGCGGAGAAGGCCGGTTCCTTGATTGCGAAATCGCGGGCAGCGCGGATGAGCGTCGCCGGGGCCGCCTCATGATCGGCAGCGCAGTCTAGGGCGATGTCGAAATACGTCGCGGTCTTGGCCGCGGCGAACCATTTGCCCTTGCGCCCATGGAGCGCGATGAGGTCTTCCAGCAATGCACGGGCATCCCGGTCAGGGTAGCGTTTGACCAGATCGCGCCACATCGCCAGCCATGTGTTCCCGTTGGCAGTGGGCAGGCCGAACCGGCGATAGGCCTCGTCCGCCTTGCCTTGGCGTACCAGAATCGCTTCGCAGAACCGGCAGATGTCGTGATGGCCCCATGTCTGGCGATCCCCTTGCAGAAGGGCGTCGGCATAGGCGAGCGCGTCATCCTCGCGGCCCTGTCGAAGCAGGGCTTCGGCGCCGAACTTGTCATCGAACCACAGCCGGGTCTTCTTGACCGCGAGGAGCGCCAACAAGTCATCATACCGTTCGGCCTCGAGCAGGCAGGACAGCGTGAGCGTCGCGGTGCTGACATGGGAATACCGCTCCCAATCCGACCAGGCTTGATGGACCAGGTCGAGGTCCCGGTCAGCATGCAGAGTCATGAGCGCGGGATACACGGCGATCTCGCCGAACCGCTCCGAGATCGGGGCGAGGTAGTCGACGCCATCGTTCTCGATCGCCGCGCGCAGCTGCTCCAGCCATTTTGCGCGCGTCTTTTCATCGGCAGGGGCGGCGATCAGGATCGGCACAAGGTCGTCAAGTGTCCGGCGCACGGCGGTACCAAGTGCGCCCGAGGAGGTGTCGATATGCTCAAACGCGGGCCAGATCCGCGCGGCCAGTGCGACCACGCCGTCCGCCGCCGTGACAGGATCCGCACGATTGACGGCCCGGATTTCCGCGCTGGCCGATTTCAACCGCTCGATCGCCTTGGCGGAGCCGCGCCATCCGAAAGCGCTCGCTCGCATGCCGGGTTTGAAGGCCCATTTGTGGACAGGTTTGCGCGTCATTCTGCTACCGCCCGCGCGCTTTGCTGCGCGTGATCCAGTCGGCTCCGGCATAGGTTACGGCGTGGATATGCACTTCGCGGGCATCATCGTCGACGGTGAAGGCGATCACGGCCTTGCGGCCTGCAGGAATGGCGCGCAGCCCGGGAGCGATCTCGTCCCGGCGGCTGCCTTTGTGTGGCAAGTCGGTAAGGCTGGCGATGGTGGCCTCGATCTCGTCCAGCCGGCGCGCGGCGGATTGAGGGCCGGCATAGTCGATCAGCCAGCGCGTGATCGCGTCGAGATCCTCCGCGACCGCCGGATGGAACCGGATGCTACAGCTCACGCCCCACGCGCAGCCTGCAGCCGTGCCCGCGCGGCGGCAAACGCGTCCTCGGCCGGGACATAATCGGCGCGCGGTGTGTCGAGCCGCGCCCGGATTTCTTCGGCCATCGCCCCAAGGGCCAACTCGCGCTCCTCTTCATCGCGCATCATCTGCTCCAGCGCCGCCGCCACAGCCGCGCTTTGCGAGGCGAAGACGCCTTGGCCCACCTTGTCGGTCAGGAACCGATGGTGACGGTCGGTGAAGCTGAGGGTTGTCTTGACGGTCATGCTTGCCTCTAGGGTATGACTTAGTCATATAGACGACGGGACGATCCTGAGCAAGTCAGCGCAAAGCCGGTGAAGCAGAAACGCCATGCCACATGCAGACAATCGCAGTACATAGCGACAATCTTTGAACTAATTGGCCAGAATTAAGCAAGTGAAGCGTTTCAGGTGTTCCAACAGTTTTAGCTCTGTTGTGCTGCCTATGAAGTCGCCACAAGCCCGCCATAGACTCTTGAGACTTCCCGATCCCATGCTCGATTAAACCAAGTGACATGTCGGCTGACTTGTCCTCTGATTTCTGGGGAGCCCATCACGTCAGCAGCCTTGTAAGCATAGCGCAGAAAATTCCGGCGCTTCCCCAAATGGGTATAGCGAGCAAGGCTCTCGCGTTTGAAAACTTCCGCCGATGGAATGTCCTTGCTTTTCGCCGCGATCAACTTTGCATGAATACCGCGCCGCATCTTGCCTCTGTAGGCGTCTATCGAAGAAGCGCGTATAAGGGTTTTCTGCCCATCGAAGGTGAACCCGAGATACTGGATCGGGGTTGACGATGCCAGTAAGCCCCCCTTGAAGTCGGCGGTGTCGGTCTTGTCTACGGACATTGCGAGCCCAAAGTCAGCCAACATCTTTTCGACCACCGCGACGACGTGTCGAACCTTCGCGCCGAGGGGCAGGATCACCGCTATGTCATCGGAGTATCGACGGTAGGAGCCGCCAAGGTTTGACACCCACGCGATCATTTCGCGGTCGAAAGTCCGAAGATAGATGTTCGCATAGAGTCCCGAAATTGGAGTTCCTTGTGGAATGCCGAATGTTTGGCTGTGGGTGCGAACAAGTCCATCCTTTCGGCCACGGACATGTTCCGCAAAGTCGGCAGGCGAGCAGACTCGCCCGTGCCCGTTTCTCTTTCGGCCAAGCAGCTTGTCCAAGTCCTCGGTTTCAACCCACGAATACCGGGTAACGTTCTTCCATACCGTGCCGTGGTGCCCTTCCAGCCGGGTCGCTCCGAGCAGGCCCGCTATCTCATCGCGAAGAAGCGTATGGTCTAGGCAGTCGAAGAAGCCGGAAATGTCCATCGCGAACACAGTGCAGTCACGGCGTGCCCTGATCTCATCAAACAATGACTTGGCATGATGAATGTTCGTGCCACCTCCTCGGCGATAGGCAAGGACCGAGCGCGAGGTTTCGTCCTCTGCCAGTGCCTTCTCGTAGAAGGCGTTCAATTGGCCGGCATAGGCTTGGAGATAAGCCGCGTCGCTGTGACTTGCGAAGCGGATCGGGCGCGGCTTTAGCTTCTCTTCCCGCACGAAGTTTCCATCGGCATCCCGTTTCCATGTTCCATCCTCGTTTTTCACGCGAATGTAGCGCCTTGCTTGGTCAATGAATCCGAGGAGGGGCAGAAATCTGTGTGGCTCGCGCTCCTGAGAAAAATCGAAGACCTGTTCGCGGTCAGTCAACGGTAGGTCGAAATGCTTATACCGCCGCTCTTTTGAAAGGACAGGAAGGATGAAATCTTCGGTCGAGGGATCAAACTCGTCTTCGGATGACAGGTAAAACCCGGGCATAGCGACTCCGTTCGTCAAATGCCCGGGCTATTGAACCTGGCTCCCATCATCAGGTGCAGATGCACCCTCCGGTACGAGAAAACCTGGCGTGGTATGTTGTAACCACGATGTGCGAAGGATGCGCCATGACCGAAATCACGAACACCCGAAAGCCGTGGGCGCGGATAGCGCTTGCGGGCCTTAACACTGGTCATCCGAGTCCTATGCCCCGGGGCACTAGATGATGTGGGTGCTATACATACCAATACAAGTAGGGCGATCAAAAAAATGCTGGTGGTTGCCAGTATCAGAAAACTTGGAATGGGAGCCCCGCCCGGTGATCCCGGGCGGGGCGGTTTGCTGTCAGTCGCCGTTGCGGCGGGTGTTGGGGCGCGACCAGATGAGGCTGAAGGTTTCCTCGCCGCCTTCGATCACCGTATCGTCGAAGAGGTTGGCGTAGATCGGCTGGGTGAAGCTCGGGTCGTCCAGCTTGAGGCTCAGGTAGTCGCGGCCCTCGGTCGAGCGCTTGGACCAGGCGGCCCCGATCTCGGCACGGCCGACGAAGACGCGGTGAGAGGGGGCGTTCTCGTTCGGGGTGCTGTCCTCGGGGACGATGCGGACGGCTTTCGCCTGAACGCTCAGGGTGACGATTTCTCCGACGTATTCGCTGCCGGTCTTCTTGAAGGTTCCGATGGTGGCCATGTCATATCTCCTTTTGGCTTGTCCGAGCCCGCGCCCTTCGCGGCCTCGATGGCGATCGTCAGGACCGGGGCGATCCGCCGACGCAGCCCCTGTGGCCCGCAGCGCCAGCGGAGGACGGCAAGGCCGGTCTTTCTTGTTCCGCGAGGAATGGCGGACCCGATATTGTTCGGGGGCGCCAGGGGAAGAAAGTCCGGACCGGCCGTTGCGGCCTAGGCGGTCGAGGCGTCAGCCGATCCCGGTCAGATCAGCCGCTGAGAGGCCCGCAAGGGACGCGTGGCGCAAGCCATGGGAGGAGGGAATGACAGGCTACCTCTGGACCGCGCAAGACCCCGGCAGCAGACGTCGTGCAAAGACAGGCTATGGCGTGCAGGCGGGACGGTGCATCTCCCGGACGTGCTTCGGTATTCCGGGATTGCCCCCTCTCGCCGTGTCTGTACTTGTCTGCCGTGATGTTCGGCCTGCCGGCAATCCAGGTGCATGCGCGACCGGGGCCATGCGCCATGACTTGGGTCTCAGTGATCTGGCTTTGCTCAGCCGGTCCTGCCCGACCGAAACGCTGCGGTGAAGGCGAGCATCGAGACCTTTTTCAGCAATCGGTTGCGGCGCACGCTGACGATGTTGCTGACGGCATGCACCGGCGAAAACTTCACAGGGCGTTCAGCGTTCGTCGTAAGACCTTTGCAGATGTGGGTCGGACATGGCGTTGACCTCGGACCAGCCCGACACCCGCGCCCAAGCGGTCCCGCCGACAATGAGCGCGCCCAGCCAGGACAAGAAGGTGATGGTGACGGCGCCCGCGCTGCCGAACTCGGCAAGACCCTTTGCCGCATGAAACCCGGCGATCCCGGCGGGGACCGCGTAGATCAGACCGATGGCGAGTTTGAGCGGGGCCCAACGGATGCGGTCAAAGGCGAATTCTCCGAGAGCGGCGACGAAGCCGCCGATGAAGAGGCCCGCAATGATCGACAGGAAAACGCCTTGGCCCGTTTCATACAGATACATGCCGGACGTCAGCCCGATGGCGAAGGGCAGGGCGTAGACAGCCAGGTTGAACAGGATCCAGCAGAGGGCACCGAGGCCGAACAGCGTGAAGAGGGTGGAGAAAAACATGAGGCACTCCTTTCGAGAACAAGGATCGCGCCGCCACCTCCTCCATTGGCACGGTCATATCATAGCAGAAAACGGCCCGCCCCGGGAGAGTCCGGGGCAGGCATCGGCGGAAATCCGGTCATGCCGTTGGTGCGCATTTCGGCCGGAAGTCGAAGAGGGGAATGCCCATCGCACGGGCCTTGTCGGCGAGATTTTCGGTGATGCCCGAGCCCGGGAAGACGATGAGCCCGATGGGCAGGGTGTCGAGTAGCTGGTCGTTGCGCTTGAAGGGGGCCGATTTGCCGTGCCGCGTCCAGTCGGGTCTGAAGACGATCTGCGTCACGGCGCGATTGTCGGCCCAGGCGGCGGCTATGCGTTCGGCCCCGCGCGGTGCGCCGCCGTGCAACAGGACCATGTCGGCGTGTTTCGCGTGGACGCGGTCGAGCGCTGCCCAGATGGCCGCGTGATCGTTGCAGTCCAGCCCGCCGGTGAAGGCGATCTTGGTGCCTTGGGGCAGGAGCGGTTCCAGATCGGCCCGGCGCTTCGCAGTGAGATGATCGCGGCTGTCGATCAAGGACGCGGTCAGGGTGCGGCGGTTCACGTGGCTGCCCGTGCGCGGGTGCCAGGTCTGGCCGAGATGCGCCTCGAAGCCCTCGGCGGCGAGATCGCGCATGGCCTCAAAGGCATTGCGCCGTTCGATAAGCGTGATGCCCTCCGCGATCAGGGTTTCCAGTTCGACCGAGCGGACCTCGGAGCCGTCCTGTTCGCGCTGCGCGCGTTTCTGCGCCTGTTCGTTGCTGTCGAGCTCACGGTTTATCCGCGTCGATATGCGGTGGAACAAGTTGGCCATTGACCAGAGCAGGTCTTCGAGGTCGGGCTCCAACCGCGTGTCGGACAGCGTCGAGACGAGCGCGTCGAAGATGTCGGCGACGGCGGTGCGAATGGCGTCGGGTTCCGGCAAGGGGCGGGGATCGGGCTCGTCGCTGAAGGGGCGCCAGCCATAGAGCTGCAGTTCCTCGAGCACGACGGCGGTAGAGGATCGGGTCTGAAGATGTGTGTCGGTCATGATGTCGTCTCCGGTTGTCGAAGCCCGCGCCTCTCGCGGCCTTCCCGGGCAACGGAAAAGCGGGGGCCGGATGGGTCTGCATTCTCAGGGGCCCCCATCGCGCCTGCGCGATGGGGTGGAACCGGAGCGCAGCGGAGGACGGCCATGGCCGTTGCGGGCCCGTCCGGGCTCTGCTCCGTTTTGCCCGCTCTCGGAAGGCTGGAAGGCGTGGCTCTGATCGCGGAGGCGCTGGCCGGCTGCGCCGATCCCGATCAATCCTCGGCGTGGTCGAGGAAGGCCAAGGCATCCTCGGGGGCCAGTTGCGGACGCAGATGCGCGCGCAACGCGTCGCGGCCAGAGGCTCGCAGATCGTCATTGAAATCGCCGAGACAGGGGGAGAGGTGGATTGCGTCGATCCCGGCCCCTCTGGCCCGATGCGCCAGTTGGTCTGCGGCGGACAGGCCTGCCGGATCGGCATCGACGGCGATGTACAGGTGGCGAAGATGGGCGGGCAGCTGCAGGGCTGCGAGATGGTTGGCGGACAGAGCCGCCACCGCAGGCAAGTCCGGCAGGGCCAGATGCAGGGAGAGCATGGTCTCAAGCCCTTCGCCTGCGGCCAGCACGCTGACCGGTTTGCCGATGCGAACACCATGGCCGAGGAGATTGCCCATCGCCTTGCGCGGTGGAATGACCGGGGCCTTGTCCGCAGTGGCGGGGTCAAGCCAGGTGCGGTGCAGGCCGGTGAGCCGTCCATCGAGGTCCGTCACCTTGGCGAGCAGGGCGGGCCAGGCCTCAGGCGGATCGGTCAGTGCGTGATCCTCGCGCCAGTAAAAGCAGTTCGGGTGAAACCGAAGACTGTCGAGATGGCCCAGCCCGGTGAGGCCGCGCCGCGCGAGATAGCGTTCGGCCAAGGTGCCCAAGATCGGCTGGCCCATGGCCCAGAGCCGCCGCGCCGCCTCGGGTGAGCCGCGAGAGGCTGGCGGATTGGCGGCGCGGTACCCGTCCGTCTGCGGCAGGCTGAGGAATCGGCGCGCTTCGTCCAGTGTGTCCTTCAGGCTGGTGATCCCCATGCTCAGGGCGATCAGGTCCAGAAGGTCCCCGTGCTGCCCGGTTGCGGAATCGGTCCATTTTCCGGCGGCACCGGGACCAGAAATCGGACCGGTCAGTCTGACATAGAGGCTGCGGCCCGGTGTGTTCTGCACATCGCCAACAACCCAGTAGCGGCCCTGTTTGCGCCCGTTCGTGAGGTAGTGACGGCAGGCGGCCTCGGCATCCTCGGCAAGGCGGCGGGCGATGTCGGCGGCGGGGCTGTGCATGCTCTGTGCCTCCTGTCGTGGATAGAAAAAGGGGCCCGCCATTTCTGGCGGACCCCGGCTGCCGGAACTCGGGGGGAAGGAGCTCCGACCTGCTCGAAGGTCACTCGGCGGCAGTCCGGGCGAAGGCGTCACCGGCGACGGGATCATCTTCGCCCAAATGCTCGGAGTCTCCGATAGCCGGTTCGCCGTCGTCTTCCGCCGATTGCGCTTCGCCGGTGTCGGTCTCGTCGCCGGAAGGCCCTCCATCGGCGGTGTCGATCAACTCGATCTCCGGTGCGTCCTCTCCCGGCAGGGGCGGCGTGCGCAGCGGGTCCGGCAGCCAGCTGGTACCCACGAGCAGGTCCTCTGCAGCCGTCACCATTTCCGCCTTCTTCAGCCCGGCGATCCGGTCAGCGGCGGCCTCGCCCTTCGCCTCGCGCACCGCCTCGAGGATGCGGGCCTTGGTCACGCGGCCAAGGTAGCTGTCACCCGTCGCCGTCCAGCCCGCCTTGGCCATGTCGAGCCCGACGGTTCCGGCCAGCACATCCGCATGCGCGATGGCGCGCAGACGGCGCTGGTAGGGATCGTGGACGGCATTCACGCTCATCGCCACACAATGGGCGAAGAGCGCCTCGCGGCCGCAGCTGTCGAATTCGGTCAGCGTTTTCCAGAGGTCCTCGGATGCCTTCGGCAGGTTGCGTGCCCAGGTTTCGTGACGTTGGTCGATCGCCTGCGCATAGGCCGTGTCGCCGAGGCCCGGCACCTGCGATCCGAATCCCGCGTTGCGCGGTTCGATCTCGACGCAGCTGTCGACGGCGTAGCGGTAGAAGAGCCGCAGGACCACCGCGTGCAGCGCCGCGAGGAAGGCGACCTGCGGGTCCTGGGCCAGCGCATTGCGCAGTGCCAGGGTCCGATGGGCCGTCAGTTCCATGACGAGGCGGTCGGAGAGCGGTTTCAGGCCGTCA
Source organism: Paracoccus sp. R12_2 (assembly GCF_017744015.1). Taxonomy (GTDB): domain Bacteria; phylum Pseudomonadota; class Alphaproteobacteria; order Rhodobacterales; family Rhodobacteraceae; genus Paracoccus. Next base: position 60,972 of record NZ_JAGHRA010000006.1, read on the forward strand.
TCCTCTTCCTCCTCGTCGTCGAGAGCGGGTGAGATGGGATCATCCGCGTCTTCGATGGTCGGCTCTTCGGACGTGCCGTCGGCGATGTCCTCCACCTCCTCGACCGGCTCATCCTCGGGCCGCACATCGCCCCGCTCGACGCGCAACCGCCCGGAGCTGTCGATGCTGACGAAGGCTCCTGCCAGCGCGAGGTCGTCGGCCTCGAACCGGATCGGACGCGCCTCGAACGCCTCCATCGCCTCCTCGATCTTGCCCAACCGGGTATCGACCTCGTCGGGCAACTCGTCAGCCTCCGCATGCTCGGCCTCAAGCGCGTCGTATTCGGCCTTCAGCGCCTGGTAACTGGCGGCTTCCTCGTCGCTCATCGGTACCGCCTCGCCATGGACCCGGCGCATCCTGAAGGTGTGGCCGTAGGGGAACTCGGTGTCGACCTCGACCCATTTCCAGCCCTCGGCCCGCACCGTCTCGGCCTCCTCGGCGAGCTTCTCGCGCACCATGACGTCGAGAAGGGCGGCATCCTGCAGCCAGCCGCCGTCGTCCTGCTGGAACAGGTCGCGCAGGATCTCGCCCCCGGCCTCGACGTAATCGTCGAGCCCGACGAACTGCGCCCGCTTGTCCGAAGCCCGCACCGCACCCTCGGTCAGCATGCGGCGGATTTCGTAGGGCTGCCGGGAATAGTGCCGCTGCAGCGCCTCCCAGACCTGCTCCTGCCGCGCCTGATCGGGATTGACCGTGAAGGCCATGAGCTGGTCGAGCGTCATCTCCTCCTCGGCATAGGCGTCGAGCAGCGAAGGTGCGACGGCGGCGAGCTTCAACCGCTGCTTGACCACGCTGGCAGAGACGAAGAAGGCCGCGGCGATCTCCTCCTCGGTCCGGCCCTTTTCCCGCATCGCCTGAAACGCGCGGAACTGGTCGAGCGGATGCAGGGGCGCGCGCTGGACGTTCTCGGCGAGGCTGTCTTCCTCGGCGAGCCCATCGGTGCGCACGATGCAGGGCACAAGTGCGGTCTTGTTCATGCGCTTCTGTTTGACGAGCAGTTCGAGCGCCCGGAACCGCCGCCCGCCGGCGGGGATCGTGTACATGCCGGTCTCGGTGCCGCTGTCGTCTAGCACCGGCCGCACGGTGATGGAGCTGAGCAGCGTCCGCCGCGCGATGTCCTCCGCCAGTTCCTCGATCGACACGCCCGCCTTGACGTGGCGCACGTTCGACTGGCTGAGCATCAGCTTGTTGAAGGGGATGTCGCGCGAGGCGCTGAGGGTGATTTTCTGTTGCTTGGTCATCGGGATATCTCCGCGACGGGCCAGCCGGGAGCCACTCTCCCGACCTCCAAACCCGTCACAGAAAACCCGGCACCCCTCTCACTCTTGAGGCACCGCAGAGATCATATGGACTTGCAAAGCAATCCATATGACCTTATATTATCAGTCAAACTAGGAAGGAGCGCCAACACATGGAAAACGTTGTTCTGGAACGTCCTGCGCCGGATCGGCAGGGTGTCGCTCTTAAGGCCTTCGCCCGGATCGCGGACGCCTGGTCGCTCACCTTACGTGAGGCGGCGGCACTGGCGGATATGTCGGACTCGACCTGGAAGCGGGCGAAGAAGCCTGATTTTGCTGGGGATTTGACGCGGGACCAGATGCTGCGATTGAGCGCGCTGATCGGCCTTTACAAGTCGCTTGAGCTTTACTTCAACGAACCGATCTCGCGGGAGTGGGCGAAGCTGCCGAACCGGGGTCCGGAGTTCGACGGTGCGCGGCCCGTGGACGCGATGATCGAAGGGGGATTGCCCAAGATCCTGCGCGTGCGGGGCTATGTCGATGCACTGCGGGGCGGGGTTTGAGGATTACGTCGGTCAATGACCGTGCTCTTGTCAGGCTGATTTCCGAGACCCATCACAAGCCCCCAGTGCTGCGGGGGCTGGTCGACAGTGACGAGGAGGCCGCGGTTCTCGCCGAGATCGAAGGCGAGACCAGTGCTCGCCTGATCGCCGAAGCGCAGGGCAGCCCCGCGCTCGACCGTCGCGAACTGGCCTTCGCGCGGCGGTCTCATGACCTGACCCTTTACGGTCAGAGCCATATCAATGCGGCCTTCACCTATACGCGCCCCTCGGGCAACCGGTTCAACACCGGCGAGCGCGGCGCGTGGTACTGCGCTTGGGACATGCTGACGAGCGCGCAGGAAGTTGGGTTTCACCGGACCCGTGAATTGGGCTTCATCGGCCGCTACGAGGACGAGGCACGCTACGTGGAACTGCTGGGGGATTTCATCGGGGATTTCCCGGATCTGCACCCAGACCTGCACGGCGAGGCGCATGCGGCGCTCGATCCGGCCCCCGAGCGGGGTTACCCGGCCGGCCAGCGTCTCGCCGCCGACTTGAGGGCAGAGGGGCATCGTGGGCTGATCTACCCATCCGTGCGTCACCCGGGCGGGCGGTGCTTCGTCGCCTTCGATCCCGGTATCATCCAGAATGTCCGCCCGGGCGCGAGCTGGAAGCTGGTATGGCAAGGTGCACCCGAGTTCACGATCGAGGGGCTATAACGCCCCTCGATATCTTCATTCAGTGCTTGAGATTATCTCGATAGAGCATTGATACAAATGTATATTCAATAAAATCAAGCTTTCTCCAACAACACCTTCGCCTTGCCCTCCATCACCAGCCGCGCATCCTGCTGCGGCTTGGACCGGGCCACCGCCGTGATCCCTTGCACGAAGTCGAAGACGCTCTCGGGCGGGCGGCCTTCCTCGGCCAGCACCGTCTCGACGATCCGCCCGGTTTCAGCCTTCGAGAACCCGCGCTTGCGCAGGAAATCCTGACGGTCCTCGTCCGACCGCGCGACGATCTTCTCCCGCGCCGCACGGATGCCGTCGATGAAGGGCGCGGGTGAGGATTCGGCAAAGCGGCTGAGCGCCGGGGCGGCCTCGTGGGTGAAGCGGGAGGCGGCGTATTTGGAGTGCCGGATGGTGATCTCCTGGAAGTCCTCGACGCCCCAGAGGTTGCGGTTCTGGCAGACCGCCCGCAGGTAGAAGCTGGCGATGCCGAGCGTCTTGGCGCCGACCTCGGAATTCCAGCAGTAGAACCCCCGGAAATAGAGGTCGGGCGAGCCGTCGGGCAGCAGGCCCGCTTCGATGGGGTTCAGGTCATCGACAAGGAACAGGAAAACGTCGCGGTCCGAGGCGTAGAGCGTCGTCGTCTCCTTCGTCACGTCCACGCGCGGATTGTAGATGCCGGTCGACCAGTCGAGCACGCCCGGCACCTTCCAGCGTGTGTCGCCCGTGCCGTTGCCCGCGATGCGCTGTACGGCGGAGACCAGTTCGTGGTCGTAGATGCGGCCGTAGTCGGGGCCGGTCACGGCGCGCAGCTCGGTGCGGCCGTTCGCGACTTCCATGGTCTTGATCTGCTCGGCCCGGTGGTTCGTCAGCCCGTACTGCAGGTTGATCCCCGCCAGCGGCGCGGGAAGTTGCCGCAAGTATGCTGCGGGCGCGCCGACGAGGCTCGAGAGCTGGCCGAAGGACCAATGCGTCGGCGCGATCGGTTCGTCAGCGCCCGGCAGGACCAACCCCAGCTTTTCCGGATTGTCGCGATGCGCCTCGACTCGGATCGCCGCACTCTCCACCGTGCGCGTCCGGCTCCGCTCCGCCCGGCCTTTTACGGATGAAAAGAGATCGTCGAGCGACAGGTACCTCTCGTCGTCGGGCCGCGAGAACCACTCGGACGACACGCGATCCACGTTCGTGCCGCGCGACACATCCACCTTGTAGCCGCCGCTGATGTCACGCCCGGCATCGATAATCTCGGTATTCATGGGTTTTCTCCCGCGACGGGCGGCCGAAAGCCTCTCTCTCGACCTCCAAACCCGTCACGGGCCGGGACGGCACCCCTCTGACTCTCGGATCACTCGGCTGCGCGGGTCTCGAGTGGGGAAGGGGCGCGCGACGCGGCGAGCCGGTGCAGCGTTTCCGGGCGGATATGCGTGTACCGGCGCAGCATTTTCCAATCCTTGTGGCCGGTGACCAGCGAGACTTGTTCGATCGCGAAGCCGGCCTCGAACAGGCGGCTTGTGCCCTCATGGCGTAGATCGTGGAAATGCAGGTCCTTCACGCTGACCTCGACGCAGGCGCGCCGGAAGGCCGTTCCGACCGATTTCGAGTTGTAGGGAAAGATCCGGCCCCTTGCGCGCCCGAGTTCCTTGGCCTGTTCCGTGACCAATGCCCAGGCATCGAACCCCGTGGCGGCGAAGAGCGGGATCCGCTGGTCGTTCCCGGTCTTGTTGCGCGGGTCCTTCCTATCGCGGATCATGAGCATCCGGCGGTCGACGTCGAGATCGGTCCATGCGACGCGGCAGATCTCATCGAGCCGCATCGCCGTGGCCACCGCGAACTTCACGATCCGTGTCATCGGCAGGGTCAGGCGTTCGTTGTCATCGAAGCAACGGAAGAGGCGGTTCAGCTCGTCCGTGGTGGGGCGACGATCCCGCTCTTTGCCCTTGCCGATCAGGCCGAGACGCTTGAGCGCGACGCGCGCCAGATCGACGGGTTCTGGAGAGATATCGAGTCCGTGCACGGCCGCCGCATGGGTGATGATCATCTTGATCACGCCGATATCGATCCCGAGAGTCACCGGTCCCGCGCCTTGCTCCGCGCGCATCTTGCCGTAGTCGATCAGCTTTTGCCGGTCGAGGTGCCCGATCTTCTCCTTGCCGAGATCGCGCTTGAGCGTCGTGAGCGTGGCGGCCTTGCTGCGACGCGGCGGTTTCCCTACCTCGCACATATCGGTTATATGAAGGTCGATGAGGTCGCCAAAGGTCTGGAGGCGGGAAACGGACGACTTGTTCGGCGCCAGCCCCTGATCGACCCGGGTCTCCGCTTGGCGGGCCCAACGATGGGCGTCGTCGCGGCGGAGGAACGTCTCGCTCGCGTAGCGGCCCTTTCGTCTGATCTGGACCCGGTATGCACCGGAGGGGAGCTTGGTGATGGAGGCCATTTTCGTGTGCGCTGTGTGTGCAATGAGTCGTCGTAGAGGGGCAAATTCGGGGATATTGGGGCGTATTCCAGCGTAGCAGCATCCGCCGCCAACAGTTTGAAGATACACAAAAAATGCAAATAAATCAACATGCTAGATTGTCCACGGCCCCTATGATGGACTGGACGGATCGGCATTGCCGGTCCTTTCACAGGCTGATGTCGCGTCATGCGTTGCTTTACACCGAGATGGTGACCGCACCTGCGATCATCCACGGGGATCGCGCGCGTTTGCTGGACCATGATGCGGGCGAGCATCCTGTGGCCTTGCAGATCGGCGGCTCGGATCCGGCAGAGCTTCGGCAGGCGACGCGGATCGCCGGTGAATGGGGCTATGATGAGATCAATCTGAATGTGGGCTGTCCCAGCGATCGGGTGCAGTCGGGCTGTTTCGGGGCCGTGCTGATGAAGCAGCCGGATCTGGTCGTCGATTGCGTGTCGGCGATGCTGGAGGTCAGCCCGGTCGAAGTCACTGTCAAATGCCGCATCGGCGTTGACGATCAGGACCCTGCGACGGTACTTCCCGACTTCATCTCGCGGCTGCGCGCGGCTGGGATCCGCCGTATCGCGATACATGCCCGCAAGGCGTGGCTGCAGGGCCTCAGCCCGCGCGAGAACCGCGATGTGCCGCCTCTGGATTACCCGCTGGTTCATGCGATGAAGGATGCGTTGCCCGATCTTCATCTCTCGGTGAATGGTGGCATCACCAGCCTGGACGAGGTTCGCGACCATCTTGAGATCATGGATGGGGTGATGGTCGGTCGTGCCGCCTATCATCAGCCATGGGAAGTGCTGGGCAAGGCCGATACGCTGTGGGGGGCGCCGCCGCCGTTCGGGTCGGCCGCCGAGGTCGCCCTTGCGATGCGGCCCAGGATCGAGACACATCTGCGTACCGGCGGCCGGATGCACCAGATCACCCGACACATGCTGGGACTGTTTCACGGCCAGCCGGGCGCGCGCGGATGGAAGCGGACCCTGTCCGAAGGCGCAAGCGCCGGCGGGATCGAGGTTTATGACGCGGCCCTGTCGCAGGTGACGCGGCTTGCGGCGTGATCAGGTTCGCTCTGGTCACAAGACCGGCATCGCGCTAGTGGCTGCGCCATGAGTGATCTGATCCTTCCCACCCTGACGCTGCTGGTCACCGGTGCGTTCGCGGGCATTCTTGCCGGGCTTCTTGGCGTCGGCGGCGGCATCGTGCTGGTGCCGGCGTTCCTGTTCGTCTTCACGCAGGCCGGTTTCGGCGGCCCGGATGTCATGCAGTTGTGTCTGGCCACGTCGCTGGCCACGATCATCGTGACCTCGCTTCGTTCGGTCATGGCCCATCATCGCAAGGCGGCTGTGGATTGGCAGATCCTGAAGGGCTGGGCGCCGGGGATCGGGCTTGGGGCGCTGGTCGGTGTGCTGACGGTGGGCGCGCTGCGGACCGCGACACTGCAGGTGATCTTCGCCGTGCTTGTGGTGGTCATCGCCAGCTACATGGCGATCTCTCGGTCGCATTGGCGGCTGTCGGACCAGATGCCCGCGGGCTGGCGCCGGATCACGATCTCGCCGTTCATCGGATTCTTCTCGGTTCTGCTGGGGATCGGCGGTGGCAGTATCGGCGTGCCGCTGATGACCCTGCATGGCCGCCCGATCCATCGCGCCGTCGCGACCTCTGCGGGGTTCGGCGTGCTGATCGCCGTGCCTTCGGTGTCGGCGTTTCTGTTGCTGCCGGTCACGAATGCGCCGCCCTGGACGGTCGGGTCCGTCAATCTTCCGGCGTTTCTGGTCACGATCTGCATGACGCTGATCACCGCACCGATGGGCGCTGCGCTGGCCCATCGCACCGATGCGGCGCGGCTGAAGCGCTATTTCGCGATCTTCCTGTTCCTGGTCGCGCTGAACATGCTGCGCAAGGCGCTGATGGGCTGAGATTGGACGTTGCAGGCTATTCGGCGGCCTTTTCCGCGGCCTTGGCACGATCCCACAGCCGGTCCATCTCGGCCAGGTCGCTGTCTTCGGGGCGGCGGCCCTCGGCCGCCAGCGCGGCCTCGATGGCCTGAAACCGGCGGGTGAACTTCGCATTCGCGCGCCGCAGCGCCAGTTCGGGGTCGATCTTCAGATGCCGGGCCAGATTGGCCATCACGAACATCAGATCGCCAAATTCCTCTTCCATGGCGTCCGGGCCAAGCTGGTCGCGCGCCTCGACCATCTCGGCGGTCTCTTCGGTGATCTTGTCCAGAACGTCGTCCGCACCCGGCCAGTCAAATCCCACCCGGGCCGCGCGGTTCTGCAGCTTGATCGCGCGCGTCAGCGCCGGCAGTCCCAGCGCAACGCCGTCCAGCGTGCCGCGTTCGGCCTTCCCCGCACGTTCGACCGCCTTGATCGCCTCCCAATCGCGGACCTGCTGTTCTGCCGACTTGTCGCGGGATTCGTCGCCGAACACATGCGGATGGCGGAAGATCAGCTTGTCGGAAATCGCCGCGGCACAGTCGGCGAAATCGAACATCCGGGCCTCGCGCGCCATCTGGGCGTGGAAGACCACCTGCAACAGCAGATCGCCCAGTTCACCGGGCAGCTCGTCCCATGCACGGCGCTGGATCGCGTCTTCGACCTCGTGCGCTTCCTCGATCGTATAGGGCGCGATCGACGCGAAATCCTGTTCGATATCCCACGGGCAGCCCGTCGCGGGATCGCGCAGCGCGGCCATGATGTCGATCAGCCGGCTGATTTCGGCTGCCGGATCGCGGGTCGGATTGGTCATTGCAACTTCCCCGTGCAGGGTTCAGATGCAGAACCGAGTGCCACAGCCCGAGGCCCGAGTCCACATGCCCGTCCTGAACCGAATCGCCGATTTCGCCGACGACATGACCGCTTGGCGCCGCCATCTGCACCAGCATCCCGAGCTGGGATTCGAGTGTCATCGGACGGCGGCCTTCGTGGCAGACCGGCTTCGCGATTTCGGCGTGGACGAGATCCACGAAGGGATCGGCCGGACCGGGATCGTCGCGATCGTGCAGGGGCAGGGCGACGGCCCGACCATCGGGCTGCGCGCTGACATGGATGCCCTGCCGCTGGAGGAAACAAGCGGGGCGGAGTGGACCTCGACCGTGCCGGGCCGGATGCATGCCTGCGGGCATGACGGGCATACGACGATGCTTCTGGGGGCGGCGAGATACCTGTCCGAGACGCGCAATTTCGCCGGTAGTGTGGCCCTGATCTTTCAGCCTGCGGAGGAAGATGGCGGCGGCGGTGACGCGATGGTCCGTGACGGCATGATGGAGCGTTTCGGCATCACGCGCGTCTTTGCGATGCACAACAATCCGGGCCAGCCAACCGGCAGTTTCCGAACGACTCCGGGGCCGATCATGGCGGCTGTCGACGGGTTCGAGATCCATGTCACGGGTCGCGGGGGACACGGCGCCATGCCGCATCTGACAGCCGATCCGATCGTGGCGACGGTGTCGATCGTCAGCGCGATTCAGACCATTTCCAGCCGCAATCACTATGCGCTGGACGACCTGGCGCTGTCGGTCACGCAGATCCACACCGGCAGCGCCGACAATATCGTGCCGGATACCGCTTGGATCTGCGGCACGGTCCGCACCTTCGATCCCGAGGTGCGCGACATGGTTCGCCGCCGGATGACGCAGATCTGTGCGGGGCAGGGGACGGCCTATTACGTGACCGCGCGGCTTGACTGGCTTGAAGGCTATCCCGCGACGGTCAACGATCCCGAACAGACCGCATTCGCTGCACAGGTCGCGCGCGAGATCGCCGGCGAGGCGCTGGTCTGCGACGATGCCGGACGAGAGATGGGTGCCGAGGATTTCAGTTTCATGCTGAATGCACGACCCGGTTGCTATCTGTTCCTGGGGCAGGGCGATGGGCCGGGGGTTCACAACCCCGGTTACGATTTCAACGACGAGATCGCGCCAGTCGGGGCCAGTTTCCTTGCCCGCCTTGTCGAACGCGCGCAGCCGGTGGACCGCTAGTCCCGTTCACGAACCCGTTTCTGCATCTTGCAGGATGTCGTGTCCGGCCTTTCTTGCCAATGATCGGCGGCGCGGATAGGTTGCGCGCCAATTCGAGGGGCCGGTTTCTCCGGTCCGGACACCGAAAGGAAGATTGATGTTCGCAACCCCCGCCTTTGCCCAGGCTGCCGGCGGCGCCGGAACCGGTGCCGCTTTCGCCCAATTCATCCCGCTGATCCTGATCTTCGCGATCATGTATTTCCTGATGATCCGGCCGCAGCAAAAGCGGGTCAAGCAGCACCGTGCGATGGTCGAGGCGCTGAAAAAGGGCGATCAGGTCATCACCCAGGGCGGCATTCTGGGCAAGGTCACCTCGGTTCGTGATGACGAACTGGAAGTCGAGATCGCGCAGGGCGTCAAGGTCCGCATCGTCCGCTCGACCGTGTCGCAGGTGCTGAGCAAGACCGAACCGGCTGCCGCCAATTCCTGAGCCGCCACAACCTGAAAGGCGCAAGCCGAGATGCTTCAGATCGACCGATGGAAGCGCATCCTGATCATCGGGATATGCCTTCTGGGTCTGGCCTATGCCATGCCCAACCTGTTCTACAATCGGGTCGAGGCGCATAACGACGCCGTGGCCAGTATCGAGAAAACCGGCGTGACGACACCGGAACTGGTGGCGGCACGGGATGCCTGGCCCGGCTGGCTGCCAAGCGGGCTGGTCAATCTTGGACTGGACCTTCGCGGTGGGGCGCATCTTCTTGGCGAAGTGCAGGTCGATCAGGTTTACAAGGCGCGCATGGATGCGCTGTGGCCGGAACTGCGCCGCGCGTTGGCCGATGAGCGTGCCACGATCGGCGCGGTGCGGCGTGTCGCGGCCCCCGACGGCACTCTGAAGATCGAGATCGGCAACCCCGACCAGCTGTCGCGCGCGGTCGAGATCGTGCGCGGTTTTTCCGAACCCGTCACCTCGCTGACCGGGGCAGGGCAGTCCAGCCTTGCGATAGACGCGCAGGGCGGCGCGATCACCATTCAGCTGTCCGAGGCCGAGAAGGCGATCACCGACGACCGCACCATCCAGCAATCCCTGGAAATCATCCGCCGTCGCGTGGACGAGGTCGGCACGCGAGAGCCCACGATCATGCGTCAGGGCACCGACCGCATTCTGATTCAGGTGCCGGGCATCGGATCGGCCGCCGAGCTGAAGGCGCTGATCGGCACGACCGCCAAGCTGACCTTCAATTCCGTCGTCGGCACCGCTGCCGATCCGGATGCGCGCGCAGGGATCGGGCAGGTTGTGCTGCCCGCGGCCGATCAGGAAGGCGTGTATTACACCATTGAGGAAACGCCCGTTGTCACCGGCGAAGAACTGACCGATGCACTGCCATCGACCGATCAGAACGGCATGCCGTCGGTGGATTTCCGATTCAACCCGACCGGGGCGCGCAAGTTCGGTGCCTATACCAGCGCCAATGTCGGTCAGCCCTTCGCGATCGTGCTGGACGACCAGGTGATTTCGGCGCCGGTGATCCGGCAGGCCATCACCACCGGCTCGGGCCAGATCTCGGGCTCGATGGACTATGAAGAGGCGAACCGCCTGGCTGTGTTGCTGCGTGCGGGCGCCCTGCCGGCGGAACTGACCTTCCTCGAGGAACGGACCGTCGGTCCCGAACTGGGACAGGACAGCATCGACGCGGGCAAGATCGCGGCCAGTGTCGGCTTCGTCGCGGTTATCGTGCTGATGTGCCTGTCCTACGGGCTGCTCGGGGTGTTTGCCTCGGTCGCGCTGGCGGTGAACATGGGCATGATCTTCGGCGTGCTGTCGATGATCGGGGCGACACTGACGCTGCCCGGTATCGCGGGCATCGTTCTGACCATCGGCATGGCGGTTGACGCCAACGTGCTTGTGTTCGAACGGATCCGCGAAGAGCTGAAGACCGCGCGCGGCCCGGCCCGTGCCATCCAACTGGGCTACGAGAAGGCGATGTCCGCCATCGTGGACGCCAATATCACCACGCTGATCATCGCCGCGATCCTGTTCGTTCTGGGCTCGGGGCCGGTCAAGGGGTTTGCCGTGACGCTGACCATCGGTATCGTCACCTCTGTCTTCACCGCGCTGTATGTGACGCGGCTGATGACGGTGGCGTGGTTCGAACGTTCCCGCCCGCGCAAGATCGAGGTTTGACATGGCATTTCGTCTGAAACTTGTCCCCGACGAAACGCGGATCGATTTCTTCCGCTGGCAGGCCCTGACCTTCGGCATCTCGTCGGTTCTGGCCGTGCTGTCGGTGGTGGCGCTGTTCATGTTCGGCCTGAATTTCGGGATCGACTTCAAGGGCGGCACCACGATCCGCACCGAATCCGTTCAGCAGGTGGATGTCGGTGAATACCGCGCCGCGTTGCAGCCGCTGAATCTGGGCGATGTCGCGATCACGCAGGTCTATGACCCGACCTTCCGCGAGGATCAGCATGTCGCGCAGGTTCGTATCAGCGCGCAGGAAGGCACCGAATCCGTCACCCCCGAGACCATCGCTGCGGTCGAGACGGCGTTGCAGCAGGTCGATCCGTCGATCACCTTCCCGTCGGTCGAATCAGTCGGCCCGAAGGTGTCGGGTGAACTGATCCAGACCGCGGTCTATGCGGTGCTGGCGTCGCTTGTGGCGATCTCCTTCTATATCTGGCTGCGCTTCGAATGGCAGTTCTCGATGGGCGCGATCGTGTCGCTGGTTCATGACGTGCTGATCACCATGGGGGTGTTTGCGGTGTTCCAGATCAAGTTCGACCTGACCACCATCGCAGCCCTTCTGACCATTGTCGGCTATTCGATCAACGATACCGTGGTTGTCTTCGACCGGCTGCGCGAAAACCTGATGAAATACAAGAAACGTCCGCTGCGCGATCTGATGAACCTGTCGGTGAACGAAACCCTGTCGCGGACGGTGATGACCTCGGGCACGACGCTGGTCGCCCTGATCGCGCTCTTGGTGCTGGGCGGGGATGTGATCCGCGGCTTTGTCTTCGCCATCACCTTCGGCATCATCATCGGCACCTATTCGTCGATCTACGTCGCCAAGAACGTGGTGCTGTGGCTGGGCGTCAAGCGCGACTGGTCGAAAAAGGACCCCAAGCAGGACGGCTCGCCCTTCTCGGGCGCCGAGGCGCCCTGATGGCGATGAAGCCCACCGATTTCGACGGGGCGGTGCCGGTCGACGGCTATGGTCCCGGCTTTTTCCGGGTGGGGGGCAAGGTGTTCCAGGGGGCCGTGCTGGTGACCGAGGGCGGCGGCCGCGACTGGGGCGGATTATCCGATCAGGCGGCACTGCTGTCCCTGGCGGGCCGAATCGACGTCTTGTTCGTCGGCATGGGCGCCGACATCTCGCATCTGCCGCCGGACCTTGCGCAGGCGTTGCAGGACGCTGGGATCGCCGTCGAGGCAATGGCCTCTCCGACCGCCGCGCGGACCTACAACGTGACGCTGTCGGAAGGCCGCCGCGTCGCCTGCGCCCTTCTTCCCGTATGAGCCTGCTGACCGTCCAGGATCTTGCCGTCGCGCGCGGCGGGATGCGGGCGGTCGAAGGGGTGTCATTTTCCCTGGCGGCGGGGCAGGCGCTGATCCTGCGCGGTCCGAATGGCATCGGCAAGACGACGTTGCTGCGCACCATCGCCGGATTGCAGCCGCCGGTTCAGGGCCGGATCGTGATGCCCGACGATGCCGTGGCCTACGCGGCCCATGCCGACGGGCTGAAGACCGCGCTGACGGTGACCGAAAACCTGCGCTTCTGGGCAGAAATCTTCGGCGGTGGCGGGCTGGACGCGGCGATGACCGCCATGGACCTGCGGGGGCTCGCCGATCGCCCGGCGGCGGCGCTGTCGGCGGGTCAGAAACGTAGGTTGGGGTTGGCGCGTCTGCTGGTCACCGGTCGGAAGCTGTGGATCCTTGACGAGCCGACCGTGTCGCTTGACACGGCGTCGGTGGCGCGCTTCGCGACAGCGGTGCGGGATCATCTGGCGGCGGGCGGCGCAGCGCTGATGGCCACGCATATCGATCTGGGTCTGGACGAGGCCGGCGTGCTGGACCTGACGCCCCATCGCGCCAGGCCCGGGGTGCCGCCGCGGCCCGCAGGCTTCAACGAGGCGTTCGCATGATCGTCCGGTCCCGCTGCCGCATCCGCCCGACGCGACGCGTCGGGCAGCGCCCGGCCTTCCGGGCCCAAACCGTGCCCAATTCTGGCTGTGCGGGCCGCGGGCGTTACTCCGGGCGCTTTGCCACCGCCGGCAACGCAATGCCGGCAAGCGTGGGGGGGCAGCGGTGCTGGCGCTTCTGAAACGCGATCTTGCGCTTGCCACGCGGGCGGGCGGCGGGTTCGGACTGGCCGTCGCGTTCTTCCTGATCCTCTGCGCGCTGGTGCCGTTTGGCGTCGGACCCGATACCGGCGCCTTGCGTCCGATCGCCCCCGGTATTCTGTGGGTGGGCGCGCTTCTGGCCTGTCTTCTGTCGCTGGATCGAATCTTTGCGCTGGATCACGAGGATGGCAGTATGGATCTTCTGGCGACCGCGCCGATCCCGCTGGAAGGCGTCGTCGCGGTCAAGGCCCTTGCCCACTGGATCACCTCGGGCCTGCCGCTGATCTTGGCCGCGCCGGTCTTCGGGTTGCTGCTGCACCTGCCGGGGGCGGCGACGCCGTGGCTGATCGCCTCGCTGCTGGTCGGCACGCCGGCACTGTCGATGCTGGGCGCGTTTGGCGCGGCCATTACCGTCGGCCTGCGACGCGGTGGCCTGCTGCTGTCGCTTCTGGTGCTGCCCTTGTATATTCCGACCCTGATCTTCGGGACCGAGGTCGTTCGTCGCGGGGCCGAAGGCGGCGATCCGGCGACGCCGATGCTGTTTCTGGCAGGCATCACCGCGGGCGTGATCGCGCTGGTTCCCTTTGCCGCCGCCGCCGCGTTGCGCGTGAACCTGCGCTGATGTGACTTGAGCCTTGCCCGCGCCACCGCTAGGGAACACATATGTCGATCTGGGAATACGCAAACCCCGTCAAGTTCATGCGCCTGTCCGGCGCGATCCTGCCGTGGGCCGTTGCCGGGGCCGTGCTGTGCACGGTCGGGGGTGTCGTCTGGGGCTTCCTGACGCCGCTGGACTACAAGCAGGGCGCGACCGTCAAGATCGTCTTCCTGCATGTGCCGGCGGCGATGATGGCGATCAATATCTGGGTGATGATGCTGGTCACGTCCCTGATCTGGCTGATCCGTCGTCATCATGTCAGCGCCCTGGCGGCCAAGGCCGCAGCGCCGGTCGGCGCTGTGATGACGCTGATCGCGCTGGCGACCGGCGCGATCTGGGGCCAGCCGATGTGGGGCAGCTGGTGGGAATGGGATCCGCGGCTGACCAGCTTCCTGATCCTGTTCCTGTTCTATGTCGGCTATATCGCGCTGTGGTCCGCAATCGAGGATCCTGACAGCGCCGCGGACCTGACCGGTGTTTTGTGCCTTGTCGGGTCGGTCTTCGCGTTGCTCAGCCGATATGCGGTGCTGTTCTGGAACCAGGGGCTGCATCAGGGCGCCAGCCTGTCCGTCGCCCCCGGCGAACGGATGAGCGCGGTCTATCGCTATCCGCTATACCTGTCGATGCTGGGCTTCTTGCTGCTGTTCCTGGCGCTGCTGCTGATCCGGACCCGGACAGAAATTCGCAGGCGGCGCCTGGCCGCGCTGCAGGCTAGGGAGATTCGCGGATGATCGAACTTGGGAAATACGCTGGCACCGTGCTGGCGGCTTATGGCGTATCGGTATTGCTGCTGGCGGGAATCGTCTGGCACAGCGTCGCCGCCAACGCGCGCGCGCGAAACGATCTGCACCGGCAGGAGGGCAGGACGAATGGCTAGGCTTTCGCCGCTTGTCGCGCTGCCGCCGCTGGCCTTTGCCGCGATTGCCGGGATGTTTCTGTGGGGCATGGGGCGCGATGATCCCGATGCGCTGCCCTCGGCGCTGATCGGGCGCGAGGCGCCGACCGTGCCGGCGACGACCTTGCCCGGCCGCACCCAACTGACCGACGACATGCTGCGTGCGCCCGGCGTGAAGCTGGTCAATTTCTGGGCCAGCTGGTGCCCGCCCTGCCGAGCCGAACACCCGACGCTGACAAGCTTGTCGCACGAGATGCCGGTCTATGGCATCGATCTGAAGGACCCGCCGTCGAACGCGACCGAATTCCTCGACGAACACGGCGATCCGTTCCGGGCACTGGCCACGGATCCAAGTGGTCGTGCTGCCATCGACTGGGGCGTGACCGCCCCGCCCGAGACCTTCATCATTGATGGCGAAGGTCGGATCCTGCATCGCCATGCGGGCCCGCTGATCCGCGAAGACTATACCAACCGCTTCCTGCCCGAGCTTGAGAAGGCACGAGAGGCGGCCCGCTAGGCGGGGCTGTTCACGGGTTGCCGGGCGCCTTGCGCCCGGCGGTGCCAGCGCCCGACATTGTGCCCGTTACGCCGTTCCGCGCGATGACCCGTCGCCGGGCACCCGGATTGCCGGGCGCTGCCCGACGCCGTGCGTCGGGCGGGTCGCTTCGGCTGCATCGCGTTGCGCGCTTGCGCGTTTTGGTTGCAGGGGACAGACTGACCTCATTTGAGCATCAATGGAGGTTACGATGAAACGGAAAAGCGTTGCGGTTGCGTTGCTGGCGGGCAGCGCGTGGGCCGCGCCGGTGGTGGCACAACAGGCCACCGATGACATCGCCCCCGAGGTTTCCAGCGAGGCCGCAGGCGAAACCGCGTTCGCCGGACTAAGCCAGGGTGCCCGCGATGCGCTGACATCGAAATCCGAGGGCAAGCCGGTCACCGCGCAGAACTGGATGGTCGCGGCGGCCAATCCGCTGGCGGTCGAGGCGGGCGCCAGGATTCTGGAACAGGGCGGCAGTGCAGCAGATGCGATGGTAGCAGTGCAGACCGTTCTGGGCCTGGTTGAACCGCAAAGCTCGGGCCTTGGCGGCGGCGCGTTTTTGGTCTGGTACGACGCCGAAAGCGGCAAGCTGACGACGCTGGATGCCCGCGAGACCGCACCATTGGCGGCAACGCCAACCTACTTCCAGGATGAGAATGGAGAGCCGCTGGAGTTTTTCGATGCCGTCGTCGGCGGGCGTTCCGTCGGCACGCCTGGCACGCCCGCGTTGCTGGAAGCGGCGCATCGGCGTTGGGGGAAAGCGAACTGGGGCAGCCTGTTCGAGGATGCGATCGAGCTGGCCGAGGACGGATTCGAGGTGTCTCCGCGTCTTGCCGGGCTTGTGGCCGAGGATAGCGACAGGCTGGGCCGGTTCCCGGCGACCAAGGCTTATTTCTTTCCGGACGGCAATGCCATCGCCGCTGGCGCCACGCTGCGCAATCCCGACTATGCCCATGTGCTGCGGCGGCTTGCGACCGAAGGAAGCGACGCGTTCTACACGGGCGAGATCGCCGAGGGGATCGTCGACACGGTGCGCAGCGCCGAGGGCAATCCCGGTCTTCTGTCGGCCGAGGATCTGGCGCGATATCGCGTCATCGAACGGCCCGCCGTCTGTGCCGAGTATCGCGACCACGACATTTGCGGCATGGGGCCGCCGTCCTCGGGTGCGCTGACCGTGGGGCAGATTCTGGGCATGCTGGGCGGGTATGACCTTGCGGCGCTTGGCGCCGAGAACCCCGAAAGCTGGCGGCTGATCGGCGACGCCTCGCGGCTGGCCTTCGCGGATCGCGGCCGCTACATGGCCGACAGCGATTTCGTTCCCGTGCCGACCGAGGGGCTGGTTGCGCCTGACTATCTGTCCGAACGCGGCAAGCTGCTGTCGGGTGACGACGCGCTGCCCGAGGTCAGTGCCGGATCGCCGGGCTGGAGCCACGCGATGCTGTGGGGCCAGGACAGCGCGATCGAATTCCCCTCGACGTCGCATATCTCGATCGTCGATGCTGACGGAAACGCGCTGTCGATGACGACAACCATCGAGAACGGCTTCGGCTCGCGCCTGTTCACGCAGGGCTTTCTGTTGAACAACGAACTGACCGATTTCAGCTTCGAGACCCATGACGATGCGGGCTATCCCATCGCCAACCGTTTGGAGCCGGGCAAGCGGCCGCGGTCCTCGATGGCCCCCAGCATCGTGATGAAGGACGACCGGCCGGTTCTGGTCATCGGTTCGCCCGGCGGCAGCCGGATCATCGGCTATGTCGCCAAGGCGATCATCGGCCATCTCGACTGGGGGCTGGATGTTCAGCAAGCGATTGCATTGCCGAATGTCGTGAACCGCTTTGGCGCGATGGATGTCGAGGCCGGCACGGACGCGGCAGCCTTGACGCAGCCGCTGACCGATCTGGGCTTCGAGGTCAACGAAACCGACCTGACATCAGGGCTGCACGGAATCGCGATCACACCCGAGGGGCTGTCCGGCGGAGCCGACCCTCGCCGAGAGGGCATCGCGTTGGGAGGCTGAACACGGGCATCCGCAATAGCCGCGCATATTGCGTGTCGCGGTGTCATGTATGACGCGCGGAGAACCTGGCAATTGCCGGGTTCTTCACCTTTACCGGATCGCAGTGGGCGAGAGCATCCACGGATGTGCCCAGCATGGTCAGCATGCCCGACCCATCTGTCAACGGCAGGAGGCTAATCAGGCAATTGTTTCAGATCAATGGCGGAGAGGGTGGGATTCGAACCCACGGAACCCTTGCAGGCTCAACGGTTTTCGAGACCGCCCCGTTCGACCACTCCGGCACCTCTCCGCGCTTTTGGGTGGTGAGGCGGGGATTTAGAAGGGTAGGGGTTGAAGTGCAAGGGGGCTTGATCGAAAAAAAACCATTCCCTTGGCGAAAGGCCCGGCCATGTTACGCATGTTTTTCCTGATCGCGGCGCTGCTGGCGTCCCAGGTCGCCCTCGTCCCGGCCGTCGCGGCGCCGACCGCCAACGCCGATGCTGCGCGCGGCCGTCAGCAAGTTGTGTCTCAGTTGTGGGACGTGATGGGGATGGATGCGTTGATGCCGTTGCTGCGCGACGAGGCGCTGATCGAGGCAGAATCGATGCGAAGCGAGATGTTCGCACAGGGGCGCGAGGCCGGATGGCGTGATCGCGTGGCACAGATTCATGATCCCGCGCGCCTTGAGGCCCTGTTTCGTCGTGGCGTGCAGGGGGACCTGTCCGATCTGCCCGATCCGCAGATCTCGATGGCACTGGATTTCTATCGCACCGCGCTAGGTCAGCGGCTGATCCGGCTGGAGACATCGGCACGGCTTGCGATGCTTGATCCGGCGGTGGAACAGGACGCCCGCGAGGCGTTCTCGAAAGCGGCCAGCCACAGCGATCCGAGGGTCGAACAGATCGGCCGGCTGATCGAAGATGCCGATCTGATCGGACCCAATGTTGCCGCTGGGATGAACGCGGCGGTGGCGTTCTCGCAGGGCTTCGCGCAGGCCGGCGGGTTCGACATGGCGATGACAGAGGAACAGATGCTGGCCGACGCCTGGTCCCAGGAACCCGGCCTGCGGGCCGAGACGCTTGGCTGGATGGAGGCCTATCTGATGCTGGCCTATTCGCCACTGAGCGATGATGAGCTAGAGCGTTACATCGAATTTGCCGGCTCTGACGCGGGGCAGTCGCTGTCGGCGGTGCTGTTCGCGGGTTTCGATGCGCTGTTTCTGCAGACCTCTCGCGATCTGGGGACCGCTGCGGCGGCGCAGATGCAGGGGCGCGACCTTTGAGCCGGGCCGTGCGGCTTGCCGGTCCGCTGGCCACCCAGAAGATGCTGGCGGCGCTGGGGCTGACGGCCGAGGGGCGGCCCGAGACGGTGCAGGGAACACTGATCGGTGGCCAGCGCGCGGGAATTGACGCGGAAGATTGGCCCGTATTGCAATCCGATGGGGGCGCGGTGCCGGTGTTGCGGGCGGTTCCGACCCGCGCACTGCGGTTCTATGCCGATGTCATGGGTCTGTCTGTGGTCGAACATCCGGACGGTGAGATAATGGGGATTCGTTCCGGGCAGAACGAGGCAGCGCCATGGTCGGATCAGGATTGGCCGGATGATCTGGCTGCGGCGATCGCGCGCGAGATCGTGTCACTGCAGGATCTTCTGCCTGCGCCACAGATCGCCGCGCGGCTGCCGATGATCGCGGTCTGGGCTGAAAGCCGTCTGCGGGCGGCGGAGGGGCCGCGTTCGGGCGGCAGCCTGGTTGCGCCGCGCATGGCCGACGATCTGCGGTTGATCGAACGTCGCCAGCCCTATGCGGGGTTCTTTGCCGTGGATGTCTGGGATCTGTCGCATCGCACCCATGCGGGCGGGTTCACGCCTGCCGTCACGCGCGAAGGGTTCGTGATGGGGGACGCCGTCGTCGTGCTGCCCTGGGATCCCGTGCGCGACCGTTTGCTGGTGATCGAACAGTTCCGCGTCGGCCCGGCGCTGCGCCACGATCCCCAGCCCTGGCTGCTGGAACCGATCGCGGGTCGTATCGACGCGAGCGAAACCGTCGTGGATGCGGCCCGGCGCGAGGCGCTGGAAGAGGCGGATCTGCGGCTTGGTCGTCTGTTTCCGGCGGTCCATCACTATCCCAGTCCGGGCGCGGTGACGGAGTTTCTGTATCTGTATGTCGGCATTGCCGATCTGCCGGACGGTTCTGCGGGTGTGAACGGGCTTGATGCCGAGGTCGAGGATATTCGCGGCCATCTGGTCGATCGGGCCGATCTGTCCGCGATGGTCCGGGATGGTCATATCACCAACGGACCGCTGGCGATGCTTTCGCTTTGGCTGGACCGGCAGCACCGGGATCTGCTGAAGGACTTGTCGACTTCGTGACGCGGCCCCGCAGGCGGCGCGGGGTTGCCCAATGATGGCCGCCATGTGTAGGTATTCCGAACATTGAACCCGTCCCCACAGAAGGTCGATCGCCATGCGAATCTGTTCTGATCTGTCCGATGCGATCGGCAACACGCCACTGATCCGCCTGAACCGCGCCAGCGAAGAGACCGGCTGTGAAATTCTGGGCAAGGCGGAGTTCCTGAATCCCGGGCAATCGGTCAAGGATCGCGCAGCACTTTACATCATCCGCGACGCCGTGGCGCGCGGTGAACTGAAGCCCGGCGGCACCATTGTCG
Source organism: Paracoccus sp. R12_2 (assembly GCF_017744015.1). Lineage (GTDB taxonomy): Bacteria > Pseudomonadota > Alphaproteobacteria > Rhodobacterales > Rhodobacteraceae > Paracoccus. The sequence goes on from NZ_JAGHRA010000006.1 coordinate 81,047, forward strand.
AGGGCACGGCCGGCAACACCGGGATCGGGCTGGCGCTGGTCGGCGCGTCGCTGGGGTTTCGCAGCGTCATCGTGATCCCGGAAACGCAGAGCCAGGAAAAAAAGGACATGCTGCGTCTTGCCGGAGCGACGCTGGTCGAGGTGCCTGCGGCGCCCTATCGCAACCCCAACAACTATGTCCGCTATTCCGGACGTCTGGCCGAGGCGCTGGCGAAGACCGAACCCAACGGTGCGATCTGGGCGAACCAGTTCGACAACACCGCCAACCGCCAGGCGCATCTGGAAACCACCGGCCCCGAGATCTGGGACCAGACCGCCGGCAAGGTGGACGGGTTTACCTGCGCGGTCGGCTCGGGCGGCACATTGGCGGGCGTGGCGATGGCGCTGCAGCCGCGCGGGGTCAAGATCGGCCTGGCCGACCCCGAGGGTGCGGCGCTTTACAGCTTTTACACGACCGGAGAGTTCGACAGCCCCGGCAGTTCGATTACCGAGGGGATCGGGCAGGGCCGGATCACCGCCAATCTGGAAGGCTTCACGCCGGACATGGCATGGCGCATTCCCGACAGCGAGGCGTTGCCGATCGTGTTCGATCTGCTGGAACACGAGGGGCTGTGCCTTGGCGGATCGTCGGGGATCAATGTCGCCGGTGCGATCCGGATGGCGCGCGAGATGGGGCCGGGCCACACCATCGTCACGATCCTGTGCGACTACGGCAATCGCTATCAGACCAAGCTGTTCAATCCCGAATTCCTGCGTGCCAAGGGGCTGCCTGTTCCGGGCTGGATGACCGGCGCTGCGCCCGAGCTGCCCGAGGTCTTCGAAGACTAGAAAGGACCAATGCATGTCGCGCGCATTGCTTGCCGTCTGGTTGACGGTTCTGTTTCTGGTTGCTTCGCCGCTGGCGGCTCAGGTCGAAGGCGGACCGGACTATGCGGCATGGGAGAGGCTCGCCACCCAGGCCGAGGATCTGACGGGGGGCGACGAGGCGACGGACGAGCAGTTGGCGACCACCCGTGCCGCGGTCGTGGAATGGCGCAGCCGGTTTCAGCAGGCACAGAACACCAATTCGGGCCGGATCTCGACCGTCAAGGAACAGCTGGACGCCCTGGGACCGGCACCGGCCGAGGGCGAAAGCGAGGATGAGGACGTCGCCGCGCGGCGCAGCGAATTGCAGGGACAGCTTTCGACACTGCAGGCCCCGCGGCTGAAGGCGGTCGAGGCTTTCAGCCGCGCCGATGCGCTGGTCAAGCAGATCGACGAGATCACCAACGCCCGGCAGGCGATCGAACTTGCCACGCTGTCGCCATCGCCGCTTGCCCCGTCAAGCTGGGGCGTGGCGATGACCGATGCACTGAAACTGAGCGAAGGGATCGGCGGCGAGATCGGGCAGCTGACCGACAGCGAGGTTTGGCCCCGGCTGCGTCCCCGACTGCCGCAGGCGGTTGCCTATCTGGTCGTTGCGCTGGTCCTGCTGACCTATGGCCGTTCATGGGTGCAGTCGCTGCCATCGCGCATGTCTGCGCGCGCGTCCGAACATTCGCGTGCGGTGGTGGCGTTCATCGTGTCGCTGGGGCAGATCGTTCTGCCGATGGTCGGGCTTTATCTGGCCATCCGCGCGATCAAGGCCACCGGTCTGCCGGGCGAATGGACGCTGCCGTTTCTGGATGCGCTGCCTGCCGCGGGGGTGATCCTGTTCGGTGGTGGCTGGCTGGCGCGGCAACTGTTCCCGGCCAGGGCGATCAACTACGAAACCCTGAACATGGAAGACCGGCCGCGGCAGCGGGCACGGCGGATGACGACATCGCTGGCTGCCGTGTTTGCAATCCATCACGTTCTGTCCCGCGGCGTCCTGCCGCTTTCGGGTATCTACGAGCGGATCGGCGATCCGGTCATGCGGGTGCCGCTGGAGATCAATCAGGGGGCGGTCTCGGTCTGGCACTATGTGTTGCTTGTCGTCGCGGCGGTGGCGTTGTTCCGGTTGGGCAAGGCGCTCCGCACGCTGAAACACGGCGGTGCGGGGGCCAATCAGACCTATCGCCACAAGACCCTGTCCGTGGCGGGTCTGCTGACCCGGATCGTCGTCGTGGTGGCTGTGCTGATCGGCGCGATGGGGTTCATCAACCTTGCGAACATGCTGGTCTGGCCCTGGACGCTGACCCTTGCGCTGATCGGCCTGTTGGTCCTGCTTCAGGATTTCATCGCCGACTTCTTCAACATGGTGAAGCGCGGCGAAGAGGGCGCGCGTGAGGGGCTGGGCCCGCTGCTGATCGGCTTTGCGCTGGTGATCCTGTCGATTCCGCTCTTCATGGTGATCTGGGGCGCGCGGCGCACCGATCTGGCCGAATACTGGGGCACGTTCGAACGCGGCTTCAGCGTCAGTGGCATCACCATCTCGCCGGGTGGTGTGCTGGCGTTCCTGCTGGTTTTCGGCATCGGCTACATGGTGACACGGGGCGTGCAGGGCGCCTTGCGCAGTTCGGTTCTGCCCAAGACGCGGCTGGACGCGGGCGGGCAGAACGCGGTCGTGTCGGGGCTTGGATATGTGGGGATCTTTCTGGCGGGGCTGCTGGCGATCACCTCGGCGGGGATCGACCTGTCGTCGCTGGCCTTCATTGCCGGTGCGCTGGGTGTCGGCATCGGCTTTGGCATGCAGAACATCGTCTCGAACTTCGTTTCGGGCATCATCCTGCTGATCGAACGCCCGATCAGTGTAGGCGACTGGATCAGCGCAGGCGGTCAGCAGGGCATCGTCAAGCGCATCTCGGTCCGTTCAACACAGGTGGAAACCTTCGACAAGACCGAGGTGATCGTTCCCAACAGCGATCTGATCAGCCAGCCGGTCACCAACTGGACCCGCCACAACCAGACCGGCCGGATCATCATTCCGATCGGCGTGGCCTATGGGTCGGATACCCGCAAGGTGGAACGCATCCTGACCGAGATCATCGAAGACCAGCCGATCGTGACCATCGACCCGCCTCCCGCGGTGCTGTTCCGCGGTTTCGGCGCGGACAGCCTTGATTTCGAGATCCGCGCAGTCCTGTCGGACGTGACCGCAGGCCTGGGCGTCACCTCCGAAGTCTGTCACCAGATCGCCGAGAGGTTCGCGGCCGAGGGGATCGAGATCCCGTTCGCTCAGCGTGATATCTGGCTGCGCAATCCCGAAGCTTTGCGCGGCGAAAAGGCCGAGCCGAAGCCCGGACCGGAGGACGATGCCGAAAACCAGCCGGTTGCGTTCGAGAAGCGGCCTGCCGGCCCGCCCGCCACCGTGAAAGATCCGCGGATCGCCTTCGACGACGCGGATGGCGGCGATGCGGGGCCCGACAGTGGCGGCGGTGAAAGTGGCGGGGACCGGTAGGCCGGTCCCGCGATTTTTCGCGAGCCCGAGGGGTCAGCGCCCCCGTGTCAGCCCCTCGATCGCGCGGGGCGGCACCGGACGGGTGACAAGATAGCTTTTGCGCTTTTCGTAGAATGCGTTTCCGCCGGTCACCAGAACATAGTGCATGTTGTCATAGGGGAAGCTGTAGCCCGCCGTGTGAAAGAAGGTGGCGTTGGCGACCAGTGGATGACGCTCTCCGCGCATGACGGCGGTCGCCGCCTCGCGGACCAGCGGCACGGAACGGTCGTTCATCTCACGGCGCATCACGCCCGGCGCGAACTGGTTTTTCTGGCCGACGACGCCGCAGACCGTATCAGGAAACTGTGGCGATCTGACGCGGTTCATCACCACGCTGCCGACGGCGATCATGCCGTCCCGGCTTGATCGGTTGGATTCGAAATACATCGCCCGTTGCATGCATTCGACTTCGGAATGCCGCCCCGGCATGCCGCAGCCTGTCAGCACGGTGGTGGCGACGCAGCCAAGCAGCACGGCGCTGCGCAGCGCAGGATATGGAAAACTCATCTGCCCGTCCCTTCCGCCGTTCGCGGATTATCGGTTATCTATGTGTATTGGATAGCAAGCCGGGACATGGCGCATCAACCGCCTATTTGGGTGCCAGCGCTCAGGCCGCCAGCGACGAGGGCGGGGCGGGCGGTGCATCGTCGCTGCTGCCGTCATCGGGCAAGCCTTCGCGCGACAGCAGGACCGCGACCGGCCTCAGCCACGGGATATGCGCGCAGACGATCATCAGCGCGACCATGATCGGCACCGCCAGGAACATACCCGGCACCCCCCATACGGCACCCCAGAACGCGAGGCTGAGGATGATGCCGAAGCTGGACAGCCGCAGCGTCTGACCCAGAAGCATCGGGTCCAGCACATTGCCGATGATGAACTGCACCAGAGTGCAGGCGACCGCGACCAGCAAGGTCAGCGTGGTATCGCCGCTCAGGACAAAGGCCAGGATCGCGGTGATGACGGTGGCGATGATCGAGCCGACCGACGGGATGAAGTTGAGGATGAAGGTCAGCAGCGCGACAGCGCCAGCAAGCTCCAGCCCCGAGAACCGAAAAATCGCCCATACCGCGCTGGCCGTGACCGCGCTGACCGCTGTCTTGACCACAAGATAGCGGTTCACCCTGTGCATGATCGACGCGATGATCCTGCGAACCTGCAACGCCTTTTCGGGATCGCCCGTCAGACGTTCGATCTTGGTGGGGAACCAGACCTGTTCGGCGAACATGAAGCCCACGAACAGGATCACCAGCACGCTGCCCGACAGCAGTCCGGATGCCTGCCCGGCAAGCGATCTGATCCAGCCGGTGATGTTGAAATTGGCAATCGCCGTCAGGATCCGTTCCTGGACCTCGGGGCCCAGGCGTTCGGTCAGGCTGGGCAATGCGGCCTGCGCCTGTTCGGCGTAGGTGATCGAGATGATGACCACTTCGTTGATCTGCGTGACGATGGTCGTGGACAGCCATAGCAAGGCCAGCGTGATGCCGATCAGCGCCAGCGTCGTGCCCAGCCATTTCGGTACCTTCAGTCGTGACGAGATGGCAAAGATCGCGTCCGATGTCAGAGAGAACAGGATGATCGCGATGGCCAGCGAGATCAGGATGAAGCGCGCCTGAACCAGCATGAACAGCAGCAGTCCAAAGGCGATAAGTCCGAGAAACCCGGTCTGAAGTCGCTCACGCAGTACCGCCTCGCCCGAACTCTGGTCCAATCCGTTCCCCGTTCTTCACGTCATCCCGGTGGTCGGCATGGCCCGCTGGCCCGCCGACCGCAGGGATATCCTAGTCGCTCGCCTCGTCGTCGTCTCCGATTTCGGCATCACCCTGTTCGGCGATCCGTGCGACCGACACGACGACCTCGCCTGTGGCAGTGTTGAACACACGCACGCCGCCGGCGCTGCGCGACCGGAAGCTGATCCCTTCCACCGGCACCCGGATCGATTGTCCCGTCGATGTCGCCAGCATGATCTGGTCGTCCGTTTCGACCGGGAAGCTTGCGACCAGAGCGCCGCCGCGCATCGCCTTGTCCATCGCCATCACGCCCTGACCGCCGCGCCCGCGCACCGGGTAGCCATGGCTGGAACTGATCTTGCCCGCGCCTTTCGCGGTGATGGTCAGGATCAGATCCTCGGCCGCCGACATCTGCGCATAGCGTTCCTGGGTGATGCTGCCTTCCGCAACGGCCTCTTCGTCCTCGTCGGGCTCGGCGCCATCGTCCAGCGCGCCCGCCACGGCCCGACGCATCTTGAGATAGGCGACGCGTTCCGCCGGATCTGATTCGAAATGCCTTATCACCGACATGCTGACGACATGATCGCCCTGTGTCAGGCGGATGCCGCGTACGCCGGTCGAATCGCGGCCCTTGAAGACCCGGACCGCCGTCGTCGGAAAGCGGATCGCACGACCACCCGAGGTTACCAGCATCACATCGTCATCCTCGGTCGCCATACGCACGCCCACAAGGCTGACGCCTTCGGGCAGTTTCATGGCGATCTTGCCGTTGGACTTGACATTGGTGAAGTCCGACAGCGCATTCCGCCGCACATCGCCCTGATCTGTCGCGAAAATGACCTGATATCTGTCCCATTCCGCCTCGGGTGCATCCATGGGCAGCAATGCCGCGATCGACACGCCCGGTTCGATCGGCAGGATGTTGACGATCGCCTTGCCTTTGGATGTGCGCCCGCCAAGCGGCAGTCGCCAGGTCTTCATGCGATAGACCATGCCGTCGGTGGTGAAGAACAGCAGTTCGGTATGGGTGTTGGCGACGAACAGCGTGGTCACCACGTCGTCTTCCTTGGTGGCCATGCCGGACAGGCCCTTGCCGCCGCGCCGTTGCGACCGGAATTCGGCCAGCGCGGTCCGCTTGATATAGCCGCCCGAGGTGATCGTGACGACCATGTCTTCACGCTCGATCAGATCCTCGTCCAGCATGTCGCCGGACCATTCGGTGATCTCGGTGCGACGCGGGACGGCGAAAAGATCCTTCACCTCGCGCAACTCGTCACTGATGATCGCCATGATCCGTTCGCGCGAGGCCAGGATGGCAAGATAATCGCGGATCGCCTCGGCCAGCGACTGCAATTCGTCCGTGACTTCCTTGACGCCGATCTGCGTCAGGCGCTGCAGGCGCAAGTCCAAAATGGCGCGGGCCTGGGTTTCGGACAGGTTATAGGTGCCGTCCTCGTTCACCGGGTGCCGAGGATCGTCGATCAGGCGCAGGTATTCGACGATGGCTTGTGCGGGCCAGCGACGCTGCATCAGGCGTTCGCGTGCCTCGGCGGCGTCGGCGCTGCTGCGGATCGTCGCGACGACTTCGTCCACGTTGCTGACCGCGACGGCGAGGCCGCACAGAACATGGCTGCGTTCGCGTGCCTTGCGCAACTCGTGCGCCGTCCGGCGGGCTACCACCTCTTCGCGAAAGCTGATGAAGTGGGTCAGAAAGTCGCGCAGTGGCAGTTGTTCCGGCTTGCCACCGTTCAGCGCCAGCATGTTGCAGCCGAAGGTGGTCTGCATCTGGGTAAATCGGAACAGCTGGTTCAGCACCACGTCCGGTGTCGCGTCGCGTTTCAGTTCGACGACGACGCGCACGCCCTGGCGGTCGGATTCGTCCTGCACGCTGGCAATGCCTTCGATCCGCTTTTCCTTGGCCAGTTCCGCGATCCGTTCGATCATGCTGGATTTGTTGACCTGATAGGGGATCTCGTCGATGACGATGGCGAAACGGTCCTTGCGCGGCTCCTCGATATGGGTGCGAGATCGGATGATGACGCTGCCGCGGCCTTCAAGATAGGCCTTGCGCGCGCCGGACCGGCCCAGGATCATCGCGCCGGTCGGAAAGTCTGGGCCGGGAATGATCTCCATGATCCGTTCGGTCGGCAGGTCGGGATCTTCGATCAGCGCCAGCGTGGCATCCACGACCTCGCCCAGATTATGCGGCGGGATATTGGTAGCCATGCCGACGGCGATGCCGCCAGCGCCGTTGACCAGCATGTTCGGGAACCGCGCCGGCAGCACGGTCGGCTCGCTGTCCTTGCCGTCGTAATTGTCCTGAAAATCGACCGTTTCCTTGTCGATATCGGCCATCAGGAAGTTCGCCGGCTTGTCCATGCGCACTTCGGTATAGCGCATCGCCGCGGGCGGGTCGCCGTCCATCGAGCCGAAATTGCCCTGGCCGTCCAGCAGCGGCAGCGACATGGAAAAATCCTGCGCCATCCGCACCAGCGCGTCATAGATCGCGGCGTCGCCATGCGGGTGATACTTGCCCATCACGTCGCCGACCGGACGGGCCGATTTGCGATAGGGCTTGTCGGCGGTGTTGCCGGTCTCGTTCATCGCATACAGGATGCGGCGATGGACGGGTTTCAGACCGTCGCGAAGATCGGGGATCGCACGGCTGACGATCACCGACATCGCATAGTCCAGATACGATGTCCGCATCTCGGACGAAATGTCGATCACCGGCCCGTCATGGGCCATCACGACGCGCTCGGTCGCGCCGTTCTCATCGCCCGAGTCGGGGGTTTCCGGAAGATCGTCTTCGGGGGTGTCGGCCACGGGAATTCCTCAACATCTTGTTGGGTTTCGGTATAGCCGACACGGATGCTGGGGGCAATCTTGCCCGGGCCTTTTTGCGGCCGGACGCGGGCCTAGCGACCCAGCCCCGCCGCGCGTGCCCAGATCAGGGTCAGCCCGGCCGAGAACAGCGCGTTCCAGCCGGCCATCGACAGGCCAAGAAACGACCACGCGACCTCGTCGCAGCGCACCACGGGCGCAGCTTGCAGCTTGGCCATCAGATCCGTGGTGGACATGCGGGCGATATCGCCCACACCGCCGGAACAATGCGCCGGTCCCGGCCACCAGCCGATCTCGACCCCGGTGTGATAGATCGCAAGCCCCGTCGCGACCGCCGCGGCGGCCATGCCAAGGATCGCGAACAGCCGGACGCGCCCGGTCAGCCACAGCAGCGCCGCGAAGATCACCGCCGCCAGATGCGGCCATCGTTGCAGGATGCACAGCTCGCACGGTGCATACCCCGCCGCCTGAAAGCCCAGTGCCGCGATCAGCAGGGCGGCCGAACCCGCACCAGCCATCAACCCAAGACGAAGACCTGTCATAGATACCTCAACGCGACGAAACCGCCGATCAGCGCGACCATGAACAGCGTGAAGACCAGCCCCAGCCGGTCCTCGATGAAGGTGCGGATCGGCGGGCCGAACCGCCACAGCAACCCGGCAACGACGAAGAACCGTGCAGCACGCCCGATCACCGAGGTCAGCAGGAACAGCGGCAGCGGCAGGCCGACGGCGCCGGAAAAGATCGTGATGACCTTAAAGGGAAACGGCGTCAGCGCCGCGAACAGCACCGCCCATCCGCCATATTCGGCGAAACGCGCGGCCAGATGGTGATACGCCTCTTCCTTGCCATAGACGGTCAGCACCCATTGCCCGACCGATTCCATCAGCGCCGCGCCGATCCAGTATCCCAGCAGCGCGCCCAGCACCGATCCGACGGTCGCCACCAGCGCGATCGCCCAGGCCTTGGTGCGATCGGCCAGAACCATCGGGATCATCAGCACGTCCGGCGGGATCGGAAAGACCGAGCTTTCGATGAAGCTGACCCCGAAAAGGGACGGCATCGCATGACGATGCGCCGCCAGGCCCATGGTCCAGTCGTAAAGCCTGCGCAGCATCACGGTCCCTTCCTGTTGTCGGCGCTGTGGATGGACCGATGGCGGGATGCGGTCAAGCATCTTGCGTCCGTTTCGCGCTGCTGTGATCTTGGTGTTGCCCCCGGACGGAAAACGCACGGGCCGCTTGGGGCAGTTTGGTCGGGTGAACGGGCCCCACCGCATGCGGCGGGGGCATCAGCAAAGGGCGGTTTCGCGATGAGATGGCAGGGCAGACGCGGCAGCGGCAATATCGAGGACCGGCGCGGCATGGGCCGCGCGGGGGCAGGGGGGGTCGGCATCGTCGGCATGCTGGCGGTGCTGGCCTTCGGATATTTCTTCGGGATCGACATCTCGCCGGTGGTGCGGGAACTGGATCAGGGGCAGCCTCAGGCCAACGCGCCGCTGTCCGAGCGTGATCAGCAATACGGCCAGTTCGTCTCGGTCGTTCTGGCGGACACGGAAGAGGTCTGGGCCGCAATTCTGCCCCAGCAGGCAGGGCGCGACTATGCCGAACCCAGGCTGGTTCTGTATAGCGGCGTCGTGCAGTCGGCCTGCGGCGGGGCGTCCGCGGCAATGGGTCCGTTCTACTGCCCGAACGATCAGAAGATCTATCTGGACACCGATTTCTTCGACCTGATGGCGCAGAAGATGGGCGCGGGCGGCGACTTCGCCTATGCATACGTGATCGCGCACGAGGTCGGCCATCATGTCCAGAACCTCGTCGGGACGCTGGGGCAGGTGAATGCCGCGCGCGGCCGCATGGACGAGGCGCGGTCGAACAGGCTGTCGGTGCTGACCGAATTGCAGGCCGATTGTTATGCCGGGATCTGGGCGCGGCAGGCGGATCAGCGTTTCGGCACCTTGGAAGAGGGCGACCTGCAAGAGGCCGCGCGTGCCGCCCAGGCGGTCGGCGACGATGTGATTCAATCGAATGCCGGGCGCACGCCGATGCCCGACAGCTTTACCCATGGCAGCGCCGAACAGCGCCAGGAATGGTTGATGCGTGGCTATCGTTCGGGCGACATGAGACAATGCGACACATTCAGCCAGGCCGGGCTGTAGCCCATATCCGTGATACGGAACCGGAGGATCACATGACCATTCACGCCCTTGCCCCGATCTCGGCCTTTTGCGCCATTCTGTTTTTGTCGGCCTGTGCGGCCTCTCGTCCCCGCGCGCGGGCGACTATGCGGCCGCGCCGCTAGGGCAATCAGCGCGGCAGGCGGACGCCACGCCCGTGTTCAAGCCTGGCCCAGTCGGGCCACCAGCCCAGCTTTTCCAGCACGACCAGCGCCGCCGCCAGTGCGACAATCGCCAGCACCAGCTTGACCATGCGCGGGCTGGGCGGGTGGCGCGCCCATTTCGAAGCCCTCAACAGCCAGATCAGGTTGTTCATTGCCCGCTTGCCCTGCTATTGCGTGGCTCGCACCACACGACGCGACGCCCCGAAACTCAAGAGCTTCCCTTGCCGCATCACCAGGACAGCCGCAACCTTCCCTACTCGGCGCAGCAGATGTTCGACCTCGTCGCCGATGTCGAACGCTATCCCGAATTCCTGCCGTGGAACAGCGCCGCGCGCATCCGGTCCCGCCAGACCCGTGATGACGGCAGCGAGGAGATCGCGGCCGATCTTGTCATCAGTTTCAAGGTGTTTCGCGAACGTTTCGGCAGCCGTGTCGTTCTGTTTCCGGCCGATCCCTCGACCGGGGCGTTGCGGATCGACACGGAATATCTGGATGGCCCGTTCAAATACATGCGCAGCGGCTGGACCTTTACGGACCTTGCGGATGGCGGCTGCCATGTCGATTTCTTCGTTGATTTCGAATTCCGCAATGCCATTCTGCAAAAGCTGATCGGCGTCGTCTTTCACGAGGCCATGTCGCGTATCGTGCGGGCCTTCGAAGAGCGTGCGCGCGCGCTTTACGGCCAGCCCTGATCGCCCAAGGAGACTGCCATGACCGTGACCGACCCGCAGACCGCCCCCGACCTGACCCCGGCAAAGATCGTCTATGGTCTTTATGCGGTGGGGTACGCGGTCGCCATCACCGCGCTGGCCGGTGTGGTCTATGCCTATTTCTCGCGTGGCAGGGACGACTTGCTGGACAGCCATCTGACGTTCCAGATCCGCACCTTCTGGATCAGCCTGGCCATCGGTCTGCTGGCGCTAGTGACAATGGTCGTCGGGATCGGGTTTCTGGTCTGGGCGTTTCTTGCCGTCTGGGGGCTGATCCGGGTGATCTCGGGGTTTTTGCTGGCCAATGACGGCAAGCCGATCACAGGCACGAAATATCTTGGCATGATGGCGTTCTGAACCGGATTGCCGCGTCAGCTTTGCAAAAGCGCCTGAAGTCGGCGGATCTGCGTTGCGAGGATGGACGTGATATCGTCGATTTTCATGTCCGTATCCGACGCCCATGCCCGAAACCCGTTTGCCAGCGCATGGGCAAATATCTCGGACATCAGCTCGGCTTCGGGGGCATGGTCGGGACCCGTCCGGGTCAGGATCAACTGCGACAGCTGCTGCGACAATCGTTGCAACGATGCGTGAAACGCCGGCATGAGTTCGGGGGACCGGGCCAGAAGCCGGTCGATCATCCGTGCCGTGTCGCGGTGCAGATCGATGGCATGCATATGACGGCGCAGGACTTCGCACAGATCGTCGATCAGGGTGCCGTCCGCGTTGCGAAACCAGTCCGCCAGATCCTGCTCGATGACCGGCTGCCGACCCACCAGGGCTGACTGCTTGTTCGGGAAGTAATTGAAGAAGGTGCGCAGGCTGATCCCTGCCTCGGTTGCGATCATTTCGGTCGTGATCGACTCATGTCCGTCACGCAGGGCCAGACGCAACGCAGCGGCCTGAATCTCGCTGGCCGTCTGGCGGCGACGGCGATCGCGAAGTGTCGCGGTCTCGGTCATGGGCGGGCTCTCGAATATTTCATTCGATGCAAATATTGCACGTCACGCAAGTTCATGCAACAACACCCGCGCCGGGATCTTCAATGTCCGGCCGGTTTGTTCCTGCGAGAGGATAGAAGATGCCAAATCCAAGACACGCGATCCGGCTGGCGATACTCGCATTGCTGACGTTCTCGGGCATCGCCCTTGCGCAGGAAGCGCCTCCGAAACAGGTCGGTGTCGTCACGTTGCAGCGTCAGGACGTGCCGCGGATCGTGACGGTTCCGGGGCGCGCGGTGGCGGCCGCAAGGGCAGGAATACGTCCGCGGGTGGGCGGGATCATCACCGGAATCCTGTACGACGAGGGACGGCCCCTGAAGGCGGGCGATCCGATGTTCAGAATCGACGACACCACCTATGCCGCCAATCTCAGCAGCGCGGAGGCGCAGGTGGCATCGGCCCGCGCGGCGCTGACCGAGGCCGAAACCTCGTTCAACCGGACCCAGCAGCTTTTGGGGTCCGGCACGACGCAGGCGCAGGTCGATGCGGCGCGGGCGACGCTGGAACAGGCGCGCGCCGCCCTGCAGTCGGCGCAGGCGGCGCAGCGGCTGGCGCAGGCGGATCTGGACTGGACGACCGTCACCAGCCCGATCGACGGGATGGCCAGCGTGTCCGAGGTGTCGGTCGGCGATCTGGTCACGGCGGGTCAGGCCGACGCGCTGGCCACGGTCACGCAGCTGGACCCGATCGAGGTGGACATGTATGAGCCGTCGGCCCGGATGCTGCGCGTCTTCGAGGATATTACCGAGGGTCGGTTGCAGATGCGCGACAAGTTGCAGGCAACCCTGACGCTGGAGACCGGCCAGACCTACGAGGCCACAGGCGAACTGGTCGCACCGGGTTTCAGCGTCTCGACCTCGACCGGTTCGGTGGACACGCGGTTTCGTTTCGACAATCCCCGCCGGTTGTTGCTGCCCGGCATGTTCGTGCGCGGTCAGGTCGATCTGGGCACCGTATCGGCATTTCTGGTGTCGCAGTCCGCCGCCAGTCGCGACAAGACCGGCACTTTGACCGCGTGGGTGATCAAGGACGGCAAGGCAACCCAGCGCCGCCTGACCGAAGACGGAACTTGGCAGAACAACTGGATCGTGACGCAGGGCATCGAACCAGGCGACATGTTGGCGGTGGACGGGCTGGACGGGCTGACCGAAGGGGCCGAGGTGCAGACCGTCGCGGTAGAGTTTGGCGCCGATGGCGTGGTGCGCGAGGTCGCGCCGGACCCCAAGGCGGGGGCGCAGAACGCGACCGACGCCGACCAGCCGGCGGAGTGATCGCAGATGGCCCGTTTTTTCATTCACCGCCCCGTCTTCGCGTGGGTTCTGGCCTTCGTGACCATGCTGGTCGGCGGGCTTGGCCTGCAAAGCCTGGCGATCGAGCAGTATCCGCAGATCGCGCCGACGACCATCCGCATTAGCGCCGGCTATAACGGCGCATCTGCCGAGATCGTCGAGGATTCGGTGACCGCCGTGATCGAGGACGGCATGACCGGACTTGACGGTCTGATCTACATGACCTCGAATTCGACGCCCGGATCGGCCTCGGTCTCGCTGACTTTCGATGACAGTGTCGATCCCGACATCGCGCAGGTTCAGGTGCAGAACAAGTTGCAGCTTGTGACCAGCCAGCTTCCCGATCTGGTCCAGCAATCCGGGGTGAACGTGTCGCGATCGACCAGTTCGATCCTGCTGGTCGGTGCGTTGACCAGCAGCGACGGGCGCTATTCCACGGTCGAACTGGGCGATCTGGTGTCGCAGCGGGTCGAGGAACTGGTTCAGCGCACGCCGGGGGTCGGATCGATCAACCTGTTCGGTTCGGGTTACGCGATGCGGATCTGGCTGGATCCGATGAAGATGACCCAGTATCAGGTGACGCCCGCCGACATCACCGCAGCCGTGTCCGAACAGAACAGCAATGTGACCGTCGGCACGCTTGGCGGACAGCCGTCGCCCGAAGGACAGCGTCTGACGATCCCGCTGTCCGCACAGTCGCAGCTTTCCACGGTCAGTGAATTCGAACGCATTCTTCTGCGCGTCGATCCCGACGGCTCGACCGTGTTTCTGGGGGACGTCGCCCGGATCGAGATTGGGCAGGAAAGCTATGGCGGGGCATCGCGCTATAACGGTCAGCCTGCGGCCGGGTTCGGGGTGAACCTTGCCTCGGGGGCGAACGCGGTGGATACTGCCTCTGCCGTGCGCGAGGTGCTGGCCGGGATTGCGCCATCGCTGCCCGAGGGCGTGGATATCGTCTATCCTTACGACACGTCGCCCTTTGTCGAGGAATCGATCAATCAGGTCTATCACACGCTGGCCGAAGCGGTCGTGCTGGTGTTCCTGGTGATCCTGGCGTTCTTGCAAAGCTGGCGGGCGACGATCATTCCGGTCGTGGCGATCCCGGTGGTCCTGCTGGGAACCTTCGGGGTTCTGGCTGCTGCCGGTTTCTCGATCAACACCCTGACCATGTTCGCGCTGGTGCTGGCGATCGGTCTGCTGGTCGATGATGCCATCGTGGTCGTCGAGAATGTCGAACGCGTGATGGAGGAAGAGGGGCTGGGCCCCGTCGAGGCGACCGAGAAAAGCATGACCGAGATCAGTTCGGCCCTGATCGGGATCGTTCTGGTCCTGTCGGCGGTCTTCCTGCCGATGGCGTTCATGTCGGGATCTACCGGCGTGATCTATCGCCAGTTCTCGATCACCATCATCACCGCGATGGTCCTGTCGCTTGGTGTCGCGCTGATCCTGACGCCGGCGATGTGCGCCAGCCTGTTGCGGCCGCGCAAGCACGGCGACGGCATTGCGCCTGCGCGCTGGTTCAACCGCAACCTCGACCGGGCCACCTCGGGGTATGGCGGTGCCGTCACGCGGATGGTGCGGCGTCCGTTCCGGTCGCTGATCCTGCTGGCGGCGATCGGGGCAGGGGCGTTCCTTCTGTATGAACGCCTGCCCGGATCGTTCCTGCCGGACGAGGATCAGGGCGTGATGCTGGTGATGGTGCAGGGCCCGGACGGGTCGACCACCGCCCAGACGCGCGCGCAGGTCGAGAAGGTCGAGGATTATCTGCTGAATCAGGAATCCGAGGCGGTCGAGTCGGTCTTTGCCGCGCTTGGCTTCAGCTTCGGCGGGTCCGGGCAGAACAACGCCATGGTCTTCGCCAAGCTGCGCGACTACGACCAGCGCGAGGGGCAGGACGTGGCGGCGTTGGTCGAGCGGGCGAACGCGCATTTCTTCATGACCAACCGGTCGGGCCAGGTCTATTTCCTGCAACCGCCGGCGATTCAGGGCATGGGCGCGTCCTCGGGCTTCTCGATGTATCTGGTCGATCAGGCGGGGAACGGGCAGGAGGCGCTGTCTGCGACCGCCGACGAACTGGTCCAGACGGCACAGCAGGATGGGCGGGTCGTGAACCTGCGCGGCAACGAATCGCCCACGCAGACTTCCTTGCGGCTGGACATAGATCAGCAGAAGGCAGCCGCGTTCGGCCTGTCGATCTCCGAGGTCAACGCGATGCTGTCGGTCATCTTCGCGGGTCGTGATGTCAACGACTTCGCCCTGGGCAGCGAGCTGCGTCCGGTGATCGTGCAGGGCGACGCCGAGGCGCGCGCCCAACCCGCCGACATCGAACGCTGGTATGCGCGCAACGATCAGGGCGAGATGGTGTCTTTCGCGGCCTTCGCCACGCAATCATGGGAACAGGAACCGCAATCGCTGGCACGTTATGGCGGCAGCCGGGCGCTGGAACTTAGCGGTGCAGCCGCGCAGGGTCTGTCATCTGGGGCTGCGATGCAGGCGATGGAACAGATGGTCGGCGAACTGGATGGCGGGTATGGCACAGCCTGGACCGGCCTCAGCTATCAGGAACGGCTGTCGGGCAATCAGGCGCCGGTGCTGTTTGCATTGTCCGCGCTGGTCGTGTTCCTGGCTCTGGCGGCGCTATATGAAAGCTGGACGGTGCCGCTGGCGGTGCTGCTGACCGTGCCGGTGGGCATTCTTGGCGCACTGGCGGCGGCACTGATCTTCGGGCAGTCGAACGACGTCTATTTCAAGGTCGGGCTTCTGACCACGATCGGCCTTGCGTCGCGAAATGCCATCCTGATCGTCGAGTTTGCGCAATCGTTGATGGCGCAGGGCAGATCGCTGCTGGAGGCCGCGATCGAGGCATCCAAGATGCGGCTGCGCCCGATCCTGATGACGACATTCGCCTTCATGCTGGGTGTCTTGCCGCTGGCCATCGCAAGTGGTGCTGGGGCAGGGGCACAGAACTCGATCGGTATTGGTGTTCTGGGCGGCATGGCGTCGTCGGCGGCGATCGGGATCTTCCTTGTCCCGGTCTTCTATGTCGCCGTTCTGAAGGCGGTCGAGATGCTGGGACGCAAACGCTCGGCCGACTGATCGTCAGACAGAAAACCGCCGCGCGGAACAGGATTCCGCGCGGCGGTGCATTCGGGTTCGTGCAGCCTGTTCGGGCGTCAGGAGACGGTGGCGTCCATCGTCACGTCTGCATTGAAAAGCTTCGAGATCGGGCAACCGGCCTTGGCCTGCTGCGCCAGTTCCTCGATCTTCGCCTTGTCGCCGTCGCCCGAGATGGTCGTGGTCAGGTGCGCCTTGGTGATGGTGAAACCCTCACCATCCTGTTCCAGCGTGATCTTCGAGGTGGTCTCGATGCTGACGCCGCCGATTCCCGCCTCTTCCAGCATCTTGGAAAGCGCCATCGAAAAGCAGGATGCGTGCGCCGCGCCAACCAGTTCCTCTGGGTTTGTGCCTGGCTGGTCTTCGAAGCGCGTGTTGAAGCCGTAGGGCTGATCCGACAGGGCGCCCGATTGTGTCGAAACCGTCGCCTTGCCGTCCTTCAGCCCGCCTTGCCACTTTGCCGATCCGCTGCGCGTGAACTTGACCATCTTCTGGCCTCCTTTGTGCCGTTGAGGTTTCGCGGCACCAACGCGATGCCGCGCTGACAGGTTCACACCGAAGGGAAAAAGAATCCCTGTCGCGAACTCAAGCCGTGCCGAGCTGGCCGCAAAGCCGCTGATGTTCCGCGATGGCGTAGCGGTCGGTCATGCCGGCCACATAGTCCAGCACGATCCGCGCCCGATGCGTCATGTCGGGCGCCGATCCCGCCATCGTGGCCCAGTGATCGGGCATCTGCGCCGGATCGTCCAGAAACAGCGGGAACAGATCGTTCAGCATCGCCGTCACGCTGGTGCGTTCGACGACCACCGAGGGGGCGCGGTACATGCGCGTGAACAGGAAGGACTTGATCGCCTTGATGTTCTGGTAAAGCGGTTTCGAGAACCGGATGATCGGCCCGTCCATGTCGCGGATTTCCTGCGCGGATTGCGGCTGCAGGCCGGTCAGGCGGTTCTGCGCCACCGCGATCACATCTTCGACCATCACGCCAAACACACGCCGCAGCGCCTCGTGCCGACGCCGCATGCGGTCAAGGCCCGGGTGAAGCTGGTCGACTTCGGCGAAGGCCGGGCCGATCACCGGCAGTTCGGCCAGCTCGTCCTCGGTGAACAGCTGCGCCCGCAGCCCGTCATGCAGGTCGTGATGGTTATAGGCCACGTCGTCCGCAACCGCCGCCACCTGTGCCTCGGCGCTGGCATTGGTCGTCAGTTCCAGATCCCATTCGGCGTTCACCTCGGCCAGCGCATAGGGCAGATCGCCGGTAACCGGACCGTTATGCTTCGCGATCCCCTCAAGTGCCTCCCATGTCAGATTGAGACCGTCGAAATCGGCATAATGCCGTTCCAGCCTGGTCACGATCCGCAGGGCCTGCGCGTTGTGATCGAACCCGCCATAAGGCGCCATCAGGGATGCCAGCGCGTCCTCGCCGGTATGTCCGAAGGGCGGATGGCCAAGATCATGCGCCAACGCCACCGTCTCGGCCAGATCGGCATTCAGCCCCAGCGCGCCCGCGATGGTTCGCGCCACCTGCGCCACCTCGATCGTGTGGGTCAGCCGGGTGCGGAAATAGTCGCCGCGATAGGCGTCGCCATCATGTTCGACGAAGACCTGGGTCTTGTGCTTCAGCCGCCGAAACGCGCTGGAATGGATGATCCGGTCCCGGTCGCGCTGCCAAGGCGAACGGAAGGTGGACATCCGTTCGAGCCACAGGCGGCCCCGGCTGTCCTCGGGCTGGCAGGCATAGGGGGCGATGTTCACGGATGCGGGCCTTCCTTGCGAGAGATGCGGGGAAACCCTATATTCTGCACCCAAGGACGAAAACGGGAACGCCCCATGAACCTGCCTCCGAAAGTCACCGAACGCGCCTTTGCCCGCCTGGCCGAGATCAATGACGGCAGCGAGATCCGCCCCTTGCGGGTCGCGGTCGCCGGGGGCGGATGTTCCGGTTTCCAGTATGATATCCGCCTTGACCGGGCCGAGGACGATGATCTTGTGCTGGAAAGTGCGGGTCAGCGCGTCGTGGTCGATCCGGTATCGCTGCCCTATCTGGCCGGTGCCGTCATCGATTTCGAGGACGAGCTGATCGGCGCACGCTTCGTGATCGAGAATCCGAATGCCACCTCAAGCTGTGGCTGTGGCACGTCCTTTTCGATGTGACCTAGTCGCAGAGGCGCGAGCGAAGTTCGAGTTCCTGTTCCAGATAGCGTAACGGCGGATGGTCCGGCGCATTCGGGCCGCCCAGAAGTCGCGCGATTCGCGCGGCTTCTTCCCATTCCATGACCGTGCTATCCAATGTCGCGATCTGGCACTGGTCCTGCGGGCGCGCCTCGGCCAGTTTCACGGTGCCGTCGCTGTGGATCAGCGTGACCAGATAGCCGCTGCGCCGACCGATTCCGATGATGCGGAATTCCAGAGGCGACGTGGTTTCGGTCCATTCGGTTTCAGGGCCGAACAGCGTCTCCTGATCCTGCCATTCGGTGCCGTGCGCAAAGCGCAGGTCATATTCGCCGGGCGGGACAAGAATGCGAAACAGATCCCCGCCGTGGATATAGCCCGCCATCACCCGTTGATCCTGATCCGGTTCGACCAGAAATACGACATAATCCCGTCCGGGCGGCGTTCGGATATGCAGGGGAAATGTCGCGGGCAGTCCGCTTCGGTTCCACATCAGCCCCGCACGCGGCCGATCCGATGCCGGCGCGACGGTAGCGGGCAGGATCAGGCTCAGGATCAGGGCAAGCAGGCGACAGGACATCCTTTCATCACTGTGCCACGGCTTGGCGCAGGTTGCCAATCACGGTGCCGCTGATAAAGATGCCGCCATGAAGATCGCAAGTTTCAACATCAATGGCGTCAAGGCGCGGATCGGGGCGCTGACCGACTGGCTGGCCGGCGCAGATGCCGATGTCGTGGTCCTGCAGGAAATCAAATCCGTGGACGAGGGCTTTCCGCGCGACCATTTCGGCGATCTGGGCTGGAATGTCGAAACCCACGGCCAGAAAGGCTTCAACGGGGTCGCGATCCTGTCGAAGCTGCCGCTGGAGGACGTGACGCGTGGTCTGCCTGGTGACGAGACGGACGATCAGGCCCGCTATATCGAGGCGACCGTGGTCGGTGATCGCGCGGTTCGTATTGCGGGATCGTATCTGCCCAACGGCAATCCGGCGCCCGGCCCGAAATACGACTACAAGCTGGCCTGGATGGAACGTCTGCGGGTCCATGCGGCGTCGCTGCTGGCCAGCGAGATGCCGGTCGTGATGCTGGGCGACTATAACGTGATCCCAGAGCCCCGCGACGCTGCGAAACCCGAGAAATGGACCGAAGACGCGTTGTTTCTGCCCGAAAGCCGTGCGGCGTTGCGGTCGATCCTGTGGCAGGGCTGGACCGACGCGGTGCGCATCCGCGATCCCTGGGCCGGGCGCGGCCCGTTCACATTCTGGGATTACCAGGGCGGTGCCTGGAACCGCGATGACGGCATCCGGATCGATCACCTGCTGCTGTCGCCGCAGGCCGCCGATCTGATGGTCGAGACAGGCGTGGATCGCGAGGCGCGGGCAGGCGAGAAACCCAGCGATCACGTTCCGGTCTGGGTGCGGCTGGCCGCCTAGGCGACTTCACCGGGACGTGAATCGCCGTGTGGGTCCGGCGTCTCGACGCGGGCGGCCGCATCTGGAAGATGAGTGGCATGAAGAACCTGTCCGCGGCGATATTGTCACTGCTTGTCCTGGCGCTGCTGCCATGGGGCGCGTTCGGCCACGCCTATCCGGCGCGTGCGACCGATATGGCACAGATGGCCGTGGAGGAACGCGCCGCGCAGACCACCGTTGCCGAGGCGACGCCGCAACGCCGCTGTCACGGTCCGGCCTTGCCGGGCTATCCATGCCAGCACGATCACGCAGTCCCACCTGCGGGGATCGATGTGCCGACAGGTGGGCAGGCAAGCCTTTCCTGGCCGGGCGGAACCCCGGCCTTGCAGGGGATCGAGCCGCCGGGCCTGCTGGACCCGCCGCGCAAGGGCTGACCCATTCTCGTCGCGCCCGCGGGGCGCATGTCAGTTCAGACTGTATTCAAGGATATATCATGAAACGCCGCATTTTTCTGACGGGCGGTTCGGCCGCCATTCTGGCCGCCTGCGCCAAGTCCGAGCCCAAGCCCGTTGCCACGCTGCCATCTCCGGCGATGCAGATGCTGCCGTCACGTTATGGCGCCATCGATGACGAACCGTTCCCGATCCCGGCCGTCCCGCAGGGCGTGGTTCCGCCCGATCTGTGGCGGCAAGAGGTCAAGAACCCGTATCCCGACCAGTCGCCCGGTACCGTCGTCGTCGATCCCGATCGCGCGTTGCTGCACCTGATCCAGGAAGATGGCATGGCGCTGCGCTATGGTGTGGGGGTGGGTGCTGCCGGTTTTGCCTGGAACGGCGCGGCACGCATGCAGTTCAAGCGCAAATGGCCCCGCTGGACCCCACCGGACGAGATGGTGGCCCGGCGTCCCGATCTGGAACCCTATTCGATCGCCAATGGCGGCATGGATGGCGGTCCGGACAATCCGCTTGGGTCGCGCGCGCTGTATCTGTTCCAGAACGGCAAGGACACGTTGTATCGCATCCATGGCGGGTGCGAGCCGCAATACCTGGGCCAGGCGGTGTCGTCGGGCTGTATCCGGCTGCTGGATCAGGACGCCATCGACATCTATGAACGCGTCCCGCACGGCGCGGCGGTGGTCGTGCTGCCCTCGGTCTGGAAAGAGGGTGCGCGCGGGATCTATTGATCCCGGTCCTGTCAGGTCACAACACCAGAATGCCGGAATGCTTTGCCTTGTGTTCCGGCTCGACATGGATGGTGATGCGCGCGTCGGTCAGGCGCGCGCGCAACGACTGTTCGATCCGGTCGCAGATGTCATGCGCCTCATCGACCGTGGTCTGACCGTCGATTACAAGGTGAAAGTCGATGAAGGTCACGGTGCCGGCGTGACGGGTGCGCAGGTCATGCGCCTCGATCGCGCCGGTGGCCTTGTCCGAGATGATCGCCCGGATATCGGCCAGGGTGTCGTCGGACACAGCCTCGTCCATCAATCCGCTGAGCGAGGACGCGGTGACCTTCCATCCTGACCAGAGGATGTTCAGCCCTACCAGCCCCGCAAGCAGCGGGTCCAGCACGGTCCAGCCCGTGGCCACGGCCAGAAGAACGCCCGACAGCACGCCGACGGACGAAATCACATCGGACAGCAGATGCTTGCCGTCCGCGACAAGCGCAGGCGATTCGAGGCGACGCCCCTGCCTGATCAGCACCCAGCACCAGATCGCGTTCAGCACGCCCGCCGCGGCGTTGACCGCGATCCCGGCGAACGGCGCGTTCAGCGCGGGCGGATGCGTCAGTCCCAGCCACGCCTCTCGCATGATCAGCAGGGCCGCGACGATGATCATCACGCCTTCCAGAACGGCGCTGAAGAATTCCGCCTTGTGATGGCCGTAGGGATGATCCGAATCCGCCGGGCGCGCGGCGACGCGAATGGCGATCAGCGCGGCGATCGCCGTGGCGACGTTGACGGTGCTTTCCAGCGCATCCGACAGCAGTGCGACCGATCCGGTCATCACCCATGCCAACAGCTTCAGCCCCAGAACGGCGATGCCGACGACGATGCTTCCGGCGGCGATCTTTAGCGTGTTGGACATCGCATATCCCGTGATCTGGACCCGTGCCCTGCGGCGGCCGGCCGCAAGTGCCAGATCACCCGGTTGATCGCAACCCTAGTCGCGACGCAGGCCGACCGCGATCAATCCCTGTCGTCGGGCTCTTCGTTGTCGTCGCCGAAGCGGGCGTCGTCGTCGTATTCGTCCTCGCCCTCGTTCACATACTTGGAACTGAGCTTGATCGAATGATTGTCGTGGATCGGATCCATGACGACATCGGACGGGATCTCACCGGCCAGCCACTCGCGCAGTTCGTCGCGAACCTCGGATGGTTCCTGCCCGGTGACCTCGGCCAGATAGGCGACGAAGGCGCGTTGTTCACCGTCGATCTCGTCCAGCTCTGCCTCTTCGACCTCGGGCCACTTGTCCTGAATCGCCTCATAGAAGGCCGGCCAGTTTTCCTGAACATGGTGCCATTTCATCTAGTAACTCCTCGGCAGGCTTTGCTGGAACCAGCGGGCAGAGCCGGTGATATCCTCGCCAACACCGGCGACCGTATTGCATCCCGCCAGCAACGCGCAGGCCAGGATTATTGTTGCGACTGCTCTCATTTTTTTGCCTCCTGCCACCAGACCTCGGGAAGGAACCCGGGCCAGTCGCCGTAAAGGGGTGTCTTTTCAGGATAATGCAGGTCGGCGGAATGGGCCAGACGCGAGATCGGCGAGAAGCTGACGGGGATCACATATCTGCCGGCCGTCAGGACACGATCCAGTGCGCGCACGGCGGATGTGAACTCGTCCTTGGTCGTCGCTTCCAGCATCGCGCCGATCATCGCTTCGGTCGCCGGGCTGTTCATGCCCATCCAGTTGCGGCTGCCGGGCAGGGTGACGCCGTCATGGCCCCAATACAACAGCTGTTCATTGCCCGGCGACAGCGACAGCGCGCGTTCATACCACGTCATGTCGAAATCGTAGTTGTTGGTCCGCTGCACGAACTGCGCGGAATCAAGCAGCGTCACCCGGGGCGTGATGCCAAGATTGCCAAGGGCCTGCAGGAAGATGTCGACGATCTGCTGGGTTTCCGATGCGGATCGCATCGCGCTGCCGGACTGGTTCAGCAGGATTTCGAAACTGAACGGACGGCCGTCGGCATTCTTCATCGTGCCGTTCTGAACGGTCCAGCCTGCCTCTTCCATCAGCTTCAGCGCACGGCGCAGCGCGCCGCGGTCCAGGATCCGTTCGCTGCCTTCGGGAAAGCTGTAACCTTCGATCGCATCGGGCGGCAGCTTGTCCGCGAAGGGTTTCAGCAATTCAAGGACGCGGCCCTCGGCTGGTCCCGGCTGCATCGCCAGCACCGAGTTCGAGAAATACGAGGTAATCCGCGGATCGGCGCCGCCATTCAGCGTGTTGTTGATGAACTGGAAATTGAACGCCTCGATCATTGCCTGCCGCACGCGCCAATCGGCGAAGATCGGATCGCGGGTATTCATGACCAGACCCATGATACCCGAAGGCCGTTCGTTCGGGATTTCCGACTTGACCACGCGGCCTTCCGTCATCAGCGGAAAATCGTATTCGTTCTGCCAACGCTGCGGCGACAATTCACGCCAGATGTTCACGTCGCCGGCCTTGAATGCCTCGAACATGGCGCTGGCATCGCCGAAATAATCATACCGGATCTCGTCGAAATTGTTCAGGCCGCGATTGATCGGCAGATCCTTGCCCCAGTAATCGGGATTCAGCCGAAAGCTGATCGACCGGCCCGGATCGACCTTGTCGATCACATAGGCACCCGAGCCGATCGGCGGTTCCAGACCGGAGTCCGCAAAGTTCTGGTCCTGCCACTGGGACTTTTTCAGGATCGGCCGCATCCCCATCAGCATGGCCAGTTCGCGGTCGCTTTCCTTGAAGGTGAACCGGATGCTGCGGTCGCCGGTCTTCTGCATCTTTGCGACCTTCGCCCACGCGCCCAGATATCGCGGATGACCGACCGTCCCCAGCGTCTTGTAGGACCACATCACGTCTTCGACAGTCACGGGCGAGCCATCCGAGAATTCGGCCTCGGGGCGCAGGGTGAATTCGACCCATGTCCGGTCGTGATCCGTTTCGACCGACTCGGCCAGCAGCCCATACAGCGTGAACGGCTCGTCGATCGACCGCATCATCAGTGTCTCGGCGACATGCACGCCGACGCCCCAGGCGGCATTTCCCTTCAGCACCCAGGGTTTCAGGGAATCGAAGCTGCCCGGTTCGGCCAGACGAATCGTCCCGCCTTTCGGGGCGTCCGGATTCGCATAGGGAAGGCTGGAAAAGCCTTTCTCCAGTGCAGGTTCTCCATACATTGCAATGCCATGGGTCGGCTCGGCGGGACTTGCCAGCGGCATTGCTGCAACACCGGTTGTCGCCAGAACCAATATCGTGAACCCGCGTCTGATCGCGCATTTGTTAAGGTTTTTGAAGATTCGCATCGCCGCCTGCCTCGTCATTCTTTGTTTGCCCGCGATTTCAACAGGCTCGGTCCAGAGGCGTCAATGGCAGGACGAACTTCACTGTTGGACTCGGGCGGGGAGTCGCGTATAAATAACTCACTGCTCGATAGGTTTCTTGCCTGTATGAAACCTGCCTCATGACTTGCGCCCGCCTTGTGCGGGCGCTTTTTTTTGCGCGCAGCGCATGGCAGCCATGAGGGAACGAGGCAGGATGCCCGACGTTGTCATCGCGGCCGCTGCGATGCGGCGAATGCGCGGTTTTCCGGCTGCGCCGCCCCTGAGGGACAGCTAAGCTGCCGGCGAACGCGAAACTGATCGGGGAAACCAATGTTCGAGAAATTTCTGACAGGCAAGACGGCGGTGGTGACGGGATCGAATTCCGGAATCGGACTGGGCGTCGCACATCAGCTTGCAAATGCGGGCGCCGATCTGGTGCTGAACAGCTTTACCGACAATGACGAAGACCACGCCCTTGCCGAGGAAATGGCGCGTCAGCACGGCGTGAAGGTTCGCTATATCAAGGCCGACATGTCCAAGGGCGACGAATGCCGGGCGCTGGTCGAACAGGCCGGCCAGTGCGATATTCTGGTCAACAACGCGGGGATCCAGCATGTCGCCCCGATCCCGGATTTTCCGGTCGAGAAATGGGATGCGATCATCGCGATCAACATGTCGTCGTCATTCCACACCACCGCCGCTGCCTTGCCGATGATGCGCAAGGCGGGCTGGGGCAGGGTGGTGAACATCGCCTCGGCCCACGGTCTGACCGCAAGCCCGTTCAAGTCCGCCTATGTCGCCGCCAAGCACGGGGTCGTCGGACTGACCAAGGTTACGGCACTGGAAACCGCGCAGGAAAAGATCACCTGCAACGCCATCTGTCCGGGCTATGTGCTGACCCCGCTGGTCGAAAAGCAGATCCCCGACACGATGAAGGAATACAACATGAGCCGCGAGGACGTGGTGAAGAACGTCCTGTTGACGCGACAGCCCTCGAAGGAATTCGCAACCGTGGAAGAGATCGGCGACACGGCGGTGTTCCTTTGCAGTGATGCGGCTGCGCAGATCACCGGCACGACGATCAGCGTCGATGGCGGATGGACGGCGCTGTGACGTCGTTTCGGCAGCTTGCCTCGCGAGCGGGCCGGATGATCGAGCGTTGGAGCAGGCGGCGCGCTGAAAAGAACCGCCGCTTCAAGATTCCCTGTCATCTGGGGGTGAAAGCCGACAACAAGTGCTGCAACGGCAAATAGGCGGATATGAGAAGGGCCGAATGATCGGCCCCTCTTCGCGTGGTTCAGCTCAGCGCGTTCTTGACCGCTGTTCGATCCGCGCCCGTCAATGTCTTGGGCACCTCTTTCGCGATCCGCTGCTGCAACTGCTTGTGATATTTCTTGCGCAGCTGTCCCAATGTCGTGGGATCGGCGATCACTGCCAGTTCGTCCGCCTTCTGGCGCAGCACCAGATCGTTCAGGAAATGCGCAAGCCCTGAGGCGAAGGCGGCTTCATCGACATCGCGCGTCGAATTGGCTTCCAGTTCGGCATCCGCAAAGTCCTGCTGAGTCAGGTGGCGGGTCTGTTCCAGATCCAGCCCATGACGGGCGCGGTTCCGGAACAGTGTTGCGGTATGGCCGTCGGCGACGACCACCAGCGCATTGCGAGACAGCATTGCATTCTCCTTCTGCCTGCTCGTGCTGGCCCAACGCGCGGTCTGCGGCTCAGTTGCATCCTTCGCAAAAGCGGCGGATTCGCGCCATGGCTTCGGTCAACTGTGCGTCGCTGGTCGCATAAGAGATGCGGAAATGTGGGCTGAGGCCGAATGCTGCGCCGAACACCACGGCCACGCCGGTCTCGTCAAGCAGCGCGTTGGCGAAAGCTTCGTCGTCGTTGATCCGCGTGCCTGCGGCACTGGTCTTGCCGATCAGCGCCGCGATCGACGGATAGACATAGAACGCCCCCTGCGGAACCGGGCAGTCGATTCCGGGACAGGCATTCAATCCTGCAACGACCAGATCTCGCCTGCGCTGAAACACCGCGCGGCTTTCGGCCACATAGTCCTGAGGCCCCGTCAGGGCCGCCTCGGCGGCATATTGGCTGATCGAGCAAGGGTTCGAGGTCGACTGCGACTGCAGCTTTGCCATTGCACGGATCAGGCTTTCGGGTCCGGCACCGTAACCGATGCGCCATCCTGTCATCGCATAGGCCTTGCTGACGCCGTTCATGGTCAGCACGCGGTCCTTCAGGCGCGGTTCGACCTGCGCAGGCGTCACGAATTCGAACCCGTCGAAAACAAGATGTTCATAGATGTCATCCGACAGGATCCACACATCCGGATGGCGCAGCATCACATCGGTCAGGGCCCGCATCTCGTCCCGCGAATAGCCCGCACCCGACGGGTTCGAGGGGGAATTCAGGATCAGCCATTTGGTTCTTGGCGTGATCGCGGCGTCCAGTGTCTGCGGGGTCAGACGGAAACCGTCGGCGATGCCGCATTCGACGATCACCGGTACGCCCCCGGCCAGCAGGACCATGTCGGGATAGCTGACCCAGTATGGGGCAGGGATCACGACTTCGTCGCCCTGATCCAGCGTCGCCATCAGCGCGTTGAACAGGATCTGCTTGCCGCCTGTCCCCACGCTGATCTGCGACGGCGCATAGTCCAACCCGTTCTCGCGGGCAAACTTGTCGCAGATGGCCCGCTTCAGCGATGGGGTGCCATCTACCGGTGTATAGCGCGTATGGCCCGCGTCAATCGCGGCCTTGCCGGCGTCGCGAATATGTTCGGGCGTGTCGAAATCGGGCTCGCCCGCCGACAGGCTGATGATGTCGTGCCCCCGGGTCCGCATCTCGGACGCCCTTGTGGTCATCGCGATGGTCGGTGACGGCTTGATTCGCGCCAGCCGGTCGGCCAGAAAGCTCATGGGAACCTCGACGGTTTGAACTGCGTGCCAGCATGGCTTACGCTGCGACGCGCGGGGCCACAAGCAAGGCACGCCGATGAATGGCCGCCGCGATACAGGAGTATGGTCAATGCAGGATCGGTCAGCCGCTGATCGCGGACGCTTGGTGCGTGCCGGCGCCGCCGAAAGGGTCCGGGCATGAGCGAGTCGGACGAACTTCAGAAGGTTCGGATGCGTCGCCTGCGGATGCGCAGCTGGCGTCGCGGCATGAAGGAAATGGATCTGATCCTGGGCCATTTCGCGGACGGTCCGCTGGCGGACTTGCCCGAGGACGATCTTTCGGCATACGAGGCGCTTCTGTCCGAGAACGATCAGGATCTGTATCTTTGGGTGACGCGGCGGGTGACGGAAAATCCCGATCCAGACCGTGGCCCGAAGCAGTTGTCCGCGATCCTGGACCGGATCGCCGATCATGCAGCTGGCCGGCTGGCGGGACAAGGCTGACACCGGATCGCGGGTGCTTTTTCGACGGTCAGCGCGATTAACCGAAGATTCGCTTTTCTGTCCTAGTCTGGGTCGCGGAACGATCCTGACGGGACAGAAATTCATGTTGAGTCACATGCCACAATTTGAACGCGGCAACGCCACAAGACCCGCGATCAGCGAGATCGAGGACAGCACCGAAGCCTATCTGGAATCGCTGCAACTGCTGGAACGGATGCATCGGCTGATGCTGGATCTGGTGAAGGACGAATTCGAACGTCTGGGCCGCAACGACCTGACACCCGTTCAGGCGCTGATCCTGTACAATCTTGGCGAATCCGAGGTGTCGGCGGGCGAATTGCGGTCTCGTGGCATGTATCAGGGGTCGAATGTCAGCTATAACCTGAAGAAGCTGGTCACGATGGGCTATGTCCATCACGAACGCTGTGACATGGATCGCCGCTCGGTCCGGGTCAGGCTGACCGATGAAGGGCTCGAGGTGCGGCTGCTGGTGCACGGTCTTTTCCTGCGCCATGCCGAGGGGCTTGCGATGTCGGGCGTGCTGGACGATCCGCCCCTGGAACAGGTCAATCTGCAGAACCGTCGGATCGAACGTTTCTGGTCCGAACAGATCCGGTATATCTATTAGGCGGTATAGCTCCCGCCCGAGTGCGGGACATGGCGTTGTGAGGGCGCCATGTCCCGCGATTGCCGCAGCCGTTCCCGAACGCGGTCGGGCGTTACCAGTGGCCGGTATTTTCCATGCTGGCCCAAGGTTCTTGCGGCGGCAGGTTGTCACCCTCTTGCAGCAGTTCGACCGAAATATTGTCGGGGCTGCGAACGAATGCCATATGCCCGTCGCGCGGCGGACGGTTGATCGTCACACCTGCGTCGTGAAGCTTCTGACACATCTCGTAGATGTTTCCCACGCGATAGGCGAGATGGCCGAAATGGCGGCTGTCCGAGGGCAGGCCTTCATCGCCGTCCCAGTTATAGGTCAGTTCGACGGGGCATTCATGCTGGTCCGGTGGCGCCATGAAAACCAGGCTGAACCGCCCCTTATCGTTGTCGATGCGGCGGGTCTCTTCAAGCCCCAGCAGGCGAAAGAACTCCATCGTCTTTTCCAGATCCTTGACCCGGACCATGGTGTGCAGATAGCGGATGCTCACGTCGATCTCCTTGTTGCTTTCGGCGCGCGGCGAGGGCCGCCCGATCCTTGCGATCAGTTCTGGCATGACGCCGGCCGCCTGACAAACGGATCGCCGAGGCCGATGGTTCCTGTGTCTGCAGGTCAGGGTGTTCCGACAAGTTCTTCCGCGATCCTGCGGATGATCGGCGCGGCCTCTGCCTCGGTCATTCCGGGGCGCAGGCGCGGATCGTAAAGCATCCGCAGCAGCAACTCGTCATGCCGGGTCAGCAGGGCGAATTCCTCGTCATCGTTGAAGATCGAGGGGCGCGCGTCAGGGCTGTCATTGGCCAGGCCCATGCCCTGGGCCAGTTCCTCGTGGATGCAGGAACTGCGCAACAATGGCGGCAGTTCGGCACGGATCAGCGCGACTGCGCGCACATAGACGGCGCCGTCGCCGCGAAAGTACGCGAAGACCGAACAGAAATTCCGCGGATCCAGATCGCGCAACGCCGCCGCGTCGCGTGCCGGCAGGTCGGGCATCAGCCGCAGCAGCATCGGCATGACGGCAGCGCGCTCATCCTCGTTCAAGACCAGAACAAGGAAATTGCCCTTGCTCTGGACGGTTTCGACGGGGTGTCCACTTGCGCCCTGCAGCCGTGTGGCGAACGAGGCGATCTCGGCGCGATACAGGCGTCGCGCTGCGGTATCGGCGGTATCGCCGAATTCGACCTGCATCCTGACAGGAACCTGCCAACGGCGCAGCGGGGCGCTGTGGGCGTTCTGCACCAGCTGGTCGCCATCGCGGCTGTATTCGTCGCGCAGCGCGATCTGGATGAAGTCGCGTGCAAGCCGCTCCGCGTCAATCGGTGCGTCCATGGGAACCCGGTCACGGCGCAGCCGGCCGGCGGCGCGAAGCCGCGCCTCGATCTCCTGATATTCCGCCTGCCTCTGGTCGCTGGCCCGGCTGACATCGGCCTGTGCGCTTGCTGCGGTGGCGTTCAGGGCGCGATTTCTTTCGGCGCGCGCCTTGCGCAGTTCCGCCTGGCTGGGGCCCTGCGGTTCGGGTTGCGGCAGCGCCGGCCGCGGCACCGGCGGCACGGCCGCAACATCGGGCGTCGAATTGCACGCGGCCAGAAGCAGCATCAAACCGGCGCCCAGCCATGCCGGGCGGTAAGGCGCCGCCAAGATCATGGTTTGCCGGTCCGCTCCGACGGGGCGGCCTGCCGGCGCGCGGTGGCCGAGGCCAGCGCATCGCGCAATTCGCTTTCCATCTTGGTCAGGTCCTCTTCGGCGGCGGCCCGGCGCGCGCGACCTTCATCGGCGATGCGCAGACTGTCCTCGATCGTCGCGATCAGTTCGGCATTGGCGGTCTTGACTGCGTCGATGTCGAAGACGCCGCGTTCGGTTTCGGTCCGGATCTGGGCGTTCGCCTGACGCAGGTTTTCCGCATTCCGGGTCAGCAGGTCGTTGGTCAGGTCGCCGGCTTCCTTGACGGCGCGCGCAGCCTCGGCGCTGCGCTGGATGGTGACGGCCTGCGCAAGCTGGGTTTCCCAAAGCGGGACGGTATTGACCAGTGTCGAGTTGATCTTGGTGACCAGCGACTTGTCGTTTTCCTGCACCAGCCGAATCGACGGCAGCGACTGCATCGTCACCTGCCGGGTCAGTTTCAGGTCGTGCACGCGCCGTTCCAGATCGTCGCGGGCCGCGCGCAGGTCGCGCAGTTCCTGCGCCTGCATCACCTGATCGGGCTCGCCGGCCGCGTGGACCGCCGCTTCGCTGGCCGGGATCACCTCGCTGTCCAGTTCATGCAGTTTCGCCTCGCCCGCCGCGATGTAGAGGGCTAGTTCGTCATAGAACCCAAGCGTCCGGTCATACAGCATGTCCAGCGCCTTGATGTCCTTCAGCAGACGCTGTTCATGCGTTTCCAGATCCGATGTCACGCGGTCGATCTGGGTCTGGACCTTCTCGTAGTTGGCGACGAACTTGGCGAAGGGCGCGGACCGCCCAAGCAGTTTTTCCCACCAGCTTCTTCCGCGGCGCATGTCCAGTTCCGAACTGGAAAATCCCCGGATCGTCGTCACGATCTCGCGCAGGCTTTCCCCGGCGGGGCCGACATCCTTGCTTTTGACATCAGCCAGCATCTTCTGGCTGATCTCCTGCAACTCCGACTGTGCGCGAGTGCCGAAGCGAACGATCGAGCCGGTGTCGCCGATGTCGATCTCGGCCATGCGCCGCCGGATCTCGTCACTGGTTGGGGCGTCGGCCTTATCCAGCGTGACCGGATCCTGACCTGGCTCGGGCAGCACGACCGAGGTCACGTCCTCGATATCCTTCAACGTGGCTTCGGCGCGGCGGCGGGTATCTTCGGTCATGGACGCAGTCCTTTTGCTAAGCATCGGTCGGCGATGGCCGGACGCATGTTGCGCTGCAGCATATGCTGATTTTGGTACGGATCAACGGTCGAGGGGGACGAAACCTCGTCCCCCTTGCAACCTCGCCACAGCCCGTCACCCTGTCGCCAGAGCAGCGGCCGGTCTATCACGCGGCGCGCGATCCGAACCTTCCGTAGAAGCTGTCCCCGCTGTCGGCCATGTCGCGCAACAGCCTGGGCGCTGCGAAGCGGTCGCCATTGCGTTCGGTCAGTCCGTCGCAGATTTCGACCGCGCGGGCGGCGCCCAGCATGTCCAGCCAGCCGAAGGGTCCACCCGACCAGGGCGCAAAGCCCCAGCCCAGGATCGCCCCGACATCGCCTTCGCGGATATCTTCCAGCACGCCGGATTCCAGTGCGCGCACGGCCTCCAGCGTCTGGGCGAACATCAGGCGGTGCTGCACCTCGGTCAGATCAGGCTGGTCGCCCGCGTGCGGATAGCGGGTCTCCAGCTCGCTCCACAGACCATGACGCTTGCCCTTCTCGTCATAGTCGTAAAAGCCGGCATTCGCCTTGCGGCCCATGCGGCCTGCATCGGCCATGGCAAAGATCACCTCATCGACCGCATCGTCGGGATAGGCGTCGCCCATCGCGGCGCGGGTTGCCTTGGCGATCTTAACACCCAGATCTATGCTGGTCTCATCGACCAGTTGCAGCGGCCCCAGCGGCATCCCCATCATCTTTGCGGCGTTTTCGATCAGGGTCGGGTTCACGCCCTCGCCGACCATGCGGATGCCTTCGTTGATATAGGGGATGATGCAGCGGTTGGCGTAGAAGAACCGTTCATCATTGACCACGATCGGCGTCTTGCGGATCTGGCGCACGAAATCCAGCGCTTTGGCGACGGCGCGGGGACCGGTCGCCTTGCCCTTGATGATCTCGACCAGCAGCATCTTGTCCACCGGGCTGAAGAAATGGATGCCGATGAACTGTTCGGGGCGGCTGCTGGCACCTGCCAGATCGGTGATCGGCAGGGTCGAGGTGTTGGTGGCGAAGATCGCATCCTCGGGGATCACGGCCTCGGCCTTCTTCGTGACCTCGGCCTTGACGGACGGATCCTCGAACACGGCCTCGACGATCAGGTCGCAGCCTTTCAGTGCGTCGTAATCCGTCGTGGCGGTGATGCGGGCCAGCACTTCGGCCTTCTTTTCCTCGGTCGATTTCTTGCGGCTGATCGCTTTGTCCAGCAGGCCTTCCGAATAGGATTTGCCCTTTTCGGCGCTGTCCTGTTTTGCGTCGATCAGCACGACCTCGATGCCCGCCATCGCGCTGACATAGGCGATGCCCGCACCCATCATGCCCGCGCCAAGGATGCCGACCTTCCTGACGGTCTGGTCAGGCGCTTCGGGGCGGTTCGCGCCTTTTTCCAGCGCTTCCTTGTTGATGAACAGGCTGCGGATCATCGCGCTGCTGCTGGGGTTCATCATCACATTGGTGAACCAGCGCGCTTCGATTTTCAGCGCCTGATCAAAGGGCACCAAGGCACCCTCATAGACCGCCGAAAGCAGCGCCCTGGCCGCAGGATAGACGCCCATGGTCTTGCCATGCACCATCGCGGATGCACCAACGAAGGTCATGAAGCCTGCGGGATGGAACGGCTCGCCGCCCGGCATCTTGTAGCCCTTGGAATCCCAGGGCTTGATGATGTCGGCGTCCGATGCGTTCAGCACCCATTCCTTGGCGGCGGCGACCGGATCGTCCGCCACTTCGTCGATCAGCCCGGCGGCCTTTGCCTTCTTCGGGTCCGACAGCTTGCCTTCCAGCAGGAAGGGGGCCGCAGCCATCGCGCCCAGCTTGCGCGTCAGGCGGGTCGTGCCGCCGGCGCCGGGAAAGATGCCGACCATGATCTCGGGCAGGCCGATCTTGGCCTTGGCGTTGTCGGCCGCAAAGATGCGATGCGTCGCCAGCGGCAGTTCCAGCCCGATGCCAAGCGCGGTGCCGGGCAGGGCGGCGGCGATGGGCTTGCCGCCCTTCTTGGTCTTGGGGTCCATGCCCGCCAGTTCGATCTTGCGCAGCAGGTGATGCAGGCCCATCACGCCGTCAAAGACGCCCTGCGCGCCGCCGTTGTCGCGCATCCCGGCGATGACGTTCAGGTCCATCCCGGCGGCGAAATCCTTCTTGGCCGAGGTGATTACGATGCCCTTGACCGCGTCATCGGCCAGCGCGTCGTCGATCAGGTCGTTGAGGGTGTTGGCGCCCTCCATGGACAGCACGTTCATGGATTTTCCCTGAACGTCCCAAGTGATGATCGCGGCGCCGTCGGCGCCTTTTTCCATCGTGAAATCGGTCATGGTCTGATCCCTCACACGCGTTCAATGATGGTGGCCGCGCCCATGCCGGACGCGATGCACAGGGTCGCCAGACCCACATTCTTGTCCTGGCGCTCCAGCTCATCCAGCAGGGTGCCGATGATGATCGCGCCGGTCGCGCCAAGTGGGTGTCCCATGGCGATGGCACCGCCATTGACGTTCACCCTGGCCGGATCGACCTGGAAAGCCTGCATGAATCGTAGCACGACCGAGGCAAACGCCTCGTTCACCTCGAACAGGTCGATATCGCCGATGGACATGCCGCTGTCCTTCAGGATCTTCTCGGTCACGGGGACCGGACCGGTCAGCATGATCGTCGGATCGGTGCCGATCTTGGCAGTGGCGCGGATGCGGGCGCGCGGTTTCAGGCCGTGGGCCTTGCCGAATTCCTCGTTCCCGATCAGCACGGCCGCCGCACCGTCCACGATGCCCGACGAGTTCCCGGCGTGGTGGATATGTTCGACATGGTCCAGATGCGGATATTTCAGCATCGCCACCTTGTCGAAACCGGGCATCATTTCGCCCATTTCCTTGAAGGCGGGTTTCAGCTTGGCAAGGTCGTCGATCGTGGTGCCGGGGCGCATGTATTCGTCACGGTCGAGGATGGTCAGACCGTTCTGATCCAGAACCGGGACGATCGACTTGTCGAACCGTCCTTCCTGCCATGCCTGCGCGGCGCGGCGCTGGCTTTCCAGCGCCAGTGCGTCGGCCTGATCGCGATCAAAGCCGTATTCGGTCGCGATGATGTCGGCGCTGATGCCCTGCGGTACGAAGTAGGATTTCATCGCGAGGCTGGGATCGACCGCGATGGCCGCCCCGTCACTGCCCATCGCGACGCGTCCCATCATCTCGACCCCGCCGGCGATATAGGCCTGGCCCGCGCCGCCCCGGATCTGGTTCGCGGCCAGGTTCACGGCTTCCATGCCGCTGGCGCAGAAGCGGTTTATCGACAGGCCGGGAATGCGTTCGTCCAGATCCGAGGCCAGCACCGCGCTGCGGGCAAGGCAACCGCCCTGTTCCTTGACCTGGGTGACGTTGCCCCAGATCACGTCCTCGACCGCATGGCCCTCCAGCCCATTGCGTTCCTTCACTGCGTTCAGCAGGCGCGCGGACAGCGCCAGCGAGGTGACCTCGTGCAGGCTGCCATCGGGGCGGCCCTTGCCGCGCGGCGTGCGGGCGGCGTCATAGATGAATGCGTCGGTCATATGTCCTCCTTGGGCGCCCGGTCGGATGGATTGCCGGGCATCAGGTCATAGGGGTGTTTCCAGCCGGGCAGGGCTTTGATCCCGTCCAGCCAGCGGTCGATATGGGGCCATTCCTTGCGGTCGAAGCCGAAGGGTTCGGGGTAATACAGATAGCCGCAGCAGGCGAAGTCGGCGATCGTCGGCGCGTCGTCGGCGATCCAGTCGCGCCCTGCCAGATGATCGTCCAGGATCTTGTAGGCTGATTTCACGCGGCCCTGCAGATAGTCGATGCCGCCCTGTGGACGCTTTTCCGGCGGCAGGAAGTTCATCAGAAAGCGCAGCGGTCCCGCCTGTGCGGACAGTTTGTGATTGTCGAACATCAGCCAGCGCAGTGTTTCGTTCCGATCGCGACCAAGGAATTTCCCGGTCCGCTCGGCGATGTGCAACTGGATCACGGCGGATTGGCTCAGCGTCAGATCGCCCTCGCGGAAGACCGGGACTTCGCCCATTTCGTTCAGCGCCCGAAACGCGGGGGCGCGCGCCTCTCCATTGAAGAAATCGACATAGACGGGCGACCAGTCGTAGCCCGCCAACTGCATTGTCAGCGCCGCCTTGTAGGCATTGCCGGATTCGCCAAAACACCAGAGTTGAGCGGTCATATTTCCTCCTTGCCGCGGGGGGCTTTGCGCCCGCCGCACCCCCCGCTGGGTATTTCCGCAAAGAAGAAGATGGGGTTAGCCCTTCTTCAACCTTGCATTGCTGGAACGGCTTCCGCGGTACAGGCTGAGTAGCCGGTGGCCGCCAAAGGAGAAGTCGTCCCGGTTCCGGGGCGGCCAACGTCCGCCCCGCCGCAGCGACGGAGGGGCCGGGACGCGTTCGTGCTTATTTGCACAAATACCCATTCCAACCTTCTCATAGCGCTGCGTGTCAGAACAGGTCCGCGTCCAGCGCCATGACGGGTTCGCCACCTGACTGAATGCGGGCCAGATGAGTCGACGTGATCGGCAACTGACGCTTCATGTAATAGCGTCCCGTGGTCAGCTTGGTCTGCAGGAAAGATGCATCTCCCTGGCCGGCATCCAGCGCGGCCTGCGCGGCAGCGGCCATGCGCGCCCACATGAAGCCAAGCGCGACATGCCCGAACAGGTGCATGAAGTCATAGGATCCGGACAACGCATCGTCGGGGTTCTTCATGCCGCGTTCGGTGAAGTACATCGCGGCAGATTGAAGATCCTTCGAGGCCGATTTCAGCGGCGCGATGAAATCGTCGGCCAGCATCTGGTTGTCAGCATGCTGCTTGCAGAACGTCTTTACCCGTTCGAAGAACGCCATGATGTGCTGACCGCCATCCTGCGGCAGCTTGCGCGCCACCAGATCAAGCGCCTGCACGCCGTTGGCACCCTCGTAGATCATCGCGATCCTGGCATCCCGAACGAACTGGCTCATGCCATGTTCCTCGATATAGCCGTGTCCGCCGAAAACCTGTTGGGCCTGTACGGCCGCGTCGAAACCACGGTCGGTCAGAAAGCCCTTCGCCACCGGCGTCAGCAGCGACACGAGGCCTTCGGCCTCGGCATCGCCATTCTGGCCGCGGTCGATCAGATGCGCACACCACAGCACCAATGCGCGCGCGCCCTCGACGAAGGATTTCTGATCCATCAGGCTGCGGCGGATATCGGGATGCACGATCAGCGGATCGGCGGCACCGTCGGGATTCTGCACGCCCGTCGCCGCGCGGCCCTGCAATCGGTCCTTGGCATAGGCGACCGCGTTCTGATAGGCGGCCTCGGCGCAGGCATAGCCCTGCAAGGCGACGCCAAGACGCGCCTCGTTCATCATCGTGAACATCGCCCGCATGCCCTTGTGCAGATCGCCCAGAAGCCAGCCTTTCGCGCCGTCGTAGTTCATGACGCAGGTGGCGTTGCCGTGAATGCCCATCTTTTCTTCAAGGCTGCCGACGCTGACCGCGTTGCGTTCGCCCAGAGAACCGTCTTCATTCACAAGGAATTTCGGCACGATGAACAGCGAGATGCCCTTGGTGCCTTCGCCGCCGCCGGGCGCCTTGGCCAGCACAAGATGGATGACATTTTCGGACAGGTCGTGGTCGCCGGCCGAAATGAAGATCTTCTGCCCCGAGATAAGATAGCTGCCGTCGTCCTGCGGTTCAGCCCTGCTGCGCAACAGACCCAGATCGGTGCCGCAATGCGGCTCGGTCAGGTTCATCGTGCCAGTCCATTCGCCGCTGACGATCTGCGGCAGGTATTGCTGCTTCTGGGCGTCGGTGCCATGGGCGTGGATCGCCGAATAGGCGCCATGGGCGAGGCCCGGATACATCGCGAACGCCATGTTGGCGGACGAGAACATCTCGCTGACGGCCTGTCCCATCACCACCGGCAGGCCCTGACCGCCATATTCGGTGTCACAGTCCAAAGCGGTCCAGCCGCCCTCCTTCAGCGCGTCATATGCGGCCTGAAAACCCTCGGGCGTACGCACGATGCCGTTTTCAAGGCGGCAGCCCTGCCGGTCGCCGGATACGTTGATCGGGGCCATCACTTCGGCCGCCAGCTTGCCTGCTGCATCCAGGATCGCTTCGGTGAAGTCGGGATCCAGATCCTCGTGGCCCGGCAGCTTGGCATGCTGCAGTTGCAGCAAGTCTTGCAGCACGAATTGCAGGTCGCGAACGGGGGGGGTGTATGAAGGCATGCTGTTATCCTGTCTTCGTGTCGTCTTGGGCCGTGGCAAGGCGTTGCTCGGCGTCTGCGATATGCTGTTTCAGTTCGTCGATGGCCTCACGCAGTTCGGCATATTGGCGTTCCATGTCCGCCAGCCGTTCGCGGCCGACCGAAAGGGTCGCGGCGATCTGGGTGCGGTTGCAGCCGCCCGGTTCGTAGATTTCAAGAAGCTGGCGCATCTGTTCCAGGCTGAATCCGAACCGCTTTCCGCGCAGGATCAGAATCAACCGGGCGCGGTCGTGGCGATCATACAGCCGGTGCTGACCGCGGCGTTCGGGAAATATCAGTTCCCGTGCCTCGTAGAAACGCAGTGTGCGCGGCGTGACGTCGAACGCGTCGCACATTTCGCGTATCGTCATCAGGTCGTCGTTTGGCATGAAACGTGACGCCTCCTTCGCGGGCTTCTGCCGATCTTCAGAGACGATATAGGGGCTACTTGACGCGAACGTAAGCGGGACGCTGCGTCACGGCTTCGCGAGGTTGCGCAGTCGTCTAGCTGGCGCCGTCCACCTGGTCGCTGGTCTTGTCCCGCAGCGATTTCAGATCGGCGCGCGCGCATTGCAATTCGGCGATCTGTTCATCCAGCAGCTTCAACTGCCGATCGGCCAGCGCCAGCCAGACCTCGTGCTGTTCACGGCTGCCTTTCTGTTCATAGATCAACAACCACTGGCGGATTTCCTCGAGCGAGAAGCCAAAGCGGCGTCCGCGCAGAATCAGTGTCATTCGCGCAACTTCGCGGGCGCCGTAAAGGCGTGACCTGCCTTCACGGCGCGGGCTGATAAGCTCGATATACTCGTAATACCGCAATGTCCGGGGCGTAACGTCGAAACGCGCGCACATGTCCTTGAAGCTGATCTCACGCTCGTCCGGCATCCGATATCTCCGTGACGGTTCATCCGCCAAACAAGCTAGCCCCTTGCCGGATGCTTCTCAACCTTTGCGCGCGTCAGAGTTGATCGGGGTTGAGAACATGCGGCTCGGACGGCTAAGCCTGTGCAGGAACCGCAAGGAGGCGCCGAAGCCGATGGATGACAGGGACACGCAGGACGATGAGAACCGGATAAGGATTGCGCAGCAGTTCATCGGCGCGATCCCGCATGCCCGCGCGCTGGGGATGCAGGTCGATGACCTGGGACCGGGACGCGCCACGATCAGCATGCCCTGGGCGGAACATCTTGTCGGCGATCCGCGGCGCGGCGTCGTGCATGGCGGCGTGGTGTCCGCGCTGATGGATACCTGCTGCGGTGCCGCGGTGATGATGCATCCCGCAACGCCGCGTTCGACCGCGACGATCGATCTGCGTATCGACTATATGCGTGCCGCCGAGCCCGGCCAGCGGATTACAGCAAGGGCGGAATGCTATCACATGACGCGCAGCGTGGCCTTTCTGCGCGCCGTTGCGGTGGACGAGGACGATCAGAATCCGGTCGCCACCGCAACCGGAACCTTCACGGCCGAGAGGTAAGCGCCATGGATCGCAACGAACCCCTGGAGCAGATCAAGTCCCGGCGCGATTCGGCGCTGAAGGCGCTTGTTTCCGGCGTGCCCTACATGAACTGGCTCGGGATCATGTTCGACCGTCGCGGTGACGAACTGACCGCGGTGCTGCCCTTCGACCAGAAACTGATCGGCAACCCTGCCTTGCCGGCATTGCACGGTGGGGTGACTGCCGCATTCCTGGAGATGACCGCGATCATCGAACTGTCCTGGACCGCGATGTGGGAAGATCTGGAATCCGGGCGCATCGCACCGGATGCCGCCGTGCCTGACAGCCTGCCGCGGCTGCCCAAGACGATTGATTTCACCGTCGATTACCTGCGCAGCGGCCTGCCGCGTGACGCCTATGCCCGGGCGCGGGTCGTGCGGTCCGGGCGGCGCTATGCCAGCGTCCATGTCGAGGCATGGCAGGACAACCGCGCCCGGCTGTTCGCGCAGGCGACCGGGCATTTCCTGATGCCACAGGGATAGGCGGCGACCGATGAAGACCCAGATCGGCCCGCTGACCCATCGGCGGGTCCTGAACATCGCCCTGCCCATTGTCCTGTCGAACGCGACTGTCCCTCTGCTGGGTCTGGTCGATACCGGCGTGGTGGGCCAGTTGGGCCGGGCCGAACCGATCGGTGCAGTCGGCATCGGCGCGGTGATCCTGACGTCGATTTTCTGGATCTTCGGTTTCCTGCGCATGGGCACGTCCGGGCTGGTGGCGCAAAGCCACGGCGCGGGCGATGAGGCGCAGGTGGGCGCCCATCTGCTGCGCGCATTGACCATCGCGGGATCTGTCGGGCTGATGATCGTCGCGCTGCAGATACCCTTGTTCTGGGCTGCCTTTCGCGTCGCACCCGCCAGCGCCGAGGTCGAGATGCTGGCGCGCAACTATCTTCAGATCCGCATCTGGGGGGCACCGGCAACCATCGGCCTGTATGCGATCACGGGCTGGCTGATCGCGGTGGAGCGGACCCGTTCGGTCCTGGCGCTGCAGTTGTTGCAGAACGGACTGAATGTCGCGCTGGACATCTGGTTCGTGCTGGGACTTGGGCTGGGCGTCGCTGGTGTGGCTTGGGCCACGCTGATCGCCGAATGTTCCGGGCTGGCGCTGGGACTGTGGATGGCGCGCCATGTCCTGCGTTCCGCCTTGGCCGCGGCGCGCAACCTGGCCACGCTGTTCGCACGGGATCAGCTGAACCGTTTCATGCGAATCAATGTCGACATCATGATCCGTTCGGTTCTGCTGCAGGCAAGTTTCACGACGTTCCTGTTCCTTGGTGCGGCGGAAGGTGATGTCACGCTTGCGGCAAATCAGGTGCTGGTACAGTTCCTGTCGATCACAGCCTTTGCACTGGATGGCTTTGCCTTCGCGGCGGAATCCCTCGTGGGCCAGGCGGTCGGCGCGCGGCGCCCCGAACATGTTCGCCGGTCCGCGATCCTGACATCGCAGTGGGGTCTGGGCGGTGCGATGGCCTTGGGGGTTCTTTTCTGGTTCGGCGGCGGGGCCATCGTCGATCTGCTGACCAGCGCGCCCGAGGTGCGGGCCGAGGCGCGTCAGTATCTGGTCTGGCTTGGCTTTGCACCGCTGATTGGCGTGGCCAGCTGGATGTTCGACGGGATCTTCATCGGCGCAACCCTGACGCGAGAGCTGCGGATCGCGATGTTGCAGGCAGTCGCCGTCTATGTGGCCGCGGTCATCATCCTGCCGCCGGTGATGGGCAATCACGGTCTGTGGGCCGCCCTGATGATCCTGAACGTTGCGCGCGGCCTGACGATGGCACGGCTTTATCCCCGCGCCGAGGCGGCGGCGCGACCGGCGGGCTAGCGCATCCGCGCATCGCCTGTATGCGGCGTCGGTCCAGCGGGCAGGCTGACCACCCCTTCCAGCAGGCCGGGCTCGACGATGGTCGTCGCGCCAAGGTCGCGCGCAAGAGCCCGCATGCCCAGATTGTCGGGCACATGAAAGATGTGGATCTTGCCTATGCCCGTGCGGCGCGCGATCAGCACCATCGCAAGGCTCAGCAGCTTGCCGATGCCCGCGTGCTGATAGGCGCGCTCGACCGAAACGGACAGTTCGGCCTCTTTGCCCTGTTTGTTCGGGATCAGCTCTGCCAAACCCCGCAGCGTGCCGTCGACAAATGCACCAAAAACCCAGATGTGCCGCCAGTCGAGGTTGCGGGAATAGGCAAGGATCGCGTCGTCGCTGAGCGCGGTGTTGAACCGCGCGCGTCTGTCCTGCGCTGTCAGGCGCAGCAGATGGGCGGCGTGCAGCGCGTGATCGCGCGCGACCAGTCCCCGTAGCCTGACATTGCCGCGATGCACCGCCATCAGCGGCCTTGCAGGATTTCGGTGCCGTGATGCCGGCATGTCTGGCCTCCGTCGGGTCGCCACGGGTAGGGCAGGGCGGACGCGATGCCCGATCTGCAACGCCGCTGTCGCGGCATCGACCGGTATGTTGGGCGCCCGACATGCGTTCGCCAGCACGGGCGGTTCATTTTTCCGTGATCCTCGCGGGTGGTATCTGCGTGCCCCGTCTGGTCAGAAATCCAGTCCCAGATCCAGCGTCGGCGCCGAATGGGTCAGCGCGCCGCAGGAAATATAGTCCACGCCGGTCGCGGCGACTTCGGCGATCCGATCCAGCCGCATGTTTCCCGACGCCTCAAGAACGACGCGGCTCTGCGCCATGGCAACGGCTTGTCGCAGCGTCGCCGTGTCCATGTTGTCCAGCAGAACGACATCGGCGCCGCCTTCGTCCAGCACCTCGGACAGTTGGTCCAGCCGGTCCACCTCGATCTCGACCCGCATCATGTGCGATGCGCGGGCCTTGCAGGCCTGCAGGACCGGTCGAATGCCGCCCGCCGCAGCGATGTGATTGTCTTTGATCAGGATCGCATCGGACAGCGAAAAACGGTGAGCAAAGCCGCCGCCATGCAGCACCGCCTGTTTCTCGACCAGCCGCAATCCGGGTGTCGTCTTGCGAGTGCATGTGATGCGTGCGGTTGTGCCCTGGGTTCGGGCCACGAAGGCGGCCGTCATCGTGGCAATGCCGCACAGACGTCCGGCAAAGTTCAGCGCAACCCGTTCGGCGGACAGGATCGACGCCGCATCGCCTTCGATCTCGGCCAGCACGTCGCCGGGCTGAAAGGCCATCCCGTCGGCCCGCAGGATGCGCACATCAAGCGCCGGATCGATCAGGTGGAACGCGATCCGGGCAAGGTCCATCCCCGAGGCGACCCCGGCCTCGCGTGCCCGGATGCGCGCGCAATAACGTGTGCCGGCGGGGATCACGATGCGGGTCGTGATGTCGCCATTGGTGCCCAGATCCTCGATCAGCGCAGCACGGACCAGCGGTTCAAGGATCATCGGGGGCAGGGGAGAAGTGGCGTGCGTCATATCGTCTCCGTGGCAATCGCATCGCGGATGGCCATCGCGTCTGCCAGCGTCAGCTGGCTGCGCGTGGGGGTGGGAGAGGCATCGGGAAATTCACTGCGGTAATGTGCGCCGCGGCTTTCCCTGCGCTGCAGCGCGGCCGCGCAGATCAGCGTCGCCGTTGCTGTCATGTTCAGAAGGTTGTCGGAATTCGGCTGCAGCGACTCGATCGTCGCGATTTCGGTCAGCGCCCTTCGCAGGCCCGCCTCGTCACGCACGACGCCAGCCCCATCGGTCATCGCGCGCCTCAGTCGCGCGACCAGATCCGCGTCAGGCAGTTCCCCGGCAGGCAGGTCGGGCAGCGCGACAGTGGCGCAATCCGCCGTCATGCTGATCGTCTTCTGGATGCTGGCCGCACAGATCCGCGCATAGACCAATGCCTCCAGTAACCCGTTCGAGGCCAGCCTGTTCGCGCCGTGCAGCCCGGTCGAGGACGCCTCGCCACAGGCCCAAAGCCCGTCAAGGCTGGCGCGTCCGGTGCTGTCCACGGCGATCCCGCCCATGTGGTAATGGGCGGCTGCGGCCACAGGGATCGCTTGGGTCGCGGGGTCGATACCGTTTCGCAGACAGGCGCCGGCGACCGCGGGAAATTCGGTCAGGATACGCGTGCCCAGACAGGCGCGTGTGTCCAGAACCGGTCGCAGCCCGGCCTGTGCCTGCGCATAGATCGCGCGCGCGACGATGTCGCGGGGCGCAAGTTCGGCGTCAGGGTGCAGCGCCTGCATGAAACGGTCGCCCTGCCGGTTTCGCAACTGAGCGCCTTCGCCCCGAAGCGCCTCGGTCGCCAGCGGTGCGGGGTCTTCGCCGCAGTCGATCGCAGTCGGGTGGAACTGCACGAATTCGGCATCCGCGATGATCGCGCCTGCGCGGGCCGCCATGCCGATCACCTGTCCGCAGATGCGTGGCGGGTTGGTCGTGATCGCGAACAGACCGCCCGA
The DNA here is from genome assembly GCF_017744015.1 of Paracoccus sp. R12_2. Classification (GTDB taxonomy): domain Bacteria; phylum Pseudomonadota; class Alphaproteobacteria; order Rhodobacterales; family Rhodobacteraceae; genus Paracoccus. Next base: position 124,602 of record NZ_JAGHRA010000006.1, read on the forward strand.
GCCGCCACCCGCCAGCAGGACCGCCGGTGCCAGGATCTGGACGGAATGCGAACCATGGGTGCGCGCAATCCGCACCCCCGTCACGCGGCTGCCGGTTGTCACCAGCCCGGTCGCAATGGTGCCTTCCAGCACCTGGACCGACGGTGTGTCGCGGACGGCGGAAACCAGGGCGCGCATGATTTCCGCCCCGGCCTGGTCGCCCTTGACCCGCACGACGCGGGCGAAACTGTGCGCAGCCTCGCGCGACAGGACATAGCCGCCCTCGGGGGTGCGATCGAAGGGGGTGCCGAAGGAGGTCAGGTCAAGGATGTGGGCGCGCGCCTCGTCGGTGACCAGTTCCGCGATGTCGGGATCGACGGTGCCGGCCCCGGCGCGCACGGTGTCGCGCGCATGCGATCGGGCGCTGTCCGCGGGGTCCATCGCCGCGGCGACCCCGCCCTGAGCCCAGGCGGAGCTGGCGCCCTGCCCAAGCGGATCGGGTGAGATCATCAACACCGGACGCGGGGCAAGCTTCAGCGCCGCATACAGCGCACCCAGCCCGGCACCGACGATCACGACACGGTCGGTGGCGATCTGCCTCATGCGCGAGCGATCCTCAGGCTGCCAACTGGCGCGACAGATCGATCATGCGCTGAACCGCGACGCGCGCACGGTCGGCAATGTCGGGTGCGACCTCGACCGCGCCGGTCATCGTGTGCAGCGACCACAGCACCTTCTCGAGCGTGATCTTCTTCATATAGGGACACATGTTGCACGGCCCCAGGAACTCGACCTCGGGATGCGCGTCCGAGATATTCGCGGCCATCGAGCATTCGGTGACCAGCATCGCCTGCCCGGGACGTTCGCGGCCGACCCAGTCCAGGATTCCTGCGGTCGAGCCCGCGAAATCCGCCTCGGCCAGCACATCTGGGGGGCATTCTGGATGGGCGATGATCTTCAGATCGGGGTGCCAGCCACGAAAATCGCGCAGATCCTGTGCGGTGAATTTCTCGTGCACGATGCAGCGCCCATCCCACCACACGATGTTCTTCTGCGGCACCTGTTTCGCGACATTCTGGGCCAGATACTTGTCCGGCGTCATGATGACCGTGTCACCCTCCATCGCGGCGACGATCTGGGCCGCGTTGGCCGAGGTGCAGCAGATGTCCGAGGCTGCCTTCACCTCGGCCGTGGTGTTGACATAGCTGACGACCGGTGCCCCGGGATACTGTGCGCGCATTTCCGCGATGCCCGCAGCGGTGATGCTTTCGGCCAGCGAACAACCTGCCTCCATGTCGGGCATCAGAACGGTCTTGGCCGGGTTCAGGATCTTCGAGGTTTCGGCCATGAAATGCACGCCGCATTGCACGATCACGTCTGCTTCGACCCGGGTCGCCTCGATCGCCAGCGCAAGGCTGTCGCCCACCACATCCGAGATGCCGTGATAGATCTGCGGCGTCATGTAGTTATGCGCCAGAACCACGGCATTGCGTTCACGTTTCAGGTCGTTGATTGCCTTCACATAGGGCGCGGCGATGGCCCAGTCCGGCAACGGCACGACACGTTCCATGCGGGCATGGATATCGGACATGCTCTCGGCAAGCTCAAGCGAGGGCTGAAGATCGTAATGCGTCTCAAGCTCTGCCCGAATGGTCGTCAGATCAAGCAATGTCCTCTCCTCCTGCGGCGGTCGTCGGGCCGTGGCACGGGCGTTGCACCCGTGACCGCGCCTGTTACCGAAAAGCTGACCTAGGGGCAATGTTGAACTGACCGGTCCGGCGCGGCTGCCGGCCCAGAGATGCTATTTGCCGCGCTTCTGCCATGGCGCCCCCCATTGCAGCCAGATCGCCGCCAGCCACCACAGCGCAAGGATAGCCCAAAGATCGACGACAAGCTTGCGCAGGAAGCCCTGGTCGGGCGGGTTCATCTGGAACGCATCACCGATCACGGACAGCATGACGCAGGCGATAAAGGACCAAAGGCCGCCCCTGCCGATCTGTTGAAGACCGACCCCGGCCCGGGTCGAGGCCAGCCGTTCCATGATGCCAGCCAGCGGCACGGCGACCAGCCAACTGGCGGCAAGGATGGCCAGAAAGCGGGTGCCGTCCAGCGGCCATTTGTCGATGCTGCCATAGACAAGCTTCAGCGCATTGCGCAGCGGCAGCGCGGGTTCCCCGAATTTCGAGGCGATGACGATGGTCGCGCCAAAGGCGAACATCGCCCAGGCGACGATCGTGATAAGCTTCGCGTGCGGCATCAGGACCGGCATGAAGCGCTGCCGGAACAGGCCCATCGCCACGCCGGCATAGAACAGCATCTGCCACCCGAACGGATTGAACAGCAGCCCGCCATCGCGATGATTGGGCACCAGCGGGTTCAGGATCGGGGCAAACCACCAAAGCGCCACCGAGCCCGCAGCGAAGCTGAACGGATAACGCAGCAGGATCGGCACCAGAACCGGCGCCGATGCGATCAGGATCACATAGACCGCCAGCACGTCCAGCAGGTTGGGCTGCAGCCACATCGTGGCCAGCACGCCCAGAAAGCCCCACGGATTGTCGATCACCCATTCGGCATACTGGTTCCAGATCGCGGTATGCTTCATGCCGGCCTCAAGCAATCCGGCCGACAGCAGTGCCATGACGATCCCGCCCACGACCAGCGCGCGCCAGACCTCGAAGGCGCGGCGGGCAAAGCGCCAGCGGGCGACGGGGCGCCCCTCCTTGCGCTCGACGCCCAGCCAGACCAGACCAACCAGAAAGCCCGATAACAGAACGAACAACTCGGCAGCGTCGAAGATCGAGAAATTGGCCAGCGTATACCCGCGAAGCGTGGACACCGGCATGTGGTCCAGCATGATGCAGACCAGCGCATATCCGCGCAGCATGTCGAGGGCGATCAGGCGTTTCATGAGGCTCGATATCTTATGGACCGCCGCTGCTCAAGCTGGCAGGCGGCTCCAGCGTTGCAGCAACGCTGCGTCCGAGACAAGCGCCTCGGTCTCGGCGCGGTCCAGAAAGCCCAGGGCCTCGGTTCGGGTGGTGGCGTGGTCAATCTTGGCTTCGGCGGTGATCAGGTCCAGACGGCGCGACTGCGGCATATCCCTGTCCGGTTCCAGCAGCGCGCAGTGGCTGGCCAGCGCCGCGGGATCGTCGCCCAGATGCAAGATCGCACTGTCTTCGGGCAGCGGCCGGGGCAGGGCGCGGGTGGCCGATGACGCGTCGGACAACAGCGGGGGGACGCTGCGTTCCTCGGGCGTGACAAGAAGGCCGCGCATCCTTGCCCAACGCCCGAAGACGGGGCTGGCCGAAAAGCGCGACGTGAACGGGGACAGGATCAGCCCGGCAAGGATCGGCGACAGCCAGATCAGCTGCGGCGGCGAAAACTGCGCCAGCACGATCAGCGTGCCAAGGCCCAACAGCACATGCACCCAGTGCCGTGCGATCACGACACCCCAGCCGGGCATCGATCCGGCACGGGTCTGGGCATTCCAGCCGCTGTCCCGGCCGCGCAGGATCTCGAAGATCTGGCGGGTCTGGATCAGCATCTGGACCGGGGCGATCAGGGCCGACAACAGGATTTCGAACAGCGAGCTGGCAAAGATCCGCACGGGGCCGCCCGAGGCGCGGGCCAGCGGCCGCATCCAGGCGCGGAACGTCGCGATCAGCTTGGGAAGCAGCAGCAGCGCCATCGCGCCGATGAACAGCCACAGCATCCTGCGGGCGTCGAAGATCGGCCATTCGGGGAACAACTGGTAGGCGTTCGGGAAATATTCTGGCGTGGACAGCAGCACGGTCGCAGATAGCACAAGCCCGACAAGGATCAGCGCAAGCCAGATCGGGCTCATCAGGAAGCCCATGATGCCGATGGCGAAATGCACGCGGCTGATGGCACGTGCGCCCTTCATGCCGAACAGCCGCGAATGCTGAAGATTGCCCTGCGCCCAACGGCGTTCGCGCGCCGCCATGTCCAGAAGCGTCGGCGGACAGCCTTCGAAACTGCCGCGCAGATCGTGATCCAGCCGCACCTTCCAACCGGCACGGCACAAGGCCGCCGCCTCGACGAAATCATGGCTGAGGATGGTGCCGCCGAAAGGGGGGCTGCCGGGCAGGCGCGGCAGGCCGCAGCATTCCGCGAACGCCCTGACGCGGATCATCGCGTTGTGCCCCCAGTAATTGCCGGTATTGCCCGACCAGGCGGCGACGCCGCGTGCGATCATCGGGCCATAGACACGACCGGCGAACTGGGTCAGCCGCGCAAAGATGGTTTCGCCGCCGATCAGCACCGGCATGGTCTGGATCAGCGCCAGATCCGGATCGGCATTCATGCGGGCCGACATCTGGCGGATCGTGTTGCCGGTCATCACGCTGTCGGCGTCCAGCACCACCATCTGATCATAGCGCCCGCCCCAGCGACGGACAAATTCGGCCACGTTGCCGGATTTTCTGTCTTCGTTGGTCTGCCTGCGCCGATACCAGATCGGCACCGGCGATGCGGCACGCGCGGCGTCGATCGCCAGCGTCTCGTTCACGGCGATCGACGGATCGCGGCTGTCGGACAGCACAAAGATCTCGGTGCGTTCTGCCATGCCCTCTTGCGCCAGTTCGCCGGCGAGCGCGGTCAACAGGCCGATGCTTTTCGTAGCATCTTCATGATATATGGGCATGATCACCGCGACACGTGCCGTATTGGGGTCGTGGGGAGTTCGCAGGCGAGGAGCCAGAAGTCCGGCGATCAGCCCGCAGAACGAGAACCCGACCCAGGCGAAGGTCGGAACGAACAGCACCAGCAGCGCCCACTGCATCGGTGTCGGCTTGTCGCCGAATGTCTGCAGCATCTGGGAAAAGCCGATCACGGCCAGCGAGGCAGTTCCGCCAAATGCGATCAGGCGTGCCAGCCAGACGCGCCAGCCCTCGCGCTGCCGGCGGCGCGGCGCGGGATGCGGGGCGCCGAAATCCTGAACCGGCATGTCCAACGGGGCCTCGGGCGGGATCGCCGCCGATGGCCGGGTGATCGCGACGGGGATGCTCATGCGGTCCAGCGTGCAAGCCAGCTTTCGCTAAGCGCGACGCCGTTCTTGTCGGTCAGCAGTGCCTGAAGATCGGCCTCTTCCGCGTCGCCCGGCTCGAATTCGAAGGCAAGGCGCAGAACATGCTGATCGGGCAGAGGCTTGAGATAGGCGTGGACGATCTTGCCCGCCGAAGTGGTGACCTTGGATTCGGGCATGTCGTCATCAAACAGCGACAGGTCGAAATCGACGATGAAGCTGCGGGTCGTTTCAACATTGATCGACCGGCCCGACCGTACCTGCCGAACCTTGGCCAGCGGCACGTCATTGGGTGGCAGCGGTGCGAAGCTGAGGCGATAGCGGAATTCGTGCCGCTGATCCTTGACCAGCGGTTCCTTGGGCAGCCAGTAGCTGACGACGTTATCGTTGAACTCGTTCTCGACCGGGATCTCGATCAGCCGGACTTCGCCTTCGCCCCAGTCCCCCTCTGGCTGGATCCACGCAGACGGACGCTGGTGATACATCGCCTCGGCGTCCTGGTAGTCGATAAAGTCGCGATTGCGCTGAATCAGCCCGAAACCGTGCGGATTGTTGTCCATGAAGGAAGAGGTTTGCAACGCCTTGTGAGAGGCCAGCGTCCGCCACAACGCCTGACCGGCCCCGGTATGCATCTGCAATCCGTCGCTGTCATGCACTGCCGGGCGATAGTCGTCGACCGTCCTGCGACTGGCCGGGCTGAACCAGAACATCGAGGTCAGCGGCGCGATGCCGGTATTCTGCAGATCGATGCGCGGGAAAATCGCGACGCGGGTCCGGATCATGGTCACGGCGCCGGGATTGACGTCGAACTGGAACGCGGCAGTCAGCGACTTGCTGTCCAGCACGGCATGGATGCGAACCCATTCGGACGTCTCGTCCGGCTCGTGGATCCAGAAATCGGTGAACAGGGGAAATTCCTCGCCGTCGGAACTGCCGGTCTTGATGGCAAGCCCGCGCGCAGACAGGCCGTAAAGCGTGCCGCGTGCAACGGCGCGGAAATAGCTGGCGCCCTGGAACACCAGGAATTCGTCCATGGTACCGGGCCGGTTCAGCACCGTGCGCAGACGGAAACCCGACCATCCCATCTCGCCCTTGGTTTCCAGATCGGCGCCGTCTGGAAACTGCGAGGGATCAAATTCCAGCAGATGCGGATCGAAAGCCAGTGTCTGGGGCTGGCCGTCGCGGACGATGCTGATATTCACCGGCTCGTAGAAGATCGCCCCGGGCGGCAGCAGATCCATGCTGAAGCGGCCCTTGCCCCCCAGCGGATCGGCGTCACGGCGAAAACGTATGCCGCGATACTGATCATAGTTCAGATCGGCAAAGCTGCCGACCTGTTCGGCGACAGGTTGGGTGTAAATGCGCGTTGCGCGTTCCGCCGCCAACTGGGCGACCTCTTCGAAGCCGAACACGGTCGGCGCGGATGTCGGCGCCTCGTTCTCGGCAGCGTTGGCACTGTCGGCTGCGGATTGCGCGTTCACAGGCGTTGCGGCCAGCGAACCGCCGGCGGCCAGGGCTGTGGCGGCATTGAGAAATTGACGACGCTTCATATCACGAGATTTGCTTGGAAAACCCGAGGACTATATCCGTCTCGCCGCGGCGCGGCAAGACAGGTCGGAAACGACGAATGATGCCCTCAGGTTGCATCAGGCCAGTAAAATGGCTGTCGTTGGGCGCTTTTCTGCCGATGCCGGTCACTGTTGTGCCAGCCATTCCGTCACCGGCCTGCGCAGATTGGTCACGCCACTGTCCTGCGCCTCATCAATCACCTTGCGCAGATCGGCGATCGAAACACGGCGGACCAGGTGCTTGACCGGCCCAATCGATGCCGGCCGCATCGACAGGCGGCGGATCCCAAGCGCGGCAAAGGTCAGCGCCTCGACCGGGCGTCCCGCATCCTCGCCGCAGAAGGACAGCGGCACCCGTGCGTCCTCGCAGCGCGCCACGATCTGCCGCAGCAGCGCCAGGAACGATGCATTCATCGTATCGTAACGCCGCCGCACGCGTTCGTTCTCGCGGTCCGCGGCGAAGAAGAACTGCTTCAGGTCGTTCCCGCCGATCGACACGAAATCGCACATCTCGAAGAACTTTCGGGGTGCGAAGGCCATCGAGGGCGTTTCCAGCATCGCGCCGACACGGATATCCGTCGGCATCTGATGGCCAAGCCGTTGTTCGCGCGACAATTCCTGCATCAGGATCCGATAGGCGTCCTCGTACTCGCTCATGTCGGCGATGAAGGGGAACATCACGTGCAGGGGCCGGCCTACAGCGGCGCGGATCAGCGCCTGCAACTGCATGCGCAGCACCCCTCGCTTGTCCAGCCCGACCCGGATCGCGCGCCAACCCATGGCGGGATTCGGTTCGTCCTGGGGCTTCATGTAGGGCAGCACCTTGTCCGATCCGATGTCCAGTGTCCGGAACATGACCGGCTTGCCCATCGCGCGGTCCATGACGTGCCGATAAAGATCCGCCAGTTCGCCCCGGCGCGGAACATGGTTGCGCGTCAGGAACTGCAATTCGGTCCGGAACAACCCCACGCCTTCGGCGCCCGAGCCTTCCAGCGACGGCAGATCGGCCATCAGCCCCGCGTTCATGAACAACTGGATCGTGGTTCCGCAGGTGCCGGTGGCCGGCAAGGACCGCAGATCCGCGTAGCGATTCTGTGCCTCGGCCTGCATCGCCATCTTGTCGCGAAACGCCGTGGCGACGGATTCCTCGGGGCGCAGATGCACGACCCCCTGATCGCCATCGACCAGGATCGGGTCGCCATTCAGCGCCTCGGTGGTGATCCGTTCCGCATGGATCACCAGCGGAATGGCCAGCGCGCGCGCGACGATGGCGGCGTGGCTGCCGACCGAACCTTCTTCCAGCACCACCCCCTTCAGGCGGCGGCCGTATTCCAGCAGTTCCGCCGGACCTATGTTCCGGGCGATCAGGATCGGGTCTTCCGGCATCTCGGCGCCGGTGTCGATGCCCTGACCGGTCAGGATCCTCAGCAGCCGGTTCGACAGATCATCCAGATCGTGCAGGCGGTCGCGCAGATAGGGATCGGCGGCCATTTCCAGCCGGGCCCGTGCCGCGGACTGTTCCTTCTCGACCGCGGCCTCGGCTGACAGGCCAAGCCGGATATCCTCTTCCATGCGCTTCAGCCAGCTGCGCGAATGGGCGAACATCCGATAGGTTTCCAGAACGGCGGCGTGTTCGCCTTCGCCGTCCATGTCCGCTGCGGCCATCATCGAATCGACTTTGGTCCGCAACTGTTCGACACCCTCGTGCAGCCGCACCAGTTCGCGGTCGGGATCGTCGCCGACCGGGTTCGAGACGACGACGCGCGGCTCGTGCAGCCAGACATGTCCTTCGGCGACGCCTTCCTGACCGGTGGTGCCCCGCAGCATCAGCGGGAAGCGATGTGCCAAAGGCAGGCTGTCGGACTGGCTGCCCTGAAACGCGCCAAGTTCGGTCATCTCGGCCAGCACCATGGCGACGACCTCGAGCCCGTAGACCTCATCCTCGCTGAACTGCCGCGCATCGGAACACTGGACCACCAGGACACCCAGCTTTTCTCCGACCCGTTGGATCGGCACGCCAAGAAAGCTGGGGAAGACCTCTTCCCCTGTCTCGGGCATGAACCGGAAACCGGGTTCGGACGGCGCGTCGGCGGTGTTCACGTGGCGGCCGGTGCGTGCGACGCGACCGACCAGACCTTCACCCAGGCGCAATCGGGTCTGATGGACGGCCTCGGCCCTCAGCCCCTCGGTCGCGCACAGTTCCAGCGTCTGGGGATCGCGGAAAAGATAGATCGAACAGACCTGCGAGCCCATCGAATCGGCGATGTGATGGGTGATCTGATCCAGCCGATCCTGACCGCCGCCGGGCGCGGCCAGAATCTCTTTCAGCCGCCGAAGCAGCTTGCGTGAATCGCTGTCCTTGCGGTCTTGCATCGCGTGCCTGCCTTTGCTGTCGCGATGGCCCCGCGGGCCTGTTCCGGATCTTCCGTCCGGCTTTGATCAGGCCGCTTCGAGGCCGAAGGCATCATGCAGTGCCTGAACTGCAAGTTCCATATACTTGCGGTCGATCAGCACCGAAATCTTGATCTCGCTGGTTGCGATGACCTTGATGTTGATGTTTTCGTCGGCAAGTGCCTTGAACATCCGCGCCGCGACACCGGCCGCGCTGCGCATCCCGATGCCCACGACGCTGACCTTCGCCACTTCGGTATCCACGATCAGTTCATCATAGGCGATGGTGCCGGCGGCACGCGCCTCTTCCATGGCGCGCTTGGCGCGCTCGACCTGATTGATCGGCACCGAGAAGGTCATGTCGGTCACCGATCCCTGGTGATGCTCGAAGTTCTTTTCCGAAATGTTCTGGACGATCATGTCCACGTTCACGCCCGCCTCGGCCAGCGGGGCAAAGATGCCCGCCGAGATGCCGGGCCGGTCCTCCACGGTCACCAGGGTGATCTTGGCCTCTTCCCGCGAAGAGGCGACGCCGTTGACGACTTTCGATTCCATGATTTCATCCTCATCGCAGATCAGCGTTCCGGAATTCTCATCGGTATCCTCGAACGAGGATAGCACGCGCAGCCTGACCTTGTAGCGCATTGCAAGCTCGACCGAGCGGGTCTGCAGGACCTTGGCGCCAAGACTGGCCAGTTCCAGCATTTCCTCGAACGCGATCTTCGGAAGCTTGCGCGCCTTCGAGGTGATGCGCGGATCGGTGGTATAGACGCCGTCCACATCGGTATAGATGTCGCAGCGTTCGGCGTCGAAGGCTGCCGCAAAGGCCACTGCGGTCGTGTCCGATCCACCGCGCCCCAGAGTCGTGATGCGCCCATCAGGCGCCAGACCCTGAAAACCTGCCACGACCGCGACCTTGAAGCCTTCCGAGAATTTCTGGTCCAGATTGTCGCGCGGAATATCGACAAAGCGCGCGGCGGAATGGGCGGCGGTGGTGTTGATCGGCACCTGCCAGCCCTGCCAGCTGCGCGCCGGAACCCCCATCTCCTGCAGGGTCAGGGCCATCAGCCCTGCGGTCACGTTCTCGCCCGAACTGACCACGGCATCGTATTCGCGGGCGTCGAACAGGGGCGAGGTCTTTTCGACCCAGCCGACCAGTTCGTTGGTCTTGCCCGACATCGCGCTGACGATCACGATGACGTCGTATCCGCGATCGACCTCGCGTTGCACCTTCTTGGCGGCATTCTTGATCCGGTCCAGATCGGCCACGGACGTTCCGCCGAATTTCATCACCAGAAGCGGCATCGCGGGCCTCCAGCCTCAGGGTTCATCATCGGCGGGGCTTGTATGGGGGGCGTGCAGAAAGGGCAAGGGGCGATGAAAGATATGCGCGGGCAAGTTGGGCCCGCACCGGCGCGTCGGCTCAGTTGGACTTCCGGCGCGGAATGAAGGGCAGAGGGGCGATGGGCACGCCTTCCTCGACCAGCTTTCGTGCCTCGGCCGGGCGCGCTTCGCCGTGGATCGAGCGGTGTTCGCTGCGGCCTTCATGCATCGCGCGGGCCTCATCTGCGAAGCGCAGGCCGACATAGTCCGAGTTCGCCTCGACATGCGCACGCAACCTGGCAAGCGCGGCCTCGGCCTCATTGCCCGGTTTCGGGGCCAGGGGGCGTTCGCGGCCGGCGGCTTCCTTTGACACCGATGGGGCCATCAGCAGTTTTTCGACCTGTCCCGATCCGCATTGCGCGCACACGACCTGGCCTGCGGCCCGCATCTTCTCGAACCCGTCGGACGAGCGGAACCAGCCGTCGAAGGCATGGCCTTCCTTGCAGCGCAGATCATAACGGATCATGTGACTTCCCCGAACATCGTCCTGAATATATCGGGGCCTCAGCGAGAATTCGCAAGATCGCGCAGATGGGCGATCAGCGGCGTCGGATCGCCTGCGCGCGCCGTCAGCAGCGCCCGTGCCGCAGATCCCATCCGCCGCGCCTGCATCGCGTCACCGGCAAGCCCGGACAGCGCCGCACCAAGACCGGCGGCATCGACAGATCGTGCGGCGCCCGCATCTTCCAGCGCGGCATAGGCATCGGAAAAATTCGAGACGTAGGGACCGTGCAGGATTGCGCAGCGATGGGCCGCCGGTTCCCAGGGTGTGTGGCCGCCCTTGTCGACCAGCGAACCCGCCACCAGACAGATCGCCGCTTGTCGATACCATTGGTCCATCTCTCCCAGCGTGTCTGCCAGCAGCACGGGTGCGCCGATCAGATCCTGCCCAAGGGTTTCAGACCGGCGGACCACCGGCAGGCTGCGCTCGGCGATCAGTCCGGCGACCTCGTCGGCGCGCGCGGGATGACGGATGGCAAGGATCAGGCGCAGACCCGGATGAAGGCGCCGTGCCGCAAGCCAGCCGTCCAGAATCGCCGCTTCTTCGCCTTCATGCGTCGATGCGGCCAGCACGGTCCGGTCACGCGCGGCGTCGTCGGGCGGTGGGACAACACGGGCAGGGGTCAGCAGCTTCAGGTCCAGCGCGGGCAGCAGCGCCCGTTCGGGCAGGCCGAGTTCCCGCAGCCGGGTTTCGCTGCCGCCGTCCTGTGCGGACAGGGCTGAGATACGTCCCAGCATCGGGCCGATGACGCCCGGCAGCCGCGACCATAATCCCGCCGAGCGTTGCGACATGCGCGCCCCGATCACGGCCTGGCTGACGCCGCGCTCGGCCAGCAGGCGCGACCGCAACGGCCAGAACTCGCTTTCGACGGTCAGTTGCAGCCGGGGCTGCACGGCGTCAAGAAACCGCGTCAGCGCGCCCGGCATGTCGAGCGGGGCCAGCCGTGCGGGCAGCCCCCAGGCCGAGACCATGTCGCGTCCGGTCGGCGAATTGGCCGTCACGATCACGCGGGTTCCACGGGCCAGCGCCTCGATCACAGGGCGGGCCGAGGTCAATTCGCCGACAGATGCCCCATGGACCCAGATATCTGCCCTGCCGGGCGGCGCGTCAGCCAGCAGCCTCTGCCGCAGATCCTGCGATCCGCCAAGCCGTGCCCGCACGCGCAGCGCGGCTTCGGCAAGGCGTGAGGTGACCGCATAGATCATCCGCGCGTTCGCGGCCTATTGGGACAGTTTTTCGGCGACCAGCTTGTTCACCGCCGCCGGATTGGCCTTGCCGCCGGTGGCCTTCAGAACCTGGCCGACGAACCAGCCAGCCAGCTTCGGATTGGCCTTTGCCTTTTCGACCTGCGCGGGATTGGCGGCGATGATCTCGTCCACGGCAGCCTCGATCGCCCCCATGTCGGTCACCTGCTTCATGCCGCGCGTCTCGACGATTTCCGCCGGATCGCCGCCCTCGGTCCACAATATCTCGAACAGGTCCTTCGCGATCTTGCCCGAAATGTCGCCCTTGGCGATCAGGTCGATCACGCCGCCCAACTGTGCGGCCGAAATCGGCGAGGTCTCGACGCCGAGTCCTTCCTTGTTCAGGCGTCCGAACAATTCGTTGATCACCCAGTTGGCGGCCATCTTGCCGTCCCGGCCCTGCGCCACGGCCTCGAAATAATTGGCGTTATCGACATCTGCGGTCAGAACACCCGCGTCATATTCCGAAAGTCCCATATCCTTCACGAACCGGGCCTTCTTTTCATCCGGCAGTTCGGGCATGTCGGCTTCGATGGCATCGACCCATGTCTGCTCGATCTCCAGCGGCAGCAGATCGGGATCGGGGAAATAGCGGTAATCATGCGCCTCTTCCTTGCTGCGCATCGACCGGGTTTCGCCCTTGTCGGGATCGTAGAGACGGGTTTCCTGGACGATGCTGCCGCCGTCTTCCAGAATGGCGATCTGACGTCGCGCCTCGTATTCGATGGCGGCCTGGATGAACCGCATCGAGTTCATGTTCTTGATCTCGCAGCGCGTGCCCAGATGGCTGAAATCCTCGGTCTCCTGGTATTTCTCGTAGGCGCCGGGCGGGCAGACGCTGACATTCACGTCGGCGCGCAGGTTGCCGTTCTGCATGTTGCCGTCGCAGGTGCCCAGATAGCGCATGATCTGACGCAGCTTGGCGACATAGGCGGCGGCCTCTTCGGGGCCACGGATGTCGGGGCGGCTGACGATTTCCATCAGCGCGACGCCGGTGCGGTTCAGGTCCACGAAGGACATGTTCGGGTCCATGTCGTGGATCGACTTTCCCGCATCCTGTTCCATATGGATGCGTTCGATCCTGACACGGCGTGCGACACCGGGCGCCATGTCCACGATCACCTCACCCTCGCCGACGATCGGATGATACAGCTGGCTGATCTGGTAACCCTGCGGCAGGTCCGGGTAGAAGTAATTCTTGCGGTCGAAGGCGCTGCGCAGGTTGATCGCGGCCTTCAGTCCCAGCCCGGTGCGCACCGCCTGGGCCACGCAGAATTCGTTGATGACGGGCAGCATGCCGGGCATGGCTGCATCGACGAAGGCGACATTGCTATTCGGTTCGGCCCCGAATTCGGTCGAGGCGCCCGAGAAAAGCTTGGCCTTCGAGGCAACCTGCGCATGCACCTCCAGGCCGATGACCATTTCCCAGTCGCCCTTGGCGCCGGCGATCGTCTTTGGTTCCGGTGATGTGAAGGTGAGGTGATCAAGCATCCAGGTGCCTCGCATGCGAAATGGCGGTGTGGCAGCGGTTCTAGGCCAGCCCGCAACCATTGTCACGGGTCGCGGTCACCTGCCGCGTGGTTTCGGTCCGGTTCGGTGGACCGAGCCGATTCGACGAGGGTCGATGCCGGAGGTGAGAGCCGAACTGCGCAAAGTTGAACACAGATCCGGGAAAAACGCACGGATCGGCGGATTTTCGTCACCATAGACATTGCTGGTGGCGTGATCTTGCCGAAGCAAATGCGCCAAGCTTGCGTCGCACGCCACCAAGACTAACGAGAACGGGCAACAGTCAACCCCGAGAGTCGCATGCGCGCCGCCATCCTGTCCTTCGCCGCCTTTCTTGCCCTGGCAGGGTGTCAGTCGGAGATCGAGCCCAAGACCAAAGCGCAGATCCAGGCCGAGGCACAGCAGATGCAGCTTGCGTCGCGTCCGCCGATGCGCTGGGGCGCGCGCAACGGTTCGGACGAATGGACCCGGGCCACGCTGGCGGCACTGGATCGCGACGGGGTCACCATCCTGTCGAACGTGCCGCATGACATCCAGACATACTGCCCCAATTATGCCGAACTGGGGCACACTGGGCGCAAGGCGTTCTGGGCCGGACTTCTGTCGGCGCTGGCAAAGCACGAAAGCACCTACAATCCGCAGGCCAGCGGCGGTGGCGGCAGGTGGCTGGGGCTGATGCAGATCGCGCCGGCGACCTGGCGTCACTATGGCTGCAGCGGAAACATTACCAATGGCGCCGACAACATGGACTGCGCAGTCCGCATCATGTCGCGTCAGGTGGGCCGCGACAACGCCGTGGTTCGCGACGGCAGCGGCGGCTGGCGTGGTGTGGCGCGCGACTGGGCGCCGATGCGCAGCGCGTCGAAGCGCGCAGATATCGCCGCGTGGACCAGTAGCCAGAGCTATTGCACCGCCGATATCGCCGGTTGAACCCGGGCTGGTCCGGTTTGTTGGCCAGCATCCTCACCCATACTGCAGCTGGCGGCGCCCGCGTCCGGCGGTCGGCGTAAACCCGACTTTCGAATCGAGATTCGATGTAAAACGCCACGGGTGAAATTCCGCCGAGGCGCTAGTACCGCAAGGGTTGAATTCCAAAACGTTTCAGCACTCATTTGGTGCGCCACGGCATTTGACCTGTCCCAAAAGGCAGGTCCGATTCCAGTTTATTATAGTTTTAACGATGGGCGGAAACGTGCCGAGATGTTATCTTCACCTCGTTAAAAGGCATCTCCTCCTCGATGCGAAAAGGCGCCAGGCGCAGTGGTTTTTGGCGAGGGGCCTTCGACAGTTCACAGTGCCGTCAGTGGCAGTTGTAGTCGGAGGGCAGGTTGCCGTGTGTCAATAGTGTGGGCGATATGTCGATGGATAATCAAATGGTTGCCGGTGTTTCAGTTGCAGGCGTAAAGACCTCCAGACAGCCAAAGCCGTGGTTTTACCGAACGTTTCTCAAACGTCCGCTTGATATTCTTCTGGTCGTGATGGCCGCGCCGTTTATCGTTTCGATTGTGTTTGTTTTGGCTTTTCTCGTTATGCGGGATGGCGGTAATCCGTTCTACTCGCAATTGCGGATCGGGCGGAGCGGACGGCTTTATCGGATGTGGAAACTGCGCAGTATGGTTGTGGATGCCGATCAGCGGCTTTCTGCCTATCTTGATGAAAATCCCGAGGCTAAACGCGAATGGGATGAGACACAGAAACTTCGCCAAGATCCCCGTGTGACCCGCTTCGGTCGGCTTCTGCGCCGCAGCTCGATGGATGAGTTGCCGCAGTTGTGGAACGTTCTGAAAGGCGACATGAGCCTGATCGGGCCGCGGCCGATGATGCCCGAACAGCAAGAGATGTATGAAGGCACCGGTTATTACGGCCTGCGTCCGGGTATCACCGGCTTCTGGCAGACCACGGGACGCAACGCGACGTCGTTCGCGGACCGTGCATGGTACGATGATCGCTATGAGCGGGATCTGTCCCTGACGGGTGATGTCGCGATCCTTTTCCGCACCTTCGGGGTGGTGATGCGCGCGACGGGTTGCTGATCGCAAGCCCCCTTCGATCATCCTTGACCTGAATGAAAGACCGGCCGCCTCTGTCAGAGGCGGCCGGTCTTTCTTTGTCGAAGTCCGGCTTGTGCGCGGTCTTACCGTTCGATGCTGCACACACACGCACAGGCTGATCGTCAGCCCATCGGGTTTGCGCGGACGCGGCGAAGCAGCGGCACTCAGCCGCTGCGCTTCTCGCGAATTTCGGGGATCGTCACCACCGGGCGCAGGCCTGTCCCACGCTCCATCTGTCCGGCAGATCTCAGCACCGGCTTCAGCATCTCCAGTAGAACCGCAATGGCCAATGCGAGCATCATCGATCCGGCCAGGCCGAAAACCATGATCTTCTTGCGGCCCGAGGAAAGCGGATAGTCGGGCTGGACCGCCTGTTCCAGCAGGATGAACTGTTCGCCTTCCTGTTCGACATTCAGGCGCTGCGCGGTTTCGGCCGCAGCGCGGCGCGCACCCATTTCGGCCTGCTGTTCGCGCAGATTGACAAGGCGGCGTTCGAAGGCCTGCATCTGAGCTTCGGCATTGACGCTGCGCCGACCCGAAGCTCGGATCTCGGTCATCCGATCCTGCAGTTGTTGTTCGCGTGTCGTCAGAACCTGGATTCGACTTTCGATCTCTCGCGCCTGGCGCTGTTCGATCGTGCTCAGCGTGCCGCGAGAGACAAGCTCTTCGTAGGCGCTGCGCGTTTCCAGAAGTTCACCGGATATCTCGTTCAGTTCGCCATCGATCGTGCGCATCTCGTCGGGACGATTGTCCAGAACGGTTGTCGGCAGAACGTCCAGGTTCTCATTGCGGAACGACGCCATCTCGTCTTCAACGGCATCGATCTGCGCCGCGATCCTGGCCTCTTCGCGACTATAGAATTCCAGCGTCTCCTGCGTCCGCTCGGTCTGGGTATTGGCATTCAGGTCAAGGACGCTGCGCGCCATTTCATTCGCCATATCGGCAGCCAGTTCCGGCGTGGACATGGTTGCGGTCACGCGCAGCACACCGGGCCACTGGTCGCTGTTGCCGTAATATTGGCCGCTGGTGATCGGTTCGATGCTGAACGCGCGACGCACGGCTTCGACCTGGATCGCCTCTGTCATCTGCGGCGTGTCGGAAAACAAATCGAACTTGTCGATCAGCGTCTGGATGTTTTCCCGAACCATAAGTCGTGCCTGAACCAGCTGAAGCCAGTAACCGGCAGGAATGCCGCCGCCGCTGCCGGCACGCGGCCCCTCGGACAGGGATCGAGGTGTCTCGATCTGCAGGATGGCCGACGCCTGATAGCTGTGAGGTTGACTGACCGCCACCTGATAGCTGACCGCAGCACCGGCCAGTATGGTGGTGCCCATGATCCAGCGGCGCCGCCACAGCATGGATACGATATCGCCGATTGAACCCAGACTACCCATTACACTTGTTCCTTGTCTCGACCGCCGAAAAATCGGTCGCGAATACCCTGAATGATCTCGAAGACCGATCTTCTGACCTCTCCGCGGTTCAGCACGACCGCGACCAGCCGGGTGCGTCCGGTCAACAGATCCTCGGCCTCGCGGACCTGCTGGCTGGTGTTCCGGGTGCCGTCCGCCACCAGCACCACCCCGTCCAACTGGGGCAGGAAGGACAACAGGTCGTCGCGTCCCAGAACCGGTGGCAGGTCATAGATCTCCAAAGTCGGCAGAAACTGTTGACGCATCTCGCGCAAGGCGTGTGCGGTGGCCGGCTCCTGCAGCATCTCGGCGCTGCTTTCGACGTTCTTCGAATTCAGAAGCAGCGCCAGGTTATTACCGAACAGTCGCAGATGGCCCGCCGCCGGCGCGCCGCCGGTCAGGACGTCCGACAAGGGGGCGGGAGGGTTCGCGCCGAACATCCGCGCAAGACCGGGACGCCGCAGGTTCATGTCGGCAAGCACAACGCGGGAACTGGGCCTCCGCGCCATCGCCAACGCCAGGTTCGCAGCAATGAAGGAAGTGCCCGAGCCACGCGTAGGCGCGGTGACGCCAAGGCGCAGGATCCCGTGTTCCTCGATCGTGTCGGCCATCAGCGTGCGCAGCAGGTCGAATCGGCGGGTGATGTCGTTGTCGCTGCTTTCCGCATACAGCCTGTGACGCCGCATCGTCGCGGGATCCGAGTTCAAGGCGCGCAATCCCGACCAGGCCGGTGCGCTGTCCAGGGCCGTCAGTCCGACATTGTTCTGGCTGCCAGTGCGATCAAGGCGCAGTCGTGCGACCTTTACAGGCGCCTGCGCGATCGCAGGCGCCTTGTCATGCGCTTGTTGCGGCGTCTCAGAGCTCATTACTCACAACCCATTCGTGACCATGCAAAATAGTCTGGCCGATACATGGCCTGCCTAACAGATGCATTGTCGGAATCAATTTATACAATAGAACAAGTCTGGTGGTTTTATCCGGATATTTGCAAGGTAGGCGGTTCATGGACAGGAAACAAGCTCAGGACGAGAATGGCGTGGTGGATGCCGTCGCGATAGGTCGCAACGAAGGATCGCGGCTGGTCGAATGCCTGGCCTCTCTGCGGCGCGCGGGTGTCCGCAGGATTGTCTATGTGGACAGCGGGTCTACCGATGGCAGCATTCTTGCGGCCGAGGCGGCTGGTGCCCATGTCGTCGCGCTGGACATGACCCGCCCCTTTACGGCCGCACGGGCAAGAAATGCCGGGTTTGCCGCGCTTCTGGAACAGGAAACACCGCCGGACTACGTGCACTTCATCGACGGCGATTGCGTGCTGCAACCCGATTGGCTGCCGCTGGCGCAAGCCTGCCTGCGCGACTATCCCCAGACCGTCGTTGTCTGCGGCCGCAGGCGCGAACGTCATCCGCAGGCATCGGTCTTCAACAGGTTGTGTGACGATGAATGGGATACGCCGGTGGGCGAGGCGCTGGCATGTGGCGGCGATGCATTGATGCGCCGAACGGCGCTGCAGCAGGTCGGAGGGTATCGCGAAGACCTGATCGCCGGGGAAGAACCCGAACTGTGCCTGCGGCTTCGCATGGCTGGAGGAAAGATCCGGCGTCTGGATGCCGAGATGACGTTGCACGACGCGGCGATGACCAGATTTTCCCAATGGTGGCGCAGGACGCGCCGCGCCGGGCATGCCTTCGCGGAAGGGGCCGCGCTGCATGGCGAATCAGATGAGCGGCACTGGGCTGCGGAAACGCGGCGGGCGATCCTGTGGGGCTCTGCGCTGCCGTTGCTGATCCTGATCCTATTCGCGCTGTCGCCGGCGCTGGCGCTGCTGTTGCTTCTGGCCTATCCGGCGCAGATCCTGCGACTGGCCGCGCGGCGCGGCATCTCTGCCCGCGCCTCGTGGGAAGCCGCGATCTTCATGGTGCTGGGAAAATTCGCCGAGGCGCAGGGCATCCTGTCCTATTGGCTGAACCGGGTGCGCGGACGGCGTGGCGGCCTGATCGAGTACAAGTAGCGCCTAGCTTTGGGGCCTCTGGCGAATCGCCCGGACGGCCTCGACCGGAAGGATCGCAGCGCATTTCGCATATCGCGGAACAAGACGGCGCGGCGCGGACAGCATCCGCCAGACCCATTCCATCGCGATCCTGCGCACCCAGATGGGCGCGCGTTGCTGGTTTCCCGCCAGAAAATCCAGTCCCGCCCCGACCGAAACAAATCCGATCCGTGGCTGAGCCTGCCGGCCACGCGCGGCAAGTCGTTCCTGCTTGGGTGCCCCCAGCGCCACGAAACAAAGCCGGGCGCCACTGTCTGCGACCTGCTGCAGGATGTCGTCGGCGACCTGTGAGTCGGGATCGAACCCCATCGGGGGCGCAATTCGCGCCACGATGCGCGCGCCCGGAACCTCGCGACCGATATGCTGCGCTGCCGCGTCCAACGCAGCCTCGGTCGTGCCAAGCAGTGCGATGGGCACATCCTCGGCAACGGCAAGACGGGACAGGGGAAGAACCAGATCGGATCCGGGCACCAGCGACACCGGTCGGCCCGCCAGGCGCGACAACCAGACGATCGGATTCCCGTCGGCGACCACCAGATCCTGGGCGGCATAGGCGTTACGGAACGACGGCTCCAGGCGCAGTTTCACCAGATGGTCAAGGTTGACCGTCGCAAGCGCAAAACCTTCATTTTCGCGGAAACGGCGTGTGACCTCGGCCATCAGTGCCGCCTGGTCAGGCATGTTCACGCGAATGGTGTGGTCGCCATAGCAGAAATTCATTGTCCAGACCGTCCGATGGCGCTGCAGCGTCGAAAACCTGTCGCTTTCTACAGGTTATCTGGCAGTTTTGACGGCGAGAGGCAATTGGCGACGCTTTGTATCGGTCGTGGCTTGTGCTATTTGTGCCGTGTTACAGAGTTCGCCCGGTTACGACAAAAAACGATATGCCCAACAGTCTTGCCATTCTGATGATGACCAGCTGGCCGTTTGTCACGCTGATCATGTATCTGCGGATGCCGGTGCGGTCGGCCGTGATCTGGTCGATTCTTGCGGGATATATGCTGTTGCCGGCGGCAATGTCGCTGGATCTGCCGGGGCTGCCGGGGCTTGGCAAGCAGACGATTCCCTCTCTCTTTGGCTATATCTACGCCAGCTTCATGCTGGGCCGGATGATTCCGCTGTTCCCGCAAAGTACCGCGGGGCGGGTGTTCGTCGGATTTCTTCTGGCCGGACCGTTCCTGACCGTCCTGACCAACGGCGACCCGATCCACCTGAATGGCAGGACGCTGCCTGGCCTGCGCCTCTATGATGCAGCGTCGATGGCCGTGGGACAGCTTGGCTTTCTGTTCACCTGGTCGCTGGGTCGCGAATTCCTGCGCGATTCCGCAGCGCTGCGGCAACTGGCCTACGCGTTGGTCATCGCATTCCTGTGGTATTCACTGCCGATGCTTTACGAGGTGCGGATGTCGCCTCAGCTGCATATCCGCATCTATGGTTTCTTCCAGCACGATTTCGCGCAGATGATGCGGCAGGGCGGTTTCAGGCCGATCGTGTTTCTGGAACACGGCTTGTGGATCGCGGTTCTGACCGCGATGTCGGCGATGCTTGCGGTCGTGATTGGTCGAGACGCGCCGCCCGAACGGCGCACCCGCTGGTACGGTGCTGCAGCTTACCTCATGATACTTCTGGTTCTCAGCAAAAGCCTTGCGGCACTGTTGTATGCGGCACTGCTGATCCCCGTCCTGATGTTTCTCGACGGGCGGCGGATTGCGCAGGTGGCCATGCTGCTTGGGGTCCTTGTGCTCAGCTATCCGGTGGTCAGGACGCTGGATGTCTTTCCGACTGACCAGTTGCTGGAACTGGCGAGCCGTGCGTCGGTCGAGCGTGCGCAATCGCTGCAGTTCCGCTTTGAGAACGAGGATGCCTTGCTGGCGCGGGCGATGGAACGGCCGCTGTTCGGCTGGGGCGGGTGGGAACGCAGCTTCATCCACGATCCCGCCACGGGCGAGACCATCTCGACCACTGACGGACTGTGGGTGATCGCGATGGGGTATTCGGGGTTCACCGGGTTCATTGCCCAGTTCGGCCTTCTGGCGCTGCCGATCTTCATGCTTGGCTCGGCCTATCGCGCCGCCGGTCGCGAGGTTCCGGTCTTTGCCGCGGGGTTCGCGGTCGTGCTGGCGGTGAACCTGATCGACCTGTTGCCCAACGCGACCATCTCACCGGTGACCTGGCTGTTTTCGGGTGCGATGCTGGGCTGCCTTGAAAGCCTGCGCCGCGGTGCCGAGGATCAGTCCGATCAGCAAGCCGCGATCCCCAATCCGGCGGCACGACAATCCTATGCAGGACTGGTCGGGCGACCTGCGGCGGGTCCGCGTACCCTGCTGTGAACAAGGTCCGCCAGGCCGCGTTAACCGTCGGCAGGGGTTCCTGTCGGCTTGACCCGGCTTTCATGCTAAGGTGCCAGTTGAAACGATCCGCCAATCCCGGAACCTGTCCAAAGCGGCAGGTTCAATCGCGGCGGTTTGCGTTTTAGCTGTTATGTCTGTGTGTGAATGTTGAATTGGTGCAAAATCATGATGGCAAGGGCGTATTCTGCCCCGGGATCCCGGTATCTGGCAAAGATGCCGCGTTTTATTATGCTCGGTCATGCTGCAAAACATGCATCAGTATTTGAACGGCGGGTGTCGATTCGATTTTCGACCGCTGCCGGATCACAGGAAAAAATGACGAAATGGACGGTGTGATGACTGGCCGGAATAGCTCTGTGGACGTTCCCGAAGGTGCAATTGCGATTGTGGGCATGTCGGCACACCTGCCGGGGGCGCCGGACGTGGCGACATACTGGACCAATCTGCGCGATGGCATCGAATCCATCCGCCATCTGACGGTCGAGGAGTTGACCGCGAATGGTGAAAGCCCGGCCCGGATGCGGCAGAAGAATTATGTCCCGTCGGCGTCGGTGCTGCAGGATTTCGAAAAGTTCGATGCCGAGTTCTTTGGCCTGTCGCCCAAGGAAGCCGCGATCATGGACCCCCAGCATCGCCAGTTCCTGGAATGCGCATGGGAAGCGCTGGAGAATGCCGGTCACACGCCCGAGGGCTTTGACGGTCCGATCGGCGTCTATGCCGGCTGCGGGATGGGTAGCTATTTCTATTTCAATGTCTGCTCGAACCCGGATCTGGTCAGGAACACCGGCATGTTCCTGTTGCGCCACACAGGGAACGACAAGGATTTCCTGTCCACCCGCGTCAGCCATATTTTCGATCTGAAAGGGCCCAGCCTGTCGATCCAGACGGCCTGTTCCACATCCCTGGTCGCGGTGCATCAGGCGGCGCAGTCGCTGCTGAACGGTGAATGCGACATGGCGCTGGCCGGTGGCGTGACCATCGAATTGCCGCATGCACGTGGCTATCTGTTCGAAGAGGGCGAGATCCTGTCCCCGGACGGGCACTGTCACGCCTTCGACCATCGCGCGCAAGGCACGGTGTTCGGATCGGGTGCGGGCTGCGTGGTGCTGCGCCGGCTTGAGGATGCGATCGCGGATGGCGATCATATCTGGGCCGTGGTGCGCGGCACCGCAATCAATAACGACGGTGCGGCCAAGGCCGGCTATCTTGCCCCGTCGGTCGAGGGTCAGTCGCGCGCGATTGCCGAGGCGCATGGCATCGCCGGCGTGACCGCCGACACGATCGGATATGTCGAATGCCATGGCACCGGCACCTATCTGGGCGACCCGATCGAGGTCGCGGCGTTGACCCAGGCTTTCGAGGAAACCACGCAGCAGCGCGGCTTCTGTGGCATCGGCAGCGTCAAGACCAATATCGGGCATACCGATACGGCGGCGGGTGTCGCCAGCCTGATCAAGGTCAGCATGGCACTGCATCACGGCCAGATCCCTCCCTCGCTGGGATACGAGGCACCGAACCCTGCCATCGATTTCGAGAATTCCCCGTTCAGGGTCAACGCGACGCTGAACGATTTCCCGCGCCTGAACGGCGCGCCGCGTCGCGCGGGGGTCAACAGCCTCGGCGTCGGGGGCACCAACGCCCATGCCGTCGTGGAAGAGGCCCCGCAGCGCGCCGCGTCCGAGGAAAGCGACTGGCCATTCCAGTTGCTGGTCCTGTCTGCGCGCAGCAAATCGGCGCTGGATCAGGCCAGCAGGAATCTGGCCGCGCATCTGCGCACCCATCCCGAACAGGATCTGGCCGATGTGGCATGGACGCTGAAGCAGGGCCGCCGCGCCTTTGAACATCGCCGCGTCCTGGTGGCGGGCAGCCATGCCGAGGCTGCCGAAAAGCTGGAAGAGGCCGATCCGCGCAAGGTCTTCACCCATCAGGAACTGCCCGAACAGCCCGAAACGGTGTTCATGTTTCCCGGCGGCGGCGCACAGTTCGCGGGCATGGCGCGCGATCTCTACGAGACCGAACCGGTCTTCCGCGAATGGATGGACAAGGGGCTGGATCATCTGGCACCGAAACTGGACTATGATCTGCGGGCGCTGTGGTTGCCCCAGCCTGATGGGATTGATGCGGCGACCGAACGGCTGAAGAAGCCTTCGGTCCAGTTGCCCCTGATCATGATTACCGAATACGCGCTGGCGCAGCTGTGGATGGATTGGGGCGTTCAGCCCGCCGCGTTGATCGGGCACTCGATGGGCGAAAATACCGCCGCCTGCCTGGCTGGCGTGATGTCGTTCGAGGATTGCATCGGGCTGGTGCATCTGCGCGGCCAGTTGTTCGACACGATCGCGCCCGGCGGGATGCTGTCGGTGCCGCTGTCGCAGGAAGGGCTGCAGGCCTATTGGGCCGACGATCTGGACATGGCGTCGGTGAACGCACCCGATCTGTGCGTCGTGTCCGGGCCGCAGGCGGCGCTTGACGCGCTGCAGGCAAAGCTGGCGGCCGACGAGATCGAGGCGCAGCGCATCCAGATCGACATCGCCGCCCACAGCCGAATGCTGGAACCGATCCTGACCCGGTTCGGCGATTATCTGCGGGCGATCACGCTGTCCGCCCCGCGCCTTCCGGTGATCTCGAACCGGACCGGCAAGCCGTTGACCGACGCCGAGGCGACCAGCCCTGATTACTGGGTCGCCCATCTTCGCAACACGGTCAATTTCGCCGATGGCATTTCGCACCTGATGGATCGCAAATGCCGCGTCTATGTCGAGATGGGACCGGGGCGCGCCCTGTCATCTTTGGCGCAGGCCAACGGCGTTCCGGCCAATCAGGTCGTGCCCGCCTTGCGTCATCCGCAACAGGACGTCCCCGACGATGAATTCTTCATCGCGACCGTGGGTCGTCTTTGGGCACTTGGGGTCAAGGTCGACTGGACTCCGATCTGGGGCGAGGCGCGGCGCGTTCGTGTGCCGCTGCCGACCTATCCGTTCCAGCGCGCCAGCTATTTCATCGAGCCGGGCCGCGCGGGCGCCCCGGTCGAGGAAGAGATGATCCAGCGGGTCGAGGGGATCGAGAACTGGGGCTGGCAGCCGCATTGGCGCCCCCGTGCCGCCGAGACCGAGATCGAGGCCGACGAACTGGATCAGGCGCCACAGCGCACATGGCTGGTCTTCGCGGACGAAGCCGGGCTGGCCGGACGCGCCATACGACGGCTTCGCGACGCCGGTCATAAGGTCATCGAGGTTCGTGCGGGCGATGTCTACGCCAGTGCCGGAGAAGACGCCTACACGATCTCGCCGGAACGCGGGCGCGAGGATTACGACCGCCTGATCCACGATCTGGTCGCGGCGGGTCTGGCGCCTCAGCGGATCGCGCATTTCTGGCTTGTGACGGCGGGCGAGACGTTCCGGCCGGGATCAAGTTTCTTCCATCGCAATCAGGAACAGGGGTTCTACAGCCTGATGTTCCTGGCCCAGGCGATCGCCGAGGAAAACCTGCCGCGTCCGATCCATCTGCTGGCCGTGACGAACGGCGCCGTGCAGGTGCGCGGCGAGACATTGCCCTATCCCGAGAAGGCGACGGTCGCCGGGCCGCTGCGGGTCATGCCGCGCGAATTGCCCGGCGTCACCTGCTCGGCCCTCGATCTGACGCTGCCCGAGGGGCGCCGCAACGACGCAGCATGGAATTCGCTGACGGATCATGTGCTGGAGGAAATGCTTGCCGATCCCGCGGACCTGTCGGCCGCACTGCGCGGCGACCGGCGGTATGAGATGGGCTGGCGGCATCTGAAACTGGCCGAGACTGCCGGCGACCTGCCGCAGGGTGCGGTGGTCATGCTGACCGGCGGTTATGGCGGGATCGGTCTGACCGTGGCCGAACGGCTTGCGCGCGACCGCGGCGCAAGGATCGCGCTGGTCGGGCGCCGCGCGCTGCCCGATCGCGACCAGTGGGACCGCATCCTGCGCAGCGCCGCACCGAACGACGTCATCGCGACGCGAATCCGCGGTGTTCAGGCGCTGGAGAGCGCCGGGGCCGAGGTGATCTGCCTGACCGCCGATGTCTGCAATCTTCAGGACATGCAGTCCGCGCGCGACGAGACGGTCATGCGTTTCGGGCGCATCGACGCCGTGATCCATGGCGCGGGCGTGGTGGATGACGCGCCGATTCTTGCCAAGACGCCGGGCAGCGCGGAAAATGTCTTCGCACCCAAGGTCCACGGCACAGAGGTGCTGGACAAGGTCTTTCCCGACGGTTCGGTCGGGCGGATCGTGGTGTTCAGTTCGACATCGACGGCCATCGCCCCGATCGGGCAGATCGACTATGTCGCCGCGAACGAGTTCCTGAATGCCTGGGCAAAGTCGCGCGCTGGCGGCAAGACCACAGTGACGGCGATCAACTGGGGTATCTGGTCGGGCGTCGGCATGGCTGCAGAGGCGCTGGCCGAACCAGAGCCCGCGCCGGTGACAGAGGCTGGCACTCCGCTGCTGGACAAGGCGACGTTCGACGCTGATGGCACGCGGATCTTCACGGCCGAGTTCACGACCCGGCAATGGCTTCTGGACGGTCACCGGACCAGGGACGGACAGGCGCTGGTTCCCGGCACGGGCTATCTGGATCTGATCGCCGAAGCGCTGCGCGCCAATGGCGAGCAGGGCGGGTTCGAAATCCGCGATCTGTATTTCTTTCGTCCGCTGGCGGTCGATGACGGCGCGACACGCAAGATGCGCCTGTCGCTGGCGCGCAATGACGAAGGCTATGCGGTCCAGATCCGCAGCGATGCCACCGCGGATGGACGCGAGGGATACGAGCTGAACGCACAGGCCCAGATAGGTTTTGACATCGACCCTGTTCAGGCAATTGATCTAAAAGAAATTTCAGCGCGTTGTTCAGGTGGTGTCGAGGTTGATCCCAAGGGTCTTGTCAGCCCGCAAGAGGCGCATCTGCGCTTTGGACCGCGCTGGCGGGTCCTGCGTCGCCGCGCCTATGGCGTGGGCGAGGGCCTGGCCGAACTGACGCTGCCCGACGCGTTCAGGGCCGAGCCTGCCCAAGGCTATCCGATCCATCCGGCGCTGATGGATCTGGCAACTGGTTGGGCCATGGGTCTGATCGAAGGATATCAGGCGAACCATCTGTGGGTGCCGGTCAGCTATGGCTCGGTTCGGGTCCATGCGCCGTTGACGGCCGAGATCCGCAGCTGGGTGCGCAACGCAGGCGATAATCGCAGTGGAAATCCGTTCGCGCGCTTCGATGTCACGCTGACGGATCCCGACGGCAAGGTTTTGATCGAAATTTCTGGCTTTACGATCCATCGCCTTGAAGGCGCTTTTGATTTCTCTGCCTCCAGCGGCAAGAGGGATGTGATTTTTCCCGATCAGCGTCAGTCTGATCGGAAGCTGTCTCAGGCCGAGGAACGTCTGCAGCACAACCTGTCCCAGGGCATTCGTCCAGAGGAAGGCGCCGAAGGTTTTGTCCGGGCGCTTGCGACCGGCAAGGCGCAGGTTGTGGTCTCTTCGATGCCATTGCCGCAGCTGATCGAACAGGCCGGGCAGGGCAGCGAGGAAATCGAAGAACGTCAGGGCTTTGAGCGTCCACAGCTCGACAGCGACTATGTCGAGCCGCGCAATGGCATCGAACGCACGCTGGTCGGATTCTGGCAGGAATTGCTGGGCGTGGGACAGGTGGGGGTCGAGGACAGTTTCTTCGATCTGGGCGGGCATTCTCTGATCGCCGTCCGGCTGTTCGCGATGATCCGCAAGACCTATTCCGTTGATTTCCCGATCTCTGTCCTGTTCGAAGCGCCGACGATTGCCGCCTGTGCCGCTATGATCGAGGAACGGATCGGACCTCAGGATGGCGAGGCGACCGATGCGCCGAAGAAGGCGCCGTCGCGGCGCTTTACGCATCTGGTGCCGATGCATCAGGGCGAGGGTGGGCCGAAGCGGCCGTTCTTCCTTGTCGCCGGCATGTTCGGCAACGTGCTGAACTTGCGGCATCTGGCACAGCTTCTGGGCGGCGACCGGCCGTTCTACGGGCTGCAGGCGCGGGGGTTGTTCGGCGAAGACAAGCCGCACGACAATTTTGTAGATGCGGCAACGGATTATGTCGCCGAGTTGAAGCAGGTTCAGGCCGAAGGCCCCTATCTTCTGGGCGGGTTCTCGGGCGGCGGGCTGATCGCATGGGAAATGGCCCGTCAGCTAGAGGCCGAGGGCGAAGAGGTCGCGTTGACGGTGCTGCTGGATACACCACTGCCGATGCGCCCGTGGCTCAGCCGTCAGGACAAGGCGCTGATCAAGCTGGCCGAACTGCGTCGCAAGGGGCCAGGCTATCTGGTTGAATGGATGAAAGCGCGCGCCGATTGGAAGCGGCAGCAGGCGGAACGTGCAAACGCCGCGCCCGAGGCTGCGAACCAGTTCCACAACACCGCCATCGAGGCGGCATTCCGCGCCGCGCTGCCGAATTACGACATGCAGCGGCGCGACGGTCGCGTGGTGCTGTTCCGTCCGCCGCTGGACCTGCACTGGCAGGTGTCAGGCGGGCGCTGGGTCAGTGCGGCCAAGGAATATGTCTTCCCTGACAACGACCTGACCCGGTTCGCGCCGGAATTGCAGGTGATCGAGGTTCCAGGCGATCACGACAGCATGGTGCTGGAACCGAATGTCCGGGTGATGGCGGCACGCATGCGCGAGGTGATTGCCGAGTCCGAGGCCGGGATCGCGCCACGCCTGGCGCAGGCGGCGGAGTAGATCATGGCCAGCGTTCTGACTGTCATCCTGAACTGGCGCACGCCCGACATGACCCTCCGCTCGGCCGAGGCGGCGATCCTGGCGATGGAGGGGATCAAGGGCGGCATCGTGATCGTCGACAACGACAGCGGCGACGGCTCGGAGGAGCGGCTGCGGGCGGCGGTCGCTGATCGCGGCTGGGATCGCGTCCGGGTCATCCAGTCGGGCCGCAACGGCGGCTTCGGTGCGGGCAACAATGTGGGAATACGCGCCGGACTGCAGGACGGCGCGCGACCGGACCATGTCTATCTTCTGAATTCGGACGCCTTTCCGGCAACGGACGCGATCCGCGTGTTGCTGGATCACATGCAGTCGCATCCCGAAACGGGAATGGCGGGCAGCTATATCCACGGCACAGACGACGCGCCGCATGTGACCTGCTTCCGCTTTCCCTCGGTGGCGTCCGAATTCGAGGGGGGCGCGCAGACCGGGCCGATCAGCCGCATCCTGCGTCACGCGATCATCCCGCAACCGATTCCCGATGGGACCACGCGGATGGATTGGGTCGCGGGCGCCAGCCTGATGATGCGGCAGGACATGCTGGACCGGATCGGTGCCTTCGATGAGGAATATTTCCTGTATTTCGAGGAAACCGATCTGTGTCTGCGTGCCGCGCGGGCAGGGTGGCACACCGATTACGTGCCGGCCAGCCGCGTCGCCCATATCGGGTCGGTCTCGACCGGAATGAAGGAATGGGGGCGCACGCCCGGCTACTGGTTCGACAGCCGATGGCGCTATTTCCGCAAGAATCACGGGCTGGGGACGGCAATCGCCGCGACGCTGGCGCAGACCGCCGGGTTGATGATCAACCGGCTGCGGGTCGCGCTTGGCAGTTCCCGCCGCACGGGCGGTCAGCGCTTCATGCGCGACCTGTTGGCCCACGACATACGCGCGCTGACGACGGGTATCCGGCCCGCCGTCCATCATCCTGACGAAGCTTCCGTCACCGAGAGGACGACATGACGCAATCAGCCCTTTTCATCGGCAACGAATCCCTGCTGATCCAGTGCGCCACCCAGTGGCGCGACCGCGGGCATTCGGTCAGCGCAATCCTGACCCGCGACCCGGCCATCCGCGACTGGGCCGAGGCGCAGGGCATTCGCGTGGCGGCCCAGGCGGACACCCGCGAGCCCGGCGATCTGGAATATGACTGGCTGTTCAGCGTCGCCAACCTGTCGCTGGTGCCGGATGCGCTGCTGACCCGCGCGGCCAAGGGCGCGATCAATTTCCACGACGGCCCCCTGCCGCGCCGGGCCGGGCTGAACACACCCGCCTGGGCAATCCTTCAGGGCGACACGCAGCATGGCATCACCTGGCACCTGATCGAGGGGGATATCGACGAGGGTGACATTCTTGAACAGCGGCTGTTCGACATTGCCCCCGACGATACCACGCTGACACTGAATACCCGCGCGTTCGAGGCCGCCATCGAAAGTTTCGGCGCGGTGATCGGGCAGGTCGAAAACGGTCTGAACCGGCAGAAACAGGATCTGTCACAGCGCGGCTATCACGCCCGCGCCGACAGGCCCGAAGCTGCGGCCCGGCTGGATTTCCACGGATCGCGCGAGGCGGCGTCGCGGCTGATCCGGGGTCTGGATCATGGCGATTATGCCAACCCGATTGCCCTGGCCAAGTTCGAGGTCGAGGGCCGGGTGATTGCCGTCGCGCATGTCGAGCCGGCCGAAGGCTATGGCGCGCCCGGCACGGTCACCGCAGCCTGCGCGCAGGGCGCGACGGTGATGTTCGCCGATGGCGCGTTGCGAGTGAACGGTCTGACCGCGCTGGACGGGGCCGAGTTCGATCCGTCCAGCCTGCAAGGCAAGGTTCTCGCGACCTCTGGCGATATGTCGAACCTGACACAGGCGATGGCGGCGGTCGTTGCCGGAGAGGGATACTGGCGAAAGGCGCTGAAATCCCTTGCGGCGGCGTCTGTTCCCTTGGCGATCAGTGGGAACGCGGCGGACGGCAAGGCGGATTGGCAGTCCCTGCCGGTCGAGGGCAGCGCAGGCGATCTTCTGGCGGCCACGGCCATGCTGGCAACGACGCTGTCGGGCGGCGAAGCGGTCGATCTGGCCCTGCACGATCCGGCCGCGCCGCGGGCGCCCGGATATCTGTCTGACTGGGTGCCGCTGCGCGCCCATGCCGATCCCGAAGTCACGACCGACGATCTGCGCCAACGGATGACTGCGTCGCTGGAGCGGGCGCGCCAGTATCCCGCCTTCGCGCTGGATCTGCCTCTGCGCGACCCGGCAATCGACACGCCGCAGCGCCCGCAGATCGGCGTCGCGGCGGCGGGCGAATCGCCTGTCCCGGGCACCGTGATCTCGGTGGCGCCGGAGAGCGGCCACCTGCATTACGATGCCTCGCGGATCGACGCGGCGTCGGCGCGCCTGCTTGCAGCACGCCTGGCGCATCTGACGGCGGCAGTCGGGCAGGGCGGGCGCGTGGGCGATGTGGCGCCGATGCCCGATGCCGAACACGACCAGGTCGTGAATGGCTGGAACAACACCGCGACCAACTTTCCCGACATCTGCATCCACCATGCGTTCGAGGCCCAGGTGGCGCGCACGCCGGGCGCGGTCGCGCTGACGGTCGAGGATCGCAGCCTGACCTATGCCGAACTGAACGAACGCGCCAACCGCGCGGCGCATGTGCTGCGCGGGATGGGGGTGAAGCCCGGCACGCTGGTCGGCATCTACACCGGACGCACCGAAAGCCTGCTGATCGGCACCCTGGCGATCATGAAGGCGGGGGGCGCCTACGTGCCGCTGGACCCCGCCTATCCGGCCGACCGGATCGCGCTGTATATCGAGGACAGCGGCTGTCCGGTGATCGTGACCGAGGCTGCGCTGTCGCAGAACCTGCCCTCGCACGGCGCGCAGCTTCTGGTGCTGGATCAGGACAGCCGGCTTCCCGAGGCGGAAACAGGCAATCCGGACAGTGGCGTGACGACCTCTGATCTGGCCTATCTGATTTATACGTCGGGTTCGACCGGCCGGCCGAAAGGCGTGATGCTGGAACATCGCAATGTCGCGAATTTCTTCACCGGGATGGATGACCGCATCCAGCACGACCCGGCTGGCGTCTGGCTGGCCGTCACGTCGCTGTCCTTCGATATCTCGGTGCTGGAACTGTTCTGGACGCTGGCGCGCGGTTTTCAGGTCGTGCTGATGGGCGATGCCGAACGCGCGCTGGTGTCGGGCGGCGCATCGGTCAGCGACAAGAAGATGGACTTCAGCCTGTTCTACTGGGGCAATGACGACGGCATCGGACGCGAGAAATATCAATTGCTGCTGGACGGCGCCAAGTTTGCTGACCAGCACGGCTTCTGCGCGGTCTGGACGCCGGAACGCCATTTCCACGCGTTCGGCGGCCCATACCCGAATCCGTCGGTGACCGGCGCGGCGGTTGCCGCCGTGACAAGGAATCTGGAGGTTCGGGCCGGATCCTGCGTCGCGCCGCTGCATCATCCGATCCGCATCGCCGAGGAATGGGCGGTGATCGACAACCTGACCAATGGCCGGACCGGGCTGGCCATCGCATCGGGCTGGCATCCCGAGGACTTTGTCCTGCGCCCCGAGAACTCTCCGCCGGAAAACAAGCCGGCGATGTATAAATCCATCGACATCCTGCGCCGTCTGTGGCGCGGCGAGAAGGTCGCCTTCCCGATGGCGGGCGGCAAGATGGTCGATGTCCTGACCCAGCCGCGTCCGGTGTCGGACGAAATCAATATCTGGGTGACGACGGCGGGCAATCCGCAGACGTGGAAAGAGGCCGGCGAGATGGGCGCCCATGTGCTGACCCACCTGCTTGGCCAGTCGATCGAAGAGGTCGGCGACAAGATCAAGATCTATCACAAGGCGCTGCGCGACAGCGGCCGCGATCCGTCCAAGTATCGCGTCACGCTGATGCTGCACAGCTATCTGGCAAAGGACCGCGAGACCGCGCGCGAGGTCGCGCGCCAGCCGATGAAGGATTACCTTGCCTCGGCCGCCGCGCTGGTCAAGCAATATGCTTGGGCCTTCCCTGCCTTCAAGAAGCCGCAAGGCGTCAACAACCCGATGCAGATCGACCTCGGCAGCCTCAGCGATGAGGAAAACGAGGCCATTCTGGACTTCGCGTTCCACCGCTATTTCGAGGATTCGGGTCTGTTCGGCACGATCGATGAGCTGCTGCCGCGCGTCGAACAGCTGAAAGAGATCGGCGTGACCGAGATCGCGGCGCTGATCGATTACGGCATCCCGCGCGAGCAGGTTCTGGAAGGTCTGAAGCCGCTGGCCGAATTGCTGGCGCGCGCAAATGCGGGCACCGCGCCCGCGCATGACGACTTCTCGATCGCGGCGCAGATTCGACGTCACGATGTGTCCCATCTGCAATGCACGCCCTCGATGGCGCGGATGATCGCGATGAACGATGACGCGCGCGCGGCGCTGGCCAGGGTGCGGCACCTGATGATCGGCGGCGAGGCACTGTCCGGGTCGCTGGTCTCCGATCTGAACCAGGCAAGCCATGCGGGCATCGAGAACATGTATGGTCCGACCGAAACGACGATCTGGTCCACGACCGCGACTGCCGACGCCGCCGAACCGATTGCCAGCATCGGCACGCCGATCGCCAACACCCAGGTTTATGTGCTGGACGAGGCCATGCAGCCGCTGCCGGTCGGTGCGCCGGGTGAATTGTGGATCGGCGGCGCAGGGGTGGCGCGCGGCTATTGGCAACGCGATGATCTGACTGACGAACGTTTCAAGCCCAACCCGTTCCACGCGGGCCGCATGTACCGGACCGGCGATCTGGTCCGCTGGAAGGCCGACGGAAGATTGGAGTTCCTTGGACGCGCCGATCATCAGGTGAAGATGCGCGGCTACCGGATCGAACTGGGCGAAATCGAGTCTGTCGCCGAAGGTTTTGCCGGTGTCCGTCAGGCGGTGGTCATGGCGCGCGAGGACCGGCCCGGCGATATGCGGCTGGTCGCTTATGTCACCGGCGACAGCTGGCTGGCGACCGATGCGCTGAGGGATCATCTGGCGCATGTCCTGCCGGCGCATATGGTGCCCGCCCATGTCGTGAAACTGCCGGAATTCCCGCTGACGCCGAACCGCAAGGTGGACCGCAAGGCACTGCCCGCCCCGGCCGACGCCACGGCGCCCGCAAACCAGACCTATGTGGCGCCCGAGGTCGGTGTGCAGGCGACGATCGCGCAGGTCTGGTCGCGCATCCTCAACCGGCCCCAGATCGGCGTGAAGGACAATTTCTTCGCGCTTGGCGGCCATTCACTGCTGGCCGTGCAGGCGCATCGAGAGATAAAGCAGGCACTGGGTGGCGGGGTGAAGCTGTCGATCACCGACATCTTCCAGTTCCCGACACTGGAGGCGCTTGCCGGGCATCTGGGCGAGGGAGATGCCGCGAACAGCGCCACCGAACCCGCCGCGGGGCCTGCGGGCGATGCGGGCACGCCCGAGGAGCGGGCAGCGGCACGGGCCAAGGCGATGTCGGATCGACGCGCGCTGCGGGCCGGGCGGCGGCAGGGCTAGGCCATGACAGGGCTGGCGCGCGTCATCGCGGGGCTTTTCCCCCACGGCGTCGGGTCGGCGGCCGTGACCATCGGTGCCGCGCCGCAGCCTTTGCGGGACGAACTGCGCGCTGTCGAGAACGCCGTGCCGCATCGCAGGCTCGAGTTTGCGGCGGGCCGGGCCGCGGCCCGCGCGGCGATGCGCGCCGCAGGGCTTGCCGAGGCGGCGATCCCTATGGATGATGATCGCGCGCCTATCTGGCCGTCCGGCATGGTCGGCAGCATCACCCATGCCGAAGACGTCGCGCTGGCTGCTGTGGCGTCACTGGATGTGGTCGCGGGCCTGGGCCTTGATGCGGAACCGGATGCGCCTCTGCCCGACGACGTCCTGTCGGAGATCTGCGACGGCGAGGAATGCGCCTGGATTGCCGGTCAGGCGCAGCCGTTGCGCTGGGCGAGGCTGATCTTCGTCGCGAAAGAAGCGGCGTTCAAGTGCCAGTATCCCGCCAGCAAGACGATCTTCGGCTTCGACGGGATGCGGATCGGGATCGATGTGGAACGCGGCGCGCTGACGGCGGCATTTCGGCGGGCCATCCCGCCGTTTTCCGAAGCCGAGGTGTTGCATGGACGCTTCGCCCGGTCGGCTGGTCTGGTCGTCGCTGGCTTCGTCCGGCAGCATGACTAGGATATATCTGTAATCGGGGAAGACATGAATCGCAGAGTGGGGTTGATCGGTGGACTTGCGGCGCTTGGCCTTGCCGGGCTGGGTGCTGCCGGGCTGTTCATTCGACGCCGCAACACAGGCGTTCCACAGCCGCTGCCCCAGATGCCGGCAGATGCATTCGCCGATGCACATGCGCCCTTGACCCCGCCCCAGGGATCGCTGCGCGTCTTTCATCTGGGTCACAGTCTGGTCGGTCGCGACATGCCGGCCATGCTGGCGCAGTTGGCGCCTGCGGGACATGCCTACGCCTCGCAACTGGGTTGGGGGGCCACTTTGCGATCTCATTGGCTGGGGCCTGACGAAGTGCCCGGATTCGCCGAAGAGAACGCCCATCCCGCACATCGCCCGGCTCGCGAGGCAATCCAAGGCGGTGACTATGATGCGGTCATCCTGACCGAGATGGTCGAACTGCGCGATGCGATCAAGTGGCATGGCAGCGGCAATTATCTTGCCGAATGGGCGCGTTTCGCGCGGCAGGCACGGCCCGATGCGCGGGTCTATCTTTACGAGACATGGCACCGGCTGGACGACAAGGAAGGCTGGCTGGACCGCATCGCGGGCGATGCCGGCCCGCTGTGGCAGGATGAACTGATGCGGCGCGCGATGGGGGCAGAAGGTGTAGGCCCGATCTATCGGCTGCCCGGCGGTCCGGCGCTGGCGGCCGTCGTGCGCGCTGCCGAGGCGGGCGAACTGCCGGGCGTGGACGGTCGCGAGGCGCTGTTCGCGCGGACGCCCGATGGCTCTGTCGATCAGATCCATCTGGGCGATCTTGGAAACTACGTGATCGCCCTGACCCACTATGCCGTCCTGTATCAACGCAGCCCAGAGGGACTGCCTGCGCAGCTTGGTCGCGCCGATGGCAGCGCGGCGCAGGCATTCGATGCGGAGAATGCGGCACGGGTTCAACGGATTGTCTGGCAGGTCGTGGCGTCCGATCCGCTGACCGGGATCGCGTCGTGATCGGTTGCGCCATTCTGACGGACATCCTGTTCATCGGAATGGGATTGTTCGGGGCAGACATGCCACAGATGATCGCCTCGGCGGGGCGCATGAACGGCGGTGAAACGACGGTGGAAGCGCGCCAGGCGCCCGAAGCGCCGCTTGCGTATCACTGGGTCAACGCTGCAGCCGGACCGGGTGTCGATCCCCGGGCCGTGCTGTCTGCAGGCGGCGTAGATCAGTTGGTCATGACCGAGGCGTTGCCCCTGACGGAAAGCCTCGTCCGGCATGACAGCATCGAGTATGCGACCGATTTCTGCGATCTGGCGGTTCGCGGAAACCCGCAGGCTGAATGCTTGCTGTATGAAAGCTGGCCGCCCCTGGATGGTCGAGACCCTAAGGGCTGGCGCGAAGAGGTGGCCGCTGCGGCGCCGCTGTGGCAGGCGATTGTGCAAGCGTTGAACGATCAGGGCCTTGCCGACAAGGATCACCCGCCCGCGAGGCTGATCCCACTGGCGCGGGGTTTGCTGGCGCTGGACGGTGCCATCGCTGCTGGTCAGGTGCCGGGGCTTTCCAGCATCACCCAGATCTTCGCCGAGGATGGACGGCGGCTGAACGGGCGCGGCAGCTATTTCGCAGCGATGCTGTTTCACGCAGCCCTCAGCGGCGAAGACCCACAGGGTCTGCCGGTCTGGCTGGGGCGGAACCGTCCGGCAACCCTGGAAGATGCCGTCACCGAGCCGATGGCGGGCGCCATGCAGCGCATTGCCCTGCGGGTCGTGCAGGACAGGATCGCTGTCGGGTCCGTCGATCGTGCGATGTGGCGTCAGGCAAAGGCGCTGGTCGACAGCACGATCTCGGATGACCGCGGATTCGTGTCGTGGCAGGGCCCCACCGACTCGTATCTGTCCGGGGTCGAGCGCGACGGCATCGCCTTCAACCTGACAGGCATATCGGACTGGTCGGCGAATTTGCCGTTTCTGGATGTCTTCAAGAACGCTCGTCCATGGATCGGGCATCTGCCCGGACAGTGGGGCGGATTCGACGCGCCGAAATTGCGCGAGGCCGGCTATCTTGACGAACATGGCTGGCCCAAGCGGATGCCGGACGAGGTCACGCATCTGACCACCCTGATCCTCAGCGATCTGGACAGCGGGATGATCTCGGCCGCCGGGCGATATGTCCTGCGCTATCGCGGCATGGGACGGATCGAGTTGGAAGGCAGGTTGGCGCGGAATATCAGCTACGAGGAAGGGCGCATCGCCTTTGACTATCTGCCGGGGCGCGGATCGGTGCATATCCATCTGCGCAGTACCGATCCCGAAGATCCGATCCGCGATATCAGCGTGGTGCGTCAGGACCGCCTTGCCCTTGCCGACGCAGGCCAGATCTTCAATCCCGACTTTCTGGCGCGATTGCGCGGGGCTGAGTTGCTGCGGTTCATGGACTGGATGCGGACGAACAATTCCACGATGACCAGCCCCGACCAGATCCCCGCGCGTGACGATTATATCTGGAGCACCGACCGCGGCGTCCCGCCCGAGGTCATGGTTGCGCTGGCCAACGAACTGGAGTCCGACCCGTGGTTCACGATCCCGCACCTGGCCAGCGATGATCTGGTGCGGCAATATGCGCGACGGGTTCGGGACAATCTGGCCCCCGGCCGCCGGGCGTGGGTCGAATTCTCGAACGAGATCTGGAACTGGTCGTTCGATCAGCGGGCCTGGGCGGACCACAAGGCTGCCGAGCTTTGGGGTGTCGAAGACGCGGGCATGCAATATGGTGCGTTCCGGGCGGCACAGGTTGTCGATATCTGGACCGAGGAATTCGCCCCTTCGGCCAGCGCCCGTCTGGTTCGTGTCGTGGGCACATTCACCGGCTGGACCGGCACCGAAGACGACATGCTGAACGCGCCGGCCTGGAAGGCGGCCGACCCGGACGGCTGGGAAACGCTGTCCGAACATTTCGATGCCTACGCGATCACTGGTTATTTCCATGCCAATCTGGAGAACCCCGAGAGGATGGAAATGCTACGATCGTTGCTGGAGGTCAGCCAGAACGATGCCGTCCGCCGCGCCGGGCTGCAGGGCTTTCAGGGGGCAGAACGCGAGGCGTTCATCCGTGCGCACCGCTTCGATCTTGCGATCGACCGCATGATCGCGGAATTGCGCGACGGCGCGATCAGCGGAGATCCGGAAGGCTCGGTCAGGTGGGTCATCGACAACCTGTTCCGCCATCACAGGCGCGCCGCCGCAAGACACGGCCTGGACCTTGTCATGTATGAAGGCGGCAGCCATGTCGTGGCCACGGGACCGGCCGCTGACGACGAGGAACTGACCGAGTTCCTGATCGCGCTGAACTATTCACCCGGCATGGGCGATCTTTATCTTGACCTGATCGAAGGCTGGCAACGCTACAGCGACCAGCCATTCAATTTCTACACCGCGATCGGCGGCCCCAGCCAATATGGCAGCTGGGGCGTTTTGCGTCATCTTGACGACGAAAACCCGCGCTGGGACGCTGTTTCGGAGTCTGACCCATGACCCATCGGCCCGCGCTCAGCGTTATTCTGCCGGCCAGCAACGAAGAGGCGTATCTGTCGTCCTGCCTGACGGCTCTGCTGAAAAGCGATCCGGTCCACGGTGGTGCCGAGGTGATCGTGGTCGCCAATGGCTGTCGCGACAAGACTGCGGATATCGCCCGCGGCTTTGCCGAGACAGCCCGCGCGTCAGGCTGGACCCTGCTTGTGATCGAACTTGAGAAGGGCGACAAGATCGGCGCGCTGAACGCGGGTGATCAGGCCGCGCAGGCGGAGCTGCGCGCCTATCTGGATGCCGATGTGATCGTCAGCCCGTCCTTGATGGGCGACCTTGCGCGGGCGCTTTCCGCGGCATCGGGGGCGGCCTACGCCAGCGGAACGGCAATCATTCCGCGTGCCGCCAGCCCGGTCACCCGCGCCTATGCCCGGCTTTGGCAGCGGCTGCCCTTTGCTCGCAGCGAGGCGCCGGGATATGGCCTGTTCGCGGTGAACCGGGCCGGACGGGCGCGCTGGGGCGCGTTTCCGCGGATCATTTCGGACGACACCTTCGTGCGTCTGCAATTCGCGCCCGACGAACGGATCGGGCTTCCTGCGACCTACAGCTGGCCAATGGTCGAGGGGTGGTCGCGTCTGGTGCGCGTGCGCCGTCGGCAGGACGCGGGTGTCAGGGAAATCGCCGCCCGCTGGCCGGATCTTTTGCGCAACGAAGGCAAGGCGGCACTGGGTGCCGGAAGAGCCGCGCGGCTGGCCCTGCGTGATCCGGTCGGATTCGCTGTCTATGCAGCGGTTTCGGTAGCGGTCCGGATGGAACGCGGACCGGCAGCCGGGTGGACGCGGGGACGATGAGATTGTCCCGAAGTGCAGGCAGGTGGCGCTTTCGCGGGCAGGCGAAATCAGCTAGGCCGAAACCGCCGCCTGTTGCGGCATGAGGTTAGGATCGTCGTGCGTATCGGTTACTTGTTGAATACCTATCCCCAGCCCAGTGTTACCTTTGTCCGGCGCGAGATTCACGCGTTGGAACGGCGCGGCATTTCGGTGCACCGTTTCGCCATGCGAAGCGACCGCGATGCGCTGGTCGATCCCGCCGATCTTCAGGAATACGACCGCACAGAACTGGTGTTGCAGGCTGGTGCGGGGCGGCTGCTGCGGGATCTGCTGGGCATGATGGTCGCCCGCCCCACCGGATTTGGTCGCGCGCTGGCATCGGCGTGGCGGATGGGCGGGCGTTCGGCACAGGGCAGGTTGCGCCACCTGATCTACCTTGCTGAAGCGGCGCATGTCGCCCGTCGGGCCACGGCACTGGGGCTGGACCATCTGCACGCGCATTTCGGTACCAACTCGGCGGCAGTTGCGGCGCTGGTGCGCGATCTGGGTGGACCGGGCTACAGCTTCACCGTTCACGGCCCCGAGGAATTCGACAGTCCGCTGGCGCTGAGCCTTGGCCGCAAGGTGGCCGGGTCTGAATTCGCGGTCGCGATTTCGGCGCATGGGCGCAGCCAGCTTTGCCGCTGGGCAGACTATGCCGACTGGCCCCGGATCCGGGTGGTGCATTGCGGGATCGAGCCTGCGCGATTTCCCCAGCCGGCCGAGATGCCGGGCGGGGGCACGCTGCGGCTGGTCAATATCGGACGGTTCGCCGAACAGAAGGGCCAGTTGCTGCTGCCCGAGGCGTTGGCGATGGCGCGCGCGCGCGGCGTGGATGTTCACCTGACACTGGTCGGCGACGGTCCGATGCGACCGCAGATCGAAGCCGCGATCGCGGCGCACGGGGTTGGCGATGCGGTCACGCTGACCGGCTGGCTTGACGAGGCGGGGGTGCGCCGCGTTCTGGCAGAAAGCCACGCGCTGATCCTGCCCAGCTTCGCCGAGGGCCTGCCAATGGTGGTGATGGAGGCGATGGCCGCCGGTCGTCCCGTGATCGCCACCTATATCGCCGGGAACCCCGAACTTGTCGTACCGGGTGAAACCGGATGGCTGGTTGCTGCAGGTGACGCCGAGGCGTTGGCGAAGGGCATCATCGACGCGGCCGGGACGTCGGGCGAACATCTGCATCGGATGGGGCAGGCGGGGCGCGCCCGTGTCCTGCAACGCCATGACATTGACCGCGAGGCCGAAAAGCTGGCTCGCCTGATCGAGGAAGCGACCCGCCGATGAAACGCGTTTTCAGCTTTATGTCCGGCACCAGCATCACCCAGCGGGTGCTGCGCGGATCGGCGATTTCGGGAATGGGCTATTTCTTCAGCCAGGGTATCCGGCTGGCCAGCAACCTGATCCTGACACGTCTGTTGTTCCCGGATGCATTCGGCCTGATGGCGCTGGTCACGATGTTCGTCCTGGGCGTCGTGATGATGACCGATGTCGGACTGACGCCCTCGATCATGCAAAGCAAGCGTGGCGACGATCCGAAATTCCTGAACACCGCCTGGTCGGTCAAGATGCTGCTGCACAGCTTCTATTTCGTGGTCATCTGCGCGCTTGCATGGCCCGCTGCGCAGTTCTATGACGCGCCGCAATTGGTGCAGCTGATGCCAGCGGTCGGTGCCAGCCTTCTGATCGGCGGGCTGGTATCGCCAAATATCGAACACGCACAGCGCCATATCAAATTGGGCACGGTCACGTTGATCGACCTTGCCAGTCAGGCAGCGTCGGTCGGCTCGATGGTGATCTTCGCGCTGCTGACCCGGTCGATCTGGGCGCTGGTTTTCGGGCAGTTCGTGGCGGCTGGCGTCAAGGCGGTGCTGACCCGCTATTACCTGAAGGGGCCGACCACCGGTTTCGGCTGGGACAAGGAGGCCGTGCACGAGCTGATCCATTTCGGCAAATGGATCACCCTCAGTTCGGCAGGCGGGTTCGTGCTGTCGCAGGGCGACAAGGCGGTTCTGGGCAAGTATCTGAGCCTTGAGCAGCTTGGCGTCTACAACATCGGCTTTTTCCTGGCGTCCTTTCCGATGGCGCTGGCCGAGAACATCACCGGCCGCAC
This sequence comes from Paracoccus sp. R12_2, assembly GCF_017744015.1. Taxonomy (GTDB): domain Bacteria; phylum Pseudomonadota; class Alphaproteobacteria; order Rhodobacterales; family Rhodobacteraceae; genus Paracoccus. Next base: position 165,553 of record NZ_JAGHRA010000006.1, read on the forward strand.
GATCATTCCGGTCTATCGCGACAGTCCGCCGCATGAATCGCCGCAAAACTTTGCAACCGTCCGCCGGATGCGCATGGGGCTGTCCGCCATCGTCCTGTCGATGATCGCGGTCATGGCGGTCGGCGGGCCGTGGATCATCGAACTGCTCTACGACATCCGCTATCAGGGCGCGGGGCCGATCGTGTCGCTGATCGCCAGCGCGCAGGTGCCGGTTGTGCTGGGCATGACCTATCCTCAGGCGGCGCTGGCGGCCGGGGATTCCCGCAGCCCGTCGCTGTTGCAGATGCTGCGGGCCGGGGTCCAGATCGGCGCCTTCCTGATCGGCGCCGAACTGGGCGGGCTGACCGGCGCGATCATCGGGCAGATGATCGCCGGTTGGGTTCTGCACCTGTTCATCATCCGGATCGCCATCAAGCATCGGGTCTGGGATCCGCTGCACGATGTCATCTTCGCGATCTTCGGGGCGCTGATCACCTTCGTGGGCATGTCCCACATGCTGATGACGGGCTGAACCGGAACCGCCCGCCGCATCAATCGCGGCGGGTCAGCCCTTCGGCAGGTAGGGAATTCCGCCTGCCAGGTCGGTGTCGTCGATGACATGGAAATTGCTGACGCTGCCCTTCTGACGCCCCTCGGCGAAGGGAGCGTATTCGGGATCGTTGGCGAACGCCGACACCGCCTCGCGCGAGGGGAACTCGATCAGCGCGATCAGGGTACTGTTCAGGGGCGTGCCTTCGATGGTTTCGATATTGCCACTGCGCGACAGATAGCGGCCGCCATGCTTGGCCGCAATATCATGAACCCGGGCGGCATAGTCGGGCACCCACGCGTCGTCGGTCACCGTAACCTCTGCAATCAGATAGACAGGCATCGTGCATCCTCCCTCGTGCTGAAACGATCCTGCCGACACAGTAGCCCGTCGGCGGTATCCGGCAAACCCGGTCATTCGTCTGGTGTGACGCGAGGTCGAACAGACTCCGGCGCCGGTCAGAATGCCCCTTGGGGATCTGCCCGGTGCTAGATCGCCTCGACCAGGTGACGAGCGTGCCGGGCATGCCGCTGCGCAAGGTCGCGCCCTTCGCGACCGCTTAGCAGGCGCCGCGCGCCGATGGCCTGGAACCCCGGCTGTGACATTTGCGGAAACAGCGCGAAAATCTCGTTTCGCGCGTCGGGCCCTACGGCTTCCATCGCTTGCGGGCCGATGAACAGGCTTTCGCTCCAGGCGCCATCGGATGACACCACTTCGTGGCCGTCGAACAGCATGTGCCAATAGGTCACACCATGATCGGGTCGCATGACCTCGATGCCGGGCAGGCCGACAAGATGCTTGGCAGCGACAAGGATTTCTTCCTCGCCGAACAAACGCCGCGCGATGGACGAGCGTACCAGGATCCGATGCTGCGGAGACACGATCAGGTTTCGCGCCGGAACCCCTTGCGCCAAAGCGCCCGCCCTGATCCGGATCGGACGCAGATTGGGCTGCTGGTCAAGCGTCCCAGCGTCGAGATAGGTGGACCCGATCCAGGACAACCACCGCATGCCGTTGTCGCGGGTGCGGATCATGTCACCCACGGAAAGGCTGTCGATGGCGCGCGGCCCGAACATCGTGTCGATCATCGTGCCCGAGGCGAAGCAGGGCACCGCAGCAGAAGGCGCATAGCTGGGCGCCCCCGCGTCACCGGATTGCAATGGCACGGTGCGGACATAGCCGAAATTCGCATTCGGATCGAAGCTGGGATAGCTGCTTTCTCCGGTCACCGGATCGATCCGTTCCACCGGCATGATCAGCACCGAATATCTGCCGCCAAGTTCTGTCCCGATCGAGCCGTTGAAGTCGCGCGGAAACAGGGCGTGGAATTCGTTCCCGTCCTGATCGCGGATCAGCGATGCGGTGAAGTTGCTGATCTTTGTGCCTGCCACGACGGTTTGCGCCCCGGCGCCGTAGCCGAAGGTCGTGTCCTCGGCCAGGAATTGCTGGGTTTCGCCTGGGGAATAGTAGCGCGAGTTCAGCACCGGGTCGTCATCGGTGATCGTGATGGTGCTAAGCGTCGGGTTGGAAAGACTGATCGAGGAATACTGATTGTACCAGGGCGCGTAGCGGGCGTTTCCAGAGCTTCCGGACGGGATGACCTGACTGACCGTCAGCATCGTGACCTGATAGTCCATCTTTGCCTGTCGCCTTGTGCTGATCCATGCCCCAAAGTTTCCGGTTCGGCCGGAAATCTCGTGTCGCGGACATGTTTCGCGGCCCGCGAAAAGCGGAGTATCAACAGAAGGTTAACGATGCGTTAACGGGGAAGGGAATGTGGCCCGTTTCAGCGGTTCGCAATCAGCTTTGTCCGGCTTTCGACGCCGAACCGGTGCCGCGTTCGCGATAGGGCGTGCTGCCGTAAAGCGCACGATAGCATTTCGAGAAATGCGAAGGACTTGAGAACCCCGAGGCCAGCGCGACCTCGATGATCGACATCTCGGTCTGCATCAGCAGGTTGCGGGCGCGGGCAAGCCTGGTTTCCATGTAGTACCGCTTGGGGCTGCGGTTCAGATATCGGCGGAACAGGCGTTCCAGCTGACGTGCCGACATCCCCGCGTCAGATGCAAGCTGCGCGGGGCTGATCGGCTCTTCCAGATTGGCTTCCATCCGGGCGATGACGGTGGAAAGGCGCGGGTGGCGCACGCCGATGCGGGTCGGGATCGACAGGCGCTGACGGTCCTGGTCGCTGCGGATCGTGGTATGCAGCAACTGATCGGCCACTTCTGCCGTCAAGGCGTCACCCAGCGTTTCCGAGATCAGGTGCAGCATCAGATCCACCGACGCGGTTCCACCCGCCGCCGTCATCCGATTGCCGTCATGGACGAAGACCGAACGAAACAGATCGACCTCGGGAAATGCTTCGGCGAAGCCGTCATGGTTTTCCCAGTGGATCGTGGCCTTGCGCCCGTCCAGAAGACCCGCTTCGGCCAGAATCCACGCGCCCGTGCAGACCGCGCCCATCGCGGCGCCACCCCGCGCCTGCCGGCGCAGCCAGTTCAGCACCGGCTTGGTGGCCTCCCGGGCTATTTCGGTGCCGCCGCAGACGATCACCACATCGCCGCGCCCGACCGGGGCTTCGCTGTCCAGCCCCGCATCCAGTCTTACGCTTGTCCCGTTGGAACAGGTCGCCACATCGCCGGCTGGCCCCACCAGCCGCCACGAGAAATGCGCCACCCCCGAGGCTCGATTCGCAAGCCGCAGCGGCTCGATCGCCGCGGCAAACGGCATCAGCGTGAAGCGGTTGAGCAGCAGGAAGGTAAAGCGGCGCGGTGTCTCGGATGGCATGGTGCTGTCTCGGCGCGATTGGATTCCCATCTCTCATCAGGGAATGGGAAACGCTGCAAGGGGGGAAACGTGGCCTGCACCCGAAGTCGCATGACGGTTTCGCGAGCCGTCTGCCCTTTCCCCTGCGGCGCTGACCGATTATATCAACCCGAATGAATTCCCCAAGGAGTGCGTGCCATGACGCAGGAGACCCGCAAGACCGCCACCCAAAACTGGGACAAGGCCGGCTGGCGTGCCCGTCCGCGCGTTCAGATGCCGGACTATACCGATCCCGACGCGCTGAACGCGGTCGAGGCGCAGCTTCGCCGATATCCGCCGCTGGTTTTCGCAGGCGAGGCGCGGCGCCTCCGCGAACAGTTGGCCGATGTTGCGGCCGGTCGCAGCTTTCTGCTGCAGGGCGGTGATTGCGCCGAAAGCTTTGGTGAATTCAGCGCCGACAATATCCGCGATACGTTCAAGGTGCTGCTGCAGATGGCGGTCGTTCTGACCTGGGGGGCGCAATTGCCGGTGGTCAAGGTCGGCCGGATGGCGGGACAATTCGCCAAGCCGCGCAGTGCGCCGACCGAATCCATCGATGGCGTGGAACTGCCCAGCTATCGCGGTGACATCATCAACGGCTTCGACTTCACCCCGGAAGCGCGCATTCCCGATCCGACCCGCATGCTGGCGGCCTATACGCAAGCAGCGGCGTCGCTGAACCTTCTTCGCGCGTTCTCGACCGGCGGTTTCGCGGACATGCACCGCGTTCAAAGCTGGATCGCCGATTTCGTGGGCGGCCCCGAGGCGGCGAAGTATCGCGACATCGCCGACCGTATCCGCGATGCGATGGCCTTCATGCAGGCAGCCGGTGTGAACTCCGAGACGGCGCATCAGTTGGGCAAGGTCGATTTCTATACCAGTCACGAGGCGCTGCTGCTGGAATACGAAGAGGCGCTGGCCCGGATCGACACCACGACCGGCCTGCCGGTGGCAGGGTCCGGCCACATGATCTGGATCGGTGACCGGACACGCCAGCCGGACGGCGCGCATGTCGAGTTCTGCCGCGGCGTGCAGAACCCGATCGGGCTGAAATGCGGCCCGACCACGACCGCCGAGGATCTGAAGGTTCTGATGGCAAAGCTGAACCCGGCGAACGAGGCCGGACGGCTGACGCTGATCGCGCGGTTCGGTGCGGGCAAGGTGGGCGACCATCTGCCCCGGCTGATCAAGGCGGTTCAGGAAGAGGGTGCGAATGTCGTCTGGTCCTGCGACCCGATGCACGGCAACGTCATCAAGTCCTCGACCGGCTACAAGACACGGGCCTTCGATTCGATCCTGCGCGAGGTGCGCGAGTTCTTCGCGATCCACAACGCCGAAGGCACCATCCCCGGTGGTGTGCATTTCGAGATGACCGGCAAGGATGTGACCGAATGCACCGGCGGTGTCCGCGCCGTGACCGACGAGGATCTGTCAGACCGCTATCACACCGCCTGCGATCCGCGCCTGAACGCCAGCCAGTCGCTGGAACTGGCGTTCCTTGTGGCCGAAGAACTGCGCGCCCGCCGCGAAGCCTCGGCGCCGCTGCGCGGTGCGAAGGTCGGCTGACCTGAAGGCAAGCTGCAAGATGAGAACGGCCGCCAAAGCACTGGCGGCCGTTTTTTTGTTTGGACCTGCACGATGCGCGTCGATGCGGCGTGCCGGGCGCGTGTCAGCGCCAGCCCAGGGCAGGGGCGACATGTCTCAGAATGCTGTCGATGACATGCAGGTTGTAATCGACGCCCAGCATGTTCGGGACCGTCAGCAACAGCGTATCCGCCTCGGCGATCGCCTCGTCCTCGCGCAGGTCTTCGATCAGCCGGTCTGGCTCGTCCGCATAGCCGCGTCCGAAGACGGCCCGGAAATTGTCGATCTGGCCGATCTGGTCGCTGTCCTTGCCGCGTCCGAAATACATCCGGTCGGTGTCGTTCATCAGCGGAAAGATCGACCGGCTGACCGAAACGCGCGGCGTGCGGTCATGCCCCGCCTCGGCCCAGGCCGCGCGATAGGCGCGGATCTGGCGGGCCTGCTGTAGATGGAAAGCCTCGCCGGTCTCATCAACCTTGAGGGTCGAGCTTTGCAGGTTCATCCCCATCCGTGCCGCCCAGATCGCAGTCTCGTTCGAGGCAGAGCCCCACCAGATTCGCTCGCGCAGCCCCTCGGAATGCGGCTCCAGGCGCAGAAGCCCCGGCGGATTGGGAAACATGGGCCGCGGGTTGGGCCGGGCGAAGCCCTTTCCTTCCAGCCGTTCCAGGAACAATTCGGTGTGGCGCCGTGCCATGTCCTGATCGGTTTCCCCCTCGGCAGGCTCATGGCCGAAATGACGCCAGCCCTCGATCACCTGTTCGGGGCTGCCACGGCTGATGCCAAGCTGCAGCCGTCCGCCCGAGATCAGATCCGCCGAACCCGCATCCTCGATCATGTAGAGAGGATTTTCATACCGCATGTCGATCACGCCGGTCCCGATCTCGATCCGGTCGGTGCGCGCACCGACGGCGGCAAGCAGCGGAAAGGGCGAGGCCAGTTGCCGGGCGAAGTGATGGACGCGGAAATAGGCGCCATCCAGGCCCAGGTCTTCGGCCCCGACCGCGAGGTCGATGGATTGCAGCAGGACATCGCTGGCCGAGCGGACCTGCGATCCGCGGTCAGGCGACCAGTGGCCGAATGACAGGAAACCGATCTTCTTCATGGGATATCCCATTTCGTCACGTCATGGGCAGAAACGCCCTTGGGCGGGATGTAGGGTCACAGGTGGCGGCATGACAATGACAGGCAACGCACACGGGCTGTGCGGCAGCGCGCGCCGCGGCTGTCTATTTCCAGCGGCGATGCACCCAGAACCACTGGTCCATGTGCTGTCTGACCAGCTTTTCGAGATCGTCGTTCAGGTCCTGCATCATCTGTTGCGGATCGCCATGAGCCAGCGGGTTTCCGACATGAACACGGAAGCTTACGCCGTCGGGCTGGCGGATCGCGTGGATCGGCAGGATCAGCGCGTCGTATCTGATCGCCAGCTCGGCCGGGGTCAGGACTGTTCTGGCCGGAAGGTCGAAGAACCGCAGTTCAGGCGCATGGCGGTCGTGCTGATCGAATCCCAGGGCCAGCCAGCCGCCGCCCTTCAGAAAGCGCAGCATCGAGGCAAGTCCGGCGCGCCCGCGCGGGAACAACGGCTCGGCGATGGCGGTGATTGCCGGGATGTAGTGGCGGTTGAACGCCTCGTTGTTCATCGGCCGATACAGCGCGCCGACCGGCCAGCCCCGGGCCGAAAGCGCCGCCCGCATCGCGTCATAATTGCCGAAATGCGCGCAGGCGATGATGACCGGGCGATGCGCGTCGAACGCCTGTTCGAGGGCGGGCAGGCCCGGCCCCTCCAGCGGATCGGCGGCGCGGATCCGGGCGGTGAATTCATCGCCCGAATAGATTTCGGCGACCGAACGGCCCGCATTGGCCGGAACGGCGCGGGTCAGCCGCCGCACGTCCTGTGCGGACATGTCAGGCCGCGCCAGTGTCAGGTTTTCGCGGATCCGCCGACGCCAGCCCGCCACGGGGGCCAGCAGATGGGCGAAGATCCAGCCGACCGCCGGGATGCGACGTTCATAGGGCAGCAGCCGAGCCAGCGTCATCACCGCCAGGAACGCGCCGCTGGCCAGCCGGTCGGTTGGCGATGTCCGGTCCTCGTCGCTCATCGGTCCTTCCGCGCTATCCGCGCCTCGCGCGACCAAACGTAAAGCCCCGCGCCGACGATAATCACCGCGCCGACAATGGTCCAGCGATCGGGCAGCTGGCCGAAGAACAGCCACCCCCACAGACCGGCCCAGACCAGTCCGGTATAGCCGAATGGCGCCAGAACGCCGGCCTCGGCGATCGCGAATGCCCGGATCAGCAAGGTCTGGCTGATCGTGCCGAACAGGCCCAGGGCGGCGAAGGCCCAAAGGTCCGCTGCCGCGACGGGTTGCCAGAAGAACGGCACCGCGACCGAAGTCAGCGTCGCCCCGACCAACGCCGACCACAGGACCGAAGTCGCGGTCGAATCGCCGCGCACGACGCGTGTCAGCAACGCCCCTGCGGCGTAGGTGAAGGCACCGATCAACGGCAGCAGCGCGGCGGATTGGAAGACCCCCATTCCCGGTCGGATGATGATCATCGCCCCGACCAGCGCGGCGGCAATGCCCATCACGCGGCGAAGCCCGATGCGCTCGCCCAGAAACAATGCCGCGCCGAGTGTGATCAGCACCGGGTTGGTGTCCATGATCGCGGTCGCCTCGGCCAGTCCGATGAATTGCAGCGAGGTGAAGAACAGTCCGACTGATGCAAGCTGCGTCAGCGCCCGACCGAATTGCAGGCCCGGATGGCGGGTTCGCAACAATGCGGGGATTCGGGAACGGAACAGCAAGACGAGGATCGCGACATTCACGATGAACCGCGCCCAGACCACCTGCCCGGGGTGATAGCTTTGCGTCAGGTGTTTCGCGGTCGCATCCATCATGGTGAAGCACAGGACCGCGCCACAGATCAGCAGGATGCCAAGACCCTGCTGGTCGCCGGACGGGTGACGCAGCCCCGCCCGTTCCAGTCCCATCAGCGCGAAGCCCCGTGACAGAACCCGCATCAGCCAGTCGCGGTGGCACAGGCCGGACAGATGCACGACCGTTGGTTCAAGGTGCGATCAGCTCCGCCGATGGCGGAGATGTTCGTCACAGCAATGCCTTGGCGCGCGTGACGACAACCTCGGCGGTGATCCCGAATTCCTGATACAGCGCCGGGGCCGGGGCAGAGGCGCCGAACCCGGTCATGCCGATGAAATCCGATTTTTCCTCGCGGCCGCGCTCACCCAGAAGCAGCCAGTCCCAGGGTTGCCGCACCGCAGCCTCGATGGCGATCCGGACGGTTCCGGCAGGAAGGATCTCTTCGCGGTAGGTCGATGGCTGGTCGCGGAACAGCTCCATCGACGGAACGGACACGACGCGCGTGGGCGTGCCATCGGCCTCCAGCGTCTCGCGCGCCGCAACGGCGATCTCGACTTCGGAGCCTGTGGCCATCAACACGACCTCGGGCTTGCCACCGGTCGCCTCGCGCAGCACATAGGCGCCCTTGGCGGACAGGTTGTCGTCCTTGTGCGTGGTGCGCAGCGTCGGCAGTCCCTGCCGCGACAGCGCCATGATGGTCGGGCGGTCGCTTTGCGACAGGGCCAGTTCCCACGCTTCGGCGGTCTCGACCTGGTCGCAGGGGCGCAGGGTCAGGATATTCGGCGTCGCGCGCGCAATCGCCAGATGTTCGACCGGCTGGTGGGTCGGGCCATCCTCGCCCAGCCCGATGCTGTCATGGGTCATGACATAGATCACCGGCAGTCCCATCAACGCCGACAGGCGGATCGCACCGCGTGCATAGTCGGTGAAGGTCAGGAACGTCCCGCCATAGGGCCGGAACCCGCCATGCAGCCAGATGCCGTTCATCGCGGCCGACATGCCGTGTTCCCGGATGCCGTAATGGACATAGCGCCCCAGCCGGTTCTCGGCCGAGAAGACCTTCATGTCGGCGGTCCGGGTGTTGTTCGATCCGGTCAGGTCGGCCGAGCCGCCCAGGTTTTCGGGCATGTGCGGGTTCAGAACCTCAAGCACGTTCTCGCTTGCCTTGCGGGTCGCGACCTTCGGCTTGCCTTCCGAGGTCTGGGTCTTCAGGGCACGGACCGTGCTGGCCAGCGCCGGGCTTGCGCCATTGTCGATGCGGCGCCTGAATTCCTCGCGGCTGTCGGTGCTTAGCGCCTCGACGCGGGCCTCCCACGCGCTGCGGTCATCGCTGCCGCGGGCGCCGATCTTGCGCCAGTCGGACAGGATCTGTTCGGGGATCTCGAAGGCAGGGGCGTCCCAGCCGAAGGCGCTGCGCACCGCGTCGATTTCTTCGGCGCCCAGGGGCGAGCCATGCGCCTTGGCGCTGTCGGACTTGGTCGGCGCACCGAAGCCGATGATCGTCTTGCAATCGACCAGCACCGGACGGCCGTCATCCTGTGCGGCCTCTTTCAGCGCGCGTGCGATGTCGGCCGCGTCATGCCCGTCGCAGGACAGGACCCGCCAGCCGGATGCCTCGAACCGGGCGCGCTGATCGGTCTTGTCCGACAGGCTGACCCGGCCGTCTATGGTGATGTCGTTGTTGTCCCACAGCACGACCAGACGGCCCAGCTTCTGCGCGCCGGCAAGTGCGATCGCCTCGTGGCTGATACCCTCCATCAGGCAGCCATCGCCGGCGATGACCCAGGTGCGGTGATCGCACAACTCGGACCCGAACTCTGCCCGCATCGCCTCTTCGGCCATCGCCATGCCGACAGCGGTCGACAGGCCCTGACCCAGCGGCCCGGTCGTCGTCTCGATGCCGGTGGCGTGGCCGTATTCCGGGTGACCCGCGGTGATCGAGCCAAGCTGACGGAAGTTGCGGATCTGATCCATCGTCATGTCGGCATAGCCAGTCAGATGCAGCAGCGCGTAGAGCAGCATCGAGCCATGGCCTGCGGACAGCACGAACCGGTCACGATCGAACCAATGCGGCGCGCTGGCGTCGAATTTGAGATGATTGCGGAACAGCACCGTGGCGACGTCGGCCATACCCATCGGCATGCCCGGATGGCCGGAATTGGCGGTTTCGACGGCGTCCATCGCCAGGACGCGGATGGCGCTGGCCAGTTTCCAGTGCTCGGGGTCGGCTTTGCGGCGGGCGGCGATGTCCATTGCGGTCCCTTCTTCGGGCTGAGATACGTTGCGGTTTTTGTTAGGGGCGATGGGGGCCGGTTGCAAGCCGTTGACCCGCTGTACCGCCCCGCAAGGCCGTCCGAGGCGAAGCAACTGCTAAACGGACCTTTGCGGTTGCCGAAAGCGTCGCGGACGGCTTTTCCCGACCACCGGATCGTGCGCGGTCGTGTTCGCCGTGCGATACGAAGGCAGGCCTTGGCCGAAGGGCTTCGGGAAACGTTCGACGCCTAGCTGTCGTCCGCCACAGGGGCCAGGGATCTGATCCTGAGCCGAGTGATGCGGTTCTCACGCCGCGCCGCCACCTCGAAGCGATAGCCGTGGAACGAAAAGACCTGACCCTGTTCCGGGATCGACTGGGCCATGTGAATCACCAGGCCCGCGACGGTATTCGCCTCGTCATCCGGCAGGTTCCAGTCCAGTTGCCGGTTCAGGTCGCGGATCGTCATGCCGCCATCCACGGTATAGTCGTCCTTCGCGTTGGGGGTCAGCGTCGGGTCGGCCTCGGTGTCGTGTTCGTCCGCGATCTCGCCGACGATCTCTTCGATGATGTCCTCCAGCGTGATCAGCCCGCGCAGCGTGCCGTATTCGTCGACGACCAGCGCAAAATGCGTGCGCCGTTTCAGGAACTCGCGCATCTGTTCGTCCAGCGCGGTGGTTTCCGGCACGAAATAGGGCTTCATCGCGACCGCCATCACGTCGAAACGCGACAACGCGGTGGGATCACCACTGTCGCGGATGGCCTTGTTGACGGCGCGCAGCAGATCCTTGGCATGGATCACCCCGACGACGTTCTCGCGTTCGTCGCGATAGACGGGCAGTCTGGTATGCGGGCTGGCCAGCACCGCGTCGAGGATCTCGGCCGGCGGGCGGGCGGCATCGATCATCTGGATGCCCGAGCGGTGGCGCATGATCTCATCTACGGTGCGGTTGCCCAGATCCAGAGCCCCCAGAAGTCTGTCGCGATCCTCTTTCTGGACAGCCCCCGCAGCATGGCCGATCGACAGCGCGCCCTCGATTTCCTCTTGCAGAGAGAACATGTGAGAGCCGGGATCGGTCTTCAGCCCGAACAGGCTCAGAATGCCGCGCACGATCAGCCGGACGACCATCACGACCGGCGACAGGATCAGCGTCACCCAGCGGATCGGTCGGGCGACACGGCTGGCGACGGTTTCAGGTGCCGAGATGGCATAGGTCTTTGGCATCACCTCGGAAAAGATCAGCACCAGGACCGTCATCACCAGCGTGGCCATCGCAACGCCGCTTGATCCCAGAAGCCGCGTGAACAGCGCCGTGGCAAGGCTTGCGGACAGGATGTTGACGACGTTGTTGCCCAGAAGGATGGCGCCGATCAGGCGTTCGCTGTCCTCGGTCACGTCCAGCGCGGCGCGCGCGCCCTCATCGCCACGGTCCGCGCGCGAATGCAATTTCGCGCGGCTGGCCGCCGTCAGTGCCGTTTCCGAGCCTGAAAAGAAGCCCGACAGCATCAGCAGGATCATGATGGAAAAGCCGGTCAGCCAGAAGGCTGCGTCGAGGATGCTGGATGCGTCGTCCATGTGCCCTTATCGGTTCCAGAGTTAGGTCTGCCCGGTAACGCCGGCCAGAGGATGATGGTTCAGGACCAGATCGCGCATCCGCGCGTCCAGAACATGGGTGTAGATCTCGGTGGTGCCAAGATCGGCGTGCCCCAGAAGCGTCTGGATACTGCGCAGATCCGCGCCGCCTTCCAGAAGATGCGTGGCGAAGGCATGCCGGATGACATGCGGGGTGACGCGCGCCGGATCAACCCCCGCACGCACCGCGATGTCGTTCAGAAGCCGGCCAAAACTTTGACGCGGCATGTGTCCGGCCGCGCCGGGGGCGGGAAACAACCACCGCCCGGCCTTGCCCGCGACAAGACGGCCCAACGCACTGTCAGGGCGCGCGTTGTCGCGCAAATCAAGCCACCCGGCCATCGCCATGCGCGCGGGCGATGTCAGCGGCACCATCCTGTCCTTCCCGCCCTTTCCCCGGATCAGCAGCAGTTCGGGATCGCCACGACAGGCGGCGACCGGCAGCGTGACCAATTCGCTGACGCGCATCCCGGTGGCATAAAGCATCTCGATCAGGCACAGGTTGCGGGCGCGTTCGGCCGGGCCGCGACCGGTCTGCGGCGCGGCTGCCAGCAGCGCGTCCACCTCGGCGCGATCAAGCGTCTTTGGCAGGCGCTTGGCACGACCCGGCCCGGCGATGCGGATGGCAGGGTCATCCTCTCGCCAGCCTTCCTCAAGCGCGAAGCGGGTGAACTGGCGGATCGATGACAACCGCCTTGCGCGGGTCGCGCGTGACAGGCCTTGGGCGTCGCAATGGGTCAGGTAATCCTCGACCATTTCGCGTGACAGTTCCGCCAGCGACAGGCCGCGACCATCCAGCCAGTCCGACACATCGCGCAGGTCACGTCCGTAAGCCAGCAGTGTGTTCTGCGCAGCGCCCGCCTCGGCCGCCTGGGCGTCGAGAAAGGCGGAAATCGCGCGATGATCGCCGGGGGTCAGGGTCATTGGGTCGCTGCCATGTTCGGGCGCAGGGCAAGCTGGCTGGCTGCCAGCCCGGCATCCTCGGTCAGGCCCAATGCGCGCAGCGTCGCCAGACCGCGCGCCGCGCGCGGCAGATCGCCGTCGATGCCGGCATCGATATCGGCCATCGCAGACAGCAGCGCCTCGCCCTTGCGCCCGGGTGTTGGCTGCGACTTCGGTGCCTGCAGTTCTTGCGGAATCTCTTCGGGCTGGTCAACCGGCAGGCCCTGCCACTGACGCAACCAGCCGGAAATTTGCGCGGCGTCCTCGTTGGCGTGCGGGGCAGGGGTTTGCGGCAAATCCTCGGCGATCATGCCTGCCAGCACATCGGCCATGTCCGCGGCACGGAACTGATCGAAGGCGCGCGGCAGTGCGGTCAGCGGATCACCTGCAGCGATCGCCGCCTCCATCGTGCGCATCGCGCCTGCGCGTTCCCAGACGCCGCCCGACGCTGCCGGTTTCTGTTCGGCATAGATGTCGCGCAGCCGCTGAGAAGAGATCGCGCCGGCCCGTGCAAGACGTTCTGCCGCCTCCAGCCGGGCCTTCCAGCCGTTGTTCAGGCGCAGGTCCGATTGCGCGAAGGCAAGGGGTAGGGGGACTGTTGGCAGGGGCTGACCGATGGCTTCGTGGATACGGAACTCCAGTGGTGTCAGCCGGTCAGAGGGAGGCACCGTCTCGGCTGCGTCGACGAAGCCATCATCAAGGAAATGTGTCAGCAACAGCGCCTGCTGCGGTTGGATCAGGTCAAGTGCCTCGGCGCCGCGCAGGCTGATCGCCGCCGCCGCCCAGTCGCCGGTGTGGGCAAGGCAGAAGATGCGCGCCGAAAAGCTGGGCGCGACGCCGGGCGTGGTATTCATGATCCGGCAGGCGCGCGCCTCGTCGCCCTGCAGCAATGCAATATCGAACAGGCGGCGAAACACCTGTGCATCTCCGGGGCCCGCGGTCATCAGCAGCGCCTGGGCCTGATCCAGCGCGCCCATGTCCAGAAGCCGGTCTGCGCGTGCCAGGAACAATTGCCCTGATTGAAGCGGCTGGTCCGGGGCGGCCTCGGGCGGGGTCAGTTGGGTCAGCAGCACCCGCCGCAGCAACGCGTTCATCGCGGGCAGTCTGGCGGGGGTCTGCTGGATCAGGGGCGCCAGGGTGGCAGCCGCGCTGCCGCGCCAGAGATCGTTGGGCAGCCCTGCCTTGCGTGCGGTGATGGTTCCTGCGGAATCGGGGTTGCCGCCATCCAGCCGGGTAACCTGAACCGCACCGACCGCGCCGGTTTCGGCCACCGGGCGCGACCTGTCGCGTGCGGGCGGCGGTCGCTGGCCGGGCCGCCAGGCGGAACTTTCCCGCGCCGGGCCGCGGACACTTCCTGACAACCAATCACTTGCCGATAAAGGCCTTCCCTGTTGCGCGAAGATCGGACCGGTGGCGCAGATCCCGATCAGCGCCGAGATCGCGACGGCGCGGCATATGCGGTGGGTTGTGTCACTCACCCGCGCCCCCGGCCGTCACCGGCGTCCGCATCTCTTGCCGCACCGGATCCATGTCACCCAGATAGGCATAACCGACCAAGCCGACCATCGCCGCCAGAATCAGCACCACCAGAAGTTTCAGCAACCGCATCGAATTTCGCCTCGCTCGCCCTGCATTTCATGGCTTTCCGACGCTTTGTGCGCCGGTTAGGCCCGAATATATATGGCAATTCCGGAAAGATCACGCCATTCAGTCACGCGATGGAAAGGGCAGGTATGAGACAGGTTCTCGGGCGGCATATCGTGTTGATCGGCATGATGGGGGCAGGCAAGACCGCCATCGGCAGCGAACTTGCCCGACGTCTGCAGGTGCCCTTCACCGATTCCGACACCGAGATCGAGGCCGCCGCCGCCATGTCGATCAGCGAAATCTTCGCCCGCGACGGCGAGACGTTCTTTCGTGATCGCGAGACGCAGGTTCTGGCCCGCATCCTGGATGGCACGCCCGGAATCGTCTCGACCGGCGGCGGCGCCTGGATGCGGGAAAGGAATCGCGATCTGATTGCCGCGCGCGGATTGTCGATCTGGCTGAACTGCGATCTGGAAACGCTGTGGCACAGGGTCCGTCAGCGCAGCACGCGCCCGCTGCTGAAAACCGCCGACCCCAAGGGGACGCTTGCCGCGCTGATCGCCGAACGTTACCCGGTCTATGCAAGCGCGGACCTGACATTCGACGCCCGTCCGGGCGACACGGTCGAGGCGGCCGCCCTGCGGCTGCTTGACCAGATCGGCACCGCCCATCCCGAATTGCTGGAGACGAAATGACCGAAACCGTTACCGTCCATGTGCCGCTGGGCGCGCGCGCCTACGATGTTCGTATCGGCGCCGGGCTGGTCGACAGGACCGGTGCCGAGATCGCGCCTTTCCTGCATCGTCCGCGCGTGGCGATCGTGACCGACGAATCCGTGGCGGCGCTGCATCTGGACCGGCTGCAATCCGCGCTGAACGCCCAGGGCATAGCCTCGGACGTGCTGCGCCTGCCGTCCGGCGAGGCCACGAAAAGCTGGACTTTCCTGAGCCGCACGGTCGAATGGCTGCTGGAGCGGAAGATCGAGCGGCGCGATGTCGTGATTGCCTTCGGCGGCGGCGTGATCGGCGATCTGGTCGGCTTCGCCGCCGCGATCCTGCGGCGCGGCGTGCGCTTTGTTCAGATCCCGACGACGCTGCTGGCACAGGTGGACAGCAGCGTGGGCGGCAAGACAGGCATCAACAGCCCGCATGGCAAGAACCTGATCGGCGCCTTCCACCAGCCGACCCTTGTGCTGGCCGACATCGCCATTCTGGATACGCTGCCGAGGCGCGATTTTCTGGCGGGTTATGGCGAGGTGGTGAAATACGGCCTGCTGGGGGACATGGATTTCTTTGCCTGGCTGGAAGAAAATGGTCCGCGGCTGCAGCAGGATAGGGCGCTGCGCCAGCGCGCGGTGGCGCATTCGGTCGCGATGAAGGCGGGGATCGTGACCCGCGACGAGACCGAGCAGGGCGAACGCGCGCTGCTGAATCTGGGCCATACCTTCGGCCATGCGCTGGAGGCTGCAACGGGATATTCCGACCGGTTGCTGCATGGCGAGGGCGTGGCCATCGGCTGTGCGCTGGCGTTCGATCTGTCCGCCCGGATGGGGTTGTGCAGCCAGGAGGCGCCAAGCCGTGTTCTGGCCCATCTGGCAACGATGGGGATGCCTGCGCGTCTGTCCGACATTTCCGGCGACCTGCCAGATGACGCCGCGCTGATAGATCTGATGGCACAGGACAAGAAGGTCGTGGATGGACGCCTGCGCTTTGTTCTGGCGCGCGGGATCGGCGAGGCCTTCGTCAGCGACGATGTGCAGGCCGAACAGCTTTCCTCGGTCCTGCGCGACGCACGCTAGTCATGGGTCAGACACGCCGCACATGGCGGCGTGTCGCATGATTTGCGGCCATCAGCCGTCGAAATTGACTTCCTCGATCAGCGTCAGGGCCTCGGGACGCAGCTTCGAGACTTCGGTCAGGGGCAGGTCGTCCGGGGTGAATTCGCCCCAGCTTTGCACCAGTTCGGACCGCTCGACGCCCTCGACGACCGGGAATTCGTGATTCGTCTCGGCATAGATGCGCTGTGCCTCGTCGCTGACAAGGAAATCCATCAGCTGCATCGCGGCCTCCTTGTTCGGCGCGGATTTCGTCATCGCCACACCCGAGACGTTCACATGCGTGCCGCCTTCCTCGAAGGTCGGGAACACGATGCGCACGGCATCCGCCCATTCCTTCTGTTCCTCATCGGCCAGCATCTGGCCCATGTAGTAGGTGTTGCCCAGGCTGATGTCACATTCGCCGGCCCAAATCGACTTGACCTGACCGCGATCGTTTCCTTCGGGCTGCTTGGCAAGGTTGGCCTTGACGCCTTCCAGCCAGGCTTTCGTTTCCTCGGCGCCGTGATGGGCCAGGAATGCGGCGGTCAGTGCGACGTTGTAGTCATTGGTGAACGGGCGGGTGCAGATGCGGCCCTTCCACTTGGGATCGGCCAGATCCTCGTAGGTGGTCACCTCGCCGTCGGCGACGCGATCCTTGTGCGCATAGACGATCCGCGCGCGCGTCGTCAGCCCGAACCACTGGTTGTCTGCGTCGTGCAGCGTGTCGGGAATCGCGTCCAGTGCCTCGTCCTCGACGGCCTGGGTCACGCCGGCATCCTTGACCTCGCCCAGGCGTGCGACGTCGACGGTCATGATCAGATCGGCGGGCGAGCGGTCACCTTCGGCCTGCAGACGCTCGACCATGCCCTTGTCCACGAATGCCGTGTTGACGGTGATCCCGGTCGATTCGGTAAAGGCGTCGGTCAAGGGTTTCAGCAATTCAGGCTGGCGATGTGAATAGATGTTCACCTCTTGGGCCAGCGCGGGCATGGCTGCGGTGCCGGTCAGCAAGGCCATCATCATCAAGCGCATCATCGTCTCCTTCTGGACATTGGATGCCGGTATTTATCGTTGTTAGGCGACCGGATCGCAATAGTTAACAAAAATAATCGGACAATCGCCTCGATTGACCGCGGCAGCCGGTCGCGATACGGGCCGCAGCATGGCACGCGCACCCCTTCTGCAACTTACCGATATCTCGCTGACCTTCGGCGGCGATCCCGTTTTCGACACGCTGTCGCTGACCGTCCAGCAGGGCGACCGGGTCGCGCTGGTCGGCCGTAACGGGTCGGGAAAATCGACGCTGATGAAGGTCATGGCCGGGCTGGTCGAACCGGACCGGGGCGCTGTCGTTCTGAATGGCGGGGCCAAGGCCGGGTATATGGAACAGGATCCCGACCTGTCCGGCTTTGCCACGCTTGGCGAATTCGCCAGCGACGGCCTTGAAGAGGCCGAGGCTTACCGGGTCGAGATGGCCGCCGAGGGGCTGAAGTTCGACGCCGCGCGCCCGGTTGTCACCGCGTCCGGCGGTGAGCGGCGCCGCGCCGCGCTGGCCAGGCTGCTGGCCCAGGCACCGGAACTGATGTTGCTGGACGAGCCGACCAACCATCTGGACATCGAGGCGATCGGCTGGCTGGAAGATCAGTTGAACCAGACCCGCGCGGCCTATGTCATCATCAGCCACGACCGTGCCTTTCTGCGGCGATTGACGCGCGCGACGCTGTGGATCGACCGGGGCGAGATGCGCCGGCAGGAACGCGGCTTCGAATATTTCGAGGATTGGCGCGAGGCGGTGTGGTCGGCCGAAGACGACGCCCGGCACAAGCTGGACCGCAAGATCAAGGCAGAGGCGCGTTGGGCGGTCGAAGGCATCAGCGCGCGCCGCAAGCGCAATCAGGGCCGGGTGCGCGCGCTGGCCGCGCTGCGCGCCGAGCGTGGCGCCCAGATCCGCCGTCAGGGCGCTGCCGCCATGGCGCTGGAGGCCGGGCCGCAATCGGGCAAGCGGGTGATCGAGGCGAAAGGCATCACAAAGACCTTCGCCGATCGCACGATTCTGAAGCCGTTCGATCTGCGTGTGCAGCGCGGTGACCGGGTCGCGTTCGTCGGCCCGAATGGCGCCGGCAAGACGACGCTGATCAAGATGCTGACGGGTGAGATCGCGCCCGATGACGGAACGGTCACTTTGGGCACCAATCTGGACGTCGCGGTGTTCGATCAGGCGCGCGCCGCGCTGAACCCCGACCAGACCCTGTGGGAATCGCTGACGGGCGATCCGGACATGCGGGTTTCGGGGCGCGCGGATCAGGTCATGGTCCGGGGCCAGCCGAAGCATGTCGTGGGGTATCTGAAGGATTTCCTGTTCGACGAGTCGCAGGCCCGGGCGCCCGTTCGCAGTCTTTCGGGGGGCGAAAAGGCCCGGCTGTTGCTGGCCCGGTTGATGGCCCGTCCGTCGAACCTGCTGGTGCTGGACGAACCGACCAACGATCTTGATGTCGAGACGCTGGATCTGTTGCAGGATCTGCTTGGCGATTACGACGGGACCGTGCTGCTGGTCAGCCATGATCGTGATTTCATCGACCGCGTCGCCGACACCACGATCGCCATGGAGGGCGATGGCCGCGCGGTCGTCTATGCCGGGGGGTGGAGCGACTATCGCGCCCAACGCGGTGTCGATGCACCTGACACCGCGGTGCCAACGCCCGCCGGCGGCGCCCGTCCCGCCGCGCCGTCCGCACCTGCCGTCGCCAAGCCCGCACGACCGGCCAAGCCCGCGCTCAGCTTCACCGAACGGCACCGGTTGGAGGAATTGCCGGCGATCATCGAACGGCTAGAGGCCGAGATCGCAAAGCTGTCCCGGTTCCTGGCCGAGCAGCCAGATCTGTATCAGACCTCGCCGGTCCGGTTCAGGAAGGCGACCGAGGCAATTGCCGAGCGACAGGCCGCGCTGCAGGCTGCCGAAGAAGAATGGCTGACGCTGGAAGAAAAGGCCGATTGAACCTCTGGGCGGGGCGGCGGTTCACGCCCCGCGCGCCGTATGGTTCATCAGCCAGTCATGGGCGAATATCATCTTCTCGCGGATCTTCGGCGTCAGGATGAACGGATAGAGATCGCCTTTGTCCAGTGCGCGATTGATGTCGTTGATCGCGATGACGACCGCCGTCGCAAGCGTCAGCAGACGGTTCGCATCGGGGTCGTGATAGGCTGAATATTCGGCGGGAATCCCCGGCATTGTCAGCCCGGCATGCACAAAGCTGTCGGTGATATCGACAAGGTGCAGAAGATGCGCCACGGTTTCCGCCCAGTCTTCGTGCGGATGCGCGGTCGCATAAGCCGTGATGTGGGTCTGTCCCGGCGCCGACGGCGCGGCATAGTGACGTTCCAGCGCCGCAGCATAGTCGGCGCGTTCGTCACCGAACAGGGCCCGGAAGGCGGCCGAGAAACCATTTGCCTGTGAAAGCCTGTCGAACAGGAAATGCGCCATTTCATGCCGGAAATGTCCGATCATCGCGCGATAGTCCTCGCCCAGGCTTTGTTGGCGCTGCAGGCGGGTCAGGGCGTCGGCTTCGGTCACGTTTATGGTGATGTCGCCATTGGCGTGACCCATCACGATCTGTTCGGTCCGCGCGCCCCCGGCGTCTTCGGACAGCATGAGAAAGCGCGGCCTTGGCCCGCGATCGGCGTCGTTGAACCAGTTCCAGTTCGACAGGTTGGCGAGCATCCGTCGTTTTGCGCCTTCGGCCCGTGTCAGAAGGCCGCGGTTGTCACCGATATTCAGCGCCGGCACCACATCTGACATCGCGCAGGACCGGCAAAGCGGTCCGTTGGGGATCGCGACCCAGTTGCAGCCGATCGTGTCGCGATTGGCGCAAGGTGCCGCGACGTTCCACATCGCGCGGGCCTCTGGCTCGTAAAACAATGCCTCACCGCAATTGCAGACAAGATTGTCGAAGTAGACAGGCGCCTTGCAGGCTGGGCAGAAAAAGCTTCTCATGTTCCTCGTCCTTGAATCTCGCAGCAGGAAATGCCCTGATCTGTTGCAGGGTTCCGTTCGGCGCCGCAATGACGTCAGTCCGATCGGTCCGGTCGCTTGACTTGCGGCGCATGATCGGCCATATGCACGCGACCGGTCGGGCGACCGCCTGTGACCGGTCATTGTTTTTGAAATGACATCCCGATGCGCGGGATGCGCTGTCCGAAGGCGGGATCATCCCATGACGCCGGTCTGCACCGGGGCCGAAGGACGCGGAGAACGAAGGAAACGAAGCGATGTTCGCGGTTCTGAAGACGGGCGGCAAGCAATACAAGGTGCAGGCGGGCGACGTCCTGCGCGTTGAAAAGCTGAATGCTGCCGCTGGTGAAAAAGTCCAGTTCAATGAAATTCTGATGGTGGGTTCGTCCCTGGGCGCGCCGCTGGTCGAGGGTGCTTGCGTGCAGGCCGAAGTGATCGACCAGATCAAGGCTGACAAGGTCATCACCTACGTCAAGCGCCGCCGCAAGCACAGCTCGCAGCGTACGCGTGGTCATCGCCAGCAACTGACCTTGCTGCGCGTCACGGACGTGCTGGACAAGGGTGCGGACAAGACCGGTGTGAAGACCGCCGTCGGCGCCCGCACCAAGGATGAGGCCGCGGCCAAGCCCGCCAAGGCCAAGAAACCGGCGAAAGACGCCGTCGAAGCGTAAGGAGACTGACCCATGGCACACAAGAAAGCAGGCGGTTCGTCCCGCAACGGTCGCGATTCGGCTGGTCGCCGTCTCGGCGTCAAACTGTATGGCGGTCAGGAAGCGACCGCCGGTAACATCATCGTGCGTCAGCGCGGCACCAAGTGGTGGCCGGGCGACAATGTCGGCATGGGCAAGGATCACACCCTGTTCGCGCTGACCGACGGTCATGTGACCTTCAAGAAGGGCCTGAAAGGGCGCACCTTCATTTCGGTGATTCCCGCGAGTCTCGAAGCCGCCGAGTAACCCGAATTTAACATTTCGATGTTAGGGGGATCGGCGAAAGCCGGTCCCCCGACCTGTTTTCAGGTCCTGTTTTCCGGGGGAGGGAAAATGGTTATGTCTGCACCGATGCGGGAGGGCACGCGATTGGATGATCTGAAGCCCGATGTCATCACCCTGAACCAGCCCGTCATCGAGACCGAGCGTTTCGTGTTGCGGCCCCTGCGACCCTCGGATGCCGGGATGATCGCACATTACACCTCGGATCGCCGCGTGGCCGAGGGGACGCGGGCCATTCCGCATCCTCTGCCGCCGGGCGCGGCGGAAGGATTTGTCGCGCGTGCGCTGGCTGCGGATCGCAGCGAGGATGTCTGGGCGATCGACGGGTCGGCACATCGTCTGGCCGAACTGTTGGGTGTCGTCTCGCTGACGCGGATGGAGGGCGACCAGTCCGAACTTGGCTTCTGGATCGGCGCGGGATTCTGGAACACCGGATTCGCGACCGAGGCGGTCGAGGCGCTGGTTGCCGCCAACCCGCACGGATCGCGCACCTTGTTCGCCGAGGCATTCCAGGACAATCCCGGCTCGGCGCGCGTGCTGACCAATTGTGGATTCGTCTATCTGGGCGACGCCGAAAGCTGGTCGGTCGCGCGCGGCGCGCGGGTGGCGACCTGGACCTATCTGCGGAAAATGGGCTGAGGCAACCGGGGCGTGCAGGCGCCGATCCGGCAAGATCTGGGCCGGATGCGTCGCGCGATGCAGAAACTGCAATTCCGGTGATTGCATTTCGTCGCGCGACACCTAACTCGGTTTCATGAGCATTCCTTATTCCCTTCTCGATCTGGCGCCGGTCCCCGAAGGTTTCGACGCCGGTGACGCGATCAGCAACACCCTTGATCTGGCGCGCAAGGCCGAAGGCTGGGGCTATCACCGGTTCTGGATGGCCGAGCATCACAACATGCCGGGTATTGCCAGTTCGGCGACCGCCGTCCTGATCGGGCTTGTCGCGCAGGCGACCCGCACCATGCGGGTGGGTGCGGGCGGGATCATGCTGCCAAACCACGCGCCCCTGACCGTGGCCGAGGCGTTCGGGACCTTGGCCACGGTGTTTCCGGATCGCATCGATCTGGGACTGGGCCGTGCCCCCGGCGGTGACGGCGCGGTGATCCAAGCTCTGCGCCGTGATCCGATGGCCGACAGTTTTCCCAATGATGTCGTCGAATTGCTGGATTACCTGGGGCCTGCGCGTGACGGTGCCGCGGTGCGCGCTCTGCCGGGCGAGGGGACGCAGGTTCCCGTCTGGATTCTTGGCAGCAGCCTGTTCGGCGCCCAGTTGGCGGCCCATCTGGGCCTGCCCTATGCCTTCGCCAGCCATTTCGCGCCGAATGATCTGGAACGGGCTCTGGCGATCTATCGCGACCGGTTCCGCCCCTCGCCTTGGGGCCAAAAGCCGCATGCGATGATCGCGATCAACGTTTTCGCGGCCGACGACGCAGACGAGGCGCATCATCTTCGCACCACGATGCAGCTTGCCTTCGCGCGGCTGCGCACCGGCTTGCCCGGCAAGCTTCCACGTCCGACGCGCGATCTGGACGGCGAGATCGGGCCGCAGATGCGCCGCGCAGTGGATCAGGCGCTGCGGGTCAGCGCGGTGGGAGGCAAGGCGCAGGTCAGGGATCAGCTAGCCGCGCTGATTGATGCGCATAATCCCGACGAGGTCATCCTGACGGGGCAGATCCACGATCACGCCGCGCGATTGCGCAGCTTTCAGATCGCAGCCGAGGTGATGCAGTCGCTGCCCGCCTAGGGCAGCATCAGCCGTGTCAGCCCCGGAAACGCCGCGATCAGGATCAGGCCGATGACGCTGGTCACCAGGAAGGGCAAGGCCCCCCGCGCGACCTTTTCCAGCGGCAGCCGGGTGATGTTCGCCGCGACGTAAAGATTGATCCCCACCGGCGGTGTGATCAGTCCGATCGCCAGATTGACCATGATCAGCACTCCGAACCAGACCGGATCCCAGGCCAGTTCGCGCATGACCGGCAGGAAGATCGGCAGGCAGATGAACATGATCGTGACCGCGTCCATGAACATGCCGGCAATCAGTACTACCAGCATGATCACCGCAAGGATCACCCACTGGTTCGACGACAGCCCCAGCAGCGCGCCAGAGTAGCGGCCGATGAGGTCGTCCACGGTCACGACCCAGCCGAAAAGCCCGGCATAGGCGACGACCAGCATCACCACCGACGATCCCGCCGCGCTGTCGGCCAGGCATTCATACAGGCCACGGATCGTCAGCGTGCGATAGATCAGGCCGCCCACCGCCAGCGCATAAACCGAGGCGACGATGGCGGCCTCGGTCGGGGTGAATATCCCCGAATAGATCCCGCCAAGGATCACGACAGGTGTCATCAGCCCCCAGAAACTGTCGATAAAGGATCGGCCCAGTGCCCGCGCATAGGACATGCCCGGATAGGGATTGGGGCTAAGCGCGCGGGTTGCGGTCGCGTTCCGCACGCGACCGAAGGGCAGGGCGCACAGCATCAGTGCTCCGCACAGGATGCCAGGCAGGATCGCGGCGATGAACAGGTCCGCGATCGAGGTTTCGGCCAGAACCCCATAGATCACCAACCCGATCGAGGGCGGAATCACGATCGACATGGCCGCGCCTGTGCTGACAAGACCCGCGGCAAAGGCGCGGGAATACCCGTCCTCTTCCATCGAGCGGACGATCATCGGACCGATGGCCGCGACCGACGCCGGACCCGATCCGCTGACAGCGCCCCAGAACAGGCAGACCACCGTTCCGACCAGACCCATGCCGCCCGGCAGTCCGCCGACCAGCACCCGGAAGAAGCGGATCATCCGGTCGGCGATCCCCAGCCGTCCCATCAGGTTGCCGGCCAGAATGAAGAACGGGATCGCCAGCAGCGAGAATTTCCCGATCCCTGCCGTCAGCAGGTCGCCCACAAGATCGAGGCCGAAGCCCAGTTGCCACATCGCGGCAAGCGCCGACAGGCCAAGCGCGAAGGCAACCGGCACGCGCAGCACCAGCAGCAGGAAGAACAGCCCGACCATCATGCTGCCGGCACCGATCTCAGGCATCAGGGCCCCGCAACGCAGCCTGAACGAAACGGATCAGCACCAGCGCAAAGCCAAGCGGCAGCGCGGCGGAATACCACCACAGCGGCAGCCCCAGCCCATAGCTGCGCATCCCCGTGCCCATCTGGTTCAGCACAAGTTGCCAGCAGAACCAGACCGAAGCCGCCAGCAGCGCGGCCGACAGCAGCGTGGCCAGCACGATGACTGCCCGCCGCAACGCGGCAGGCAACATATCGGTGATCAGTTCGACGGCAAGATGCTGCCCGCGGCGTGCTGCAATCGCCGCACCGAACACGGTCAGCAACACGAAACCGCCGGTCAGCAGTTCCTCGGTCGCGGCCAGCGAATGGTTGGTGCCATAGCGTACAACGACATTGGCGAAACCAAGCCCCGTCATCGCCAGCAGCAACACCGCGCAAACGGCCTTTTCGAACTGATCCAGCAGGCGCATCTACTGCGCGTTCGCTTCGTCTGTGAACAGTTTCACGATATCGGCGCCGATCTGGTTCGACCATTTGTCAAAGCTGGGCTTGGTCGCCTCGCGGAACGCGGCCAGTTCGTCGGCGGTCGGCTCGTGAACCTCCATGCCCTGTTCCTTCAGGAACTCCAGCCCGCTTGCGGTGGCTTCGCGGCTGATCTGGATCTGATAGGCCATCGCCTCGTCCGCGGCCTTCTGGAACTTGGCCTTGGTCTCGTCGTCCAGCGAATCCCACTTGTCCTTGCTGATGCCCAGGAACAGCGGATCATAGCTGTAGTGCCACGGCGTGATGTATTTCTGGACCTCATAGACCCGCTGCGGAATGATCACTGCGCCGATCGGATTTTCCTGTCCGTCCACGACGCCCTGCTGAAGCGCGGGGAACGTCTCGGACCACTGCATCTGCTGCGGGTTGGCCCCCAGATCATTCATGACGTCGATATACATGGGCCCCGCGACCCGCATCTTCAGGCCCTTCATGTCATCGGGCGAGGTGATCGGATGCTTGGAATTGGTGACTTCGCGGAACCCGTTCTCGCCCCAGGCCAGGACATGGATGCCGTGGCCCGCCATGATTTCTTCCATCTTCTCGCCAGCCGCGCCCTGCGTGGTGCGATCCACCGCATCATAGTCCGGATACAGATAGGGCAGCGAGAAAGCGGCCATTTCGGGCGCCAGCGGGGTGACGTTGATGGCCGATGTCAGCACCAGGTCGATGGCCCCGCGGCCCGTCATCTCGGCCTGCTTCATCTGGTCGCCACCGGAAAGCTGGGCGTTGGGAAAGACCCGAATATCATAATCGCCGCCGGTTTCCTGTTCCAGAAGTTCGCCGAACTTGTCGGCCCCCTTCTGCCAGGTGGTCGTGTCGCCCGTATTGTGCGACAGACGCAGGGTTTCGGACGCGGCGGGCAGGCACAGCGCAAGTGCGGTGGTCAGCCCAAGAGCCAGCTTCATGAACATGGTTTCTCCTCCCATTCCACAATGCGGCACGCCGGCCGCTTTTGTCGTTGGCATGTTTACGGATGAAGAATAGCCATGCAATAAGAATCGGCGGCTTTCTGAGGGCGGCGGGAGAATTCGGTTCCACATGATGGAAAGCATCATCGAACAAGGCACGCAAAGCATCGGACGCGCGGTGGCGGTCTGGCGCCGGATCGGTCGCGCAACCGAAACCGGGTTGTCCCTGGCTGACCTGGCCGACGCGACCAGCCTTGCCAAGCCCACGCTGCGGCGGATTCTGGTCGCGCTGATCCGCGAAGGATTGGTGGAACAGGATCTCGCTACACGCAGATATTTTCCGGGGCCCGAGACCTATGTGACCGGTATGCTGGCCGCGCCGCGCTTTGGCCTGTTGCGCATAGCGCAGCCTGCGTTGATCCGCGTCGCGCGGCTCAGCGGCGACACCTGCTTTCTGACCGTCCGACGCGGTCTGCACGCGGTCTGCCTGCTGCGCGAAGAAGGCAGCTATCCGGTTCGGACGCACGCGCTGCAACCAGGCGACGAACATCCGCTGGGGATCGGGGCGGGATCGCTGGCCATCCTTGCGGGATTGCCTGACGACGAAATTGGCGGGCTTCTTGACGATCTGGCGCCACTTCTGTCCGCGCCGCGCTATGATGCCTATGACCCGCAGGTTTTGCGGACCGCCATCGCGAACGCCCGCACCCATGGTTACGCGCTGAATCCCGGCCTGATCGTCGCGGGCAGCTGGGGCGTCGGCGTGCCGATCCGTCACCCGCTGGGGACAATCGCGGGCGCGCTGTCGCTGGCCGCGATCGACCAGCGCCTGACGCCTCCCCGCCAAGCCGAGATGGCCGCCCTGTTACGGGCCGAGGCGTCCCGGATCGAAACTGAACTGACCCACCTGCTTGCGAGGAAGACATGACGGATCTGCCCCCTGCGCCGGAAGGCCGCATCATTGGCTGGGCCCATACGCGCTTTGGCAAATCGGACGCACAGGACGTCGAAGCCCTGATGGCCGAGGTGACGGGCGCTGCGCTGGATCATGCGGGCATCCCTGCCGATCAGGTCGAGGGCATTTTTGTCGGTGTCTATAACGGCGGCTTCCAGAAGCAGGGCTTCGAGGCCGCATTGGTCGCACTGGGCCATGATGGCCTGCACCATGTGCCTGCGGTGCGCCTGGAAAACGCCTGCGCCACCGGATCGGCCGCAATCACTGCCGCACTGGATTTCATCGGGTCGGGACGCGGGCGCATTGCATTGGTCGTTGGGGCCGAGAAGATGACCGCGACCCCCGGAGCCGAGATCGGCGACATTCTTCTGGGTGCAAGTTACCGCGCCGAGGAAGGCGATACGCCGGGCGGGTTCGCGGGCGTGTTCGGGGGAATCGCCAACAGCTATTTCCAGCGCCATGGCGACGCGTCGCGCGAACTGGCGATGATCGCGGCCAAAAACCACGCGAACGGCGCGCTGAACCCTTTCGCGCATATGCAGAAGGATGTGGGTTTCGATTTCTGCAATACGGTCAGCGACAGGAACCCGATTGCGGCGGGACCGCTGCGGCGGACCGATTGCTCGCTTGTCTCGGACGGGGCGGCGGCGCTGGTGATCGCGCATCCCGATATCGAAAGCCCGCGTGCCATCGCGTTCCGGGCGCAGCGTCAGGCAAACGACTATCTGCCCCTGTCGCGTCGCGACATTCTGGAATTTTCAGGTGCGCGAAAGGCATGGGCACAGGGGTTGAAGCAGGCTGGCGTCATGCTGGACGATCTGTCGCTGGTGGAAACCCATGACTGTTTCACCATCGCGGAGCTGCTGGAATACGAGGCTATGGGGCTGGCCGAACCGGGGCAGGGCGGCAGGATCATCGCAGACGGGATCAGCGCGCGCGGCGGCCGGTTGCCGGTGAACCCGTCGGGCGGGCTGAAATCGCGCGGACATCCGATCGGCGCGACCGGTGTCTCGCAGCATGTCATGGCGGCGATGCAGTTGACCGGCGAGGCCGGCGGCATGCAGATCCCCGGTGCCAGTCTTGCCGGGGTCTTCAACATGGGCGGTGCCGCTGTCGCGAACTATGTCTCGATCCTTGAGAGGGTGAAATGACGCCCTGTTCGACCCGCACGATGAATCTGGGACATCTGCTGGATCAGACGGCCCGGCGGCTGCCCGAAAATCCTGCGATGATCTGGGGTGACGGGCGCTGGACATGGGCGCGGATGCTGGCGCGGGTGGATGCAATGGCGCGCCTGCTGGCCCGTGACTATGGTATCTGCAAGGGCGACCGGATTCTGGTGCAGTCGTCCAACAACAATCAGATGTGGGAAAGCCTTTGGGCCTGCCTGAAACTGGGCGCGATCTGGGTGCCCGCGAATTTTCGCGGCTCGCCGGACGATCTGCGCTGGATGGCAGAATTGTCGCAGCCGAAGCTGCTGATCTGCGAGGCTGAATTCCCCGATCACGCCGCGATCTGCGGTCTGCCGACCCTGGCGATCGGCAAGGCGGATTTCGGACCCGACATCGAGACGCTATTGTCAGTGCAGGATGACACGCCCCTGCGCGCGTTCGATGTGGACCGGGACGATCCGGCCTGGCTGTTCTTCACCTCGGGCTCGACGGGCAGGCCGAAGGCTGCGGTGCTGACCCATGGGCAGATGGGGTTCGTGATCGCCAATCATCTCGCCGACCTGATCCCAGGCACCACCGAGGGTGACGCCTCGCTGGTCGTCGCGCCGCTCAGCCACGGCGCCGGGATCCATCAGATGCTGCAGGTGGCGCGGGGCGTGCCGACGATCATGCCCGATGGCCCTTTTGATCCGGCAGAAATCTGGCGTCTGGTGGCGGAATATCGGATCAGCAACATGTTCACCGTGCCGACCATCGTGAAGCTGCTGACCGAACATCCCGCCGTCGATCAGTACGATCATTCCAGCCTGCGCCATGTCATCTATGCGGGTGCGCCGATGTATCGCGCCGATCAGGTTCGCGCCCTGAAAAAGCTGGGCCCCGTGCTGGTCCAGTATTTCGGGCTGGGCGAAGTTACGGGCTGCATCACCGTGCTGCCGGCGCGTCTTCATGACCCCGCCGATGGCTGGGGGTTGCAGGGCAGTTGCGGATACCCCCGCACCGGCATACAGATCGAAATTCAGGATGAAGCCGGCCAGCCCTTGCCCGCAGGCCAGACGGGCGAACTTTGCGTGACCGGGGGCGCGGTCTTCGCAGGCTACTGGAACGACCCCAAGGCGAACGCCAAGGCCTTCCGCGATGGTTGGTTCCGCACCGGCGATCTGGGTCACATGGATCAGCGCGGCTTCTTCTACCTGACCGGGCGCGAAAGCGACATGTTCATTTCGGGCGGCTCCAACATCCATCCGCGCGAGATCGAGGAAAAGCTGTTGCTGCATCCCGAGGTCGCCGAATGTGCCGTGATCGGCATGCCCGACCCGACATGGGGCGAGGTCGGCGTGGCGATCTGCGTCACCCGCGCCGGAACACGGCCCGATCTTGCGGCATGGCTTGCCCCCAGAATAGCGCGCTACAAGCTGCCCAAACGCATCCTGTTCTGGGATGGTCTGCCGAAGTCGGGTTACGGCAAGATCACCAAGAAGCTGGTGCGCGAAGAACTGATACGGCGCGAGGCATTGACCGAAAATGGCTGAAACGCTGTGCCATCCCGGTGCCGCCGACGGGCCGCGTCTGATGCTGGCACCCACCCGCGTGGAACGGCTTCAGATTGCCCTGGCGGCGGATATACCGATCCATGACGCGATCCTCGGCGCGCTGGACGGCGCCGACAGTGCGTGGATCACCCTTCATGGCGGGCGCGGCGATCTGCGCTTCGTGCTGCCCGACCGATCCCGCGACGGGGTGCATGGGGCGTGGTATTCCGCGCCGCATGATCTGACGGATGCGGTCATCCATCGCGCAGGGATTGTCTGGGGGCGCCGCGACGGTCGCGCCTTTGGCCATTGTCATGGGCTGTGGGACAAGGCGATGGGACATCTGCTGCTGGAAGACACCGTCCTGACCCATCCTGTCCAGGCCGAGGCATGGTTGTTCGGTGACGCGGTTTTCGAGGCAGGGCCCGACGCCGAGACCGCGTTCACCCTGTTCAAGCCGCGGGGCATGCCCGTGGACCGGCCCGAGGCGGCGTTGTTGCGCATCGCACCCCATGTCGAACTGGCCGAAGGGCTGCGCGAGGCGATGGATCGGCTTGGCTGGGAACATGCCCGACTGGCCGGTTTGGGCAGCCTGAACACGGCGCGATTCGACAACGGCGAAGTTCTTGACAGCCACGCGAGCGAATTTCTGGTCCGCGACGGCTGGATCGACCGGCGCGATGCACGGGCAGAGATCGATATCGTGGGGATCGGCGGCGCAAGGGCGGGCGGCAAGCTGTCGCTGACGCAAAACCCGGTCTGCGTGACTGCCGAACTGATCCTGCTGAAGTCCTGACAGGTCGGCAAGCAGGAACGGCCGGCAGGGCTTTCGCGCTGCCGGCCGTTGCAGGAATTCGGGCGTCGGTCAGATCAGCTTGCCCATCGCCACCGCGGTATCCGCCATCCGGTTCGAGAAGCCCCATTCATTGTCATACCAGGTCAGGATGCGGCACAGCTTGCCCTCCATGACCTTGGTCTGGTCCATGTGGAAGATCGACGAATGCGGGTCATGGTTGAAATCGGTCGAGACCAGCTGTTCCTCGGTATAGCCAAGGATGCCTTTCAGCGTGCCGTCAGCGGCGGTCTTGATCGCCGCGTTGATTTCCTCGACCGAGGTGTCGCGCTTGGCTTCGAAGGTCAGATCGACAACCGACACATTGGGCGTCGGCACGCGGATCGCGACGCCGTCCAGACGACCCTTCAGTTCGGGAAGCACCAGGCCGACCGCCTTCGCCGCACCGGTCGAGGTCGGGATCATCGACAGGGCTGCGGCGCGGGCGCGATACAGGTCCTTGTGCATCGTATCCAGCGTCGGCTGGTCGCCGGTATAGCTGTGGATGGTGGTCATGAAGCCGCGATCGATCCCGATGGCGTCGTTCAGAACCTTGGCCACAGGCGACAGGCAGTTCGTGGTGCAGCTTGCATTCGACACGACCAGGTCATCCGCGGTCAGCGTGTCGTCGTTGACGCCGAACACGATGGTTTTGTCAGCACCATCCCCGGGTGCCGAGATCAGCACGCGCTTGGCGCCGGTCTGCAGATGCGGCTGGCATTTTTCCTTCGAGGTGAAGATGCCGGTGCATTCCATGATGACATCGACATCGCCCCAGGGCAGGTCTGCAGGATTGCGGATCGCCGTGACCTTGATCGGGCCGCGACCGACATCGATCGTGTCGCCATTCACCGTCACCGTTGCGGGAAAGCGGCCATGCACGCTGTCATAGCGCAGCAGATGGGCGTTGGTTTCGACCGGGCCCAGATCATTGATCGCGACCACCTCGATATCGGTGCGTCCCGATTCGATGATACCGCGCAGCACGTTGCGCCCGATGCGACCGAAACCGTTGATGGCGACTTTGACAGCCATGGTTCTCTCTCCCGACCAGATGACGTTGCGCCATGCTCTAGCGTGGCTGCCGGGCCGATGCAAATACCCGTTGACCGGCACGCCGCGAAAAGCGGGTCATGCCCCGCGGATGTGCCTAGCGCTGCGATATGTGTCAGCCCCGGTCCTGACCAACCACCAGCGACTGGTGCGTACAGAGCGGTGGAACCGATTTGGTTCAGCGCCAGAAGCTGAGATAATCGACCGACTCGACCAGCATCCTGCCCGCCATGACCGGCAGGTCCAGATGCAGCCACAGCCGATCGGCCAGCAGCAGCACGATGATCAGAACGGCCAGGGCGATAGCGATGCGATTGGTCATGAACACCTCATGGCGACGCTTATCAGCCGGGTGGCGCGTGCTGACAAGTGATCAGAACCCCGTCAGGTGTCGTCATCCTCGTCCAGCGGAAGGATCAGGGTCAGCTCGCCCTGTTCTTCAAGGCGGCGGATCGCCGTGATCACCTCGGTCTTGGCGTCCTCGATATCGCGGGCGCGGACCTTGCCCATCTCTTCCATTTCCTCGCGCAGGCCATCGGCCATCCGCTGGGACAGGTTCGACAGGATGAATTCCGCGGCCGCGGCATCGGTTGGATCGGGTGCGGACAGTGCCCGCAGAAGCACGGGTTGTTCCACCTCGCGCACGATCCGCGCGACATCGCGGCTTTCGATACGTTCCGGAATATGGCTGAAGATGAAGATCGCCTTGCGGACACCCACGGCAAAGCCCGAATCCTCGCGTTCCAGCGACTGCAACACATCGTCGCGCAGATCGGCCGTGGCAAAGTTCAGAATCGCGCCGACCCGGTCTGCTGCCGGTGTGTCGATGGCCGGGCGGGGCAGCGCGTCGGCGGCCCGAAGCAGGATCAGCCCGACACGCTGCAGCGCCTGTGGCGTGACCCCCGATGTCAGCGACATGGCCCGCGCCACGGCGCGGGCACGATCGCGGGGCAGTGCCGTGAACACGTCCGAGGCCCGTCCGACCGGCAGTTTCGACAGCATCAGTGCCACGATCTCGATCGCTTCGGAATTCGCCAGCGCGAGGATGTCGTCCTTTGGCAGGCCCGCGACGCGAAGCCAGGGGTCGCCTTTTCCCGACATCGCGGCCATGCGACGCAGCCTGTCGGTGCTATCCTCGGACAGTCTGCCGCCCAGCATCGCCAGGGTGCCATCCAGATCGCCGGGAAAGGTCAGGCCGACGGATTCCAGCCGGTCGCAGAATTCGGTGATGACCGCATCGCGGGTCTGGCGGTCGACAAGTTCCATCCCCGCCATTTCTTCCGCAAGCAGGGTCTGGGAACCGCTGTCCAGCCGCGACAGGCTGACCGCGTCCTCGTCGTCCAGCAAAAGCCGCACGATCACCGCCGCCTTCTGCCGCTGGCTGAGCCCGGTCTGCGTGTTCATCGTGATCCCCCGATCCTGCGTTGCGTCGCGCGATATCGGGGCAATCTGGCAGAGGAACCCTAACGCGGGATTACCCGGTACGAAAAATTACAGGGGATTTGAATCGAACACCCGCGAAAAGATCCGATCAACGTTCTTGGTGTGATAGCCAAGGTCGAATTTTTCTTCGATCTGGGCGGGCGACAATGCCGCCGTCACTTCCGCGTCGGTCAGCAATTCTTCTTTGAAATCCTTGCCTTGTTCCCACACCTTCATGGCGTTTCGTTGCACCAGCCGATAGGCGTCCTCGCGTGAGACGCCAACCTGTGTCAGCGCCAGCAGCACGCGCTGCGACATCACCAGGCCTTTGAACTTGTTCATGTTGGCCAGCATCGTGTCGGGATAGACGACCAGCTTTTCGATCACGCCCGCCAGCCGGTTCAGTGCGAAATCCAGCGTGATCGTCGCATCCGGCGCAATCCCGCGTTCGACCGAGGAATGGCTGATATCGCGTTCGTGCCACAGCGTCACGTTTTCCATCGCCGGCACCACCGTCATCCGCACAAGCCGCGCAAGCCCTGTCAGGTTCTCGGTCAGGACCGGGTTGCGCTTGTGCGGCATCGCCGACGAACCCTTCTGGCCCGGGCTGAAAAATTCCTCGGCCTCAAGCACTTCTGTCCGCTGCATGTGGCGGATTTCGGTAGCGATGTTTTCCATTGACGAGGCGATCACGCCAAGCGTGGCAAAGAACATCGCGTGCCGGTCGCGCGGAATGACCTGGGTGCTGATCGGTTCCGGGCGCAGTCCCATCCTGGCGCAGACATGTTCCTCGACCGCCGGGTCGATATTGGCGAAGGTGCCCACGGCGCCGCTGATCGCGCCGGTGGCGACCTCATCGCGCGCACGTTCCAGACGCGCCTTGCCGCGTGCCATTTCGGCGTAGAAGCGGGCGAAGGTCAGGCCCATCGTCGTAGGTTCGGCATGGATGCCGTGGCTGCGTCCGATCCGGACGGTGTCCTTGTGTTCGTAGGCGCGACGTTTCAGTGCGTCCAGAACCCTGTCCATGTCGGCCAGCAGGATGTCGGCGGCGCGGACAAGCTGGACATTCAGGGTCGTGTCCAGAACGTCGCTGCTGGTCATTCCCTGATGCACGAAACGCGCCTCGTCGCTGCCGATATGTTCGGCCAGATGGGTCAGGAAGGCGATGACGTCATGCTTGGTCACCGCTTCGATCTCGTCGATACGGGCGACGTCGAATTCGACGTCCTTGGCACGCCAGACAGCATCCGCATTTTCGCGCGGGATCACGCCCAGATCGGCCTGAGCGTCGCAGGCATGGGCCTCGATCTCGTACCAGATGCGAAACTTGGTCTCGGGTGACCAGATCGCGGTCATTTCCGGGCGGGCATAGCGAGGGATCATGGCTGGCTCCTTGGTCGTCGGCAGGGGCATAGCCCTGCCGTGCCGCAGGGGCAAGATTTCTTGCATGGAAAGCGGGTTGATCAGGGAACATTCCGTGGTGCTGGCGGTTTTGTAAACAATCCAACGCCAATTTCCGGAGGCGATACGAATGCATTCCCGCGACGATGATGTCCATGGCCTGACCGAGGCAGACCGCACCAGCCAGACCCGTTTTGGTCCGCGCCCGGTGCCGAAGGGTCACAAGACCGCAAGTCCCTATCCGCACCGCCCGATGCGCTCCAGCCGGGTGATCCCGTCTGCGCCGATGTCGCTTGACGGTCGTGCGGCCTATCCCGCGCCCTCGCTTGCCAGTCGCATGATCGTTTGGGGTGGTGTTGCAGTCGGCGTGGCCGGGCTGACCGCTGGTGCGGTCCTTGCCGCGCGGCGGATTGCGGGGACCGACAAACCCTCGAAAGTCGAACTGATGCGTCAACAGCGTATGCAGCCTGCAGTCGCGCCGCGCTTTGCCGAGATGGACGAGGTCGAACAGGAACGGATGCGACAGCGTGTCCGGGCCCGTGCACGAGACGACCAGAAGATCGCCGCGCGGCAGCGTGCAAAGGCCGCGCGAAGCCGGGGCAACATCGCCCGGGACCTGACAGACACCGCGGACAACCTGTCGGGCAGTCTGGAGGGGTTGGTCAGTTCCCTGATCGGTGCATTTCACGGTTTTCGCAGCGTCGCGGGGCAGGCCAGCGGCATCGTCGGCGATTTCGCGGCGGCCGCCGATCAGGTTTCCGGCCTTCTGCGTCGCGATCGGCCAGACGATCCGCGTGATGCCGCCGCGCCACGGACCTCTGCCCAGGATCGCACCCACCGCTTGTGAGCACGCTTCCAGCCGCGCTAGATTGGCGCAACAACCGACGCGAAAGCCCAATATATGACTGACTATGATCGGCCTGGTGTCTATGACGCGCTGTTCGGGCCGCTGGACGACAAGACCAGACGCCGCTTCGGGCTTCAGCGCAGCGAAGCGGAAGCCAGCGGTCATGCCGATTCTCGCGGTGATCGGCCGCGCCAACAGATGACATTGTGGCAACTGCGTTTCGCGGATGTCGTCGCGATCACCAAGGCGACATTTCGGCAGATCGGCGATGACAGGGTGACGGCGGTCGCCGGAGGCGTGACCTTCTTCGGCCTTCTGTCGCTGTTTCCCGCCATCACCGCTTTCGTGTCGATCTATGGCTTGGTGGCCGATCCTGACACGATCACCCGGCATCTGGACGTTCTGGAAAGCTTTCTGCCCGCCGGTGCGCTGGACATCATCCGCACTCAGGTCGAATCGATTGCGGCCTCGCCCTCGTCGGCGCTGTCTCTGGCGGGGATCATGGGGCTTCTGATCGCGTTCTATTCGGCGAATGGCGGGATGAAGGCGCTGTTGTCGGCGTTGAACGTGGCGTTCTACCAGAAGGAAACCCGTGGATTTCTGCAGCTGAACCTTGTCGCGATGGGGTTCACGCTGTGCGGATTGTTGCTGCTGGCCCTGATGCTGGGCGTGGTCGCGGTCATCCCGATTTTGCTGCAGTGGATACCGTTGCCCGGAGACAGCGCCACGACGATATCGCTGCTGCGCTGGCCAGCACTGTTCATGGTGCTGGTCTTGGCACTTGCCGCCATCTATCGCTGGGGGCCTGCGGCGCCGGATGCACGCTGGCGCTGGATTTCCCCCGGCGCCGTCTTCGCATCGGTCGCCCTTGTCGGCGCGTCGATGCTGTTCAGCTGGTATGCCGCGAATTTCGCCAACTATAACGAGACCTATGGTTCGCTGGGTGCCGCGATTGGCCTGATGATGTGGCTGTGGTTAAGCGCGACGATCGTGCTGGTCGGCGCAGAAATCAATTCCGAGGTTCAGCGCCGGATGCGGCAGATCGCGGGCGAGCCCCTGGCCGGGGCGGGCGACACCAGATGATCGCATCCCCCTATCTGGCGCTGGTTCTGGCCATCGGACTTGAGGTTGTCGGCACCTCCTTCCTGCAGCGTTCCGCGCAATTCACGCGGCTATGGCCCACCGTGGGCATGGCGCTGTGCTATCTTGCCAGCTTCTACCTGCTGTCACTCAGCCTGCGCGTGCTGCCTCTGGGGGTCGCCTATGCGATCTGGAGCGCGCTTGGGATCGTTCTTGTGGCGGTGATCGGGTTGCTGGTCTTCGGTCAAAGACTGGATCTGCCTGCGGTGATCGGGCTGGGCCTGATCGTGGCAGGCGTCATCGTCGTCAACCTGTTCTCGAACACGATCGGGCATTAGCGCTCGGTCAGTTTCAACTCGATCCTGCGGTTCTGGGCACGTCCCTCGGGCGTGTCGCCATTCGCGACCGGGCGGGTATCGGCAAAGCCGGCCGCAGCAAGACGATTGGCGGGAAAGCCAAGATCATCGATCAGGTAGCGCACCACGGCCAGCGCGCGCGCCTGGCTAAGTTCCCAGTTGTCGCGATAGCGACCTGTTCCCGACAGCGGTGTGCTGTCGGTGTGGCCGTCCACCCGGATGATCCAGTCGATTTCGGATGGGATGTCGTCCGAAATATCGGACAGCATCTGCGCCACCCCGGCGATCTGGTCGCGTCCCGGAGGTGACAGTGTCGCCTCGCCGGGCGCAAACAACACTTCGGACTGGAACACGAAGCGGTCGCCGACGATCTGCACGCCTTCGCGCCCCGCAAGGATCTGTGACAGCCGGCCGAAGAACTCGGATCGATAGCGGGCCAGATCGCGCGCTTCTTCCTCGGCCTTTCTGCGCGCCTCTTCCTCCAACTCAAGGCGCCGATCCTTTTCTTCGGCGGCCCGCAGCAGGGCAGCATTCAACTGCTGTCCCAAATTCTCGACCCGCAGTTCGGCCTCGCGCTGATCTTCGCCCGCAGTTTCCAGCAACGCCTGCAGTGATCCAAGCTGCGCGGTCAGGGTTGAGACCTGTTCGTTCAGCAATGCCACGCGACGCTGACTTTCGGCGGACATGTCTTCCTGTTCGGCAAGCTGCTGCCGCGCCGTGGTCAGCAACGCCTGCTGACGTTCCGCTTCGGATGCGTTTTCCGCCGCTTCCTGGGACAACTCGTCTCGCGCGCTTTCGGCGGCGGCCAGAAGGGTCAGTGTCTCTTCTGCCTTCTTGCGGCTTTCTTCCAGCGACAGGGTCATCGCGGTCAGTTCACTGTCGGCGCGTTCCAGGCGCGCGCGCAAGGCGGCGGCTGCCTCGGCCTCGGCCAGTCGCGCGGCCTCGGCCTCGCTCAGTTCCGATTGCGCGGCTGTCAGATCCGATTGCAGCGCGGCGGTGCGTTCCTCGGCGCCGGCGTTGCGGCGGCGCAGATCCGCGATCAGGGCCTGCAACGCTTCGCGTCGCGCGGCTGCCAGGCGCGCCTGTTCCTGCTGCGCATCGATTTCCTCGCGCGCTGCCGCCACGGCCAGTTCGGCGGCCGAGGCACGGTCCTGTTGCGCATCCAGTTCCGACTGCAATGCCTGCGTCTGCGCGTCCGCGCGGGCCTGATCGTCGGCACGCGCGGCCATCAGTGCGGCTACCTCGGCCTCGAAATCGGTCAGGCGTGACCGCGCCTGATCCAGTTCCGCTCGGCTGGCTTCAAGCTGATTGCCCAGCCTGGTGATGCGGGCGGCGCGGTCGCGTGCTTCGGCCTGTGCCTGTGCCAATGCCTCCTCGGCGCTTTGGGCGCGGCTGGTCTGATCTTCGACCTGGCCCTGCAGGTTCTGCTCGCGTGCCTCGGACGCTGTCAGCGCATCCCCCAAGGCCGATACCTGCCGTCCCAGATCGTTCAACTGCTGTTCCTGACGCGAGATGACCGCGCCCTGATCCGAAATCGTCTCGTCCTTCGTGGTGATCTGTTCGCGCAGCACGGACTGGACGATCATGAAGATCGTCAGTACGAACATCAGCACCATCAGCAGTGCCGTCATCGCATCCACGAAGCCGGGCCAGATGGTGGCCGAGAACCGGTTCCCCGAAGATGCGCGACGCAGGGACATTCGCCTAGGTCCTGTCGCGCCGGATCAGGGGATCGTCGCGCAGATCGTCCGGAAAGGGATCGCCGAACCGCGCGGCGCGAACCGCCCGCGTCAGGACCAGCAGATCGGACCGCAATTCGGCAACCATCTCTTCCCGGCCCGCATTCAGATCCGCGACAAGCCGCGACAAGGCATCCTCGACGCCCGACAGATCGGCGGCGGCGGCGCCTGAGGGCTGATCGGCCCGCTGCCGCGCGATCTCCAGCATCCTGTCCTGACCGTCGGCCACCCGGTTCATCGCCTCGCTGAGGCCTGCGGCGCGCGCAAGCGTGGCTTCGCGTTCGGCCTCGGCGCGGTGGGCAAGCGCCTCGATCGCCTGGGCCATCACCACGACCCGCTCATCGGCCATGGCCGCCGCATCTTCGCGCGCCGCGTCGCGTTCGGCATGAAACTGATGCAGGCGGTCCATCTGTGCGCCGATCTGTTCCAGAAATCCGACCAGCGCGGTCTGGTCCACACCTTCGCCGTCCGATCCGGCCAGGCTGACGCGGGTGAAGCCCGACATCCATTCCTCGAGCTCGCGGTAAAAGCGGTTCTGGCCATGCGTCACGAACAGTTCCAGCAGCCCCACGACCAGCGATCCCGCCAGTCCCAGCAGCGACGACGAGAACGCCGTGGCCATGCCGCCAAGCTGCGCCTCGAGCCCGTTCATCAGCTTGTCGAACACGTCGATGCCGGATTCGCCGTTCTGCGGTGCCAGCGCGCGGATCGTCTCGACCACCGCTGGAACGGTCGTCGCAAGACCGTAGAACGTTCCCAGAAGCCCAAGGAAAATCAAGAGATTGGCAAGGTATTTCGTGATGTCGCGCAGTTCTTCGATGCGCGTGCCGACCGAATCCAGGATCGATCGCGCCGACCCGGTCGAGATCACGCCACCCACCGGGCCACGCGTGCCCAGCAACGCGGCCAGCGGTGCCAGCAGCCGCGGCGGGATATCCCCGTCCGATGCGCCCCTTGCGGCCACGCCCTTGTCGACGGCATTGCGGCGCCGTTCGGCAAAGCGTTCGATCCAGCTGACCGACCGGACAAGCTGGGCCACCTGCCAGAAACAGGCCAGGATCCCTAGCGCGAAGACGGTCAGGATCAGGCCGTTCAGCCAGCGATTGGCCATGAAGATCGGCAGGATACGACCATAGGCTATGAACCCGCCGGCCATGACCAGCGCAAGCAGCGTCAGCATCATCAGGATCTGGCGGACCGGCTGCGAGAATTGCGGGGCGGCGGGCGGCATCGCACCGCCGCCACGGGTGGCGGTGATGCGGCGGTTCGGCAGATGCAGCCTGCTGCGGTCCTGCGGGGGCACGCCGGGATCGTCCGGTCCGTGGAAATTGTCTGGATCGCTCAAAAGGTCCCGGTCCCGTCT
The DNA here is from genome assembly GCF_017744015.1 of Paracoccus sp. R12_2. Classification (GTDB taxonomy): domain Bacteria; phylum Pseudomonadota; class Alphaproteobacteria; order Rhodobacterales; family Rhodobacteraceae; genus Paracoccus. The sequence continues at coordinate 204,809 of NZ_JAGHRA010000006.1, forward strand.
ATCGTTGCCGACATTGTGGTTGGGCCAAGTGTAGGATGCGCCCCGCCACTTGCCAAGCGATCCGAAAGTCAGGTCGCAGCGTCGCGGTCGCGTCGTGCCATCAGCAACCGTCGGACATCGTCGGACAACTGATCCAGTGCCGCATCGGCCAGCCCGATTTCGGCCAGATGACGCGCGGTATTGAACAGATAATCCGCGTTCGGGCCTCGCCCGCCCGCAGCCCCTGCAATGATCCGCGCCTGTTCGCGGACGCACAACCCGCCCGCATATTGCCAGTGGTCGCGTTTCATCACATAGGCCAGCGCCTGGACGCGACGCCCGTCCTGCAGTGTCAGCGGCAGCACCATCTCGTCATAGGCGCCGGTGTCCAGCTCGCGCTCGCGCAGGTAGGCCAGCGTTTCGGCGTGACGGTCCTCGGGGATGCGCAGGGCAAGCCCCGCGCAGCTTGCGCCGGGTTCGGAGTCCAGCCCCAGAACAAGGCCCGGCGCCTCTTCGGTGCCGCGATAGCGGGTCGAACGCAGGCAGAAGCTGCGGGAATATCCCTCCAGCCGGGCCTTGACGGTTTCGACCGGCCCGAAGCCCGGATCCCACATCAACGATCCGTAACCGAATACCCAGAAGACATCGTTCATCGTCGCACACCCTTTTCCGTGCCCGGAAACTAGGTCACGATGCAGCGCGATGAAAGCCCTGCGGCCCGGACCGCCAGTATGCCGGGCTTGAGATGCTGTGGCATTGGGCAGGGGACGAATGCGCATTCTTTCAGGGTTGGTTCTGCTACTTCTTCTGGCGGTCGCGGGACTGTGGATCGGCGGCGAGACATGGCTCGCCGGCAGGATCATGCGCGAGGCAGAGGCGAATCCCGGGCTGCAGGTCGCCGCGACCGACCCCATGCGCAGGATCGACCGAATCGGTGTGCGGCTGGACGAGGCAAGCTATCAGAATCCCCGCTTCTCGCTTGCCCTTCCCTGGCTGGAACTGTGGATCGCGCCCTTGTCGCTGACGACGGCGCAGGCCGGGCTGCCGGATCAGGCGATGCTGCGGCATTACGGGCGCGATCATGCGTTGGGGGTCGCGAACGGGGCGCTAAGCCTTCGCCTCGCGCCGCTGCATGGCGGCGCGGTGGCGCGCGCCAGCGTTGACAGCGGGCCGGTCACACTGGACGCGCAGGGTCTGGCGGACCGGATCGCGCTGTCGGCCGCGATGACCGGGCTTGGACCGTTTGCCCCCGCCAAAGCCCGATCGGCCTATGACATGCAGCTTGGGTTGCAAGGGATTGACCCTGACGCGCTGGTTGCGCTGGGAATGCCGTCGCTGGCACTGCCCGGCAAGGTTTCCATCGCGGGACCGGCGACGGTCTGGCTGAACGGGATCGTCGGGCCACGCAGCCTTGATGCGCCCGCGCAGTCGGTCTGGCCGGTCGGAATTCGCAGCACCGGCGTGGATATGCGGATCGGAGAGCTTCGGGCGCGTCTTGCCGGGTTCCTCTGGCGCGGCGATCACGGCCGCATCGAGGGGCGGCTGGCCATCTATACCGACGATGCATCTGCGTTGCTGCGACAGGCCAGCGACGCGGGGCTGATCGCGTCCGATGCGGCGATGCTGGTCTCGGCGCTGCTGAACGGGATCGGACGGATGCCGTTTCCGGATGGGGTCCGCGATGACGGGCTGAGCCTGCCCGAACCTGCCGAAGGTGAATTGCGGCTGCCGGTAACGATGAAGGACGGCAGGCTGTTTCTGGGCGATATCGAGATCGGCGCCGCGCCATTGTTCCCGTTGCCGCAATAGGGGCGCGGGTCAGGTTTTTGGTGTTGTCGCCACGCGTCCGAAATCGGGCGCCTCGGTGTCCTGACCGGCCTCGATGATGCCGCGCCGGATCGCACGCGTGCGCGAAAAATAGTCGAACAACTGCTGCCCGTCGCCCATGCGAATCGCGCGTTGCAGCACGAAAAGCTCCTCGGTGAAGCGGCCGAGAATATCCAGCGTCGCCTCGCGATTATGCAGGAACACGTCCCGCCACATGGTCGGGTCGCTGGCCGCGATGCGCGTGAAATCGCGGAACCCCGCGGCGGAGTACTGGATCACTTCCTCATCGGTCACACGGCGCAGATGGTCGGCCACGCCGACCATCGTATAGGCGATCAGGTGCGGGGCGTGGCTTGTCACGGCAAGGACCAGATCGTGATGTCCGGCCTCCATGTTGTCGGTCTTGGCACCCATCGCCCGAACCAGATCCGACAAGCGGGCGACCGCGTCGGGGTCGCTGTCGGGCAGGGGGGTCAAAAGCCACCAGCGGTTGCGGAACAACGAGGCAAAGCCAGACCGCGGACCGGAATGTTCGGTTCCGGCCAGCGGATGGCCGGGAATGAAATGCACGCCTGCGGGCAGATGCGGGCCCACCGCGTCGATGACGGATTGCTTGACCGATCCGACATCGGTGATCGTCGCGCCGGGTTTCAGATGCGGCGCGATTTCGGCCGCGACATCGCCCATGGCGCCGACCGGCACAGCCAGCACGACCAGGTCCGCATCCCTGACGGCGGCAGCGGCGCTGTCCTCGACCCGGTCGCACAGGCCGATTTCGCGTGCGATGTCGCGAGTCTCGGCGCTGCGGGCGTAACCCACGATCTCACCGGCCAGACCGCCATCGCGCATCGCATGGGCCATCGATCCCGCGATCAGGCCCAGCCCGATCAGCGCCACCCGGTCATAGATCACACTCATGCGTCCCTCCGATCCGCCATGAAACGGCCGAGACAGTCCAGGACGCGGGTGCAGCCCTCCTCATCCCCGACGGTGATGCGCAGGGCTGCAGGCAGGCCATAGCCGCCGACCCGCCGCACCAGTATTCCGTCCGCGCGCAGCGCCGCGTCGGCGGCCTCGGCCTGATCCGGGTCCGAAAACCGCGCCAGCACGAAATTCGCAAAGCTGTGGTCGCAGCCGATGCCCATCTGGATCAGGGAATCCCGCATCCGCGCACGCATCCGGTGGTTCAGATCGGCGCAATGCGCGGTGAACTCGGTGTCGCGGATTGCGGCCTCGGCCGCGGCCATCTGCGCGTTCGACAGGTTGAACGGTTGGCGGATGCGGTTCAGCACGTCGATGATATCGCGCTGCGCGTAGCCCCAGCCGATCCGCAAGCCGCCCAAACCGTGGATCTTCGAGAAGGTGCGCGTCATGATCACGTTCGGATGCCGGTCGACCAGCGACACGCCGCCATCGAATCCGCCTGCGAATTCGGTATAGGCGCCGTCATGAACCAGGATGACATTGGTGGGCAGGCCATCCACCAGACGCTGCAATTCGCCTTCACCCAGCATCGTTCCGGTCGGGTTGGCCGGATTGGCGATAAAGACGATGCGTGTCCGGTCGGTGACGGCGGCCAGGATTGCCTCGACGTCGATCCGGCGTTCGGCCTCGGGAACGGTCACGGGCTGCGCGCCGACCATGCGCGCAAGGATCGGATACATGGAAAAACCGTGCTGGGTCGTGATGACCTGATCGCCGACCCCGGCATAGGCCTGGGTGACGAATTGCAGCACCTCGTCCGACCCGACGCCGCAGATGATCCGCTCGGGGTCCAGCCCGTGCACATGACCGATGGCGCCGCGCAACCCGGCATGATCGGTCGAGGGATAGCGGTGCAGATCTGCACCGGCGGCGGCAAATGCGGCACGGGCCTTGTCGCTGCATCCCAGCGGATTTTCGTTCGATGACAGTTTCAGCACCCGATCGTGCCCTGCCAGGCTGCTTTCGCCGCTGACGTAAAGCGCGATATCCATGATGCCGGGCTGCGGGGTGATCTGGGTCATGGGCATATCCTTCGGTCCGCGCCGGTCTAATCGGCGTGGCCCTGCATTGGAAGTGGCGAAATTCTTTGCCCTCGGGCGTCTCGTGGTCGATAAAGGCCGCGTCACGAGTAACAGTGAAGTGCAATGCCTGATCCCGGACTTCCCAAGGTGCTGATCGTCGCACCCAATGCCTCGGCCCGTTTCGGCGGCGAGGCGTTTCTGCCGCTGAACTATTTCCGCATCCTGTCACGGCGCGGCCACCCGGTGCAGTTGATCGCCCATCACCGCAACGCTCAGGAACTGCTGGCGCTGCCGGACTGCGATCCCGAAAACATGCATTTCGTGCCAGACACGCGCTGGCACCGGATGATCTGGCGCGCGTTCGGCCGCATGCCTGAACGGGTGCGCGACCTGATCGGCGGCGGGCTGATGACATGGCTGAACGAGTTGTATCAGGCCCGGCTGATCCGACAGTTGATCGCACGCGGCGAGGTGGATCTGATCCACCAGCCGATCCCTGTCTCGCCGCTGATGCCGTCGAACCTGCACCGGTTCGGTGTGCCGCTGGTGATCGGTCCCATGAATGGGGGGATGGATTATCCCGCCGGATATGAGGATTACGAGGGTGGCGCGACGCGCGCCTCGATCGCGCTGGGACGTCGCGTCGCGTTGTTGTTCAACCGGATCAACCCCGGCAAGCACAAGGCGGCGGCGCTGCTGGTCGCGAATGAACGCACGCGCCGCGCGCTGCCGAACCCCCGCCATCCGCATGTCGAAACCCTGATCGAGAACGGCATCGACTTCACCCGCTGGCGCGCGCCCCAGCAACAGCGCCCCGATCCGCGGCCCGATTGCCTTCGGCTGGTCTATCTGGGTCGGTTCGTCGGCTGGAAGGCCATCGACATCACGCTGCGGGCCGTCGCCATCGCCCGAGAATCCGGATCGGACGTGACGCTGGACCTGCTGGGGGACGGCGAGGGACGCGCGGAACTGGAAACGCTGGCCGACGAATTGGGCATCGCGGATCATGTCACCTTCCATGGCTTCCAGCCGCAGGAACGCTGTGCGCAGGTTCTGGCGATGTCGGATGCGCTGGTACTGAACTCGCTGCGCGAATGTGGTGGTGCGGTGGTGCTGGAGGCGATGGCGATGGGCCTGCCGGTGGTGGCCAGCGCGTGGGGTGGCCCGCTGGACTATCTGAACGCCGAAAGCGGCATTCTGGTCCATCCGGTCCCGCGTCACGACTTCCCGCAGCGGTTGGCGGGCGCCTTCGCGACGCTGGCGCATGATCCTGATCTGCGTTCGCGTATGGGGCAGGCGGGCCAGAAGATCGTGCGCCGCGACTTCGACTGGGAATCCAAGGTTGATCGAATGGTGCAGATCTATCGCGAGGCAACGCAGAACCACTAGAGTGCCGCATCGCCGCAGCACGGATCCCGACCACCCTTCCGGCGTTTGGAAATGTCTTCGGCACACAGGTGGCAGCGCGCCGAAACGCGACCTGCGCGGACAGCGAATGCGGCGCCATCCATGTTGAAAAATCTGAGGAAACGCGTGCTGAATGGTAGGCCCGGAGGGACTTGAACCCCCAACCAAGGCGTTATGAGCGCCCTGCTCTGACCAATTGAGCTACAGGCCCATGCAGCGAGGTCTGACTACTGCCGGGTCGTTGGGCGGTCAAGCGCAACCTCTGCGTTGGCCGTTGCCGAACAGGGCGGCATCCGTTATCGGGGGCGCAGATTTCAGCCCGGGGGTGGTGATGACGAAAAACGGGATCAGCTATCGCGATGCGGGCGTCGATATCGACGCGGGCAATGCGCTGGTCGACAGGATCAAGCCTGCGGCTGCGGCCACCGCGCGGCCCGGCGTCATGGATGCGCTTGGCGGGTTCGGTGCGTTGTTCGATCCGCGTGCGGCAGGCTATGACGATCCCGTCCTGGTCGCCGCCACCGACGGGGTGGGCACGAAACTGCGCATTGCGATCGACACCGGGCACCTGGACGGGATCGGCCAGGATCTTGTCGCGATGTGCGTCAACGATCTTGTCTGTCAGGGCGCCGAGCCCCTGTTTTTTCTTGATTACTTCGCGACCGGCAAGCTGTCCGTAGACGAGGGCGCGCGTGTCGTCGAAAGCATCGCGCGCGGCTGCGGAATTGCCGGCTGTGCTCTGATCGGCGGCGAAACCGCCGAGATGCCTGGCATGTATCACGACGGTGATTTCGATCTAGCGGGATTTGCGGTGGGGGCGATGCAACGCGGCACTGCGCTGCCGCGTGATGTGAAGGCGGGCGATGTGCTGTTGGGGCTGGCCTCGGACGGGGTGCATTCCAACGGATATTCTCTGGTCCGCAAGGTCGCCGAACATGCGGGGCTGGGTTGGAACGACGCCGCGCCCTTCGCCGAGGCAAGCCTGGGCGAAGCATTGCTGGTCCCGACGCGGCTGTATGTCCGGCCGGCGCTGGCCGCGATCCGTGCCGGAGGCGTGCATGCCTTGGCCCATATCACCGGCGGCGGTCTGACCGAGAACCTGCCGCGCGTTCTGCCTGCCGATCTTGGGGCCGACATCGATCTGGGGGCCTGGCCTCTGCCTTCGGTCTTTGCTTGGCTGGCCGAGGCTGGCGGCATCGAACAGGCCGAGATGCTGAAGACCTTCAACAGCGGCATCGGCATGGTACTGGTCGTTGCGGCCGACCGGGCCGATGCGCTGTCGGGGCTGCTGACCGACAAGGGTGAAACCGTTCACCGGATTGGTCAGGTCGGTGCCGATGCGGGCATCCGCTACAGCGGGACGCTTGCGTGAAACGCGTCGCGATCCTGATTTCCGGCGGCGGCTCGAACATGCTGCGGCTGGTCGAGGACATGACAGGCGATCATCCCGCGCGACCGGTTCTGGTTGCCTCGAACGACCCGACCGCCGCGGGGCTGGCGCGCGCCGAACGGCTGGGAATTTCCACCGCTTCGGTCGATCACCGCGACTTTCCCCGCGACAGGGCCGGGTTCGAGGCCGCGCTGCTGAAACCATTGCTGGACGCGCAACCGGACATCATCTGTCTTGCGGGGTTCATGCGGATCCTGACGCCTGAATTCGTAACGCGCTTCGCAGGGCGCATGCTGAATATCCACCCGTCGCTGCTGCCCAGCTATCCGGGGCTGAACACGCATGCCCGCGCCATCGCTGCAGGTGATCCAGAGGCCGGGGTGACCGTTCACGAGGTCACGCCGGAACTTGATGCCGGTCCGATCCTGGGTCAGGCGCGCGTGCCGATCCTGCCCGACGACACGCCCGAGGTGCTGGCCAGCCGTGTGCTGGTGCAAGAGCATCTTCTGTATCCGGCCGTCCTGCGCCGGTTCGCGGCTGGCGATCGCAGCCCGGTCATGCTCTAGCAGCGGTTAGCTTGCCGCGGGGCGAAACTATCCCCACAGCGCGGTCAGCGCCGACAGCGGGTCATCCTCGGACCAGATTTCGGGGCCGATGGCGATGAAGTCGCAGGCAGACCACATCTGGGAGATCAGTTCGCGGGTCACCGCGCCTTCTGCCACCACCGGCAGTTCGATCATTTCCGACCACCACTGGAACAGTTCCAGCGGCGCAGGTCCGCCGCGCCCCAGCGCGCTGTCGCCGACAGGGCCGAAGCTGACATAGTCCGCGCCGGCCTCGCCCGCGGTGATTCCCTCGTGGCGCGAAGATCCGCAGAATGCGCCGACCACGGCATCGGCGCCCAGTTCCTTGCGGGCCAGACGGACACCGCGCGCGCCATCAGTCAGGTGAACGCCGTCAAGGCCGTGACGCTGTGCCAGCTTTACATGGTCGTCGATCACCACTGCCACGTCGCGGGCGTGGGCGATCTCGCGCGCCAGGTCCGCAAGCCGGGACAGCTCGTCTTCCTCGGCGCCGCCGCGAATCCTGAGACATGCGACCTGAAACCGGTCCATCACCTCGGTCAGCATGGGTCCCAGCGCGGATGCCTGGGCGCCGGCGGGGGTCATCAGATACAGCTGCGGACCTTCGGACATCATGTTCTCCTTCGTATCGCACGCAGATAGCGCAGCTTGCCGCTGGCTTCCAGACGGACTATGCGAACCGCCATGCAAGACAGCCGCCAACCCGTCATGATCCTGGTCCGCCCGCAGATGGGCGAAAACATCGGTGCCGCCGCGCGTGCCATGCTGAATTTCGGCCTGACCGAAATGCGGCTGGTTGATCCGCGCGACGGTTGGCCGAATCCGAAGGCGGTCGCGATGGCGTCGGGCGCGGCGGGCAGGGTGCTGGACCACGCACGCGTCTTCCCGACGCTGGCCGAGGCGATGCAGGGCATCGACTATGCCTTCGCCACGACCGCGCGCGGACGTGAACTGTCAAAGCCGGTCTTCACGCCCGCCACCGCGATGGAAAAGGCCCGCGCCCATGACGGCCGCTGCGCGATCATCTTCGGCCCCGAACGCGCGGGACTGGAAAATGATGATGTCGCGCGCGCCAATGCCATCGTGACGGTGCCGGTAAATCCTGATTTTCCCTCTTTGAACCTTGCCCAGGCTGTCTTGCTGATGGGCTATGAATGGGGCCGCGACACTTTGCCGCCCGAACCCGCGCCGCATGCCCGCAAGGCGGATGCAGAGCTGCTGGCCGACCGGGTCGAGATCGAGCGTCTGGGCGATCATTATCAGGAAAAGCTGACCGAGGCGGGGTTTTTCTTCCCCGAAACCAAGGCCGAGTCCATGCGGCTGAACCTGCGCAACATGTGGTCGCGCCTGACCCTGACACGCGGCGATGTCCGCATCCTGCACGGCGTCTTGCGGCAATTGACCCGCCGGTAGACGCAACCTAACCTCCGCCCGACGTCAAAGGAGCCGAAAATGGCCAAGCGCCCCGTTTTCGAGGAAGTCTCGGACCAGACCGCCCCGCGCCAGACGGTGCAGACCGGCATGATCGACGCCGCGCCCAAAGGCGCGCGCCGCGCGATCCGGGTCTGGCTGGTGATCCTGTTTGCCATGGTTGCCGCGATGATCGCCCTGGGTGGGGCGACACGGCTGACGGGATCGGGCTTGTCAATCACGGAATGGGCGCCGGTCACGGGCGCGCTGCCGCCGATGTCGCAGGCGGATTGGCAAGCGGAATTCGACGCTTATCAGCAGATCCCACAATTCTCCGAAGTCAATCACGACATGGATCTGGCGGGCTTCAAGTGGATTTACTGGTGGGAATGGTCGCATCGGTTGCTTGGGCGATTGGTCGGCCTTGTCTGGGCGGTGGGCTTTCTTGGCTTTCTTGCGACGCGCAGAATTCCGACCGGCTGGACGCCGCGCCTGTTCGGGATCGGTGTGCTGGGCGGCGTTCAGGGTGCAATTGGCTGGTGGATGGTCAGTTCCGGGCTGGTGGACGGGATGACGCGGGTTGCCTCGTATCGGCTTGCCACGCATCTGGGCATCGCCTTCCTGATCCTGGGCCTGATCGCCTGGTATGTACTGCTTCTGGCCCGCCCCGAGGCCGCTTTAATGCGCGCCCGCCGCGCGGGCGAGCAGAAACTGTTCTCGATGACCACGGGCCTGATGCATCTGGCTTTTCTTCAGATCCTGATCGGCGCGCTTGTCGCGGGCATCGATGCGGGGCGGACCTATACCGGTTGGCCGACGATGGGCGGGGAATGGATCCCCGCAGCCATCTGGAACGATACGCTTGGTTGGCGGAACTTTTTCGAGAACCCTGCGCTGGTTCAGTTCATTCATCGCATGGCGGGATATCTGCTGGCGATTTTCGCGCTGGTGGTCTGGCTGCGGTCGCGCCGTTCGCCCCATCCCGTCACGCGCGGCGCGTTCACGGCGATGATCGTGACGGTGGCGGTGCAGGTCGGTCTTGGCATCATGAACGTCATGCATGCCTCGCCGCTGCCGCTGGCATTGACCCATCAGCTTGGCGCGGTTGCGCTGTTCACGCTGATCATACGCGCCCGCGCACATGCGCGATACCCGCGCGAAACCTCGGTCAGGGGGACCATCAAATGAGTGCTTTCGACGATCTGCTCGCCTTCCAGCGCCAAACCGAGGCGCTGTCCTCGATCGCGGAACGCCTTGGCTGGGACCAGGAAACCGTCATGCCGCGTGGCGCGACCGAACAGCGCGCCGAAGAAATGGCCGCCATCGAAGAAGTGCTGCACGACCGGCGAACCGACCCGCGACTGGGCGAATGGCTGGCTGCCGCCGAACCGCGGGACGAGGCCGAGACGCGGATCGTCGAACTGATCGGCCGCGATTTCACCCGTGCCAGCCGCGTTCCGGCGCGTCTGGCCAGCGAACTTGCCAAGACCACCTCGCTGGCGCAGGGCATCTGGGCCGAGGCCCGCGCGAATGAAGCGCCCGAGGACTTCCTGCCGACGCTGGACCAGGTGCTGATGCTGAAGCGCGAGGAAGCCGCGGCGCTGGCCGATGGGGGCGATCCTTATGATGCGCTGCTGGAGGATTACGAACCCGACACCACCGCGACCGAGATCGCGCAGGTCTTCGACGCCATGCGCCCACGTCTGGTGGCCCTGCGCGAGGATGTGCTGGGGGCCGAATTCCAGCCGCAATCTCTGGCCGGTCACTTCCCGCAGGAAACCCAGCTGCGGCTGGCGCGCACCTGCGCGACCGCTTTCGGCTATGACTGGACGCGCGGGCGGATGGACATGGCGGTGCATCCGTTCAGTTCGGGGCGCTGGCAGGATAGCCGCATCACCACGCGGGTTGTCGAAACAGACCCGTTCAACTGCATCTATTCGACCATCCACGAAGTCGGCCATTCCAGCTACGAGCTGGGCATCGACCCGGATTATGCCTTCACGCCGCTGGGGCGCGGCGTGTCGATGGGCGTTCATGAAAGCCAAAGCCGGATCTATGAAAATCAGATGGGCCGGGGCAGGGCGTTCACCGGCTGGCTTTTCAACCGCATGTCGGACGCGTTCGATGGCCTGAACATCACCGATGCGGATGCTTTCTATGCAACCGTGAATCGCGTGACGCCCGGCTATATCCGCACAGAATCGGACGAGGTGCAGTATAATCTGCATATCATGCTGCGCTTTGATCTGGAACGCGACCTCATCTCTGGCAAGCTGGACACCAGCGATCTGGTCGAGGCGTGGAACGCCCGGTTCCTCAAGGATTTCGGCGTTGCCGTGGATCGTCCCGCCAATGGCGTTCTGCAGGATGTTCACTGGTCCGTCGGCCTGTTCGGCTATTTCCCGACCTATGCGCTGGGGAATGTCTATGCCGGCTGCCTGAACGCCGCGATGCGCGAGGCGGTGCCCGATCTGGACGACGCGCTTGGCCAGGGCGACGGCGGACCCGGCGTCGAATGGCTGCGCGAGAACATCCAGCGGCACGGCGGCCTGAAACCGCCGCGCCGGCTGATCGAAGAGGCGACCGGTTCGCCGATTTCGCCGGATCCGCTGCTGGACTATCTGGAAGAAAAATTCGCCCGGATCTATCGGCTCTGATCTCTTTTTGCGCGTGGTGCCGACGCGCCGTCCGTCCGTTGTTTGCACCGGGCGGCGTGATCTGTCACGATTTCGAGATCGAATAGCGCGAATAAGAAGGAAGAAATTATGGCAACCGGAGTCTGGATCAGTCTGATCCTCTATTTCCTGCTGATGCTTGCCATCGGCGTTTATGCGTGGCGCAAGTCCACATCCAATTCAGAAGAATACATGCTTGGCGGTCGCAACCTGCCGCCCGCCGTCGCCGCATTGTCCGCCGGTGCCTCGGACATGAGCGGCTGGTTGCTGCTGGGTCTGCCGGGTGCGCTGTATGCGGCCGGGCTTGTCGAGGCGTGGATCGGGATCGGTCTGTTCGTGGGTGCGCTGGCGAACTGGATCATCGTCGCACCCAGACTGCGCGAGCAGACCGAGCGCTATGACAACTCTCTGACGATTCCGGGCTTTCTGGCCAATCGCTTTCCGACGCAGGCGTTGCCGCTGCGGGTCATTTCGGCGGTGGTGATCGTGGTATTCTTCGCGGTCTATACCGCCTCGGGGCTGGTTGGCGGCGGCAAGCTGTTCGCCAGCGCCTTTGATGGCAGCTATCAGGTCGGTGTCTGGCTGACCCTTGGCGTCGTCCTGGCCTATACGGTGGTTGGTGGCTTTCTGGCCGTCAGCCTGACCGACTTCGTGCAGGGCTGCATCATGATGCTGGCGCTGGTCATCATGCCGCTGGTCGTGCTGATGGGGCCGGGTGGCGGCGGCTTCGCGCAGGCGCAGGAAACCTTGGCCGGTGTCGATCCGAACTTCATGTCGCTGACGCAGGGTCTGACCCTGGTCGGCTTCCTGTCGGCGGTGACCTGGGGTCTTGGCTATTTCGGCCAGCCGCATATCATCGTCCGCTTCATGGCCGTGCGCAGCGTCGGCGAGGTCTCGACCGCCCGCAATATCGGCATGGGGTGGATGGCCGTGTCGCTGCTGGGTGCGATCGGTCTGGGGATCTTTGGCCGCGCCTATGTGGTGCGCAACGGGCTGACGATCGACGACCCCGAGACGATCTTCATCGTGCTGGCTGAACTGCTGTTCCACCCGCTGGTCACGGGCTTCCTGTTCGCCGCCCTTCTGGCCGCGATCATGAGCACCGTCAGCAGTCAACTTCTGGTATCGTCGTCGTCGCTGACCGAAGATTTCTATCGCCTGTTCCTCAACCGCGACGCGGACGAGAAGACCCTGGTCCTTGTGGGCCGCGTCGCCGTTCTGGCAGTCGGCATCGTGGCCGCGATCATCGCGCGCGATCCCGATTCCAACGTGCTTTCGCTGGTCGCGCATGCATGGGCGGGCTTTGGTGCCGCGTTCGGGCCGCTGATCATCCTGTCGCTGACCTGGTCCCGGATGACCGGACGCGGGGCGGTTGCGGGCCTGATCGTCGGTGCGGTGACGGTGATGGTGTGGACCTGGCTGGGGCTGAACTCCAGCTTCATGGGTGGGCCCGGCGTCTATGAGATCATTCCCGGCTTCATCCTCGCGATGGCCGCGATCATCGTCGTCAGCCTGATGTCCGAGGCGAAGGGAGAGTTTCGTCCGCTGGCCAAAAGCTAAGGACGGGCTTCGCATTCGGTCCCGCGCAGGGCCGGGGACAGCCCCCGGCCATCGCGGGACGCATAAGGCGGCCGAGGTTCCCTCGGCCGCATTTTTGCATTGTGGACCTGCTTCCTCAAGGCGTTCGGGCGCATCTACAGGCGGTGGTTCGAGACGCCGGCGGTCTGCGCTCAATGAACGCGCGCCAGCGGCGCTGGAGCGCGGACCGCGATCTTCCGAGTAACATATTGCGATTCTGTGTTATGTTCGAATGGCGAACAAGGCGGATGAGGTCATCGATGAATCGCAGCTTCAGGCGAGCACGACATATGGGGGTGGCCGCGGCGGCCATCATCTTGGCGGTGGCGACGCAAGGCCGGTCGGACCAGCAGCAAGGGGCGGCCCCGATCGGCGATGCAGAAGCCGGCGCCGCGGTCTTTGCCGAGGATTGCGCCGCCTGCCACCAGATCGGCAAGGGTGCCACGGATCAGGTCGGGCCACAGCTGACCGGCATCTTCGACCGCCCTGCGGGTGCAATCGAGGGGTTCGACTATTCGCCCGCGCTTCAGCGGATGGGGGCTGACGGTCTGATCTGGCGGCTGAAGACGCTGGACGCCTTTCTGGCAAATCCCGTCGCGATGGTCAGCGATACAGCGATGATCTTTGATGGTATCGCCGATAGCCCTCGCAGGCAGGATCTGCTGGCCTTCCTGCGTGCCCACTCGGCGCAGCCCGGCGATATTCCCGAATCCGCCCCGACGGCCAAGGCGATCCTGTTCGAACTGCCACCCGAAACCGCAGCGCTGGTTGGCGACCCGGAATATGGGCAATACCTGGCCCAGGAATGCGCCACCTGCCATCAGGGCGATGGCAGCGCCGAGGGTATTCCGGCGATTACCGGCTGGCCTGCGCCTGATTTCATGGCAGCGATGCACGCCTACAAGGCCAAGCTGCGCCCCCATCCGGTGATGCAGATGATGGCCGGGCGGCTGGATGACGAACAGATCGCCGCGCTTGCAGCCTATTACGAACAGATCGGTGAGTGAGTTTCCTGCCCCCGGTGAACGCCAAATTCGGGTGCGGGACAGATTGACGGCAGCAAGCCGTCCGCAAGGCCGCAAAAGCCGGCCGCCAAAACAGGGAGGAAGACGATGAGTTGGAACAGACGGCATTTTCTGGCGATGACCGGAATGGCCACCGGAACGGCCCTGCTGCCGGCGCCGATGGTCATGGCGCAGGCGCGACCCCGTGTCGTGGTGATCGGCGGCGGCACCGGCGGCGCAACGGTCGCGCGCTATCTGGCCAAGGACAGCGAGGGCGCCCTTGATGTGCTGCTGATCGAGCCGACGCGGCGCTATTACACCTGCTATTTCTCGAATCTCTACCTTGGCGGGTTCTGGGACTATGACGCGCTTGGCCACGGCTATGCCAATCTGGCGTCGGACAACGGCGTGAACGTCGTCCATGACTGGGCGATCGGGGTGGATCGTGACGCGCGGACGGTTCGCCTGGGCGGCGGCGGCAGCGTCGGCTATGAACGGCTGGTGGTCGCGCCGGGCATCGATTTCGTCGAGGGTTCGGTGCCGGGCTGGGATGTGTCCAGTCAGCACATCATGCCTCATGCCTACAAGGCCGGCAGCCAGACCCAGTTGCTGAAGGCGCAGATCGAGGCCATGCCCGAGGGGGGCACCTTTGCCATGGTGGCGCCCCCGAACCCCTATCGCTGCCCGCCGGGGCCCTATGAACGGGTGTCGATGGTCGCTCACCTGCTGAAACAGTCGAACCCCACCGCCAAGATCCTGATCGTCGATCCGAAAGAGAGCTTTTCGAAACAGGCTCTGTTCGAGGAAGGCTGGCAAAAGCACTATTCAGGAATGATCACCCGGATCGGCCCCGATTTCGGCGGCAACAATGTCGAGGTGCGGCCCCAGACGATGGAGATCGTCATCGATGGCGAAGCTGAAAAGGCCGATGTCTGCAACGTCATTCCCGCACAGAAGGCGGGATTGATCGCGGCGGATGCGGGGCTGACCGATGACACGGGCTGGGCGCCGGTCACGCCCCAGGACATGCGGTCGCGGCTGGACCGGAATGTCTTCGTGCTGGGCGACAGTTCGGCGCAGGGCGACATGCCGAAATCGGGGTTCTCGGCCAACAGCCAGGCCAAGGTCGCGGCCAATGTCATCCGCGCTGACCTGACCGGCAGCAGGGCATTCCCGGCGCGCTACAGCAATACCTGCTGGTCGCTGATCGCCGATGGTGACGGGGTCAAGGTCGGCGCCTCTTACGAGCCGTCCGAGGACAAGATCTCGTCGGTCGAAAGTTTCGTGTCGAAGACCGGCGAGGACACGGATCTGCGCCGCCAGACCTATGAAGAAAGCATCGGCTGGTACAAGGGCATCACCGCGGATGTCTTTGGCGCGCCGACGGCCTGACCCGGCGGTTCACCCGGAAAAGACAGACAGGGCCGGATGACGGCAGGTCATCCGGCCCTGTCCAACCTCGGGCGGGCAGGGCCTATTCCGCGGCCTTGGACATCGGGTTGTTCGGATGCGTCGTCCAGTTGGCATAGCCGCCGCGCGGGATGCCAGTTCGCAGATCCGTCTCGTCCGGGGCCAGTTCGCGCATCGTGATGCAGTCCTCGACCGGACAGACATCGACGCACAGATTACACGCGACGCATTCCTCTTCGATGACCTCGAAGACCCGTCCCGGCCGCATTGCGACGGCCTGGTGGCTGGTATCCTCGCATGCGGCATAGCAGCGGCCGCACTTGATGCAGGCATCCTGATCGATCACCGCCTTGGTGACATAGTTCAGGTTCAACTGGTTCCAGTCAGTGACATTCGGCACCGCGCGACCGATCAGGTCCGACAGCGCCATGTCGTGCGTGTCCAGATAGTCGCGCAGGCCCGAGATCATTTCCTGCACGATCTTGAACCCGTAAGTCATCGCGGCGGTGCAGACCTGCACATTGCCGGCCCCCAGCGCCATGAATTCGGCTGCATCGCGCCATGTGGTGATGCCGCCTATACCGCTGATCGGCAGGCCGCGCGTCTCGGGGTGCCTGGCGATCTCGGCCACCATGTTCAGTGCGATGGGCTTGACCGCGGGGCCGCAATAGCCGCCATGCGCGCCCTTGCCGTCGATGGTCGGCTGCGGGGCGAACAGGTCCAGATCGACCGAGGTGATCGAATTGATCGTGTTGATCAGGCTGACCGCGTCGGCGCCGCCGCGCTTTGCGGCCTCGGCGGGCTTGCGGACATCGGTGATGTTGGGCGTCAGCTTCACGATGCAGGGCATGCGCGAATACTGCTTCACCCAACGGGTCACCATTTCGATGTATTCCGGCACCTGACCGACTGCGCTGCCCATGCCGCGCTCGCTCATCCCGTGGGGGCAGCCGAAATTCAGTTCGACCCCATCGGCGCCGGTATCCTCGATCCGTTTCAGGATGTCGCGCCAGCTGTCCTCGTCGCACGGCACCATCAGGCTGATGATCAGCGCCCGGTCAGGATAGTCCCGCTTGACCGACTTTATCTCGCGCAGGTTCACCTCCAACGGGCGGTCTGTGATCAGTTCGATGTTGTTCAGCCCCAGCACCCGCCGGTCCGGGCCGTGTATCACTCCGTAGCGCGGACCGTTGACGTTGACGACCGGCGGACCTTCGGATCCCAGCGTCTTCCAGACCACGCCGCCCCAGCCGGCCTGAAAGGCGCGCCGGACATTGTATTCCTTGTCGGTCGGCGGCGCCGAGGCCAGCCAGAACGGGTTCGGGGACTTGATCCCCACGAAGTCGCTGCGCAGATCGGTCATGTTCCTGCCCTTTCTCAGCCGGGGATTTCCACGGGGCGGCCCATCAGTCGGGCGTCGATGTCCTCGGCCGCGTCGCGACCTTCGGCCACCGCCGTCACGGTCAGGTCGTCGCCACCCGCCGCACAGTCTCCGCCCGCCCAGACACCGTCGATGCTGGTTCTGCCGGGCCCGGTGACCGCGATCTTGCCGCTGCCGGTCAGTGCAAGCGTGTCAAGGGGTTCTTCCAACCGCTGTCCGATCGCCTTGAAGACCTGATCCGCCTTCAGCCGGAACCGGTTCTCGGTCAGGTGGACCTGGCCTTCGACCACGGCGGTATAGGCGAACTCGACCGCTTGGGCCTGACCATCGCCGCCGATCACCGCGACAGGCGCCGCGCCGGTAATGATGCGCACGCCCTTGCTGGCGGCATGATCCTGTTCGTGCTGCGAAGCCCCCATCTGGTCGCGCGTGCGGCGATAGACCATGGTGACGTTCTCGGCCCCCAGCAGCCGTGCCTGCACGGCGGCATCGACGGCGGTCATGCCGCCACCGATCACCACCACGTCACGTCCGATGGGCAGCGACAGAAGATCGCCGCATTGCCGCAGATCGCCGATGAAATCCACCGCATCGCGGACGTTCCGAAAACCCTCGCCCTCCGCCCGCAAGGCGTTCACCGCGCCCAGGCCGATGCCCAGAAAGACCGCGTCGAAATCATTCTGCAGGCTGTCCAGCGTCAGATCGCGTCCCAGCGCCTTGCGCGTCTCGATCGTGATCCCGCCGATGCCCATCAGCCATTCGACCTCGGCCTGTGCAAAGCCGTCGACTGTCTTGTAGCTGGCGATGCCGTATTCGTTCAGCCCGCCCGGCTTGCCGCGTGCATCGAAGATCGTCACGTCGTGACCTTTTGCCGCCAGACGATGCGCGCAGGACAGGCCGGCAGGCCCGGCGCCCACGACGGCGATGCGCTTGCCGGTCGGGTCGGCGCGACGGAAGGGATGACCCTGCTGCGCCATCAGCCCGTCTGTCGCATAGCGCTGCAGGGCACCGATCCGGACCGGTTCCGCCTCGGCATCCATCCGCACGCAGGCACCTTCGCACAGGTTTTCGGTCGGGCACACGCGGGCGCACATGCCGCCCAGGATATTGGCGTGAAAGATGGTCATCGCCGCCGCGTCGGGCGTGCCCGTGGCGATCTGGCGGATGAACAGAGGGATATCGATTCCGGTCGGACAGGCCGTGATGCAGGGGGCGTCGTGGCAGAAATAGCAGCGATCTGCCGCAACCCGTGCCTCGTGAGGGTCCAAGGGGGGCGCGACATCCGTGAAATTCGCGGCCAATTCATCGGGTGTCAGCCGACCGGAAACAATTCCGGGCGACAGTCTGGCTTGGGACATTTGCGTCTCCTGGCTCACCTGTTGGTACGAATCAGGCTGGCACAGGTCTGAAATTTTATCAAATGGTAAAACTACGACCGGCGGGCTTTGCACAAATTTCAGGCGGGCAGGGTCAGGATCGCCGAAAGCCCGCCAAGCGCGCTGCGCTCAAGGCGCAGGTCGCCGCCATGCAACGCGGCAAGATCGGCCACGATGGCAAGCCCCAGTCCCGACCCCGAGACTCCGTGTTCGTCCAGCCGTCCGCCACGGATCAACGCCCTTGGTGCGTCGGTCTGGGCCATGCCGGGGCCGTCATCCTCGACCCGCAGCGTCACCGTTCCGGCGTCCATCGTCACCGCGATGCGCAATTTGTGCCGACCCCATTTCACCGCGTTGTCGGCAAGATTGCCGATCATTTCCTCAAGATCCTGACGTTCTCCGGCGAAGCCCGCATCTTCGGGGCAATCGATCCGGGCAGTGATATGCTTGTCCTGCATCGGCCAGCGCAGCACCAGAAGGATGTCGTCGATCACCGCCTTCACCGGGGTTCGCTGTCCCAACACCCTTGGCCCGGCCGATCTTGCCCGCCGCAAATGCCAGCCGATCAGCCGGTCCATCCGCGTGATCAGCAACTGTCCCGTGTGATCGGGTGGCAATTCATTGGCCAGTGCCGCCAGCGGGGTTTTCAGCGAATGGGCCAGATTGCCCAGATGCTGCCGGGAACGGGCCAGCAGGGTGGCATTCTGATCCAGTGCCGCGTTGATCTCGGCGGTCAGGGGGCGCAATTCGCTGACATCGGGCATGGGCAGGCGATCCGCCTGACCGGCGCGAACGCGGCGCAGATCGGCGCCGACGCGGGTCAGACTGCGCAAACCGACCTGCACCTGAATGATGCTGGCCGCGGCCAGTCCCGCGCCCAGAACGATCAGCGCGATCGCCAGCGGGCGCCGGATCTGGCGCAGGCTGTCGCGGATCTGGGCCTGGGGCGCGGTGACGGTGACAGCGACCAGCGCGTCGCTTTCCGGCACGGTGACTTCGCGTCGCAACACCCGCAAGGCAGCGCCATCGGCGCCGCTGCCGCGACCTCCCAGAAAATTTCCGCCGGGCCCGTTCAGGCGCCCGTCCAGCAAGGAATTGGACCGTGCCACCACCCGGCCCTCGGCAGCGACCTGCCAGTACCAGCCGCTGAGCGGCAGGCCGAACCGGGCATCGGGTGGCAAGCCCTCGACCGCGATTCGGCCATCCCCGCCCACCTCCACTGTGGCGATCAGCGTGTCGGCGACAGCCTCGGCCTCGGCGTCGAAACGCCCGGTCACGAAATCATCGAGTAGCCCCGAGATGAAGATGAACGCCGCCAGCAGAGCAGCCGTCAGCCAGACCGCCCCCAGCACCAGAAGCCGCGCGCGGATCGAACGCATCAGCCCTGCGCCCGCAGCACATATCCCGCGCCGCGCCGGGTCTGGATCAACCCGTCGCCGATCTTGCGGCGCAGCCGCCCGATGACCACCTCGATCGACTTGAAATCGCGGTCGGTTTCGGCCTCGTACAGATGTTCGGATAGCTCTGTGCGGCTGACGACCCGATCCTGGTGATGGATCAGATAGGACAGGATGCGGGTCTCGAACGCGGTCAGCTTCAGGGCGATGCCGTCGCGGGTGATGACACCCAGCTGGCTGTCCAGTTGCAGCGGCCCTGCGGCAATCACCGGACGCGCATGGCCTGCGGCCCGACGGATCAAGGTCCGGGCCCGCAGCACGACCTCGTCCAGGCGGAACGGCTTGACGGCATAATCGTCCGCGCCCGCGCGGAACCCTGCGACCTTGTCGGTCCAGTCGCCCCGCGCGGTCAGGATCAGCACCGGAACGGTGATCCCCTGATCGCGCCAGCGGGTCAGAACCTCGATCCCCGGCAGGCCTGGCAGGCCCAGATCAAGGATCGCCACGTCATAGGCTTCGGTCGCGCCCAGGAATTCGCCCTCGACCCCGTCGGCTGCGCGGTCGGTCACGAAACCCGCATCCTGAAACGCTGTGACCAGCTGTTCGGACAGCAATGGATCATCCTCGACAATCAGGGCGCGCATTCAATCCTCGTCGAAATCATTGTCGTCATCGTCGTCCGGCGGCTCGCGGCGCAGGGCCGCGATCTGGCCTCGACCCGCGACCTCCAGAAAGCGACCGTTGCGGGCGTCCATCCGGATCAGCAAAAGATGCCGCTGCGGCGTCATCAGTCGAAATTCATAGACCAGGGCCGCGCCCAGATCGCGTTCCTGCGGAGTCGGTGGCGCGATGTCCGCACCGATCAGGCGACCCCGGTATCGCCGATCCACCCGTTCGGCCAGTTCGTGGAACGGCAGGGGGCGGAAATCCTGCGCGGCAACGCGAAGGGTCAGCGTATTGCCCTGCCGGAACACGCCATGCGAATGGGGGCCGTCCTCGCGGCTGGCGCCGACAAGAACGACAAGTGTCATCAGGGACAGGAACAGCAGGCCGCGATACATGGTGCCAGTTATGCCGATCAAACCCCAAATGGAAACCAAACCGGACATTGGCGTTCCATTCGGCATTGCCGCGCTAGAAGCGATTCGTGGGACGGGGGCAACGGACCTTGTCCGGACGAAGAAAAGGAAGTCGATATGAGCAAACATATTGTGAAACTATCCGCCGCGACCTTTGCGCTGATCGCAGGGCTCGCTGGCGCAACGCAGGCGCAAGAGGCTGCACCCGCCGCCGGAAACGACCTGCCAGAGGTGCTGCGGGCCCTGAACCTGACCGATCTCGAGGTGAAGGATGGTCCGCGCGGCGGCCGCAAGGTGGAAGGCGATCTGCCCGGTGGAGGCGAGATCGAGGCGTTTATCGACCGCGACGGAAATCTGGCGTTGGTCGAGGCGGACGATGTCGCGATGCCATCATCCCTGATCGATACTCTGCTGCCGCAAACCGTGCGGGACGGCGAAATCCTGTCGCAGTTTGCCCGGATCGAGCGGATCGGCGGACGTGACGGGCGTGTCATGATCCGCGGCGAGGACAGCGAGGGCGAGGATGTTCGCGCAGGCTTCGACCGCGAAGGCCGTTTGCTGGGGTTCGGCCGTGGCGACGATGACGATGGCAAGGGGCGGCGCGGTCCGAAACACGGACGTGGCGATCATGACCACCACAAGGGCAAGCACTGGATGCACGGTGACAAGGATCATGCCCGCCATGGCGGCAAGGAAAAGCGCGGTCCTCGTCCGATGCCGCAGGTCGATGATGCCGCCCTGAACCGGACCCTGGACGGGGCCGGCTACAGCGATATCGGCGCGGCGCGTCCGGCGGGACCGCGCCTGGTCCTGGATGCCGTGAACGCGGCGGGCGAACCGGTCACACTGGAAATCGCCCCGGATGGCGAGGTGATCCGCGAGACGGCACGGGCAGCCGCCGCCGAGTGATCCCCCGCTGTGGTCGCGCCGGTCAGAAGCCAGCGCGACCACGCGCAAAGCGGCAGTACCGGCCGTGGACTGTGTGCGGGGTTCATCGTTGCGATGTTGGAACAGCCCGGCCAGCCAAATTTCCGTAAGCGTCTTCAGCGCCCCACCTTCCGGCTCTCATCCTGATCGGTTCTTTGGACCTTGGTGATTGTTGGAATGGATTTTCTCCATGGAGACTACATTGGAGGTTCTCCCGGTTGGCGGTCGTGGCCGTCGGAACCGGAAGTGGCCAGATGAGGTGAAGGCCCGGATCGTGGCGGAGACGCTGACGCCGGGTGTCACGGTGAATGCTGTGGCGCGGCGTCATGGCGTTCCGGCGAACCACGTTTCGGCCTGGCGCACGCTGGCGCGGAAAGGGCGGCTGGTGC
>NZ_JAGHRA010000007.1 GCF_017744015.1 Paracoccus sp. R12_2
TGGATGTCCGGGCCAGGCAAATGGACGCCGCCCAAGAAGCTGCCCAGGGGCCGGACGGTGGAAGATCTCCGCGCCGAATTCGAGGAAGGCGTCAGCCTGTTCATCGACTGCTGGCGCGCGCCGATCGAGTGCGTGGCCATCGAGAACCCGGTGATGAACGATCTCGCGCGCGACCGGATGCCGGCCGACCTGCCCGCACCGCAGATCGTCCAACCGTTCTGGTTTGGAGAGCCAGCTTACAAGGCGACGGGCTTCTACCTGCGCGGACTGCCCGAGCTGACCGAGACAAACCGACTGCCAGAGCCCGAGCGCGGAAGCGACGAATGGAAAGCATGGTCGATCGTCCACCGAGCCCCACGCACGGCAGACCGCTGGAAGATCCGCAGTCGCACGTTCGAAGGCGTGGCCGAGGCCTGCGCCGACCAGTGGGGCGGATCCGCCCTCGAGGAGGCAGCATGAGTACCGCTCTGCATCAGTTCATGGCGCTGCGGCCCTTCGGCGGCTTCGACCTGATCATGGCGGATCCGCCCTGGTCGTACGAACTGCGCTCCGAGAAAGGCGAAGGAAAGGCTCCGCAGGCGCAATATGGTTGCATGTCGCTGGCCGACATCGCCGCCCTGCCCGTCAGCGCACTGGCGGCAGACGATTGCGTCCTGTGGCTCTGGGCGACCAACCCGATGCTGCCCCAGGCGATCGAGGTGCTGCACGCCTGGGGCTTCGAATTCAAGACGGCCGGCCACTGGGCCAAGCTGACCCGCACCGGCAAGCAGGCCTTCGGCACCGGCTACATCCTGCGATGCGCGGGCGAGCCGTTCCTGATCGGCACGCGCGGGCAGCCGAAGACCACACGCTCTGTCCGGTCGGTCGTCATGGGCAAGATCCGCGAACACAGCCGGAAGCCCGACGAGGCCTTCGCGGCCGCCGAGCAGCTGATACCGGTCGCCCGGCGCATCGAGGTCTTCAGCCGGCAGCGCAGACCGGGCTGGTGGAACTGGGGAAACGAGGCCGACAAGTTCGAGGAGGCAGGCTGATGGCGCGACCCTATACACCCAAGCCAGGCGCCCGCCGCGGACAGAAAGAGGATAAGTGACATGGGCCAAGTCCAGCCTCTATTCGCCAGCGCCAGCACCGCCGCGAAGCTGCTGGACATGAAGCAGTCCGAGTTTCAGCGGCTGGTAGATAGCGGCTGCCTGCCACGCGGACGCGAGATTGCACCAGGAATGGTAAGGTGGCCCGTGGATGATCTGCGCAAGATCGTCAGCGGTGAGGCAGTAGACGGAGGAATAGACTGGTGAGGAAGGAAGGTCGCAAACCCTATGTGTTCGAGGCCAAGCCCGGATACCTGTATTTCCGCAAAGGCGGGAAATATCTTCACCGCTTCACCGCTCCCGAGGGTACGGCCGAGTTTGACCGCCAATACTGGGAGGTGATGACCGGCAAGACGATGGAAGCCAAACGGTCTTGGGCTGCGGCCATCCAGATCCTGCGCCAATCGGATCGATGGGCCGAGAAATCCACACGTTACCGCCAAGATCTGGAACCGGTTCTGGCCTACCTGATCGACAAGATCGGCAAGCGTGACGTGGCGCGCCTGACGCAGGCCGACATCTATGCGGCGATGGATAAGAACAAGCATCGCGTCCGATTCGCGAATTACATCCCCGTTGCCATTAGCATGATCGCGAAGGAAGTGATCCGTCGGCGCTGGCTGAACGAAAATCCCGCCAAAGGCATCGAGCGGCTGGCAGTGCCGAAGGATCGCAGACAACCACACGTCCCGTGGCCCGATGCTGCCGTTGAGAGGTGGCGGACCGAAGCGGGACCGGTTGAACGGCTGATCTTCGAGATCGGCGTTGGCACCGTTCAAAGACCCGGAGATTGGGTGGGCTTCACTTGGGGAGACTATGACCCTGCAGGCGACGGAACTCTGAGGCTGCGACAGAACAAGGGCGACAAGCCGCTGATCCTGCCCTGCACAGTGGCTCTCAAGGCCGCATTGGACAATGCGAAGGCCGCGCTACCTTTCGCCCCTCTGCCCGCCCGCCACATCATCACCAAGCAGGACGGCAGCCGGATGGAGTATCGGCGCCTGGCCGAACTAATGCTGGCCGAGCGCCGGCGGCTTGGGTTTGAAGCCTACGACCTCCATGCGCTGCGCTATCGCGGAGTGATGGAGCTGGCGTGGGCAGGCTGCGACGACGACGAGATCATGTCCTACAGCGGCCACAGCACCAAAGCGATGGTGCGGAAGTATGCCGGGGAAGCCCGCCAGATCATGCGGGCGAGGCAGGCCCGAGCCAAGCGCGGCTGATGGAACAGAACAGGGCCAGAACGTGAAAGTGATAACGGGTGTGATAACCCCCTTGACCCCGTTTCGCGAAAACCATAGCAAACGCAGCATTGCGGTGGGTTGGCGGAGTGGTTACGCACCGGATTGCAAATCCGTGAAGACCGGTTCGATTCCGGTACCCACCTCCAAGAAAATCGTCATGCATTTCTGACCCGGAAGGCGACCTTGCCGGGTCCAGCAGAGGCGGCGTTTCAGCGCGATTCCGGCACGCTGCAAAGCGCGCGACGGCATGATTTCGCCCCCGCGGACGCAGCCCTTCGCGCATGCAGCCGATCATGACAGCAGAAGTTCGGGATCACCGGCGATCTGCGGATCGACCTTGCCGATCGCGCGCGGATCCTTGCCCGCATAATCCACCGCATGCAGGATCGTCTGGATCGCAGCGATCCGGGCACGACGCTTGTCATCGGACCGGATCACCGTCCATGGCGCGATGGGCGAATGCGACAGGTTCAGCGTGTCGCGTATCGCGGTGCTGTAATCGTCCCATTTCGCCAGGCCGTCCACGTCGATGGGCGAAAGCTTCCACTGTTTCAGCGGATCCTGTTCGCGGTCCAGGAACCGCTTCAGTTGCTCGGCGCGTCCCACATTCAGCCACAGCTTGACCAAGGTGATGCCGTCATCGACCAGGGTTTGTTCGAACCCCGGCAATTGCCGGAAGAATGCATTTCGCTGATGGTCCGTCGAGAAGCCGAAGACGCGTTCGACAACGCCGCGATTGTACCAGCTGCGATCGAACAGGGCGATCTCTCCGGCGGCGGGCAGCCAGTCCACATAGCGCTGAAAATACCATTGCCCCTGTTCCCGCTCGGTCGGCTTGGGCAGCGCGACGATATAGCAGGATCGCGGGTTCAGGTTCTCGCGCACACGTTCGATCGTGCCGCCCTTGCCCGCGGCGTCACGCCCCTCGAACAGGACCACCACCCGCTTACCCGTCGCCACCACGTCATGCATCATCCGAACAAGTTGCAGTTGCAGCGCCTCCAGGTGATCTTCGTAGTCGTCCTTGTCCATTTCTTCGCGATACGGATAGCCGGGGTCGAGGATATCGTCCTTGCCGGCCTTTTCGATGGTCTTGCGGATCTCTTTCGGGGCGCCCTTGTCCAGGTAGTCCGAGATCTGTCCGACCAGCGGCAGTTCCGGCATCGTGCGGTTTGACTTGGCCATCAGCGGTTTCCGATCCTGGTCATGTCGTATTCCGTGGTCTGGTAGATCTCGTTGATCCAGTTACCGTAAAGCAGATGGGCGTGACTGCGCCAGCGGTTCGTGGGCACAGCCGCAGGATCATCACCCGGATAATAGTTGCGCGGCACGTTGATGGTCTTTCCGACCGCCACATCGCGATCGTATTCGTCTTTCAACGTCGTGCTGTCATATTCGAAGTGGTTGAACACATACAGCGCCCGATGCCCCGTATCTTCCAGCAGGCAGGGGCCGACCTCATCGCTGGCCAGCAGCGTCGTCAGCCCCGGACAGCTATCCACGTCGGACTGGCGCACCTCGGTCCAGCGGCTGACCGGCACAAGCACGTCGTCCGAGAAGCCGCGCAGATAGGGCGAGGCCGGTGCCAGGTTCTGATGCCGGAAACAGCCGAACGCCTTGTGATCCAGCATGTGCTTGGGCAGGCCGTGGAAATGCGACGCCATTGCCATGCCGCCCCAGCAGACGCCGAAGGTGGAATGCACATGGCTTTGGGTCCATTCAAAGACCCGCGTCAGTTCGTCCCAGTATGTGACCTGATCGAAGGGCAGGTGTTCGATCGGCGCACCGGTGATCACCAGCCCGTCGAATTTCTCGCCCGATGCCTCGACCTCGGCGAAGGGGCGGTAAAAGCTTTCCATGTGATCGGCGGCGGTGTTGCGGCTTTCATGCTGCGACATGCGGATCAGTTGGAAATCGATCTGCAGCGGCGTCGCGCCGATCAGCCGGGCAAACTGGTTCTCGGTCTGGATCTTCTTCGGCATCAGGTTCAGCAACCCGATCCGCAGCGGTCTGATGTCCTGCTTTTCGGCGCGCCCGGGCGACATCACCATGACGCCTTCGTCCGACAGGATGCGGAAGGCGGGCAGGTCTTCGTTCAGGGTGATGGGCATCAGGTCAATCCTTGCGGTCGATGGCGCGGGCGATCAGGTCGGTGAAATCGACGGGCGTCTTCACCTCGGCGACCTCTTCGGCCAGAACGGTGACGCCGCGACGCGCCATCGCCTCGTATCGCGGCTGCCGATGGGCCAGTGCGCGGGCATAGGTCCAGCGGATGAATTCATCGGGGTTCACCTCTTCGCCCTGCAGACCCTTCTCGACCCGATAGACCACCCAGGCTTTTTCCAGGAACTCGGGCTGGTAATACATCGGCTTGGGCGCGCGGTCGAACCGGCGGACCAGTTCGGCGGTATGCGCGTCCGATCCCTTGATCCAGACCATCAGCAGGTCGCGTTCCAGCGCGGCCAGCACCGGATCATCGGGATCTTCGGGGCCCACCACCTCGCAGATCGAGCCGCCGCTGTCGCAGACGAAATGCGGGATACTGTAGATATCTATCGCGCGATCCATGAAATGGCGCGTGTCCAGCAGGGCCGACATCTCGGCCCGGCGATGCTGGTCCTGGCGCACGCGGTATTCGTCGAATGGCAGGCCGCCCCGGCTGGGGCTGCCGGGTTTGCCCAGATAGGTGGACAGGGGCGCGAGATTGTCGAAGGTGATGTTGCTGGCGATATAGACGCTGTCGGACATCAGCAATTCCCGCAGCAGCGGCACCTTCATCGCCTCGCGCTTGAAGTTGTCGGCGATGTATTCGCCCATGTAGCGGGTGCCGATGCGGTAATCGATGGAATAGTGGAACCAGTCGCCCGCCGCGCGCAGCATGTTGGACAGGTAGGTCTTGCCAAGCCCGGACATGCCGAACAGCACGATGCGCCTGTTCGCTGCCTGCCGCCACGCGCTGCCACTGCCATAGATCATGCCGGTTCCCCTTCTGAACGGCGCATAGGTAATCCGTTGCCCCAACAAAGCAAAGGCCCCGCCGAAGCGGGGCCGTGCCATTGTTGCGTCGATGCAGGATCAGAAGCTGTAGCCGACCCTGACGCCCACGCCCCATGCGTCACCATCATCGGTTGTTGCCACCTGAGTTTTGTTGCCGGTCTCGCCGACGCCCAGATCAGCACCGCCGAGTTTGGTGTAGTTGATGCCTGTCGTGACCTTTATGTTGTCGCGAGTATAGATAGCAGCCAACGTAACCGCCTTGCGTCCGTTCGTTGGGGCCAGTGGCGATACAGTATCCCCCTCACTCGCCTCATAGAGGAATGAGACCGAACCCGACCAGTTCTCGTTAAACTTGCGGCCGACACCAATCGTGTAGGTGGTTGTATCCTCAAGCTCGACCAGCGGAATGCCGGCGCCAACTGGGATCGGGAACACGAAGTTCTCTACCTTGAACTCCGACCACTTGACCCAGCGGATGGAACCAAACAGCAAGGTGTCGGCCGCGATACCCGTCTGACCTTCCAAATTCCAACTGCGCGGCGTCTTGACTTTGTAATCGCCGGTCACTGTGTCAGTCAGGCCGCCTGTCGCTGCCAGAATGATCGGGCCGCTTTCCGTCATGGTGAAATCATGCTCAATGGGCGAGTTGTAGGTCAGTGAGATGCGCCCCGCAATTTCCGGCATCTCATAGGCCGCGCCGATGACATAGCCCACTCCCAGTTCGTTGTCGATCGATAGGTCATATCCTGCAGTGGTGGAATAACCTAAGCCGTTAAGGTTCACCTGACCTTCTGCTGTCGAAGCGCGGATACCGCCGTGAACCGAAAAATTGTTCTGGAATTTATAGCGCGCGAGCGCGGTATAGGTCGTCGAATCTATCTGAACGCGGGTACCGCCCAGAACGGGTGACCCTTCAGGCGCCAACGGATACAGCAGGTCCGCGCCGAAAGGCTGCTCCAGAATGAATGCAGCAGAAAGATTCTCATTGAACTGATGCTTGTAGGAAAGTCCCACGAAGCCGTAACCCTGCGCCACATCTCCGGTAGCAAAACCGGCGACGTCCGTCCCTTCGACGGTCGGATCGACACCGCCGAAGCTCAGTTCGGCATAGTTGCCTTCCTCGAACAAAGCCGTCAGCGATTGCGGCGCGCGCTCGATCCCGCCGGCCAATGCCGGGGCCGTGCCCATCAGCAGGACCGCCATTCCTGTAGCAGTTCTTTTCATCTTGTTGCCTCCCTCTCAGGCGTGTGCGCCCCTCTCGATATCATGCGATCACCTTAGCGTGTGAAGGCAACGGTTCAATTCACCACAGGCGCGAATTTTAGGCATATAGGATGTGACCTTGCGGCATTGTGACTTGATTGCAACGAAACCGCCGCCCCACGGCAGACGGTGGGTGCCCGGCTTTCCCGATCGGGGGCTGGACAAACCCGCCTGCGCGTGAAAGGGGAAACTGCCAAACGAACTTGCCGCAAGGAAACTCCCATGCAGATTCGTGAGGCCCTGACCTTCGACGACGTGCTTCTGGTTCCCGCCGCCTCGACGGTGATGCCATCGACCGCCGATGTGACCACGCAGGTCACGCGCTCCATCCGGATGAACATTCCCCTGCTGTCCTCGGCGATGGATACCGTCACCGAAAGCCGCATGGCGATTGCCATGGCCCAGTCGGGCGGCATGGGCGTGATCCACCGCAACCTGACCATCGATCAGCAAGCCGCCGAGGTGCGCCGCGTCAAGCGCTTTGAAAGCGGGATCGTCTATAATCCGATCACCCTGCGCGCCGACCAGACCCTGGCCGATGCCAAGGCGCTGCAGGATCGCTACAGCGTCACCGGATTTCCGGTCGTGGACGATCAGGGCCGCGTCATGGGCATCGTCACCAATCGCGACATGCGCTTTGCCAGCGACGACAAGACGCCCGTGCGGGTGATGATGACATCGGACAGGCTGGCGATGCTGACCGAGCCGGCGGACCGTCAGCAGGCAATCGACCTGATGAAGGAACGCCGGATCGAAAAGCTGCTGGTCGTCGACGGCAAGGGGCATCTGACCGGGCTGCTGACGCTGAAGGACACCGAAAAGGCGGTGCTGAACCCGCTGGCCTGCAAGGACGATCTGGGTCGGCTGCGGGTCGCGGCTGCCTCGACCGTGGGCGAAGAGGGCTTCGAACGCAGCCAGGCATTGATCGAGGCGGGCGTGGATATGGTCGTGATCGACACCGCGCATGGCCATTCGGCCGGTGTCGCCAAGGCGGTCGAACGTGTGAAGGCGTTCTCGAACGAAGTGCAGGTGGTCGCCGGGAATGTCGCCACTGGCGAAGCGACCCGGGCGCTGATCGATGCCGGCGCGGACGCCGTCAAGGTCGGCATCGGCCCGGGATCGATCTGCACGACGCGCGTCGTGGCAGGGGTCGGCGTGCCGCAACTGACCGCGATCATGGACGCCTCGGCCGCCGCCGGCGACGTGCCGGTGATCGCGGACGGGGGCATCAAGTTCTCGGGCGATTTCGCCAAGGCGATCGCCGCCGGGGCCAGCTGTGCCATGGTCGGCAGCGCCATCGCCGGAACCGATGAAAGCCCCGGCGAGGTGATCCTGTATCAGGGTCGTTCGTTCAAGTCCTATCGGGGCATGGGCAGCCTGGGCGCCATGGCGCGCGGTTCGGCTGACCGGTATTTCCAGAAGGACGCGGCCACCGACAAGCTGGTCCCCGAGGGGATCGAGGGCCAGGTGCCCTACAAGGGTCCGGCGGGCACGGTGATCCATCAGCTGGTCGGCGGTTTGCGCGCGGCGATGGGCTATACCGGCTGCGCGACCGTGGCCGAAATGCGCCGGAACTGCAATTTCGTGCGGATCACCGGTGCCGGGCTGAAGGAAAGTCACGTCCACGACGTGCAGATCACGCGGGAAAGCCCGAACTATCGGCTGGGATAACGCCGCCTCAGCGAAATATCCAAAGGCCCGGTGACCAGGTTTCCCTGCTCACCGGGCCTTTCGTTTCCTATCTCAGGCGCGCCAGCCGGTTTTGCAGATCCGCGCACAGGGCGCGGCGCTCCTCGGGTGTCAGGAACGCCCCAAGCTCGATCTCGCGCTGACCGTCGGTCAGGGTCAGATAATCCTCGACCGGGCCTTTCCTCAGCGCGGGCCGCACCCAGTAGCTGTTGGTCTTCCACTGTCGCACCGGCCGTCCGGCGTCGTGCCGCTGCAGCCACAGGGTCTGACGATCCAGCGTCAGTTCCTCGACCGTCTCGCCGCTTCGGTAACTTCGCTGCAGCGCATACCACATCCCCCAGACGACCAGCGCCGCGAAGGGCAGCAGCCCCCACAGCACCGCCGTGCCAAGCGCCGCCAGCAGTGGCAGCGCAAGCAGGGCCGCCGTCGCGCCGATGAACCACACGAAGCCGCGCACGGGCAGCGAACGGTATGGCCAGGCCCGCAGCCGAAAGCAAACGGCCCCGGAATCGTCCGGGGCCGCGTCTTGCCATTCGTAAGGCATCAGTGCGCGCGGGCGTGATCCCAGTCCTCGCGCTTGGGAAGCTGCTCGAACGTGTGTTCGGGCGGGGGCGAGGAAAGGGTCCATTCCAGCGTGTCGGCGTGCTCGTTCCAGTAGTTCGGCACGTTCACGCGCTGTCCGGCGCGCAGCGTGTAGAACACGATCCCGATGAAGAACAGGAACGAGGCAAAGCTGATATAGGCACCGATCGAGCTGATATTGTTCCAGAACGCGTATTCGACCGGATAGTCGATATAGCGGCGCGGCATGCCCTGACGACCCAGGAAGTGCTGCGGGAAGAAGATCATGTTCGAGCCGATGAACATCATCCAGAAATGCACCTTGCCGGCCCATTCGGGATACTGGCGGCCCGACATCTTGCCGATCCAGAAATAGACCCCCGCGAAGATGCCGAAGACGGCGCCAAGGCTCATCACATAGTGGAAATGGGCCACGACGTAATAGGTGTCGTGATAGACGCGGTCCAGCGGCGCCTGGCTGAGCACGACGCCGGTCACGCCACCGACGGTGAACAGGAACAGGAAGCCGAAGGCCCACAGCATGGGCGTCTTGAACTCGACCGAACCGCCCCACATCGTCGCGATCCACGAGAACACCTTGATGCCGGTGGGCACCGCGATGGTCATGGTCGCCAGCATGAAATAGCTTTGCTGGGTCAGCGACATGCCTACGGTGTACATGTGGTGCGCCCAGACTACGAAGCCCAGTACGCCGATCGCCGCCATGGCCAGAACCATCGGCAGATAGCCGAAGATCGGCTTCTTGGCGAAGGTGGCGATGACGTGGCTGATGATGCCAAAGCCGGGAAGGATGATGATATACACCTCCGGGTGGCCGAAGAACCACAGGATGTGCTGATACAGGATCGGGTCACCGCCGCCGGCCGGATTGAAGAAGTTCGTGCCGAAATTGCGGTCCATCAGCAGCATGGTGATGGCGCCCGCCAGAACCGGCAGTGCCAGCAGGATCAGCCATGCGGTGATGAACACCGACCAGGCGAACAGCGGCACCTTGAACAGGGTCATGCCGGGGGCACGCATGTTCAGGAAGGTGGTGATGATGTTGATCGCACCAAGGATCGAGGACGCGCCCGAGACGTGGACGGCGAAGATCGCCAGATCCATCGAATAGCCGCCCTCGGTCGTGGACAGTGGCGGATACAGGACCCAGCCGACGCCGGAACCCATCTGCTGGTTGCCGCCCGGGGCAAGAAGCGACGCGACGCCAAGCGCGACGCCAACGACATACATCCAGTAGCTGAGGTTGTTCAGGCGCGGGAAGCTCATGTCCGGGGCGCCAAGGTGCAACGGCATGAAATAGTTGCCGAAACCGCCGAACAGGGCCGGAATGACCACGAAGAACATCATCAGGACGCCGTGATAGGTGATCATCACGTTCCACAGATGGCCGTTCGGCGTGCACTCGGCCGTCGAATCGGCGATGAAGCGCGCGCCTTCAAGGCACATGTACTGCACGCCCGGATGCTGCAGTTCCATCCGCATGTACACGGTGAAGCTGACCGAGATCAGGCCCACCAGACCGGCGGTGAAAAGGTAAAGAATACCAATGTCCTTGTGATTGGTGGACATGAACCATCGGGTAAAGAACCCGCGCTGGTCGTGATGGTCGTCGTGGCCGTGAGCGGCTGCGTCTGCCATACCCGAACTCCCTCAGATATCGTCGAGCCGGTCAGGCAGACCGGCGATGTTCCGTAAGTCTTCTAGACCAGTGGCGCGCACCGGGCAATGTGCCGAACTGGCGTAAATTTGAACGCCTCCGCAAGAATATCACATTCCGCGGAGGCGATGTTAGGCTGAACTGCGACGGATTGCCGCACTTTCCGCAAGCGCGGTCTATTCCGCCTCGGGCGAGTGGCTGGCCAGGAAGGCCGCGACGTCCGCCTGATTCTTGTTCAGCTTGAAAGTCATCTTGGTCCGCGCGCTGTCATCGCCGGTCTTTTCCTGAACGAACTTGTTCGGGTCGGTGATGTAGGCGGCCAGATCCTCGACCGTCCAGACCTCGCCGCTGTCCTTCAGCTCGACCAGCGCGTCCGAATACTTGAAGTCTTCCTGACTGCCCGCCGGCTGCCCGACGATCCCGTACAGGTTCGGCCCGACCTTGCCGCCCTTCACGATGTCCTCGCCGTCTGGCGACTGGATCATGTGGCAGGCCTTGCATTTGCGGAATTCCTTTTCGCCGTTGGCGGCATCTCCGTCCTGTGCAAATGCGGGCATGGCTAGGGCGGCACCGATCAAAGAGCCGATAATCGCGATTTTCATACGTGTTTTCCTCGCTCAACCAGAATTGGATGTCCCAACGCCCGGTTATAGGCGCTCAAATCGCGGAATCCACCCGTCATAAGGTCGCATGGCAAAATTTGCACATGTTCGTCAGATTTCCGGCGGTCAGTGATCCGGCCCGAAGATCGGATCGAAGCAACGTTTCAGCGCACTGTCCAGGTCGGGCATGCCGACCGGCAGGCCAAGATCGACCAGGCTGGTCACGCCGTGGCCGCTGATGCCGCATGGAACGATGCCGGCGTAATGGGTCAGGTCGGGTTCGACATTGACGGCGATGCCGTGAAAGCTGACCCAGCGGCGCAACTTGACGCCGATCGCCGCGATCTTGTCCTCGCGCGGGGTGCCGTCCGGCAGACCCGGTTTTTCAGGGCGCGCGACCCAGACACCGACCCGCCCCTCGCGGATCTCGCCGGTGACGCCGAATTCCGCCAGCGCGGCGATGACCCAGCGTTCCAGCCGGGCGACGAAATCGCGGACATCCCGTCCACGCCGGTTCAGGTCAAGCATGACATAAACGACACGCTGTCCGGGACCGTGATAGGTATATTGCCCGCCCCGGCCCGTTGCATGGACGGGAAAGCGCGCATCCAGCAGATCGGCGTCGCGCGCACTTGTGCCGGCGGTGTAAAGCGGCGGATGCTCGACCAGCCAGATCAGTTCGTCCGCCTCGCCCGCGTGGATCGCGGCCACGCGGGCCTCCATCCGGGCGACGGCCTCTTCGTGGCCTGTCAGGCCGTCACTGATGATCCATTCCACCATGCGTGCGCATGTGACCCCAAGGCTGTTTGGCGTCAAGTGCCCGGACCACGGATCTGGCCGCCACCGCAGAGGTTCATTGCTGCAAGAAACCCCTTTTCAATCGCTTTCCGCTCGGCTATGACCCCGCGCACTGCCCGGATGCGGTCGTGGCGGAATTGGTAGACGCGCAGCGTTGAGGTCGCTGTTCCTTAACCGGAGTGGAAGTTCGAGTCTTCTCGACCGCACCAGATTTTCAATCCAGCCTTCAGGTTTTCCGGGCGACAACGTCCGTCGGTCCGCATTGTCGCGGGCCTTGGTCGTGATCATGGATCGGAGTTGCGGCGCGTGGGTCAGTTCACCCGGTCGCGCGGCTCGCGCCCCGCGAAGAAATCGCGCAGATTCTCGACCACGCGAAATCCCATCGCCTCTCGCGCCTCGGTGGTGGCGCTGCCCAGATGCGGCAGCATGACAAGGTTCTCGCAGCCATGCAGCGCCGGGTTGATCCGCGGTTCACCGTCGAACACATCCAGCCCCGCACCGCCGATCGTCTCGAACCACAGCGCGCGGGACAGCGCCTCTTCGTCCACCACCTCGCCGCGCGCGGTGTTGATCAGGAACCCACCGGGCCGCATCAGCCCCAGTCGGCGCGCATCGATCAGATGTCGGTTCTCGCACCCGCCCGGACAGTGCAGCGACACGAAATCGCATTGCGGCAACAATTCGTCGATGCTGTCCAGCTGCATCGCTGCGCATGACGCCAGAACCTCGGGCGCGACCTTGCCGCGGTTGTGGACAAGGATCTTCATGCCGAACCCATGATGCGCGCGCCGCGCCATCTGCTGCCCGATGCGGCCATAGCCGATGATGCCAAGCGTCTTTCCCGACACCTTGGTGCCGACCAGATGGGTGGGCCGCCAGCCGCCCCAGCGTCCGGCTCGCAACTCGCGTTCGCCCTCGCCCGCGCGGCGCGCGACCATCAGCAGCAGCGTCATCGCCAGATCGGCGGTGCATTCGCTGAGAACATCGGGCGTGTTCGTCACCACGATGCCGTGCTGACCGGCGCTGGCCATGTCGATATGGCTGTAGCCGACGCCGTAATTGGCCAGGATCCTGGCTTGCGGCCGGTCCAGTTCCAGCGTTGCGGCGCCGATCCTGTCGGTCACCGTCGGCAGGATCGCGTCATATCGCTGCATCGCCTGCTTCAGGCAGTCCTGATCAAGCGGCCGGTCCGAGACGTTCAGATCGGCATCGAACAGATCCGCAAGCCGGGCCTCGACCGCGGCGGGCCAGCGGCGGGTGACCAGTATCCTGGGTTTCGCCATCCATCCCTCCTATTGCAGCACACGGGCGATCGTCTCGCCGATCGCGGCCGGGTTCTCGGCCACGGTCACGCCCGCCGCGCCAAGGATCTCGACCTTCTCGCTGGCGCTTTCCCCGAACGCCTGGATGATCGCGCCAGCGTGACCCATGGTCCGTCCCTTGGGCGCGGTCAGGCCCGCGACATAAGCCACGACGGGCTTCTTGACGTGATCGCGGATAAAGTCGGCCGCCTCGGCCTCTTGCGGGCCGCCGATCTCGCCGATCATGCAGATCAGGTGGGTGTCGTCGTCATCCTGGAAATACTTCATGATGTCCCTGAAGGACGATCCATTGATCGGATCGCCGCCGATGCCGACGCTGGTCGAGACGCCGATCCCGCGTTCCTTCAGTTGCGATGCGGCTTCGTAACCCAGCGTTCCCGACCTGCCGATGATGCCCACATGACCCTGCAGGTAGATATGGCCGGGCATGATCCCCAGCATCGCCTTGCCGGGGCTGATCGTGCCGGCGCAGTTCGGGCCGGTCAGCACCATGCGCCGTTCCCGTGGGTATCGGAACATGTAGCGTTTCACCCGGATCATGTCCTGCGCCGGGATGCCGTCGGTGATGCAGACACAGTATCGGATGCCCGCATCCGCCGCCTCCATGATCCCGTCGGCGGCGGCGGGCGGTGGCACGAAAACCAGCGTCGCTTGGGCCCCGGTTTCGGCAACCGCCTGCTTGACCGTGTCGAAGACCGGCACCCCCTCGACCGTCTCGCCGCCCTTTCCGGGCACGACGCCGCCGACGACATTGGTGCCGTATTCGATCATCTCGCGGGTGTGGAATCGGGCCATCTTGCCGGTGATGCCCTGGACGATGACTCTTGTGTCGCTGTCGATCAGAATGCTCATCAGACCGCCCTCAGCGTTGAATTCTGTTGGTTCATGTCGCTTTTCCATGCGGCCACCGCGCGCTCGGCGGCCTCGTTCAGGGTCGCGGCGCGGATCAGCGGCAGCCCGCTTTCCGCAAGGATCTTCTGGCCTTCCTCGACATTGGTGCCGGCCAGCCGGACGACGACCGGCACATCGACCGGGTTCTCGCGCAGCGCCTGCACGACGCCCTCGGCCACCCAGTCGCAGCGATTGATGCCCGCGAAGATGTTGACCAGCAGCGCCTGCACCTTCTTGTCGTACATCACCAGCCGGATCGCCTTGGCGACCCGTTCCGGCGTGGCCCCGCCGCCGATATCCAGGAAATTCGCGGGCTCGCCCCCCGCCAGCTTGATCGTGTCCATCGTCGCCATCGCCAGCCCCGCGCCATTGACGATGCATCCGATATGACCATCCAGACCGACATAGTTCAGCCCGCGATCCGCCGCGCGCGATTCCCGCGGATCTTCCTGCGACTTGTCGCGCAACTCGGAAATCTGCGGATGCCGGAACAGGGCGTTGTCGTCGAAGGTCATCTTGGCGTCCAATGCCAGGATGCGGTCGTCGCCGGTGATCACCAGCGGATTGACCTCGACCATGGTCGCATCCAGTTCGCGGAAGGCGCGATAGCAGCCGCGCAGCGTGCGCACCATCTGCTGGATCATGGCCGGCGCGATCCCCAGGGCAAAGGCGATCTCGCGGCACTGGAATTCCTGCAGGCCGACGGCAGGCTCGACCGTGGCGCGCACGATGCTGTCGGGCTTTTCGGCCGAGATGTCCTCGATCTCCATGCCGCCCTCGCGGCTGGCGACGATCATCACGCGCTGACTGGCGCGATCCAGGACCAGGCCCAGATAGATCTCGCGCTCGATCGGTACCGCGGCTTCGACATAGACGCGATAGATCCCCTTGCCCTCGGGGCCGGTCTGATGCGTCACCAGCTTCTTTCCGAACATGTCTTCGGTGACGTTCTGGATCTCGGCGTCGCTGTCGCACAGCTTGACCCCGCCGGCCTTGCCGCGTCCGCCGGCATGCACCTGCGCCTTGACGACCCAGCGGCTGCCACCCATCTCGCGGGCGCGATACGCCGCCTGTTCGGGGCTGTAGGCCAGCGCGCCCTGTGGAATGGCCACGCCGAAATTGCTGAGAATTTCCTTGGCCTGATATTCATGGATATCCATGTCGTCCCCTCCCCTGTGCGCCTGTCATTCCGCCGCGACGGCGCGATCGAACTGTCGGTCCAGAATTGCCGTGATCCGCGTCATGTCGATGCCCGCCCCCATCCGGTTCATCGCCTCGCCGAACCGGGTGACGATCTCGGTGATCGCGCGGCGGTTCAGCAGGTTGAGGATGCCGATGCGGACCTGCACAGGTTCGGACAGCGTGGGCCAGATGCCGAAGCCCTCGGCACGGCACGTCTGCACCAGTTCCATCTCGCGGCCGGCCAGATGGTCCGGCAGCGTCAGCACCACCAGCGAGGTCATGTTGGACGTCACCTTGCAGCCCATCGCCGTGACCGCCTCGCGTAGCACCGCCTCGTGGAAGGCATAGCTTTTGGCCCGGCCCGTGACGGTTTCCTGCAGGGTGATCCGCAGCGCCTCGTGAAAGGCCGCGACCGCATAGGCGCTGTGGGTGCGGTGATATGTTCCCTTCTCGACATCCTTGCCGTCGATGATGCCCCAGTGGCGAGCTTCAAGGATCGGATGATGGACGAAACTGCGGCATCCGGTCCCCCGCAGCGTTGCGATGTAACGGTCGCTGAACGACACCGGCGCATAGGTCAGCGGCAGGCAGCAGATGCCCTTTTGCGGGCACGAGGCCCAGCCATGCACGCCCGGAAAATCATCGATACGGAAATCCGCGACACCCAGCGATGACACCGCATCGACAAGCCCCATCACATCATGGCGTTCGCAGGCGTCCGAAAATCCGCGCAGATCGTTGATCCGGCCCGAACCGGTTTCCCAATGCGCCATCGCCGCCCAGTTCGGGCGATGTTCGGCCAGCGCGGCCTCGACGATCTCGCCGGTGACCGACGCGCCGTGCGGCACCGTCACGACGGTGACCGATGCCGCCTGCGGATCCAGCGGGCTGGCCGCCAGTTCTTCGGCGGTGGCGGCCTTCATCCGCACCGTCAGCCCGTCGATCCCCGAGAACGTGCCGTTCACGAACATCACCACCTTGTCGCCAGGCATGACCGCGCCGAACATCGCGTCCAGCCCGCTCCACCCGGTGCCGGCGACGCCGAATGTGTGGATGTTGGCGGTGCCCATCACCTCGCGCAGCATCGTCTTGCATTCGATCATGCCGCGCAGAACATCGGCCTGCATGTGGTCGGCGGTACCCGCGCCGGCGAACCGGGCCAGAACCCGTGGATCGGTATTGCCCGGCCCCGGTCCGGCCGCCAGTGTCGGCGGAATCTCCAACTGCGGGAAAGTCATTATCTTGCTCATGTCAGCGCGTTCCCGAAACTAAATTGCTCTTGGAACAAGGCCCTGTCTCGACTGGAACCACAACATGCGTTACTCCTGCATCTTGGCATCCATTGGGATGGCTGTTTCCCTGCCCATAAGGGTGGAAATGCCACCTTTGGCTGAAGTGACCCTACCCGATCCGGGAGGAAATCAGAGGAAAGGACTAGAATGCCGACCGTCAGCGCATCGACTTCCCGGATTTCCGTCAGCCTTGCCTGCAGCAATCCGCTGGTCCTGTCCGCCATGTCGGCGGTGTTCGAGCGTGATCCCCGCTTCTCGCTGATCGCGACCTCCGCCACGGCCGAGGGATTTCTGGCCAACGTCGTCCGCGTGCCTGCACAGGTCGGCGTGATCGACTGGGATCTGCCGATCCTGGGCGGCGCGCGCCTGCTGGAGGTCCTGCGCGAACAGGACGACGGCCCGCGCATGGTCGTCTATGCCGATCAGGGCAGCGCCGCGCACCGCGCGGCGATGGGCGCGGGCGCCGCGGGTTTCGTCACCCGCAACGGCCCGGTCGAGGCGCTGCTGGATACCTGCATCGCGGTCGCCGCCGGGAAGATGGTCTTTCCCTATCTGGACGTGCGCGATTTGCAGAAGGATCCGATCCACAGCCTGTCGCGCCGCGAACGGGTGATGCTCGAGGCGCTGTCCAGGGGCCTCAGCAACCGCGAATTGTCGAAAGAGCTTGGCATCTCGACCAACACGGTCAAGTTCCACCTGTCGAACCTCTATGACAAGCTGTCGGTCAGGAACCGCGCGCAGGCCATCGCCTTCTTCTATTCGAACCGCCTGCCCGGCGGGGACGGCACATCCGCCGACGGCTGAAACGCGGGCGCAGGAATGCGACCTTGCGCCGTCTTGACGCGAAAGATCATTTCTTCGTTGCATGAAGGCGCCGATCCGAATTCCCCAAGAGGAGCGAACCGAGATGAGTTTCCATTCCATCGAGCAGGCCCCGGCGCGGCTGAACCGCAGCGAGCTGGCAGTGCCCGGTAGCCAGCCGCAAATGTTTCAGAAGGCAGCGGAATCCGCCGCCGACGTGATCTTTCTGGACCTTGAAGACGCGGTAGCACCGGATGAAAAGGAACAGGCGCGCAAGAACATCATCAAGGCCTTGAACGAGATCGACTGGGGCAGGAAAACCATGTCGGTCCGAATCAACGGACTGGACACGCATTACATGTATCGCGACGTGGTCGATGTGGTCGAACAGGCCGGGCAGCGGCTTGACCTGATCATGATCCCCAAGGTCGGAACCGCCGCCGATGTCTATGCCGCGGACATGTTGGTCACGCAGATCGAGGATGCCAAGGGCTGGACCAAGCGGATCGGGTTCGAACATATCATCGAAACGGCACTGGGCATGCAGAATGTCAGCGACATCGCGGCGGCATCGAAGCGCAACGAAAGCCTGCATTTCGGCGTCGCGGACTATGCCGCCAGCACCCGCGCCCGGACCACCGTGATCGGCGGCGTGAACGAAAACTATGCCGTGCTGACCGACCCCGATCCCGCCGGTGAACGTCAGGTTCACTGGGGCGACATGTGGCACTATGCGCTGTCGCGGATGGTCGTTGCCGCGCGCGCCAACGGGCTGCGCCCGATCGACGGCCCGTTCGGGGATTTCTCGGACCCGGACGGGTTCAGGGCCGCAGCCTATCGCGCCGCCGTGCTGGGCTGCGAAGGCAAATGGGCGATCCATCCCAGCCAGATCGCCCTGGCCAATGAAGTGATGAGCCCGTCCGAGGCCGAAATCGCCCGCGCGCAGAAGATCCTGGACGCGATGGCCGAGGCAGAGGCCGCCGGCAAGGGCGCCGTATCGCTGGATGGACGGCTGATCGACTATGCCTCGATCCGGCAGGCGCAGGTGCTGGTCGAAAAGGCACGTCAGATTGCAGGCTGAGCCGAACACCAAAGACATGCGCGCGCTGGCGCGGCATCTGTATGATGTGGCCGTCGGCGCGGCCGACCCGGCCCGCGCCGTGCGCGCGCATTTCGAACGTCACCCGCCCGCCGCGCTGCATGGCCGCAGACAGCACTATCTGATCGCGATCGGCAAGGCCGCCCCCGCCATGCTGGCCGAGGCGATGCGCCGTGTGCCACCGCCCTTCGACGCGCTTGCCGTCACGCATCATGAAAACAGCCAGACCGTGCCAGGCGCCCGCGTTCTGAAGGCAGGCCATCCCGTGCCCGACGCGGCAGGTCTGCACGCCGGACAGCAGATCGCCGGGCTGCTGGCCGGGGCGGGCGCGGATGATCACGTCTATGCCCTGGTCTCGGGCGGCGGATCGGCGCTGGTGCCCGCGCCGGTCCCACCCCTGACCCTGCAGGACAAGCAACAGGTCAATCGCGTCCTGCTGGAAAGCGGATTGGACATCGCGTCGATGAACCTGGTCCGGCAGCAGCTGTCCACGCTGAAGGGTGGCGGTTTCCTGCGTCTGGCGGCCCCCGCCCCGGTCACCGCGCTGATCCTGTCGGACGTGATCGGCAACGATCTGGCCGCCATCGCCAGCGGCCCGACGACCGCGCCGCTGGGAAGCCGCGCCGACGCGCTGGCGCTGCTGCGCCGTCACGGATTGTTCGATCGCCTGCCGCTGCCTGTGCGCGAATTGCTGGAAACGCCCCGGGAACCATCACGGTCGCCGGACGCGGACAATCACCTGATCGGCAGCAACGATCTGTCCCTTCAGGCGATGCAGCGCGCGGTGCCTGATGGCTGGACGGCCCGGATCGTGTCCGACCACCTGACCGGTGACGTGGGCGACGCCGCCCGCAGGGTCATCACCGCCGCACGCGACACATCGTTGCGCCAGCCGACCGCACTGATTTTCGGCGGCGAAACCACGGTGCGGCTGCGCGGCGACGGGCGCGGCGGGCGCAACCAGGAACTGGCGCTGCGCGTCGCCATGCAGGGCGGCGACCTGCCGCCGGGCTGGGTGTTTCTCAGCGGCGGGACCGACGGGCGCGACGGTCCGACCGATGCCGCGGGCGGACTGGTCGATCAGGGAACCGCCGGCCGCATCGCCGCAAGCGGCGCCGACGCGGCGGCCCTGCTGGCCAACAACGACAGCTACGCGGCACTGAAGCACGCGGGCGACCTGCTTGTGACAAGGGCCACTGGAACCAATGTCGCCGATGTGCAGGTCATGCTGCTGACGCCTTAGAACGCCGCGCCGATGGCGGCGCCCCTCAGATACAGCGCCCGCCATCGACCTCCATCGCGACGCCGGTGATCATCGACGCCTCGTCCGAGGCCAGGAAACAGGCGGCGTTGCCCATGTCCTCGGGCGTCGAGAAACGCCCGATGGGGATCGTGGACAGGAATTTGGCCCGCATCTCGGGCGTGTCCTCGCCCATGAAGCTTTTCAGCAGCGGCGTTTCCCCGGCGACCGGATTGATCGCGTTCACACGGATGCCGAACGGCGCAAGCTCGACCGCCATGGCCCGCGTGGCGGTGATCAGCCAGCCCTTCGAGGCATTGTACCAGTTCAGCCGCGGCCGGGGCGACACGCCCGCGGTCGAGGCAACGTTCACGATCGCACCCCGCCCCGCGGTCTTCATCAGCGGCACGATCTCGCGCGCGATCAGATAGATCGACTTGCAGTTGACCGCCAGAACACGGTCGAAATCCGCCTCGGTGACCTCTTCCATCGGCGTCGGCAGATGCGTCACGCCCGCGTTGTTCACCATCACGTCGATCCTCCCGAACGCCCGGATCGTCTGCGCAACCATTTCCGCGACGCTGGCGCTGTCGGCGACATCGGCATGGACACCAAGGCCGCCGATTTCCTCCGCGATCTGACGGGCGGCGGTGTCGTTGATGTCGGCGACGACCACCTGCGCGCCCTCGGCCGCGAATTTGCGTGCGATCCCCGCACCAAAGCCGCTGCCCCCACCGGTCACGACGGCGATCTTGTCCTGAAGCCTCATGCTGCCCCCTTCCCTTTTTTCTGCGCACATGATCGCCAGACGGACGGCAGGTGCAACCCGCTTTACCGCCGCGCGTCGGTTGATTAGCGTCGGTGTCATGCTGTGCTTTCTTCTTCGCCGGATGATCTCGTTGGGGCTAAGCCTGCTGGTGGCCTCGGCGCTGATATTTTCGGTCGTCGAACTGGTGCCCGGCGATCCGGCCAGCTTCATGCTGGGCACCGGCGCACAGCCCGAAACCGTCGCCGCGCTGCGTCAGCAGATGGGGCTGGATCAGCCCCTGCCCCTGCGCTACGCGGCGTGGGTCGGCGCGCTGCTACAGGGTGATCTTGGACAAAGCTTCACCTACAAGACCCCCATCGCGGGGATGATCCTGGAACGGATGCAGGTCTCGCTGCCGCTGGCGCTGATGGCGCTGACGCTGGCCGCGGCCATCGCCTTTCCGGTGGGCATCT
This sequence comes from Paracoccus sp. R12_2, assembly GCF_017744015.1. GTDB lineage: Bacteria > Pseudomonadota > Alphaproteobacteria > Rhodobacterales > Rhodobacteraceae > Paracoccus. Next base: position 20,969 of record NZ_JAGHRA010000007.1, read on the forward strand.
ACGCTGCTGCGCGCCGGGGCAAGGTGGGCGATGCGGCGGTGATGGGCGGCACGCAGCTGGGAATCGCGCTGCCGAATTTCTGGTTCGCGATGCTTCTGGTGCTGCTGTTCGCGGTCAAGCTGCGCTGGCTGCCCGCAGGCGGCTTTCCGGGCTGGAGCCAGCCTGCCGCCGCGCTGCGATCGCTGATCCTGCCCGCCGTGGCGCTGGCCCTGCCGCAGGCCGCGATCCTTGTCCGCGTGCTGCGATCCGCACTGATCGAGACGCAGGGCCAGGACTATATCCGAACCGCCCGCGCCAAGGGGCTGACCGCCGGACAGACACTGCGCCGCCACGCGCTGCGCAACGCGCTGATCCCGGTGCTGACGATCATGGGAATGCAGTTTTCCTTTCTTCTGGCCGGGGCGATCATCATCGAGAATGTCTTCTACCTGCCCGGCCTGGGCCGGCTGATCTTTCAGGCGATCAGCCAGCGCGACCTGATCGTGGTGCAATCGGCCGTGCTGGTGCTGGTCGCCGCCGTGATCTCCGTGACCTTCCTGGTCGATCTGGCCTATGCCGCCGTCGATCCAAGGCTGCGCAACCGATGAGATGGGGCATGATCCTGGGCGCGGCGCTGGCCGGGCTGGCGCTGATCGCGGCGGTCCTGTCCTTCGTCTGGACACCCCATGACATCACCCAGCTTGCCATCGCCGACCGGCTGCAACCGCCCTCCGGCGCCCATCCGTTCGGCACCGACCATTTCGGACGCGACATCCTGTCGATGGTGATGCTGGGTGCGCGGGTCTCGATCGCCGTCGCGCTGGTGGCTGTGGGCATCGGCGCGGGCATCGGCCTACCGCTGGGACTGCTGGCGGCCGCCCATCGCGGCGGCTGGCTGGACGATCTGGTGATGCGCGGCAACGATCTGATCTTCGCCTTTCCCAGCCTTGTCATCGCCATCCTGATCACCGCCGTCTTCGGACCGTCGGCATTGAACGCGATCATCGCCATCGGCATCTTCAACATCCCGGTCTTTGCCCGCGTCACGCGCGGTGGGGCGCTGCCGATCTGGACGCTGGACTACATCCGCGCGGCCGAGGTGTCGGGCAAGGGCGCCGCGCTGATCAGCCTGCAGCATATCCTGCCCAACATCGCCAATCTGCTGATCGTCCAGGGCACCATCCAGTTCAGCCTCGGCATCCTGGCCGAGGCCGCCCTGTCCTATGTGGGGCTTGGCGCGCAGCCGCCCACGCCAAGCTGGGGCCGGATGCTGGCCGAGGCGCAGACCATGGTCACGCTGGCCCCGCATGTCGCGATCATTCCCGGCCTGTGCATCGTGCTGACGGTGCTGGGACTGAACCTTCTGGGCGACGGCCTGCGCGATGCGCTGGACCCGCGGCTGAAGGTGGTGCGGTGATCGATCTGCGCGATCTGTCGGTCTCTATCCGCGACACGCAGGTGTTGCGCGATGTCGATCTGCACCTCATGCCCGGCACCATCACCGGGCTGGTCGGCGAAAGCGGATCGGGCAAGTCGATGACGGCGCTGGCGATCATGGGCCTTCTGCCGCACCGGGCGCGCGCCGTCGGCCAGGTGGTGCTGGACGGGCAGAACCTGCTGACCATGCCCGAACCGGCGCTGTGCAAGATCCGCGGCAGGCGGATCGGCATGATCTTTCAGGAACCGATGACCGCGCTGAACCCGCTGATGACCATCGGCAATCAGGTGGCAGAGGTGCTGCGCATCCACCACGGCATGGACCGCGCGGCGGCGCTGGCCCGTGTCCGCGAAAGGCTGGACCGCGTCGGCCTGCCCGATCCGCGCTTTCCGCTGACCCTCTATCCGCATGAATTGTCGGGCGGCCAGCGTCAGCGGGTGGCCATCGCGCTGGCCATCGCCGAACGCCCCGACCTGCTGATCGCGGACGAACCCACGACCGCGTTGGACGTGACCACGCAGGCGCAGATCCTTGACCTGCTGGCCGGGCTGGTCCGCGACGAAGGCATGGCGCTGTTGCTGATCACCCATGATCTTGCCGTGGTCGCCGGTCTGGCCGACCGCGTGGCGGTGATGAAATCGGGCAAGATCGTCGAGGAAGGACCGACCGAGACGCTGTTCCGCACCCGGTCGCACCCCTATACGCGCCAGCTTTTCGCGGCCTCGCGCCACGCCCCGTCGCGCCATGCGCCCGCAACCGGCAGCCCGCTGCTGCAGATCCGCGACGCGGTGCGTGAATACCGCCTGCCCGGCGGCGACAGGCTGCGCGCCGTCGATGGGGTCAGCCTGTCCATCGGTCGCGGCGAAAGCGTCGGACTGGTCGGCGAATCCGGCTGCGGGAAATCGACGCTGACCCGCGCGATCCTTGGCCTTGATCCGTTGCAGGGCGGCACGATCGCGCTGGACGGGCGACAGGTGATGGCAGGGCGGCGGATGCCGCGCGATCTGCGCGCGCGCATGCAGGTGGTGTTTCAGGACCCGTTCGGCAGCTTCGATCCCCGCTGGCGCGTCGCCCGCCTGGTGGCCGAACCGTTCCACCTGACCGACCGTCCGGCCGACTGGCGCGACCGCGTCGGCGCGGCCCTGTCCGAGGTCGGGCTGCACCCCGATGACGCCGACAGGCATATCCACGAATTCTCGGGGGGGCAGCGTCAGCGCATCGCCATCGCCCGCGCCCTGATCATCCGCCCCGACCTGATCGTGCTGGACGAGGCGGTCAGCGCGCTGGATGTCCGCGTCAGGGCGCAGGTGCTGGACCTGCTGGCCGGTCTGCGCCGCAGCCACGGCCTGTCCTATCTGTTCATCAGCCATGATCTGTCGGTGGTGCGCGGCATCACCGATCGCGTGCTGGTGATGCAGAAAGGCCGCATCGTCGAGGACGGCGCCGCCGAACAGGTCATCGACGCCCCCAGCGCCCCCTATACCCGCCGCCTTGTCGCCGCCATGCCGCGCATCCCGAAGGATTGGGTGGCTTAGGCCCTACCCGTCTGAAACCTGACTGCACTGAAGCTGCCACAGGCAGAACCTGCTGCGCAGGAACATCCACCGGACAAATGCCACGGCCTGCGTCAGGCAGGCCGGCAGTTCACACGGAATGGGGTTCTGTGAGTTTTTACGCGCTGCTTTGCGGGACGAAGCGGGCATTCGCTGCGCGAACGCCAACGTCCGGTTTCATCACGCGAGGTCTTTTGGAAACATCCGATGAAAGGCTTTGGCCCCAGTGTGCGAGAACGATACGACACGGGTTTTCTGATCCCGCTTTGCCCAAGCCAGCTCCTCGAAGCGCGTCAGCAACGCCCTCCCAAGGCTTCCTGCAAGGTGCGATCTGCGCTCGCTCCAGTCTAGGCATTCGCGGCAAAGGGGCGCGCGCGCCTTTTGCAAAGCGCAAAGGTCGATCTCGAAACCTGCCGCGAACGCTGCGCCCGAGTCGGTCAGTTTCAGGCCTTCGTCCTCAAGGACGATATGCCCCTGTGCCATCAGGCTGTCGAACATCTGCGTGCCCATGTCCCCTGCCAAGTGGTTGTAGCAGACCCGCGCCTCGCGTAGTTCGGCGTCCTTTGGACCATTGCGTTTTCGCAAATGTCCGGCTCCGGCCGCGAAACCCATCAGTCCTTCGAGAACGTGCGCAACGTCATCACTGGCGAGGGAGAAATACTTGTGCCGACCCTGCTTACGGGGGCGTAACAGCCCGCCTGCTTCAAGCTTCGACAGGTGCGAGCTGGTCGTCTGGATCGTGACACCGGCCTCTTCCGCCAACTCGCTCACGGTCAAGGCCTTACCACTCATCAGTGCGGTCAGCATGTTGGCGCGAGCCGGGTCGCCGATCAGGGCGGCGGTGTGAGCAATATCTGGACCCGCTTTCATACTTCGACCCTAGTCGAAGCATTTGCTCCATGCAATCGTTTAGCCTGGCGGAAAGACGATCTTGAAAGAGGCGACAATGCTGACCTGTATCATCCGCTACCACATCGACCCAACTAAAAGAGCCCAGTTTGAGGAGTATTCCCGCAACTGGGGACAGGCGATCCCGCGCTGCGGGGCTGATCTTATCGGCTATTATGCCCCGCACGAAGGCTCATCGACCTTGGCCTATGGCATCTACAATGTCGCGAGCTTGGCCGAATATGAAACGTATCGCTTGCGATTGGCGGCGGACCCGCTAGGGCGCGAGAACTATGAGTTTGCCCTGAAAGAGAAGTTCCTGCTCCGCGAAGACAGGACATTCCTGAAACTCGCGTCCGCGCCCCACGGCCCCGGAACCACAACATGATTGCGGTCATCTTCGAGGTCGAACCGGTCGATGGGCGCAAGGAGGAATACCTCGATATCGCCGCTGAAATGCGTCCGATGCTGGACAGGATCGAGGGCTTTATCTCGGTTGAACGGTTCCAGAGCCTGACCGATCCTCGTAAAATCCTGTCCCTATCATTCTTCGAAGATGAAGCAGCCATCGCACGTTGGCGCAACCTAAGCGCCCACCGGGGGGCACAGGCGAAGGGGCGCGGAGGCGTGTTTGATAACTACCGTCTTCGCATCGCCAGCGTCATTCGGGACTACGGCATGTTCGACCGTGCGCAGGCCCCGTCCGACAGCCGCAAAGCGCACACGGAATGACCGCCGGAGAGCTTTGGACACCGATCCGTTAGCTGCCATTCATGCAGCCCGCAGCATCGGTGAAAAAGGGCTCAAAGCCGGCATTCGATGCTCGCTGCATGAACGTCTACCCCTGCGGCACCATGATCCCAGATCATTTATAGGGGGCAGGGAGATTGCCCGGCCGCGCCTTTTCCGGGTCCAAGGGGATTTGGGCAAGCCAAACGCCCTTGGACGACAGGGGGAAGACGCTGCCTTCCCCCTCGGGCAAGCCGATTAGACCGGGCCGTGTCCTCGGCTGCGCCTGCGGGCCGCACCACCCCGGTCGAATAGACTTGCCTCGCCCCCTTCCGCGTTCGCCACGTGACAGACCTGCAAGAGCGCGGCCCAAGGGCCGGTTCTTGCAGGTTACGCCAATGATGGAAGGAAAAGGGATGCCCAGGACGCAAAATGCCAGACGTCGGCGACGACGCCAGACGTCAGGTTGGGTCAGAAATCTGACGGAAAGCCGAATATCTCTGACAGACGATAATAGGAGAAATGGCGGACCCGGAGCGATTCGAACGCCCGACCCCCAGATTCGTAGTCTGGTGCTCTATCCAGCTGAGCTACGGGTCCGTCGTAGGGCGGTGATCTATCGCCGCCGTCTGGGGGATGCAAGGGGGTAGCAGACAAAAAAGTTGATCTGTCGGTTGCTTGCTGATCAGCCTGCCCCCGCACCCTGCGGCACGGGTGGCGAGGCCATGTCCCGCGGCATGTGTATCATGAACTCGGTCCCTTCGGCATCGCTGCGCATCAGTTCAAGCTTTCCGCCATGGCCGCGGATCAGGTCTGCCGCGATCGTCAGGCCAAGCCCGGTGCCACCCTTCCGCGCGCTGCCGGTGAATGGCTTGAACAGGAACTCTCGCGCCTTGTCGGGCAGGCCCGGCCCGGTATCACCCACACGGATCCACCAGTCGCTGTCGGTCTCGCCTGCCCCGATCTCGACCGTGCCGGGCTGGCCGGTCCCCTCGATGGCCTGGCGCGCATTGCGGCCCAGATTGGTCAGGACGCGATACAGTTGATCCTTGTCGGCGCGGATCATCAGACTGGGCGGGATGTCGGTCAGAAATTCGACCTGCGGCTGACCGGCCGATTGCCCTGCCAGCGTCTCGGCCTCGACCAGTTCAGACACAAGCTGCGACAGGTTGAACCGCGACAGTGTCGGTGCGGGCTCTTCGGCCTTGCCGAACGCCAAAGTCGTCTCGCACAGGGTCACAGCCCGAGAGATGGATTTCAGCAGCTTTGGCGCGGCCCGCTTGACCTTGGGATCGGCGCTGTCTTCCAGCCTGTCGGCGAAGATCTGTGCGGTAGTCAGGATATTGCGCAGATCGTGACTGATCTTGGCGACGGCCTGCCCCAACAGCGCCATCCGTTCCTTCTGCTTCAGCGAAGATGTCACGGTCTTCTGCATGGCCTCAAGCGCGGTCTCGGCCTCGCGCAGCTCGGCCAGCCTGGCATCGGGACGGATGATGTGACGTGGATCCTCGGGCGCACCGGCATAGGCGGACAGGTTGCTGATCACCCTTCGAATAGGGACCAGAATCAGCCGCTGGGCCGCAAGGTTCAGCAGCACCGCAGTCAGGATCGAGAATGCCGCCGACAGCGCCAGAAGCCGCACGCCATATTCGACCATCGCCGCACGTAGCGGCGCAGTGGGCATGGTGATCTCGATCAACTGGCCCGCCTGATTGACGGGGGCGCCGATCACGCGGATCACCCTGTCGGTATTGTCGCCAAGCGTCGCAAGCGCGTCATCCACCGTCTGCAAGACGGTCTCGTCGCGCAGATCATAGGTGTCGCTGACAGGGCCGGGAATGGTCGAGGCCAGGACAAGCTGACGCACGTCGTCACGCCGCAGGACGACGTTGAAGACGCCGGCATTCTGCAAAAGCTCTGATTCCAGATCGGCGGCCAGCGTCTCATCAGTGGTCGCCAACAGCGCGAGGCTGGCGATCTGTGCACGCTCCAGTCGCGATTCGAGATAGTCCAGCCGAAAGCTGGCCAGCGCGGGCAGCAGGATGAAGACTTCTGCAAGCACGACGAAAATCATCGTCAGTGCTGCGAATCGGCCAGAGATCGTGTTCAGTCGCATCTTGTCCGGGTCGTGGCCTTTTAACACCCGCTTTTGCCGGGCAAGGCGGCAATTGCACATCAAACGAATGTGATCGCTGCAGGGTTCCACCAGCGCGACCGATATATTTCGACGCCATAAAGACAGGTGATGCCGGTTGACGCCACCCCCAGCTTGCACTATCCAGCGGGCTTCGAACAACCGGCGCGTTCGCGTGCGGGGCTGTGACGTTTTGTCCTGCCGCACCAGCCGCCACCCGCAAGCATCGACCCGGAGACCTGACCATGAAGCGCACTTTCCAACCCTCGAACCTCGTTCGTGCGCGCCGTCACGGCTTTCGTGCCCGCATGGCCACCAAGGGCGGCCGTCGCGTGCTGAACGCCCGTCGCGCCAAGGGCCGCAAGCGCCTGTCGGCCTAAGCACGACCGGCGGCATCGTCCGCCGTCGAAAGGCTGTGATCATGCCGCCCATGCCCCATCCAGGCGCTGAAGCTCAGCCACGGGATGACGGCATGGCGGCATTTCGCATGTCTGGCAGACCGAATGGAATGCCCCCTGTGCTCAGGAAGCGTGCCGAGTTTCTGGCTGCGGCCAAGGCACGTCGGCAGGGGACGCCCGGCTTTCTGTTGCAGGCGCGGCGACGCGCTGATGACGGTCCGGCGCGGGTCGGCTTTACCTGTTCAAAGAAGGTCGGCAACGCTGTTCTTCGCAACCGCGCCAAGCGTCGCTTGCGGGAAATAGCAAGGCTTTGCCTGCCAGACGCGGGAATGCGTGGTTGGGACTATGTGCTGATTGGGCGGCCCGGGGTCACCGTCAGCCGCGACTTCACCGCGATGCGCGACGATCTGTCGCGCGCACTGCGCAAGATTCACTCATGAGCCCGCTGGCACGGATGCTTGCACTGCCGGTGCGCGCCTACCGTCTGGTCGCCTCTCCCTGGGTCGGACATGGCTGCCGGTTCCAGCCGACCTGTTCCGCCTATGCGCTGGAGGCACTGCAACGTCACGGCGCGATCCGTGGCGGCTGGCTGGCGCTGCGGCGCATCTTCCGCTGCCACCCCTGGGGCGGTCAGGGCTATGATCCGGTGCCCGGCGCCGACCCCGATCACGAAAGGCATTCCGATGCTGGATGACAGCGACGACACCGACATTCATGCCCTGTTCGCAGGCGCCCCGTCATCGACCGAATTTCGCAAACTGCGCAAGCGGCTGGTCCGCGAGACCCGCGCCGCAATCGAGGATTTCGGCATGCTCCGGCCCGGTGATCGCTGGCTGGTCTGCCTGTCGGGCGGCAAGGACAGCTATACCCTTCTGGCGGTGCTTCACGAACTGAAATGGCGTGGCCTGCTGCCCGTCGATCTTCTTGCCTGCAACCTGGATCAGGGCCAGCCGGGGTTTCCCGCGACGGTCCTGCCGGAGTTCCTGACCGCGCGCGGCGTGGACCACCGGATCGAGTATCAGGACACCTACTCCATCGTCACCGACAAGATCCCGCAGGGACGAACCTTTTGCGCGCTATGCTCGCGACTGAGGCGCGGCAACCTGTATCGAATCGCCCGGGAGGAAGGCTGCTCGGCCGTGGTGCTGGGCCATCATCGTGACGATATTCTGGAAACGTTTTTCATGAACCTGTTCCACGGTGGCAGGCTGGCTGCGATGCCGCCGAAGCTTTTGAACGAGGAAGGCGATCTGAATGTGTTGCGTCCATTGGCCTATGTCGCCGAAGACGACTGCGATCGGTTCGCACGGGCGATGAACTATCCCATCATTCCCTGCGATCTATGCGGCAGCCAGGAAGGGCTGCAGCGCGTTCAGGTCAAGAAATTGCTGGATGAATGGGAGGCGCGCAGCCCGGGGCGCCGACAGGTGATGTTCCGCGCGCTGATGAATACCCGCCCCTCGCATCTGCTGGACCCGAAACTGTTCGATTTCGCCTCGCTGTTCCCGGATTCCTCAGGCTCTGGTTGATTATCAAGTCGGACGACAGGAACATTAACGGAACAAAAAGTATTCTGGGCTAGTCATGGTCGCGACGCTTCCGTGAAAGGGCCGCGATGTTGGCAAGGGCAATCACTTCCGGATACCGGTTCCTGCGTGGGCTGCGGCAACGCCTGAATGGACGATCGACACCCCATGCGCGCAGCCTGCTTTTGCTGCGGTTGGAAAATCGTGACCTGCTTTCGGCTCATCTTGGAAAGGCCGGATTCAACCATCTGCTGGTCGGCCTGACGGTGCGCCTCAGCCGCGCCATCCGCCCTGATGATCCTGTGCAGATGCCAGAACGCGGCATGTTTGCCGTGGTGTTGACGAACCGTCACGAAGATGAGGCAAAGCGCATCGCCCTGCGGCTTCAGGCGCAGGCCCAGAAACATCTTCCGATCTCGGGAATATCGGTTCTGCCCGTCCTGACCGGCGTGCTGGTCCACGCGGAAGGCGCCGACCAACCCGACTTGGAAGATCTGGTTCGCAACGCCCGCTGCCGTCTGGACGACGGCGATCCATCACGCCTGGGGCAGATCACGCTCTTTGCGCATGACCCCGACCTTGACGGCGGCGACCTGCCCGCGACGGTCGCCGAAGCCGCGGCTGACGGACAGATCGTGGCACATTTCCAGCCCCAGCTATGCTGCAATTCCGGCCGTGTAACCGGGTTCGAGGCACTGGCACGCTGGAACCATCCTGCCCGCGGCCTTCTGCCGCCTTCGGCCTTCATGCCGCGGATGAGCGATGAGGATCATCGGGCCCTGACCCTGTGCATGATGCGTCAGGCGATCTTGGCCCTGAAGCACTGGGACCAGCAGGGCTGGCATGTGCCGACCGTCTCGATCAACATATCCAACAGCGAATTGTCGGACCCCGGATTTGCCACGGCATTGCTGTGGGAACTGGACCGGCAGGACATCGGTGCCGACCGGCTGGTTCTGGAAGTGCTGGAAAACGTCGCGCCCGTCACCAGCAGCAACGAAGCCCGGGAAAACCTGTCCCTGTTGACGCGTGCGGGTTGCCGGTTGGATCTGGACGATTTCGGGACCGGATATGCCAGCCTTGACGCGATCCGGCAATTCGGCATCCACCGGATCAAGATCGACCGCAGCTTCGTGATGGGATGCGACATCGATGCCGGTCAGCAGCGCATGATCCTAGCGATCCTGGCACTGGCCGAAAGGCTGGGCATCGCGGCCTTGGCCGAGGGTGTGGAAACCCGAGACGAACACGGGTTCCTGGCGCAGATGGGATGCGATGAGGTGCAGGGCTATGCGATCGCGCGCCCCATGCCATTGGAAGATACGTTCGAATTCCTGTCGCAGCACGCCGCGAATTCCAGGAACATGCCGGGGCTTCCGCGGCGAGACGCAGGCTGAGATCGCGGGCGTCAAGCTGCGCAACGCGACCTCGGCCATCCCTTCCTGCCTGCAAAACCACACGCGCGGCCTGCCAATCGGGTGAATTTCTTACCCGGCACCGTCGCACGCGGGCAAATGCGCTTGACCTTTCAGCCCCCCTTCTGTTGAACCGGCGCGACTGACGCGATGACAGTGGTGACCCGATGCAAGACAACAACCGCAATCTGATCCTGGCGACGGTATTGTCGTTTCTGGTGATCCTGATCTGGTACACCGTCTTCGCACCGGAACCACCAGCGGAACAGCAACGCAAACCTGCCGTGGCAGAACAGGGTGTCAATGACGGTACTGCGGCGCCGCCTTCCGCGAACGCGCCGGACGCGACGACCACCGCCGATCTGGGCAGCGCCGACGCCACCGAGGCCGAGGCACGCGCCGGACGCATCGAGATCGAGACCCCCTCGCTGAGCGGTTCGATCTCTTTGGCGGGGGGACGGATCGACGACCTGCAACTGACGAAATACCAAGAGACGCTGGCCGAAGATTCCCCGGATGTCCGGCTGCTTGCCCCCTCATCCGCAACGGCGGACCCGTCGATCGACGCCGCTGGCACCAAACCCTACTACGCGGTCTACGGCTGGACCCCCGGTCCCGGCGTGGATCCCGCGCAGGTCCCCGGCCCGGCAACGATCTGGCGCGTGGAATCCGGCGATACGCTGGCACCCGGCCGGCCCGTCACGCTGGTATGGGACAACGGCGCGGGCCAGATCTTCCGTCGCGTCTTCGAACTTGACGACAACTATCTCTTTACCGTCAATCAGAGCGTTCAGAATAACAGCGACAGCAGCTTCAGCGCTGCGCCCTACGGCATCATCGCGCGTCACGGACGACCCGACACGCAGAACTTCTTCGTTCTGCACGAAGGCGCGGTCGGCATGCATGACGGCGAACTGATGGAGCTGAAATACAAAAATATTGTCGATCTTGATCCGGTGGCTCGCGAAGGCCGCGCCGAGGTGATCGACGTGAACGAGAACGGCTGGATCGGCTTTACCGACAAGTACTGGATGACCACGCTGGCACCGGCACCGGGCCAGGCATTCACCGCCGTCGTCAAGTACGCCGAGAACGCGGATATCTATCAGACCGAGGCCCGCTATCCGCTGCAGACGGTTCAGCCCGGCGCGCAGGCCAGCGCGACCGGCTATCTCTTTGCCGGCGCAAAGGTGACCGAGATCATTCGCGGTTACGAAGAAGATCCCGGCATCCAGCGCTTCGTCGATTCGATCGACTGGGGCTGGTTCTATTTCCTGACGAAACCGATCTTCAGCCTGCTGCACTGGCTGAACGCGCATATCGGCAACATGGGCTGGTCGATCATCGCCCTGACCTTCATCCTGAAGCTGCTGGTCTTCCCGCTGGCGCGCAAATCCTACATCTCGATGGCGAAGATGAAGGAACTGCAGCCCGAGATGGAGGCCATCAAGGAACGCACCGGCGACGACCGGATGAAGTATCAGAAAGAGGTCATGGAACTGTACAAGACCCAGAAGGTGAACCCGGCCGCGGGCTGCCTTCCGGTGCTGCTGCAGATCCCGATCTTCTTTGCGCTCTACAAGGTGATCTTCGTCACGATCGAACTGCGGCACGCGCCGTGGATCGGCTGGATTCGCGACCTTGCCGCGCCCGATCCCTCAAGCCTGCTGAACCTGTTCGGGTTGCTGCCCTTCTCGCCGCCTGCCCAGGGAACGCTGCTGCACTCGCTGTCGCTGCCGGTTCTGGCGATCGCGCTGGGGATCAGCATGTGGATGCAGCAACGGCTGAACCCGACCCCCACCGACCCCGCACAGAAAATGATCTTTGCGTGGATGCCGTGGGTGTTCATGTTCATGCTGGGCGGATTTGCCTCGGGGCTGGTGCTGTACTGGATCACCAACAACACCATCACCATCATCCAGCAGTATTCGATCATGTCGATGCACGGCCACCGTCCAGACCTGTTCGGAAACATCAAGGCCGCGATGCCGAAGCGACCGCGGGTGAACGCGGCCAAGAACGGCCAGCCGGATGACAAGGTCGACGGCAAGGGCAAAGGCAAGTGACAGGACGTCTGGCCCATATCCGCCGCCATCCGATCAAGTCGATCGGCGGCGAGGGGCTGGACAAGGTCACGTTGACCGCCGCACGCCGCCTGCCCGGCGACCGCGAATTCGCGGTCGTCACCGAACGGGGCGAACGCAATGCGCGCGCCAGCGAAACGGCTGGCCAGCCTGATCGCTGGCTGCCCAAGTCCTGCTTTGTGCGCGGCGTCGTCTCGCCTCTGGTCCAGGCGATCAGTGGCGGCTGGCAGGATAACCGCATCGCGCTGACGCATCCCGCGCAGCCCGGCCTGATCTTCGATCCCGAGACCGAGCAGGAAAGACTGCTGGACTGGCTGCGGCCTCTATGGCCCGGCGAGGCCGGGGTCGCATCGCGGCTGGTCAGGGGCGCGGCGATCTGGACCGACAACAAATGGCCCTGGATCTCGATCCTGTCGATGACCAGCCTCGCGCATCTGGAACAGGAAATTGGTCACACGCTGGGGATCCATCGCTGGCGTGGCAATCTGTGGATCGACGGGTGGCAGCCCTTTGCGGAACGCGACCTGATCGGACAGATTCTGACCATCGGCAATGTCGAGTTGCGCGTGACCGATCATATTGGCCGATGCGATGCGACCAGCGCGGACACCGGCACCGGCCAGCGCGATCTGGATATGGTCGCAACGCTGGAACGCCTGTATGGGCACACCGAGTTCGGCATTTTCGCCGAAGTTGTCACCGGCGGGGACATCGCCATCGGGGATAGGATCGCCGCATGAAAGTCGCCTTCCCCTGTGCCCCCGAACCCGACGCCGATCAGGCCGAGGCCGCCCGCCTGCTGTTCGCCGGCCCGGTCGATTTCGTCAAGGGCGTGGTCGCGATGGACGGCCTGCCGGCCGCAGATCGGCCAGAGGTCTGCTTTGCCGGTCGCAGCAATGTCGGCAAATCCAGCCTGATCAATGCGCTGACCGGTCGCAAGGGCTTGGCCCGTGCCTCGAACACACCCGGCCGAACGCAAGAGATCAACTATTTCACGCTTGGCGATCACGGCTATCTGGTCGATCTTCCGGGCTATGGCTTCGCCAAGGCACCGGTCGCCGTCGTCGCCAAATGGCAGGCGTTGCTGAAATCCTACCTGGCGGGCCGCCCGACGCTGCGCCGGGCCTTTTGCCTGATCGACGCCAGGCATGGCGTAAAACCGGTCGACCACGAAATCATGACCCTTCTGGACAGATCCGCCGTGCCGTTTCAGGTCGTTCTGACCAAGGCCGACAAGCTGGGCCCGAACGCGATAAAGCCGGTTCTGGCGCAGGTCGAGGCCGAACTGCAGAAACATCCTGCCGCCTTCCCGCAACTGGTCGCCACATCGTCGGAAAAGGGCGAAGGCATCGCGATATTGCGGGCGATCATCGCCGGTCTGGACTGACCGCGCGCGCCGTCCTAGGGTCCGCCCTGTCGCACAAGGGCCTTTAGGGATGAAAAAACAGAAGATGAACCGGGACTGGATCGCCACCGCGCGCACATTGTCAGAGGCCCTGCCCTATCTGCAGCGCTATTCCAACGCAGTCGTCGTGGTCAAGTTCGGCGGCAATGCGATGGGCGACGACGAGGCGATGGCCGAATTCGCCCGCGATATCGTCCTGATGAAGCAGGTCGGCATGAATCCGATCGTCTGTCATGGCGGTGGCCCCATGATCAACGACCTGCTGGCCAAGCTGGGAATCGAAAGCCGCTTCGTGCGGGGCAAGCGCGTGACCACCAAGGAAACCGTCGAAGTGGTCGAGATGGTGCTGTCCGGTCTGGTGAACAAACGCATCGTGCAGGCGATCAACGACGCGGGCGGTCGCGCCGTGGGTATCAGCGGCAAGGATGACGACATGATGGTCTGCGAGGCCGATGACCCAGAGTTGGGCTTCGTGGGCCGTCCCGTGGAAATGAACATCCAGATCATCCGCGATCTGTACACCGCAGGCATGATCCCGGTCTGCGCACCTGTGGCCACGGGCATGGAGGACAACGAAACCTTCAACGTCAATGGCGACACCGCTGCCGGCGCGATCGCCGGTGCCTTGAAGGCCGACCGGCTGCTGCTGCTGACCGATGTCGCAGGGGTCAAGGACGAGACCGGCGAGGTGGTGACGCAACTGCACCCCGATCAGGTCCGCGAGATGATCGCCGATGGCCGGATCGGCGGCGGCATGATCCCGAAGACCGAGACCGCGCTGAAGGCGATCGAGGATGGCGTGCGTGCCGTCGTCATCCTTGATGGCCGGGTTCCCAATGCCTGTCTTCTGGAACTTTTCACCGAACACGGTGCGGGCAGCCTGATCCGTTCGACCGAACCGCGCGTGACACCGCGCGGCCTTCGGCAAGGCGAAGGCGGGCTATAGCTCAAACCGACGATCGGTACCGGAAACCGACCTGCCACGCACCCGCGGCCAAGACGCTGCGGATCTGGGTACGACTTCGCGAGCGCATGTATCTTCGCGCGATGTCGGTGGCGCTTGCCCGCGCCGCAGCGCCTGTGGCAGGCTGCCTGAACAATTGGCATGGCATATGAGGCAGTTTACCCCATGACACCGCTTGGACATCGACGGCTGATCCTGACCCGCCACGCCAAATCGGCATGGGACGATCCGACGCTTGCAGATCATGACCGGCCCTTGAACGCCAGGGGCCGCAGATCCGCACTTGCGCTGGGGGACTGGCTGGCGAGCCGTGGATACGAGCCCGAGGAAGTCCTGTGCTCGTCCGCGCGCCGTACGCAGGAAACCTGGGCGATGGTGGCGGCTGCCCCGGTCGAGGTCAGGCCACTGCTGCGCATTGAACCGGGATTGTATCACGCCAGTCCCGACAAGATGCTGACGATCCTGCGAACCGCCAGCCACCCGACCGTGATGATGATCGGACATAATCCGGGCATTTCGGAATTTGCCGCGCTGCTGCCGGCGCGCCCGCCCCTGGATCCGGATTTCCGCCGTTACCCGACTGCGGCGACATTGGTCGTGGATTTCCAGATCGACAGCTGGTCCGAGATGCGTCCGGGCGAAGGCAGCGTCATGGATTTCGTGCGCCTTGACGGACGAAACTGACCCGCGTGGCGCCCCGACGTCGGGGCGTCGTCATTGTTCCTTGTCAGCCGCCGACTTCACGGGACCGGCTGTCAACGGAAAGGCGGCGCGTACATAAGCCCGCCCTGCGTCCATTGTGCATTCAGGCCACGCGCCAGACCGATCGGAGTCTGTTCTCCGATATTGGCCGCGAAGATCTCGCCATAGTTTCCGCTGGCCTGAATGGCGCGTTTGGCCCATTCCGCATCCAGCCCGATCATCGCGCCCAGATCATCCTTGACGCCCAGAAGCCTCTGGATCTCGGGGGTTGCCGACGACTTGACCAGTTCCTCGATATTCTTCGAGGTGACGCCGTATTCTTCCGCCGCAATCAGCGCGAACAATGTCCACCGCACCACGTCGCCCCATTGCCCGTCCTGTTGGCGGACAACCGGGCCAAGCGGCTCTTTCGAGATGATCTCGGGCAGAACGATATGATTCTCGGGATCGGCGAAGGCGGCGCGCGTCGCGGCCAGACCCGAGGCGTCCGTCGTATAGGCGTCGCAGTCGCCAGCGGTATAACGCCGCTCACCCTCGGCATCGCCTTCGACCTCGACCGTGTTCAGCGTCATGCCGTTGGCGCCAAAATAATCGGCCAGATTCTGCGCGCTGGTCGAACCACGCTGCACGCAGATCGGCGCCTCGCCAAGTTCCTTGACCGATGTGACGCCCAATTCCTTGCGCACCATGAAGCCCTGACCGTCGTAGTAATTGACGCCCGCGAATTCCAGCTTCAGTGCGGCATCCCGCGAGAAGGTCCAGGTGGAATTGCGAACCAGCAGATCCACCTCGCCATCCATCAGCAGCTTGAAGCGGGTATCCAGATCGGTCGGAACAAACTTGACCTTGGACGGATCCCTGAGAACCGCGGCGGCGACGGCGCGGCAGAACGCCACGTCGAACCCCGTCCAGTTGCCATTGGCATCAGGCGCGGCAAAGCCCGCCAGGCCGGCATTCACACCGCAATGCAGTTCCCCGCGCTGCCTGATATCCGCCAGCACATCGGCAGATGCCTGAGCCACCAGCATCCCGGTAGCCGCAAGCGCGCCGAGTGTTGCCCTTCCAATCATCACTGCCCCTTCTTCCGAGCCGACAAACCCTTTTCGCCGCTACCCGCTGACACGCCGTTCTCGTTGATGAAATCCGCCTGCCGCCGCCGATCTTCGATAGGCAGTATTGTGCCGATACCGCCTGTCAGGTCAAGCCGACCCTTGCTTTCGTGATCAACTCAATCCGCACGCGACAGGTGCCAGAACCTTTCAGCCGACAGGATGGCCTGACGGCGCGATTCGGCAGCCTGCATCGCTTCTTCGTCTTCGCCCCACTGGCTGGCCTGAAATGCCTCGTCTATGCGCGACAGCCGGTGCGCTTCCTCGCCATTGATCCGGCCATGCGCCACCGCCAGCCCGATTATCAGCGAGCCCGGCACTGTCACAAGATCATGCATTGCCATCAGACCGAAAGGGTCAAGCCCGCTCAACTGGGACCGCAGGCGGGCCAGCGCTCCGGCATCCTGCGGCACCGGGATCACGCCATGAGTGATCCGCAAAGGGGCATGCAGCTGCGTCGCCGCCCAATCGATCAGCGGATCCCAGCCTTCGGCCTGCATCCGGATCAGCGTCTCGGGCTGATCCGCGCGATAGGACAGCAGGTCGGTCGCCCCGTAATCCGCCAGCATCGACACCACGCCATCGAACTGCACCGCGACTTTCTCGATGGCGGAATTCGCCGCACGGGTCAGCGGCATCGTCGTGGGATCGATCACCTCGCGCTGCGCCTCCCATTCCGCGGCGATCGCCTGCGCCAGCCGCATTGTCGGCAATTCCAGAGCCAGCTTTCCGGGGGTGCGGACCGGTCGTTCGTCCAGCGTCACCTCCCATCCGCGATCCGTGACCTGCCGCACCGAGGCGCCCGTCCAGAAGCGCCTTGCCTTCCATTCGCTCATCCTGCCCACCTTTCGATTTCGCGGGTCAGTGTCTGAAAATCAGGCGCAACCAGCGCCGCACCGGCCTCGCGCAGCATCGCAGCATCGTGATAACCCCAAGCGACCCCAAACCCCGCGACACCGGCCGCGCCCGCCATCTGCATGTCGTATCCGGTATCGCCGATCATGACCGATGACGACGCATCGCCGCCGGTTTCGAAGATCGCGGCTCGCAGCATCGCGGGATCGGGTTTCGACGGATGGTCGTCGGCCGTCTGCAGATTGACGAAAAACCCTGCCAGGCCATGAGCCTCGATCATGCTGTTCACGCCGCGCCGTGACTTTCCCGTGGCGACCGCCAGCAACAGATCATCCCGCGCGGACAGCAGGTCCAGACAGTCCCGCGCGCCAGGATACAAGGGCGGCTGCTCGACGATCCGTCCGAAACTGAAGGCCGAGCGATACCCGGCGGCGATACGGCGTTGCACGGCATCGTCAGCGTCCGGCGCAAGCTCTGCCACGGCACGATCCAGCGACAGCCCGACGCAGGACAGGATTCGCGGCCGATCGGGTGTTTCCAGCCCGACAAGATCAAAGCCGCGACCCATCGAGGCGCAGATCAGGTGCTGACTGTCCACCAGCGTCCCATCGACGTCGAAGACGACCAGCTTCATGCGTCCTCGGCGAAGGGATCATCAGGCACGTCGCTTTCGTGCCAGCCAAGCGTTTTCCAGGTGCGCGTCATATGGTCGGGCAGCGGCGCCGTCAGCGTCATGCGCTTGCCGCTGATCGGATGATCGAAGCTCAGGCTGCGGGCGTGAAGATGCAGCTTGCGGCTGATCTCTCCCCCCAGCTGCGCTCCCCATCCGTCGCCCAGGTTTTCCTGACCCGAACCGCCGTATTTTCCGTCCCCGACGATCGGGTGACCCAGTTCCGCCATATGTGCGCGCAGCTGATGGGTGCGACCCGTGATCGGCACCAGCGCGCACCAGCTGGCACGCGTTCCCAGCGCATCCAGAACGGCGTAATCGGTCGTCGCGCGCTTCGCGCCCTCGGTCGCGGCGATGTCGCGGGGGTGAACGGCGACCATCTTCTCACCCTCTCCGGACCGTCCGTGGCCGGGCGCCTTCACCAGACCATAGCGGATCGTGCCCATGCGCGGCGATGGCACGCCGGCAACGGCCGCCCAGTAGATCTTTCGGGTCGTGCGCGACCGGAAAGCCTCGGACAGGGCGCGGGCGATGCGGTCGGTGCGCGCCAGCAACAGCAGGCCCGAGGTATCCTTGTCCAGGCGGTGCACCAGTTTCGGACGATCCTTGTAGCCGAACAGCAGCGCATCGGTCAGCCCGTCGACATGGCGGTTACCCTGGCCGCTGCCACCCTGACTTGGCAGTCCCGGCGGCTTGTTCAGGGCGATGATATGCTGATCCTTCCACAGCACCGCCTGCTGGATCACATCGCGATCTGCGTCGGGGATTCGTTCCGCCGCAGGTTTGGGCGTTGCCGCGGCAGAGGGCACCGGCGGAACGCGCACCTCTTGCCCGGCCTCGATCCGGACATTCGCCTTCACGCGCCCCCCATCGATGCGCAACTGGCCGGTGCGGCACATCTTTTCGACAGCGCCCTGGGTCAGTTGCGGAAACCGCTTCTTCAGCCAGCGATCCAGCCGCTGATCGCCCTCGTCCGCGCCAACGATCATGGTTTGAACTCCGCTCATGCCCATAGCCCGCGACCAAGCACCATGCCCGCCACCACGGCGGCAATCGATAGCAGCACCGAGGCGATGATATAGACCGCGGCACCGACATGCTGGCCGCGCTCCCACAGGGTCAGCGCATCCAGCGAGAAGGCCGAAAACGTCGTGAACCCTCCCAGCAAGCCGGTCAGCAGCAACGGCGCGAAATGGTTGTTCCAGCGATAGGCCATGAACGCCGCAAGCAAGCCCATGGCAAAGCTGCCCACAACGTTGACCACGCCTGTGGCGACAGGAAAACCGGGCCCGTGCCACGCAATGGCACGATAGACAGCATAGCGCGCCGTGGCACCCATTGCGCCGCCGATAGCGACCTGAAAGAACGGATTCATCATGGCATGCTCCTGCGCCGGAACGATGGCGAAAGTCAACCGCCGCGCTTTTTCCTCAGGCCCACGAACCAGTCCAGCCGCTTCTTCAGCTCTCGCTCGAAGCCGCGTTCGACCGGAGTATAGAGAACGGGCCTTTTCATACCGTCGGGAAAATAGTTCTGGCCGCTGAACCCGTCGTCGGCGTCGTGATCATAGGCATAGCCCGAACCGTAGCCCTGGTCCCTCATCATCCGTGTCGGTGCGTTCAGGATATGGGCTGGGGGCATCAGGCTGCCGGTGCGCCGGGCCTCGGCCCGTGCCCCCTTGTATGCGACATAGCCCGCGTTCGATTTCGGAGCGAGCGCAAGATAGATCAACGCCTGTGCCAGCGCCAGTTCACCCTCGGGACTGCCAAGCCGTTCATACAACGACCAGGCGTCAAGACAGTGCCGGGCGGCGGCGGGATCGGCCAGGCCGATATCCTCGACGGCCATCCTGGTGATGCGTCGGGCAAGGTAACGTGGGTCCTCGCCCCCCTCCAGCATTCTGCCGAACCAGTACAGGGCGGCGTCGGGATCACTGCCTCGCACGGATTTATGCAGGGCCGAAATCAGGTTATAATGTTCATCGCCGGACTTGTCGTATTTCGCGGCTCGTCGCATCAACCGCTGCGCCATCGCCTGTTGATCGACAGGTGCTTCCGTCTTCCACGCCGCAACCTGTTCGATCAGGTTCAGCGCCGCGCGACCATCGCCATCCGCCATCTCTAGCAGAGCTTCGCGTGCGTGTGCGGTCAGCGGCAGTTTGCGGCCAAGCTCTTTCTCGGCGCGCTGCGCGAGGCGTTCCAGATCCGCAAGGCTCAGCCTCTGCAGAACGATCACCTGCGCCCGCGACATCAGCGCGGCGTTCAGTTCGAATGACGGGTTCTCGGTCGTGGCGCCGACCAGAAGGATCGTACCGTCTTCCATGTGCGGCAGGAAACTGTCCTGCTGCGCCTTGTTGAAACGATGGATTTCATCGACGAACAGCAATGTGCCGCGACCTTGCTGACGGCGCAGCTTCGCGGCATCGAACACCTTCCGCAACTCGGGGACGCCCGTAAAGATCGCGCTGATCTGGACGAAGGCAAGATCGGTCTCGTCGGCCAGCAGACGGGCGATGGTGGTCTTGCCGACGCCGGGCGGACCCCAGAGGATCAGAGAGGACAGGCTGCCCGCCGCCAGCATCGACCCCAACGGGCCTTCGGGCCCAAGGATATTTTCCTGACCTATCACATCCGTCATGCGCATCGGACGAATGCGATCTGCCAATGGCCTCGGCGACGCCGCGGCACGAGACTCGGGGTTTGGGCTTGTTTCGAATAGATCTGCCATGACGTGGCAATACTAGGCCTGGCGAAGGGGGCGAACCAGCCCCCTTCCAGCACCCTGAAAGATCAGTGCATCTTGCCCGACAAATCGATCGACACGCACTGAAAACTGCCGTCGTCGATCCACATCTCGCGGCCGATCGCATGCGCATCCAGTCCGCAACGCCCATACCAGCGCGGCCAGTTCGCACCGGTCAGCGCGATCAGCTTGGTCGCGCCCAGTTCACGGGCAGAGCCGGTCATCGCTTCGACCATCTTGAAGTGAACCTTGCGGCGATACATCTGAGGAATCGAATGGCTGACGAACACGCGCGAACATTCCCAGGTCTGTTCCTCGACCGGGGCATCGCCATACAGCAGGTCCTGTGGGATCGACCCGCCAAGGATGCCTTTCTGGGCGTCGCGAATCATGTAGCTGTAGATGCCGCAGCGCGCCGTGGTGGGCGTCAGCCGGATCCCGGCCATGACGGCGCCCTTGTCGTGGATCGCGATCCAGCGGCTTTGCGGCGTGTCATACTGGTCGAACTCCATGTCGTCCGCTTCGGGAAGGTCCCAGTTCTTCTGGACGATGAAGCTTTGCTTGCGCGCACGGAACAGGTTGGCGAACAGCTCTCCGTGGTTGTGGAGGTTCGAGAATGAAAGGGTGGTCGTCTGCATTATTACGTACTCCTGGGGTGTGAGGGGACCCCTCACCGCCTCACGGTTCCCCTGGGCGAACGCCTACAACAGACGGTATTCCTTGGCCCTCTGCAGCGCCTCGGCAGTCGTTCTGGCCTTCAGTCTTTCACGAACCGAGATCAGTCGAGCCTTGAACGCGCTTTCGGTAATGCCAAGTTTGGCAGCCGCTGCTGCGTGACGATCGCCCTCCGCGATGCAACGAAGGGCTTCTTTCTGAGCCTTTGTCAGGCTCGCCGGCGGCTCCGTTATATCGTGAAGCCGTCGTACCGTTGTCGAGATATCTGCAATCTCGTCATCCTTGAACTCGCGGTCGTCGCGCGCAAAGCTTGCGATGGTGCGAGAGCTGATCGGTCCGTGAGAGACCGTCAGCCCGAAAATCAGGCCGTGATCGGCGGCATCCTTGAGGATGTTGAACGGATCGGGAATCGGCAGATTCGACCAGCGGCAGGCGCCCGTCGTCGAAAACCCCCATGCGATCGTGGGGTCACGAAGCGCATAGCCGTTCTGGGAATAGAAATCGGCCCATTCCTGAGGATAGGTTTGAAATTGCATCAATGGCGCGGCAAAGCGGATGTGCAGGCCAACAAAATAGCCTGACGGGGCAAATTTGCCCAGTTTCCGCAATCCGGCGTTTATGTCAGCGCGTGAGGACATGACTTTTTAGACAAATTGAGTTCGTTACCGTCAACGTACAAAGTAGTGTTGGAGCAATATAGTTGCTAGTCCGTTAATGATAGCAGGATTATATCGTGGCCCGGCCAGATCCGATGATAACCTTGCCGGACGATTTGCGCCAGCAATTGCTTGATCTGCAACATTGCGGGGCGCTGGATCTTGCCGAGTGTCGTGACGTCGCTGTGGCACTGAAGCACCTGCTATATCGACCCGGCCACCCCATGGATTCTGGCGCATCCAACAAAAACGCCCCGCCACTTCAACAGCAGCAGGGCATCTGATTCGTATGGGCCGCGCCCTTCATGGGCGCCAGGCCAGTATCAATCCTCGGCGACTTCAGCTTCGGTGCGCGCCCGATCCGCTGCGCCCTTGGCCGACGGATCGCGGTCCACCAGTTCGATGATCGCCATGGGGGCCATGTCGCCATAGCGGAAGCCGGCTTTCAGAACGCGGACATATCCGCCCTGGCGGTCCTTGTAGCGGGCGCCCAGCTCGTCGAACAGCTTGGCGACGTGCTGGTCCTGCTTCAACTGCGACGCGGCCTGACGGCGGGCGTGCAGATCGCCACGCTTGGCAAGCGTGATCAGCTTTTCCACGATCGGACGAAGTTCCTTGGCCTTGGGCAGCGTCGTCTTGATCTGCTCGTGCTCGATCAGCGAGCCGGCCATGTTGGCAAACAGCGCCTTGCGGTGCTCGTGGGTACGGTTGAGGCGGCGATAGCCGCGGGCGTGACGCATGATAATCTCCTAGTGCGTGTTTTGCTTTGTCCGGCAGCCCATGCGTGCGGGCCACTCTCCTTGGGGCTTGCGCCCGAATGGGACGGGGGTCGCCCCCCGTCCATTTCTCAGAACTGGTCGTCGAAACGCTTGGCCAGATCCTCGATGTTCTCCGGCGGCCAATCGACCACGTCCATGCCCAGGTGCAGGCCCATGCCCGACAGCACTTCCTTGATCTCGTTCAAGGATTTGCGGCCGAAGTTCGGGGTGCGCAGCATCTCGGCTTCGGTCTTCTGGATCAGATCGCCGATATAGACGATGTTGTCGTTCTTCAGGCAGTTCGCCGAACGGACCGACAGCTCCAGCTCATCGACCTTCTTCAACAGGCGCGGATCGAATTCCAGCCCGTCGTCGCTGTCCTGGCGGCTGGCCGATTCCGGCTCGTCGAAGTTCACGAACACGGAAAGCTGGTCCTGAACGATGCGCGCGGCGTAGGCCACGGCGTCTTCCGGGGTCAACGATCCGTCCGTCTCGATCTTCATTGTCAGCTTGTCATAGTCCAGCACCTGCCCTTCGCGGGTCGGCGTGACCTCATAGCTGACACGCTTCACCGGCGAGAAGATCGCATCGATCGGGATCAGACCGATCGGGGCATCTTCGGGACGGTTCTTGTCCGCGGCGACATAGCCTTTGCCGGTCGCGACGGTCAGTTCCATGTTCAGATCGGCGCCGTCATCCAGATGGCAGATGACATGATCGCGGTTCAGAACCGTGATACCGGCGGTTTCCTGAATGGCGCTGGCCTTGACCTCGCCCGGACCCTTCGCCGCAAGCGTCAGCCTTTTGGGGCCTTCGACATCCATCTTCAGCGTGACGCCCTTGAGGTTCAGCACGATATCGGTGACGTCCTCGCGGACCCCGGCAACGCTGCTGAATTCGTGCAGGACGTTATCGATCTGAACCGAAGTGATCGCGCCGCCCTGCAGCGACGACAGAAGCACCCGGCGCAGCGCGTTGCCAAGCGTCAGGCCAAAGCCCCGCTCCAGCGGCTCGGCGACCAGCGTCGCGGTCCGGGTCGCGTCTGCGCCCGGCTTGACGACCAGCTGTGTCGGCTTGATGAGCTCGGCCCAATTCTTGTGGATCATGGATTTGCCTCCATACTTGTTCCCGGCCCATGACCAAGGTCGGAAACGCCCGAGGTGAAATGCGAAAAGTCCTGCCCGCGCCTCTTGGCGCGGGCAGGGTATTGATAATCCAGGATCAGACGCGGCGACGCTTGGGCGGGCGGCAGCCGTTATGTGCAATCGGGGTCACATCGCGGATTGCCGTGATGTTGAAGCCGACCGCAGCCAATGCGCGCAAGGCCGATTCGCGGCCCGAGCCGGGGCCCTGAACTTCGACTTCCAGCGTCTTCACGCCATGTTCCTGCGCCTTGCGGCCGGCGTCTTCGGCTGCCATCTGTGCGGCGTAGGGCGTCGACTTGCGGCTGCCCTTGAAGCCCATCGTTCCGGCGGACGACCACGAAATCGCGTTGCCCTGAACGTCAGAAATCAGGATCTTGGTATTGTTGAAGCTGGAATTCACATGCGCCACACCGGTGGCGATGTTTTTACGTTCCTTGCGCTTCATACGAGTCTTGTCGCGTGCCATTGTCCGTCCCCCTTACTTCTTCTTGCCGGCGATCGGCTTCGCCGGGCCCTTGCGGGTGCGGGCATTGGTGTGGGTGCGCTGACCGCGGACCGGCAGGCCACGACGATGACGCAGACCACGATACGACCCCAGATCCATCATCCGCTTGATGTTCATCTGGTTCTCGCGGCGCAGATCGCCTTCGACGGTCAGATTGGCGTCGATATACTCACGGATCTGCAGAACTTCGGCATCCGAAAGCTCGTTGATGCGGCGCGCGCGGTCAATGCCGACGGCCTCGCAGATCTGTTCGGCATACATGGAGCCGATGCCATGGATATAGGTCAGTGCGATGGGGACACGTTTCCCCGTCGGAATGTTGACGCCAGCAATACGAGCCACGCGTTATCCTTTTCCAGTTGCGGTTCCGTAGCACCGGAACCTTTTTTCACAACACAAGGCCCGAGGGCCGTGCCTTCGGGCCAGTCTATCGTCCACCCGACATGCGGATGATTCTCTTGCGAGATGCCGTGATCTAAAGGCAGACGCCTGCCCCGTCAAGGGCAGGCGTCGAATTCATCTTGACAAGCCGCAAAGCGGATCAAGGCGACGGTTTCAGTTCCCCAGAACGTCCGCGATCTGGGCGGCCACCTGGTCCATCGACGCCATGCCGTCCACCTGCTGAAGATCGCCTTTGGCATAATAGTAACCAAGAAGCGGCGCGGTCTTCTTGTAGTACTCGCGCAGGCGGTCGGAAAAGACCTCGGGCGTGTCGTCCTTGCGCACAGGCTCGCCGGCAGCGCGCGATTCCTCGGCGCGCTTGACGATGCGGGCAACCAGCGCCTCGTCATCGACCTTCAGCTCGATCGCGGCATCCAGTTTCATGCCCATCTCGGTCAACAGATCGCCCAACGCGTCAGCCTGAGCAAGCGTGCGCGGGAAGCCGTCAAAGATGAAGCCGTTGCCGCCCTCTTCCAGTTTTTCGCGGATCAGGCCGATGACGATTTCATCGGTAACCAGTTCGCCGCGGTCCATGACAGCCGCGACGCGATTGCCCATTTCCGTGCCTGAACTGCGGGCCGCGCGCAGCATGTCGCCCGTCGACAACTGCACCACGCCCCGATCTTCGACCAGTTTCTTGGCCTGCGTTCCTTTGCCGGCACCCGGAGGCCCCAGAAGAATGATATTGATCGTCATGAAAGCCTGTCCCCCTCGGCTGGCTGTTCTTCAGTCAGTCTCAGCGACGCGACGGTGCGCGGCGCGGCTTCGCGGTTCCCGGCTTCCGTTTACCACGCAGCTGGGATTTCTCAATCAGGCCTTCGTATTGATGTGCAAGCAGATGGCTTTGCACCTGGTTGATCGTGTCCATCGTCACCGAAACCACGATCAGGACCGATGTGCCGCCGAAATAGAACGGCACGGACCACTGGTGGCGGATGATTTCAGGCAGCAGGCAGACCCCTGCCAGATAGGCCGAACCGATGACCAGCACACGGTTCACGACGTAATCCAGATATTCTTCGGTCCGCTTGCCCGGACGGATGCCGGGGATGAAACCGCCCTGATTCTTCAGGTTGTCGGCCACGTCATCGGATTTGAACGACACGTTCTGGGTATAGAAATAAGCGAAGAACACGATCATCGCCGCGAAGAACAACAGGTAAAGCGGCTGCCCGGGTCCGAAATATGCCAGGATCGTGGACATGATCGGGCCCGCCTGGTTGCCCGAGAAAGTCGAGATGGTGACCGGCAGCAGCAGCAACGAGCTGGCGAAGATCGCCGGGATCACACCCGCCGGGTTCACCTTGATCGGCAGATGCGACGACTGGCCATCATAGATCTTCATGCCGACCTGACGCCGCGGGTACTGGATGCGCAGCTTGCGCAGCGCGCGTTCCATGAAGACCACGAAGGCGATCACCGCGACCACCATGACGATCACGCCAAGAATCACCGGTGTGGAAATTGCACCCGACCGTCCCTGCGCAAAGAAATTGGCCAGCGCGGCGGGAATCTCGGCGACGATGCCGACGAAGATGATCAGCGAAATGCCGTTACCGATCCCGCGCGCGGTGATCTGTTCACCCAGCCACATCAGGAACATCGTCCCGCCGACCAGCGTGATCACGACCGAGGCCTGGAAGAACAGACCCGGCGTGTGCGCCAGTCCGCCAGCCTCCAGGCTGCGTGCCAGGCCGTAAGCCTGGAACAGCGCCAGCAGCACGGTGCCGTAGCGCGTGTACTGGTTGATCTTCTTGCGGCCCTGCTCGCCCTCTTTCTTCAACTGCTCCAGCGACGGCACCATGGATGCCAGCAACTGGACGATGATCGAGGCCGAAATATAAGGCATGATCCCCAGCGCGAAGACGCCCATCCGCCCCAGCGCGCCGCCGGTGAACATCGACAGGATGCCGCCGATACCCGACTGCGCCTGTTCCATGAAGTTCCGCAGCGCGGCGCCATCGATCCCGGGCACCGGGATATAGGTACCTAGGCGATAGATGATCAGCAGTCCGATCGTGAACCAGATGCGCTGGCGAAGTTCCGTGGCCTTGCCCAATGCCCCCCAAGAGAGGTTAGCGGCCATCTGTTCTGCGGCTGACGCCATGTGAATCCGTCCCGTGTCATGACAGCGCCGCCGACCCGTTTCCGGGGACCGGCGGCGCCTGGAAAACCTGCTTTGCTATCTATGGGGCGCGTGCGCCCCAATCAACAGCTTATTCCGCGGCCGCCGCAGCAGCCGGCAGCGTCACCTTGCCGCCCGCCTTCTCGACCGCCTCGACAGCAGCCTTGGACGCGCCGGTGACGACGATGGTCAGCCCAGCCTTCAGTTCGCCTTTCGCCAGCAGACGCACACCGTCCAGCTTGCGGCGAACGATACCGGCTTCGACCAGCGAATCCTCGGTCACTTCGGCTTTGGGGTCCAGCTTGCCTGCATCCACGAAGGACTGCAGTTGACCCAGGTTGATCACCGCGAAGCTTTTTGCGTTCGGTTTGGTGAAGCCACGCTTGGGCAGGCGGCGATACAGCGGCATCTGGCCGCCTTCGTAGCCACCCAGCGCGACGCCGGAACGCGACTTCTGACCCTTGATACCGCGGCCAGCGGTCTTACCCTTGCCAGAGCCGGGGCCACGCGCAACACGCTTTTTCTTGCGGTTCGCGCCTTCGTTATCGTGAATTTCATGCAGTTTCATGTCGCTTCTCCTTGGCCGGACACATCCTCGAAGCGAGACAGGATGGCCACGGCATTTCTTGGTTTCAACAGTCGATGCCCGATTTCAGGCACCGCGCGCTGATACCGAAGCGTGGCGGTCCGGTCAAGCATCCCATCTGATGCCGAGTGCCGGGCCACACAACCGACGCAGATTTGCCGAACCGAGCGACCCGCACGCACTTTCCTTGTGGCGGCGACTGCTTTATCTGTCATCTCGGATCTCAGGCAGGACAGCACGATGCGCTTCGAATATACCGCCATTCCGGCCCCGACCCGCGGCGAAAAGGCGAAAGACGCGAAGACCCCGACAGACCGGTACGCCCTGGCGGTCGCGGCCGAGCTGAACCGGATGGCATCGGACGGCTGGGAGTATATTCGGGCCGATGTTCTTCCTTCGGAAGAGCGCAGCGGACTGACGGGGCGTGCCACCGTCTATCACAATCTGCTGATTTTCCGCCGCCCACAGACCGCATCGGCCGGCAGCGTCGCGGATATGGAACGCAGGCCGCAGCCGGAATATCCCGCCGCGGCGTCGCCTGCGCCGCAGCCGCGCCCCACCCCGCATCTGCCTGAAGCCGCATCACCTGGCCGCGCGGTTTCATCCGAACCCGCCGATCCCAAGCTGTCGAACAAGGCGGAAAGTGGATCCGACCACAAGGCAGATTTGCAAGGCTGAGGTCACTCAACCTGCGGCGTTTCCTCGATCCGGAAATCGCTGATCTTCACGTCCTGCCCCTCGAAGATGCAGAAGCTGCCCGACGGCACCTCTTGCCAGTCATCCTCATCCGTCTCCAGAGGTTCTGACACCACCGCCCGCCCATTGCGGCTGTCGGACCAGCGATGGAACAACGTGGGCGCATGGTCGTCGCTCGCGCAGCGCAGTGCGAACAGGCGGGTGCCATCCGAAAAGGCGCAGGTGACGCGAACATGCGGTGCCATGCCCCGGCTGTCCGACAGGGCCGACAGGCGCCCGATGGCGCGGCTCATCGCGCCGATCGGGTCGTCGGCCAGACCCTCACCCAGTGCGATCAGAAACAACGCCTCACTGTCGGTCGCGCCCTTGCGGTGTCCATACAGCGCATCGGGTATCAGATAATCGGCGTCGCGACGGAAAGCCTCGTAGCCGCCGAACTGGCCATTATGCATGAAGGACCAGTTTCCGACGGCGAAAGGATGGCAATTGTTGCGGCTGGTCGCGGTGCCGGTCGAGGCGCGGACATGAGCCATGAACAGGCCAGAGCGCACCTGCCCGACCAGACTGCGCAGGTTGCAGTCCGACCAGGCGGGCATCACGTCGCGATACAGGCCCGGCTCGGGCCGTTCGCCATACCACGCCAGCCCGAATCCATCGGCATTGACCGGCGTCGTGCAGCGCGTCGCGCCCTGGCTTTGCCGGATCAGCGAATGCGCCGGGAGGCTGACGATATCTTCAAGGAAGATGGGTTGGCCCACATAGGCGGCCCAACGGCACATGATCCTGCCCCTTCGTGTCATGACGTCTTTGCGGCAGCCCTAGCACGAAAGTCTGAGACGTTCACCTATTCAGATGAGGGCGGGGTTTCCTCGACGATCACAAGGTCGCGCTCGGCCGCGCCCTTGGCATGTTCAAGGGCAGCCTGGTATTCGCTGCTCTCGTAACAGGCAACTGCGGCCTCAAGGCTGGGAAAGCGGGCCACGACATTGCGTGACCGATCGCCGCCTTCCATTTGCCTGTAGCGCCCACCGCGGGCCAGAAAGACGCCACCATGGGCCGCGATGGCAGGGCCGGCCGCTTTCGCATAGCGACCATAGGCCTCGGCATCGGTCACATGGACATGGGCGATCCAAAGTGCGGTCATGCTATCTCTCCGATCAGCTTCTCGACCTCGGCAAACGCGGCATCGGCGGCATCAAGGCTGGGCGCACCGCCCTGTGCGCGGTCGGGGCGGCCACCGCCCCCCTTGCCGCCAAGCGCAACCGTTGCCGCCTGAACCAACGTCACCGCGCTGAGACGTTCCACCAGATCCGGGGTCACGCCCGCCGCGACGGTCGCCTTTCCGTCGGCTTCAGCCAGGACCAGCACGGCACCGCTGCCCAGTTGCGCCTTCATCTCATCGACCAGAGGACCAAGCTCCTTGCCGCCGACACCCTCGACCCTGCGGCCGATGAACTTGACGCCGCCGATCTCTTTCGCCTCGGCCGCTCCGCCACCGCCCATCGCCAACTGACGCTTCAGCTGTGCGACCTCGTTTGCCAGCGCCTTGCGTTCATCCGAAAGCGCGCGCACGCGGTTCACGACATCGCCAGCCTGCGCCTTCAGGATGACCGCAATCTCACCCAACTGACGGTCGGCGCCGCGCAAATACTCCAGCGCCGCCTGCCCGGTCAGCGCCTCGATCCGGCGCACCCCCGCACTCGAGGCGCTGTCGCTCAGCAGGGCAAATGCCCCGATATCGCCGGTGCGCGCGACGTGGGTGCCGCCGCAAAGCTCCAGCGAATAGGTCTGACCGTCGCCGCCCTTGCCCGAATTGGCCTGCTGGCCCATCGAAACGACCCGTACCTCATCGCCGTATTTCTCGCCAAACAGCGCCTGCGCACCGATGGCGCGGGCATCGTCGGGGGTCATGATGCGGGTTTCGACGGGGCTGTTCTGGCGGATATAGTCGTTCACCTCGCCTTCGATCTTCGCCATTTCCTCAGCGCCGACCGCATGGTTGTGGCTGAAGTCAAAGCGCAGCCGATCCGGCGCGTTCAAGCTGCCGCGCTGTGCGACATGTTCGCCAAGCGTGCGCCGCAAAGCCTCGTGCAGCAGGTGCGTGGCCGAATGGTTGGCCCGGATCATGCCGCGACGATCATGGTCCACCGACAGCTGCGCAGCCTGACCGCGGGCCAGCGTTCCCATCGTCACCTCGGCCTCATGTACGAACACGCCCGCGACCTTCTTGGTGTCGGTCACGCGCGCGGCGCCGGTCTCGGTCTTGATCAGACCGCTATCGCCGACCTGACCGCCCGACTCAGCGTAGAACGGCGACTGGTTCACCACGATCTGGATCGAGTCGCCTTCCCGGGCCTCGGCAACCTCGGCACCGTCCTGAACCAGGGCCATGACCTGCCCCTCGGCCTCTTCGGTATCGTAGCCCAGGAATTCGGTCGCGCCATGCTGATCGGCCAGATCATACCAGATCGCGGCGTCCTTCGTCTCGCCGCTGCCGGCCCAGGCCGCTCGTGCCTTGGCCTTCTGTTCGGCCATGGCGCTGTCGAAACCCGCGATATCCACTGCCCTGCCCTGCTCGCGCAGCGCGTCCTGCGTCAGATCCAGCGGGAAACCATAGGTGTCATACAGCTTGAAGGCAGCTTCGCCGGGCAGGTTCGCGCCTTCGGGAAGCTTGCCCAATTCGTCATCCAGCAGGCGCAGACCGCGATCCAGCGTCTGCCGGAAACGGGTTTCCTCGGATCGCAGGGTTTCCTCGATCAGGGCCTGCGCACGATTCAGTTCGGGATAGGCAACGCCCATCTGATGAACCAGCGCGGGAACCAGCCTGTGCATGACAGGATCCTGCGCGCCCAGCATATGGGCATGGCGCATCGCGCGTCGCATGATGCGACGCAGCACATAGCCGCGACCTTCGTTGCTGGGCATCACGCCATCTGCGATCAGGAAACTGGTCGAGCGCAGGTGGTCGGCGATCACGCGATGATGCACCTTGCCGGGTCCATCGGGATCGGCGCTGGTCGCATGCGCGCTCGCCTCGATCAGGCTGCGCATCAGGTCGGTGTCATAGTTGTCGTGCTTGCCCTGCAGCAGCGCGCCGATCCGTTCCAGCCCCATTCCCGTGTCGATCGACTGCATGTCCAACGCGCGCATCGAGCCGTCCTCGAACTGCTCGTTCTGCATGAAGACCAGGTTCCAGATCTCGATGAAGCGGTCGCCGTCCTCGTCGGCAGAACCCGGAGGGCCACCCCAGATATGGTCGCCATGATCGAAGAAGATCTCGGTGCAGGGACCGCAGGGTCCGGTAGGGCCCATCTGCCAGAAATTATCGCTGGTGGGGATGCGAATGATGCGGTCATCCGACAGACCCGCGACCTTCTTCCAGATATCAGCGGCCTCGTCATCGGTGTGATAGACCGTGACCAGCAGCTTGTCTTTCGGAATGCCGAAATCCTTTGTCAGCAATTCCCACGCATAGGGAATCGCCTCGGACTTGAAATAATCGCCGAAGCTGAAATTGCCCAGCATCTCGAAGAACGTATGGTGACGGGCCGTATAGCCCACATTGTCCAGATCGTTGTGCTTGCCGCCCGCGCGGACGCATTTTTGTGCCGTCGTGGCGCGGTTATAGTCGCGCGTCTCGACACCGGTGAACAGGTTCTTGAACTGAACCATCCCGGAATTGGTGAACATCAGCGTGGGATCGTTTCGCGGCACCAGCGGGCTGCTGTCGACCACGCGGTGACCGTTCTTCTCGAAGAAGCCGAGAAAGGTGGATCGGATATCGTTCAGACTGGGCATGAGGGGCCTTCATCGCAAGCATGCTTTCCGGCCACAGCCGGGCTGTCGCCCGGTCTAGCCCCCGCGGGGTTCGCTGTCCAGCGATCCAAGGCGCCGCGCAGTCTGATCGCCATGAAGGAAGTCAGCGCATTGTCTGGCAGGTGAAACTCGCGAAGAAACCTGCCGCGCCGGGTGATACCCCCGGCGCGGCACGAATCGTCAAGTTCGGCTCAGTCTTCGGTCAGCGCCTCTTCCTCGCCGCCAGCGGTGCCGAAATCCAGGCCGTGGCTAGCGCGGATCTTGTCTTCGATCTCGGTGGCGGCGTCGGGATTCTCACGCAGAAACTGCTTGGCGTTCTCGCGTCCCTGCCCGATCCGCTGATCGCCATAGGAATACCAAGCGCCCGACTTTTCAACCACACCAGCCTTGACACCCAGATCGATCAATTCGCCCATCTTGCTGATGCCTTCGCCATACATGATGTCGAATTCGACTTGCCGGAACGGCGGCGCGACCTTGTTCTTGACCACCTTGACGCGGGTCGAGTTGCCGACAACCTCATCGCGGTCCTTGATCGATCCGGTGCGGCGGATATCCAGACGGACCGATGCATAGAATTTCAGCGCGTTCCCACCCGAAGTGGTTTCAGGGTTGCCGAACATCACGCCGATCTTCATGCGGATCTGGTTGATGAAGATCACCATGCAGTTCGACCGGCCGATGCTGGCGGTCAGCTTGCGCATTGCCTGGCTCATCAGGCGCGCCTGCGCACCCACCTGATGATCGCCCATATCGCCTTCGATCTCGGCCTTTGGGGTCAGCGCGGCAACCGAATCGACGACCACCATGTTGACCGCGCCGGAACGGACCAGCGTATCGACGATTTCCAGCGCCTGTTCGCCGGTATCGGGCTGACTGATCAGCAATTCGTCAAGATTGACGCCCAGCTTGCGCGCATATTGCGGATCCAGCGCATGTTCCGCGTCGACGAAGGCACAAACGCCGCCTTTCTTCTGTTCTTCGGCCACCGCATGCAGCGTCAGCGTCGTCTTGCCACTGCTTTCAGGGCCATAGACCTCGATGATGCGTCCCTTGGGCAAACCGCCGATGCCAAGGGCGATGTCCAGCCCTAGCGAGCCGGTCGATGTTGCCTCGATCTCGGTCACCGGGTTGTCCTTGCCCAGCTTCATGATCGAGCCCTTGCCGAACTGACGCTCGATCTGTGCCAGGGCACTGTCCAGCGCCTTCTGCTTGTCCGCGCCGCGTTTGTCATTCATGTCGAAAATGCTCGCCTGTGCCATGTTGTCCTCACCGTTATTTCACAGCCCTCGAAGCGGGGCAATCTGTCGAGCCGTGGGGGATATGTTCACTTCTTGTTCTTGTGTTAACCTTTGCGCGATCTAGCTTTGCTTTTCAAGGCCGAACACCGCCGTTTCGCATAATCTTGCTGCGATTATCCCGCCCAACGCTTAACAAAGCGTTTACAACCGGCATCTCTGTCGTTATCGCGCCCGACGCGACAGCCACAGGACAGTTCGGACATGTTGATCTTCTGGGAAGAACGGCTGGTCTTTCTTGCGACCCCAAAGGCAGGCTCCACCGCGGTCGAGACGGCACTTGAATCCCTTTCCTCCGCAGCGATCCAACGCCCGGCCGTCCTCAAGCACACGAATATTTCCAGCTATCGCAGCCATCTGGCCCCGTGGCTTGACGCACAGACGGGCGATCGCTTCACGACCGTCGCGCTGATGCGCGAGCCGGTGGACTGGCTTCGCAGCTGGTATCGCTTCAAGTTGAGGGACGATCTTGAAGATCCTCTACACCGCATGGAAGGCGTAAGTTTCAGCCGCTTTGTGCGCGACTACATCTCGCCAGGAGGTCGTGCCAGCCTGATGATCGGGACGCAATCCGAGTTCCTGACCGATGACCATGGACATGTCGACCGGATCTTCCGATACGAAGACATGGCTGGATTCGTGGAATTTCTTGAAGATCGCCTGAATTGTGCGATCGAACTTCCGCGTATCAACGTGCCCCCCTCGGTCGATGTGCGTCTTGACCAAGACGAGGAAACTCTGCTGCGCGAATGCCTTCGTGATGACATATCGCTTTACGCGAAGATCGGAAAGGACAACGGCACAGACGAGGCGGCGGCTGGCGATGTTTAATGCAGTGTCGGCGCTCCGGTCCCTGCAAGCTGCGCCTCGACAAGATGGGTCAGTTCCGCAAGCGTGAACGGCTTCGCAAGAAACAGCGAATTCGGGACCGGGGCATGCCCCTCTCCGAAAATGTCCTCGGTATAGCCTGACATGAAGATGACGCGAGTCCCCGGCCTATCCCTAAGCGCCGTGCGGACCCAACTGGGCCCGTCCATGCCGGGCATCACGACGTCTGTCACAAAAACATCGATTGTCAGCCGGCTGTCCGACAGCAGATCCAGTGCATGCTCGGCGTTCGTGGCCTCAAGGACGTCGTAACCCTTGAGCTTCAGGGCACGCGCCGCGAATGCGCGGACAGGCGCCTCATCCTCTACCAGAAGGATCGTAGCCTGTCGTGTCGGCAACGGTGCTGTAGCCTCCGCAGGTGCGGCAGACACAGGGGATATGTGGATCGCAGCATCAGCATGCGCCGGGAAATACAGTGAAAAACAGGTTCCCTGCCCGGTCACGCTATCGCAGAAGATATAACCGCCGGTCTGCTTGACGATGCCATATGCGGTCGACAGGCCAAGCCCCGTCCCCTCGCCGACACGCTTCGTCGTAAAGAAGGGTTCGAACATCTTTGCCTGGTGATCTGGCGATATGCCGCAGCCCTCATCGATCACGCGGACACGAACATAGTCACCGGCGGGCAGCGCGACCCGGTCGCGTCGCAAGGCGTCGGAAAGATGCACATTCTCTGTATCGATCCTGATTTCGCCACCCTCGGGCATTGCGTCGCGGGCATTGACGACGAGATTCATGATAACCTGCTCCAATTGACGCTTGTCGGCCCGGATCGGGCGCAAGGCGGGGTCGTGGTTGATGGTCAGGGCCACGCGCTCACCAACCAGCCTGTTCAGAAGATGGGCCAGGTCGGCCAGCGTGTCGCGCAGGTCCAACGTCTCCAGCTTCAGCGTCTGCTTGCGTGAGAAGGCCAGCAACTGCCCGACAAGAGCGGCGGCGCGGTTGGCGTTCTGGCTGATCTGATCGAGATCAGAGTAATCGGGATGCCCCTTGTCATGGCGCAGCATCAGCAGGTCACAATGTCCGCTGATGGCTGTCAGCAAGTTGTTGAAATCATGTGCAACACCGCCCGCCAACTGACCGATCGCCTGCATCTTCTGACTTTGGACGAACTGCGCCTCCAGCGTCTTCAGCGCACTGGCATCATTCAGCACCGCGATCACCCCGGCCCGAACCGTCGGATCCGGGGCCAGGGTCACCTGAAGATGCACGTCTTCATCCCCGTCATTCCCGCGCAAACGCAACATTTCCGGGCGCCCATCGATGCGCCTCGCACTCGCATCCAAGACCCAGTCCCCGACCGGGCGGCCCGGTCCCTCCAGGACGCTTCCCAGATGAACAGCGCCTTGCGTGGAAGCCTGATCCAGAGAAAGCAGCGCGCGCGCGGCCGCATTCGCACCGCGAATATGCCCCTCTGGTGCAAGGCGCAACAGCGCGACCGGCAACGCCTCGAATTCATCCTGCGCTTCGCCGTCCTCCAGGTCCATTGCAAGTGTCTCATCTTCCAAACCATCGCCTGGCCGGTGATAGGACCACACCTGCAGAGGTGCGTCAGCAGCCCGGCTGAGCGCCAGAACCTCACCTTCGGACAAGTCGATCTCGGCCGAGCCGTGCCGCAACGCGCGCGCCGACAGATCCGCGAGATCGCTTTCCGCGTCCGCGCGCAACCGGGCCACCAGGGTCAGCACATTCTGTCCGGTAATATCATCGAAATCCCGGCATGCAGCCGCGTTCTGAAATAGCACCAACCCGTCCGAATCGCAGATCCACACCGGCTCTGGCGCTGCAGCAACCTCGCCCCTGATCGCCGAGAGGGCGCGCCTGCCGGACAGTTTTCGCCAACCATGTGACAGCGCGATCGCGCCCCCGAGGACGTACCAGGCAACAGCGATGGTCGAAAAAACGATCGCCGCGCGACCCGCGCCACTTCCCGGCAGGATCACAAGCAACAGCGCCCCGACAAGCAATGGCAGCATCAGCAGAGGCAGTGCCGCCAATGCGCTGCGAGGAATACCCGACTGATCGTCCCAATGCGCCATCCGAATCGCTTTCCTGCGGTCTTTCCCGTCAGCTTTAGCGCAACTTCGCTTAACAGCGCGTTAATTCGGATGCCCCCGGCCTATCAGACCTTTCTGCACAGTATGGCAAGGTAGAAGCCGTCCCCCGCATCCAGCGGAGTCCATGATTGCCGATGGACCCGCTGATACCTAGTGTCGCGATCCAGAAACCCGGCGATCTGGTCATCGTTTTCCGCATCGAGAACCGAGCATGTCATATAGGCCAAGTGCCCGCCGGGGCGCACCAGCGTGGCGACCCGATCCAGAATTTCCGACTGGGTTCTGACCAGCGCGGAAAGCGAACCGGGCGTCAGCCGCCATTTCATGTCAGGGCTGCGGCGCCACGTGCCAGACCCGGAACATGGAACATCGGCGACGACCAGATCGAACGGTCCCTGTGGCGTGCTGGAAATATTGACCCGCAGATCCGCACGCGCCGCGCGATCAGGCAGATCCTTCATCCGCTCGGTAGCGGCGTCGTGGGCAACAAGGCGCAACCCGTCCTGCCGCCCACCCAGCGCCAGGGTTTTGCCACCGCCGCCGGCACAGTAATCCAGGACGTGATCGCCCGACCGTAATGGAACCGTGGCACAGGCAAGTTGCGGCGACAGGTCCTGCAACTCGACCAGCCCCTTCAGATAGGCCTCGCTTCTCGCGATCCGGCGCTCACCCTCCAAGACCCGCAGAGCGGTCTGCAGGACACCATGCCGTTCCACATGCACGTCCGCTGCACGCAGCGATCCCATCGCTTCCTCGACGCTTGAACGACGCGGATTGACCCGCAGCCATACAGGTGCGCGGTGACGCATCGCCTCTGCCACCGCTGCCGCATCGGCCCCAAGCGAGGCTTTCCATTGCGGCCACAGCCAGTCTGGAACGTCCAACTCTTGTTCAACGTCGGGCATATGACGACGCTCTTCGTATGTCAGGGACGAAGGCGCATGCCCGACACCTGTAAATACCTCATCGGGATCGCGACCAGACGCGCGCACATGACCCAGCATCAGCCCCCTGCCGCCAGTCGCACTGCCGCCCAACCGGGCCAGACTGTCGCGTCGCCGCAGCGCATCGAAGACAAGGTCTCGAACCGCAGCCCTATCGCCGGATCCCGCGAAACGACTGTTGCGCGACCAGCGCAACAGCGCACGTTCAGCGGGCTCGCCGTCCAGAACATGGTCCAGAATATCGATCGCAGCGGCGATCCTGGCGGCTGGTGTCATTCGGTATCATGTCCTGAGATCGTCACGACAACGTTCCTGCCACATCTGTCCCAATGTGAATAGCTGAACCGAAACGAAGTGTCACCGACCGCTCTGACGGCCCCTGCGCCGGACCCTCGAAGACCTGTGCGGTCAGCGATCATCCTCGACATGGTCCGGCAAGCCGTCCAGGTCGGTAGAGGCGAAATCCTCCAACTCGTCCTCGGTCATGCTGTCATACATCTCGCGGGACGCGCCCTGAAGATCGGCGACCTTGGTCTCGCCGCGTTTTGCCGATAACGCTGCGCCGGCGGCGCGTTGCTGGGCTTTGGATCTTGCTGGCATGAGACACCTCCGACAGGTGAACGTCATCAACCTGCCGAGGGTTTCCACAGATCAGTTCAGCAACCTGTCCTTGACCATCGGACCGACCATACCGAAATCCATCTGACCTGCATGGCGCTGCCGCAGATCGGCCATGACACGCCCCATGTCGCGGATGCTTGAAGCACCCAGATCGCTGATGACGCTGTCGATCGCGGACACGGTTTCTGCCTCGCTTAGCTGTCTTGGCAGAAACTCTTGAATGATCTCGATTTCTTCCTGCTCTTGCGCAGCAAGCTCCAGCCGGCCGCCCTCTTCGTAGGCGCGCACCGATTCTTGACGCTGCTTGACCATCCTGGACATGATCGCGACAAGCTCGGCTTCGGTCATCTCGCCGCCCTCGCCATCCCCGCCGCGCAGGGCGATCTCGCGATCCTTGACCGCCGCGCCGATCAGCCGCAGCGTGGACAGCCTTGTGCTGTCGCGTGACTTCATTGCATCCTTGGTGGCGGCTTGCAGTCTTGCTCGCAGATCCATCAGACAGTCTCCCGGGAATATCCCTTGGGGCGCGCGCTTCTGGCACACGCCGCAAAGCAGGCGATGTAGGCGCAAGGCGCGCGGGAATCAAGCCGCCATGCCGTGCGCGGCGGTCCGGCGCGGCTTGACCTTCCTGCGCGTCGAACATATTCACCGGCTGATTTCAGACCAGAGGTGCCGACATGGCCGCAAAACCGACCGCCTGCCTTGCGCTTGCCGACGGGACCGTCTTCTACGGCCATGGCTTCGGCGCCACCGGAGAGGTGGTAGCCGAGTTGGTCTTCAACACCGCGATGACCGGCTACCAGGAGATCATGACTGATCCCTCTTACGCCAGCCAGATTGTCACCTTCACCTTTCCTCATATCGGCAACACCGGCGTCACCGGCGAAGATGACGAGGCGGCCGACCCTGTCGCCAGCGGCATTGTCGTGCGCTGGGACCCGACGCAGCCCTCGAACTGGCGCGCGGCTGGCCAGCTGCCCGTATGGATGTCGCGGCGCGGTCGCATCGGGATCGGCGGCGTGGATACGCGCCGGCTGACACGCGCGATCCGGCAACAGGGCGCCCCGCATGTCGTTCTGGCCCATGATCCGGACGGCAACTTCGATCTGGAAGCGATGATTGCGAAGGCGCGCGACTGGCAGGGGCTGGTCGGGCTGGACCTGGCGCGAGAGGTCAGCTGCGCGCAAGGGTATCGCTGGCAGGAAGGTGGCTGGGAATGGGGCCAGGGCTTCGGCACGTCGCCCGAGGAAAAACCCTTCAAGGTCGTAGCGCTGGATTATGGCGCAAAGCGCAACATCCTCAGGTCGCTGGTCTCTCATGGCGCCGACGTCACCGTGCTGCCGGCGACCGCCACCGCCGAAGAGGTGATGGCACACGAACCTGAAGGCGTGTTCCTGTCGAATGGCCCGGGCGATCCGGCCGCCACGGGCGAATACGCGGTGCCGATGATCCGCGACCTGTTGGCACGCGACATGCCGATCTTCGGGATCTGCCTGGGGCACCAGATGCTGGCGCTGGCACTGGGTGCGAAGACCGTCAAGATGAGCCACGGCCATCACGGCGCCAATCACCCCGTGCGCGACAACGAGACCGGCAAGGTCGAGATCACGTCGATGAATCACGGCTTCGCAGTGGACAGTCAGACCTTGCCAACGGGCGTGGTCGAAACCCATGTCAGCCTGTTCGACGGCAGCAATTGCGGTATCAGGGTCAGCGACAAGCCGGTCTTTTCCGTGCAGCACCATCCCGAGGCCTCACCGGGACCGCAGGACAGTCTGTATCTGTTCCGCCGCTTCGCCGATTCGATGCGTACCCGGCGCGGCTGAGCAGGCCTTGCGCTTAACCTCTTCTTAACGGCTTTCGTGACAGGACTGGGCGTTCCCGGAAGGAATCGTCCATGTCCGAACTCGCCGAGCTGACCCCGTCCACCCCGCTGGACCATGTAGATCCGCAGCGTGCGGCGCCGACATTCGCCCCGCGAAATCGGTTGCCTCTGGGTCAGATCCTTCTCGAGGACGGCGCGGTCGAGCCGGGGAACCTGCTGAAGGCGGTCGTGATGCGGCAGCGTCAGAAGGCGCGGCTTGGACAGATCCTGCAGTCGCAGGGCTGGGTGACGCCCGAGGCGCTGACCCGTGCGCTGTCGCGGCAATGGCGCACCACCTTGGTCGATCCGGCGGCGACGCCCGCCGATCCGCGTCTGATCGATGCCGTCGGTGCCGGATTCTGCCTGACCCACGGCATTCTGCCTTGGCGGCGCATCGGCGGCGTCACCTGGATCGCCACCGCACGCCCGGAACTGTTCCAGGCGCTCAGCCCGTCGCTACCCGCCGAATTCGGACAGATCCGCATGTTGCTGTGCTCAGAAGCACAAGTGCAGGACGCGATCCTGTCGCTACGCCGCAGCGCCATGGTCCGTGCCGCCGAGCTGCGCGTTCCCGCCGGCGAAAGCTGCCGGACCCGCAACGAACGCCGCACCGGCCAGCTGGCACTGGCGGTCATGGCTGCGATCGCGCTGGGTCTGTGGATGGTGCCCGTCTTGGTGCTGACCGCCTTGACCGCCTGGGCGGCGCTGACATTGCTGACCCAAACCGCGCTGAAGCTTGGCGCGTTCTTCGCCGCACTTCGTATCCGCGCCGAGCAGCGCGATCTTCGGCGGGCGGCACGTGCCGGACGAATCGCCTTGCCGCAGATGGATGGGGCGCTGCCGGTGATCTCGGTCATGGTGCCGCTGTTTCGGGAAAGCGATGTCGCGGGCAAGCTGGTGGCACGGCTGGCGCGTCTGGACTATCCGCGCGAACTGACCGACATCCTGCTGGTCATCGAGGCCGACGACGAAGTGACGCGCAAGGCGCTGGAAGGCGCCCGGCTACCCGGATGGCTGCGCGTCGTCG
Source organism: Paracoccus sp. R12_2 (assembly GCF_017744015.1). GTDB lineage: Bacteria > Pseudomonadota > Alphaproteobacteria > Rhodobacterales > Rhodobacteraceae > Paracoccus. The sequence goes on from NZ_JAGHRA010000007.1 coordinate 61,662, forward strand.
AGGTGCCAGAAGGTCCGATCCAGACCAAGCCGCGTGCGCTGAACTATGCGCTGAATTTCTGTCGGGGCGAGATCGTGGGCGTCTGGGACGCCGAGGATCGGCCCGACCCCGATCAACTGCACAAGGTGGCGCGCGGATTTCATTTCGCGGCGGACGATGTCGCCTGCCTTCAGGGCGCGCTGGATTACTATAACCCGCGAACCAACTGGCTGGCGCGCTGCTTCACGGTCGAATACGCGGCGTGGTTCCGGGTCCTGTTGCCCGGCGTGGCCAGACTTGGGCTGGTGGTTCCCCTGGGCGGCACCACCCTGTTCTTCCGACGCGACGCGTTGGAGGCGGTCGATGCATGGGATGCATGGAATGTCACCGAAGACGCGGACCTGGGCGTCCGGCTGGCCCGGCGCGGCTGGCGAACCGAGATCCTTGATACCACCACCGACGAAGAGGCGAACTGCCGCGCCCTGCCGTGGGTCAAGCAGCGATCTCGTTGGCTAAAGGGCTATGCGATGACCTGGGGCGTCCACATGCGCAATCCCGTCGCGTTGTGGCGCGATCTGGGCGCGTGGCGGTTCTGGGGATTCCAGATCCAGTTCTTCGGCACCCTCTCTCAGTATCTGCTGGCCCCGGTGCTGTGGAGCTTCTGGTTGCTGAGCCTTGGAGTGCCGCATCCGCTGCGTGCGCCGTTGTCGGGCATCTGGGGCGGGCATGCGATCACTGCCTTGTTCGCGATCTTCGTGATCTCGGAACTGATCAGCATCGGCATCAACATGTGGGCCGTGCGGGGCGTCAAGCATCGACACCTGATTGCATGGGTGCCGACGCTGCATGTCTATTTTCCGCTTGGCTGCCTGGCCGGGTGGAAGGCGATCTACGAAGTCGTCGTCAAACCGTTCTATTGGGACAAGACCGCGCACGGCATTTTCGAGGCGACCGAGACCGACGAGACGTCGCCACAATTGGACAATGGGACGGTTCAACTGCCTCTGTTGGGCCAGATCGGCGGGCGGACGCTGACCGAGTTGGCGGTGGAAACGGGAAACAACACACCGACTCCGGGCGCAATTCTGCCACTTGCCGAGGTTGGGGGCGGGGGCGCTTTGCGCCCGGTCACAGCACCTGCCGATCAACCAAAGATCGGATTGCGGCAGGCAGCTGGCTAAGTTGCCGGACCGGGCACGCAGGAACCGATGATCGACGCGGCCGCCGACAGCGCCGCGTCAAGCCTTTCCGCCAATGCATCCAGATCGCCCTGCCCGGTTTCACGCAGTAGCAGTTCCTGGCCGCCTCGACCCAACTCCGTCATGTCCAGGGGCCGTTCGGTCAAAAGCCGCCCCGACGCGTGCAGCCGCCACAGAAGGCGCCAGATCGACGCCAAGCTGTCCGCCTGATCCCGATCCAGCAGTCCAGCCCGCCTGCCCGACCGTAACTGAGCCAGGGTGGCCCGGGACGGATCGCCGGCACGCAACGCGCAGGACTGTGCAAGAAGTTCGATATCCTGCAATCTGCCGGGGCCTGTCTTGGCCTCCCACCGGCCATCGGGGGTCTTCGCCGCAAAGATCCGTGCGCGCATCTGGGCAAGGTCGGGCATGACACGCGCGTCCTTGCCCCTGTCGCGCAGCACCTTCAGGCGCAGCGCCTCTACACGCTCTGCAAGATCGGTGCCGGCGGCCCCTGCAGTGGCAACGATGCGGGCCCGTGTCAGGGCCAGATGCTCCCACGTCCAGGCCTCGGTCATCTGGTAGTTCTCGAAGCTTTGCACCGAGGTGGCGACGGGGCCCTGCCGGCCCGACGGCCGCAGCCGCATGTCCACCTCGTATAGCCGCCCTTCGGCGGTCGGCGCGGACAGGGCCGTGATCATCGCCTGTGTCAGCCGCGAATAATAGGCCCGGGTCGCAAGGGGCTTGGGGCCATCGGAACTGTCCACCCCGTCCGCGTCGTAGATCACGATCAGATCAAGGTCCGACGCCGCATTCAACATCCGCGCGCCAAGCGAGCCCATCCCCATCACCACGGCCCCGTTTCCGGGCGGCGGGCCATGACGGCGCGCGAATTCGTCTGTCACGGCCGGAAACAGCGCCCGCACGCAGGCATCCGCCAGATCGGCATATTGCGTCCCCGCCTCGTCGGCATCGATCAGACCGCGCAGGTGATGCACGCCGATGCGGAAGTGCCATTCATGCGCCCACCGCCGCGCGGCATCCAGCGCGCGTTCATAACCGCCATCCGGCGCGTCCAGCGCGGATCGCAGGATACGTCCCAGATTCTCGTCCAGCCCCGCCATGCCCGGCCATGGTGCGAAGAAGCTGCCGCCCAGCACCGCGTCCAGAACTGCGGAATGACGCGCAAGATAGGCCGCAAGGCCCGGCGCGGTCCCGCAGATATCGACGATCAGTTCGATCAGTTGCGGATTGGCCTCGAACAGCGAAAACAGCTGCACCCCGGCGGGCAGCCCGGACAGGAAACCGTCGAAACGTGCCAACGCCTCGTCGGGATGTCCTGTTCGCGCCATCCTTGCCAGCAATTCCGGCTCGACCCGCTTGAAGATCTGCTGCGCGCGGGTCGATCGCAGCGCTGGATAGCCCTGCCAGCTGTCGATGATGGCATGCGCCTCGTCCGACAACTCGGGGCGTTCGGCCGTCTCTCCCGGCGCGAAGAACGATTCCGTCAGGTCGTGAACCCGTTCAAGCCGTGATTTCAGACCTGCAGACCAGTCGTCCACATCGCCCTCGCCCATCATGGCGGCGATCACCGACAGCCCGTCACGATCCTTGGGCAGGCTGTGGGTCTGCGCGTCGTTCACCATCTGAATGCGATGTTCAATGTCGCGGTGGCGGCGATAATGTTCCGTCAGCTCGTCCGCAACGTCGGTCGGAATCCACCCCTTTTCAGCCAGTGCCGCCAATCCGCCGACCGTATCGCGACGGCGCAGATCGGCGTCACGCCCCCCCGCGATCAACTGCCGGGTCTGGGTGAAGAACTCGATCTCTCGAATGCCCCCTCGACCCAGCTTCATGTTATGGCCCGGCACCTCCAGCCGGCCGCCGAGACCCTTGTGGTCACGAATCCTAAGCCGCATGTCATGGGCATCCTGGATGGCCGCGAAATCCAGATGCTTGCGCCACACGAAGGGGCGCAACTCGGCCAGGAAACGCTGACCCGCGGCTATGTCGCCCGCGGCCGCGCGGGCCTTGATGAAGGCCGCGCGTTCCCATGTGCGGCCTTCGGCCTCGTAATAGGCCAGCGCCGCCGCCGTCGAGATGCAGACCGGGGTGACCGAGGCATCGGGACGCAGCCTGAGGTCGGTGCGAAAGACATAGCCGTGCTCGGTCACGTCCGACAGCGTGGCCGCCATCTTGCGCGTCGCACGGATCAGCGCCGACCGCGCCTCGTGCTGATCTTTCTCGGCATAGGCGGTTTCATCGAACAACACGATCAGGTCGATGTCAGAGCTGTAGTTCAGCTCGCATGCGCCACCCTTGCCCATTGCCAGCGCGAAGATGCCGCCCGCATCAGCATCGGTTTGCGGCAACTTTCCACGCCGCGCCTCGGCCGCGACGTGAATGCGCAACGCCAGGTCCACCGCACGGTCCGCAAGATCGGACAACGCGCCGGTGACCTTTTCCAGCGGCCAGACCCCGCCCAGATCGGCCAATGCCGTCTGCAGCGCGACGCGCCGTTTTGCCCGACGCAGCGCGGCGCCCAGTTCGGGGGCGTCAAGATCATCGAATCCTTCGGTCTCGCGCATGACGACGTCAGCGTGATCCAGCGCCCCCGAGCGCAACCAGTCGGCCTCTTTCTCGATCAGCCCCGCAAGATACGGGCTGCATCCCGCGGTTGCTGCCAGAAGATCTGTCAGGCGGTCGGGCAGGTCGCCGAACCGTTCGCGGATGTCGTGGGCACGGTCCTGATCGACGGGCAGCGGCATACGGATGATGGCGGCATCGAATTTCATGCGCGCCAGACTAGCCGAAGCCTTTGTCCCGTCAACGCGAAGACTTGTCTGCAATCATCCCGCGCCGCAGGTTTGCGTTAACTCTTTCCCGGCTTGGCGCATCGGATTTTCGTTGCTAGGCTTTCGGCCAGATCAACAATCGGGCGCACACGGACTCGCAGCACACGCATGACAAGTTCTGACTCGTCCATCCGCCACACGGATCGCATCTGATGCGCCATACCGTCCCGCACGCGCCGCAATTCTATGTGACGGCACCGCAACCCTGCCCGTATCTTCACGGCCGGGCCGAGCGTAAACTGTTCACGGCATTGCATGGCGAAAACGCGGCCGAGCTGAACAACGCGCTGTCGCGGCAGGGCTTCCGCAGGTCACAGAACGTCCTGTACCGCCCCAGCTGCGAAAGCTGCGTGGCCTGCATGTCGGCGCGAATCCGGGTTGCGGATTTTCACGCCTCGCGGACACAGCGCCGCCTGATGCGCAAGAATGGCGCACTGCGGCGACTTGCGACAAGCGCATGGGCCACCGAAGAACAGTTCGATCTTTTCCGCAGCTATCTGGACCACCGCCACGCCGATGGCGGCATGGCCGATATGGATATCTTCGAATTCGCGGCGATGATCGAGGAAACGCCGGTCAAGACCCGTGTGATCGAATACCGCTGCGACGGAGCCGAGCCAGGCAAGATCGCCCCGGGCGACGATCATCTGGCGGCGGTCTGTCTGACCGACGTGCTGGATGACGGGTTGAGCCTTGTTTACAGCTTCTACGATCCGGCGCTTGCCGCGGCCAGCCTTGGCACTCATGTCATTCTGGATCACATCGAGATCGCGCGCGCCGCCAAGTTGCCCTATGTCTATCTGGGCTATTGGGTGCCCGGCAGCCGCAAGATGGACTACAAGGCGCGCTTCTCGGCGCTGGAAATATACAAGGGCGGGGTCTGGCAGGATATCGGCGACCCCGAGGATCATTCGAACGAGGCCCATCCCTTGTCCGTCGATCCGATCGTCGAACAGGTGGCGCGCATCGCTCTGCCGCAGTTCGACCGCTGACCCACGGCAAGCTGGGAAAGAAAATTACAATTTGCTGCCCCCCTGCGTCATTTTCTCCACCAACCCCCATTGACCCTGACTTGCCTCCTCCATAGTTTGCGCCGACGCTCTGACCGGGTGCGTCAAGAGCCGAGCATTGACTTGATGGAGTAGAGAAGATGTCCCGAAGCATGACGGGTGCGAGAATGGTTGTCGAAGCGCTGCGCGATCAGGGCGTCGATACCGTATTCGGCTATCCGGGCGGGGCAGTGCTACCCATTTATGATGAGATCTTTCAGCAGAACGACATCACGCATGTCCTGGTCCGCCACGAACAGGGTGCCGTGCACATGGCCGAGGGATATGCCCGATCCACCGGCAAGCCGGGCGTGGTTCTGGTTACATCCGGCCCCGGCGCGACCAATGCCGTTACCGGACTGACCGACGCGCTGCTGGATTCGATCCCGCTGGTCGTTCTGTCGGGACAGGTTCCGACCTTCCTGATCGGCACCGACGGGTTCCAGGAGGCCGATACCGTCGGCATCACCCGTCCCTGCACCAAGCACAACTGGCTGGTGAAGGATCCCGCGCGGCTGGCCGAGACGATCCACAAGGGGTTCCATGTCGCGACCTCGGGCCGTCCCGGCCCCGTCCTGATCGACATTCCCAAGGACGTCCAGTTTGCGACCGCCGATTATGTCGGCCCCAAACAGATCGAACCCGCCAAGTATCAGCCTGCGCGCAAGGGCGACATCGCGGCGATCACCCGGCTGGTGGAACTGATCGAACAGGCCGAACGCCCGATTCTTTATACCGGCGGCGGCGTCATTAATTCCGGCCCCGCTGCCAGCCAGTTGCTGCGCGAACTGGCGGATGCGACGGGGATCCCGGTCACCTCGACCCTGATGGGTCTGGGCGCCTACCCGGCATCCGGCAAGAACTGGATCGGGATGTTGGGGATGCACGGCCTCTACGAGGCCAATCTGGCCATGCATGACTGCGACCTGATGATCAATCTGGGCGCGCGTTTCGACGACCGGATCACCGGGCGCATCGCGGATTTCAGCCCCGGCTCGGTCAAGGCGCATGTCGATATCGACCCGTCGTCGATCAACAAGGTGATCCGTGTCGATATTCCCATCCTTGGAGATGTCGGCCATGTGCTGGAGGATCTGCTGAAGGTCTGGAAGTCGCGGGGACGCAAGGTCAACACGCCTGCGCTTGGCAAATGGTGGGAGAAGATCGAGGGCTGGAAGTCGAAGAACTGCCTGTTTTTCCGCAACAGCGACAAGATCATCAAGCCGCAGCACGCGATGCAACGGCTTGAGGCGCTGACCAAGGGTCATGACCGCTACATCACGACCGAGGTCGGCCAGCACCAGATGTGGGCCGCGCAGTATCTGGGCTTTGATGAGCCTAACCGCTGGATGACGTCGGGTGGGCTTGGGACGATGGGCTACGGTCTGCCGGCATCGATCGGCGTGCAGATGGCGCATCCCGAGGCGTTGGTCATCAACGTGGCCGGCGACGCAAGCTGGCTGATGAACATGCAAGAGATGGGCACGGCGGTCCAGTTCCGCCTTCCGGTCAAGCAGTTCATCCTGAACAACGAACGTCTGGGCATGGTCCGCCAGTGGCAGCAATTGCTGCATGGTGAACGATATAGCCAGTCGTGGTCGGACAGCCTGCCCGATTTCGTCAAACTGGCAGAAGCCTTTGGCTGCAAGGGTGCTCAGGTGCGCGATCCCGGCGATCTGGACGCGGCGATTCAGCAGATGATCGACTATGACGGACCGTTCATCCTGGATGTTCTGGTCGAGAAGCATGAGAACTGCTTCCCGATGATCCCCTCGGGCAAGCCGCATAACGAGATGTTGCTGGGCGAGGCCGAGACGCAGGGCGTCATCGAATCGCAGGGCGCGGTTCTGGTCTGAAATGTCGTTGCGGGGGCGCACCCCCGCATCCCGGGAAATATCCGCGAAGAAGAAGAGGGCAGGCCATGAACGCGTTGAACATCCAGAAGGGCATGTCGAGTCATTCAGCCTATGACCTGCGTGACCCGAATGCAGAAATCGTCGAAAGCCACACGCTTGCCGTGCTGGTCGAGAACGAACCAGGCGTGCTGGCGCGGGTGATCGGGCTGTTTTCAGGTCGCGGCTACAACATCGACAGCCTCACCGTCGCCGAGGTCGATCATACCGGCCACCAGTCCCGCATTACCGTGGTCACAAGCGGGACGCCCGCGGTGATCGAACAGATCAAGGCGCAGCTTGGTCGAATCGTGCCGGTGCACGAAGTCCACGACCTGACGGTCGAGGGTCCGTCGGTCGAACGCGAACTGGGTCTGTTCAAGGTGCGCGGTCAGGGCGACAAGCGCGTCGAGGCGCTGCGTATCGCCGAGATATTCCGGGCGAACGTCGTGGATTCGACCTTGGAAAGCTTCGTTTTCGAACTTGTGGGCACCCCATCGAAGCTGGATGCGTTTGCCGATCTGATGCGCCCGTTGGGACTTGCGGATCTGGCGCGCACGGGTGTGGCGGCGTTGGCTCGCGGCGCCTAAGCAAATCCTGAACGCCCGGTCGCGTCGCCCGAGTCCGGGCTAGCGGACCGCGCCGACCCGCAGGGTGGGCGCGGGACATGTCTCAAGAATCTCGTCCGGTTCGCGCGACGCGACAAGACGAAGTTGAGTCGCTGGGGATTTATTGCACTGCACATTGCGCAGCATTCCTGGCAAATGGGGGCATACCTGTTCCGAAAGGATCGAAACATCTCGCGCGTGGCGCAGATCACCGATCAGTTCGCAATCAAGCTCCAACAGGTCACCTGGTTCCGGCCAACGCCTGTCACAGATCAGGTTGTCTCGGCCTTGCAGGTAGGCCAGCGCACCTTGGTCCTCGCACCAGATGACTGCTTTCTCTCGTGCATCGCTGCTCCAGACCACCACCCCGATCATCAGCTTTCTTCCTTCCGTCACGCCACCACCATGCAACCCCGGTTCGACCGTCTAAATGTGCATGGTTAACGCGACTAAAGCAGAAATCCGCCGATATTCCAGTTTTTTCTTTTGCGTATCCCGCAATTTTTTACAGCCCACGCCTGGGAACAAAGGAAAATCACTCAAGCGGCTGAGAAATATCTAGAATTTCTTCAAATATTGAAACAAGATCAGCGCGCTGCGACTTCAATGCAACAGAATCCCGGTTGTAGTGCATGATTTCCCGTGACAATTCGACGACACCAGCCGCATAGACCGACGGCGAAATCCTGCCGAGAGACTTCATCGCTTCCAACAAGGCACGTTGCACCTGAAAGTTTGCCGCGCCGTCCCGGGCAAGCGGCAGAAAGCCATCTTTCAGAAGCTCGATGGCGGTAAGCGACGCCATGTAGATCCGCGGATATTCGACCGCGGGCGCGACCTGTTCTCGCCACTTGCACAGAACGCCGACCAGGTGACCCACAGCCAGAACCGCACTGCCCGGATCATTGATGCCCGGCGACAGCGCCCGCTGACCCGTTTCGGAAAGCACCTGGATTCCGAAGCGCGGGTCCTGATCGAAATTCCGCTCTTCGCCGATCGTCAGGCAGGCCAGCAGCCGCTTGCGTAGCCTTGCCTTGTCGTCTGGGTCGTGCGGCACGGCACTTACATGCAAGACGACAGTCGCCGGGCTTACAAAGTCGCCCGGCGTCGTGGTCAGATAAATCAGCACATCATTGTCGTCCGCCACTTTGGACAGGCCAGCCATGTCACAGTGCTGCAGGTATCCGACTGTTTCCGGGCAAACCGGAACCGTTCCCGACGGAGGCGCGCCGCGTAGGGGGTTCGCGCCCAGCCACGGCGCCTCGAGCCTGGTTTCCAGCGCCTCGGATGCGGCCCTGGCAACTCGGCCCACCGTGTCGCCGACGCGGCCAAGCTGACCAAGATGGTCGATCCATCGCAGCAGCGACACGACCACGACAAGGACCACCAGCAAGGTGGCGCCGAACAGCACAAGCCGCCCGGACTGGCCATAGATCTGGGTCTTTAGAAGAATGATGCTGACCAGACTGAACAGGAATGCGCCGATGAACGTCGCCAGCACCGTCTGGCTGACCGGATCGGATACCAGTAGCCGCACCGCGCGCGGCGTCGCGGTCGAACCGGCGGCCGCATAGGCAGCCGTCAGGATCGACAACGAAAAGGTCGTGACCGTCAGCATCGACGAAGCCAGGATCTGCAGGATCGATTCAATGGCCTCGGCACCGATCTTGGCAGGCAGGTCGGACGGAATGAAATCCTTTACCAAATAGCCGATGATCGCGGTCAACGCCCCAAGCACGGCGAACGCCGTGACCCGTACCCACACCTCGCGGGACAGTTCCCGGATCCGAAAACGCAGCTTGCCGGTTCTGCCGCCGCGCGCCGCCATTGGCTTATCGCACCCGACCGCTGGCGACATCCGCGACAGCGCGATTGACCTGCGCCAGCCTTGATGCGCGGGATGGATGCGTTCCAAGGATATGATCGCCGGGATCGGGAATGCGAAGGAAGAACTGCGATCCCAGAACGGGATCGAAGCCGGCATTCACCGCGATGATCGCGCCAAGATAGTCGGCCTGCAATTCCCATTCCCTTGAATAATAACGCGATCCGACCGACGCGCCGATGCGCTGCGCGGTTTCAATGGCCGACTGGTCGCCGCCATAGACCGAGGCGATGCTGCCCAGAATGACCGCGCCCGCGGTGGCGGCGCCAGTCTTGCGTTCAAGGTGGTTCAGGATGTGATGGCTTGCCTCGTGCCCGACGACAAACGCAATCTCGTCCGCGTTTCGGGTCGCGGCGATCAGCGACAGCGTGAATCCGATGATCGGCCGGCCGTTGTCATCGACGGTCTGGAAGGCGTTCGGCTCCAATCCCGGCCGGTCATCGACGACGAACTGGAAGTCGCAATTGATCGGCTGTGTGCGGCGCTGAAGGCATTCACGTTCCACGGCCGGCTCCATCCGGCGCATGACCGCAACAAAGGTCCGGGCGGCATTTTGCGGCGATCCGGCGCTGTAGGGCGACTGCGACGGGGCGGGTTCGGGCGGTTGCCCGGCCGTCTGCTGCACGGGAATCGGTGCACAGCCGGACAGCGCCAAAAGCCCCGCCAGTATCACCACCGCCACCCGAACTGTGCCGCCTGCCCTGCTCATTCATGCCTCTTGTTATCTGGTCCGCCAAATCCTGTTCGGCTTCGGTTGCAGCTTATAGCGGCGCTTGAAAGGGTGCAAACCCAGCGGGTTGCTGCCAGCCACGCTTCGCGCGATTGTCATGGCTCTGCAAGGAGACACCGATGTTCACTATCGAGCACGATTTCGACGCCACCGTGATCACCCTGATCGACGAAACCGAGGCCAATACCCGCCCACTGAACGAGGATGTCGTCATCCTGACATTCGACGACCGCGTCGTGATCGAGCAGATGAACCCCGAAGGCGACGAGGTGGCCCGAATCACCCTGACGATGCAGCAGCTGACCGAATTGCGGCTGGCGCTGAACCTGCCAGAAGGAAACTACCGGCTGGAAAAGCCAGAGGGCTAGTCCAGTCGAAACAGCTTGTCGCGCGAGGTGGCGCCTCGGATCAGGACCAGCCGCGTCCGCGCGACACCCAGCGCTGCGGCCAGCAGCCGCCCGGCTGCGGCATTGGCCTTGCCGTCTTGAGGAACCGCGGTGACATGAACTTGGATGGTGCCGTCATCGCAGACGCTGACTGCATTGCGCCGTGCGCGCGGCGTCACACGGACGCGAAATCGGGCGCCTTCAATAGCCAGGTCAGAAAGGTCTGTCATTCCCCTTCTATCGTCGGGCGTTTCGCATACCGCAAGGCCACTGCAGCTTGCGCCCGATCCATGCCAATGGGAAAACGGCGCCAGACAGGAGACCTAGATGGAACACCGCAACAAGGGCGCGCTGGATTTTCTGGCCAGCCGTCGATCTCACCCGCCCAAGCTGCTTGCCGGACCGCCACCGGATCATGCCGAAATGATGCGACTTCTGACGCTGGCCGCGCGCGCGCCCGATCATGGCAAGCTGGAACCATGGCGATTCGTGGTGCTGGGACGAAAGACACTGGACAGACTTGCGCCGATTCTGCGGCAAGAGGTTCTGGGGTCCGGTCAAGACAGCGCGGCCGCTGAAAAAGCCGCGTCAGCCTTTGCCTCGCCGGTCATTGTCGCGGTGATTTCGGCCCCAGTGGCCAGCGACAAGATCCCCGAATGGGAACAGATCCTGTCGGCGGGGGCGGTCTGTCTTGGGCTGGTCAACGCGGCACTGGCGTCAGGCTGGGGGGCAGCGTGGCTGACCGGCTTTGCGGCAACGAATCCGGGTTTCGGTCGCGCGCATCTGGGCCTGAAAGACGGCGAACGAATCGCCGGTTTGATCCATATCGGCAGCCGCGCGGCCGTCCCGCCGGAGCGCCCCCGCCCTGATATCAAGTCCAAGTCGGTCTTTCTGGAATGATCGCTCTGCGTGCCCTGCTGCTGGGATGGGGCGATCTGCTGCGTCCGCGCATCCTGTCGCTGGTGCTGACCGGCATCGCCCTGACGCTGGTGCTGTTCGTGATCTTGCAGGCGGCGACGTTCTGGCTGATCCGGCTGTTCGCGCCCGGCAGCCTGGCCTTGCCCTGGATCGGCGTCATCGATGTCGGAAACACCTTGTCATGGGGATCGCTGGCGCTGTTTCCCTTGATGGGTTTCTTTCTGATGGCACCCGTCGCAGCGGGTTTCGCAGGACTTTTCGCCGAACGAGTCGCTGATGCCGTGGAATCGATCCACTATCCCGCGCGCCGCGGCCAGCCGCTGGATTTTCTGGATGGTTTCCTTGAATCGCTGGCCGTGATGGCCGCGATCGTGGGCGTCGCGATTCTATCGCTGATCCTGACGCCCTTCCTTGGTCCCTTCGCGCCAGTTCTGTTCTACGGTGCGAACGGCTGGCTGCTGGGACGCGAATTCTTCCAGATGGCGGCACGGCGGCACCTGCAGCCCGCGCAGGCTGACGACCTGCGCCGCCGCAACGGGTTCCGGATCACCGCGGCGGGGGCGCTGGTCGCGGTGGCGCTGACGGTGCCTTTGGTGAATATCGCGGTGCCGCTGCTGGCCGCCGCCGCGTTCACCCATCTGTTTCACCTGATCAGCGCAGCAGACGGTCAAACCCTGCGATATCCGCGCGGCTGACGAACCCGCCAAAGATAACCCCCGCGATCACCGCCCAGAGCGCGGCCGAGATCAGCGTCGTCTGGGTCAGCTTGCGCTTCCACGGCGTGCCCTCGGGCGCGCCGGCCGGCGTTCCGGGCACGATCTCACCTGCGTCCTGCTGGCTGCGCTGACCGATCGGCACCACGACGAACAGTGTCAGAAACCAAAGGATCGCATACAGGACGACGCCACCTGTCAGATTCATGATGCCTGCTCCAGTTCGATCAGGCAGCCATTGAAGTCCTTGGGATGCAGGAACAGCACCGGCTTGCCATGCGCCCCGATCTTTGGCTCGCCATTGCCCAGAACGCGCGCGCCTTCGGATTTCAGACGATCTCGCGCGGCGATGATGTCGTCGACCTCAAAGCACATGTGGTGGATGCCGCCCGACGGGTTCTTGTCCAGGAAGCCCTGGATCGGGCTGTTTTCGCCAAGAGGGTAAAGCAGTTCGATCTTGGTGTTGGGCAGGTCGATGAACACGACCGTCACTCCGTGATCGGGTTCATCCTGCGGCGGGTGCACGGTCGCGCCAAGTGTGTTCCTGTATTGCGCCGCCGCAGCCGACAGGTCCGGCACGGCGATGGCGACATGGTTCAGACGTCCGATCATGCAAGCCTCCGTTTGCGGGCCTTAATAAGGGCTTCGGCGCCCGGACGAAAGGAAAACAGGATCACATTAACGGCTTCTTAGGGAATCGGCGCTTATCTGGTTCCACCAGCGGCAAATACACGGGGACAGACATGCTGACCGATCTGACAGCCGGACCGAAGGACACATTGCCGATGTGGCGCATGGCGCTGCCCGGCCGCCCTCTGACCGGGCTGACCGTACTGGTGGTCGAGGATTCGCGGTTCGCCAGCGAGGCAGTGCGCCTGCTTTGCCTGCGTTCGGGGGCCCGGATCCGACGGGCCGACTGCCTGCGATCGGCGGAACGGCATCTGCGAACCTATCGCCCGGCGGTGGTCATCGTCGATCTGGGCCTGCCAGACGGCGATGGCGCCGGGCTGATCCGACAGATCGCATCTGCAGAACCGCGCGTGCCGGTGGTCCTTGGACTTTCAGGCGACCCTGATGGCCGCAATGCCGCCATGTCGGCAGGCGCCGACGGCTTCCTGACCAAACCGGTCGAAAGCCTTGCGACTTTCCAGCAGGCGATCCTTTCGGCACTGCCGCCCGAAGCGCAGGCTGGCGGCCCGCGCCTGCTTCCCGACGATGTCATTCAACCCGACACCTCAGGCTTGCGCGACGATCTGGCGCATGTGGCCGAGATCCTGTCCAACGCCCATGACACAGCTGCGATCGATTATATCGCCAGGTTCCTGGCAGGCGTCGCGCGATCAGCCCATGACGCCGCGCTGGAAGAGGCCGCAACCGCATTGGCGCGGGATCACCAGGCAGGGCACGCACTGGCCAGCGATCTGGCACGGATCAGCAGCATGGTTCAGGACAGGCTGGCCAGCGTTGCCGAAATGTGACGTCAGCCCTGCAGGCCAGTCCGGGTCATTCCCGACAGGCTGCGCAGTTGCTGGCCGCGGCGATCGAAATTCTCGGGCGACAGCCAGTCGTCATGGGCGTGGGACAGCGTCACCCAATCACGGTCGGTGATGGCAAACCACGCCGTGTCACGATTTCTGCCCTTGACGATCATGTGCTGCCGGAACACGCCCTCGAAACGAAAACCAAACCGCAACGCCGCGCGTCTTGAGGGGGCGTTCAGCGCGTTGCATTTCCATTCGACACGGCGATAGCCAGCCTTGAAGGCCCATCCGATCATCGCCATCAGCGCGGCACTGCCGATGCGCGCGCCGTGAATGGCCGGCGCCAGCATGATATTGCCGATCTCGATCACGCCCGCGCCGCGATCCATGCGCATGAACGCGGCATAACCCAACGCCGCCGAAGAAGCCGCGTCCGGATCGAATATGCAGTAGAAACACGGATCCTCGCCGCCCGCTACGTCCCGCATCCAGGTCAGCAGATCTTCCGCGGTGGAATACGGGCCGTTCGGCATATAGTCCCACAGCCAATCCCGCCCTACGACTGCAGCATGGATTGCAGCGGCGTCACGTTCGGCAGACATCCGCTCAAGCCGCACCCAGCGCGTCAGGATCGGCGCCGCGCCCGGCAACGGGGGCGGTGCGAATCCGTGAACCGGTTCGCCGACTGGTCTTACGCCCTTATGATCGTCGCGCTCGGTCAGTTCTTCAGGCCCACCCTCGCCGTGATGCAACGGCCCCATCCCCATCAAATCCTGTTCAGGCCAGAATGCGCGGATTGTCCTGCATGTCGAGACCGGGAAAAACCGCCTGCTCCAATGCATCGCGTGACAGGCCGAAAAGATCGCGCAGCGCCCACGCCGCATAGGCGCGGATGTCGCGCATCGGCATCAGGTCGCGCCCCGCATAAAGATCGCCTTCGGCCAGCCCCGGCCAGCGCCCTACCACGCGCCCGCCCCGCACCGCGCCACCGGCAATCAGCATGGCGCCGCCGGTTCCGTGATCGGTTCCGCCGCTGCCGTTCTCGGCGACGGTACGCCCGAATTCGGTCATTGCCAGAACGGTCGTTTGCGACCAGTTCGCACCCAGCCCTTGCTTCAGCGTCAGCACGGCATCCGCCAGGCGATCCAGTGCACGGCCCAGAACCTGCGGCTGACGCGCATGGCTGTCCCATCCCGAGATCGAGAACGTCGCGATGCGCGTCTGATCGTTCAGACGGTCGGCGGCAAACTTTGCCAATGCACGCACATCGCGCGATGGACCGGCGTCAGCCACCGTGCGGCCGATGCCTTCGGCGGCGATTTCCATCGCCTGCCCGCCCGCCACGCGAAACAGCGGGTCATCATGATAGACACGCTCAAGCAGGCGCTGCGCCTGAGGGCCAAGATCGAACTCGGCTTCGGGTGCCCAGCTTTTCGCAGGGGCTGGCCCGTCCAGAATCCGCATGTCGGACACTCCCACGGAATATGCGGTCTCGGAACGCAATCCCGGCATCTGCTGCAACAGGCGGTTCAGCCAACCATCGCGCTGATTTCGCAAGTCAATATCAGTCCCGGTTCCGGCCTCCAGCATGTCCTGGCCATCGAAATGGCTGCGCTTGTCGCGATAGGGCGTCGAGACGGCGGGCACGAAAGCCAACTCGCCCGCCTGCCAAAGCGGCATCAGGGGTTCAAGACGCGGATGCAGCGCGAAGAATCCGTCCAGATCCAGCGCGCCATTCTCTGGTCCCGCCGACAAGGTCTTGCGCAGCTTCCTTAACCGAGGATCGCCATAGGGTTGAAACACGTCCAACCCGTCCATCGCGCCGCGCAGGATGATGACGACCAGTCTGTTTTCACCCGGCGCAGACGCAAAGGCGATGCTGGACAGGATCGGATGCGCCGCGGCCGAGCAGCCGATCAATCCTGTGGACTTCAGAAACAGGCGTCGTGACAGCATGGCATCACCTTCTGTTGAAATCAGCCGAAGCCAGCACGATCATCAGCCCCTCGCGCGCGGACTCAGCGCGCGGAACGGCCCATTTCAGGGCCTCGGACGCCGTTTCACCTAACGCCGCCTGCAGGAAATCGCGCGGATCTGGCAGCTTGGGCACAAGGACGCGCGGCTGACGCATGGCCCAGTCGATACGAAGTGCAATTCCCTGTGGCGTCGCCCAGCTTTCCGCCGCTTCCGGCCAGCCATCAGGGCCGCGCGGCATCGCCCAGTCCTGCCCCATATTCGTCAACGGGCGGATCAGGCGCGCATTGACCTGCCGCATCGGCAGGTCCAGCACGCGCTGCTGATCCAGACCCAGGGCGCGCAGCGCCGCGACCAGAAAGTCGAAGGGCTGACGGACCTTCTGGCGGAAATGCCTCCAAAGTTCCGGCCCGTCCAGCAGTGCCGCATAAAGCGATGGCAGATTGCCGCCGGTCTCGCGATAGGTGGCGTCCAGCCGATCCACCAGAGACTGTGGCGGGTCATCCGCGACAAAATGAACCGCCAGCTTGCGCGCCAGATGTCGGGACGTCGCCGGATGCGCGGCGAGATCCTTGATCACCGCTCGGATGTCGTCGAGGCTGGCCGGCCGATCGCCGCCATACTGTTGGCCCAGCACGGTTTCGGCCCCGGGTTCCGCCATGACCGGACGGAAATTGCCGTCCCGCCGCAGATGAAAGCTGAGGCCGGTCAGCAGTTTGGCCAGTTGGCGCACATCCTTCTGTGAATAGGCTGCATCGGCACCAAGGCTGTGAAGTTCGATCATCTCGCGGGCAAGGTTCTCGTTCAAACCAAGATCGCGCCCCTTCCTGCGTCGCGCGAGCCATGAATGCGGGCCAAAAGACCTGTCCTGATCAAGATACGTCACCATCCGCGGGTGCGTTTCAGCGGCGAACATCAGCTGCGCAAAACTGCCTTGCAGATGCGGGCGGATTGCTTCGTCCACAAAAGCTGCCGCCATGAGATCATGATAGGGCGAGCCACCACTGACGGTGAAATGATCCGCCCAGAACTGCACCAGCCTTTCGCCGAAACCGCCCGGATCACCGGCCGCACGGGCAAAGCGATGCCGGACCGCTTCTGCGCTTTGGATGCGCATCTGGCGCTGCTGCTGGCGGATCTCCTTGACGGAAGCGGCTTCCGGGTCCTTCTTGCGCAGGCTGTTCAGATCGGAAAGCATGGTCTGCTCGGCGCGCACATGATCCATGCTGACGGCATGATCGTCAGGCACCGACAAGGCGACGGATCGCAGAAACGCATCTGCCGTCTGTGGCGGCGGCACGCGCGCGGAAAGACCGTAGCCAAGCCGTATGGCAGCGATGTCGGGGTTGAAATTCATGAGCCGGGCCGCACCGATGACGTGGCAGGAATATCCGTGCCACGTCTATCGCATGATCCGGGATCGGATGTCAGATCACTCTTTTGGCAAAACCCGCAGCCGCAACTCGCGCAGTTGCTCATTGCTGGGTTCGGACGGGGCGCCCATCATCAGATCCTCGGCCCGCTGGTTCATCGGGAACATGATGACTTCGCGGATGTTCTGCTCGTCGGCCAGCAGCATCACGATCCGGTCGATCCCCGCCGCACAACCGCCATGCGGCGGCGCACCGTACTTGAACGCCTTGACCATTCCGCCAAAACGCTTCTCGACTTCCGACGCGGGATAGCCCGCCAGTTCGAACGCCTTGAACATGATCTCGGGCTTGTGGTTCCGGATCGCGCCGCTGACCAGTTCATAGCCATTGCAGGCCAGATCGTACTGATAGCCAAGCACCTTCAACGGATCACCATTCAGCGCGTCCATCCCGCCCTGCGGCATCGAGAACGGGTTGTGGCTGAAGTCGATCTTGCCCTCGTCGTCCTTCTCGTACATCGGGAAATCGACAATCCAGGCGAACTTGAACTGGTTTTCATCCGTCAGGCCCAGTTCGCGGCCGATCTCGTTGCGCGCACGGCCTGCGACGCCCTCGAAGCTTTCGGGCCTGCCGCCCAGGAAGAAGGCCGCGTCCCCTTCGCCAAGACCAAGTTGCCGGCGGATCGACTCGGTTCGTTCGGGGCCGATATTCTTGGCGATCGGGCCCGCGGCCTCGGTCTCGCCATTCTCTCCCTTGCGCCAGAAGATGTAACCCATGCCCGGCAGGCCCTGCTGTTGGGCAAAGGCGTTCATGCGGTCGGCGAATTTGCGGCTGCCGCCGGTCGGTGCGGGGATCGCGCGAACTTCGGTGCCGTCCTGTTCCAGCAGCTTGGCGAAGATCGCGAAGCCCGAGCCGCGGAAATGATCACTGACGACCTGCATCTCGATCGGGTTGCGCAGGTCGGGCTTGTCGCTGCCGTATTTCAGCATCGCCTCGGCATAGGGAATGCGCGGCCAATCGGCATCGACGGCGCGGCCGCCGCCGAATTCCTCGAAGAGCCCCTGCACGACCGGCTGGATCGCGGCAAAGACGTCTTCCTGGTCCACAAAGGACATTTCCAGGTCCAGCTGGTAGAAATCCGTCGGGCTGCGGTCGGCGCGCGGGTCTTCGTCACGAAAGCAGGGCGCGATCTGGAAATACTTGTCGAAGCCCGCGACCATGATCAGCTGCTTGAACTGCTGCGGCGCCTGCGGCAGCGCATAGAACTTGCCCGGATGCAGGCGCGAGGGCACCAGAAAATCGCGCGCACCTTCGGGGCTGGACGCGGTGATGATCGGGGTCTGGAATTCGGTAAAGCCCTGATCCCACATGCGATTGCGCAGCGACCGCACGACATGGCTGCGCAGCATGATGTTGTTGTGCAGCGTTTCACGCCGCAGATCCAGAAAGCGATAGGCCAGCCGGGTTTCCTCGGGATAGTCCTGTTCGCCGAAGACCGGCAGCGGCAGGTCGTCGGCCGCGCCCAGAACCTCGATATCGGTCGCATAGACCTCGATCTCGCCGGTCGGCAGCTTGGGATTGATCAGCGCCGCGTCGCGCAGCTTCACACGGCCATCGACGCGGATCACGGTTTCGGCGCGCAGACGTTCCATCGCGGCAAAGGCCGGGCTGTCGCTGTCGGCCAGCACCTGAGTCATGCCGTAATGGTCACGCAGATCGACGAACAGCACGCCCCCATGATCCCTGACGCGGTGAACCCAGCCCGACAGACGGACGGTTTCCCCGGCATCTTTGGCGGTCAGATCGGCGCAGGTATGGCTGCGATAGGCGTGCATGATCGGTCCCCACTTGTTCAGCCCCCGCATCAACAGCGCGACAGGCGGGAAGTCAACCGGTCAGAACGGCCGCACCACGTTGCCGCTGTAGAAATAATATCCCATGCCCACGGCAAACAGGATGTTGCCGGCGACGGCATGCAGAAGCCATGCAGCCGGAAAACCGTGACGCAGATACGCGCGCGCAAAGATCCAGCCCCCCGCGAAGGTCAGGATGGCGACGACCCACGACCAGTACATCAGATGCGCGAAGGAAAAGATCGTGGCATTTACGGCGATCGCCGCCTTGCCCGGGGGCAGAAGCCCGCCATAACGATGAAAGAACAGCGGCCTGAAGATCAGTTCCTGCGGCAATGCCGACAGAAACGGATAGAAGCACCAGATCAGAAGCATGAAATCGGGTCGGGCGCGCGCCATCGCGAACAGCGCATCCGGGCGCGAGAACCACAGGATCAGCGATCCCGAAACCAGTGTCGCCACCGCGATCCCCAGCACCTCGAGCCAAGGAATGCGGTGGCCCCGGATCAGGCTGCGCCAATCGAAACCGCCGGTGCGCCACAGCAGGATCAGACCGACGACGCTGAACATGAACAGCGCCGTGAACAACCTGTCGGGCGGCAGCAGCAACGCGATCGCAAGCGGCGCCCCAAGGTAAAGCGCCGCAAACTCGATCGCCAGCCACGGGCGTGATCTTACCTCGTCAGGCGCGTCGACAGCCATCTTGCCCAATCCGAAGAACTGCCGGCAAACGCGTTCAGATCGACATCGCCCTGAATGCCCGGAACGGTGCCGGTGCCGGTATATTGCCAGAACGCCCAACGCTGTCCCGGGTAAGTCATGCGCGGATGGTCCGCGACCGAACGCAGCCAGAATTCCGCGCGCATGTCGCTCAGGCGATTCTCGCGGTAGAAATCGACTGTCGTGTAGATGATCGGCCGCTGCCCATAGTGACGGCCCACGATGTCAAGAAACGCGTTCGCCTCGCGCTTGACTTCTGCCGGACCGGGACGGCGTGGGCAGGTCTTCGAGTTGGTCCACTCCAGATCCAGCACCGGCGGCAGCGATCCACGTTCGCGCGGAACGTTGCGGATGAACCAGCGCGCCTGTTCGGCACCGGTGCGGCAGAAATAGTAGTAATGATAGGCTCCGCGCGGGACCCGCGCCGCCGCAGCCTCGCGCCAGTAACGCTGGAACGAAGGATCGCTGTGGTCGCCACCCTCGGTCGCCTTGATGAAGGCAAAGCTGATGCCCGCGCCCCTCACGCGGCCCCAGTCGATTTCGCCCTGCCAGCGCGAAATGTCGATCCCGTGGACCTGATGATTATAGGGGTGCCCGTTGCGCCATTCATGCGGCCGGCTGTCGCCCAACTGCGGCACGGTTCCGCCGACATAGACCGCGTTGCCCCGGCCTCCGCCGGGCGGTGTTCTGGAACAGGCCACCGCCAACACCAGCATCAGCCCCAGAACAATCTTCGTTAGGTGGCGCATCCCTGCCCTCTTTTCTGCCCGGTATAGGTGCCGTTCCGGTCACCGCTTTTCTTTGCTTATCGCAAAGCCGTGACAGAAAGTCACCGCCCGGTGATGGTCAACTTCATGTCAACCGCCGGGCGGTTGCAGGGAAGATCTCAGTTCTCGTTGGCCTCGGCGGCATCGCCATCGGGCGTGACGGGCGCGGCGCTGTCAGGCGCAATGTCCGGGGTGGCACCGCCTTCGTTACCCTCGGCGTCGGTCGTTGTCGTCTCGGCCGGGGGCGGGGTGGTCGCAATGCCCTCATTCTGCTCATCCGTGCCAGGCATGAAGGCGAAATACGCGATTGCCGCCACGACCAAGGCAACGACGATACCGATGATCGCGGGGCGATGGTTGCGGGCGGCACGTTCGGGATCGTTGTCGTTGAAAGACATTCGCGTCTCCTTTTCGGTCAGGTCCGATACCCAACCTGTGGGACGCGCGTCAGTTCCGGTCCGGCACAAGCTTGCCTGGGTTCATGATGTTCTGCGGATCAAGCGCCGCCTTGATCGTGCCCATCACCTGCCAGGCATCGCCATGTTCAGCGGCCATCATGCCGCGCTTGCCGATGCCCACACCGTGTTCGCCGGTGATCGTGCCGCCGACCTGCAAGGCACGTTCCGCCATCCGCACGGCGATTGCCTTGGCTGTCGCGATCTCGGACTGGTTTCCGGGATCGACCAGGATCTGCGAATGGAAGTTTCCATCGCCGACATGCCCCACGATTGGCCCGATCAGGCCCGAATCGCGGATGTCCTTGGCCGCCGCCGCGACCGCTGCGGGCAAATGCGACATCGGCACGCACACATCGGTCACGACCCCGGTCGCCCCCGGACGCAGCGCAAGACAGGCATGATAGGCCCCGTGCCGCATCCGCCACAACCGCGCGCGATCTTCGGCCGTGGTGGCCCAGTCGAACCCTTGGGCACCGAACTCTGACGCGATCTCTCCGAACATCTGCGCATCCTCGCGCACCGCGCCGGGAGAGCCGTTGAATTCCACCATCAGATGCGGGGTTTCGGGCATGTCGCTGCCCGAGTGCAGGTTGAATGCCCGCGCGGTCACCGCATCGACGAATTCGATCCGTGCCATCGGGATGCCTGACTGGATTGTCGCGCTGACGCATTCGACCGCGTGTTCCAGACTGTCGAATGAACAGACGGCAGCGGCGACCTGTTCGGGTTGACCATGCAGGCGCAGGGTCAGTTCGGTGATGATTCCCAACGTCCCTTCCGCGCCAACGAAAAGGCCCGTCAGATCATAGCCTGCGCTGGATTTCGCGGCGCGGCTGCCGGTGCGGATGATGCGCCCGTCCGCCAGCACGACCTGCAAGCCCAGCACGTTATCGCGCATGGTCCCATAGCGGACAGCGGTGGTGCCGCTCGCCCGCGTCGAGGCCATGCCACCCAGGCTTGCGTTGGCGCCCGGATCGACGGGGAAGAACAGCCCGGTCGCGCGCAGTTCCGTATTCAGCGCCTCTCGCGTGACGCCTGGCTGAACGCTGGCCTGCATGTCCTCGGCGCGAATATCCACCACCTTGTCCATCCGGGACAGATCAACCGTGACACCACCCTGCGTCGCCAATGCATGTCCTTCCAGCGACGTGCCGGTACCCCACGGGATCACCGGCACCCGCGCGGCAGCGCAGATCCGAACGATCTCGGCCACCTCTTCTGCGGTCTCGGGCCACGCGACCGCGTCGGGCGGCGGCGCGCGATGGAAGCTTTCCGACAGGGCATGGTGATCGCGGTCTGCGGCGCCGCGCGACAGGCGCGACCCCAGCAAGACTTCAAGCCGCGTGGCAGCGTCATCGGGCAGTGTCATCGGCAATCCTCCGCTTGTGTTCAGCACGTTAGCGCCGAATTGAACCTTGGCAAACCCTTGCGCGTTCTGTCATGAACGGTTCACGAAAACGCCATAGCGTGGCGGCCGAACCGACCGCTGACCCCGTTCCGCAGTTCAGAAGGCAGGACGCTGAAAGTTATGAACACGACCTGGATCTCGCCGCCGCGCCAAAAGGCTTCGACACTCAGGCGCGTATCGCCTTTGGAAGGGCTGAGCGCCGAAACCTCGGCCTTGGCCGATCATGCCTATGTCACGCTGGTCAGCAACCCTGACTATTTGCCCGGCGCCGAGGCGCTGTTGCGCTCACTTCGGCTGACCGGCAGCAAGGCGGATCTGGTCGTGATGCATCGGGGCCTGAATGCAGCGCATCTTGCCCGGCTGCGCGCACTTGGTGCAAGGCTGATCGCCGCTGATCTTTTGCCGACTTCCGAGGCGTTCGACCGGACCCATGCGCGTGATGCACTGCACAAGCGCGCTGCATTCACGCGGGGCGGGAAACCCGATTTTCATACTCCTCTGGACAATTTCGTGAAGCTGCGGCTGTGGCAGCTGGACTATGACCGCTGCGTATTTATCGACGCCGACGCGGTGGTGCTGCGCCCGGTGGACAAGTTGTTCGAGATGCCCGAATTCTGCGCCGCGCCCAATGTCTATGACGGTCTGGACGGTTTTCACCGGATGAATTCCGGTGTCTTCACGGCGCGGCCAGACCCGCGCACCTATGACGACATGCTGGCGCGGCTGGATCGGCCCGGCGTCTTCTGGCGGCGCACCGATCAAAGTTTCCTGCAGGACTATTTCCAGGATTGGCAGGGCCTGTCGATCCACCACAACATGTTGCAGTATGTGTGGTTCAACATGCCCGAATTGTGGAGTTGGGAAGACATCCGCATCCTGCATTTCCAATACGAAAAACCGTGGCAGGATCATGACAAGGTGCCGTTGCTGAAGCCGCTGATCGACCTCTGGCGTGCGATTGCGGCTGGTCAGCAGATGCCGGACCTTGCCGCTCAGGTTCGCCCTGCCGCCTGATGCGGATCGCACTGACAGGGGCCAGCGGAATTGTCGGCAGCTTCGTTCTTGATGCGATGCGCGTCGCAGGGCACCAGGTCACCACGCTGGACCGGCGCACCGGATTCGTACTTGGCGATGCGCCAGACCTGGCCGGTCAAGACGCGCTGATCCATTGCGCGTTCGCCCACAGTCCCGGCCGCTATCGCGGGGGCGAGGGCGGCGACCCGGCGGGATTTCGGCGCGACAACCTGCATGGCACGATCAGGCTGTTCGATGCCGCGGCAGAGGCGGGCGTGGGCCGCATCCTGTTCCTGTCCTCGCGTGCCGTCCATGACGGACACCCGCCCGGAACGGCGCTGACCGACGACCTGCCCGCCAGCCCCGCCAATCTTTACGGGGAAATCAAGGCGCGGGCCGAAGAACATCTTGCCGCGCTTGGACTTTCCGGTACCTCGATCCGTGCGACCGGGATCTATGGCCCGAGCCCACATCACAAGTGGCTGGGCCTGTTTCGCGACTACCTGTCGGGAAACCGCATTGCGCCGAGGGTGGGCACCGAACTGCATGGCTATGATCTGGCCCAGGCGTTGCTGATGTTGCTGGAACATGACGCACCGCCGCCAAGGGTGAACGCATCCGACCTGATCCTTGACCGTCATGATCTTCTGGACGCGGTGCGCCGCCTGTCGGGCAGCCGTCATCCGCTGCCTGACCGAGCCGATGTGCAGGACTTGCGGCCGCTGCGTTGCGATGTGCTGACCAGAATGGGATGGCGCCCCGGCGGCATGGCGCGTCTGCACGCCGACCTGCCGGCGATGTTGCGGCCAGCCCTGCCCTGAACGCTGCCTCAGCGACCGCAGAGATAGGCGTAAACAGGCGACTCGCGCCCAGGCGGTGTGAATTCCAGGTGATCCAGTTGCGCCCCGTAGGCGATCAGGCTGATCGGATAGACCCGATCCGAATAATCGCGCATCAGGACGTCAGTTCCCTCCAGCCGGTACTGAACCGGCGTCGAGGTTCGTGCCGCCTCGGGACTCATGTACAGGCCGTATTCGAACACGGCCGGGTCGCTGCAGGTGTCCGGCCCCTGCCCCGGCGTCAGGCGCAACGGCGATTCCCGCATCGTCCAGCGCCCGACAAGAAATCCCGGCGTCTGCGGCCGGAATTCATCGAAGCCCTCCAATACCGCATACTCTGCCAGATATGCCTCGAATCCCTGCGCCTCGCGCAGATTGGTCAGGTAGGTCGCGGGGTCGTTTTCGCGCAGGTCCCTGAAATAGATTTCGGCCCTGCCGTCCAGATGCCGCAATAAAAGAAAATAGGCGGCAATCGCGATCAGTGAGATCCCGACCGCAATCCGTTCACCACGGCTGAGACCTTGAATTCGCCTGATTCTGATCGCGGCCATTCTTCTGTCCTTCAAGATTTCCGGCTGGCTTTGACACGGGCTTACCGGTTTGCATCCGGGCGGACAAAGGCTTAGCACGGAATACGACACGCCGGCCAGTCACGCCCCGGCAGTTTTGAATAAAGGCCGCCTTCATCGGCCACAACCGCCGCGCAAGAGCCAATGACTGATATCTCGACCCAAGATCAGGCCGGAACCGAAGCCGAACCAGATAATCGCCGCGTCTCGCTGATCCAGCTTTCGTTTCTGGCCATCGGCATTGGCATTGTCACGGGGTTCGGCGCGATCCTGTTGCGCTATCTGATATCGCTTATTCATAACCTGTTCTTTCTGGGCGAATTCTCGTTCGAATACGACGCGAATATCGCGACCGAGCCGGCGCCCTTCGGACCATTGGTCATCCTTGCGCCGGTGATCGGGGGCGCGATCGTGCTGTGGCTGGTGCGGCGCTATGCCCCCGAGGCCAAGGGGCATGGCGTCCCCGAAGTGATGGACGCGATCTATTACCGCAATGGCCGTATCCGTCCGCAGGTCGTCATCGTCAAGTCGCTGGCCTCGGCGCTGTCGATCGGCTCGGGCGCATCCGTCGGCCGCGAGGGGCCGATCATCCAGATCGGATCCGGGATCGGGTCGGTCCTGGGGGGATGGTTCAACCTGCGCAGCTGGCAGGTGATCACACTGGTCGCCGCCGGCGCGGGTGCAGGGATCGCCGCGACTTTCAACACCCCGCTTGGCGCGGTGCTGTTCGCGGTCGAACTTATGCTGCCCGAGGTCAGCGCGCGGACCTTGATCCCGGTCGTCATCGCCACCGGCACCGCCACCTATGTCGGGCGACTGGCCTTTGGCCTGGCGCCCGCGTTTCTGGTCGCCTCGCATGAACGGCCCGATGTCTTCGTGCCGCTGTCGGTGGACATGCTGCCGCTCTATATCCTGTTCGGGCTGGTCACGGGCGTCGCGGCGGCGGGGTTCGTGCGCGGACTGTACCGGATCGAGGATCTGTTCGAGGACTGGAAGGCCAATCCCTACCTGAAGAACGCCGCCGGGATGCTGTCGCTTGGCGTCCTGATGTATGTCTTGCTGCAAACCACAGGGGCATATCATACGGCGGGCGTCGGCTACGCCACGATCGAGGCGATCCTGACCGGTCAACTGGCCGCCCCCGCCTTCCTGCTGCTGCTGTTCGTGCTGAAATTCCTTGCCACATCGGTCAGCCTCGGGGCCGGCGCGTCGGGCGGGATCTTTTCCCCGTCGCTGTTCCTTGGCGCGGCACTGGGCGGTGCGTTCGGCGCAACGCTGGACCTGATGTTTCCACATCTGGGCTTTCACTCGGTCACCTTCGCGCTGATCGGCATGGCCTGTATCGTCGGCGCCTCGACCGGCGGTGCGCTGACCGCGATCATCATGCTGTTCGAGATGACCGGAGACTATACCATCACGGTCGCGGCGATCATCGCGGTTGTCGTCGCGCTGGGGGTGCGGCAGCGCCTGTCACCGGACGACATCTACACGCTGAAACTGACGCGCCGCGGCCATCGCATCCCGCGCGAGACCCGTGCGCACATGTTCTCGATCCGTCAGATCAAGGAGTTGATGTCGCCCGCGGTCGCTGTGCTTCAACGCGACGAGTTGGGCGAACAGGGCACGGTGGACACCCAGCTTGGGTCGGACAGGCAATATGCGGTGGTGCTGGAGGGTCGCAACATCGTCGGCATCGTCCGCGTCCATCCCGAAGATCCCAGCCGCCGCCACGGCCCGCTGATCGGCCCTGTCGGATATGCGCGCGAAGGCAGCTTCCTGCAGAACGCGATGACCAGCATGGCAGACCGCAACCACGAGGCGCTGTTGATCCTGCCGGAAAACACGCTACCGCGCCCCGAAAATGTGATCGGCGTCCTGACCCGTGATTCAATCGCCGCCGCGGTGCTTCGCGATTATCGAAGCTGACGCATCGCGGGCAGGCGCGCCTGCCGCGGATCAGCCGCGCCGCACCGCTGACATACCCAGCACGCGCGCACGCTTGCGCGGATCGCTGTCGAACAAAGCGGCCAGCTGTTCGGTGATCGCCCCGGCCAGTTGTTCGGCATCGGTGATCGTCACCGCCCGTTCGTAGTACCGTGTCACATCATGCCCGATGCCGATGGCCAGCAGTTCGACGGCGCGCTTGCGTTCGACCATGGCGATCACGTCGCGCAGGTGCTTTTCAAGATAGTTGGCCGGGTTCACGGACAGGGTGGAATCGTCCACCGGCGCACCGTCGGAAATCACCATCAGGATCTTGCGCGCCTCGGGGCGCTTCGCCAACCGCTTGTGCGCCCATTCCAGCGCCTCGCCGTCGATGTTTTCCTTCAGCAGGCCTTCCTTCATCATCAGGCCAAGATTGGGGCGCACACGGCGCCACGGCGCATCGGCGGCCTTGTAGATGATGTGGCGCAGATCGTTCAGCCGGCCGGGCTGGGCAGGACGTCCCGCCTGCAACCAGGCCTCGCGCGCCTGCCCGCCCTTCCAGGCACGGGTGGTGAAGCCCAGGATCTCGACCTTGACCGAACAGCGTTCCAGCGTTCGGGCCAGAACGTCCGCGCAAATTGCCGCGATGCTGATCGGACGACCGCGCATTGACCCGGAATTGTCGATCAGCAGCGTCACGGCGGTGTCGCGGAACTCCATGTCCTTTTCGACCTTGAAGCTCAGCGGCGTGGTCGGGTTGGCGACCACGCGCGCCAGTCGGCCGGCGTCCAGCACCCCTTCTTCCTTGTCGAATTCCCAGCTGCGGTTCTGCTGCGCCTGCAAACGCCGCTGCAGCTTGTTCGCAAGGCGGCTGACGGCACCGCGCAACGGCTCTAGCTGCTTGTCCAGATAGGCGCGCAGACGCTCCAGCTCGGCAGGGTCGGCCAGATCCTCGGCGCGGATTTCCTCGTCCCATGTCTGCGAGAAGACCTTGTAGTCGGCCGAGGCTTCGCTGACCGGCGGGGGAATGTCGGGCGGGGTTTCGGACTCGGGCATCTCGGCCTCGTCGGTCAGCTCGTCGTCGGACTGGTCGTCCATGCTGACCTGGGCCTGCCGTTCGTCCTGCTGCTGTTCCTGACTGCGCTCGGGCGAGCTGTCGGCGTCTTCGCTGTCTTCCTGATCGCGCGACTGATTGTCGCCCGATTCCTCGTCCTGTTCGGCGTTGTCCTCGGCGTCGTCGTCTTCCGGTTCGTCCGGATCCTCGCCCAACTGATCGCCATAGCCCAGATCACTGATCAGCTTGCGTGCCATGCGCGCGAAGGCCGCCTGATCGTGCAAGACGTCGTTGACGTTTTCCAACGCCTCTCCGGCCTGCTGTTCGACAAATGGACGCCACAGATCCGCCACATGCTGTGCCCCGCCAGGCAAATCGCGGCCGGTCGCGGCCTGGCGCAGCAGATAGCCCGCCGCGACCGACAGAGGCGCATCGGATGGCTGCTTGATCTGCGAGTAGCCCTTTTTCTCGGCGTCCGCGCCGATCCTGGCGTCGATATTCGACAATGCGCCGGGCATGTCGCGCGCACCCAGCGCCTCGCAGCGGGCAGTTTCGAAGGCTTCGTAAAGTTCGCGTGCCATCGGCCCGGAGGGCGCGAATTTGGTATGCGTCGCGGCATCGTGGTGGCGCACACGCATGGCAAGCGCGTCGGCCGTGCCACGCGCCATCAAGATCTCGTCCCGGCCCATCCTGCGGCTGATCTGCGGCAGGCGCATGGTGTCGCCCGCCACGCCCGAAGGATCGGCGCTGAAGGTCACATTCAGCTCGTGTTCGTCGGCCAGCGCACGGGTGGCCTCGGTCAGGGCTTTCTTGAACGGATCGGCGGGATTGTCGGACTTGTTCATGGATTCCATAGACCACCACGCGCGACGCGGGGCAAGGGGTCTGCGCGGCTGCAGGCACGCTGTGCGACGATGCGCCTTTCAATCCTGAAACCTTGCGGCCATCCTGACGTTGGACACATCGATACCAAAACCAAGGGAATGCGACATGGCCAATCCGAAGATCGCCGTCATCATCAGTTCGACCCGCGACGCCCGTTTCGCGGACAAGCCCGCCGAATGGTTCATGGCCAAGGTCGGGAATCATCCCGAGCTGGATTTCGACCTTGTCGATCTGCGCGACCAGGACCTTCCCTTCTTCAACGAGAAGGCGTCGAACCTTTGGGCCCCGTCCGAGGATCCGCGCGCCGTCGCATGGCAGGAGAAGCTGGCAAGTTACGACGGCTTCGTGTTCGTCGTGGCGGAATACAACCATTCGATCACCGGCGCGCTGAAAAACGCGCTGGATCAGGCCTACAAGGAATGGAACCGCAAGCCGCTGGCGGCGGTGGCCTATGGCGGTGTGGGCGGCGCCCGCGCGGTCGAACATCTGCGCCTGATCGGGATCGAGCTTCAGATGGTGCCGCTGCGCAACGCGGTCCATATCGGCGGCAGCGATTTCATCAAGGTTTCGCCGATGGGCGAGAACGCCCCGATGTCCGAGATCGAGGACCATCTGGAAGGATCTCTGGACGGGCTGCTGGAAGAATTGGTCTGGTGGACCAAGGCCACGAAGGCTGCGCGCGACTGATCAGGCAAAGGCCTAGTTTGCGGGTAGGGCTGCCCAAGCCCTGCCTGTCCCGACCGGCGCACCCGATGATTTCAGCCGCCCTTGCCTTTCAGGTCACGCGGTCAGGCGTATGACCCAGACCTGAACGGTTCGAATTGCGGCGCTGACAAGCGCCGCGTTTCATCACTTTGCCTTGGATGCGGCACTTTCCGGCAGCTCTTCGTCGAACAGCCGCTGATAGAATTCAGCCACGGTCTGACGCTCCAACTCGTCGCATTTGTTCAGGAAGGTCAGGCGGAAGGCATAGCCGATATTGGCGAATATCCGGGCGTTCTGGGCCCAGGTGATGACCGTGCGCGGCGACATGACCGTTGACAGATCACCCTGCATGAAGGCCGTGCGCGTCAGGTCGGCCAGCGTCACCATCTGGCTGATGACCTTGCGGCCCTTCTCGTTGTTGTAGTTGGGGTTCTTCGACAGCACGATCGCCGCCTCGGCGTCATGCGACAGATAGTTCAGGGTCGAGACCAGCGACCAGCGGTCCATCTGGCCCTGGTTGATCTGCTGGGTGCCGTGATACAACCCGGTGGTGTCGCCCAGCCCGACCGTGTTCGAGGTCGCGAACAGACGGAAGAACGGGTTCGGGGTGATCACCTCGTTCTGGTCCAGCAGGGTCAGCTTGCCGTCCGCCTCCAGCACGCGCTGGATCACGAACATCACATCCGCGCGGCCCGCGTCGTATTCGTCGAACACGATCGCCGTCGGATTGCGCAGGGCCCAAGGCAGGATCCCTTCGTGGAACACCGTGACCTGCTTGCCGTCGACCAGCTTGATCGCGTCCTTGCCGATCAGGTCGATGCGCGACACATGGCTGTCAAGGTTGACGCGCACGCAGGGCCAGTTCAGCCGCGCCGCGATCTGTTCGATATGGGTCGATTTGCCCGTACCGTGATAGCCTTGGACCATCACCCGGCGATTATAGGCAAAGCCCGCCAGAATCGCCATCGTGGTATCAGGATCGAACTTGTAGGTGCTGTCGATCTCGGGGACGCGATCGGTGCGTTCGGCGAAGCCCTTGACCTTCATGTCGCTGTCCAGCCCGAATACCTCGCGCAGGTCGATCTCTTCGGTGGGTTTCGCGTTCATGTCCAGCATCACTCGGCCCTTTCCTCGCATCCGCGCCTTGATCGCGCATTCGTCTGCCGGGTGCAAGACAGGGCGCGTTGACGATCGGGGCCGGGCTTCATAAAGTCGCGCAGCAACACCACCAAGGCGAGGGCCGCGCGTGCAGGACGCCCGCAGACTGCAACTGGAAAACATGATCGCGCGCACCGCGATGGGTGACCGCCAGGCGTTCGAGTCGCTCTATGACGCGACCTCGGCCAAGCTGCATGCGGTTTGCCTGTCGGTGCTGAAGGACCGGCCCGAGGCCGAAGAAACGCTGCAGGAAGTCTATATCAAGGTCTGGCAAAGCGCCGCGCGCTATGCGTCGAACGGGTTGTCGCCGATGACGTGGCTGATCACCATCGCCCGGAACCGCGCCATTGATCGCCTGCGCGCCCGCAGTTCGCGCCCCGCGACCGCCCCGACCGAAGCCGCGGCAACCGTCGCCTCGACCGAACCCGGCCCCGAATCCGCGACCATACGCGCGCAGGAAAGGCGGCTTCTGGACGAATGCCTGGCCCAGCTTGCAGAACAGCAGGCGGGTGCCGTGCGCGCCGTGTATCTGGAAGGCGTGACCTATGCCGATCTGGCCGAACGCGAGGGCAAGCCGATCAACACCGTCCGCAGCTGGCTGCGCCGCAGCCTGTTGCGCCTCAAGGACTGTGTAAGCCAATGACCGAAGACGCGCCCCTGACCCCCGAACAGCAGGACGATGCCCTTGCGGCGGAACTGGCGCTTGGCCTGCTGGAGGGCGACGAGGCCCAAGCCGCGGTGGCCCGCCTGTCGGATGATCCGGCCTTCGCACAATTGGTCCGCGACTGGCAGGAACGGCTGGCCGGTCTGGCCGAGGGGCTGACCCCCGTTATGGCGCCGGCACGCGCCCGCCAGGGGATCCGCGAACGGCTTGGCCACGGGCTTGCGCCGCTGGCCGAGGATCCCGCCGCGCGTTCGCCCTGGTGGCGACGACCGGGTGCGGCGCTTGCCGGTCTGGCCGCGATCGCCGCCGTTGCCGTCTTCCTGTGGATGCCCGGCCAGACGACAGATTCTCCGCCCCTGGGCCCGGACTATCAGGCGCAGCTTGTCTCGGAAGACGAGGCGCTGCGGGTAGCGGCCAGGTTGATGGGCGACGAGATGGAAATCGCGGTCGAGCAGGGCAGCCCCGCCGAAGGTCGCGATTACGAAATCTGGTGGATCAGGCCGGACGGCAGCGCCCCGATCTCGCTGGGGCTGATGCCGCATTCCGGCAATGCGCGCATGACCTTGCCGTCAGATCTGGACCCGTCGGAAGGTATCAGGATCGCACTGACGGATGAGCCTGCCGGCGGGTCGCCCCAGGGGATCGCCACAGGTCCGGTAGTGGCGATCGCGGACCTCACGAGTTTGTGAAGCTTCGTTTCTGACCGCAGAACGCAACTCATCTGAACTTCCTCCGTGTCTGGTCGCATAGGGCAAGACGAAACGCCCTGATCACACGGAGGAAGTTCCATGAAACGCATGATGACCGCACTTGCCGCCACCGCCGTTTCCGCAACGTTGGCCACCGGCGCATTCGCCCAGAACACGATGGTCGGCGGTGCCGAGATGTTCCCTGACAGAAACATCGTCGAGAACGCCGTGAACTCGGCCGATCACACCACGCTGGTCTCCGCCGTGCAGGCCGCCGGTCTGGCCGAGACGCTGTCGGGCCCTGGCCCGTTCACCGTGTTCGCGCCCACGAACGCGGCATTCGCGAAGCTGCCCGAGGCAGCGGTGGCCGATCTTCTGAAGCCCGAAAACAAGGATCAGCTGACCAAGGTGCTGACCTGTCATGTGGTCGCAGCCGACGCGATGTCGCCGGCCATCGGCAAGATGATCATGGATGACGGCGGCGCGCATCCGGTGGAAACGGTCGGCGGCTGCGTCCTGACCGCGTCCATCAACCCCGACAACAACGCACTGCAGCTGACCGACGAAAATGGCAATGTCGCCACCGTGACCATTCCGGACGTCGATCAGTCGAACGGCGTGATCCACGTCATCGACACCGTGCTGATGCCGAAGATGTAATCCAGCACGATCACCCTGCCCTTCTTTGAACAGGGCGGATTGGCCCGCGCGATCCCCTCTGCGCGGGCCTTTTTCATGTCGCAACCGACTTGCGCCCCGCGCGTTGCCCCGTCAGGTTCGCATGAACCACCGGATCTCAAGGGACAGGACGAAGATGAGCGGGCTGATTGCGCTTCTGGACGACGTGGCGGCGATTTCTAAGGTCGCTGCGGCTTCTATCGACGACGTGGCGGGTCAGGCCGCGAAGGCCGGCGCCAAGGCCGCCGGTGCATTGATCGACGATGCGGCGGTGACACCGAAATATGTCCAGGGCTTCCACGCCAGCCGCGAATTGCCGATCGTCTGGAAGATCGCCAAGGGCTCGATCTTCAACAAGCTTGTGATCCTGCTGCCGGTGGCCTTGCTGCTGTCGGCTTTTGCGCCGTGGTTCATCACGCCATTGCTGATGATCGGCGGTGCCTATCTGTGCTTTGAGGGTGCGGAAAAGGTGGCGCACACATTCACCCATTCCGACGCACATGACAGCAAGAAGCACATTCACCCTGAAGGTGAGGGTGCCGCGCTTGAGGAAAAGCGCGTAGCCGGCGCCATCAAGACCGACTTCATCCTGTCGGCCGAGATCATGACCATCGCCCTGTCCACAATTCCAGCCACCGATACGTTGTGGATGAAGGCGTTGATCCTGTTCGTCGTGGCTATCGGCATCACGGTCGCGGTCTATGGTGCGGTCGCACTGATCGTGAAGGCGGACGATGTCGGCGTGCATCTGGCGACCGGACGGAACGGCGCCTTGGCCGCGCTGGGACGCGGCATCGTCAAGGTCATGCCCGGCCTGATGAAGACGCTGACGATCGTCGGCACCGCGGCAATGCTGTGGGTTGGCGGGAACATCGTCGTTCACGGTCTTGCGGACCTTGGCTGGCACGCGCCCTATGACTGGATCCACCGCATGGCCGAGCTTGCGGCCCATGCGGTGCCCCGTTTCGGCGGCGCTGTCGCATGGCTGACCACGGCCTTCTTCGACGGGATCCTGGGCCTGCTTCTGGGGCTGGTGCTGATCCCGGTGGCGACGCGGATGATCAATCCGGCGATCTCCGCGATCCGCGGGGTCGTCGCCCGACCGGATCAGGGCTGAGAACTGGTGCGATAATTTCGTTACGCACCGCGCACCGCACTGGAACATCCGGGAAAAAATACGAAAAGATTCGCGTATTGACCGGACGATCAAGAATCGTCACATTTCCTTCACAATAACGTTGCGCTTCCGTCACGCACGCCCGCTAGGCCGACCGGGAAACGCAACTCCAATGGGAGGAAGATCATGTCCAAACTATTCACCGTGTCGGCGGTGGCGCTGATTGCGTCGTTGTCCGCCGCGCAGGCCAAGACCGATGTCCAGTGGTGGCACGCCATGGGTGGCGAACTTGGTGCCAAGCTGGAAGAAATCGTCAAGGGCTTCAACGAAAGCCAGGACGAATACAACGTCGTTCCGTCCTACAAGGGCACCTATCCCGAAACGATGACGGCCGCGATCGCCGCCTTCCGCGCCAAGGAACAGCCTGCGATCGTTCAGGTCTTCGAGGTCGGCACCGGCACCATGATGGCAGCCGAAGGTGCGATCGTCCCGGTCTATCAGCTGATGCAGGATCAGGGTGCGAATTTCGATCCGAACGCCTTCCTGCCGGCCGTGGTCGGCTATTACACCGACACCGACGGCAACATGCTGTCGATGCCGTTCAACAGCTCGACCCCGATCCTGTATTATAACAAGTCGGTCTTCGAGAAGGCCGGCCTTGATCCCGAACAGCCGCCCAAGACCTGGGCCGAGATGGAAGAATTCTCGAAGAAGATCATGGAATCGGACGCCGCAAGCTGTGGCTTCACCACCGGCTGGGTCAGCTGGATCCAGACCGAGAATTTCAGCGCCTGGCACAACCAGCCGATCGGCACCGAACAGAACGGCTTCGGCGGACCCGAGGCGCGGCTGACCCTGAACGGTCCGGCTCAGGTCAAGCACTGGGGCAACCTGAAAAAATGGGCCGACGAGGGTATTTTCAAGTATGGCGGCCCGGTTGGCGGCGACAACGCACCCCCGATGTTCTACTCGCAGGAATGCGCGATGATCATGAACAGCTCGGCCAGCCGGGCGGGTGTGATCGCGAACGCCAAGGACTTCGATCTGGGCTTCGGCATGCTGCCCTATTATGACGACATCGAAGGCGCACCGCAGAACTCGATCATCGGTGGCGCGACGCTGTGGGTCCTGTCGGGCCGTCCCGACGAAGAATATGCCGGTGCCGCGAAATTCTTCGAATACCTGTCCTCGCCCGAGGTTCAGGCTGACTGGGCGTCCTTCTCGGGTTATCTGCCGATCACCGAGGCCGCTGGCGAAGAGATGGCCGGTTTCTTCGAGGAAAATCCGGGTGCGGATACCGGGCTGCGCCAGATCACGCTGAACGAGCCCACCGAGAATTCCAAGGGTCTGCGCTTTGGCAACTATGTCCAGATCCGCGGCATCATCGATGAGGAATTCGAACAGATGCTGTCGGGCGACAAGGACGCGCAGGGGGCGCTGGACGGAGTGGTCGAACGCGGCAACAAGCTGCTGGAAGATTTCCAGGCACAAAGCCAGTAAACGCGAACCGGGGCCGCCGTCCAAGGCGGCCCCCTTCCCCTGTTCTGACCGGATTTTCGATGAAGCGAACGATTTTCAGCAATCAGTTGCTGCCCTGGCTTCTGCTGGCCCCGCAGCTTGCCATCACCTTCATCTTCTTTCTGTGGCCCGCCGGTCAGGCCATCAAGCAAAGCTTCCTGCGCGAGGATGCGTTCGGCATCAATTCAAGCTTTGTCGGTCTGGCGAATTTCACGGCACTGCTGGACAGCCCCGAATATCTGAACTCTTTGAAGGTCACGGCCGTCTTTGCGATCTCGGTCACGGTCGTGTCGATGGGTGTCGCATTGCTGCTGGCGGTTGCCGTGGACCGGATGCTGAAATCCTCGCGGACCTATACCACGCTGCTGGTCTGGCCCTATGCCGTCGCACCCGCCGTGGCCGGCATCCTGTGGTGGTTCATCTTCAACCCGACGGTGGGCGTGATGCCCTATGTGCTGGAGGTGATCGGCTATGACTGGAACCATATCAGTTCCAAGACCGACGCGATGATCCTTGTCGTGATCGCCAGCGCCTGGAAACAGATCAGCTATAATTTCCTGTTCTTCGTCGCCGGACTGCAGGCGATCCCCGCCTCGATGCGCGAGGCCGCGGCCATCGACGGCGCAGGTCCGGTCCGGCGCTTCTTCGACATCACCTTCCCGCTGCTGTCGCCGACCACCTTCTTCCTGCTGGTCGTCAATATCGTCTATTCGATGTTCGAAACCTTCGCCGTGATCGACGCGACGACCGAGGGCGGGCCGGCACAGGCCACCAACATCATGGTCTACAAGGTCTATTTCGACGGCTTCATCGGCCAGAATCTGGGCAGTTCGGCAGCCCAGTCGGTGATCCTGATGCTGATCGTCATCAGCCTGACCGTGATTCAGTTCCGCTGGGTCGAGAAGAAGGTGGAATACTGATGATCGAGAACCGCCCCGGCCTGAGCGCACTGGCCCATCTGGTGCTGATCCTTGGCGTCGTCGTCGTCGCGCTGCCCGTCTGGGTGGCTTTCGTTGCCTCGACCCACGGTCCGACCGATTTCATGTCGGGCACGGTGCCGATGTGGCCCGGCCCGCATCTGGTCGAAAACTATGCGAAGATGCTGGACACCGGCCTTTCCACCAGCGGCACACCGCCGGTCGGCTGGATGATGTTCAACAGCCTCGTGATGGCGCTGTCGATCGCCCTGGGAAAGATCGCGATCTCGATCCTGTCGGCCTTCGCCATCGTCTATTTCCGCTTTCCGCTGCGCGGACTGGCGTTCTGGTGCATCTTCGTGACGCTGATGCTGCCGGTCGAGGTGCGGATCGTGCCGACCTTTCAGGTCGTGGCCGGGCTGGGATTGCTGAACAGCTATGCCGGCCTGTCGATCCCGCTGATCGCATCGGCCACAGCGACCTTCCTGTTCCGGCAGGTCTTCCTGACCATGCCCGATGAACTGGTCGAGGCCGCGCGCATCGACGGTGCGGGACCGATGAAATTCTTCCGCGACATCCTGCTGCCCCTGTCGCGAACCAACATGGCGGCGCTGTTCGTCATCCTGTTCATCTATGGCTGGAACCAGTATCTGTGGCCTCTGCTGGTCACGACCAGCAGCGACTATTACACCATCGTCGCGGGTATCAAGCGGATGGCGGATGTCGTGGACGGCCTGCCCCAATGGCACCTGGTCATGGCGACGGCCGTGCTGGCGATGTTGCCGCCCGTGGCGGTAGTCATCTTCATGCAGAAGCTGTTCGTCAAAGGTCTTGTCGAGACGGAGAAATAACGTGGCATCGATCACCCTGGACAATCTCGGCAAGGTCTACCCCGGCGGCACCCGCGCCGTGGGCGACGTGAACATGCAGATCGCTGATGGCGAGTTCATCGTGCTGGTCGGCCCGTCGGGCTGCGGCAAGTCGACCCTGCTGCGGATGGTCGCCGGGCTGGAAAGCATCACAGAGGGCGAGGTCCGCATCGGTGACCGCGTCGTCAACAAGGTCGAACCGGCCGACCGCGACATCGCGATGGTCTTTCAGAACTATGCGCTTTATCCGCATATGTCGGTGCGCCAGAACCTGGCCTATGGCCTGAAAAATCGCGGCACATCAAAGGCAGAGATCACCCGCCGGGTCGATGAGGCCGCCGAGATCCTGCAGATCGGGCAGTTCCTTGACCGCAAGCCCCGCGCCCTGTCGGGCGGGCAGCGCCAGCGCGTCGCGATGGGCCGCGCCATCGTCCGAGAGCCTGCTGCGTTCCTGTTCGACGAACCGCTGTCGAACCTTGACGCCAAGCTGCGGGTCGCGATGCGGCTGGAAATCAAGGAACTGCAACGACGCCTGCGCACGACGTCGCTGTATGTGACGCATGACCAGCTTGAGGCGATGACCCTGGCCGACCGGCTGGTGGTGCTGAATGGTGGCCAGGTCGAACAGATCGGCACTCCGTTGGAGGTCTATCGCAACCCGGCATCGACCTTCGTCGCCGGGTTCATCGGCAGCCCCGCGATGAACCTGATCCCGTCACGCGCCGTGCCGCACCTGCCCGGCAGCGCCCATGCCGGGATCATCGGCATCCGCCCCGAGGATCTTGCCGTTGACCCTGATGGGCCGATCGAAATGCAGGTCCGCGCGGTCGAAGAACTAGGCGCGCAGCGGCTGGTCCACGGCCATACCAACGGCGCCGACCTGACGATCACACTAGGCTCGCACGCCGATCTGCATGACACGTTGCGCCTGTCCGCGCAGCGCGAGGCGTTGCACCGCTTCGACGAGAAGACCGGAAAACGGCTGGCGTGAACACAGCGCGCACCAGCGCATATGTTCCCCATTTGTTCCGAACGTGAATCATGTTAACCTTGAGTCCCTGAGACAAAAGGATTCGAGGCATGTGTATTTCGGTCTGCCCCGGCGGCACGCATCATCCGATCCAGTGCATCGTGCCGCCACATATGCTGCGCGTGATCGCCCTTCGCGGCGATGAACGCACTGCCGAAATGGCGCGCAGCCTGCTGAAACAGAACCAGAAACTGCGCCAGGAGCGCGAGGATCACCCCCATCCCTGCAATCAGGGCGACGAGGCGCCAGCAGCGGCCATTGCAAGGGGTGGAAACACCAGGGCCGGTTCGACCTTCACGCCAGAACGGCGCGTTCATGACGGACAGCAGAAAGCAGCCCTGCCCGGCAAGCTGCTGCGCGGGGAAGGCGATCCCCCCAGCGACAACGCCGATGTGGACCTGATGTACGACGCGATGGGCGAGGTGTTTTCCCTTTATGCCGAACAGTTCGACCGGAACTCTCTGGATGGCGGCGGGCTTGCCCTGATCGCGACGGTCAATCACCGGCGCAACTACAACAACGCCTTCTGGAACGGCGATCAGATGGCATTCGGGAATGGCGACGGCCAGTTGTTCCGGACATTCATGGATCTGTCCGTCATCGCGCACGAGATGACCCACGGCGTGATCCAGTATTCCGGCGGGCTGGTATATCAGGACCAGTCCGGGGCCCTGAACGAAAGCATCGCCGATGTCTTTGCCGCGATCACCCAGCAACGCCAGCTTGGGCAGGCTGCGCATGAAGCGGACTGGATCATCGGCAGCGAGTTGCTGGGCCCAGGGATCAAGGGTGTCGGATTGCGCAGCATGAAGGCGCCCGGCACCGCCTACAGCGACGATCTGCTTGGGCAGGATCCGCAGCCGTTCCACATGGATAGTTTCCTGTCCACCAGCGATGACAATGGCGGCGTGCATATCAATTCTGGGATCCCGAACCATGCCTTCTATCTGTTCTGCATGCTGCTTGGCGGCAATTCCTGGGAAAAGCCGGGTCAGATCTGGTATCGGGCCTTGCAGGAACTGAACAATCCGATGGCCAGTTTCGCCGAATGGTCGGACCAGACCGTGGCCGCCGCGATCGAACTTTACGGCACCGGCAGCCCCGAAGCGCTGTTGCTGCGACGCGCCTGGAAATTGCTCGGCCTGCCGACCTGACGGCACCGCCCTGCGCCGCCCTGCCCTGCGGCAGGGCGCGAACCACCCTGTCCTTTCAGCGATCTTGCCCGATGGCAGGTTCGGCCCTATCTTCTGTGCAATGAGTAGCGCAACCTTGGCGGCCGGATGCTTTGCCATGATCATTGAAATCTCGTCCAGCGGCGGATTCGGCGGAATCCCTGCCGCTGCCATGCACAAGCGTATCGATGTGGACCAGCAGGCACCATCGCTGCGCCAAGAGATCTGTGAGGCGTTCGAACCGCGCGATCTGCGTCAGCTTGCCGCACGGTCGGGAAATTCGCGTGGCGCCGATCTGATGGTGTACCGGATAACGGTAACCGACCGCCAGGACGGCCCGCATGTTTACGATATCCGCGAAGATCAGTTGCCCGCCGAAATCCTCGACCTCATCGACCAGATGTAGTCTGCGATGATCGGCCGCAGGCCTTGCCGGTTCCGTTCGTGGTCGCAGGATCACGCGACCCGAGCGCCCTCGACCCATGTTTCGCGCAAGATCGCAGCACCCTGATGCTGCCTGAATCGGATCAGATCGGCCCGCAGTCCGGGCGCCAGCCGCCCTCGATCCGCCAGACCTGCGGCCTTCGCCGGGGTCGAGGTGATCGTCGCCATGCCACGCGGCAGATCATCCCATAGCTGCGCAAGGAACAGCCCCGACGCAAGCAGCGCGGCCGGCACATAGTCGGAACTCACGATATCCAGAAGATCGGCCTCGGCCAATGCGGCGGCGTTCACGTTGCCGGAATGCGAGCCACCCCGGATCAGGTTCGGGCCACCCATGATGATGCGGATGTCGTTGTCACGACAGGCGCGCGCAGCCTCGGGCGTGGTTGGAAACTCGGCCAG
Source organism: Paracoccus sp. R12_2 (assembly GCF_017744015.1). GTDB lineage: Bacteria > Pseudomonadota > Alphaproteobacteria > Rhodobacterales > Rhodobacteraceae > Paracoccus. Next base: position 101,539 of record NZ_JAGHRA010000007.1, read on the forward strand.
CCGAACACCGCGGGCAGCGGACCGGGCGACGTGATCCAGTGTCGTGTCGTCATGGCTGGCGATCACCGCCCCGACGTTTTCCGCGAACTCGAAGGCGGCGGCCTCGTTCCTGTCGCCATACTGCGCCCGCAACGCGGTCAGGCGACGGTCATAGTCCTGAACCTCATCCGCGGTCATACCCGAACGTGCCGCGATGAACTTCCGGGCCATCGCCACATCGCGCAATTGCCGTTGGCCGGGCGTGTGATCCATCACGCTGACCAGCCGCACGCGGTCACCGGGGCCGAATTCGGCCAGTTCTTCGACCAGGGTCTCACTGCAGATTTCGGCACGCAGATGCAGATGATGGCTGATCCGCAGCAGACCTGCCGTCCGGATCGCCTCGACCTCGCGGCTCAGCGCCCTTGCATAGGCGCCATAGTTCGGCCGCCATCGGATCGAACCCACGCGCATCGCATCGAAGACCGTCGTGATCCCGGTGGCCGCCAGTTCCGCGTCATGGGCAAGGATCGCCTGCGGATGCGGCCAGTCCACCTGAGGGCGCGGGCGCAGATGTTGCTCCAGATTGTCGGTGTGCAACTCGACCAGACCCGGCGAGACGAAATCGCCTAGCATGTCCTGACCGGTTGCGGCGCCGTCGCCGATTTCCGCAATGCGCCCGTCGCGCAGCACGATATGGCCATCCACCACCCGATCAGGCAGGATCAGCCGCGCATTCGTCAGGACCGTTTCCGTCATGACACATGGCTGAGACGAAACGAGGTGAAGGTCAAGCACGCATGAAAAATTGGCGCCGTTACGCGATCTACTATACTGCCCCCGGTCCCTTGGGCGAATTCGGGTCGGCATGGCTGGGATGGGATATCGAAGCCGGCAGTGTCGCCGCAAGACCCGGGCAGCACCGCAAACTGCCGCCGCGCATCGACGCCCTGACCCAGACGCCGCGGCGCTATGGGTTTCACGCCACGCTGAAGCCACCCTTCCGGCTGCATGATGACAGCAGCGAGGATCGGCTTCTGGATGATCTGCGTGACTTCGCGGCAAGCCAACCTGCAATCCTGCTTGCCGGCGGCCTGCGCATCGCATCGCTGGACGGCTTTCCGGCGCTGATTCCCGGCGGACCCAGTCAGGTCGTTCAGGATCTGGCCGCGCGGGTGGTTCAGGGTCTGGACCGCCACCGCGCGCCCCTGTCGCCAGAAGAGCGTGCGCGCCGCGCGCCAGAACGGCTGACCCAGGCGCAGCGTGATCTGCTGGATCGCTGGGGCTATCCTTGGGTGCTGGATCAGTTCAGGTTTCACATGACGCTTGGCTGCCGCCTGCCCGACGATCAGGTCCGGGCCGTGATCGACGCGCTGACGCCGCATCTTGAACCGCTTCTGCCGGATCCCCACCCGATCGACGCACTGACGCTGGCGGGCGAGGACGCGGACGGGGATTTTCACCAGATCGCCCGCATCGCCCTGCGCGTCTGATCCGGAATACACCTGCCATATGGCTGTAGCCGGAAATACGCGCCGCCGGATTTTCGGCGGCGCCGGATCGCCCATGTCTGAATCCGATTCCGTCATGTCGCAAATCAGCCGTTGCGCGCGCATCACAGGTTTAGTTTGGATGGAATTCGAAACCAGCGCCATCCAAGGCAGGTGCGTCATGACACAGCCCAGTTCTACCGCCGATCTGATCGCAATGCGTCAGCCCGGCTTCTCGCTGCCCCGCGATCTGTATTGCGGCCAGCAGGCCCTTTCCGACGATCTGGAACAGATCTGGTACCGTGAATGGGTCTTTGCGATCCCGTCTTGCGAGATCCCCAAGACCGGCAATTTCGCGACGCTGCAACTGGGCCAGTATCCGGTCATCATCGTGCGCGGCGCCGATGGGCGCATCCGGGCCTTCCACAATGTCTGCCGGCATCGCGGCCAGCGGCTTTGCGCCAAGGCCGGGGGAAGCAGCCCCAAGCTGGTCTGTCCCTATCATCAGTGGACCTATGATCTTGACGGCAAGCTGCTTTATGCGCGTGACATGGGCGAAGGCTTCGATGCGTCGAAATACGGCCTGAAGCCGGTCCACTGCATCGACATCAAGGGCATGGTTTTCGTGTGCGTTGCCAAGGTGCCGCCTGCGATCAACGAGCTGGCCCAGAACCTGATGCGCTATGTCGCCCCCAGCGGGCTGGAAGATGCCAAGGTCGCCTTCAGCCAGACCATCATCGAGAAGGGCAACTGGAAGCTGGTGATGGAGAACAACCGCGAGTGCTATCACTGCGGCGGCTCTCATCCGTCCTTGTGCCGGACCTATTCCGACGACCCGCTGATGACGGTGATGGAGGGACCGAACTCGGCCAGCAGCGAGATCCTGCAGCACTGGGACCGCTGCGATGCCGCCAACCTGCCCGCACGATTTGTCAATGCGCCGGACATGCAGTGGCGGATGGCCCGTGTGCCGCTGATGGATAACGCCGAAAGCTTTACCATGTCCACAAAGGCCGCAGTCGCGCAGCGTATGGGCACGATCCCGTGGAACGATGCGGGCAGCATGATGTTCTATCACTTCCCGTCCAGCTGGAATCACTTCCTGCCGGATCACGCGATCGTCTTCCGCATCGTGCCGATCAGCCCCATGGAAACCGAGGTCACGACCAAGTGGCTGGTCCACAAGGATGCGGTCGAGGGCAGGGATTACGACCTTCAGAAGCTGACCGAGGTCTGGATCAACACCAACAACGAAGATCGTCAGGTTGTCGAGGAAAACCAGGCAGGAATCCTGTCGCCCGCCTATGAACCTGGCCCCTATTCGGCCAGCCAGGAGGCCGGCGTGATTCATCTGGTGGACTGGTATTGTGGCATCATGTCCAGCCGCCTGGGATTGAAAACCGCTGCCGAGTGAGACCTAGATGAAAAAGCCGCGCCTCAACTGGGCCGTCGAGCCATGGGAAGATTCCGAACTGCTGGAATGCACCCAGATCGTGCCCGAGACCGCCGATACATGGACCTTTACCTTCCGGTCGCCGACAGGGGCATGGTTTGACTATGAACCGGGACAGTTCATCACGCTGGATCTGCCGGTCGATCCCGCCAGGGGTCCGGCCGGCAATATCCAGCGGACCTACACGATGTCGTCCTCGCCGTCTCGTCCCATGTCAATCTCGGTCACGGCCAAGGCCGGTCCGAATTCGGTGGCGACGCGGTGGATGATGGCCAACCTGAAACCCGGCATGAAAATTCGTGCCTATGGTCCTGCCGGGATCTTCAGCCTTAACCGCCATCCGGCGAAGAAGTATCTTTTCATCTCCGCCGGCTCGGGAATCACCCCGATGCTGTCGATGTCCACCTGGCTGTGGGATAGCGGCATCAAGCCTGACGTTGTCTTCATTCATGCCGCACGCCGCCCATCGGACGTGATCTGCCACGATCGGCTGGAACATATGGCAAGCCGGTCATCGGGGTTGCAGCTGCATCTGACGGTCGAGGAGAACGACGAATTCCGGTCCTGGAACGGCTATCGCGGGCGCCTGAACCAGCTGATGCTGGGCCTGATGGCCCCCGACTATCTGGAACGAGAGGTGTTCTGCTGCGGTCCCGAACCGTTCATGCAGGCGGTCCGCGAGATGCTGATCTCGCTTGGCTACGACATGGATCACTATCACCAGGAAAGCTTTGGCGCGGCGGTCGAGACCGAAGCCCAGGCGCCGGTTCTGGACGATGTCGTGCCCGACGAGGATGCCGGGGCAGAGCTTCTGTTCGCCTCCTCCGGCGTCAGCGCCCGCTGCGCGGAAACCGATACGGTGCTGGCGGTCGCCAAGCGGTCCGGGTTGAATATCCCGTCAGGCTGCACCTTCGGGCTGTGCGGCACCTGCAAGGTCAGGAAACTGTCCGGCGAGGTTCACATGGTGCACAATGGCGGCATCAGCGACGACGACATCGCCGAAGGCTATATCCTTGCCTGCTGTTCAAACCCGATGGGCAAGGTCGAAATCGACATCTGACCGGCGTCAGTCCGTCCTCAATGCCTCGACAAGCGCGGTGAAATGTTCGCCGCGCTTCTCGAAATCGGGATACTGGTCGAAACTGGCTGCGGCGGGTGCCAGCAATACGGTTTCGCCGGGCTGCGCCTCGGCTGAGGCCAGCGCGACGGCCTGTTCCATCGTGTCGACGATTTCATGCGGCGTCTGGCCGATATCCAGCGCAAAGTCGCGCGCCGAATGTCCGATCAGATAGGCCTTGGCGACGTGACCCAGATGGGGTTGCAGCGCCGCGATGCCACCGTCCTTTCCCAGGCCGCCCACGATCCAGCGGATCCCGTTGAAGGCCTGCAGCGCCTTGGCCGCGGCATCGACATTGGTGGCCTTGGAGTCGTTGACATAGCGGACACCCGCGATTTCGGCGACAAGCTGGCTGCGATGCGGCAGGCCCGCAAAGCTGTGAAACGCCGCCTCGATCTGGCGGGGGGCCAGCCCCACGGCGCGGCAGGCGGCGTAGGCGGCACAGGCGTTCTGGTGGTTATGCGCGCCGGGCAGTCCCTTGATCTGGCGCAAATCGATCGATCCGGCCTGCCGCCCCTTGCGATACTCGGCCAGAAACCCCTTGCGAGCAAAGACCGACCACGCAGCGCGGTCCAGCTTTTGCCCTGCCGAGATGCGGATCACCCGGTCGTCGGCCGGACCCATCTGCATCTGACCTGCCAGATACAATCCCTCCGCTTCATCGACGCCGATCACGGCGCGGTCGGGGCCACCCTCGGCGAAAAGCCTGCGCTTGGCGGCGAAATAGCCGCCAAGTCCCGCGTGGCGGTCCAGATGATCTGGCGAAAGGTTGGTGAAGACCGCGACATCGGGGGTCAGCGCACGCGCCAGATCCGTCTGATAGCTGGACAGTTCCAGCACCACGACCTCTCCGTCGATGGCAGGCTCCAGCGACAGGACGCCGGTCCCGATATTGCCGCCCATCTGCGTCGGACGGCCCGCTTCGCCAAGGACGTGATGGATCAGCGCCGTGGTGGTGGATTTGCCGTTCGATCCGGTCACGGCGATCACGCGCGGGGCGCGGTCGAACCCGTCCCAGTCGGGCGTCGCGTAGCTGCGAAAGAACAGCCCGATATCGTTGTCGACCGGCACCCCCAGCGCATATGCCTTGGCGATGACGGGATGCGGTTTGGGATACAGATGCGGAATGCCGGGCGAGGCGATCAGCGCGGTGACGCCGTGCCACGATTCGTCGCGGGTCAGATCGACGATCCGCAACCCGTCGGCCTGTGCCGCCTCGCGCGTGTCGTTGCCATCATCCCAGGCGATCACATGCGCGCCGCCCGCCGCCAGCGCGGCCGCGGTGGCCTTGCCCGATCGGCCAAGGCCGAGCACGGCGATGGTCTGGTCCTCGACGCCTTCGACAGGGATCATGCGTGGCTCCGACTCTTATGACCGGGGGTTCTGCGCCCCCGGACCCCCGCAGGGTATCTCGACAAAGAAGAAGATCAGCGCAGCTTCAGCGTGGCAAGCCCGATCAGCGCGAGGATCAGTGAGATGATCCAGAACCGTATGACGATCTGCGGTTCTTTCCAGCCCAGCTTTTCGAAATGGTGGTGGATCGGTGCCATCAGGAAGACACGCTTGCCTGTCCGCTTGAAGTACAGCACCTGGATGATGACGCTGAGGGCTTCGACCACGAACAGGCCGCCAACGATTGCCAGCACGATTTCGTGTTTGGTGACCACGGCGATCGCACCCAGTGCACCACCCAGGGCAAGACTGCCCGTATCCCCCATGAAGACCGCCGCAGGTGGGGCGTTGTACCACAAGAAGCCAAGCCCGCCGCCGATCAGCGCGGCGACGAAAATCAGGATCTCGCCAGTTCCGGGCACATGGTGGACGCCAAGATATTCGGTGAAATCGACGCGGCCAACGGTATAGGCGATAACCCCAAGCGTCGAGGCCGCGATCATCACCGGCATGATCGCCAACCCGTCAAGGCCGTCGGTCAGGTTCACCGCATTGGCAGCGCCGACGATCACCAGCATGCCGAAGGGAATGAAGAACAGGCCCAGATTGATCAGCGCGTCCTTGAAGACCGGCAATGCCAGCTGTCCGGTCAGATCGCCCGGATGCAGCCACATCGCCCAGGCAGAGGCGACAAATGCCAGCGCCAGCCCCAGCGCCATTCGGACCCGGCCCGGCACGCCCTTGGTGTTCATCTTGCTGACCTTGGCGTAATCGTCTGCAAAGCCGATCGCGGCGTAACCAGCCGTCACCGTCAGCACGACCCAGACATAGCCGTTGTCCAGACGCGCCCAGAGCAGGGTCGAGACGAACAGCGCCGACAGGATCAGCAGCCCCCCCATGGTCGGCGTGCCGGCCTTGATCAGATGGCCCTCGGGGCCGTCATCGCGAATGGGCTGACCCTTTTTCTGCGTTCTCCGCAGATAGTTGATCAGTGGTCGCCCGAAGATGAACCCGAAGATCAGCGCCGTGAAGAACGCCGCGCCCGCGCGAAAGGTGATGTATCGAAACAGGTTGAAGAGGTCGCCCCCTTCGGAAAAACTGCTCAGCCAATAGAGCATTCGTCGTCCTCTTGCTTGAGGGTTTTGCGCAGCGCGTCGACCACGACAGAGATTTTCGAGGATTTCGAGCCCTTGACCAGAACGATGTCACCCGGGGCGACCAGGGTGGCCGCATCCTTGGCAAGCTCAGAGGCGGTTTCCGCCCACAGGCCGCGCTTGGCGTCGGGCAGCGCGTCATGAAGATGTCTCATCCGGGGACCGGCGGTGTGGATCAGATCGACGGACGCGATCGACGCGTCTTCGGCAACGGCGCGATGCAGGGACATCTCATCCTCGCCCAACTCCAGCATGTCACCCAGAATTGCGACACGGCGTCCGCCATCAAGGCCAGCCAGCGTCGCCAGGCCCGCCGACAGCGAGGCAGGGTTCGCGTTGAACGCGTCGTCGATCAGGCGAATGCCTGCCAGTTCCTCGACCGCGCCGCGCCCACGCGGAGGCAACCAGTCGCCAAGGCACTTGCCGCATCGCCGCAGATCGGCACCGGCCGCCGACAGCGCCGCCAGCATGCCGACCGCATTCAGGACGAAATGCGTCCCGCTGGTCTGCAGCACGAAATCCACCGTCTCGCCGGCGATCCTTGCGCGGCATGACAGGCTACCTTCATGCGGCTTTGCCTGCAGCAGGCGGGCCACGCCCTCGCGCCCGAAGCCCATGACGATTGCACCAGCCGCGTCGGCGCAGTCGCGCAGGATCGGGGTGACGGGCAGATCCTCGGGCAGGATCGCCGTTCCCGGCGGCTCGAGCCCCTGGAAGATCGCGCCCTTTTCGCGGGCGATCCCCTCGATGGCGCCGAACGCCTCGAGATGCGCGGCGGCGACGGTCGTGATCAGAGCGACATGCGGGCGCGCCATGCGCGACAGCGGCGCAATCTCGCCCGGATGGCTCATCCCGATCTCGATGATCGCGAAATCCGTGTCTTCGGGCATCCGCGCCAGCGTCAGCGGTACGCCCCAATGGTTGTTGTAGCTGGCCTCGGCCGCGTGAATGCGCCCCTGCCCGGCCAACGCGACGCGACCCATGTCCTTGGTCGATGTCTTTCCGACCGACCCGGTGATCGCGATGACCCGCCCCGTCATCCGCGCACGCCCCGCGCGGCCCAGATCCTGCAGCGCGGCCAGCACATCCGGCACCACCAACAGCGGCGCGTCTGCGGCCACGTCATCGGGGATGCGACTGACCAGCGCAGCGGCAGCCCCCTTGGACAGCGCCTGCGCGACAAAGTCATGGCCGTCGCGCACATCCTTCAGGGCGACGAACAGGTCCCCCGGCTGGATGGTCCGTGTATCGATCGAAACGCCCGAAGCGGTCCAGTCGCCGTGTGCCTTTCCGCCGGTGGCGGCGGCGGCGTCTTCTGCGGTCCACAGGCTCATATCCGGCCATCCAGCGCCGCGACAGCGACCGAGGCCTGTTCGGCATCGTCGAATGGATAGACGTCATGTCCGACAATCTGACCGGTCTCGTGACCCTTGCCACAGATCAGCAGGGCGTCACCGGGCTGCAAGGCATCGACGCCACGCAGGATCGCCTCGGCCCGGTCGCCGATTTCGGTAGCCTCGGATCCGGCTCCGGCCATGACGGCGGCACGGATGGAGGCCGGATCCTCGGTGCGCGGGTTGTCGTCGGTCACGATGACCACATCCGCGTGGTCCCGCGCCGCCTGCCCCATCAACGGACGCTTGCCCCTGTCGCGGTCGCCGCCCGCGCCGATGACGCAGACGATCCGTCCCATCACATGGGGCCGCAGCGATTGCAGCGCCGCGATCACCGCTCCGGGCTTGTGGGCGTAATCGACGAACACGGCCGCTCCGTTGTCGCGCTGCGCAACCAGCTGCATGCGGCCACGCACGGTCTGCAGTTCGGGAAGAGATCGCAGAACCCCATCGGCAGGATCACCGGATGCCAGAACCAGCCCCATGGCCGCCAGAACATTTTCGGCCTGGAAACCGCCGATCAAGGGCAGGCGGACCATATGCGGCTGCCCCATCACGGAAAATCGCAGATCCTGACCCGTCGCATCATAGCGTTGGCCAAGGATTCGCAGGATCGCATTTTCGGCGCGACCGACCGAGGTCACGGCAAGCCGCCGATCGGCGGCGATATCGGCCATCTGGCGGCCGCGGGCGTCATCGACATTGATGACAGCCGCATCGCCTTCTTCAAGAATGTGATTGAACAGCAGCGCCTTGGCCGCGAAGTATTCGTCGAAGCCCGCGTGATAATCCAGATGATCCTGGCTGAAATTGGTGAACGCGCCCGCCTCGACCCGCACACCGTCAAGACGCCGCTGGTCCAGACCGTGGCTGGACGCCTCCATCGCGGCATGGGTCACGCCAGCCTCGGCGGCTTCGGCAAGAACGCGATGCAGGGTGACGGGTTCGGGTGTGGTGTGCGCCAGCTTGGCCTCGTAATCGCCTTGCACGCCCATGGTGCCAAGGCTGATCGACCGGTGGCCGATGGACTGCCAGATCTGCCGGGTAAAGCTGGCAACCGAGGTCTTGCCCGATGTGCCGGTGACCGCGACCACGTGATCGGGTTGCGCCTCGAACCACAGCGCCGCCGCACCGGCCAGGGCGGCGCGTGGATCCTCGGCCACGACAAGGGCGCCATCCCAACCCGACAACGCATCGGCGGCCATCCGGGCACCGGCGCGATCGGTCAGGACCGCGGCGGCGTCCATGCGCAGGGCATAGGACACGAACTCGGCACCGTGGATCGCAGAGCCCGGCATGGCGGCGAACAGATGGCCCGGCTTGACGGTGCGGCTGTCGGTCGAGATCCCGGTGATCGTCGGGTCGCGCCCGTCCCTTGCCCGCAGCCCCAGCTGCGACAGCGTCTTCGTGGCGTGCCTCACCCTGTCACCCGTCATTTGTTCGAGACGAGCTTTATCCCATCGCCCGGCGAAGGTTCAACACGCGGCTGGAACCGCGCCGCTACGATAGGCAGCTTTTCGTCGGTTCTGGCCTTCAGCCCGACCAGCGGTGCAAGACGCCGCACAAGTTCGGCGGCGACCGGCACGGCGGTCATGCCGGCGGTGCGGCTTTCGCCACCGCCTGCGGTCGAGACCGACGGCTCGTCCAGCGTCACGATCATTACGTATTCCGGATCGCTGGCCGGAAAGACCGAGGCAAAGGTCGCGACCACCTTGTTCTTGTAATACCCGCCCGACGGGCGCGGCTTGTCGGCGGTGCCGGTCTTGCCTGCGATCTCGTATCCCTCGACCTCGGCCTGTCTGGCGGTCCCGCGCGTGACCACCTGCCGCAACATGCCGACGGCCAGTTCGGCGGCACGGGGCGACAGGACCTGCTCGCCTTCGGGGCGCTGTCGGCCATGAACCAGTGTCGGGGTCACCCGGCGTCCGTCATTCGCGATGGTTGCATAGGCGGCGGCCAGATGCAGCGGGCTGGCTGCAAGGCCATGGCCGAACGACACGGTCGCCGAGGTGACCGCAGGCCAGCGCCGGGGCACCAGTGGCTGGCCGGTCGGCGCTTCGACCATCTCGATCGCGGTCGGTTCGAACAGGCCCAGTTTTATCAGAAAATCCTTTTGCCGTTCGACGCCCAGCATCTGTGCGATGCGAACCGTCCCAACGTTCGACGATTTCACGATCACATCCGTCGCGCTGAGCTGCTTGCCGTAGTTGTGGAAGTCGTGGATCAGATACTTGCCGATCTTCATCGGACTGGACGAGTTGATGCCCGAGTTCGGGTTAATCAGCTTCAGGTCCAACGCCTGGGCGACCGGGAAGATCTTGAAGGTCGAGCCCAGCTCGTATTGGCCCTGCACGGCACGATTGAACAGCGGGCTGTCCGACGGATCGCCTTTCAACAGCGGCCTCGGCCTTTCGTTGGGATTGAAGTCCGGCAGGCTGGCCATGGCCACGATCTCGCCGGTCTTGACCTCCATCAGGATACCGGCGGCGCCCTTGGCGTTCATCAGCTTCATGCCGGAATTCAGCACCTCTTCCATCGCCGACTGAACGGTCAGGTCGATCGACAGCGCCAGCGGCGCACCATCATGCGATGGATCGCGCAGCCAGTTGTCGAACGCCTTCTCGACCCCGGCGACGCCCAGCACCTCGGCGCTGCTGACGCCTTCTGCGCCGAAGCCCGAACCACCCAGAATATGGCTGGCGACGTGCCCGTTGGGATAGACGCGCATCTCGCGCGGGCCGAACAGCAGGCCCGGTTCGCCGATATCGTGGACGGCCTGCATCTGTTCGGGACTGATCTTGCGCTTGATCCACATGAACTTGCGGTTGCCGGTAAAGTCCTTGGTCAGCCGCGCCTGGTCCAGATCCGGAAACACCTTGGCCAGCGCCTTGGCGGCGCGGACCGGATCGACCATCTGATGCGGATGCGCATACAAAGAATGCGTCAGCAGGTTGGTCGCAAGAACGCGACCGCGCCGATCGGTGATGTCGGCGCGCTGCGACATGATCTGCGCGGACAGAACCTGGCTGCGCGGCTCGCTGGGTTCGCTTGAGGCCAGCGCGCCCATGCGCACCCCGACCGTGCCGAACGCCAGCACGAAACATGCCGACATCAGCACCAGCCGGCCTTCGGCGCGGCGGCGTGCCTTGTCCTGGATCGCCTCGTGCCGGATGCGGCGGTTCTCGGCCTCGATCTCGTCGGGGTTCTCACCACGGTCGCGGGCTCGAAGGATGCGGGCCAGCGGGCGCAAGGGTGTGCGGATCATGGCTTTTCCTCCTCGGACGCGGTGTCCTCCGCGCTTTCGGGCGGCGCGGGGGGTTTGGGGTAATCAATGTTGTCCAGATCAACGAACTGACCCGATTCGACGGGCACCAGTCGCAGACGTTCGAAATTCAGATCGACCAGCTCGGTCAGCCGTTCGGGTCGGTTCAAATAGGACCATTCGGCGCGCAGCACGCCCAGATCTTCACGCAGCCCGGCGATTTCGCGCTGGATCTGGCTCATCTGGCTGATGGCGGCCTGGGTCCGGTAGTTCTCGCGATAGGCCCAGAAGGCAAGGCCCATGACCAGAAGCGTGACCGCAAGATAGGTCAGGGGACGCATCAGCCCGCCCCCTTCACGCGCAGTCGCGGCATCGCCAATGCGCCCTCGTCGATTTCGCCGGCGGGCGCATCGGTGCGAACCGCGACCCGCAGCAGGGCGGACCGCGCCCGCGGATTGACTTGGGTCTCTTCAGGGTCCGCGCCGATAGCGCGACGAAACGGCAGCGTGAAGGCCGCCGGTTCGGTGTACGCGACCGGTGCATGGCGACTGCCGCCGCCTGCACTGTTCGACCGCGCCTGCATGAAACGCTTGACGATCCGGTCTTCCAGCGAGTGGAAGCTGACCACGGCCAGCTTGCCGCCGGGTTTCAGCGCGCGTTCGGCGGCGGACAACCCCTCGACCAGCTGCCGGAATTCGTCATTCACCCAGATACGGATAGCCTGAAAGCTGCGCGTTGCGGGATGGCTTTGCCCCGGTTTGGGGCGCGGCAGGCAGGACGCCACGATCTCGGCCAACTGTTCGGTCCGGGTCAACGGCCGCGCGGCGGCGATGGCGCGGGCGATCCGCCGTGAAGCGCGTTCCTCGCCATAGTGGAAAAGCACATCGGCGATCACCGCCTCGTCCGATTCGTTCAGCAGGTCGGCCGCCGACGGCCCGTCCCCACCCATCCGCATGTCCAGCGGGCCGTCGCGCAGAAACGAGAAACCGCGCTCGGACTGGTCCAGCTGCATCGAGCTGACCCCCAGATCCAGGACCACGCCGTCCAACGCCTCGCCGGCCAGTTCGTCCAGATCCGAAAACGTCCCTTCGACCAGCCGCAACCGGTTGCCGTAGTCGCCCGACCAGGCCTTCGCCATCGCGAAGACTGTCGGATCGCGGTCCACGCCGATCACCCGGTCTGCCCCGGCCTGCAATAGCCCACGCGCATAGCCGCCGGCACCGAAGGTGCCGTCCAGCCAGATGCCCGAAACGGGCTCGACCGCCCTGAGAAGCGGCTTCAGCAGGACCGGGATATGCGGATCGGCCATGGCTCAGCCCTCGTCCCCGGCCGATTGCGCGGCAAGACTGCGCGGATCGAAGCCGGGACCCTTGGACGCGGCGAATTCCTCGACCTCGACGATATCCTTGGGCGGCGAATCGGGCAGATACATCTTCAGATAGTCGCCGCTGGCCGCGAAGGTAATCTCGGCGCCGTTGTCGAAGCCCAGCTTCTCGCGCAGTTTCTGAGGAAGCATCAGGCGGCCTTCGCGGTCGATTTCGAGATCGACCGATTGCGCATTCATCAGCTGTTCCAGCCAGCGCCGTTCGACACTGCCGCGCTGCATCTTGTCGATCTGCTGATCAATTTCTTCGATTGCATCTATTGTGTACAGTTCAAGCCAGTTCCACCAGTCGGGCCCGTGAACAGCGACCAACTGCGCGCGCCCGGTGTTCGAGGTGGCAAAGGCGGGATCACATTGTTCGAAATGCTTGCGCATCCGGGCGGGAACCGACATGCGGCCCTTGCTGTCGACCTTTACGGTCTCGGTGCCCCTGAACTTGCGCGCCACCCTGGCCTGCCCTCACTGTCCCGCCTCTTCCGCCCACCCGAAAGAGAAAGGCGGATCGGGCCGCTGCCACTGCCCGATCCGCCGCCCTCGTTCCCATTGACTGGGCCCCGTTTAGGGGTTGCCCGCCCTGTCGCGCGCCACCTGGGGGAGGTGCTGCTCGCACGCGGGGGCGGTGCCTTTTTGGAAAACGGGTGCCTGTATGAAACCTGCTTCGCCTCGTGGGGTCTTGAGCGCCCCTTGCTGCCCGTTCTCGTGAGTAAGTTGTGACATGGGATTTCATGGGAAGCAATGGATTTCTTCGCCACAGCTGGGTCACACCCCTGCTGCGCACGCACAGTATCGGCAGGGGCACATGCCGCGCAGAGACGCCAGATACCACTGATGGATGAATATTGGACCGAAGTCGCTAGATATAGACAGCGCCCTCGGCCGGCAGGAAAGTGGCGCGCTTTCCCAAAAAGTCCACGCCTCGGCCAGAACATGCCCGGACTTCCCTCAAGATAAGTGTGATTCACAGAAAAAACGGCCACGATCACGCCGAATCACGGACATGGGAGGAGCTTCCCAAACAAGTGGAGCAAATTCCCAGAGGGAACCGGGGACGCGATCACCCGCGACGCGCGCCTGAATCTCAGGCGACGCCGCCTTGCACCATACGGTCGGCCAGCCTTGCATAGGCCTCGGCTGCCGGGCCATCGCCCAATGCGACAGGCCGACCCGAATCGCCTGCCAGCCGCACATCAAGTTGCAGCGGCAACTCACCCAGGAACGGCAGGCCAAGCGCCTGCGCCTCGGCCGCGACGCCGCCATGGCCGAACAGATGCGCCTCGTGACCGCAGCTTGGGCAGACATAGGTCGACATGTTCTCGATCAGGCCCAGAACCGGGGTTTTCAGCTTGTTGAACATGTCGATTGCGCGCCGCGCGTCCAGCAGCGCGACATCCTGCGGGGTCGATACGATCAATGCGCCGCTGACCGCCGCTTTCTGGCACAGCGACAGCTGCACATCGCCGGTTCCCGGAGGCAGGTCGATCAGCAGGACGTCCAGTTCGCCCCAGTTGACCTGTTGCAGCAACTGCTGCAGCGCGCCCATCAGCATGGGACCGCGCCAGACCACCGCCTCGCCTTCCTTCAGCATCAGGCCGATGGACATCATCGTGACGCCATGGGCATGCATCGGCTCTATCCGCTGGCCATCCGGGCTGGCGGGACGGCCGGACACACCCAGCATCCGCGGCTGCGACGGACCATATATATCTGCGTCCAGGACCCCGACCCGGCGCCCGGCCTTGGCCAGCGCCACGGCAAGATTCGATGTCACGGTCGATTTCCCGACCCCGCCCTTTCCCGAACCGATGGCGATGATATGGCGAACGCCGGGAACGGGCTGCGGACCGGCCTGCGCCGTGGGGTGCCGCCCGACCTTCAGCGATGGCGCCGCGCCCTCGCCCGAGGTTTTCGCTGGTTCTGGCCGCCCCGCGGGCGCGGTCATGACGATTCGCACGGTCTCGACACCCTCCAGTGCCAGCAACCGGCGCCGCGCCTCGGCTTCGACCGGGGCCAACGCACGCGCGGCGTCGGCGTCCGCCACCTCAAGCACGAATCGCACCGCGCCGGCCTCGACCGTCATGGCGCGCACGATATCGGCCTCTCCAAGGGATTTTCCGTTCGGCAAGGGGATGTCAGAGATTTCCCCTAGGGCAACTTCGCGCGTCACAGTCATGTCATGAACCTGTTCGTGAGTGTCGCGGCCAGCATGAGCCATGGCCAGACAGACCACAACCACCCCTGCGACAACCTGTCGCCCGCACTGGTAAGCGCTTTGGAATTCAGGTTCTTTGCGGCTGCAGCGTGATCGCTAACAAACCCACCTTTCAGAGATTATGCCAAGAATTCATTGATAACGCGGCTGTTACTCGACGGCCAGCCATGCGGTTGCTGCATGGCAGCATTCGGAAACCGGCCATTGTGCAGATGCAGCATTTGCCCCATCTTTGTCTCAACGAAAGCGCCGGGCCATCCGGGCCAAGCGCAAGACGATGAGACGCGAAAGGAAACTGGCAATGGCCGTTATCGCACATTCTCACAGCCCCGCTGCCGCATCCGGCCTGCGTGGACGCCTGCTGGCAGCTATCCAGCAGATGCAGGAAAACCGTGCCCGCCGGGCGGTGTATCGGCAGACCGTACGCGAACTGAACGCCCTGACCACCCGTGATCTGGACGATCTGGGCATCAGCCGTTCGATGATCACCCGTCTGGCGCATGAAGCCGCCTGGGGATCGAAATAAGAATTCGCTTTCCCGCCCCTCTCCTCCTCCCTGGGGCAGGGATTGGCGGCATCCTCCTCTCCTCCTCCCCGGAGGATGCCGCCCGAAGATCGTGACGAAGCCCGCTCCTCCTCCCTCAGGGCTTCTCGCGCGGGCGGCGGCCCCTCTCTCCTCCTCCCGAGGGGTCGCCGCAAAATCATAGCCGCCCCGATCTGCGGCACACCGACACGACGGCTCTCTCCTCCTCCCTCCCGAGCCTGTCGTTCGCGGCGAACGCCCACCTCCTCCCGGGCCTACGCCGCACCCCATAGCCGCCCTGGTCGCGGCAGCCAGATGCGACGACCCCCCTCCTCCTCCCGGGTTCGCTTCGCACGCGGTGCTTGCCCATCCTCCTCCCGGGCCATGCACCGCACCCCATACGCGGCCCTCCCTCCTCCCTGGGCCAGCGTTGAGCGGCGGCGCCCCTCCTCCTCCCTGGGCGCCGCCGCAATCCTTCCCCGAGACAGATCGACATCGGCGCGAAAACGCCCCCTTCCGGCAAGGTCCGAACGGCGCTATGGCTGACCGATGCTCAGCTATCAGCACGCCTATCACGCCGGGAACATGGCCGATCTGCACAAGCATTCCCTGCTTGCGGTCGCGCTGGATTACATGACCCGGAAGGACAAGCCGATGTCCTACCTGGAATCCCATGCCGGACGGGGTCTTTATCGCCTTGACGGCGACGAGGCCCGCAAGACGGGCGAGGCGCAGATGGGCATCCTGCGTGCCGAAACCGAAGACTGGCTTCACCGCGACCACCCCCTTGGCAAGGCAATCAGCGCGATCCGCGCGACGCACGGCGCGGCCGCCTATCCCGGATCCCCGTTGATCGCCGCGCATTTCCTGCGCCCGCAGGATCGCGCCCATCTTGCAGAACTGCATCCGGCCGAATACGCGGCGCTGGCCGATACGGCAGGGTTCGCAAAGGTCCATCGCCAGGACGGGTTCCAGATGGCCCTGGCGATCTGCCCGCCGACCCCCCGCCGGGGCATGCTGCTGATCGACCCCAGCTACGAGGTCAAGGCCGACTATGCGGCGGTCCCGCGCCAGATCGGCCGTATCGCGCGCAAATGGAACATCGGTGTCATCGCGCTGTGGTATCCGCTGCTGACAGACAGCCGGCACGCCGGGATGCTGGCGGAACTGACACAGGCATATCCGGATGCCCTGCGCAGCGAAGTTCGTTTCCCGCCCGCGCGCGCGGGCCATTCCATGATCGGATCGGGAATGTGGGTGCTGAACGCGCCCTACGGATTGGCTGACGAGGCCGCCCGGCTCGAATCGCTGTTTCGACAACGTGCCTGAGCCTGCGGGGATTCCCCTGCCCCCCGCAGTGTGGCATGATCGTCGGAAATTCAGGTAATCGGCCCAAGCATGTCACAACGCCTCTCCATCAGCGCCACCATATTCTTCGTTCTGGCGCTGGCCCTTGGGCTGTATTTCGCATTCGCCGCAGTTCAGGGACCGTCAGGCATTCTTCGCCGTATCCAGATCGAATCCGAAACGGCCGAGCTTGCGGTCGAGCGTGATCGTCTGCGCGCCGAAGTCGCACGCATGCAGAACCTGACCCGCCGGCTCTCGGATGAATATCTGGATCTGGATCTGCTGGACGAGCGCGCGCGCGAGGTTCTGGGATACGCCCGCGCGGACGAGATCATCCTGCGCTAGCGCGCGCCCGCGCAAGCCCCGCTTAGCGCATTGCACCCCCCGAAACGATGCGCTACGGATAGTTTAACGCTGAACTATTCCGACCAGGCATCCAGGAGGACACCAAGCATGGCCAGGAAACCCGCAGCCGCCAAGGATGCGCCCGCGAACATATCCAAGGACGATCTGCTGCAATATTACCGCGACATGCTGCTGATCCGGCGTTTCGAGGAAAAGGCCGGCCAGCTTTACGGCATGGGCCTGATCGGTGGTTTCTGCCACCTCTATATCGGGCAAGAGGCAGTCGTCGTCGGGCTGGAAGCCGCGGCGAAGGAAGGTGACAAGCGCGTCACCAGCTATCGCGACCACGGTCACATGCTGGCCTGCGGCATGGACCCCAAGGGCGTCATGGCCGAACTGACCGGCCGCGAGGGTGGTTATTCCAAGGGCAAGGGCGGCAGCATGCACATGTTCAGCCGCGAAAAGCACTTCTATGGCGGCCACGGCATCGTCGCAGCACAGGTGCCGCTGGGTGCCGGACTGGCGTTCGCCGACAAGTATCTGGGCAACGACAACGTCACATTCACCTATTTCGGTGACGGCGCTGCCAACCAGGGCCAGGTCTACGAGACCTACAACATGGCCGAGCTGTGGGACCTGCCGGTCGTCTTCGTGATCGAGAACAACCAGTACGCCATGGGCACGTCGGTCAAGCGTTCGACCAAATCGACCAGCCTTTTCGGACGCGGCGCCGCTTTCGGGATCGAGGGCGAGCAGGTCGATGGCATGGACGTCCTGGCGGTGAAGGCGGCGGGTGAAAAGGCCGTCGCGCACTGCCGCGCGGGCAAGGGCCCCTATATCCTGGAAGTGATGACATACCGCTACCGCGGCCATTCGATGTCCGACCCAGCCAAGTACCGGACCCGTGAAGAGGTCCAGAAGATGCGCGACGAACGCGACGCCATCGAACATGTCCGCGACCTGCTGCTGCAGGGCAGCCACGCAAGCGAGGACGAGTTGAAGGCCATCGACAAGGAGATCAAGGAGATCGTGAACGAGTCCGCCGAATTCGCCAAGGAAAGCCCGGAACCGGCCCTCGATGAGCTGTGGACCGACATCTATGCCGCAGACCTGCCCCAGGGCAGCGCCGAAGAAAACGCCTGAGGGAGGGACGAAGAATGGCAACCGAAATCCTGATGCCCGCCCTGTCGCCGACCATGGAGGAAGGCACGCTGGCGAAATGGCTGAAAAAGGAAGGCGACGAGGTCAAGTCCGGCGACATCCTGGCCGAGATCGAGACCGACAAGGCCACGATGGAATTCGAGGCGGTCGATGAAGGCATCCTTGGCAAGATCCTGATCCAGGAAGGCTCTGAGGGCGTAAAGGTGAATACCCCGATCGCCGTGATGATCGAGGAAGGCGAAAGCGCCGACGACATCGAGGCATCGTCGTCCCCCGCATCCTCCGGCGATGCCGCCCCGGCCGAGTCGAAGGCAGAGCCCACGCCCGCCGCATCCGCCGACGCAGGCCCGCAGACGCCATCGGCGAATGCCAGCCCGGATTGGCCGGAAGGCACCAAAATGAAATCCATGACCGTGCGCGAAGCATTGCGCGAAGCCATGGAAGAAGAAATGAGCCGCGACGAAACCGTCTTCCTGATGGGCGAAGAGGTCGGCGAATATCAGGGCGCCTACAAGATCAGCCAAGGCCTGCTGGACAAGTTCGGCCCCCGCCGCGTGGTCGACACGCCGATCAGCGAATACGGTTTCGCGGGCATCGGCACCGGCGCCGCACTGGCAGGGCTGCGCCCGATTGTCGAGTTTATGACCTTCAACTTCGCCATGCAGGCGATGGACCATATCATCAACTCGGCTGCCAAGACGCTGTATATGTCGGGCGGTCAGATGGGATGTCCCATCGTCTTCCGCGGTCCCAACGGCGCCGCTGCACGCGTGGGCGCCCAGCACAGCCAGGATTACGCGGCCTGGTATGCGGCGATCCCCGGTCTGAAGGTGGTGATGCCCTATACCGCCGCCGATGCGAAGGGTCTGCTGAAACAGGCGATCCGCGATCCTAACCCGGTGATCTTCCTTGAGAACGAGATCCTTTATGGTCGCAGCTTCGAGGTTCCGGATCTTGAGGATTTCACCATTCCCTTCGGCAAGGCGCGGATCGCACGGTCCGGCAAGGACGTGACCATCGTCAGCTTCGGCATCGGCATGGCGCATTCTCTCGAGGCGGCCGACAAGCTTGCCGAAGAGGGCATCGAGGCCGAGGTGATCGACCTGCGCACGCTGCGTCCGATCGACTATGGCACGGTGATCGAGTCGGTGAAGAAGACCAATCGCCTCGTCACCGTCGAGGAAGGTTTCCCGGTCGGCGCGATCGGCAACCACATCTCGGCCTATGTGATGGAGAACGCCTTCGACTGGCTGGATGCCCCGGTGATCAACTGCACCGGCAAGGACGTGCCCATGCCCTATGCCGCCAATCTTGAAAAACACGCGCTGATCACGGCCCCCGAGGTCGTCGAGGCGGTGAAGAAAGTTACCTACAAGTAAGGGAGCAGCCGAGATGCCGACAGAAATCCTGATGCCCGCGCTGTCTCCGACCATGGAGGAAGGCACGCTGGCCAAATGGCTGGTGAAAGAGGGCGACGAGGTCAAATCCGGCGATATCCTTGCCGAGATCGAGACCGACAAGGCCACGATGGAATTCGAGGCCGTTGACGAGGGCACGGTGGGCAAGATCCTTGTCGAGGAAGGCAGCGCCGGGGTGAAGGTCAACACCCCCATCGCCGTTCTTCTGGAAGAAGGTGAAAGCGCCGACGATATCGGTGACGTATCGAGCCCAAAGGCCGACGCACCGAAAACCGACGCCCCCGCGGAAGCCCTGAAAGAGGCCGAAGCTGAAGCCGCCCCCGCCAAGGCCCCGCCGGCGCCCAGTTCCGACAAGGGTGACCGGATCTTCGCGTCACCGCTGGCGCGCAGGATCGCGGCGGAAAAGGGCCTGGATCTTGCCTCGATCAAGGGATCGGGCCCGCGCGGTCGCATCGTCAAGGCCGATGTCGAGGGCGCCAAGCCCGGTGCCGCGCCGGCCAAGGCTGATGCGCCGAAAGCCGCGCCTGCCGCCGCCGCCGAAGCCCCCAAGGGCCCATCGGCCGACGCTGTCGCCAAGATCTATGCCGACCGCGAAACGGAAGAGGTGACGTTGGACGGCATGCGCCGCACCATCGCCGCCCGGCTGTCCGAAGCCAAGCAGACCATCCCGCATTTCTATCTGCGCCGTTCGGCCAAGCTGGACGAGTTGATGAAGTTCCGCGGCACGCTGAACAAGCAGCTTGAAGGGCGCGGCGTAAAGCTGTCGGTGAACGACTTCATCATCAAGGCCTGTGCACTGGCCCTGCAGCAGGTGCCTGACGCGAATGCGGTCTGGGCGGGCGACCGGATCATCAAGCTGAAACCCTCGGATGTCGCGGTGGCCGTGGCGATCGAGGGGGGGCTGTTCACCCCGGTCCTGAAGGACGCCGAGATCAAGACGCTGTCGCGGCTATCGACTGAAATGAAGGATCTGGCGACACGCGCCAAGACGAAGAAGCTGGCACCGCATGAATACCAGGGTGGCAGCTTCGCGATCAGTAATCTGGGCATGTTCGGGATCGAGAATTTCGACGCCGTGATCAACCCGCCACATGGCGCGATCCTTGCCGTCGGCGCGGGCATCAAGACGCCGGTCGTCGAGGGTGACGAGGTCGTGATCCGCAACGTGATGTCGATGACCCTGTCGGTCGATCACCGGGTGATCGACGGTGCGCTTGGTGCCCAGCTTCTGGAAGCCATCGTCAGCCATCTGGAAAACCCGATGGGCATGCTGGCCTGACAGGTCTTTTGGACCAGCAAACAAAAAAAGGGGCCCTTGGGCCCCCTTTTCTTTTGCGTTGATCGAACGCGGTCCTAATGGGCCGATCAGGCGACGGCCTTTTCGATCTCGGCGACGAAGTCATCCAGATCATCCGGACTGCGGCTTGTGATGATCCCGCGGTCAACGACCACGCTGTCATCGACCACATCCGCCCCGGCATTGCTGATATCGGTCCGGATCGAGCCATAGCCGGTCATTTTCCGGCCACTGGCCAGCCCCGCTTCGATCAGCAACCATGGGGCATGGCATATTGCGGCGACGGGCTTTTCCGCCTTCGCAAAAGCCTGGATCACCCCGATTGCCTTCTCGTCCTGTCGCAAGGTGTCGGGGTTGATGACACCGCCCGGCAAGACCAGCGCGTCGTAATCCGCAACGGATGCATCCGCGATCGACATGTCGGCCTGAACGGATTTGCCCCAGCCTTCCTTGCCCCATGCCCGTATCTCTGCCGTCTCGGGGGCGGCGATGCGGACGTTGTGGCCTGCGGTCTTCAGTCGCTCCAACGGAACGAACAGTTCGGATTGCTCGAACCCATCGGATGCCATGATCAGGATATTGGCCATCTCGGCCTCCTTTCGGATTGGTATCTGCCCACCCAATGCGCCCCGCGGCAGGCAGGTTCCAAGACCTACTCGGCCGGTATATCCCGCGCCTTGTTCAGACCGATCCGCCTTGCGATCCAGCCGAAGATCCGGTGCTGGCCGCCATGGATGACCGAGAACAGCGAGGGCACGAACAGCAGCGACAGGACCGTGGACAGGACCAGCCCGCCGATCACTGCAATCGCCATCGGCGCCCTGAACTCGCCCCCCTCGCCGGTGGCCATGGCCGACGGCACCATGCCCGCGCTCATGGCGATCGTGGTCATCACGATCGGTCGGGCGCGCTTGTGTACCGCGTCAAGGATCGCCTCGCGCTTGGGTGTTCCCGCCGCCATCGATGTCAGTGCGAATTCGACCAGCATGATCGAATTCTTGGTGACGATTCCCATCAGCATCAGGAATCCGATCACCACCGCCATGCTGATCGAATTGCCGGTAATGAACAGCGCCAGGATCGCGCCGCCGATCGCCAGCGGCAGCGACAGCAGGATGGTGACCGGCGTCACGAAGTTATGAAACAGCAGCACCAGAACGACATAGACCAGCATCACCCCCGACCCCATCGCCAGCCCGAACGCCGCGAACACCTCGGCCATGATCTCGGCATCGCCGGCCGATTGGATGCTGGTGCCGGGCGGCATCTGGATCCGGTCCTGCAATTCGGTCACCTGCGCATTCACCGGGCCAAGCAGCGCGCCATCGGCCAGGTTCGCGCTGACCGTCGTCTGATACTGGCGATCATAGCGACCGATCTGGGTCGCGCCGGCCGACAGCGTGACATCCGCGACGGTCGCCAGGGGGATCTGCCCGGCAGAGCTTGGCACCCGCAAATTCTGGACCTGCATCAGGTCGTTGCGGGCGGCCTCGTTCAGGCGCACGACGATCGGAAGCTGTTCGTCTCCGGTGTTGAACTTGGCAAGATTGGCTTCGATATCGCCAAGCGTCGCGACCCGCAGCGTTGTGGCCATCGCGCTGGCCGTCACCCCAAGCTGCGCCGCGATGTCGGACTTGGGCAGGATCTGGATCTCGGGGCGCTGCAGGCTGGCCGACGATGTCACGCCCTCCAGCGTCGGCAGTTGCCCCATGGCAGCGGCCAGACGTTCGGCGGCAAGGGCCGCGCCGTCTTCGGTATCGCCCAGCACGTTGATCGTGAAGTCGTTCTCGCCATTCTCGTTCTGGAAATTGATCCGCATGTCCGGCAGATCGGCCAGGCGCTGTTTCAGTTCCGCCTCCAGCGTGAACTGCGACCGTTCCCGTGTCTCCTTGCTGCCATAGTTGATCATGACCCGCGAATGGGTCACGTCCGATCCGTCGCTGTAGGCGAAGACCGATTTCACCTCGGGGGTGCCTTCGATCCGGCGGGTCACGCGGCGGGCGGCGTCCTCGGTCTCAAGGATGGTCGATCCCGGAGGCATCTCCAGCTCGATCTGGCTGCGGCCCACATCCTGCGCCGGAATGAACTCTGTCGGCAGCAGCGTCGCGGAATAGATCGAGACCGCAAAGATCCCCACGCCGCCCAACAGGGTCAGCCCGCGATGACGCATCGTCCAGCGACAAACTGCCATCAGGCCGCGCATCACCATCCCGTCCGCGCGCCCTTCGTCATGCACCACGCCGCGCATGAAATAGGCCGACATCATCGGCGTGATGATCCGCGCCACCAGCAGCGAGAACAGCACCGACACGGCGACCGTCAGCCCGAACTGCTTGAAATACTGCCCCGGAATACCGCCCATGAAGCTGACCGGCGCGAACACCGCGACGATCGAAAAGCTGATCGCGATGACCGTCAGACCGATTTCGTTGGCGGCTTCCTCGCTGGCCTCATAGGGCGGCGCACCCATGCCGATATGCCGGACGATATTCTCGATCTCGACGATGGCATCATCGACAAGGATGCCGGTCACCAGGGTGATCCCCAGCAGACTGATGCCGTTCAGCGTGAAGCCCAGCCACTGCATCACGAAAAAGGTCGGAATGATCGACAGCGGCAGTGCGACGGCGGCGATCAGCGTGGCGCGCCAGTTGCGCAGGAACAGGAACACCACGATCACCGCCAGCGCCGCGCCCTCGTACAGCGTTTCCATCGCGCTGTGATAGCTTGCGGCGGTATAGGTCGAGGAATCGTCGATCAGCGTGATCCGGGTATTGGCATGACGCTGGCGGATTTCCTCCAGCTTGGCCTTGGTGGCGTCGCCCGCCGCCAGATCGGATTCGCCGCTTCCGCGATAGACGCCGAACGCGACCACCGGCTGGCCGTCCAGCAATGCAAAGCTGCGTTCGTCGCTGGCGCCGTCGATCACGTCACCCAGTTGGTCCAGACGGATCGTGCGTCCTGCGGCAATGGCGATGGGACTGGCAGCAAGCTGGGCGACGGTATCCGCCGATCCCAGGGTGCGGATCGAATATTCGGTGCCGGCCAGATCACCGCGACCGCCGCCCATGTCGATATTCTTGGCGCGCAGCTGGTCCGAGACATCGGCAGCGGTCAGACCATGCGCCAACAGGCGGTCGGGGTTCAGTTCGACCTTGATCTGCCGCTCGGCCCCGCCGATCCGGGTCGTCCGGGCGACGCCATCCACGTTGGACAATTCCCGACCGATCACATCATCGACGAACTTCGACAGCGCCTCGATCGACTGGGTCGGGTCGCTGACCGCATAGGTCAGGATCGGAAACCCGGTCACATCGACCCGCTGAACGATCGGTTCGCTGATACTGTCGGGCAGTTCGGCCCGCACGTTCGAGACCGCGTCCTTGACATCGTTCACGGCCCGGTCGCTGTCGGTTTCAAGTTCGAACTCGACGGTGATGCTGGCACTGCTGTCCGTCGCGGTCGAGGTGATATGGCGGACCCCCGTGACCGACGCGATGCTGTCCTCGACCGGCTGGATGACCTGGCTTGTCAGTTCGGCCGGCGCGGCACCGGGTTGTTCGATGCTGACACTGACGATCGGCAGGTCGATGTTCGGCATGGCGGTCACGGGCAGCCGGCTGAAGCTGAACAGCCCCACCACGACCAGAACCAGGAACAGCGCGATGGGCGGAACCGGGTGCCGGATGGACCAGGTGGACATGTTCATGGCTGGCGCCCCCCCTCGGCAGCCGGGTCGGCCAGACTGGCGGATTCATTGGCGGGGGCGGCCTGTGCGTCGGACGATTCCACCGGCACGGCGCTGACCTGATCGCCATCGCGGAAGAATGCCCCGGACCGCGCGATCACCTGTTCGCCGTCGCGAAGACCCGACAGGATTTCGCGCTTGCCGTCCCACAGCAGCCCGGCACGGACCTCGCGCGTTTCGACGACACCGTCCCTGACCACCTGAACCCGTTGCCCACCCGCATCCGACAGCACCGCCGTCGCCGGAACCGCGACGGCGTCGCGGCGTGCGGTGATGATCCAGCCGCTGGCGAACAGCCCGGTCCTCAGACCCGGATGCGGTTCAAGCGACACACGCATCAGGCCAAGCCGCGTGACCGGATCGACCGATGCCGGGATCAGTCGCACCGAACCGCCGATATCCCCCAGCCCCGCGACATTTATCTCGGCGGGGTCGCCGACCGACAGGCTGCGCAGGGCGGTCTCGATCACCTCGGCCTCCATCTCGACGGATCCGTTGGCGATCATCATGAACAACGGCTCGGCCGAGCCGCCCGACAGCGCGCCAAGTTCGGCGTTGCGCCCAACGACCAGCCCCGCGACCGGGGCCGCGATTTCCGCCCGATCAAGGTTCAGCCGGGCAATGCTGCGGGCGGCGTCGGCCTGGGCCAGCGCGGCCTGCGCCAACGCCAGCCCATCGCCTGCCGATGCAGCGCTTGCCCGCGCGTTGGCCTCGGCTGCGACCGCCTGATCCAGGGCTGCCTGCGACGCATTGCCGCCCTGACGCAGCCGCTGCGCCCGCTCTAACGAGGTTCTAGCCTGCGTCAGCGACGCCTCGGCACTGTCGATATTGCTGCGGGCCTGGCTGACGCCGGCCTCGGCGCGCTGATATTCCGCCTCGGCCTGCGCCAACTGCGCCGACAGCGTGTCGGTGGACAGTCGCGCCAGCACCTGCCCCTTTTCGACCGTGTCCCCGGCCTCGGCGAGGATCTCGGTGATCTCGTAGCCGCTGACGCGCGGATAGACCTGCACCTGCTGACGCGCGACCAGTGTGCCCGAAACCGGCACGCGGGCCTGCATCTCGGTCGTGACGGCAGATGCGACCGTAACCGTCGGAATGCTGCGCTGAACCGCCTCGTCGCTTTCCTGCGACAAGGCGGAACCGGCCATGGCGGCCACGGCAAGAAGCGTGAACAAGATGTTTCGCATCGAAGCTTTCCCTGCCTGCGGTTCCTGACCGATCATTCAGACGCCGCGCCCCGCGTCAATCTGCGACACGGCGGCACGGGCATTGTCTTCACCCGACCGTTACCGTTCAGGGGTGCATCCGCCCGCACGGACGACCTTGCAACCGGTGCCGGCGTGATGCCGCGTGTCGTCGCAGAACGGGATCAGAAACTGACCTCGACACCCGGCAGCTTCAGTTCGTTTATCAGATCGCGCAGTTCCTGACGCGCGGCGATATTCGACATCGACAGCTGTTCCGTCCCGATGTCCTTCAGGTCCAGCAGGGTCAGCCCGCGCGGGAACAATTCGCGAAAGATCACCCGTTCGGAAAACCCCGGCGCGACGCGAAAACCGATCCGCTTCGACAGCGTGGCCAGCGCGCCGCCGACCTTGCGCTTGTTGTGCATCGCCTGTGTTCCCAGACGGTTGCGCAGCACCAGCCAGTCGATCGGTCCGGCCCCCGCCTCGGCGCGCATCTGCCGTGCCGCCCAGACCATCTCGGCATAGATCGACGGACCCAGAACCTTCCCTTCGGGCGTCAGTCTCGCCAGCAGGTCGAAATCCACGAAACTGTCGTTCATCGGCGTCAGCAGCGTATCGGCGACCGTATGCGCCATCTGGCTGAGCTGGGTGTGCGAGCCAGGACAATCCAGCAGAATGAAATCGCATGATGCATCAAGCTCGGTCAGCGCCGGGGTCAGGGGATCGTTGCCCTGACCCAACTGCCCGATCACCGGCATCGGCAGGTCCAACCCTTCTCGTTTGACGAAGGCGGCGCGGTTCTCAAGGTAACGGCCGAAACTGCGCTGACGCACATCCAGATCCAGCCCGCCCACGCGGTGGCCAATCCGTGCCAGCGCCGTGGCGACATGCATCGAGGTCGTGGACTTGCCCGAACCACCCTTTTCGTTGCCCACAACGATGATATGCGCCACCGCCCGCCTCGTTCCTGCCCCAGATATCGGGCGGACCCTAACGAGTGCGTGAGGTGATGAAAAGCGGCTGTTTTCAGACCCGCGCGCGGCCTGACGTTCAGCCTTCCTCGCCCTTCAGAAGCAACGCCAGCGCGAAAAGCGTCATGGCGATACCGGGAAGGATGACTGCGCCGGGCAGGCCGGTGCCGAACGCGGCTTCCAGAACGATGACCCATACCGGGGTCAGATAGGTATAGGCCATCACCTTCGCCGCCGGCAGCCGCAAGGTCGCGAACTGCACCAGCACGAAAGTCACTGAACTGGCAAAGACCGAAACATAGATCAGCGTGATCCAGACGATCGGTGGCAGATTGCCCCAATCCGTGCCGAGGATCGCCGGAGCCCCCCAAGTCAGCAGCAGGATCGCCCCTGCGATCAGCGTCCCCAGCGAAAAGACCAGCGGCGTTTCCCCGCGATTCAGCTTGCGCACAAGCGGCGTGTAGAACGCATGCGCCGCGCAGCCGACCAGATAGATGGCCTCGCCGCGTCCGAATTGCAGACGGGCCATCGCCGTCAGATCGCCGCGAAAGATGACCCATAACGCCCCCAGCCCGCCCAGGATCAGCGCCCCGGCGATGCGCAGTGTCAGACGTTGCCGCATCAGCAGCCATCCAAAGCCCGCGGCCATCAGCGGGGTCAGGGTGAAGACCGCAGCGGCGCTGACAGGCAGCGCCGTCTTCAGCCCTTGGAACATCAGCACGAAATAGCTGGTGAACACGGCCCCCAGAAGAAGATAGCGCCACGGTGCGCGAAACGAGTGACGCGGCACGCCGCGCCCGGCCAGCACGACACCACCGATCACCCCCGCCGCGATCACGAAGCGCGCGGCGTTGATCGCGGCCGGATCTATCAGGTTCGCCGCCCGCGATCCCAGAGAGAACGAGCCCGCCACAAGCCCCGAGAACAACAGCATCGCGGCGTGGCCGCGCAATCCTTCGCGGCGTGCGGCCAGCGTCATGCGCGCGCGCCCAGCAAACGCCCGTCGATCAGGGCAAGCCCCGCGCCGATCAGCCCGATCCCCATGACATGCGCAATCCCCAGGGTTTCGCGAAGAAACAGCCAACCCAGAAGGATCGCCGAGACCGGGACCAGGAACGTGACCAGCGAGATGTTCGTGGCCCCCGCACGCGCCAGCACCCGGAAATACAGCACATAGGCCAACCCCGTGCAGATCACCCCCAGCACGCCCACAGCCAGCCATGCCTGCCCCGGCGCGGCCGCGGGCCAACCGTCGAATACCAAGGCGCAGGGCAGCAGGATGACGCTTGATCCGGTCACCATGCCGGCGGCTGTCACCACGGGATCGACGCCCATCGTCCGGAACCGTCGCCCGAAGACGCTGGCGAACGCATACGAGATCGCAGCGCCCAGCACCGCCAGCTGCGGCCAGACCGCATGTCCGACCCCGGCCAGGCTGTCCAGCCCGATCATGACGGCGACGCCCCCCAAACCCAGGACGACCCCGGCCAGCTTGCGGATGCTGGCGCGTTCATCGGCAAGAACAAGCCCCGAGACGATCACCGTCCACAGCGGCGTTGTGGCGTTCAGGATCGAGGCAAGGCCCGATGGGATCTGCGTCTGCCCGAAGACGATCAGCGAAAACGGCACGGCATTGTTCAGCACGCCCATGATCAGGAACGCAGCCCAGATGCGCGGATCGCGCGGCGCGTGGCGGCCGGTGGCAACCACGATCAGCCACAGCACCAGCGCAGCAACCGATACGCGCACCGCCACGATGGTCAGCACCGGCAATCCGGTCACGGCGATCGCGACCAGAAAGAACGATCCGCCCCAAACCAGCGACAGCAAACCCAGTTGCAGCCAGTCCGCCGCCGCCATCCGGGCCGAGATCCCCGCCGGCGCGGTCACCTGTGGCGGTCTCATTCCCGCCCCATCATGTAGAATTCGTCGTTCGGACGGATGTCTGCGGCATTCACCAGCCGGTTCGACATTGCGAAGAACGCCGCGATCGCGGCGATGTCCCAGATCTCGTCGGCATCGAAGCCTGCCTCGCGCAGCGCCAGATGATCGGTATCATCGACCTGCTGCGCGTTCAGCGCGACCTTTTCGGCATAGTGCAGCATCGCGCGTTCGCGTGCGCTGATATCGGCCTTGCGCCAGTTGACCGCGATCTGGTCCGCGATACGTGGGTTCCGCGCGCGGATCCGCAGGATCGCACCATGCGCGACGACACAATATTGACACTGGTTCAGGCCGCTTGTGGCGACCACTATCAATTCGCGCTCGGCCTTGGTCAGTCCCTCGTCCTTGTCCATCAATGCATCGTGATAGGCAAAGAAGGCGCGGAATTCTGCCGGGCGGTGCGCCAGGGCCAGAAAGATGTTCGGCACGAAACCGGACTTCTCGGACACTTTCGCGATTGCCTGCCGGATGTCCTCGGGCAGGGTCATCGGATCGGGAACGGAAAATCGGCTGATGGGATGGGCGTCGGTCATCGGTTTCTCCTCGGGGCGGCAATCTGCGTCAGGCCGCGACAAGATGGAACCCGTCCGGCCCAAGGCTGTGCATGGCAGGATCAGGTCTGCGGCGGGCGCAGGAAACGGGCGTGGCATTCGTCTGCATGATCAGGCCTCGGCCATATCATTTCCTTGCAGCGCCGCCACCGCCGCCTGCACCTTCGATGTGCGGTGCAGATCGACATGGGTGACCAGCCACAGGGACGATTTCCATTCCGGCAGGCACATCACCTCGGTCAACCCGTCGGCGCGGCTGTCCGCCACGATGCCAATGGCAAGCCCCGCGCGGATGACCGCCTCGCGTGCCTCGGCGTCATTGCTGATCATCACGATATGGGCCGGCGGCACACGATCGGAAAGCCAGCGCATTACCGGGGCGCCATGGCTTTCCGGTCCCGGAAGGCAGAACCTGTGCCGTGCGACGTCAGCGACCGGACCATGGGCATCCAGATAGGCCGGCGCCGCGTAAAGCCGGTGACAGACCGGTTGCATCGGCCGGATCACATAGTCCGGTTCGGTCGGCTGCGCGCCAGCGCGGATCGCGACGTGGGCTTCGCCCGCGTCCAGCCGGAACAGCCGGGCATCGGTCACATAACGCAGCCGCAATCCGTCATGGCGGCGCAAAAGCGCGTTCAGGCGGGGCATGACGAACCCGGCCAGTTCCGGCAGCGACGTGACGACAAGTTCGCCCTCGATCCGGTCGCCGGACCCGGCGATCTGCGCGGCCATCTGTGCGAATCGTTCATCTGCCGCGCCGCCCGCAACCAGCAGCGCCTGCCCGGCCTCGGTCAGCGCATAGCCGCGCGGGTGGCGCTGAAACAGCCGCGCACCAAGCTGCGTCTCCAGCGCGTCGATGCGTCGGATCACCGTCGCATGATGCACGCCCAATGCTTCGGCCGCGCCGCTGACAGTCCCGGCACGGGCGACCGCAAGCGCGACCCTGATATCGTCCCAGTTTTCCACCGTCATGTGCGCCTCTGCACAGATCCTGCGCGACTATTGCTGTTTCGTTCGAAAACGCAACGCCCTAAGTCTGCCTTACAAGAATATCCCCTCCGCAAAGGACGACCGAAATGAACATTCTTCATATCGACAGCGCCATCACGGGCGAGGCATCCGTTTCGCGCAAGCTGACCGCCGATATCGTGGCCCGGCTGAAGGCCGCAAATCCGGACGCCGGCGTGACCTATCGCGACCTGAACAAAGGCGTTCCGGCAATCGACACCGACTGGTTCCACGCCGTGCGCATGGCACCTGAGGCACCGACAGATGACCAGAAACAGCTGATCGAAACCTCGAACGCCTATCTGGCGGACGTGCAGGACGCGGACGTGCTGGTGATCGGCTCGCCGATCTACAACTTCGCAATCACGGCGCAGCTGAAGAACTGGCTGGACCAGATCGCGCGCGCCGGACTGTCCTTCCGCTATACCGAAGCCGGTCCCGAAGGTCTTCTGACCGGAAAACGCGCCATCATCGCCTACACGTCGGCAGGCACCCCGATCGGGTCCGAGATTGATTTCGCCTCGGGTTATCTTCGCCATATCCTGGGTTTTCTGGGGATCACCGATGTCGAATTCATCGCCGCCGACCGGCTTGCGATGGATCACGATGCCGGACTGGCACGCGCGCAAGAGGCCTTGGACCGGATCGCCGCGTGATCATCGCGGGAATGCCGGTCACGGCACGCAGCGGATCGTGACGACACATCCGGCAGGCGCGGCAAGGCTTGCCGCGCCGCCATTCTTTGATATCGCATCTGCCGGTTGGATGCCGGTCATGCCACTCGATTCGATGATCAATGCCGACGCGCGTTGACTCGGCGTCGGTTTTTCCCTATCAGAACCCGGAATTCCCGGAAGGACACCCCTTCCGGTCCCCGTATGCTGCGGGGATCGCCCCCCGTCAGCGCGTTGCGCCCACGGGGGCGAAACTGCTTTGGACCTCAGGAGGCCCGCGATGTTCGAGAATCTGTCCGACCGGCTTGGCGGCGTCTTCGACCGGCTGACCAAGCAGGGTGCGCTGTCCGAGGATGACGTCACCGCCGCCATGCGCGAGGTACGCGTCGCCCTGCTGGAGGCCGACGTCTCGTTGCCGGTGGCACGCAGCTTCGTCAAATCGGTGACGTCCAAGGCGACCGGCGCGGCGGTCACGAAATCGGTCACGCCGGGCCAGCAGGTCGTCAAGATCGTTCATGACGAACTGATCAAGGTTCTGCAGGGCGACGAAGAGCCCGAGGCCCTGCGCATCGACAACCCGCCCGCGCCGATCCTGATGGTCGGCCTGCAGGGTTCGGGCAAGACCACCACGACGGCAAAGCTGGCCAAGCGCCTGAAGGATCGGGAAAAGAGACGCGTCCTGATGGCCTCGCTGGACACGAACCGTCCGGCGGCCATGGAACAGTTGGCCATCCTGGGCCAGCAGATCGGCGTCGATACCCTGCCGATCGTGCCGGGCCAGACCGCGACCCAGATCGCGCAGCGCGCCAAGCAGCAGGCCAGTCTTGGCGGCTACGACGTCTACATGCTGGACACCGCCGGCCGTCTGCATATCGACCAGGTCCTGATGGACGAGGTTCAGGCGGTCCGCGACATCGCCAACCCGCGCGAGACGCTGCTGGTCGTCGATGGCCTGACGGGTCAGGACGCGGTGAATGTCGCGACTGAATTCGACGGCAAGGTCGGCGTTTCGGGCGTCGTGCTGACCCGGATGGACGGCGACGGGCGCGGCGGTGCCGCCCTGTCGATGCGCGCCGTGACCGGCAAGCCGATCCGCTTTGTCGGTCTGGGCGAGAAGATGGATGCGCTGGAAGGTTTTGACGCACAGCGAATCGCCGGTCGCATCCTTGGCATGGGCGATATCGTCGCGCTGGTCGAAAAGGCCCAGGAAGTGCTGGAGGTCGAGCAGGCCGAGCGCATGATGAAGCGGTTCCAGAAGGGTCTGTTCAACATGAACGACCTGAAGGGCCAGCTGGAACAGATGCAGAAGATGGGCGGGATGCAGTCCATCATGGGCATGATGCCGGGCATGCAGAAAATGGCCAAACAGGCCGAGGCCGCGGGCATGGACGACAGCGCCATTCGCCGCCAGGTCGCGCTGATCAATTCCATGACCAAGAAGGAACGCGCCAATCCCGCGATCCTGCAGGCCAGCCGCAAGAAACGCATCGCCGCCGGAGCCGGCATGGATGTGGCCGAACTGAACCGGCTGCTGAAGATGCAGCGGCAGATGGCCGACACGATGAAGAAGCTGGGAAAAATGGGCAAGGGTGGCATGCTGAAGCAGGCCATGCGCGCGATGACCGGCAAGGGCGGCGGCCTGCCTGACATGGACAACATGGACCCGTCGAAGATGGCCGAGGCGACCAAGATGCTGCAGGACCCCAAGGGGCTGGGCGGCGATCTGTCCAAGGCCGGGCTGCCCGGTGGCCTGTCGGGCATGTTCGGCAAGAAATAATCCATGACGACGACCGCCCCCCTTTCGGCTGACGCGCCGGTGCTGAAGACTCAGCGCCTGATCCTGCGCGTGCCAGAGGCGGGGGATCTTGCGGCATATGCGGCCTTCCTGGCCGACGCCGATGCATCACGCTTCTACGGCGGGCCGATGCGGCGGGATCAGGCCTATGGCGTGCTGTGCCGCGATATCGGCCACTGGCATCTGCGCGGCTTCGGCAAGTTCGCGATCATCCTTGACGGCAAGACCTTGGGCGGCTGCGGCATCGTTCATCCCGAAGGCTGGCCAAGCCATGAACTGACCTGGTGGCTGCTGCCCGAAGCGCGCGGCACCGGAATTGCGCAAGAGGCGTCGGCAGCGGTCCTGTCCTGGGCACGCGACAGCCTTGGCTTGACCGAGGTCGAGACGCATTTTCGCGACGACAACATCGCCGCTTGCCGCCTGACGGAAAAGCTGGGCGGACGCAAGCTGCGTCGCGCAAAGTTTCCCGATGGTGCCGCGCGCGATGTCTATGGCATCTCGACGCTGGGGGCCGCGCGATGATCCTGCTGTCACCGACACCCATCCTGACCACCCGGCGACTGACGCTGCGCGCGCCCATGGGCAGCGACTGGCCCGCGTGGCGCGATTTCGCGGCCAGCGACAGGTCGCGCTTTATCCGCCCCAAGGACAGCAACGATGCCACGGCGTGGCGCGCGTTCGGGCACGTGATCGGCCATTGGGCGATGCGCGGCTGGGGCATGTTCGTCTTCTGCCTGCAGGGCGATGACACGCCGCTTGGCATGGCCGGACCTTGGTTCCCCGAGGGCTGGCCCGAACGCGAGATCGGCTGGACCGTCTGGTCGCCCATGGCCGAGGGCAAGGGCTATGCGTTCGAGGCCGCCCGCGCCGCGCGGGCGCACGCCCATGGCGCACTGGGATGGGATGGGGCCGTCAGCTATATCGCGCCCGACAATCGCCGTTCCATCGCGCTTGCCGAACGCCTTGGCGCGACCCGCGACGATGCCGCGCCCGTACCGCACCCGGACGAACCCTGCCTTGTCTATCGCCATCCTTCCCCAGCCCCAAGCCAAGGAAGCGCAGCATGACCGATCCCGCGATCCGTGCGGCAAACCTGCTGAAGGAACACCGCGCCAGCATCGACCGGCTGGACGCGATCCTTGTCTATACCTTGGCCGAAAGGTTCAAGCACACCCAATCCGTCGGCCGCCTCAAGGCCGACCACGACCTTCCTCCGTCCGATCCCACGCGCGAAGCGCAACAGATCGAGCGGCTGGAACGCCTCGCGCGCGAGGCCGATCTGGACCCGGAATTCGCGCGCAAATTCCTGAATTTCGTGATCGCCGAAGTGATCCGGCATCACGAGCAACATCAATCGCAGGCTGGGGCCTGAAGCCCCGCCAAATCAGCCATTTCAAAGGAGAAACTAGAATGGCCGTCAAGATCCGTCTCGCCCGTGGTGGTTCCAAGAAGCGCCCCCACTATGCCATCGTCGCCGCCGACACGCGCATGCCGCGCGACGGCCGCTTCCTGGAAAAGCTGGGCACCTACAACCCGCTGCTGCCCAAAGACAGCGAAGACCGCATCAAGATGGATGTGGAACGCGTGCAGCACTGGCTGGCGCAGGGCGCCCAGCCCACTGACCGCATCGCGCGCTTCCTGGAAGCCGCCGGCGTGCGCGACAAGGCCGAGCGCAAGAACATGAAGAAGGCCGAGCCGGGCGACAAGGCCAAGAAGCGGGCCGAGGAAAAGGCCGCGAAAGCCGCCGCCCCGGCCGAAGAAGCGGCTGAATAGCCCTGTCTCGTGCTCTGAAGCTTGCCGCCGTTGCCGCGCTCCTGCTCGGCAGCGGCCTGATCGTGCAGTGCTGGCGCATCAACGACCAAATCGACATCTGCCTCGATGACTCCGCCGTTCTGTCATACGATCCTGACGATCCAAGATGTGAGGAATGGTTTGACCGATGATCGCATTTGCGTCGGCGCGATTGCCGGGGCCTTCGGGGTCAAGGGCGAGGTGCGGCTGAAAAGCTTCTGCGCCGAACCTTCGGACATCGCGGGCTACGGCCCGCTGACGACCGAGGATGGCAAGCGCAGCTTTACCGTGAAGCTGACGCGCCCGGTCACCGGGGGGCTTGGCGCGCGCCTGTCGGGCGTGGCCACGCGCGAAGATGCCGAAGCGCTGAAGGGCACCACGCTGTGGGCCCCGCGCGCCGCCCTGCCCTCGCTGCCCGATGATGAATTCTACCATGCCGACCTGATCGGTCTGGAGGTCGTCGATACCGGCGGGCAGGTTCTGGGCCGCGTTCGCGCAATCTTCGATCACGGCGCGGGCGACATCCTTGAGGTTGTGGGCGGCCGTGACACGTTGCTGCTGCCCTTCACCCGTGCGGTCGTGCCGACCGTGGACCTGACCGCCCGACGGATCGTCGCCGATCCCCCGGAAAGCGACGAATGACGGACGCTGCGAAGTCCCACGGCCGCCTGTCGATCCGGCCCAGCCTGCGGCCACGCGACCTGATGGCCGAGCCGCAGGTCGCAGGTGTCTGGACCGCCAGCGTCATCACCCTGTTCCCCGAGGCGTTTCCCGGCATTCTCGGCCTGTCGCTGACAGGCCGGGCATTGTCTCAGGGACTGTGGAACCTGCGCACGGTGCCCTTGCGCGAATTCGGCGTCGGCAGGCACCGGAATGTAGACGACACCCCCGCCGGCGGCGGCGCGGGCATGGTGATCCGCGCGGATGTGATGGACGCCGCCCTGCGCGACGCCCGGCGGCACGCCGCTGGACCCGTCCTTTACATGTCCCCGCGCGGCAAACCCCTGACCCAGGCCCGCGCCCGCGCACTGGCCGACGGCCCCGGCGTGACCCTGATCTGCGGCCGTTTCGAAGGCGTGGATCAGCGCGTTCTGGACGCCCACGAGGTCGAGGAAATCAGCATCGGCGACTATGTCCTGACCGGCGGCGAGATCGCCGCTCAGGTCTTGATCGACGCGACGGTTCGCCTTATACCGCGCGTGCTGGGGAATCAGGACTCTCTGGCCGAGGAATCCTTTTCCATCGGCAATCGGGGCCTGCTCGAAGCTCCTCAGTACACGAAGCCCGCCCTGTGGGAAGGCCGCGAGATCCCGGATGTTCTTCTTTCGGGCAATCACGCGGCCATTCATGCTTGGCGGGAAACCGAGGCCGAAAGGCTGACCAAGGAACGCCGCCCCGACCTGTGGCGGGCATTTGCGGAAACGCAGATGGACCCGGCTAAGGACCGACAGCTCTCGGGCGCATCAGACCAATCGCGGAATCACCGCGAGCATGACAAGGAACCCTAGCGATGAATCTGATCGCAGAACTTGAAGCCGAGCAGATCGCCGAGCTTGGCAAGACCATTCCCGATTTCAAGGCCGGCGACACCGTTCGCGTCGGCTACAAGGTGACCGAAGGCACCCGGACCCGTGTGCAGGCCTATGAAGGCGTCTGCATCTCGCGCAAGGGCGGCAACGGCATCGCAGCCAGCTTTACCGTGCGCAAGATCAGCTTTGGTGAGGGCGTCGAGCGGGTCTTCCCGCTGTATTCGACGAACATCGATGCGATCGAGGTGGTGCGCCGCGGCAAGGTTCGCCGCGCCAAGCTGTACTATCTGCGCGATCGTCGCGGCAAGTCGGCCCGTATCGCCGAAAAAACCAACTACAAGCCCAAAGCCGGCGCCTGAGAGGTCCCCCGATGAAAAAAGGCATTCACCCCGAATATCACATGATCGACGTCAAGATGACCGACGGAACGGTCTATCAAACGCGCTCCAGCTGGGGCGCCGAAGGCGACACGCTGTCGCTGGACATCGATCCGACCACGCACCCTGCCTGGACCGGCGGCTCTTCGCGCCTGATGGACACCGGCGGTCGCGTGTCGAAGTTCAAGAACAAATACGCGGGCCTCGGCTTCTGATCCGCCCCACGGACGATACAGACGAAACGCCGCCCCCAAGGGCGGCGTTTTTCATTCTGGCGTCAGGTCAGCAACGCCAGCACCGGACGGCGCCGTTCGGACCCCAGCCACCATGCGACCCCTAGCGCGACAGCCGCCACCACCAGCGCCTTGACGTTTCCGGACAAGCCAAAGCGGCTGGCCGAAATCATGATCAGGATATGGCTGAAATAGACGAACGCCGCCATCGATGCGATGCGTTTGCCGTCCCAACCCCCACTGGCTTGGCGCGCGCCAAGAAACAGCAAAGGCGCCGCCAGATAGAGGCTGAACAGGGTATCAACCCCGAAACCACCACCCGCTATCCGGAACCAGACCATACTTTCGACAGCGACCAGGATCAGCGCCAATGCGGGCCATTGCCAGCGTATCCTGGGCAGGGGCTCGGCAAGCGCCAGAAGATACCCCGTCGCAAAGAAGGGAAAGATCACGAACAGCCCGTTGCGGTAATAGTCCAACGACATCGTGACACGTCCCGACAGAACCAGCCATTGCAGGATCAGCCCGGTCAAGGCGCAGCTTGCGGCGACCAGCGCCAGCGGCACTGCACCCGCCCGATGCAGCGCGGCCACCAGCAACGCGCCGATCAGCAGTCCCGGCAGAAACCACAGGTGAAAATAGCCGAACAGGACCGTCTGCAGGACATGCCCGACAGAGGTAAAGTCCGGCCCATAGATCGGCAGGTAGATGACCATCCACAGCGCATAGACCGAAAGGATCCTCAGGGCATAGGCGCGCGCACGGCCCGACCGAAGCGCGCCCAGGAAGAAGAATCCGGCGATCAGGGCGAAGACCGGCACGGCAAGGCGAAAGATCCCGTTCACCAGCACCTGTTGCGCCACCGCGCCGATCCCGTCCGGGAATCCCGTGTGCAGCGCGATCACGCAAAGCGCCAGCACAAGGCGCAAAGGGTCGATCGCGCTGTTTCGGTTCGTCATCTGGGTCATCCGACCTCCGCTGTCTATCCAACCGGATAAACAGCCGAGGCGGGCCAGGGTTCACCTCGCTAAAAGCTGTCGGTCAAATTCCGCCCATCAGGCCGCAGCGGCTCCCGGCTCGACCAGCGCCACGATGTCCATCATGATCGTGTTCAACTGGAAATCCTTTGGCGTGTAAACCCGCGTGACCCCCATCGCCAGCAAGCGTCGTGCATCTTCGTCGGGGATGATACCGCCGACGACAACCGGGGTCTTGCCCAGACCTGCCTCGCGCATTCGCGTCATCAGATCCTCGATCAGCGGAAGGTGGCTGCCCGACAGGATCGACAGCCCGACCACATGCGCTTCTTGTTCCTGCGCGCGGGCGACGATCTGTTCGGGGGTCAGGCGGATCCCCTCGTAGGTGATGTCCATGCCGCAATCGCGGGCCCGAAAGGCGATCTGTTCGGCACCGTTCGAATGGCCGTCAAGCCCTGGCTTGCCGACCACGAATTTCAGACGGCGCCCCAGCCGGGCGCTGACCGCATCGACCGCCTCGCGGATCTCTTCCAATCCCTCGGTCCGGTTCGACGGGCTGGCCGCGACGCCGGTAGGCCCGCGATACTCGCCATGCACCTCGCGCATCACGCCTGCCCATTCGCCGGTCGTCACCCCGGCCTTCGCCGCATCGATGGATGCAGGCATGACGTTGCGCCCCTGCTGCGCGGCCGTGCGCAACGCCTGCAGCGCCGCACGGACGGCCTGCTCGTCGCGATCCGCCTTCCAGGCGTTCAGCCGGTCGATCTGGTCCTGCTCGACCTCTGGATCGACGACCATGATGCCACCATCGCCTGCCGTCAGTGGCGAGGGTTCGCCCTGCTGCCAGCGGTTCACCCCAACCACGACCGTCTCGCCAGCCTCGACCCGGTTCAGCCGTTCGGCATTCGCCTCGACCAACCGCGATTTCATGTAGTCGATGGCGGCGATCGCGCCGCCCATCTCGTCCAGCAGGCGCAATTCATCGCGCGCGCCCTGTTTCAGTTCGCCGACCTTGGCCTCGATCGCCGGGTTGCCGTCGAACAGGTCGGCATATTCCAGAAGATCCGTCTCATAGGCCAGGATCTGTTGCATCCGCAGCGACCATTGCTGATCCCATGGGCGCGGCAACCCCAGCGCCTCGTTCCAGGCAGGCAACTGCACGGCCCTGGCTCGTGCGTTCTTGGACAATGTGACGGCCAGCATCTCCAGCAGGATGCGATAGACGTTGTTTTCGGGCTGCTGTTCGGTCAGGCCAAGGCTGTTGACCTGCACACCATAGCGAAAGCGGCGGAACTTCGGGTCTTCGATCCCGTACCGCTCGGCCGTGATCTCGTCCCACAATTCGGTAAAGGCGCGCATCTTGCACAACTCGGTCACGAAGCGGATGCCTGCGTTCACGAAAAAGCTGATCCTGCCAACCATGGCCGGGAAGTCGGCCTCGGGCACCTTGGTCTTCAGGTCGTCCAGCACGGCGATGGCGGTGGCCAGCGCGTAGGCCAGTTCCTGCTGCGGCGTCGCCCCGGCCTCTTGCAGGTGATAGGAACAGACATTCATCGGGTTCCATTTCGGCAGATGTTCGCGGGTATAGGCCGCGACATCCGTGATCATGGCAAGGCTAGGCTTGGGCGGGCAGATATAGGTGCCGCGCGACAGGTATTCCTTGATCAGGTCGTTCTGCACCGTGCCCTGCAGCCGGGCGATGTCGGCGCCCTGCTCCTCGGCGACAGCGATATACAGCGACAGAAGCCATGGCGCCGTCGCGTTGATCGTCATCGAGGTGTTCATCTGTTCCAGCGGGATCTGATCGAACAGCGCACGCATGTCCCCCAGGTGGCAGACCGGCACACCGACCTTGCCGACCTCGCCCCGGGCAAGGATATGGTCGCTGTCATAGCCGGTCTGGGTGGGCAGATCGAAGGCCACCGACAAGCCGGTCTGACCCTTGGCAAGATTGCCGCGATACAGCGCGTTCGATTTCTCGGCGGTCGAATGGCCCGCATAGGTGCGGAACAGCCAGGGTTTGTCCTTCTCGGCCATCGCAATTCCTTGGCAACAATATTTCAGTTGATACCCGGATACAGAAACAATGATGCGTCGTCAATTCGCCGCATCGCGGCAATACCACGGAAAAATGCTGCGACTGCGCCATTGCCGACGATGCAGGATGCACGAATCATTCGGCGGGCGACTGACATCGCCCGCCGAACACCGAAAGCCTGTGTCCTCGTTCAGAGCGTCGCGATGACCGCAACGCAGTCGCCGGACTGGATCAGCCCCGGAAAATGGCGCGCCGCGATGACTCCGTCGCGATTGGCCGTGACCTCGACCGGCGCGACGCCGGTCCGGTCGGGCGGCCAGATCTGCGCGATGGGCTGACCCGCCTTCACCTGATCGCCCAGATCGGCCAGAGGGTGCATCAGCCCATCGCGCGTGGCGAAATGGAAGCAATCACCATCCGGCATGTCCAGCATCACGCTGTCTTCCGGGCATTCGATCCGACCGGACAGAATCCCGGCGTGGCGAAGCACGTTTCTTGCGCCCCGGATCGCGATCTCGGCCGAACGCGCCGTCGCGGTGCCACCGCCGCCCAGCTCGGTCGTGACGAAGACCTTTCCCTGCGCCTCGACCGTGGTGTCGAACATGCCGACACTGTCGATTTCCAGCATCATCATCGTATAGGGCGCGCCGAACGCCCGAACCGCCTCGACGCATTTCGCCTGCTGGTCCTTGTCGTCCAGATAATGCGCGGCCGCATAGGGAAGGAAATCCAGCGTCTTGCCGCCGGAATGATAGTCCAGCACGATGTCCGACATCGGAACCAGCACATCGGCAAAGTAATGGGCGATCTTCTGGCTGACGGTGCCATCAGGCCGCCCCGGGAAGGCGCGGTTCAGGTTGACCTGATCGATCGGGCTGACCCGCGTTCCCGTGCGAAACGCGGGGTAGTTCATGTAGGGAACGATGATGACGCGACCGCTGACGTCCTGGGGCTGGATTTCCCATGACAGCGCCTGCAGCGCGATCGGACCTTCGTATTCATCGCCGTGATTGCCCCCCGTCAGAAGGGCGGTCGGCCCCTTGCCGTTGGCGATCACGGTGATCGGGATCATCACGCTGCCCCATGCGCTGTCGTTGCGCGAATAGGGCAGACGCAGAAAGCCGTGATGCTTGCCCTTGGCGTCAAGATCGACGGTCGGAGTGATCGGATTCACGCTCATTTCTTGACCAGCATGCGACGGGGAATGTTGCACAGCAGTTCCGGCTCGCGCTCGGTGATGACGATCGACTCGGTCGTCTCGTAGCCCCAGCCCTCCATCCACAGGCCGGTCATGAAATGGAACGTCATGCCGGGTTTCAGTTCGGTCTGGTCGCCGCGGCGAAGGGACATGGTGCGTTCGCCCCAGTCGGGCGGATAGGACAGGCCGATCGGATATCCGGTCCGGTTGTCCTTGACGATGCCGTAGCGGTCCAGAACCGTGAAGAAGGCGTTCGCGATATCCTCGCAGGTGTTGCCCGCGCGCGCGGCGGTCAGGCCCGCCTCCATCCCTTCCAGAACAGCCTTTTCGGCGTCCAGCATCTCTTGCGGCGGCGTGCCAAGGAAGATCGTGCGCGACAGCGGCACATGATAGCGCTGATAACATCCCGCGATCTCGAAGAAGGTGCCTTCGTCCACCTTCATCGGCTGATCATCCCAGGTCAGGTGCGGCGCCGCCGCATCGGGACCCGAGGGCAGCAACGGCACAATGGCCGGATAATCGCCGCCATGCTGCGACCATTCGTCGAAGCGCAGCCCCGCATCATAAATCTCGGCCACAAGGTCGCACTTACGCATGCCGACCTCGATCCGGTCGGCGATACGGCGATGCATCCGTTCCACGATCCGCGCCGCCTTGCGCATGTATTGCAGTTCCTTGGGCGTCTTGACCGCGCGCTGCCAGTTGACCAGCCCTGTGGCATCCAGAATCTGCGCCTCGGGCAGGCCATGGACCAGCCGCTCATGCGCCTTGGCGGAATACCAGTAATTGTCCATCTCGACGCCGATGAAACCGCGATGCCAGTTGCGGTCGGCAAGCTGGGCCCACAGGTAATCCATCGGATGCCGCTCGACCGACTGCACGTAATAATCGGGATAGCCGATGATATTGTCGTCCGGCATCCAGACCGTGCGCAGCGCGCCCTGCGCGTCCTGGCCACGCCCGAACCAGATCGGCGGACCGTCCGGGCCGACGATCACGCATTGGTGGACATAGAAGGACCAGCCGTCATAGCCGGTCAGCCAGGCCATGTTCGACGGGTCGGAAACGATCAGCAGGTCCAGACCAAGCTTGGCCATGCTGGCGCGCGTCTTGCGCAGGCGTTCCTCGTATTCTTCGGTCGAGAAACGCTCGGGTGTCCTTTGCAGTTCAGGCATTCATGTCTCGTGTGAAAACGCGGCAAGCGCGTGGGTGGCAATGGCGGTGTCCTGCACGCCGGTGCCCGTCAGATCGGCAATGGTGATCTGGTCGGGTGAGGTACGGCCGGAATGGCGGCCGGTGATGATGTCGCCCAGTTCGGGGATCGGATCGCTGTCGCTCAGCAGCCCGGCATCCAGCGCCGCGCGCAGCTCTCCCATCAGTCTGGTCTGGCTGACACGGTCGGCGACATACAGGGACGCGCGGTCAAGGCAGTGCGGATCCAGTTCGTTCTTGCCGGACTGATCGCTGCCCATGGCGGTGACGTGCTGGCCGGGGCGCAGCCATTCGGCGCGCAGGATCGGCTGGCTGGCGGGGGTCGTGGTTACGATGACGTCGGCGAAAGCCGCGGCCTTTTCGGGGTCGGCCTCGGCCCGAACCACCATGCCATGATCCCGCGTCATGTCAGCCGCCAGCGCCTCGGCTTTTTGCGGATCGCGCGCCCAGATCACCGCCTGCTGGATCGGCCGGACCAGGGCCAGCGCCTGCAACTGCATCCGGGCCTGCAAACCGGCGCCGAAGATCGCGGCACGGCTGGCATCGGCGCGCGACAGGTGCCTTGCGGCCACACCGCCGGCCGCCGCGGTTCGCACATCGGTCAGATAGCCGTTGTCCAGCAAGACGGCCTGCACGCGCCCCGTGTCGGTGGACAACACCACCATCAGCCCCGATGTCGACGGCAGCCCCTTGCCGGGATTGTCGAAGAAGCCGGGTGACAGCTTGACCGCAAAGCCCGGCAGCCCCGGCACATAGGCGGTCTTCACGTCCAGTTCGCCGTTCACGTCGGGCATGTGCATCGACAGGATCGGCGGCATCACGACGCCCCCCTTTGACAGGGTCGCGAATGCGTTCTCGATCACATCGATCGCGGTCGCGTCCAGATGGACGCGCTGGCGCAGCTGGTCTTCGGTGAGAATGCGGATATCGCTCATGCCTCTCCCCTGACGATGGCGGCGTGGCGGCCGGGATCAATATTCTGGCCCGACAGGATCAGCACCAGCGGGCCGTCTTCGGCGCGCAGCTTGCCCGCGATGATGGCACCGGCGCCGACTGCCGCCGCGCCTTCCACGGTTTCGCCGTCCTCCAGCGCCAGATGACGGACGCCTGCGGCAATCTCGGCTTCGGTCAGCAGGATGACCTGGTCCATCAGGTCGCGGCACATCGAAAAGGTCAGGCGATTTTTCAGGCCGACACCGCCGCCAAGGCTGTCTGCCAGGGTCTCAAGCTCTTCGACCTCGACCGGATGACCGGCCTTCAGACTGGCCGCCATCGCCGCACCGCGTTCCATGCTGATACCGATGATGCGAATATCAGGGCGCAGTCCCTTCACCGCCAGCGCCACACCGGCCAGCAGACCACCGCCCGACAAGGGGACCGCGATGGTCGCGGCGTCGGGGATCTGGTCGAGGATCTCCAGTCCCAAAGTCCCCTGCCCGGCGATCACATCGGGATGGTCGAATGGCGGGATCAGCGCGAACCCCTCGTCCCGGCGCAGACGCCGCGCCTCTTCAAAGGCTTCGTCCTGGCTGGCGCCGATCACGCGGGCCTCGGCCCCCAGCGCCTCGATCGCCTGCAGCTTGTTCCTGGGCACCAGCCGCGACACGCATATGACAGCGGGCAGACCCAACTGTCGCGCCGCATGCGCCAGCGCGCGACCGTGATTGCCCGTCGATGCGGTCGTGACACCCGCCACATGCCCCAGCCGCGCCGCCGCATTCGAGGCACCGCGCAGCTTGAAGGCGCCGGTTTCCTGCCGGTGTTCGCATTTCAGCCAGACCGGGCCGCCGGCCAATCGGGACAGGCTGGCCGACGCCTTGACCGGCGTGATGCGGATCATGTCGCGGATGCGTTCGGCCGCCGTGCCGACATCTTCCAGTGTTACCATGTGCGCACCTGAAACAGTTTGCCCGGCCCGGCAGCGGGAATGCGTGCGACATCCAGCATCGACCAGAACAGCGCGAGGTTGGAACTGACCACCGGCTTGCCAAGCGCCTTCTCGATCCGCTCGATCACCGATACGGCGGGCAGCGCGGTGCAGGACATGAACAGGGCCTGCGCATCCGGGTGATCGGATTCCAGCGCGAAATCGACAATCTCGTCGCCTGACAGCAACGCCATGTCACGGTCGTCGGCATGGCCCATCGATTGCCGCGACACGACGCCCAGCCCGTTCGCCTCGAAGTGATCGCCGACCAGATCGGTGGTTTCGCGCAGATAGGGCGTCATCAGGGCGATCCGGTCGACCCCCAGCGCCTTGAAGCCGCGCAAGGCGGCGGCGACCGGCGTGCTGATCGGGGCGCGGTCGCCGATGGCGGTCTGCACCCCGTCGCCAAGCACTGCCGAGGCCGAGGTGCAGCCGAAGCCGATCCCTTTCAGTTCGACGCCGGGCACAAGCAGATCGGATGCCGCCTTCAGATGCGGCCCGGTCTTCTTCAGATTCTCGGCGGTGGTGGGATTGTCGAACGCGATCCGTGTCACGTGCAGGCGGCAGTCCTGCGGCAGCAGCCGCAGGGCGTCACCCTCGATCGTCAGATCGGTGGCAAGGGCAATCAGCCCAAAACGATTCAGATTGTCGCGCCACATACAGGATGCCGCCTCTCCTTACACGACCAGAACCGGACATTCCGCAAGGCCCGTGACCTTGTGGCTGACTGATCCCAGCAGATACCCTTCGGTTGATCCAAGCCCGCGCGAGCCCAGCACGATCAGATCGCATTCCTTGTCATGCGCCATCGCGACGATGGTCCGCGCCGGCTGACCGGCCTTGATGAAGGCGCTGACCTTGGCAACCCCCGCATCCTTCGCATGGCTTTTCGCATAATCGGC
This sequence comes from Paracoccus sp. R12_2, assembly GCF_017744015.1. Taxonomy (GTDB): domain Bacteria; phylum Pseudomonadota; class Alphaproteobacteria; order Rhodobacterales; family Rhodobacteraceae; genus Paracoccus. The sequence continues at coordinate 146,526 of NZ_JAGHRA010000007.1, forward strand.
CGCGTCACGCGCGGTCTGGCGCATGGTCTCGTCCAGATTGCCGCCGGGATCCATGCTGCCGCGCACCATCGATAACGACGCCTCGAGCATCGAGTGATGGCGATAGACGGTCAGGATGATCACATGCGCGTCACACAGCTTCGCCAGTTCGGTCGCCTTCGTAAGCGCCCGTTCGGCCCCGCTGGACCCGTCATAGGGGACAAGGATCCTCTCGAACATAACGGCCTCTTACTTGTTGAAGGCAAGGTCACGCAGGAACAGCGCGATCTGCGGGAAGAAGATCAGCAGCACCGCCGTTGTCAGAAGCATGATGATGAAGGGCGGCGTGCCCTTGACCACTTCGACATAGGGCCGCTTGAAGACCGCGATGGCAGTGAAGATGTCACAGCCGAACGGTGGCGTCGCGCTGCCGATGGCAACCTGCAGGGTGATGATGGTGCCGACCAGCACCGGGTCCAGTCCGACCGATTGCACCACCGGCGCAAAGATCGGAACAAAGATCAGGATCACGACGATCGGGTCCACGAACATGCAGCCGACGAAGAACGCGATCGAGATGGTGAACAGGACGCCATACTGGCCCATCTCGTCGATGCCGATGCTGCCAAGGATATGCTGCGGGATCTGCGCGAAGCTGATCACATAGCTGAAGGCCGCACCCGCACCGACCAGGATGAACACCACGGCGGTGATCAGGCCCGTCGATTTTGCGGTCGAATAAAGCTGCTTCAGCCCCATTTCGCGGAAGACGACCATCTCGAGAAACAGCGCATACAGCACACAGGCCGCTGCCGCCTCGGTCGGCGAGAAGATCCCGCCATAGATGCCGCCGATGATGATCGCCGGGAAACCCAGCGGCCACAGCGCCCGCAAGACCGCCTGCCTACGCTCGGCCCAGGTCGATTTGGGTAACGTGGGAACATTGTTCCGCAAGGCGTAGAAATAACTGTAGATCGAGAACATCACCAGGATCAGAAGCCCCGGCCCGATCCCCGCGATGAACAGTTCGGAAATCGAGGTGCCCGACACGACGCCATAGATGATCATGCCGATCGAGGGCGGGATCAGGAAGGCGATGTCGGATGAATTCACGATCAGCGCAAGGATGAAGCTGTCGTTGTATCCGGCCTTCAGCATGCGGGGCCGCAATGGACCGCCGACCGCGACAACCGTCGCCTGCGTCGAACCGGACACCGCACCGAACATGGTGCAGGCCCCGGCCGTTGCAATCGCAAGCCCGCCCTTAAAATGACCGACGAACGACATGACCAGATCGATCAGGCGCGTCGCGGACTGCCCGCGCGTCATGATGTCGGCGGCGAAAATGAACATCGGCACGGCGATCAGGCTGGCGGGTCGGATACCGCCAAGGATCTGCTGCACCATCGTATCCAGCTGGCCGAAGCCGCCGAACAGTCCCACGAACCCGATCAGCGACCCCGCGATCAGCGGGATCATCATCGGAAAGCCCAACAGCAGAAGGACGATCATGGTGCCGAAAATCATCCACGTCATCATGGCTCAGACCTCCTCTTCCGCACTGTCGTCATAGCCTTCAAGGGTACTGGTCGACAGCCAGATATCCTTGTCGATCAGGTTCTTGATGGCGGTCAGCCCGTATTGCAGCCCGGTCAGGAAAAACCCAAGCGGCGCCCAGACGATGATCCACCATTGCGGGATCTGCAGCGCCGGCAACAACCGCCCGCGCGACGCCTGGGAGAGCAAATAATCAACGGAATACCAGGTCAGCAGAAACATCGCAGCCGATGTCACGACGGCGATGACGATCATCATCGTCTTGCGCATCCTGAACGGCATCGCATCGAAAAATGCCGACATACGGATATGCCGGCCATGGCGCGCTGCGTAGGAAATGCCGGCGAAGGTGATCAGGATAATCAGGGCGCGATTCAATTCCTCGGAAAAGAACAGGCTTTCGCCGAAGACATAGCGCCCGACGACATTGGCCATGGTGTTCAGCGCCATCAGCAGCACGCCAATCGCCAGCAGGACGGCCTCGATCCGGGCGATCCCGACATCGATCACCCCCAACAGTCCCGGAAGACCGGATACATATTTGGAATCGTCGATGTCGTCTTCGTCAACGGCCGCCACTTCGGCCGCCGCGATCACGTCCGGATCGGGTTTCGGGGCATGCTTGTCGTCAAGAGTCATGGCCGCTGTCCCTTGTGCTGGGCGATAAAGGGCTGCTGTCAGGATCCGGCCGGCCGTCTGGCGGCCGGACCCCATCGCGTCACATCGTCAGGCGGCCGTGACCAGGCACGATCGCTGACCCAATCAGGGTCCGGCTTGGCTTACCCTTCGGAACCGCCCGCTGCGGCTTCGAGGTCGGCCTTCATCTGGTCCAGGATCTCCTGCGCCTGATCCCCACCGATCTCGAGATACTCGGCTTCGACCTCTTCTGCCGTGTCCTTGAACGGCGCGCGCTGTTCCTCGGTCAGTGAGGTGATGGTCATGGACGGCTTGGCCTCCATGATCTTTTCCAGCGAGGTTTCGGTCAGCCCGTCCTGATACTCGACGATATAGTCGAACGAGGCGTCGATGGCGTTCTGGACGACTTCCTTGTCCTCGTCGGACAGACCGTCAAAGAACTCCTTGTTGGCCATGACCGCGGTCGTGAAGTTGTTGTGGCCTGCACGCGTGATGTAGTCGGTCACCTCGTACATCTTTGTCGACTCGATGAAGAAGGCAGGGTTTTCCTGACCTTGAATGATGCCGGTCTGCAGCGCGCCATAGACCTCGCCCCAAGGCAGCGGCGTCGGCGTGGCGCCGAATGCCTGATAGCTTCCCACCAGCAGCGGGTTGGTCATGACCCGGAACTTCACCTCGTTCAGGTCTTCGGGGCTGGTCACCTCGTTGGTCGTGGTCATCATGACCTCGCCCTCGGGGAACATCGTCAGCAACTCCAGGCCCTGCTCCGCGTAGAGCGGCGGGAACAGTTCGTTGATCGCCTTCGAGGTGCGGAAGAACTCCACCAGCGTGTCCTGATCTTCAGGCAGCAGGTAGGGCACGAAGAACACCTGCGCCTCGGGGATCAGCGCGCCGGTAAAGCCGGGCGACTGGTCCACGAACTGCAGGATGCCCGACTGGGCCTGTTCCATGATATCCGCGGACTCGCCAAGCGTTCCGAACGGGAACAGCTGGATTTCGTGATCGGAATTGGCCTCGACCTCTTCCTTGAACTTCTGGGCGAACTTGCCCTGCACCTCTTCCATCGCCTCTTCAAAGGCGTAGCGCCAAGTGTCGGCCATCGCGCCACCCGCACCCAGAATGAGGGCGGCAAGGCTGGCGGCGGTGATTGTCTTGTAGGTCATGATACCTCCTGTTTGTGGGGCCTTGTGACGCGGCACGTCCTTGGCCTCCGGGTTTCAGGATTCGGGAGGTTGTCCCGATCTGTCTGACTCGCACAGTTCTGAGCAACCGCGTTGCAAGTCAATTCATATATTAAATCATGACAATTTTGCCCGAGGGTGTCAAACAGCCCCCTGTCCAAAGGCCCGCAGCGCACCGATTTCACCAGGCAGAATTGTCGCCAGAACATGCAGCGCATCCTCCAGTTCGCGCTGGCTGACGCCCCCCAGACACAACCGCAGCGCGGGTCGCCGGTCGATGACCGCAAAGCCCGAACCGGGGGCCAGCGCGATGCCCCGCGCCAGTGCCGCATGCAGCACAGCCTGTTCGTCTGTCCCTTCGGGCAGCGGCATCCAGCGATGCAGGCCATGGTTGAAGCCAAGGCTGGCACTGCCCAGAATGCGCTGCGCCATCCTGTTGCGGGCCAGCAACTCGGTCCGTTGGGCAATCAGGATCTGGCCCGCGACACCGCTGTCGATCCAGTCGGCGGCGATTTCGGCGACCATCGGCGTTGCCATCCATGCAACCGAAAGGTGACGATTCAATGCCCGCTCTGCCAACGATTCGGGCAGTGCGAGAAACCCCAGCCGCAGTCCCGGCGACAGGCATTTCGTCAGGCCGGTGAAATAGAAGCTGCGCTCGGGGGCAAAGCTTGCGACCGGCGGCGGCCGTCGCGGCGCGACCGGACCCAGCACGTCGCTTTCGATGATGATCAGCCCGCATTCGGCGGCGGCTGCGGCCAGCTCCTCGCGGCGTTCGCGATCGACGATGCGCGCCTCGGGGCCTCCGCCCGAGGGCAGCAGGAACACCGCACGCAACTTGCGACCCGGCATTCGCGCGGCAGCGATCAGCGCATCGGGCAGCATCCCGCGCGCATCACAGGCGATGCCGCGAAGACGCAGATTCAGGTGACGGATCGCGGGCTTCAGGGTGTGGCAGGTCACACTTTCCGTCGCGATCTCGTCGCCCGGCTGTGCGGCGCTCATCAGCGCGATCACAAGCGCCGGCGTGCAGCCGTTTGTCAGCAGGATGCGCTGCGCCGGCACCACGACGCCACATCTGGCAAGCCACGCGGCGGCGATGCCCGAATAGGCGGACAACCCCTGACGGGGACGAAACGACCAGATCGCGTGTTCGGGGGGGCGTTCGGCAAAACGCCGCATCGAATCCTGCCAGGCGCGGACGATCATCGGCAGCCGCACGGGCGTCATCATCGACAGATCGACGGGCCGCGCATCCACCCCTGCCCTGAACCATGGCACCTCAAGCGTTTCGCGGGGTCCGGATTTGACGAAGCTGCCGCGCCCCACCTCGCCCGAGATGAGATCGGCGCGAATCAGCTCCTCATATGCGCGGCTGACGGTCTGGACGGACACACCCAGTCGCCACGCCAGATCGCGATGCGGCGGCAGCCGGTCGCCCGGACGCAGGCTGCCCGCGTCGATGGCGGCGGCAATCCCTTGGGCCAGACTGCGATAGGCAGGCCGGGTGATATCCTCTCGTCTCAGCGGCCAATGCGACATACGCCCAGATTCGCCAAGCAACAGGCGCTTGTCCAGATTGACAATTCACGGCGCTGGGGAAAGAAGCGAATCATGAACCCTGTACGCCTTGACGATCGTGACATCGCCATCCTCGCGACGCTGTCGCGCGAAGGGCGCATTTCCAAGACTGAACTTGCCGCCCGCGTGAACCTGTCGCCGACACCTTGCTGGGAACGGATGAAGCGGCTGGAAAAGGCCGGGCTGATCGTCGGCTACCGGGCCGAGATCGACCTTTCGGGCCTGGGCCCGCATGTCCTTGTCTTCGTGACGGTCGAACTCGACAGCCACCGTGCCGAGAGCTTTCAGATCTTTGAACGCACCGTCGCACGGATGGACGAGATCACCGGTTGCTGGGCGATCGGCGGCGGCTACGACTATCTGATGCAGGTCGTTGCGGTCGATGTCGGGGCATTCCAGACGCTGATGGACGGATTGCTGGAAAGCCGCGCCGGGGTTCGCCGCTATTTCAGCTATATCGTCACCAAGCCGGTGAAGAACCTGCCGCCTGCCCTTGCCATTCTTGGTGTCTGACCCTTCGTCTTGCCCGGTTCGCGCGGTTGCCGGACAGAGAGAGTTCCAGAAAATTCGTGCATATCCAGCGGATTTCTCTGCCGGTCGCGCGTGGTTTGGTGAAATCCTCTGCCGGGCAGGATGCATCTAGGTCGCAACAAGGAGGTGCGCGATGCTAGACGATCTGTCTTCCCAACTGACCGACAAGATTACCGATCCCGGACTGCTGCCCGGCCGTGGCGATTTCGCAGGCGAAGGTCGGCTGGCGGTGCGCGACCCGGCGACCGGCGAACTGGTGGCGCAGGTTGCCATCAGCGACGCGACCGGCGCACGCGATGCCGTCGATGCCGCGCAGCAGGCATTCTGGCAGTGGTCCGCGATGCTGCCCCAACACCGTGCCCAGATCCTGCATCGCTGGCACGCGATGATTCTCGAGGCCAAGGAAGATCTGGCCCGGATCATGGTCGCAGAGCAGGGCAAGCCGATCAGCGAGGCCCGCGGCGAGATCGACTATGCCGCCAGTTTCGTGACCTTCTATGCCGAAGAGGCGCTGCGCCCGAATATCGAAGGCGTCACCAGCCACTTGCCCGATGCCGAGATGGAGCTGTGGCGCGAGCCTGTCGGGGTGGCCGCACTGGTCACGCCGTGGAACTTTCCCTGCGCGATGATCACCCGCAAGGCCGCCGCCGCGCTTGGCGCGGGCTGCACGGTGGTCATCCACCCGTCCGCGGAAACGCCGCTGTCGGCGCTGGCGCTGTCGGAACTGGCGCGCCGCGCGGGCTTTCCCGAAGGCGTCGTCAACACGGTGATCGGGGACGCCGCGACGATCGTCGGCGAATGGACGCGCGATGCCCGCGTGCGGGCGCTGTCCTTCACCGGCTCGACCGAGGTGGGGCGGCTTCTGTATCGCCAGTCCGCCGACACCGTGAAGCGACTGGTGATGGAACTGGGCGGCCATGCCCCCTTCATCGTCTTCAAGGGTGCCGATATCGATCGCGCCGTGACCGAAGCGGTCAAGGCGAAATTCGCGACCTCGGGTCAGGATTGCCTTGGCGCGAACCGCTTCTACATCCATCGCCCGATCTACGACGAGTTCTGCGCCAAGTTCACCGCGGCGGTCGAAAAACTGACCCTGGGCAACGGCATGCAGGATCCCGATATCGGGCCGCTGATCCATGACCGGCAGATCGACAAGCAGAATACCCATGTGCAGGATGCGCTGTCCAAGGGCGCGAAGCTGCTGTGCGGCGGCGGCGTGGACGAGGAAAAGGGGCCGCTGTTCTTCAAGCCGACCGTTCTGGCCGATGTCACCGACGAGGCTGCGATCATGTCCGAGGAAACCTTCGGCCCGGTCGCCGCGCTGAGCGTGTTCGACGACGAGGAAGAAGTCTTCGCCCGCGCGAATGCGACCGAATACGGGCTTGTGGCCTATGTCCACAGCCTTGATCCGCGCCGGATCTACCGCGCGACGCGGGCGCTGCAATATGGCATGGTGGCCGTGAACCGCACCAAGGTCACCGGCGCGCCGATCCCCTTCGGGGGCATGAAACAATCCGGGATCGGCCGCGAGGGCGCCCGGCAAGGCCTCGAGGCCTTTACCGAAATCAAGTATGTCTGCCGCGATTGGGGATGAAAGGAAAAAATATGCTGACGAATGACGAACTGGCGAAATGGGATCGCGAGAACTTTTTCCACCCCTCGACCAATCTGGGTCAGTTCGCGCGGGGCGATGCCCCGCAGCGGATCGTGACCGGCGGTGAGGGCGTCTTCATCACCGACCGCGACGGCAACAGGCTGCTGGACGGGTTCGCAGGGCTTTACTGTGTCAACGTGGGTTATGGCCGAAAGGAAATCGCCGAAGCCATCGCCGATCAGGCGCGCGAGCTATCCTATTACCACGCCTATGCGGGACATGGTTCGGAAGCCAACATCACCCTGTCCAAGATGGTCATGGACCGGGCGCCCGAAGGCATGGCGCGGGTCTATTTCGGCCTTGGCGGATCGGACGCGAACGAAACGAACGTCAAGCTGGTCTGGTATTACAACAACATCCTTGGCCGCCCCGAAAAGAAGAAGATCATCAGCCGCTGGCGCGGCTATCACGGATCGGGGCTGATGACCGGATCGCTGACCGGGCTGGAGCTGTTCCACAAGAAGTTCGACCTGCCGCTGAGCCAGGTGATCCATACCGAGGCGCCCTATTACTATCGCCGTCCGGACCTGAACATGTCCGAGGCCGATTTCGTCGCCCATTGCGTTCAGAAGCTGGAAGACCTGATTGCCGCCGAGGGCGCCGACACCATCGCAGCCTTCATCGGCGAGCCGGTCCTGGGTACCGGCGGCATCGTGCCGCCCCCCGCAGGTTACTGGCCGGCGATCCAGAAGGTGCTGGACAGGCATGACATCCTGCTGATCGCGGATGAGGTCGTGACCGGCTTTGGCCGTCTGGGCAGCATGTTCGGCAGCGATCACTACGGTATCAAGCCTGACCTGATCACCAGCGCCAAGGGCCTGACCAGCGCCTATGCGCCGCTGTCGGCCAGCATCGTCGGTCAGCGCATGTGGGACGTGCTGGTCAAGGGTTCGGACGAATACGGTGTCCTGGGCCACGGGTGGACCTATTCGGCCCATCCGATCGGCGCGGCGGCGGGAATCGCAAACCTGAAGCTGATCGACGATCTGGGTCTGGTGAAGAACGCCGGCGAAACCGGAAACTATTTCTGGCAGACCATGCGCGATCAGGTCGGCGGGCACGCCAATGTCGGCGAGGTTCGCGGCGAAGGCATGCTGTGCGCGGTCGAACTGGTCGCCGACAAGGACAAGCGTCAGTTCTTCGACGCTTCCGAAGGCAAGGGGGCCAAGGTCGTGGCGGCGATGCTGAAGCGCGGCGTCATCGCGCGGGCCATGCCGCAGGGCGACATTCTGGGCTTTGCCCCGCCGCTGTGCCTGTCAAGGGCCGAGGCGGATCAGATTGTGTCGGTCACGAAGGATTCGATCGCCGAGGTTCTGGGCTAGTTCGTCGCGGGATCATCGCATCCCCACGATCCGATCAACGCAAGGGGCGGCCTGTTCAGGTCGCCCCTTCTTCCTTGGCCAGATCATCCGGCGTGTCGATATCGACAAGACGCCCGGGCGCCGACACAAGCGCATCGGTCGGAAGGTCGCGGATCAGCTGTCCCGCGCCGCGATCGCCGGTCAGCCCGCACAGGCGGTCAAGCCAGCTTGACGGAAAACACGCGGGCGGCATCGGCCGACCATCGTCGCTGCTTGCGGCGGGACAGTCATCCGTGGTCGCGTCAAGGATACGGTCCAGATGACGACTGTCGATGAACGGCATGTCGGCCAACGTGATCAGCAGCCGATCGGGGCGCCGCAGTGCCGCCAGACCGGCGCGAAGACTGTCGGATTGCATGCCGGGCACGATCCGCAGGATCTTGAACCCGTCAAGATGCGGCACCAGGGCGGGGTTGGCGATCACGGCCAGACGCTGGTCCAGCGCCGTGTCTCGCATCGCCTGGGCGGCATATGCGATCAGGGGTTTGTCCCGCAGCGATGCCAGCAGCTTGTCGTCGGCACCGAAGCGGCGCGAAGCCCCGGCGGCCAGCAACAGCCCGGCGCGGATCATCCGAATTCCTGTTCATAGGCGGCAAGAATTTCGGTAAGAACCGACGCGGCCAGCAGTTTCGGTTCGCGCACGGGTGCGACGACCCCGATCGGCCCACGCAGCCGGACCAGTTGCGCCTCGGTCAGCCCCGCCTCTCGCAATGCTGCAAGACGGGCAAGCTGGGCGCGGCGCGATCCCAGCGCACCGACATAGAATGCAGCTGATTGCAGTGCCGCCTTCAAGGGGGCCAGTTCGCGGTCATGATCGTGAAACAGGGTGACCACGGCCGTATGCTGATCGACCGGCACCGCCTGCGCGCCAAGATGACAGTCCAGTCCCAGGCCGCGCAGCATTCCTGCCAATGCCTCAGCCTCGTCGCCATTGCCGTGGATATGCACGGCGCAGGGGGGCGGAAGGGTCAGATGAAAGCCCGAATCCCGCGGCCCGTGCCGACCTGAGGGGTCGCGGGCTGCGCGCCCGGTCGTCAGATCCACGGTCCATTGACCGGTCGTGCGGACGCGTCGGTCGTTCATGACATCATTCAACCAGTCGGGGTCGGGATTGCGGATCAAAGCGATTTCGACCGTGCCGCCACAGGGCAAGGGCAGGTCGACCGGCCCGCCGACCCCATAGATCAACCGCTTGACCGGATCGGGACCTTCAAGATGGGCGGCGATGTCGGCATCGATGCACCCCGCCCCCAGACGGCCGATACGGCTGCCGTCCGGCCACAGCGCCATCACCGCGCCGGGGCGACGCGGAAACCCGCCTTCGGCCCGGATCAGCAAGGCAAGCGCGCCACCCGGCCGCACCGCTAGCGCAACGAATGGGTCGGTGATCATCCCGGACATGGTTGCCCCGCTGCGCCCCATTTCAGGACGTCGTCAATATGGGATTGCAGGTCACCGGGCGCGGGCTGACGCCCGCCTCCCGGCGCGAACCCCCAGGCAACAAAACCACCATGCGCGGCATCGTCGCGAAGATGTTCGGCCAGCTGGATCCAGTCGCGGCCGCCATTGCGGGCGGGATCCGACATCTGCGCGCAGATCTGGGCACTGCTTTGGCCGAACCAGATCATCTCGACCGGCGCCAACTGCCAGTCGATCATCGCGGCGGGCGCGTCGTTCGGCCCGTTTGCCGGCGCGGACGAGGTGACGTGGCAGGTGGTGCAGGGCAGTGTCTCGGCCCCGATCCGGCTGTCGCCCGCGTCGATATTCATGCCGTGCGGCCCGGTCTGCGGATATTCGGGGCCGGACCACATCGGGACATTGTCCGCACCGACATGGCAATTCGCGCATCTGGGATGCGAGACCACGGCATGAACACGATCCCACGCGGCCAGCCCGTCCTCGCGGATGACCGACCCTTCCTGGGGCGGTGCCACGACGGATGACATGACCTCGGCCCCGGCGGGGTGAACAAGCAATAACAGGACAAGCGCGGCGCGGATCATACGAAACGAACTTTCCGGGACAATGGCAGTTCCCGGATGCGCTGCCCGGTGGCCGCGAAAATCGCGTTGGCCAAGGCCGGCGCGGCAGGCGGCACACCGGGTTCGCCCAGCCCACGCAGCGGGCCGTTTTCCAGAAGACGGACTGTGATTTCGGGTGCCTGATGCAGGCGCATCGCCTGATACTCGTGAAAGTTCGTTTGTTCGGGCACATGATCGCGGTAGGTCAGTTCGCAGTTCATCGCGTGACCCAGACCGAACAGCATCCCGCCGGACAGCTGCGCCTGGGCGTTCACCGGATCAAGGACCGTGCCGATATCGGCGACCGCGAAAGCACGCGTGATCCGCATCCCCTTCGCTGTGTCCGCCACGTCGACGACCTGGGCGCAAGGCACCCCGAAGGACAGGCAGAACGCGACCCCTCTGCCGCGTCCCTGCCCTGCCGCGCGGCCCGTCCATCCCGAGATTTCGCGCAACTCGTTCAGCACTCGGCGTGACACATCGTGACTACACAGGTCGATCATGCCCTGCAGCGGATCAAGATCGGCAGCCGCGAAAAGTTCGTCCAGAAAGCACCCATGCAGAAACCCGTTGCCGGATGCCCCGACCGAGCGCCAGCTGCTGACCGGAAACACCTCATCCGCGCGATGGCCGGTGACGCGATAGTTCGGGATCGCCAAGGGCTGATCGCCTGCACCAGCCGTGATCGTTGCGTCAGGTCCCGGCAGGGCGCGCCAGACGCGACCGAACCACGATGCCGTGACGGAAGGCGTGGCGATGGCCAGATCAAGCGCCACGATCTGCCCATTCGCGACCCGCCCCCGGCCACGCGCGATCTGCGCCGGGCGCGGCTGATCATGGGCGAAATCCTCCTCGCGCGACCAGATCATCTTCACCGGACGGCCAGGCACCGATTGCGCGATCTGAACCGCTTGCAGGATGAAATCAAGTTCCAGCCGCCGGCCGAAACTGCCGCCGATCATCTGGTTGTGAACCTGGATGCTGTCTTCGCCAAGCCCGGTCAGCGCGGCCACCTTTGCGACGACGAAATCGGGGATCTGCGTGCCGGTCCAGATCTCGCACTGGCTGTCGGTGATGCGGACGGTGGCATTCATCGGCTCCAGGGGCGCGTGGGCAAGGAACGGAACACGGTACTCGGCCTCGATCACGGCTCCCGCCGCCAGGGCGTTCTCGACGTCACCGATTTCGCGGGGTCGGCTGTCGATCTGCGCCGTGTCCAGCGCCGCTGTCAGGCCGTCCCAGACCGCCTGCTGATCGCCGGGAAGATCTGGGAACGCCCAGTCGATGGTGATCGCCTGCAGTGCCTGCATGGCACGCCAGGTATTGTCGGCGACGACGGCAATCCCGTCCCTGATCGGGACGATCGAATGAACGCCGCGCATCCCCTTGGCAGCCGCCGCCTCGACCTTCGCGACGCTTGACCCCGCCGGCGCGGCCCTGACCGATGCATAAAGCATCCCGTCAAAAGCAAGATCGATGCCGTATCGCTGGGTGCCGGTAGATTTCGCCACGATATCGGCCCGCTGGACGGGCTTGCCCAGTATCCGCCATTGAGAGGGTGCGCGCAGCACGACATCCTGCACCGGCACGATGGACGCCGCTTCGGCGGCCAGTTCGGTATAGGGAATGCGCTGGCCATCGGGCAGGATGACATTGCCGTCGCCGGTGCGAAGATCCGCGCGGGACAGACCTTCGCGCATCGCCGCGGCCTGTTTCAGTGTCTCGCGCGCGACTGCGCCTGCGCTCCGCAGTTTCTCGAACCCGTCCGGCACGGATGATGAACCGCCGGTGATCTGCAGCCCCAGCAGGCGCGCCGGCACGTCCGACCCGGCCCGGAGCGTCTGCGCAAGCCAGCCGGTATCAGTCGGATCGATGGGCAGATTTTCCTGCAGCAGCGCGGTGTTGTAGTAGGTCTTGCTGACGGGACCGGGCTCGATGCGCGCGCCGGCCGGGTCGATATCCAGTTCCTCGGCAATCAGCGCGGCCTGGATCCAGCGCGCGCCCTGACCCTTGTCCGCGCGCGGCGCGATCAGCGTGATGCCCGATGCGTCGATCAGGACATAAGGGTTCAACGCATCGGTGCCGGGCGACAGGCCCTTCGCGAAAGGATCGGGCAGCGGGCGGGTATAGCGCCACGCACCGAATGCCACACCGCCCGCGATCGCGACCGATCCGACCAGAAAGCCGCGTCGCGCGATGCGTCCCGCCCGCGACATCAGCCTGTCGCCAGACGGCGCGCGGCATCGTGGATCGCAGCGCGGATGCGGGGATAGGTGGCACAGCGGCAAAGATTGGCCGACATGATGCGGTCGATCTGCGCGTCATCAGGTTCGCCCTGCAGGGCCAGCATCGCGGCGGCGGACATGATCTGGCCCGATTGGCAGTAACCGCATTGCGCGACCTGATGATCTATCCAGGCCTGCTGGACCGGGTGCGGCGCATCGGGCGTGCCGAGACCTTCGATGGTGGTGACCTCGCCGCCGACATCCGCCAGCGCGATCTGGCACGACCGGACCGCCACGCCATCGATATGGACCGTGCACGCTCCGCATTGGGCAATGCCGCAGCCATATTTCGTGCCCGTCAGCCCCAGGATATCGCGCAGCACCCAAAGCAGCGGCATCCCGGCTTCGGCGTCGATCTGGTGGCGTTGTCGGTTGACGGTCAGTTCCATGATCGCAAGCTAGGCAACCCGCAGGGCGGTCGCAAGACGGCTGCGATGCGCCAGACCCGAAAACGACGAAAAGGCCGCTGCCATATGGCGCGGCCCTGCAATCCGTCAAGACAGGAAGATCTTACTTGATCTTGCCTTCCTTGTATTCGACATGCTGACGCACGACCGGATCGTATTTGCGAACCGTCATCTTTTCGGTCATCGTCCGTGCGTTCTTCTTGGTCACATAGAAGTGACCGGTGCCGGCCGTCGAGTTCAGCCGGATCTTGATGGTCGTCGGCTTCGCCATGGTCTTCGCTCCTGCTTCGGGGAAAGTCGCAGCATGCGAGACCCCGTGGAATTCGTTGGAACCCGCCTTCTATCCGCGAGGCCTATAGAGTCAACCGTGAATCGCTGAAAATTTCGGCGATTCGTGGTCTGCATGGCTGCCATGCAGTTGTCGCGCGGAGGGCCTGTAAGCCGGATTCTGTGCCCCCGACATTCTGCCGGGGCGATGACCATTCCTCTGGCCCGGCCGTTACCGACCGGATCAAGCTGCCTACCCGGACCTGCTGGGGCAAGGCGGCCCTGCGGGGTTGCCCCCGCGCGCGGTCCCTATTCGGCATTGCTCCCGGTGGGGCTTGCCATGCGGGCACTGTTGCCAGCCCCCCGGTGGGCTCTTACCCCACCGTTTCACCCTTGCCGCTGCGGACAGCGGCGGTCTGTTCTCTGTGGCGCTTTCCCTGGGGTTGCCCCCGCCGGGCGTTACCCGGCACCGTCGCCTCATGGAGTCCGGACTTTCCTCGACGACTTTCACCGCCGCGGCCATCCGGCCCTCCGCGCGAGGCTGATATGGCGCGCGCGACAGCCGCGGTCAATGGGGCGCAGCCCCCGTCACGCAAGATGCACGGCTTGCCACGGGGTGTTTTCGCAAGAAGGAAGATCAGACCGTGGCAATCGCCGCGGCGCAGCGGCGGTCGTCGGCGGTCTCGGGCCCGCGCGCCCATGGCCGAAACCGCAGGCGGAACGCCGCAAGGCGAATTTCGGGATCGCAGGGTGGATAGCCGATCCTGTCGAGGCTTTCCGACAGAGGCCGTGCCGCCGCATCCGGCCCCGGCCATGTCGCATGCCCCTGAAGGGCCAGCCGTTCCCAGTCGAACCGCGGGCCGGGATCGGATTTTCGACCGGGCGCCATGTCCGAATGCCCGATGACCGCATCCGCACCGATCTGCCAGCGCGAACGGATCGCGTCCAGCAGATCAACCAGCGCATCCATCTGCGCCGCCGCAAAGGGCCGGTCACCGGGATTGACGATCTCGATGCCGATGCTGCGGGAATTGACGTCGTCGCGGCCCTGCCAGGATCCATCGCCGGCATGCCATGCGCGTCTGTCCTCGGGGACCAGCGATTCGACGGTGCCGTCCTCGTCGATCAGCCAGTGCGCGCTGACCTCGGACGAGGGATCACACAGACGGTCACGCGCGGATGTCGCATCCGCCATGCCGGTATAGTGTAGCACGACCATCTCGGGGCGCTGGCCCCTGCGATCGCCGTGATTCGGACTGAGGCCTGTCGATGTCAAAGCTGCGATTGGCGGAAGGGTGCGGGATCCCAGCCGCACACGAAGCCGTCGCCATCCGGATCCATGCCGCGCGGATCCTGACGCGGCCCACCAGCAGCAAGGAATGCCGTCTGTGCATCGTTGTCGCTGGCAAAACCTGCGCAGGCGCGCGCCGCCTGAGCGGCGGACGCGCCGGATCGACCGTAAATCGCCGTTCCCGGAGCATGATCGACCGCAAAGGCGTAGCGGACCAGAACCGGCGTCGTGCCGGGATAGGGTCCGCTGGATGTGGTCGGCAGCATCGCCTTGGGGGCGATCTGCGTCGGCGCCGCCGCGGCGCGCCGCGCGCCGACGCCCATCGTGGCGGGCACCGGCACAGGCGATTGCCCGGCGATGTCCTCGGGGGTCGGCGCCTTGGCCGGCAACGTGATCGGGATGGTCTGCGGCGCGTTCTGATCGGTGGTCAGGGCAATCTCGCGCGCCGCCCGGTATTCACCATAGCGGGAAGCGCCGAACTGATAGTTCGGATTCCAGCCCAAATGCTCGCCACAGCCGGCCAGCGCCAGCACCGAAATCAACACCCAGCCGCGCATATTGCCTCCGCCAACCGTTCCATTCTTTGGGAACCTACCACCAGCGCTGCGGCTTGACCACAAATCCCGCGGCGCGTTCCAGAACCAGCGCCTGATTCAGCAGTTCGCCCTCTTCGAAGGGTCTGCCGATCAGTTGCAGCCCCAGCGGCAGGCCCTGCTTGTCCTGCCCGACCGGGACCGAGATGCCCGGCAGACCGGCAAGGTTCAGCGTGACCGTAAACACGTCCTGAAGATACATCGCGACAGGGTCCGAATTGTCCATCGCCCCCAAGGCGAAAGCAGCCGATGGCGTTGTCGGCGCCAGGATCGCGTCGATGCCGTCCGCATACGCCGTGTCGAAATCGCGCTTGATCAGCGCACGAACCTTGCGGGCGCGGTTGTAATAGGCGTCATAGAAGCCTGCCGACAGCACATAGGTGCCGATCATGATGCGGCGCTGCACCTCGGGGCCGAAACCCTCGGCGCGGGTCTTTTCATACATCTCGACGATCCCGTCGCCCTGCCCCAGCCGGGCGCGGCGGCCATAGCGCACGCCGTCATAGCGCGCGAGGTTCGAGGACGCCTCGGCCGGCGCGATGACGTAATAGGCAGGCAGCGCGTATTTCGTGTGCGGCAGGCTGATATCGACGATCTCGGCCCCGGCATCGCGCAGCATGTCGGCACCCTTGTCCCACAGCGCGGCGATATCGTCGGGCATGCCGTCGATGCGGTATTCCCGCGGAATGCCGATCTTCTTGCCGCGGATATCGCCGGTCAGCAGCGATTCGTAGTCCGGCACCGGCAGATCGGCGCTGGTCGAATCCTGCGGATCGACAGATGCCATGGCGCCCAGCATGATCGCCGCGTCGCGCACCGTCTTGGTCATCGGCCCTGCCTGATCCAGCGAACTGGCATAGGCGATCACGCCCCAGCGACTGACACGGCCATAGGTCGGGCGCAGGCCGACCGTGCCGGTGAACGCCGCGGGCTGACGGATCGAGCCGCCGGTATCGGTACCGGTCGCACCAAGGCACAGATCCGCTGCCACGGCCGCAGCCGATCCGCCCGACGATCCGCCTGGCGTCAACTCCTGACCATCGGCCCCTTTCCATGGGTTCACCGCGCGGCCATAGCAGCTGGCCTCGTTGGTGGACCCCATGGCGAATTCGTCCATGTTCAGCTTGCCCAGCATCACCGCGCCGGCATTCCACAGATTCTGCGTGACGGTGGATTCGTATTCGGGGGTGAAGCCGTCCAGAATGCGGCTCGCCGCCTGGCTGGGCACGCCCTTGACGCAGAATACATCCTTGATGCCGACAG
The DNA here is from genome assembly GCF_017744015.1 of Paracoccus sp. R12_2. Taxonomy (GTDB): domain Bacteria; phylum Pseudomonadota; class Alphaproteobacteria; order Rhodobacterales; family Rhodobacteraceae; genus Paracoccus. The sequence goes on from NZ_JAGHRA010000007.1 coordinate 163,133, forward strand.
GAATGCCGGTCATCGCGACCGCATCGCCCGCCCTGATCCGCGCATCCGCCGCACGGGCCATTTCGGCGGCCTTCTCGGGCGTGCCGTGAACAAATGCGTTCAGCGGCCCCGATGCCCCGATCGCCCCAAGGCAGGCCTCGGTCAGTTCGACCGATGTCACCTCGCCGCCGGACAGGGCGTCCCGCGCGTCGGCAATGGTCAGTGTGTTCAGGTCGCTCATTCCACCACCTTCGGCACCGCAAAGAACCCCTCTCGGGCGTCGGGCGCGTTCGCCAGGATCTTGTCGGGCATCCCGCCCGTCGTCACGACGTCCTCGCGCCGTTTCAACCGCATCGGAATCACCCCGGTCATCGGCTCGACTCCCTCGACATCGACCTCGTTCAGCTGCTCCATGAATTGCAGGATTCCGCTAAGTTCGCGCGCCAGCGCCGGCAGCGCCTCATCCTCGACCGCGATGCGCGCCAGATGCGCGACCTTGCGGGCCTCGTCCTCGGTGATCGACATGGCTTTCCCTTTCGTTCAGCGGCGGTTTACAAGCCCGCGACAGAGGCTGCAAGAAGCCCGCTGATCCGCAAGGAACGTCATGCAAGCTGCCCTATCGATCCTTCCCGTGATTGCGCTGGTCGCCTTGGGACATGCCGCGCGGCGCTGGAACCTGATCGCGCCGCAGAACTGGCCCGGCATCGAACAGCTTGGGTTCCGCATCCTGTTCCCGGCAATCCTGCTGACTTCGATCTACCGGTCGGAACTGACCATCGGTGCGCTGGGTCAGTACCTGCTGACGCTGGTGATTGCCTTTGGCACCACCGGCGCGCTGGCATTGGCCCTGCGGCGACCGTTGCGATTGAACAATCCGCGCACCAGCTCGATGTTCCAAGGCGCGATGCGGTTCAATTCGCTGCTGATCCTTGCGGTCGCGGCACAGGGTCTGGGACCGCGTGCCCTCAGCGATCTGGCGGTGGCCTTTGCGTTCCTGATCCCCACTTTCAATATTGCGGCGATCATCTCGCTGACGCTGTTTCCGCCCGAGGACGCCTCTCGGCCGCGAACGACCGGCCCGCAGGTCGTTGGTCGCATCGGTGCCGAGGTTCTGCGCAACCCGCTGGTGCTGTCCTGCGTCGCGGGGCTGGCGCTGAATCTCAGCGGCATCCAGCTTGCGCCGTGGATCATCGCGCCGCTGGACTGGCTGGGACAGGGGGCGCTTGCCGTGGGGCTGCTGACGGTGGGTGCGGGGATCCAGATCCGGCGCCTGTGGCAAAGCGACCCGGCCATGTGGATCGGCGTCGCGATGCGGCTGCTGCTGTGTCCGGCGCTGTTTCTGGGGGTCGCGGTTCTGATGGAGCTGCCCGGCGGCCAGCTTGCCTCGGGCCTTCTGGCAACGGCGGCGCCCGGCGCCCCGGTCGGCTATATCCTTGCGCGGCAGATGGGCGGTGACGCTGAATTCTATGCCGACATGTTCACCTGGCAGACGGTTCTTTCAGCGCTGACCCTGCCCTTGTGGCTTGTTCTTGCAGGTTCGCTTAGCGGTTAGAAACACCCCGGCCAGCAGGCCTGAAAAAATTCGCCGGGGCGTCCAAAATTCCCCTTGCGCCTATCGGCCGCTTTGCCTAAACACCGCTCCACGCCGCCGGGTCGCCCGGAAGCGTTCAGAAAGTGGCCCGTTCGTCTATCGGTTAGGACGCCAGGTTTTCAACCTGGAAAGAGGGGTTCGATTCCCCTACGGGCTGCCACTTCCCTTGCAGATCAGATAATTGGCGTGCTTGCGCGGAATGTGCGCGTGGCATCGGCATGCGATGACAAACGCGCTTTTCCGGGCGCGCATCCGGCCGCTGCGGACTATCGACTACAGGCCGACAAGGGCGCGCGCGAACTCTTCCGCGTCGAATGCATCCAGATCGTCGATCTGTTCGCCCACGCCGATCGCATGGATCGGCAGGCCGAACCTGTCGGCCAGCGCGACCAGCACGCCACCACGCGCCGTGCCGTCCAGCTTGGTCATCACAAGACCCGAGACATCGGCCAGCTTGCGGAATGTCTCGACCTGGCTCAGCGCGTTCTGCCCGGTCGTCGCATCCAGCACCAGAAGCGTGTTGTGCGGCGCCGAGGGGTCTTTCTTGCGGATCACGCGGACGATCTTGGCCAGTTCTTCCATCAGATCCTGACGGTTCTGCAGCCGCCCTGCCGTGTCGATCATCAGCAGATCCGCGCCTTCCGCCTCGGCCCTCGTCATCGCGTCGAAGGCGAGGCTGGCAGGATCGGATCCCTGCGCGGCCACCATGACCGGAACGCCCGCCCGCTGACCCCAGACCTGCAACTGCTCGACCGCGGCCGCACGGAACGTATCGCCCGCGGCAATCACGACATTCTTGCCAGCCGCCTTGAACTGGCTTGCCAGCTTGCCGATGGTGGTGGTCTTGCCGGACCCGTTCACACCGACAACCAGCACCACTTGCGGCTTTCTGGGATACAGCGGCAAAGGCTTGGCCACCGGCGTCATGATCCGCGCAATCTCGGCCGCCAGCAGCTGCTTCAGCTCGGTCGAGGACACCCGCCGGCCCATCCGGCCTTCGGCGATGTTGGCCGTCACCCGCAACGCGGTCTCGACGCCCAGATCGGTCTGGACCAGCATATCCTCCAACTCTTCCAGCATCTCGTCGTCCAGCGCCCGGCGCGGCTCGTCGGGGGCTGACGCGTCGCCGCGTCTGAACAGCCGTCCGACCAGACCGGACGATTGCTGCGGTGCAGGTTGGTCGGGCGCAGAAGTTGGTGAAGGCTCGGCTGGTGCTTGCGCCTGATCGTCGGCAGGCACTACTGCCCGATCATCCGCAGGTGCGCCGTCGCCGACGATATCGTCCAGCCCCTCGCCGATTTTCGAGGATGAGCGGGTCAGCCGCTCGCGCAGTTTCGTGAAGAACGACATGTCCGCATCCTTTTCCTGCGCGCGAACCTAGTCGGTCTTGCCGCCAAGGAAAAGCCGCCAGCGGCTTTCCAGACCGCCGAAGGCCCCCTGTCGCACGACGCGCATTCGGACACAGCCTAGCCGCGCATCGACCTGAACAGCCCTGCAAGATGCTGGGTCGATGGATCGTGACCGGGCGCAGCCTCGCCCTTCAACAGCGGCTCGACCTTCAGTGCCAGTTCCTTGCCCAGTTCAACGCCCCACTGGTCGAAACTGTTGATCCCCAGGATCACACCTTCGACAAAGACCCGATGTTCATAAAGCGCAACGATCTGCCCCAGCGCAAAGGGCGTCAGTTGCGGGATGAGAAGGGTCGTCGAGGGACGGTTGCCGGGGAACACCCGGTGCCGCGCCTGCCGATCCAGTTCAGCGCCTTCCAGCCCCTTGGCCTGCATCAGCGCCCGCGCCTCATCCAGCGTGCGACCGCGCATCAGCGCCTCGGACTGGGCAAGACAGTTGGCGGCCAGCAGGATGTGGTGATGGGCCAGTTCGTCCTCGTGTCCGCGCGCGGCCAGAATGAATTCGCACGGCACCGGCATCGTGCCCTGATGGATCAGCTGATAGAAGGCATGCTGTCCGTTGGTCCCCGGCTCGCCCCACACGACGGGGCCGGAAACGGTGGGCAGGTCGCTGCCGTCCATCGCCACGCGCTTGCCGTTCGATTCCATCTCTAGCTGTTGCAGATAGGCGGGCAGCCGGATCAGGCGATTGTCGTAGGGCAGCACCGCGCGGGTCGGATAGCCGCAGACCTGATGGTGCCAGATGCCGACCAGCGCCAGCAGCACCGGCAGGTTCTCGGCCAGCGGCGCGCTGCGGAAATGCGCGTCCATCGCGGCGCCACCGGCAAGAAAGTGGTCGAAATCATCGGGACCGACAGCGATCATCAGCGACAGGCCGATCGGCCCCCACATCGAATAGCGTCCGCCCACCCAGTCCTCGAAACCGAAGACGCGCGATTCGTCGATGCCGAAAGCGGCAGTCTTGTCGATGGCGGAAGACAGCGCCGCGAACTGCGCCGCCGGCGCGGACACCGTCTTCGCCATCCACTCGCGGGCGGTTCGGGCGTTGGTCATCGTCTCGATCGTCGTGAAGGTCTTGGACGCGACGATCACCAATGTCGTCTCGGGGTTCAGCCCGGCCAGAGTGTCGGCGATGTCGGCTCCGTCGACGTTGCTGACGAAATGCGCCCGAGGCCCGTCGTGATAGGGCGCCAGCGCAAGCGTCGCCATGAACGGGCCCAGATCCGAACCGCCGATGCCGATATTCACGATATCGGTGATCCTACCGCCCTGCCCCCGATATGCCCCCGAACGCACATCGCGCGCAAACGCCGACATCCGCTCATGGGTCGCGCGCACGGCGGGCATCACATCCTGACCATCAACGACGACGCTGCCCGACAGATTGCGCAGGGCCGTGTGCAGGACGGCGCGACCCTCGGTTTCATTGATCCTTTCGCCGGTGAACATCGCCTCGCGACGTTCCTCGATCCGGGCATCTTGCGCCAGTTCCAGCAGCAGGCCGCGCACATCCGCATCGATCATGGTCTTGGAATAATCAAAGACCAGTTCATCAGCTTCCACGCAGAAATCGCGCGCGCGGGCGGGATCGGCTTCGAACAGATCGTCGATCCGTGCGGTGTCCTGCGCAGCGCGGTGGGCTTTCAGGCGGGTCCAGATATCGTTCATCTCAATCCTCTCATTCCGCCCAGTGGACGGTCGCCTGATCCAGGAACGCCCGGATCGGCGCGTCGATCGGGTCCATTTTCTGCGCCCGTTCCAGCGCTTCGCGCTTTTCGGGGCCCATGATCAGCAGATGCGTGTGGATCGCATTCGACAGCACCGGTCGGGTCAGGGTGATGCGCGGCTCGTCAGCGCCTTCGGCGCGGATCGCCATCACCGGCGGCGCGGTGGCTGACAACGCCTCGGCCAGATGGTCGGCGCCCGGAAACAGGCTGGCGGTGTGCATGTCATTGCCCATCCCCAGCAACATGACCGTGATCGGCAGATAGGGGGTCAGCATCCCCGACAGCTTGTCGGTCGCGTCATCGGGCTGTCCATCGCCGGTATAAAGATCGATGTAATTCGCGTCCTGCGCACGATCCTTCAGCAGATGCCTGCGCAGCAACCGACTGTTCGAGCGCTTGTGATCGCCATCTACCCAGCGTTCGTCGCCCAGAAACACCGTCACGCGGCCCCAGTCGATATCGGTACCGCTGAGCGTTTCGAAAACCTGCGTTGGCGAGGTGCCACCGGGCACGCACAGGCTTGCCCGTTCACTACTGCGCAGATGCTGCGCAAGCTGCGATGCCATCCGGTCCGCCAATGACAGCGCCAGCATGTCCCGATCGGGATATTCCACGAAATCCATGCTCATGACCTGATCTCCCTCCAGCGCCGGTTGTCGCGATGCATCAGGCGCAGCGCCTCTTCCGGGCCGGACGAACCCGCATCGTAAGGCTCGGGGCGGCGCTTGCTGTCTTCCCACGCCTCGATGATCGGATCTGTCCAGGCCCACGCGGCCTCGACCTCGTCGCCGCGCATGAACAGCGTCTGATTGCCGCGGATGACATCCATGATCAGCCGTTCATAGGCATCCGGCATGTCGGCCCCCTCGGCCCCCAGCGCGTCCGCGAAGGACATATCCAGCGGCACCTGCACCAACCGCATCCCGCCCGGACCCGGCTCCTTGATCATCACCTTCAGGTTCATACCCTCATTGGGTTGCAGGCGGATGACAAGTTCATTGGCCTTCGGCGCGCCGGTGTCGTCGAAGATCGAATGCGGCGGTTCCTTGAAGGTGATCGCGATCTCGCTGGTGCGCGCGCGCAGCTTCTTGCCGGTGCGCAGATAGAAGGGCGTGCCCTGCCAGCGCCAGTTCGAGATGCGGACCTTCATCGCGACATAGCTTTCGGTCCGCGAATCGGGGTTTTCGCTATCCTCAAGATATCCGGTCGATTTGCCGTCGGCCTGATATTGGCCGCGCACGATATCGCCCGGCTCCAAGGATTCCAGCGCCCGGATCACTTTCAGCTTTTCGTCGCGCACGGCATTGGGGTCAAAGTGATAGGGCGGCTCCATCGCGATCAGGCAAAGAAGCTGCATCATGTGGTTCTGGACCATGTCCCGGATCGCACCGGACTTGTCGTAATAGCTGCCTCGACCGGCCACGCCCACCGTCTCGGCCACGGTGATCTGCACGTGATCGACATACTGCGCGTTCCAAAGCGGTTCGAACAGCACATTGGCGAAGCGGACGGCCATCAGGTTCTGAACCGTTTCCTTGCCCAGATAATGGTCGATCCGATAGACCTGCTGTTCGTGGAAATGCTGGGCCAGCATCTGGTTCAGCGCGCGGGCCGAGGCCAGATCGCGACCGAACGGCTTCTCGACCACAACACGGCTGTCATCGTCGGCGATGCCGTGGCTGGCCAGACGTTCGGCCAGATCGCCGAACAGCGATGGCGCGACCGAGAAATAGAATGCATGCACCGCACCGTCGCGCATCCGGGATTTCAGCTCTTGCCAGCCTCCGTCACCCTTGGCGTCGATGGCGACATAGCCCAGCAATTGCAAGAATTGCACAAGCCTGGGATCGTTCTTCTTGACGCCCGCGAACTCGACGATGGCCTTGCCTGCCTCGTCGCGGAACTGGTCGTCGTCCTGCTGCGTGCGAGCAGCGCCGATGATCCGGGACGTTTCGGGAATTTGCCCTGCCACGAATCGCCGGAACAGACCCGGCAGGATCTTGCGGTGGGCCAGATCGCCCGTGGCACCGAAGATCACAAGATCGAAATCATCGACCGGAATGACACGAGAGACCATGCTGTCCTCCATACGGTTGGCTTGAGCCATATCTCTTGTTAGCGTTAACAGCAATCTGCTTCAACCTTTCAGTGCGCGGGCAAGCCTTGGCAGGCGGCTGCGCTTCAGCATCCCCGCGACATCCATCTGCCCGCCCATCCGTTCTGCCTTCTCATGCGCCTGCCGCACCGCAGTGGCGACCGCCTGCGGATCAGCCGCTTGAAGCGACAGAAGCAATGCATCGGGATGGATCGCGCGAAGCCCCAGCGACCCCATGATCCCGCGCGGAAAATCCCGCAGATTGGCGGTAACGATCTGGTCCGCGCCACCGGCAAGTGCCGCTTCGATCACATGCCTGTCGGCGGGATCGGGAAGGTTCAGGTCGATCACACGGCTGCCATCATCGGGCATCTCGGCGTTGGGAAAGCGGTCGCGCAGCAGCGCGATCTCGGCCCCTGAGATGGCCGCCTGATCGGCGCCAAGCCGTGCCGCCGCGTGACGCCATTCGGCCAGGATCCGCGGTGACCACAGCGGCACGAACAGCCCTGCCGCGGCGAGGGCGATCAGGATCTCGCGCAGGATCGTCGGGAACAGCACGTTGGCGTCCAGAACCGCTCTCATCCGTCCAGCCGGAAGAACAGCGATTTGAGATAACCGGTTTCCGCCAATTGCGGCAGCGTCGGATGATCCGGACCAGCCTGTCCGGTGTGGATCAGCACGCCGCGCCGCCCGCCCCGGCCAATCCCGCGCGCACTGACATTGCGGAACTGCGTCAGATCGGCCGCGTGCGAGCAACTGCACAGCACCAGATATCCGCCCGGCGCAACCAGCGGCGCGGCCAGCTTTGCGACCCTTTCATAGGCCCGCAGCCCGGCATCCAACGCCTGTTTGGACGGTGCGAAGGCCGGCGGGTCGCACACCACAAGACCGAATTTGCGACCGTCCGCGGCCATCTGCTCCATGGCCTTGAACGCATCCGCCTGCACCGTCTCCAGCCGGTCTGCGGCGCCCATCGCCTGCGCACCCCCGACCGCAAGCTGCAAGGCCGGGGCACTGCCATCTACGCAGGTCGCACGGTCTGCGCCTGCGGCAAGCGCGGCAAGGCCGAACCCACCGACATGGCTGAATACATCCAGCATCTCGACGCCCGTTGCCAGGCGCTGCGCGAAGGCGTGGTTGGGTCGCTGATCGAAGAACAGCCCGGTCTTCTGCCCGCCCATCAGATCGGCCAGATAGGTCGCGCCATTCATCGTGACAGAAATTGGTGCCTCGGGGGCAGTCCCCCGCAGCACTTCCATCCGCTCGGCCAGCCCCTCCAGCCCGCGCGCCCTGCCTTGCCCGTTCAGAATGACGGTTTCGACTTTCGTGACCGCAATCAGGGCCTCGGCGATACGGTCTGCCATGGCATCGGCCCATGCCGCGTTGGGCTGGATCACCGCAGTATCGCCGAAACGGTCAATGACCAGCCCCGGCAGACCGTCGGCCTCGGCATGGATCAACCGATAGAACGGCGCATCATACAGACGTTCCCGCATCGCCAGCGCACGCGACAGGCGACCGGCGATCCATGCCCCATCGATGCAGGCCGCCGGATCGCCATCCATGACCCGCGCGACGATCTTCGATACCGGATTGACCGTGACCAGGGCAAGCGCCCTGCGCTCGGCGTCCTCGAGCACGGCGAATCCACCCGGTTCAAACGCGCGCGTGCGTCGATCAAGCACCACCTCGTCGGCGAAGACCCATGGAAATCCGTGACGGATTGCCTGCGGCCTCGATTTCGGGCGCAGACGAATGACGGGAAGCTCGTGCATGGCATAGGTCCTTTCGCGCCCTGATCTGACATGCCGCCCCTGCCTGCACAAGCGCCAGACGCACCCATGTCGATCGGCTGCCGGCGAGAAACGGCAAGACGCAACGGTTGAACTGTTATCGCTAACGGCCTATAGTGGCCCCAAAGCCAGAGGAGGCCGCCAGATGACCCTTCATTCCAGCATCGACCGCGTGACCGACCGCATCCGAGAGCGTTCGCGCAACACGCGTGACAGCTATCTGAAAAAAATCGCTCGCGCCGCCGAAGACGGGCCGCGCCGCGCGCATCTGTCCTGTGGCAACCAGGCCCACGCCTATGCAGCGATGGACGACAAGGATGACATGGCGACGACCCGCAAGCCGAATATCGGGATCGTCACCGCCTATAACGACATGCTGTCGGCGCATCAGCCCTATGAACGTTTCCCGGACCTGATCCGTCGTGCGGGACACGCGGCAGGCGCGACGGTGCAGGTCGCGGGCGGCGTGCCCGCGATGTGCGACGGCGTGACGCAGGGACGGCCGGGGATGGAGTTGTCGCTGTTCTCGCGCGACGTGATCGCGCTGGCCGCCGGCGTGGCGCTGTCGCATGACTGCTTCGATTCGGCGCTTTACCTTGGCGTCTGTGACAAGATCGTTCCGGGGCTGGTCATCGCCGCCGCGACCTTCGGTCATGTGCCGGCGGTGTTCATTCCGGCCGGACCGATGCCTTCCGGCCTGCCCAATGACGAGAAAAGCAAGGTGCGCCAGCAGTTCGCCGCCGGCGAGGTGGGGCGCGACGCGCTGATGGCCGCAGAGATGGCATCCTATCATTCGCCGGGTACCTGCACCTTCTACGGCACCGCGAACAGCAACCAGATGTTGATGGAGTTCATGGGGCTGCATCTTCCGGGGTCCAGCTTCGTGAACCCAAACACCCCCCTGCGCGAGGCCCTGACCGTGGCGGGCGTCGAACGCGCAGCCGCGATCACCCGGCTTGGCAACGATTATCTTCCCGCTGGCGACGTTCTGGATGAAAAGGCCTTCGTCAACGGGATCGTCGGACTGATGGCGACCGGCGGTTCGACCAATCTGGTCATGCATCTGCCCGCGATGGCCCGTGCAGCCGGCGTGCTGCTGGATATCGAGGATTTCCACGACATTTCGGAATCCGTGCCGCTGATGGCGCGGGTCTATCCGAACGGGCTTGCCGATGTTAACCATTTCCACGCCGCCGGCGGTCTGGGCTACATGATCGGGCAGCTTCTGGAAGCCGGACTGATGCACCAAGATGTGAAGACAATCAACGGCACCGGCATGGACGGATATACAGCCGAACCCCGGCTGGACGGCGAACGAATTCGCTGGGAAGCCGGCTCGACCGACACGCTGAACGACAGGATCCTGCGTCCTGTCAGCGACCCGTTCGCCCGCACCGGCGGACTGAAGCAGCTTGACGGAAATCTTGGCCGGGGCGTCATCAAGATCAGTGCGGTTGCCGAAGAGCGCCACGTGATCGAGGCCAAGGCTCGCGTTTTCAGCGACCAAGAGCAGGTCAAGACCGCCTTCCGGGCCGGAGAGTTCACCGAAGACACGATCGTCGTGGTCCGTTTTCAGGGACCGCGCGCCAATGGGATGCCTGAACTGCATTCGCTGACGCCCACGCTGGCGGTCCTGCAGGATCGCGGCCTTAAGGTCGCGCTGGTCACGGATGGTCGCATGTCGGGCGCATCGGGCAAGGTGCCGGCCGCCATCCATATCTCGCCCGAGGCATCGACCGGTGGCCCGCTGGCCCGCGTCCGTGACGGCGATGTCATCAGGCTGGACGCCACGATGGGCACGATCGATTGCCTGGCCGAGGATTTCGACACCCGCAAAGCCGTCGCTTTCGACCCGGCATCCAGCAGCGAGGGCATGGGCCGCGAGATGTTCGCGGCATTCCGCGCGGTGGCAGGACCGGCGACCGAAGGCGCCGGGGTGGTCGTCTAGCCGGCGCGCAGATCTTCTAGGGCAAGCGATGCCTCGCCATCGGACGGGTCCAGCGCCACAAGCTGTTCGCAGGCACGCAGCGCGCGATCGTTCAGCCCGGCCCGGCGACAAAGTTCGACGATCCGCTTCAACTGGCGCGGCCGGTCAGGGGCAGGAAAAAGCCTGACCGCGCTTTCGGCAACCGAGATCGCCTCTTCGATCCGCCCCTGCGACTGCAGGAAATGCGACAATGCATTGGCGACCACACGGCTACGCCCGTTCTTTTCGGCAAGCCGGTCTTGAAGCATGCGTTCCGAAGTCGCGATATCGCCGAGCGTCTTGTGGGTCCGCGCCAAACCCACCAGCAAGTGATCGTTGTCAGGATAGTGAGAAACCCCTTCCTGATAGGTTTGGCACAATCGTTCCATGTCACCCTGCGCGCGCAATCGACGAACGGCGAATTCGAAGTATCGCCGGTCTGTGCAGCCCATGCTTGCGAGACGGGCGATGATCGGATCCAGTTCCTCTTCATCGCGAAACTGCATCACCATGCGTGCAAAATTCAGCAGACCACCCTCATGCGCCGCAGGGTCAGCCAGCACCTCCTCCATCTGCCGCATGGCCAGAACGGCGCGGCGGTGATCAGGCTCGAATGCGAAGTTGGACGGATAATCATTGTCGCCCAGTTCAAGGATCAGACCATCTCCGAAGGCGGCCATTCCCAGCACATGTCTGGCAAATTCGTGGATCGGCGCGTCGGGATAATGGACCGCGATCTCGCGATGATCGATCTGCACGAACAGGTCGTGTATCAGCCCAAGATCGTCCGGCCATCCTTCGACAAACAGCACACCGGTTTCGCAGGCCTCATTGATGGCCTTGGAAAGATCGGCGACCGAGTGGATATCGGCACCGCGCAGCCGCGGCACCGCCGCGTCCGCGGCGGACCGCGCAAGGATTGCACGATGCGTGCAGGCGGTTGGCCCGGCGCCGTCCGCACCTCCCTTGTGCACCACGACGATATTGTGAAATCGCTCTAGCGACACGACATCGCCTGCCGATCCCGAAGCAAGACGTTGCAGCCATTCCGCGAAGAACCCGACACTGTTCGGCTGTTGCAGTTGCAGCGAGCCCCCGAGCCGGGGAATGAACGCGGTCTGGACATCCTCAACGATATAAACGCCTTGCTGCTTAAGCCGGGGATACAGTATTCCGAACGTTTCGACGACATGTTCGTTGCGATGACTGCCGTCGTCCAGAACGATATCGAAGGGGCCCCTTTCCCTCACAACCGCTTCTAAAAACGCGGAATCGATCTGGCTGCCTTGCATGATGCTGACTCGCGGGCCCAGATCCATTGTCTTCTTCTGGATATCGATCCCGGTGATCTGCGCTTCGGGAAAATAGTCCCGCCATACCTCGAGCGACTCGCCGCCGCGATTCTCGTCACCATAACCTCCGACTCCGATCTCGAGCATGCTGAGGCGCTGGCCCCGCCGCGCAGACAGAAGTTCGTGATAATTCGGCGTATAGTCGTGATAGCCGAACTTGTCGGTCCCATAGAGGATCGCAAGGCGCGAAAGCGGATCTATCATAAGCACTCCAGATCATTCTCTTCACCAGCATGCCCTCAGCTACCGCCAGATGAAAGACGGGGAATTGTCGCCGCCGCTTGCCCGTCAGGCTGCGGCGGCAACCTCGCACACGGCGCGACGCAGGTAGCCTGCGAAATCGGCAGCCAGGCATCGCGCGGGACCGTCCGCGACATAGACATTCAACCAGGTCGGCGGCAGCGGGGGCAAAGCGCCGCCGTGATCGATCGCCTCAAGACCCGGATGCGCGATGCCGCGCGGCAGGATCGTAATGCCGAGATCAGCCGCGGCCAGCACCCGCCAGGTATCCTTGCCCCCGTCGCTGACAGTCTGCAGCCATTCGATCCCCGCCTTGTCCAGCGCCGCCAGCCCCACCGGGGTATAGGCGCATTGCGGGGAATTCGCGATCGGCAGGGGACGTTGCGTCCAGACCTTTCCGCCCACCGCGCCCACCCAGGCCAGATCCAGCTTGGCCAGATGGATCGCACCCGGCGGCGCCTCGAATTCGGTGGTCAGGATCACATCATGATCGCCGCGCTTCATCTCGACCCGCAAATCCTTGCTGCGTCCATCATTGATGATCAGGTCAATTCCCGCGTTATCCTGACGAAAGGCACGCACGGCCTGCGCCACCCGGTTGAACAGCCAGTCGCTGGTCAGGCCCACGCGCAGACGCCCCTCGGGGCGCCGCCCGGTAAAGCGCGCCATGATCGCGTCGTTCAACGCGACCAGCTTGCGCGCCTCCATCAGCAGCTCGGTGGCGAAGTCCGACAGCACCACGCCACGCCCCTGCTTGACCAGCATCGCCTGTTCGAACACATCCTCAAGGCGCTTCATCTGCATCGACAACGCGCTTTGCGTCATGTTCAGCGCCTCGGCCGCGCGGGTGACCGCCCCGTATTCGGCGACGGCCTGAAGTGACCGCAGCGTTGCGATGTCCAGATTCCGCATAGTTCAATTCCCCTGATGCATCAGATCAAAACCATTCGTTTCAACAATAGGCGAGGATGATCTATATATCAACTATCCGCAGCAATCAGGCGGATACCATCACCATTCATGATGGTTCAGATCACCGGAGTTGAACAATGGCACAGAAATCTCAAGCAATGCTGCGTGTCTTGACCGGGCGCGGCATCATCCCCCGCCCGAACTGGCTGGAACGGCTGTTGACGACATTCGACAAGCGTCCGGTCGATATCGAACTGAGCAGCCTCAGCGATCAGATGCTGGAAGATATCGGCGTTACCCGCGCCGAAGTGGAAGCCGAGATGCGGCGCCCCGCGTGGGACGCGCCGCTGCATTGGCGCCGGGCCTGACTCTGATCCCGCCATCGCCGCCCGATTGCCGTCTTCGTGCGACCCTAGGCTGCTGTGGCTGGCGCGCCGAATCTTTCGATCATCTTGGACCGGATCTGGTCGCGTGTCTGCCGATACGCGGCCAGCTTCGCGTCGCGCCCCTCGGCAAGGCCGGTCGGATCCATGATCGGCCAGTACTCCACGTCCAGATGGAACAGTCGCGTCATCTCCAGCGCAAGACGTTGGCTGGCGGGCGAAAGGGCGACGATCAGGTCGAAGCCGCCCAGATCGTCGCCCCAGTCCTGCATCTCTTCGAAACTGCGACTGCGGTGGTTTTCCAGCTGCACCCCGATCTCGTCGCAGACCGCGACCGCGAATCCGTCAATTTCCATGTCGTTCTTGACGCCTGCCGATTGCACGTAGGCAGCGCGTCCATAGAATTTCTTCATCATCCCCTCGGCCATGGGCGAGCGGATGGCGTTGTGATCGCAGCAGAACAGGATCGAGTGGGGAATCTTGTCCTGCGGCATCGGGTCAGGCCTGCTGCGGTATCAACGCACAAATCAGCGTAAACAGGCGCCGCGCCGTGTCGATATCCAGTTCGGCCTTGCCCTCAAGACGCTCCTGCAGGGTTCGGGCACCCTCGTTGTGGATCCCGCGCCGGGCCATGTCGATCGCCTCGATCTGGGCGGGGGGAAGCTTTTTCACCGCATCGAAATAGCTTTGGCAGATCTGGAAATAGTCCTTCACCACCTGCCGGAAAGGCCCAAGTGACAGGTGAAATTCCGCCACCTTCTCGGCCGCTTCGGTCGAGACGTCAAAGACCAGGCGCCCTTCGCGGATCCCCAGGTCCAGAACGAACGGCCCTTCGGGAACCGGCTGGCCATCGCGTCCCGGTATCCGGAAGCTGTTGTCCTCGATCAGGTCGAAGACCGCGACACGGCGTTCCTGCTCCATCTCGGGCGTGGCGGGTGGGATTGCGGAATCGTCGATCTCGACGCGGATCAGGCGGCTCATTCCGTTCCCCCTTCATTCAGACGGGCCAATCGCGCCTCGACGGACGCGCCATGAGCCTGCAACCCCTCGGATGCCGCAAGTCGCATCGCCGCCGGTCCGATCGCGGCAAGCGCGCCGGGCGTCAGATGCGCCATCGTTGTCCGTTTCAGGAAATCCAGCACCGACAACCCGGACGAAAATCGTGCGGATCGCGCCGTCGGCAGGACATGATTGGGACCGCTGACATAGTCTCCGACAGCCTCGGGCGTATAAGCCCCCAGAAAGATCGCGCCGGCATGGACGCAGTCGCGGGCCAGCGCCTCGGGATCGTTGACGCACAGTTCCAGATGCTCGGGCGCCACGCGGTTCGACAAGGCCGCTGCTTCCGCCAGATCGCGCGCGACAATGATCGTGCCATAATCACGCCAGCTTGCGGACGCGATGGCTGCGCGCGGCAGGTCCGGCAGGATCCGATCCACCGCCTTCGCAACCTCGTCCGCCAGGCCTGTGTCCGTGGTAACGAGGATGGATTGGGCATCGGCATCATGTTCGGCCTGTGCCAGCAGATCCAGTGCCAGCCAGTCAGGGTTCTGCGTGCCCTCGGCGATCACCAGCACCTCGGAAGGCCCGGCAATCATGTCGATGCCCACGCGACCGAAAACCTGTCGCTTCGCCGCCGCCACATAAGCATTGCCGGGACCGGTGATCTTGTCCACCGGGGCGATCGTCGCCGTGCCATAGGCCATCGCCGCGATCGCCTGTGCCCCGCCGACCCGATAGATCTCATCGACCCCTGCCAGCCGCGCGGCCAGCAGCACAAGCGGATTGACCACGCCATCGGGCGTCGGCACGCAGATCACCAGCCGTTTGACCCCGGCAACCCGCGCGGGAATGGCGTTCATCAGCACCGAGGACGGATACGCCGCCTGCCCGCCGGGAACATACAGTCCCGCAGCGGCCACCGGGGACCATCGCCAGCCAAGCGTCGCCCCCTCGGGATCGGTCCAGCTTGCATCTTCTGGCATCTGACGGGCGTGATAGGCACGGATCCGTTCAGCGGCCAGCGACAGGGCGGCACGATCCTCGGCCGACACCCGGGCGATGTGATCGTCGATTTCTTCGGCCGGGAAGCGAAGCCGATCGGGCGTCAGATCAAGCCGGTCGAAACGAGTGGTCAGTTCGCACAGCACGGCGTCGCCGCGCGCGCGCACATCCGCGATGATGGCGGCCACAACGTCGTTCACATCGGACGAATCCTCGCGCTTGGCCGACAGCATGGCCGAAAAGCGGGTTTCGAAATCGGGATCGGTGGTGTTCAGCGTGACCGGCATCTGGATTTCCTTGCAACCCGATCTTGTTAACGGGTCGGCCCGTCCGCCTCAAGGCGCAAGCAAGGCCCGGAAATCAGAGGCGCAGAACGAAAATCACGACCACGCCGTCAGATTGCCCACGGAGCCGTGGATCGCCAAGCATCTTGGACCGGGCCCGCTCAGTCCGGATGCGCAGGCGCCTTGCCGGAGGGTGCAAAATACGGGCGCGTCACGTCGCGCAGCTCGACATTGATGCATTCCGCATCGGCCGCCAGCGTGCCATCGCCCGCGAAATCCAGCAGCAACCGTCCGGTGCCGTCCTGTCCCGGCCGCCAGGTCAGCGCCAAAAGCGCCAACACCGTGTCGGCATCACGGTCGATGCCATCGCTTTGCAACCGCTGGACATCGTTCACGATCAACAACGCTCGCACACGCTCGAAGGGGCGCCCGTCGGCGCGCGCCTGATCGGCGTCTTCCCAGCGGAACCGGTTGACCAGCAAGGCCAGCCGGCGCGCCTTGGGGTCATAGCTGATCTCGCTGGCCGGCAGGATCGCGTCTTGCACCAGCGTGGACATGATCTTCAGGTCATCCTCGTCAACCGCCAGCAGGGCCAGCGGGCGGGGATCGGCGTCACGAAACCGGGCATCCTCGGTCATGGTCTATTCCTCCTTCAGCCGCTCGACATGCGCACCCACGCCGCGCAGCTTGCGCACGACATGTTCGTATCCGCGGTCAAGATGATAGACCCGGCTGACGGTGGTCTGCCCGTCGGCGGCCATCCCGGCCAGAATCAGACTGACCGAGGCGCGCAGATCGGTCGCCATGACCGGTGCCCCGCGCAGCTTGTCCACCCCGGTGACGACCGCCTGGCCGCCATGCACCTCGATCCGCGCCCCCATCCGCATCAGTTCAGGCGCATGCATGAAGCGATTCTCGAAGATTGTCTCCTCCAGCACGCTCTTGCCCTCGGCAAGGCACATCAATGCCATGAACTGTGCCTGCAGATCGGTCGGAAATCCCGGAAACGGCGCGGTGGTGACATCCACGCTGCGCACCCTGCCGTTGCGTCGCGCGACCTTCAGACCGCGCGGCGTTTCTTCGACACTGATTCCGGCCTCGTCCAGCTTTTCACAGAATGCCGCCAGCAGATCGATGCGGCCGCCCAGACACTCGACTTCGCCGCCACACATCGCCGGTGCCAACATATAGGTGCCCAGTTCGATCCGGTCGGTCACGACGGGATGGGTCGCGCCGCGCAGCGTCTGAACGCCCTCGATGGTGATCGTGCCCGTGCCCTCGCCCTCGATCTGCGCCCCCATTGCCCGCAGGCATTGTGCAAGATCGACGATCTCAGGCTCGCGGGCCGCGTTCTTCAGGACCGTCGTGCCCCGTGCCAACGTGGCAGCCATCAGCGCATTCTCGGTCGCGCCGACCGAAACCAGCGGAAACTCGAACACGGCCCCGCGCAAACCGCCCGACGGCGCCTTGGCGTGAACATAGCCGTCGCGCAGGTCCAGTTCGGCGCCCATCGCCTCCAGCGCCCGCAGATGCAGATCCACCGGACGCGCGCCGATGGCGCAACCGCCGGGCAGCGACACCTCGGCTCGGCCATCGCGCGCAAGCATAGGACCCAGAACCAGGATCGAGGCCCGCATCTTGCGCACGATATCATAGTCCGCGCGATGACTGGCCAGATCATGGCTGGACAGCGCCAGCACCTGACCATCCTGCAGGCTGGCGACTTCAGCCCCAAGGCTTTGCAGCAATTCGGTCATGGTCCGGATATCAGACAGCCGGGGCGCATTGGTCAGCGTCAGCGGCTGGTCGGTCAGCAGGGTCGCCGGCATCAGGGCAAGGCACGCGTTCTTCGCGCCCGCAATTGGGATCTCGCCCTTCAAGGGGCCGTTCCCGTGAACGATGATCTGATCCATCTAGCTGTCGTCCTTGCCTGTATCCTCGCGCGGGGACTGTTGTTCCGACGTCGCCTGCTCGGCGCGCGCGCGCGCCTGCGCCTTGCGCCGCTGAAGATTCGCACGCAGCGCCGCCCGCAGCCGCTGTTCGCGCGTCTTGCCGTCGGAATTGTCGTTATTGCCACCGCTCATTCCGCCCTGTTAGCGCCGGTCGCGACCACAGTCCAGCAAAGCTCGCGCCCGCCCGCGCGCAGATCCGTGAAAAATCGCCCGGTCCCCCTTGCGCGCTGCCCTGCCATTGTCTAAACGCCCCATCACCCGGCGCTGCGGTAGCTCAGTGGTAGAGCACTCCCTTGGTAAGGGAGAGGTCGAGAGTTCAATCCTCTCTCGCAGCACCATGGTTCTTCCCGAGATATCAAGAAGTCCCGCGCATACCGAAGGGCTGGCGGAACGCGGCACGACACCGGCGTTCTGCACCAAGGCCCTTCAGATGGCCGCCCTATCAAGGACAAGACTTCAGCCATCAACCAGATTCGCTTGAAGGTAACTGCTGATGTCCGCCGCCGATCAGGGAAGACCGGTTGATGATGAATTCAAGGTATTCGGCATGGTCGTTGCCGTCAAAGCGTGACGAAAAGCGGGCGCGGGCGATGGCATCTGCCACGGCAACGGCGCCATGGTTGTGGGCGGGCAGTGGCGCCACGCAGTGCCGCTTGGATGTCAGATGAGAGCAGACAGGAGAACGAATATATAATTCAATGCCGTCAATTTCGGGATGCCTTGTCCGCGGGTCGACTTCCGTGATCGAAAAGGCAGAACCACTGCCTTCAATCAGCAATGGCAATAATCACAAAGATCTGCCGCTGGCGCAGATAATTTCGAAGCAACATCAACAACAGGCCAAACAGTCCGGCAGTTCGCCCTGCCCTTTTTCTCAGATAGCGTTGCCTCACCGCGCACATGACAAAGCCGGCGCGTAGCCGGCTTTGTCAGATCATGGATTTACGCAACGTCGGCGCGTCGA
This sequence comes from Paracoccus sp. R12_2, assembly GCF_017744015.1. Classification (GTDB taxonomy): domain Bacteria; phylum Pseudomonadota; class Alphaproteobacteria; order Rhodobacterales; family Rhodobacteraceae; genus Paracoccus. Next base: position 181,784 of record NZ_JAGHRA010000007.1, read on the forward strand.
AAGATCATTGTGCTACGTAATCCCAACGGGAGCGGCAGCGCGCCATTGGAGATCTGATGGTTAAACTCGTCGTCAGCTGATCGACCCGACCGTTCGGCCAGCTCGTTCAGGGAGACATATGCTGCCTGAAATTCCTCAAGCGATTTTCTGCAGCTGTACTTACCGCCTCTGATGCTGACGCTCTTACGCTTCGTAGGTGGCGCAAGAAAGCCAGCTTGCCGCAGGCAATAAACTGTTGGCCTGCTGATTTTTAGAAGCCGAGCAACGCTCCATGAGGATGCAACAGGCTCTTGGGCCCGGCGGTAGATACCGTTCAGAGAGCCTGGATGAACCCGAAATGCTCGGAAATTTTCAGCATGAGCGCCTTCGAAATATAATGGAATGCGATGCTCAAGGATGAACTCCGTGAGTGAGGCGATAGTCACGCCACGCCGGCGCGCGGCGGTGGAGATATCAATGAGGTCCTTGGTAGCGTCGGCTGGCTTGGCAAAAGCCCTGAACCGTTCAAGAAATTCGTCCAGATCCTCCCTTCGGTAGTTGGTTGACCTTTTCCCATATTCCGATTGCTTTGGGATGAGCCCGTGGCTTGCCAGTCGCGCAAGCACCACCGTTTCAACACCAAGCAACGCCGCGGCTTCCTTCGCGCTCAGACGCATGCCGATCTCGGCGACGATGTCGTTGAGCAGGGCTGTTGGGATATAGCGCGTCAGCGTGTAATACCTGTTCTGAGCATCCGCCTTGGCCATCCCCATAGTGGCAAGTTTGTGACCCAGCCTGTGGTGAGGAATGCCGAACACTTGCTTTGCCGTCGACAAAGAGTGAACCTGCTGCTCCGGACAAGGCTTTCCGAGAACAATTGACCCCCTCGTGACGGGAAAGTGTTCGAATATAAAATCCCGAACAACGTCGCGCACAACGTCAAAATCCCGATCATCATCACGAGAGCGCAGCCAGTCGAAGAATACGCCGTAGTGCGACCGGTAGAGTTTTTCTCCCACCGGATGAGAATCCTGGATTTCTTTGAGCTTTTGACGCAACGCCTCCGGACCCCCGCGAAGGATGCTCAAGGCAGCGGTGCCGGCCGCTGCCCATTGGGCGTCCCGAAGTTCCGCTCGCTTTACCCTTGGTCCCAAGGTCAGAAGCGCGCCAAGCATCTCGCAAGTCTGCGCTGCAATATGAAACAGCAAGCGGTCCAGCCAGCTTTGACCGGGTCCGTTCTGGATTCGATCGGTCAAATACCTCTCCAGTTCCAGATCCTGAGGCACAGCTAGATCACCGGCTGTCGGTCTAAAGCCGTCGAGCATGGGTATGTGATCGAAGCAATCATTGCCGTTTTTTGGCTTGGGAACGGTGACGAGGTGGCACCCATGTGTCTGGCAGGTGCGGATCGCCGAGAGTTGCCAGACCCCATGATGGACGATTTGTGTCGTGTTGCGCACCTCGCTAATACACATGGGGCAAATCCGAAGCGTTGTCCGTATAAACCCTGTGAATTTGATGCGTTCGTTACCGAGTCGAAACCAACCCGGTTCAATCAGGGAAGGTGTTGCCGCTTGCAGCGGGACGGGGTCGATATCGCCCAGAACTGCCAACCTTTGGATTTCGACCGGATCGCCGTTCACAAGCGCGAAGTAATCGATCCCAGTGTCCGAACAGAAGGTGATCATCCGCGGCACTCCATTCCGCCGCGCCAGGCGAGAGGCGAAGGATGTCGCGGATTCCCCCACAATCGTGGGGACTGTCAACGGTAGCGGTTTTGTTGCCGTGAACATCAGCGTTTCTCCCGTGAGAAGACCTGCCGCGCATCGATCCGGTAAAAATCGGGTATGACGAACGGGTTGAACGCGTCGTCGCAAGCGGTCCGCAGGTGATAGGCGCGGGCAAAATCCTGGGATGCGAGCTGGCGGGCTCCTCTGAGAAACGCCTGTTCGATGGCTGCCAGCGTCAGCTCGATAACCAAGCCAAACTGATTGGCTGCCGCGTGGATCAGCCGTTCGCCATGTGCCAGCTCGACAATGTCAGGGGCGGGCGTCAGTCCTGCGCGCTTGCAGTAGTTTTCCACGAGATCCAGCACGTCATTGCCATGCGCAACCGGTGACAAGCTGTTAAAATGCACCGTCTGCATCCGCCGCGCCAGTTGCGGGTCATGGTTCAGGATGTCCTCCAGCTCCGGCGTGCCTGACAGAATGATCCCGACCGGCCATTCGGGGTCCGTCATCAGCGTTTTCAGCATCGAGGCCACGGCATTCAATTCGTGTTTCGTGCCCCTTGATGCCAGATCCTGAGCCTCGTCCAGATGAACGAACAGCACCTGCCGCTCCTTCAGGTGATGCCGGACCAGGTCCCAGATGTACCAGGCCTGCCGTTCTGAGCTGATCTGAAAGCCCAAGGCGCGCAGCAAGGTGTAGCCGACAAATTTCAGCGTTGCCGGCGATGGCACGCGAAGGCTGATGATCGGCGCATCCCAATGCCGTGTCGTCGACAGCAGTTGGCCAACGCCGGCGATGAGATGAACCATCGCCGCGCTCTTTCCAGTGCCCGACGGACCGGACAATGCCAGCCCGTGGGCTTCGCTCGTGCGGCCGGCGTCGAGATCGGAAAGGCGCTTTGCGAGGAGCATGGCGAGGGACGCCTCCAGCGGCAAGAAGCGCTCGTGGTGAACAAAATGGTCCCGAAGCGCGGCTACTTTCTCGGCGGCTTTGCGAATATTGTCATTGCTCATCGTCAAATCTCCAGCGGTTGCGGCGTTCACGCGCGGGCGGTGATTGGTCATGGTGGTCAGTGGCGGGATCGGAAGGCTTACCTGCGCGCGGCACGATCTGGATACCGTCAGAGAGGGGATCCGAAGAGGGGCGGGCATGCCCGAGGCGCTCGGCATCGGAGCGCAAGGGGAAGTGCAGTGCGGATTGATTGCGCTCCACGTCCAGGTTGGTGACGTGGAACGGCGTCAGTTCACGCAGCGCAAAAGCACGCCGGTTGATTTCCGAAATCCGCTCGATCGCCCGGCGGACCATCGGCGCATCCAGCTCGGCATTCCGCCGGTGCTTGAGGCGGAGAGTCCGGGTGGCTTCCTGAAGCTCGTCATAGCTGACATCGTCGAAGCCGCTCTGATTGGCCATGGCGGGATGCCATGTTGCGCCCACCTTGACGGCGATCCAGCCCATATCCCGCAGATCGGCGCGGATTTCGACATTGCGTTCCGGCGCGTGCAGGAACGCCTCGCGCAGCGCCTCGCAGCTATAGGTCAGGCCCGCAAACAGAACCCCGTCGCCGCGCAACGTCCGCTGCAATGGCCTGCCGAAAGCTTTGCGCAAGGCAAGGCCATCGGGAATCGGTGGTGTGCCGTGCTCGGCGACCAGGCGCGACCACGCCTGGTTGGGTGTTTCCCCACCGAGTGATCCGTGGGGCTCATGGTGGTAAATATCGACGACATAGGTCAGCAGAATCCTGATCAGGTCGTCGTCGCAGAGGCACGCCAGCTGCTCCGATGGATAATCGCCGCGCTCAATGGTGTCAAAGAAGGTGCGGCCGACCAGCAGCGGCATGAGCCGGTGCCCATAGGTGCGGAAGAAGGTTTCAATGTGACCACGAAGCCAAGGCAGGCCAGCAGGCGGAAGATGCGCGGTGATCCCGAGCGACGACACGGTGCCTTGAAACTCATCGGAGACGAAGGCACCGCCTTGGTCCGTCACCAATGTCGCGATGCCACCACGATGGTGCCACGTGCTTTCGCATCCTGCCGCCTGTGCGATCAACGTCTTGTCGATGAAAATATCCCGCAGTGCCTTGATCGCATCGCCCGCGTTTGGTGTCTCGGCCAGACGCATGGAGAGAATACACCGGGTCGCACAATCGATGGCGACGTAGAGCCATCGGCGCCCAGCCTCGAACCGCTCCTGTCTCTCGGGCGGAAGATGATCCCAGATGCCGGTCAAGGTCAGCAGCGAGATCACATCGAGCCGGTTTTCATCCATTTCGACACGTTCCAGCGGCTGCTGGACATCGGTGCCGTTCTCGTAAAGCGTGAACTTCGCATTTGCTGCCGCCGTACCATAGCGCTTGGCATGCACGTAGTAAGGGTCGGCCAGTGCCAGACGGCGCCTGACGCTTTGCCGCGACGGAACCACCAGCTCGGGCAGACCCGCGTCAACCCTGCGTCTATTTTCCTGGCGGAAGAGTTCCAGCGTGTCGGCAACCGCTTGGGATTTGCTGGGGCGCTGCGTGTCGGCATAGAGTTCGATGACCTGATTCATCAGGGCTTCGGACCGATGGCTCCAACGCGGTGCGCGATTGCCGCAGCGATGGGTTTCAGGGATCAGCGCCACCGCAGAATACCCAGCCCGTTCATAGCACCGCACCCATTCGAAAGCGGTGCGGCTGCCGGGAAGCTTGCGGGTGATGATGTCGGCGCCCGGCCGGACGACCCTACCGCTGGCCTGCCCCTCACCGACGCGGCGGTGGATTTCGGCAGCCAACCTCTCCTTTTCCTTCAGGTATCCTTCGTGCGTGCGGTTGATGAAGCCGAGCGATTCCAGATGCAGAAACGCATCGCAGAATGCCCTGCGCCAGATCACCAGGCGCCGAGCCACCTCACGCAACTCGTTGATGACATCGACGGGTTTGCGGCCGCGAATGTCCTGGGTTGTGCGATCGAAATAGCCGGCGATGTAGGTCGTATCCGGGCGGCGCAGCAGGGCAGTCAGTTCTTCATGCGAATGACGTTCGGTGATTCCGGGTTGTCCGAGGCGCTCGAACAGCCCGCCCTTGTCGTCGATTTCCAGCGGGCGCATCGCAACGCCCCCTGTGGTGATCAGATCGGATTTGGAGAAGCGAAACCGGATCGTCATGTCGCCACCTCCGTCAAAGCGGGACGGGTCCGGGCAAGTTGGCGCGCGGCCGCCGCAGCGGATGCGCGGTCAAGATGCCAATCCGTGACCAGCATCACCCGGTCGGCAAATTGCTTCGGTGTCGCGGCGGCGACCCTCTCCAGTTCGGAAAGGAAGTTCCGCGCGATGACCCTTTGCATCGGCTTTACGGCCACAGCGATGCGTTCGCCGCCCGTCATTGTCACAAGGAAATCGAAGATATGCTTGGCCGGGCGGCCATCACGACCAACATAATGCACGACGGGCGGCTGGTCCCAGATGTGCTGGATATCGTCACGCACCAAGGTCAGGCACAGGAAGGCATATTCCAGCGCGCTTTCGAACTGCAGGATGCGCGGCCGGGGAAAGCCTGGCAGCTTGGCGACCATGGCGCCCCGGAGACTGGCCCGGGATCGGCGCGTTATCTTGCGGGTCGCGTGGCTCGGTTCCGGCCCGCGATAGATCAGGTTCTGGTTCATGATGTTCGGAGCGCGCCTGCCACCGCCTCATGGGCGATGACGGCGCGATCTCCCCCTTTGGGATGTGTTGAACAGCCCTGCCGGTCACCGCAACCGGCAGGTTGACTTTTTGTTCGACTCGGGGGATGAATGAGGTGTCGGCATCAATCGACATCCAAGAGGGGCACCTGTTCCAGCAGGGGTCCCTTTTTCATTTCCCGTTGTCAGCTATGTCCGGTCTTCATGCCCTCCTCTGCCTCATAACGATCGGGAAAGAGCTGCTCCGGCGTGGTCCCAAGCTGGTCCGCGATCTCGCGCTGCACGCGGTGCGACCGACGGTAGCCTTGGCTGACCACGGTCACGCTGCTTTGCGAGATGCCGAGCGACCGGGCGATCTTTGCCATCGACGAACCTACCAGCCGAAGCCGGCATTTGAGGATTTCATGGCCCTCGAGATCGACCTTCATGGGATGTAAGTCCTTGGTCTGCAGAGTTGCGCTGCGAATCAGAGATTCGGAAAATCGCCGTCTATGCAACAACTTCTGCGTTGGCTCTCATTTTTGCAGAGTTTGACTGGCAATACATCCGGCCAAACTGAGAATTTATCACGACGCTCGGCTTATTTGGTGCTAACTTCACCGATATCCCCTGCATATAGGGCGATCGAGACCTTACTGCCTAGCCATCATACATTCCGGAGATTGGGATGATTGGGTTGTCTGAAGAAGAAGTAACCGCTCTCGAGGCCGCCAAAGCGTCTGCGCTCGCCGCTCAGATTATTATTGATCGGCTGGTGAGAAAAAGCCGCGATGCTCGCCTGACCGAGATCCTTGCAAGAAAAACGGCCCGGCCTGCTGCCAAGCCGATGGTATTGCTGGAAAAGACCCCGGAACGACAAGATTTTCCAAAGCCAGCTTCGCGTATGCCACAGCATCCTAAGAACCGCTGGAACTGGAGGCCACCTGCACCACCTGAAACTGCGGTCGTTCGTGAGACCTTCGATCTTGTGAAATCATTCGGTGGACTGGCATCCACACATTCGCTTGACCACACTCAAACCAAACGGGCGCTGCGAGAGGCGGGAATTGATATCTGCGAAGAAATCGCGCGGGACTGGGATCGCGGCATTTCTGTCCAGGAGCTGAGCCGTCGCCACGGGGTCGGTCGCGACACCATCGCCAGGTGGATCCGGAAGACGGGTCGCATCGTCAACCCGCGCAACGGCAACCGACGCTACGACGAAGCACTCATCTTGGAAACTTTTAGAGCAACCCGTTCAGTCAACAAGGCAGCCATAGCGGCCGAAGTATCGTGGGCTACCGCGCGCGCTGTTCTCTCACGATCTGGAAAACGGACGGAAGGGAAATTGAAACCTGTTTCCGTCTCGCGGCCTGGAGGGGAAGTCGCACATCAGTCTTCACCCCATTCCTGATCAAAGAATCGCTTTTCGTTCTCCCAATCGGACGGGCCGCTAAACCCCAGATCCTTCGCGAGTTTCTGAATCTCTGCGACCCTCTTCGTCATGTCGCTTGGCGGATCAGCTGGGAGATCGGTGTGTTCGTGCGGTTTGCTTTCCATAACCCTTCCTGAAACGATACCGCCACAACTGATAGCGTCTTTTGGCCGGCTCGCCCTGCATCAGCAACGGCACCCTCCATGTCAGGTGATCTTATCATGGCACCCCTTCAGCGCCAAATATCTTGAAACCGTACCGCCGCCGTGCGGGTATAGCGGGCGGTATGGCGCGGATCGCGATGGCCGAGATAGTCCTGGATCAGCCGCAGGTCACGCCCGGCATGGGCCAGGGCGTGACCGCAGGAATGGCGCAGCATATGCGGATGCACCGCGCCGAGCCCGGCCCGCGCCGCGATACGGGTCAGCAGATAATTCACCGCCTGCCGGGCCAGCGGCTGACCGCGCTCCGACAGAAACAACCAGGGCAGCGGATCGCCGCGACGGGCCAGATGCCGACGCAATGCCCGAAGCTCATCACCGGCCAGCGGCTGGCTGGTGGAAAGTCCGCGCTTCAGCCGCTGCACCCAGAGATGTCCCGAGGTCAGGTCGAGATCCGCGCGCCGCAGGGCGATCAGCTCGCTGACCCGCAGCCCGTGCCGATACATCAGCAGCAGCATCAGATAGTCGCGCGACCCGTGCCGGCCGGACCTGGCCGCCGCCAGCAGGCGCTTGATCTCATCGGGGGTCAGGTAATCTCTGCGGCGCAGATGCACATCGACCGGCTCGGCGCCCTCACTCTTGACAAAATGCCCTTTGGCGCGTTGCCTGCTCATGCAATTTGGCCCTGCGATTGCTGGTGCTGACCTCATTCACTCTTTACAAAACAAGCATTCTGTAAAGAGTCCGCCACGGACTACGTCGTAGCTTCCGGCCGAGGCTGTGTGGAAACGGGCCGGCAGGGGCTGACTGCTGCCGGTTTGCCCGGTTGCTCGCTTTTAGACGCCTCCGACACCCTTTGCGCGCTTGACGGCTTGCTGATCCTTTTCGGACAGAGCA
>NZ_JAGHRA010000008.1 GCF_017744015.1 Paracoccus sp. R12_2
CTCCATCTGGCGCAGCACACCCATGATCTGGGCTTCTGTGTATCGTGTCTTCTTCATCGGAATCTCCTCAGTCATCCTGCCGAGAAAATTCTACTTCCGCATCCCGTTAAGATCGGGGGGGATTACCCCCGGGTCCATGAGGCGATCCGTCAGCAGCGCGAGTATGCGCCGCTCCAGTTCGCGTCGGGCAATGCCGGTGCGATTGGTGCAGTAGCCCTTGCCCTTGTTGCGCGAGTTCGAGCAGCCGAGCCTGTCCTGAGCGATCATCGAAAACCCGCCGCCGCAGCAGCCGCACTTGACCAGCCCGGTCAGCAGGAACTTGGGCTTCCGCGTCTGCCAGGCCTGCGTCTCCGTGTGCGTGATCTTGCGACCCTGCTGGCGGGCCTTCACCCGTTCCCAGAGTTCCTGGTCGATGAGACGGAGATCCGGCACCTCGGTGATGATCCAGGTGCTCTCCGGGTTCGGCCGCGCCTGACGCTTGCCGGTCCGGGGATCCTTCACGAAACTCTGCCGGTTCCAGATCAGTCGGCCGATATAGATCTCGTTGTTGAGAATGCCGGTGCCGCGCCTGGGGTTGCCGTGGATCGTCGACTTGTCCCAGGCCCGCCCGCGCGGGCCGGGAATGCCCTCGTCATTGAGGGCGGCGGCGATGCGATTGGGCGACAGGCCGTCGGCATAGGCGCGAAAGATCCGCTGGACGATGGTGGCTTCCTGTTCGTTGATCTCACGATCGCCGCGCTTTATCTCGCCGTTCTCGCCCATATGGCGCAGGACTGTATAGCCGTAGGCGTTGCCACCGCCGGATTTGCCGGCCTCGACGCGACCGCGCAGGCCGCGGCGGGTCTTGGCAGCGAGATCCTTCAGGAACAGCGCATTCATCGTGCCCTTCAGGCCGATATGCATCTCGTCGACCCGGCCTTCGGCCAGGGTCTCGATCGCGATGCCGTTGAAGGCGAGGTTCTGATAGAGGCTGGCGATATCGGCCTGGTTGCGCGACAGCCGATCCAGCGCCTCGGCAAGGACGATCTCGAAGCGCCGCGCGCGGCCATCCTGCTGCAGGCGCTGGACGCCGGGTCGCATGAGTGAGGCGCCCGAGGTCGCGGCGTCTTCGTAGGTGCCGACAATCTCCCAGCCCTCGCGGATGGCGCGCTCGCGGCAGAGGCGGATCTGGTCGTCGATGGACGAGGCGCTTTGCAGATCAGTGGAATAGCGAGCGTAGATGACGGCGCGCAGCGTGGCCTCAGCCATGATAAATCCTCCGGATCAGTCTTGCAGCCTGCCGCGGCCGGCATGATCGGCGCGAGCCGCGTCGCGGGCCAGCGCCCGCACCAGGGCGATGAGCGCTTCCCGATCCTGGGCGCAGCCCGCAGCACCGACACCAGCAGGCCCGGCACCAGCGGGCCCGGCACCAGCGGGCCCGGCGGCGCGGCTGTTTGCCGCGGCCGTCTCCGTTGCCCTGATGTCGCGCCGCGTGGTCAACTGACGTGCGTCTCCGGTCCGCGCGGAGGCGTCCTCCGGCGGTGATTGCGGGTTGCTGGTGATGGGACATGTGTCCGCAGTTCTTATGGCGATCAGTATAGGGCAGGCGGGCCGGGGCTGCCGTTGCCGGGGCCGTGAAAATCTCCGGGTCGGGGCGATTCATGTGGAAAACTCCCATTGCCGGTCGAAAGCCGGTGCGATCAATGCGGTAGGGGCGCCCGAAGCGCCTGTTTGCGAAAAAGAATTGCGCATCCTGGGGCCAGGATGCGCGCGGGAAAGCGATGCCGTTTTGACAGAGACAAGGCTAAAACGATACCGAGTGTAAAGAGTACTATCGCAAGCACGATCATTGCGAGAAGATCGGTGTCAATACGCATGCATACAAGCGCTCCGTGTGAGACAATGCAATCGTGTAAGCAGTTCAGGTAGCTAGCAAGCTCTAGGAATGGCTCGAAACCAACCTTCAGGTTTTCATGCAGTGGCGCACTCGCGCGGCGGATGCAGATAAGGTGTTTGCCCTCTAGCGGCGGGCAAACCGAGCCAGGGCGCGGCGGCACCCAAGGAGCATTTCGTGCCCCGAAAGGACAAATGCCTTGGTTATCGACAAAACTGTCGAAAGTCACCGAATTTGTCCTTTTGAGCTTTTCCAAGCCCTTGAAAACACACTGGTCGGTTCTGGATCGGCAAAGAAGATATCCTTTGTCGTCACGGATGTCGTCCGCGCAGGCGCAACCCGGGGGGCAGCTATCCGGACGCAGTTAGCCCCGGGCACGCAAGGGCGGCACCATGGCGGTGATGCCAGCGATGGCCGCAGCGGTCGTCAAAACCACCGCCAGCCCCAGCCCACTGCTGTGCCATCCCCAATGCGCGAGCGCAGGGCTGCTGAGAACAGGCGACAGGAACTGACCCAGAAACACCGATCCCGTCAGCAACGCCCCGGTCCTGCCCCGGCGATCGGGCGGGGTGGCGGCCAGCGACAGCACGACAAAGCCCGGAATGGCCAGCGCATATCCCGCGCCAATTGCGGCGGTACCCAGATACACCGCAAGTTCTGCCCGGATTGCAACAAGCACGGCGAAACCCGCTGCCATCAGGCCAAAACCAAAGGCCCAGTTGCCGCTATTGCCAATGCGATCACGAAGTCGGGGATAAAGCAGAGCCATCACGCCGCCTGCCAGCATCAGCGTCCCCAATGCCGCCCCGGTCATCGCCGGAGAGGTGTAGCCCCTGGCGGCCAGAAAAAACGGCAACTGGGTCGGTATGACAAAGAACAGCATCGTGACGGCCATCTGACCGCAGGCCAGCAGGATCACCCGGCGCTGCGATGTCCCGGTGCCGGGCAGGGCGGCGGTCCCCATGGCCGGAACATGGCGTTGCGGTTCGACGATCACCCGCCAGAAGAAGGGCAGGATCAGCAAGGGCAGGGCATAGATCGCGAAGGGCAGCCGTGGGCCGAGCGTCGCCAGAAGCCCCGCCAGAAGGATAAAGACCAGCCCCCCAAAATTGCGCGCCGAGACTTGCCCGCTGGAGACCTTTTGCAGCGCCCGGCCCGAGAAGTAATCGCCAAGCAATGCGGATTGGGTCGTCATGATCATGGCAAGCGCCACACCCAGACCCAGCCTGCTGACAAGGATCAGGGGTAACGTGGGCAGAACCAGTCCGGCGCTTCCGGCAAGGATGAACAGAATCAGTCCGCCCAGCAACATTCGCCGCCGGCCCGACCGGTCCGCCATGGCGCCACAGAACGGCGCAAGAAGAACGACTGCCAGCGAAGGCGCGGGGACCAGCATCCGCACCAGGAAGGCATTCGTCTCGGATATGGGGAATTGCTGTTCCAGCCCCGGCAGGGCGGGGCTGATGGTTGCGGCCGTCATCACCGTCAGCGAGGCGGCGATCATCAGGGCGATGGCGCGCGGATCACGCCAGACCGATGGTTCGGTGGGGGTAATCGGGGGGAGCATGGGCCTTGTCCTCTTGCTTGATCCGTCGAAGGCAGGCACGCTACGACTTCAAGTCAGCTTGAGGTCAAGAATGAAATTACTTGATATTTCCGAGGTCGTGGAGGCAAGTGGCGCCCCCGCCTCGACCCTGCGATATTACGAAACGCTGCGTCTGATTGCCCCGGTGGGCCGACATGGCCTTCGGCGCCAGTATGAACCTGACGTCCTCCAGCGGTTGGCCTTGATCAACATGGGGCAGTCTGCCGGGCTGTCGCTTGGCGAAATTTCCGACATGTTCGGCCCTAATGCGACACCCGAGATCCCGCGCGAGGACCTGCATCAGCGCGCCAATGCGTTGGACAGCGAGGCGCGCCGGATGATCGCATTGGCCACCATGATGCGCCATGTGGCCGACTGCCCTGCCCCGTCCCATATGGAGTGCCCGACATTCCTCAGGCTGCTGCGCATAGGCGTGGCCCACCGCTCGCGTGCGTGCAAACGACCGGTGCCCGGCTTGGCCGGTCAAGTGCACACTTAGGTGCTTTGGCCGACGTTCTTGTCCAATGCTGACCGGCAATTCTACGGAAAAGCGGACAGCTAGGGTGCGGCTTACACCAGCACCCAAGTGACCGACAAAGCAAGGACTAGTGCCATGATGCGGTTGAACGCGCGCATCTGGCTGTTGGGGCACCGCGACAACCACGCCAGGTCTGGATCACTAATGGTTAGGATATGCCGACATTGGAACAAATGTCATGATCCTGATCCAGTCGGTATCGTGGTGCGTTTGCTACCTAAGACCGGATTTTCGAAAGAAGCGTAGCTGGCACTGTCCAGAAGTCTGAGGCAGTGTAGGTTTCACATGACGCCGAAAGGTGATTTGGGCCGAGGTCTCGCTTCCCGCACCTGCCCATAACCTGTCCTAGCGTCACCGAAACCTGGAGAGTCCGCCATGGCAACCACCGGCAAGCAACTGTTCACAACGCTCGACGCAGATGGAACGCTGACCGTAGCGATCGAGGAGGTCAGCTTTCCCGATCCGACCGGCGATCAGGTCCTCGTGAAGATGGAGGCGGCGCCGATCAACCCGTCTGATCTCGCAATCCTCGCCGGCGCGGCCGACCTGGAAAAGGCCAACTATGCGCCGGGGAAGTTCGTCGCCACCGTGCCCGAGCCATACAATGCCGGATCGAAATCGCGCCACGGATTGAAGTTGCCGGCCGGAAACGAGGGCGCCGGTACGGTTGTCGCTGCCGGTGACAGTGACGCGGCCAAGGCGTTGATGGGACAGCGTATCGCCTGTGTCCCGGGCAATGCCTACAGCCAGTACTGTATTGCCGACGCGGCGTCGTGCCTGCCATTGGGCGATCATTCGGCCGAGGCTGGCGCCAGCGCCTTCGTCAATCCGATGACTGCGTTAGGCTTCGTCGAGAACGCCAGGATGGACGGGCAGGAGGCGATCCTTCATACGGTCGGGGCCTCGAATCTGGGCCAGATGCTGACGCGTATCTGCAACGAGGACGGCATCGGCCTGATCAATATCGTTCGAAAGGCAAGCCAAGCCGAGCTGCTTGCGAAGCTTGGATCCACGCATGTCGTCAACTCTTCGAGCGACGATTTCATGAGCCAGCTTCGGTCCGCGATCGAGGACACGGGCGCCTTCTACGGATTCGATCCAATCGGCGGCGGCAGATCGGTCGACCATGCCTTCCAGGCCATGGAACAAGTTGCCGTAAGCCGGATGGCGGAATACTCGCGCTATGGCTCGAACCAGCCGAAGCGAATGTTCATCTATGGACGGCTGGACACTGGCATGACGATGCTGTCGCCGAGTTACGGTTTCGGCTGGACCCTCTCGGGCTGGTTGCTGTTCCCGTTTCTCCAGGCCGCCGGGTCCGAGACTGTCGCCCGAATGCGCAAGCGCGTGCTGGACAACCTAACCACCACCTTTGCCAGTCATTACAAGAAGCGCGTCAATCTTGACGAGATGCTGACCAAGGACGCCGTTACCGACTACAGTTCGATGAAGACGGGTGAGAAATACCTCGTGACGCCATGGTCGTGACAGTCTGGGCGCGGGTGGTCGGATCGTATCAGGGCTGAAGCACATCCTTGCGCGCCGGTTTTGCCGAGGCCTTGCGCCAGCTCGGCCTGACCCAGGAACATCGGTGCGCGCCGAAGATGCCGCCTTGTGGTGCCTTCGGCCTGTGTTCCGACATCGCGTGCGGCTCATTTCGGGCACGTGCCGCCGGGCAGGTATCCTTTCAGAGGCGCCCTTTCTTGCGCCCGTCGGATCTGAGCAAGCAGATCGTGGAGCACCGGGTTGTCGCAGTCGCTGTTTACCATGCTTGCGCGCCTGCTATTCGCCATCGCCGAGGAGCTTGAACCCGGTGCTGTCCACAAGCAGGTTCAGTTGCCAGGCAGCGTGGCGATAGGGAACCCGCACAATTGTATGGCCGTGTCAGAAGACACCGCCGGACGCCCAGGGCGCCCGTCAAGCGGCGCGCACCCGGTCATATGCGTGTCCACCCAGATCGGTAGCATCCCCCGCTTGCGCAGTGACGCGTTGCCGCTGGACCAGTTCGTCCTGCGATCGCGGGCGGAAGGTGGCTTGCTCGTGCAGGCCGGGGAAACGCATGGATTCAGGAAGTGAATCCTCTGTCGTCAGCGATGCGCGACAACGTCAAAGCGCCGGTGCGCGCCGCGCAATCCATAATTATGTATGTGCATTGACTTTAATGTGGGGCGATTCTCTACTCATTGCTACGGACATCATAACATAATAATGGAATTCAGGGAGCTTCACATGACATTTCGTGCATTCTGTCTGGCCACCTCGGCTGCGCTTGCCATGTCGGCCGCGACAGGGGCCAATGCTGCCGGAACGATCGAGGTCGCCATTGTCGGCGACCCCGACACGTTCGATCCGATGGCCTCGACCAAGGATGTGGTCAGCATCGTGACCCAGCATTTCATGGAAACCCTCTTCACATTCGATCAGGAATGGAAGGTGGTGCCGTTGCTGGCCGCCGCCATGCCCCGGATCAGCGAGGATGGGCTGACCTATACGATCCCGCTGCGCGAAGGCGTGACCTTCCATGACGGCTCGTCGATGGACAGCGCCGATGTGCTGGCATCCTTGCAGCGGTGGGAAGAGGTCGCCAGCCGTGGGCAAGGCATCGCCGACAAGATCGACAGCATCGAGGCCAGCGGCCCGAACGAGATCACCATCACGCTGAACCAGCCCTATTCGCCGCTGCTGTCGCTGCTGGCCTTCTCGAACTCGGCCGCGGTGATCTATCCCGAGGAAATCATCGCCGACACGATCGACACGCCTGTCGGTACCGGCCCCTATAAGTTGGAAGCCCATGCCCCGGACCAGTACACGCAACTGGTCCGCTTTGACGGCTATTCCCAACCGGGCGAGGCTGCGGGCGAACGCCAGCAGATCGCCGACGAGATCCGCTTCGTTCCGGTTCCCGACACCAACACACGTGTCGAGGGGCTGTTGTCGGGCCAGTTCGATTACGCCGACAGCCTGTCGACCGAAGCCTACGACCGGATCGAAGCGTCGGACGTTGCCGACCCGGTCCTGCTGGAGCCGTTCGGCTGGCCGATCTTCGCGGTCAACCACAAGAAGGGAATGATGACGGATCTGAACATCCGCAAGGCGGTGCAGGCCGCGCTGCCTTTCGACGACATGATGTTCGCGGCCTTCGGGGATGAGAAGTTCTTCCAGACCGATGGTGCGCTGTATCCCGAAGGATGGGCGTGGCGCAACGAGGCCGGCTTGGACCAGTACAACATCAATGATCAGGAAAAGGCGGCGGAATACCTAAAGGAAGCGGGCTATGATGGCACGCCCTTCCGCATCCTGACTTCGCGCCAGTACGAATTCCATTACCAGATGGCGGAAGTCGCACGGATGGCGCTGGAAATGGCGGGCTTTACCGTCCAGATGGATGTGGTCGACTGGGCGACGCTGGCGCAGAACCGCGACAATCCGGATCTGTGGGACGTCTATATCACCCACTCGCCCTTCCTGCCGGAACCGGCGCTGACCTCGTCCTTCTTTGCAACCGCGCGCGAGGGCTGGGACAATCCGGAAAAGAACAAGATCCTTGACCAGTTCACCAGCGAGACCGATCCTGAAAAGCGCAAAGAGATCTTCGCGCAGTTGCAGCAGGTCATCTATGACGATGTGGGACTGATCAAGATCGGCAATTTCAACGCCCTGCAAGGCAAGGCGACGGCGCTGTCGGGGGTGAACCCGTCGCCTTGGCCGGCCTTCTGGAATGCCAGCCTGGCAGAATAGCGGCCACAGCGGGCCGCGTCGTCCACGGTCGCGGCCCGTATCCCCCCAATCCGCACAGCCCGGCCCTGAACCATTGCCCGCAAGCGAGATCGCCCCATGAGCCGCTATCTTCTTCGCCGCGTGATCGGCATGGTCGTCGTCATCTTTCTGGTGCTGACGCTTGCCTTCATTCTGGTGCGCCTTGCGCCGGGCGATCCCGCATCGCTGCTTCTGGGCCCCGACGCCACGCCCGAAGAGGTCGTGGCACTGCGCGTCAGGCTGGGCCTGGATCAGCCGATCTTCGTGCAATACGGCACCTTCATCGGAAACGCGCTGCAAGGTGATCTGGGTCAGTCCCTGTTCTTCAACCAGCCAGTGACCCAGGTTCTGGCCGCCCGAGCCGAGCCGACGATGTTCCTGGCGCTGTTTTCGTTGCTGGTGGCGCTGGTCATCGCGACGCCCATCGGTATCTGGGCGGCCTATCGGCGCGGATCCGTGCTGGATCAGGGGTCGATCACGACGGCGATGCTGGCGGCCTCGGTCCCCAGTTTCCTGACCGGGCTGATCTTCCAACGTTATCTGGCGACCGATCTGGGTTGGTTCCCTGCCTCGGGTTATGGCGGGGCAGGGGCCTCGTTCGCGGATCGGATGTGGCATCTGGTTCTGCCCTCGATCACGTTGGGCATCACCAATTCGGCGCTGATCCTGCGGTTCACGCGCGCCTCGATGCTGGACATCCTGGGCGAGGATTACGTGCGCACCGCCCGCGCCAAGGGCATGACCGAACGGCGCGTTGTGCTGCGTCATGCGCTGAAGAACGCGGGCATCCCGATCATCACCGTCGTGGGCCTGACCTTCGCGCTGCTGGTCAGCGGTGCGGTGGTGACCGAGCGCGTGTTCAACCTGCCGGGCATGGGCAACCTTGTCGTGAACGCGGTGCTGCGGCGCGATTACCCGGTGATTCAGGGCACGCTGATCGTGGTCGCGGGACTTTACGTCCTGGTGAATCTGCTGACCGACCTGCTGTATCTGGTCGTCGACAAAAGGGTGAAATACTGATGGCTGCCGCATCCACCGCCATGGCCCCGCCCTCGTTTCGCAATCTGCTGTTCCAGCGGCCGGCAGCCGTGGTGGCGCTGGTCGTCTTCGTGCTGATCGTCGCGGCCTGTTTCCTGCTGCCGATGCTGGGCCTGACCGAGATCGGTGGCATGTCGGTGCGCAAGCGGCTGACGCCGCCGGGCGCGGAATACTGGCTGGGCGCGGATGCCTTCGGGCGTGACGTGCTGGGCCGGCTGCTGGTCGCGGGGCAGACCTCGCTGGGCATCGGGCTTGGCGTCGCGGTCATCTCGTCGGCGGTCGGGATCCTGATCGGGCTTGTCGCGGGCTTCTTTCGCCGTCTGGACACGCCGCTGTCGCGTGTGATCGATGCGATGATGGCCTTTCCCGACATCCTGCTGGCCCTGTCACTGGTGGCGATCTTCGGCGGCACGATGATGAACGTGATCCTGGCGCTGTCGGTCGTCTATGCGCCCCGGATCGCCCGGATCGTGCGTGCCTCGACCCTGGTGATCCGCGAATTGCCCTATGTCGAGGCCGCCCGTGCCCTTGGCACCCGAACGCCGACCATCATGGTCACGCATGTGCTGCGCAACATCATGTCGCCGATCCTGGTGCAGGCTACCTTCATCTTCGCCTATGCGATGCTGGCCGAGGCGGGACTGTCCTTCCTGGGCGTCGGCGTCGATCCCAGGACGCCCACCTGGGGCATCATGGTGAACGAGGGCCGGCAGTATATCGACACCGCCTTCTTCCTGATCCTTTTTCCGGGCGCGGCCATCGCGCTGTCGGTCCTTTCGCTGCAGATCGTGGGCGACGGGCTGCGCGATGCGCTGGACCCAAGACTTGCCAAGGAGACCTGATTTGGCATTGAAACTGACCAATTTCCGCGCCACCGGCTTTGACGCCAGCCCGGACGAGATCCATGTTGGCGATGATGGTCTTGTCGCCCCCGGCCCGCTGGACGGTGCCGAGGTGCTGGACCTGAAGGGCGCGTATCTGTCGCCCGGCTGGTGCGATCTGCATGTCCATGTCTGGCATGGCGGCACCGACATCTCGATCCGCGCGTCCGAGGCCGGGCGGCCGACCGGCGTCACCGCGATGGCCGATGCCGGTTCGGCGGGCGAGGCCAGCTTTCACGGGCTGCGCGAATACGTCATCGAACCTGCCAGCGAGACGATCAAGGCGTTCCTGAACATCGGTTCGATCGGCCTCGTCGCCTGCAACCGGGTGCCCGAGCTGATCGATTGGCGGTCGATCGACATCGACCGGACGCTAGCCGTGATCGAGGCCAATCGCGATGTCATCTGCGGGATCAAGGTCCGCGCCTCGGGCGTGATCGTCGGCAGCTGGGGCATCACCCCCGCCAAGATTGCCAAACGCGTGGCCGAGATGACCAGCTTGCCGCTGATGGTCCATGTCGGCGAGCCGCCGCCCCTTATCGACGAGGTGTTCGAGATCCTGACGCCGGGCGACATCGTCACCCATTGCTTCAACGGCAAGCCGGCAGGATCGATCCGCGATACGGATGCCCTTTTCAAGATGGCGCAGGATCTGGCCGAACGCGGAATCCTGATGGATATCGGGCATGGTGGCGCGTCGTTCAACTTCAAGACCGCGCGGGATTCCATGGCCGACGGGTTGCGACCGTTCTCAATCTCGACCGACCTGCACGCCCATTCGATGGCGAAGCCCGTCTATGACATGGCCACGACCATTGCCAAGCTGCTGGCCGTGGGGCTGCCCTTTGACGAATGCATCCGCGGCGTGACCCAGGCGCCGCGCGGATTTCTGGGCCTGTCGGGACGCGACGGACTGACGCCGGGGATGCGCGCCGATTTCACCGTGTTCGACCTGGAGGACAGCCAGATCGACGCCATCGACAGTCAGGGCAACCACATGGTCATGGAACGGATGTTCGAGCCACGGATGACCGTGCTGGGCTGCGACGCGCAACCCGCCGCACGGCGTCTGCCGCCAGAGGGGTAAAGCACCATGAGCGATGCCAGCGACACGATCCTGTCGGTTAAGGGCCTCAGCGTCAGTTTCGGACGCGGGCCTGCGGCCGTGACCGCCTTGCGCGACGTCAGCTTCAACCTTGAACGTGGCCGCACGCTGGCGCTTGTGGGCGAAAGCGGCTCGGGCAAGTCGGTCACGTCGCTGGCGCTGATGGGGCTGCTGCCGCCCTCGGGTCGGGTCCGGTCGGGGCGGCTGGACTTTCGTGGCCGCGACGGATCGTTGGCCGATCTGGCGGGACTCGACGCCGCGGGGTTCCGGCGACTGCGTGGTCCCGGTATCTCGATGATCTTCCAGGAACCGATGTCGTCGTTGAACCCGCTGTTCACGATCGGAGACCAGATTGGCGAGATGCTGTTCCTGCACGAAAACATGCCAGCCGCACAGCGCCGCAAGCGGGTGATCGAAATGCTGGAGTTGGTGGAGATCCCCGGCGCGGCGGCCCGCGTGGACGCCTATCCGCACGAATTGTCGGGCGGCATGCGGCAGCGGGTCATGATCGCGATGGGGATGATTTGCAACCCTGCGCTGCTGATCGCGGATGAGCCCACGACCGCGTTGGACGTGACGATCCAGGCTCAGATCCTGGATCTGATGCGACGGCTGCAAAGGGATCTGGGCATGTCGATCCTGTTCATCACGCATGACATGGGTGTGGTCGCGGAGATGGCCGATGACGTGGCCGTGATGTACGCGGGCGCGGTGGTCGAACAGGCGGGCGTGATGGACCTGTTCGACGATACCCGTCATCCCTATACGCAGGGCCTGCTGAACTCGATCCCGCGCGAGGGGCTAGCCCTGGGCGAAAGGCTGGTGCCGATCCCCGGCACCGTGCCGCCGCTGACACATTTGCCGCCCGGTTGTGCCTTCGCGCCGCGCTGTCCCCATGCGCGGCCCGAATGCCGCGATCCGGTCGCGCTGAAGGAAAAGGCCCCCGGCCATCTGGCGGCCTGTGTCCTGGACATGGCGGTGCCCGCGTGAGCCATGCATTGATCCAGATACGGAACCTTTCCAAGCGGTTCCACACCCCGTCGGGAACTGTCCACGCCGTCGATGATGTCAGCTTCGATATTCCGCGCGGCTCGATTACCGGGCTGGTCGGCGAAAGCGGTTCGGGCAAGACCACGCTTGGCCGGACGTTGCTGCGGCTGGTCGAACCATCGGGTGGGCAGATCCGCTTTGACGGAACCGACATCACCTCGTTGCCCAATGCGAAGATGCGCGACATGCGGCGGCGGATGCAGATCATCTTCCAGGATCCGATGTCCTCGCTGAATCCGCGCCTGAAGGTAGGCGACCTGATTGCCGAAGGGTTGCGCGCCTATGGCATCGGCAACCGCGCCGAACGGCGCGACCGGGTGGCCGCGCTGCTGGACGAGGTTGGCCTCAGCGCCGATCACATGGATCGCTATCCCCATGCCTTCTCGGGTGGTCAGCGGCAGCGGATCGGCATCGCCCGTGCCCTGGCGCTGGAACCGGAATTCATCGTCGCGGATGAAAGCGTCTCGGCGCTGGACGTGTCGATCCAGGCGCAGGTGCTGAACCTGCTGCTGGACCTGCGCGAAAAGCGAAACCTGACGATGCTGTTCATCGCCCATGACCTGTCGGTGGTGAACTATCTCTGCGATCAGGTCGCGGTCCTGTATCTGGGCCGATTGATGGAAATCGGGCCGGCGGGTGCGATCCACAAGACCCCGGCGCATCCCTACACTCGCGCACTGAATTCGGCCATTCCGCTGCCCGATCCGCGCGCGGCGCGGGACCGGACGCCGTTGCAGGGAGACATCCCCAGCCAACTGAACCCGCCATCGGGCTGCGTTTTCCGCACGCGCTGTCCACACGCCGCTCCGATCTGCGCCGCCGGGTCACCCGGTGCGCATCCGGTCGGTCCCGATCATCAAAGCTATTGCAAGAGAACCGAGAAACTCTATGGACATGACGTCGCCGCAGCACACACCTGAGACGCGGCTGGCCAGCCTGGGTATCACCCTGCCGGATGCCGCGCCCAGCCCGATCGGATCGTTCCGCAATGTCCGGATTTCGGGCGGAATGATCTATGTTTCGGGGCAGGGGCCGGTCCGGTCCGATGGAACCCTGATCCGTGGCAAGGTCGGCACCGAGATCAGCCCCGAGGATGCCCGCGATCATGCGCAGCTGGTCGCGATCAACATTCTGACCGCCCTGCGCGACGCCCTGGGATCGCTGGACCGGGTGGGCGGCGTGGTCAAGCTGTTGGGCATGGTGAACGCCGATGCCGATTTCGAACGGCATCCTTTCGTGATCGACGGTGCCTCGGACCTTCTGGCCAAGGTGTTTGGCGAAGCCGGTATCCATGCCCGGTCGGCCTTTGGCGTCGGATCGCTGCCCAACCGCATCCCGGTCGAGATCGAGGCGATCTTCGAGATGGCCGATCAGCGGTGATGCAACCCAAGCGCCATTTCAACCGAACGCGCGGCATCTCGCACCGACTGAGCCACAAGGTCGAACTTGTCGGGGACACGATGCTTGGGCATCACCACCGACAGGGTCAACTGACAGGTGCCGTCCTGCCCGCGCACCGGGGCCGCTATGCAGGCGACCTGATCCTCGGACGTGTCGATCTGGACGGACAGCCCGTCGATGAAATCGCGCCGCGACAGGTCGGCCAGAATCGCGGGATCTGTCTCGGCCAGGCCCGTATTCGACGGGCGCGCACATTCTGTAAAGACCGCCAACCGCTCCGCATCGGGCAGATGACCGACCAGCAGCCGCCCCGAGGCGGTCCAGTTCAGCGGCACCCGCGTGCCAACATCCGAGGTGACGCGGAACGGCCCGGACCCCTCGGCCATCGCCACGACCTGCATCATGCCTTCGTCGCGCGCGCAGATCTGGACCATTTCCAGAACCTGTTCGTTCAGCGCGAACATGGCCCGCTCTGCCTCGTTGAAGGCGTTGACGCGGGCGCGATAGGCAAGTCCGTATCGCATCAGGCGCGGACCCAGCCACGCGCGACCATTGGCACTGCGCGACAGCATGTTCCGTTCGGTCAATTCGTCGATCAGCTTGTAAATGGTCGAGGGCGGCGCACCCGTGGCCTTGGCCAGGTCATACGCGCTCATCGGGTGATGGCGTTCGGTCAGGATATCGAGGATCTGAAGCGACCGGTCGATGCCGCTGGTCCGGCTGCGCCGCGTCGTCTGATCACGCATCATGTGTTCCACTGTTTCGATACAGGTTACGCAATTATGGAAACTTGCACAAGCGCAGAAAGGCCCCTTCATGCTTAGGAATACCGAATACCCGATCGACTGGTCATGGCACGACGCGCAGGGCTATGGCCGGATGATCAACACATCGGGCACCATGACCTCGCTGGGTGGATCCATCGCCACGCGCCGGGTGGCCGAGGCGACCGCAGCGGCAATGCCGCGTTTCGCCCGCATCCACGAGATGCAGGCCCGTGCGTCCGACATGATCAGGCAATTGACTGGCGCCGAGGCGGGGTTTCTCACTGCCTCGGCCAGTGCTGGGATCACCCTGTCGGTGGCGGGCTGCATGACCGGGCTGGACCCCGCGCGGGCCGAGGCCTTGCCCGCCGATCCGGGGCCGAAGAACGGCGTCGCGGTGCAGATGGGGCATCTGTGCGAATACGGTGCGCCAGTCAGCCAGGCCATCGCGCTGGCGGGCGGGCAGACGCGCATCGTCGGGCAATCAACGCTGGCCAAGGATTATCAGCTGGACGCTGCGCTGGAAGACTGCGCCGCGGCCCTTTACGTCGTATCGCACCATGTCGTCGATTACGGGATGATCCCGCTGGAAACATTTGCGGCCATCTGCCATGCCAAAGGCGTGCCGGTGATCGTGGACGCGGCCTCGGAATACGACCTGACGGGCTTTCTGGCCAAGGGCGCGGATATCGCGATCTATTCGGGTCACAAGTTCATGGGCGGGCCGACCTCGGGGATCGTGGCGGGGCGCAAGGATCTGATCCGGGCCGCTTATCTACAGAATATCGGCATCGGCCGCGGAATGAAGATCGGCAAGGAAAGCATCGCCGGCGCCATCGAGGCCATGCAGCAATGGCTGGAACGCGACCATGATGCCATCCGGGCCGAAGAGACCCGCGTGTTGCAGATGTGGCAGGCAGCCATCGCTGATCTGCCCGGCGTGACGCCGATCCGCATTCCCGATCCGACCGACAATCCGCTGGAACGGCTTCAGGTCTGGATCGATCCGGCGCAGGCCGGGGCCAGTGCCGCGCAGTTCGCCGAGATCTTCGGTCGTCAGGATCCACCCCTGATCGTGCGTGGTCACGAGGTCGAGAAGGGCTATTTCCAACTGGACCCCTGCAACATGATGGACGGGCAGCCGGAATTGGTCCGCGACATCCTGATCGCGGTGCTGTCCGACGGGGCCGCTGCGGTGGGGGTCGATGCCAAGGCCGCCGCAGCCGCCGCCCGGAACGGCGGCACACAGGCTTATATGGAGTGGCTGGCCTGAAGTCCGTCCAAGATATGTTCGCCCGGCTTGCGATTATCCCTTTGGGTTTTTCCTTGCCGGGCGGCTTCGGCTTGACCGACTGCTGCTGGGTCAGTTCTCGGTGACATCGACATTGCCCGCGGCGAGAACACCCAAGCTTGGCGCGAGTTGTCACGGAAATTCGCAGCGCGTGTACTGAGCAGGGTGTGCAGCCGCCGACGCGCAGGACAGCGCAGCGGCGGCTTGAAGCGATGAATTCCCGTTAAGTCATGAAAGCACGCAATGTTGCAAAGGCAGCGCGGCGGCGCTTGTCGCCAGTGATGGGGCAGAACAAGGCAGAACGACCGCCGGACGTTGTGCAGATCGACCACGCGCCAGCGGATGCCATCCTTGTCGATGGTTTCGAGCGCAACTCCAACGGCCGTCCCCGGGATGACCTTGGCGATCGACATCGTGACGCGTGTGGTGACAGGATACCACGCCAGCCTTGAGGCGCCGTCGCGCCTGGTCCGGTGCTTGACGCGGGCTGTGGCCCCCGAAGCAGGGTTTCTGGCTGAACTCGAGTGTGCAGTCCCATGGCCCGCGCAAGGCAATGCCCGGTTTTTCGAGGGTCTGATCCAGCACCGCGTGGTCGACGGCGACGCTTTGCGCCACGTGATCCTCATGTGCTCGGCGGTGAACGAAACCGGCTATTCGGCCTTCGAAAGCCTCGAGGCGATCAATCCAGCTCACGGATCTGGGGTCGGACTGCACCTCTTGGAAATGAAAGGTCCGGTCATGGGCCGCCTCAAGACCACGCACTTCATCGACCAGCTCAACGGACGCGTCTTTTTGTCCCAGCATGACGCCTGGAAGGCGCTTGCCAAACCGGCCGACCCGGCCAAAGTTGCAGAGTGACCGGAAAGGAAAGGACTGCATGACAATCCCATATTCGAAAAGTTCATCCAGTGGGCCCGGCAGCCCGGAGGTCGTCGGTTTCTATGACGAAGCTTCAGGAAGTTGCCAATATCTCTGCATCGACCCGGCAACGAAGAAATGCGCGCTGATCGACGTGGTTCTCGACTTCAACCCGGCCCGCGCCCGCACCTCGACCCAGTCTGCCGACTGGGCGCTAGACTGGATTGAGCGCGACGGTCTGACGCTCGAATGGATCCTCGACACGCACCCTCATGCCGACCACCTGATGGCCGCGGCGTATCTCAAGCAGAAGACCGGCGCGCCGAACGCCATCGGCCAGAAGGTTCTGGATATCGCGGGCCTCTGGCGCGATTTCTACAACACGCCGGACGCGTTCGACCCGGAGGCCGATTTTGACCGACTCCTTGCCGACGGCGACACGTTCCAGATCGGCGATCTCGAGGCGCGGGTGATGCTGTCGCCAGGCCATACCCTCGGCTCGATCACATATGTCGTCGGGGACGCGATCTTCGCGCATGACACGTTCATGCAGCCCGACAGCGGCACCGCGCGCGCAGACTTCCCCGGCGGATCGGCGGCCATGCTCTATGACTCGTTGATGGCGATCCTGGCGTTGCCCGACGACTACCGCATTTTCATCGGCCACGACTATGGGGCACAAGGCCGCGACGACCCGGCCTGGGAAAGCACGGTGGCCGAGCAGAAAGCCTCGAACAAGCATGTCGGCGGCGGCGTCGAAAAGGAAGAATACGTCAAGGTGCGAAAGGCACGCGACGCGACGCTTAACCTGCCCGACAGGATGCTTCACGCACTGCAATTCAACCTTCGAGGCGGCCGTCTGCCGGGACCGGAGGCTGATGGAAACAGCTACTTCAAGATACCAGCGAACAGGTTCTGATCATGGCACAAGTGGAAAACTGGACTCCGAAAGAAGTCATGGCGGCGCTCGACGCGCAGAAGATCGTTTTGATCGATGTGCGCACGCCGCCCGAATACATCATGGAGCATATAGACGGCGCGTTGTTGATGCCCATGGCATTCTTTCGCCCCGAGGCGCTGCCCACGCAGGACGGCAAGCGTATCGTTCTACACTGCGGCTCGGGCGCCCGGTCCGGAAAGATGGCCGAGATTGCCCTGAAAGCCGGACTGTCGCCACTCGCGCATATGGAGGGCGGCTTCGGCGCATGGAAGCAGGCCGGTCTGCCCTACACCGGCACCGATATGGCCACGGGTGCGCCCAAGGCGATGAATGCGGACTCATGAACTGGGATGAACGCTTTGCCGGAGAGGAATACCTCTTCGGCAAAGCACCTGCGCACTTTTGAAGCGACACGCGCACTGGCTTTGTCCGGGTTCCGAGGTGCTGTCGACGAGGTGGCGATCGGCTGCTGCAGCGGTCTCATCGCCGGTCGTCAGGCGCTGCAAGAGACGATGCCCGAGTCCGCGCGCGGCTGCTGAGCACCAACGCGAAGCGCATTCGCCATGACGGAAAGCGAACTGGCGGCCATCGCCAGCGCCGCGAGGTCCGGCGTCAGGTGGCCCGTCAGCAGCAGCGGCAGCAGGGCGGCGTTGTAGATCACCGCCAGGATCAGGTTCTGACGGCTGGTTCTGGCGGCGCGCCGCGACAACCGGATCAATTGGGGCAGCGCCGCAAGTCCACCGTCACCGATCACCACATCGGCGGTTTGCCTGGCTGCCGCATGCGCGCCCGCAACCGCGATCCCACAATCTCCGGCCGCCAATGCGGGAGCGTCGTTCACGCCGTCTCCGACGAACACCGTTCCCGCACCCTCGTTGCGGATCAACTCTGCCTTCTGTCGCGGCGTTTGCTGCCAGAATACGCTCTCGTCCGGCACACCCAGTGCCGCAGCCACTTGCCGCGTCGGCGTTGCCGCATCACCCGAGGCGATCCTGATGGACAGGCCCATGCGCGAAAGTGACGTCATCGCGGCGGCGGCGTCGGGCAGAAGGTCGTCGGCGACGATCAGATGACCCAGCACGGCGCCATCGCGGGTGACGGTCAGTCGTGTTCCGCGACGATCGTCGGCATCCGATCCTGTGACCCGCACGGTTCGGCCCGCGTCATCCAATCCCTCGGCATGCCGATCCGCGCGGCGCCCGCCCGCCCCCCGTTCGCCGGTCACCGCAACGATTGCGCGTGCCAGCGGATGGGTCAGGCCCGTTTCAGCAAAGGCGGCCGCTGCCACAAGGCCGTCCCGGCAAATGCCGCTGGCGGGCTCGGCGGCGATCATACGCGGCCGGCCCGCCGTCAGTGTGCCGGTCTTGTCGAGGAAGACGGTTCGCGCATGGGCCAGCTTTTCGAAGGCCTCCGGCTCGCGTATCCGATGGCCCGAACCTGCGGCAAGCTGCGAAATGCGCAGTCTCGTCAGCGGCACGGCAAGCGCCAGCGCACAAGGACACAAACCCGCCAGCACAGTCAGGCCGGTCATCAATGCCTGCTCGGTTCCAAGCCCGCGCAGCATCGCGACGATCGTCGCCGTTATTGCCAACGCCGGGATCGCGCGCGCAAGAAGCCCCGCCCAGTGTTCGGCCATGCCTCCCTCGGCGCCGTTGCGCGCGATCTCCAGCGCGATCGCACCGCCTAGCCGGTCAATCTCGCGGTCGCCGGGTTCACGATCACTGCGTACGATAAGCCGCCTGTCCAGATTGACGCAGCCTGCTTCGATCCGGTCGCCGGGACGAACGGCGACCGACTTGCTTTCGCCAGTCAGAACTGCGCGATTCACAAGGCTGACGCCGGTCTCGATCACCCCATCTACTGTTGCCGCCTCGCCGGCATCGACGATGATCCGCGATCCGATGGGAACCTGATCCGCGGCCATGCGCCGCCGCTGGCCCAGGGTCTCGACCGTCGCGATTTCGGGTGCCGCATCCTGCATCGCCTTCAAGGCGCGGAGCGCCGAACGCCGGATCATCGTGTCGACAAGCCGGGCCAGAAGCAGAAGGGTCAAAAGCATCGTGGCCGCATCGAACCAGACCGCGACGTCGCCTTGCAGAAGCTGGACGGCGGACAGGATGAAAGCGCCAGTGACGCCCAAGGACACCAGAAGATCCATCGTCGGTTCACCCAACTGCAGCGACTTCCATCCCATCCACAGGATGCCCCGCCCGGCCCACAGGACCGGCAGCGCGAAGCCCCCCGAAGCCACGGCGATCCACCACGCCGTGTCTGGCGCAAGCTGTGTGGTGTACAGCACCAGCGCCAGGGCCATCGTCCACATTCCTGACAGGACCGCCACCGCAAGGCGGATCCCAAGCCGGCCGAGATGCCGGTCCAGCATCGTCTCCAGTTCCTCGGGGCGGTGACGGTCGATCAGGCGATAGCCGGCACGGGCAACCTGGCCGGCAATCCTGGGTTGGCCTGTCGCGGTTTCATCCCAGTCCAACAGGGCCGAGGCGGTCAGATAATGCACCTTGGCCAGACGGATGCCGGGCTGGACAGACAGACGACGTTCCAGTCCACGTGCGCAACCGGCGCAGGCCAGACCCTCGATGGCGAATAATCGTCGCATCCGGTCAGTCTTCTTCCGGAGCTTTCGCCGCCGCCGATGCCTGCATGCCCACCCCGATCAGCCTGCCATCGACGGTCTTGCCATAGAACGTTTCATCACCGTCATGGTGGGCCTTGCGCGTCTCTTCCACGCTGCCTTTCTGGCGCGGATCCTTGGGACGTTCGTGGCTGTCCAGAAAGGCAGCCACGTCCCAAGCCTGCTGATCCGTCAGCTTGCCCGGTTGCGACAGCGGCATGTTGTGCTTGACGAATGCCGCCGCCGTGTCGATCCGCGCCATGCCCGCGCCCCAATTATAGCTGTCCGCACCCCAAAGCGGGGGAAAGACATAGCGACCGTTCAGATCCTTCTGCCCCTGTCCGTCTGGCCCATGACAGACGACGCAGTCTTCGGCGAAGACCGCCTCGCCGCGCGCCAGATCATAGCCCTGCTCTGGCTTTTCGACCTTGCCGAAGCCGCTGCCATCCAACTTCTCGTTGGTGGGCGCGCCAGTCGCAAGCCAATAGAAATAGCTTTCCAGATCGCGATAGATGTCATCGCCATGCGGAGGTGGCCCGCCCGAAGGCGAGCCTTGGGCGTTCATCGAATAGGTAAAGCAGCCCATCACCCTGTCTTCCATCGTATTGATCTGCTTGTTCTTGCCGCGGTATTTCGGATAGGCGACCCACGCGGCCCACATCGGCGCCGACAGCGGCTGCCGACCCGAATCCAGATGGCAGTTCGAACAGGACAGACCGTTGCCGACATGATCCGAGGCATTCGTGCCGGTATTGGTGAAGATCGCCATGCCGCGCTGCACGGCGGCGCCGAATTCGTCATCGGGGATGCTGGCCGTGTCAGGAGGATGGAACAGATCGTCGCGTGGCTTCTGTGCCATCGCCGTCTTCTGCACCGGTTCGCCCGTCAGCCAAGCCGGCGCAAGGCCCAGTTCCACAACCAACGAGCCAAGGGCCACAAGCGCAAGGCCTCCGCCGGCGGCAAAGATGATATTGCGGGCCGTGTGTTTGCCACCGCTGCTGTCGCTCTCGCGGGACTTCGGATC
Source organism: Paracoccus sp. R12_2 (assembly GCF_017744015.1). GTDB lineage: Bacteria > Pseudomonadota > Alphaproteobacteria > Rhodobacterales > Rhodobacteraceae > Paracoccus. The sequence goes on from NZ_JAGHRA010000008.1 coordinate 20,734, forward strand.
ATTCGGCATTCGAGGTTCCTTCCTGTGCGCTGGCCGTGCGCCCAGCGGGCACGGGCGGCAGCGAGGCCAGATAATCGGCCACTGCTCGGCGATCCTGGCTGGACAGTGCCTGAGAGATTTGGCTCATCAACCCCAAGGGCGAATTCTGCCTGCCCCCGCCGGCCCAGGCTGCCAACTGGCTGGCCGTGTAGGGCGCATGCTGGGCCGCCAGCGCCGGAAAATCCGGGGCGACGCCGAACCCGGACGAGCCATGGCAGGTAAAGCAGGCTGGGACGCCCAACGACCAGTCGCCTTGCAGCGCCAGCCGCTCACCCCGTGCCAGATCCGCAGACAGGTTCGGGCTGGCGTTGCTGGTCGCACGCAACGTGGCAAAATACGCGCCCAAGGCCGCGGTCTCGGCATCGCTCAGACCGGCTGCGACAATCTGCATCGATTCGTTGTCGCGGGTGCCATCGCGGAAATCATTCAGCTGCTTGGTCAGATACTTGGCGGGCTGTCCGGCAAGGCGCGGCGTGTTTTCGCCCCCTTGGCCCAGGTCGCCGTGGCAACTGGCACAGGCCCAGACATCGTCACGGCCTGCAAAAACCAGATCCTGCACAGTGGCCGTCATCGCATCCGCCGCCGTCGGCGCGGGATGGGGAGGTTGCGGGGGCATCGAGGTCACGATCGTGGCCAATTCCGCGCCTCCGGCAAAGCTGCCCGCGTCGCCGACCTCATGGCGCAGATCCGCGACACGCTTCGGATCAAGTTTCGCATCGGTTTCGCCGAATGTCAGCGTGACGTAGCTGGCGATGCGCGATATCTCATCGTCGTTCAGCGCGCTGGCGAAGCTGGGCATATGCCCGTCGAAATCATCACCGCCGACCCGGATCGGCCCGTCGATGCCGCGCAGCAGGATGCGGGCGACGATTTCGGGACCGGCAGCGAGGACCTCGGACCCGGCCAAGGGCGGTACCGCGCCGCGAAGCCCCTCACCGTCCGGCTGATGGCAGGTCGAGCAGTTGGCAACGAACAGATTGCCCCCCTCGCCCTGATCGGCCGAGATTTGCACGGCGCGTTCCTCAACCCGCTCGTCTTGGGCGAGGGTCACGTCCTTGCCGGTATCGTACAGCATGAACGCCCCCCACGCGGCCAGTGCGATGGCAATCCAGTAGACCGGCATCGGAATGCCCGAGAATTCCTCGTAGGGCTCGAAATTCTCATCGGGGCGAGGATGGTCGGACTTGCTCTTCCTGCCGAACATCAGCTGTCCCCCTCACTGGCGTTTGGATCCTCGGCGGCCGGGCCGCTTGCGTAGCCATCATCCCGCAGGGCATCGGTTGGCGACGGATATGTCCGGTCCAGCGCCCGGAGGTACGCGACCAGATCCAGCGCGTCTCGGCGGGCAACGATCACGCCGCTTTCGGGCGCATAGGCGGGCGGCAAGGTGACAACGGTATCGCTGGGCGCGGCGCGGTCCTTTCGTTCGAACAGAAATGGATAGGCGGGCATGATCGACCAATCGAAAATGGCGCGAGGTTGATACAGATGGGTCAGGTGCCAGCCCTCGGACGGCAGGCGCGCGCCGACGTTCAGCAGGTCCGGTCCGGTCCGCATCGTGCCCAACTGATGCGGAGCATCGAAGGCATAATCCGATGCCACGGATGGACGTCCCCAGCCACGTTCGCCATCGGGGGCCTGATCGGGTGATCTGGGTTGCTGGCTATGGCAATAGACGCATCCCATTGCGACATAGACGTCGCGGCCGTTCTGCTCGGCCTGGGTATAATTGCGCAGCCCTTCCGGAACGTTGCGGGCGTCGATCTGGATGCCTGGTGCGATGACCAGCATCAGCGTCGCAAATGCCAGAATGGCCAAGGCGAGAATCGAGAGAGGAAGATACCGGTTCATTCCGCAGCCACCGTCGATGCAGATTCATCCCGCGTCATGAAGGCCAGTCCCAGCAAGTTCAGCGCGAAGACCAGATGACCGAGCGTCATCAATGTCCCGCCGACGCTTCGGGCCTGAAGATAGGGCAGCACGACCTCGACGCTGTCGCGGAACGGTCGCGTGGCATCCAACATCGCCAGTCCCTGCAGCACACCGCCAATCGACAGCGCAAGGAAGTAGATCGCGAAGCCGATCACGACCAGCCAGAAGTGCAGCTTCAGCAACCCAGGCCACGGAAAGACCCGACCCGTCGCGCGCGGCAGGATCTGGTAGATCGCGCCGAACATCACCAGCGACACGAAGGCATAGGCCCCCAGATGGGCGTGGCCGACAGTATATTGGGTGAAATGGGTGATCGTGTTGACTGACCTCAACGCCTCGATCGAGCCCTGGAAGGACGCCAGCGTGTACATGACGGCACCGAACGAGATGAAGCGCAGCGGAATGGATTCCCTCAGCGCCCAGAGGTTCATCGCGACGGTGACGTGCTGGTTGATCGCAACCGCGATCACGGGGATGAACATCATCACCGAATGCACGACCGACAATGTCACCAACCACGTCGGCACCGGACCTCCGATCAGGTGATGAATTCCGACCTGGCTGTAGAACAGCGCCAGCCCCCAGAATCCCAGCAACGACACGGCATAGCTGTAGATGGGCTTTCCGATGATCTTCGGAATGAAGTAATAGGCCGCGCCCACGCCAAGCGGCGTCAGCCAGAGGCCCAGCACGTTGTGCGCGAACCACCAGTTGATCGTCGCCTCCTGCGCACCCCCATAAAGCGGCAGGTTGGCGACCACGAACAGCACCGGGAACCACAGGATCGCAGCCAGGAAATACCAGCCCGAGACATAGATGTGATGGACCTGCCGAGCCCGCGTTGTCTGGATCAGCGGCGCGATGAAACAGGCCCCTCCGGCGGCCAGAAAAATGTCGACCTGCCACGGGATCTCCAGCCATTCCTCACCGTCGGTCCAACCGCGTGCGATGGCCACCGCTCCCAGGGTGACGCCGATGTTCCATAGCAACGCGCCCCATATAATCAGCTGCGGACGACGCGAGGGCGTATGGAAGATGCGCGGGATGATCCACATGACCGAAGCAACGCCCGCCTGCGACAGCCAGCCGTAGATCACCAGGTTCAGATGCAGCGTTCGCATCCTTCCGAAGGTCAATGGCGCTGCGAAATCCAGCCAGTCCGGCCAGTGAAGCTTTAATGACGCGATCAGTCCAAAGACCGAACCCGCCACAAGCCAAAAGGTCGCCGCAGCGATCAGGACCAGCACCGGCCTCGCCGAGATCTGGTCGATGCCGGCCTGCACAGGGTCGAACCTGTGTGGGTGGGCTTCCTCACCAGCATCGCCGCGGACTTCACCGGCTTCAAACACGGTTTCCGCGTCGTGCTGGTCGATGGTGATCTGCCGGTTGGCGATCGCCCAGATCAGAAAGGCCAGCGCCAAAAGAGAGACAACAAAGCTAAGCGCCAGCAGCAGCCCCAGCGTGACGGGCATCGCCAACCTCCCGTTCTTGAGAACGAATCATTACATATGAATATTTGCGTGCTTTAGATGCACAAACCTTAAACCAACCTTAAGGTTCCCCCGAGTCGACCAAGTTTTCTTAGACGACGCGCAATCGCCCCAGCATCTTACGCTTCGGGCGGTCACGGTCTGCAAACCACCTACGCAAAGCCTTGATCGCGGTGACGCCAACCTCACACCGATCCTTGCCGTAACGCGTCAGCACACCCTGCATGGTGATGAAGGCGCAGCGATAGGGGGTGTCTTGATCCAGTGGGCCACCATCACGCACGAACGTTAATTCGATCCTCCGCATGGGGGGATTCTCCAACTTGGCGTTCAGGGTAAGGCGGCGAAAACGCCTTCCCATCGTAGGCCGAATGCCGTTGGAAGATTTCGTCGGCATGGTCTTGCCGAGAAGGGGCTCGGCCCATCCGATGACTTCGATTCGGTAGCCGGTGGTTTCGACGATGAGGGTCGGGGCAAGGCGTGGCGGGTCATCCCGTCAAAGGATGGCAAGTGGTCGCCAGAAGGGGTGGTTCAGCATTCCCTGCAAACCCAGCCATCCTCCGCAGGGTCGGCCCCCTCGCGTCCCTAATTCGCGATGCGGTTCAAGGAAGCCCTGGCTGCCATTCAACCGGATCAAGGTCAGCCGGGTCATGCAGCAGGTCGTTCCAGGTCTGACCGGCGGGGTGGCAACGAGACGCACCCTGCCGGTCTCGATTCGGCGTCAGATCACACGCACCTGCGTGCCGACCGGACAGAGGCCGAAAAGCTCTTCTATCTTCTCATTGTAAAGGCCGATGCAGCCATCTGAAGACAATCGCCCGATCTTGCGCGTGTCATGGGTGCCGTGAATCAGATAGGCGGGCCAGCCCAGATACATCGCGTGGGTACCCAACGGATTGTCGGGCCCTGGACCCACCGGCTTCCAGTCGGGATAGCGCTCCATCTGCGACGCGGTGGGCGTCCAGCTTGGGCCGACTTTCTTGCGCACGATTTCCGTGTAGCCGCGCTTGGTCAGTTCGTCGGATATGGGAACCGAGGTCGGATAGGTGCGGTGGATCGTGTCGTCGGCGTTCCAAAAATGCAAGGCACGCGATGTGGTGTCGGCGACGATGGCGCCCTTGCCAAGCGACTCGAAATGATCCTGCCACCGTTGCATCGTGAAACTGCTGATATTGTGACGCGGTGTCGTCTGTGCCCGCACCAGACCGGGCATCGCCAGCCCGCCCGCGGCGAGAATGCCCAACCCCAGGGCGCGGCGACGGTTGATGTCGCTCATTTCACTGCTCCTTTTCTCATGATGCGGGGAAGTTGGCCCCCGCTTCGCTTGAATGCGACGTCATGCTTAAGCCCGGCTTAAGACGCCTCGCGCGCTTGGGAAATCGCGCCGCGCAGGGTCGCCGCGTCCAGTGCGCCGGGATAGATCGTGCGACCGATGATGAAGGCGGGCGTACCGCGCAGGCCCAACTGCGCGGCCTGTGCCGCGTTGCGCGCCAGAAACCCGTCCCACTTGTCCCGGTCCGCGCGATATGCGTCCTGCGCCGCCGCGACGTCGATCCCGGCATCACCCAGAACCTTGTCGATCTGCTCGTTGCTCAGCTTGGCCTCGGTCGCCATCAGGGCGGAATTCGCCTTGTGATACTCGCCCATCCCGGTCGCGCCCAGGACAAGTTGGCTGGCATGGACCGACGGTGCGCCGAAGATCGGCCAGTCCTTCATCACCAGGCGGATATTGCCGTCCTCGGCCACCACATCGGTCAGCGTGGGATGGTTCCTTTTGCAGAACGGACATTGATAGTCGAAATATTCCACGATGGTCACGTCGCCCTCGGCATTACCCAGAACCGGACCGTCGGGATCGTGCAGCACGTCGTCCACGGTCAGTTCATCCGCGCGCGCGCGCAGGCTCATGGCGCCGCCGGCAAGGCCAAGCAGCCCCAGGCCGGCACCTGCGCCCAGCATCATGCGTCGATGAATGTTCATGCGTTGTCTCCTTCTGTCCAGGATGAAGAGGGCGTTGCAGTCGCAGTGGCTGCAGGCCCCGAGATCGACACGGGCGCGCCAGCGTTGGTCGGAGTGGCCGCCGTCGGCGCAGCGGTCCCCGCCGCCGGCAGCGGTTGTCCGGGCGGTACCGTGCCCTTGCCCGATTCAGCCTTCGTTAACACGATGACCTTGGTCATGCTGTCGGTCTGATCGGCCAAATGGATGATGTCCTGATTGAACAGCCGAATGCAGCCGGCCGAGGTTGCCTGACCGATCGAGGACGGGTCCATCGTGCCGTGGATGCGGTAATAGGTGTCGCCCCGATTATTGTGCAGATACAGCGCCCGCGCACCCAGCGGGTTGTCCAGCCCGCCTTCGACCCCATCGGCCACGGGGCCATAGAGGTCGGGATTGTCGGCCAGCATGTTGTCGGTCGGCATCCATCTGGGCCAGTCGCGCTGATAAGGGATATGCGCCTCGCCGGTGAAGCCGTATCCCGCCGCACCTACGGCGACGGCATAGCGCATCGCCTTGTCGTTCGGCTGCACATGATAGAGGTAACGCGCATAGGGATCGACAATGATCGTGCCGGGCTTCTGATCGGTCCAGTATTCCACCTGCTGACGGGCCTTGTCCTCGGACAGATACTGCATGGGCACGGCGTCGATCTGATGGCCATTGTCGTTCAGTGCGCCATACTTGGCCGCCGTCGCGGAACTGACGGCGGGTTGCTGTGGGGCCTCTGGCACATCCGGCCGGGGGTTCTGGTTCGTCTCACAGGCCGTCAGCGACAGGATCGCGGCGATTGCCAGGGCGGCTGTTCTTAGTGTCATCGTCATTCCTTCATGGCCTTCTCGATCATCTCGCTCAGCGCGGCGCGGGACACTTCGCCCGTTTGCGCCGCGACCAGGTTGCCACCGGCATCAAAGACAAGCGTCGATGGCAGGCCGATCGCGTCCAGCCGACCCATCAGCCGCTGGCGCGGGTCCAGCACCATGCCGTCGAAAGGCAGGTTCTCGCCCTGCAGGAAGTCCATCACCTGATCTGCGCGTTCGCCCTGATTGGCGAAGACGAAATCCACGCCGGGGCTGCCCGAGGCCAGATCCAACATCATCGGCATCTCGCGACGGCAGGGCGGGCACCATGTCGCCCAGAGGTTCAGGACCACGGGCTTGCCGCGGCCCGCCAGTTGTTCGGTCCCGGCATCTAGGCCGATCAGATCCATTGCGGGCAGTTCGACCTGCGGGCGCGGCACTGCGATGCCGATCGCCTGTTGCGTCAGAAAGGCAAGCACCGCGCCGACGATCAGCGGCATCACAGCGGCGCGTCGCTGACGCAGCAACGCCGCGGCGAAAACTGCCATGCCGGCGACCCAGCCAGCGCGGGGCGAAAAGCCGCCCTGCCACAGTTTCAGCACGTCCTGCGGGTGGGACGCGAACTCGTCCCAGTTTCCCAGCACAAAGCCGAACCGCGCACCGACGATCCAGGCCAGCAGCGCGTAGCCCGCCCATCGCGCGGCATCCGTTCCCGGCCGTCGCTGCACCCGCGCCGTGATCTCGGCCGTCAGCAGGAACACAATGATTGCGGCGATCGCGGCAAGGCGTGCGCCGTCAAAGACCAGCGGCCCGATCGAGACGGTATTCATTGGCGCACCTTCCCGATCGAGGCCAGCATGTCTTCGGACCCCACCTCGCCGATCAGGCGGCTGCCAGACGCCTCGGACCGGGCGGCGTTCAGGAACACCATCGTCGGCGGACCAGCGGCTGCAAGCCGCCCCATCAGGGCCTGCGCCTCGGCGTTGAAATCGCTGACATCGATCTTGATCGGTGCCAGATCTTCCAGTGCCGCATTGACGGTCGGATCGGACAGCGGCCCGCGTTCGATGCTGCGACAGGTGACACACCAATCGGCGGTGACATAGACCAGCGCCGGTTTTCCTTCGGCCGATGCCAGCGCCTGATCCAGTTCATCGCTGGTCGTGACGCGGGCAAAGCTGAGGTCGGCGGCTTCGCTGACCGGGCCATTCCGGCTGGCCAGCGGCGCCAGCGGACGCAGCGGATCATCCGCACCCAGCGCAGCGCCGACGCCCTGCACCATGCCAGTGAAGGCCAGCATCATCCCCAGCGCGGCTGACAACCTGACACGAAAGGGCGATCCGCTGTCCAACCGGTCCAGCGCCCCCAGAAACACTCCGGTGGCAACCAGCAGCGCGGCCCACAGGGCCAGCATCGCGGGACCGGGCAGAACGCGCCCGGCCAGCCAGACCGCGAATCCCAGGAAGATGACGCCGAAGGCCTGCTTGACGCGCTGCATCCAGATGCCGCTTCGCGGCAGGATCCGCGGGCCGAATGCCCCCACCGCCAGCAGCGGCAGGCCCTGCCCCAGACCCAGGGCGAACAACGCGACCGCACCCAGAAGGACATCGCCCGTCTGCGCGATATAGATCAGCGCGCCCGCCAGCGGTGCGGTCACGCAAGGCCCCACGATCAGCGCCGAGGTAAATCCCAGACCGGCCGCGCCCGCCACCGATCCGCGCCGGCCGGCGACCTGCCCCAGCCTGCGCTGCAATGTTGAAGGCATCTGCAGTTCGTAAAGGCCGAACATCGACAGGGCCAGCGCGACGAACAGGATCGCCACCACCCCGATCGCCCATGGCGATTGCAAAGCCACCTGCAGATTGGCGCCCGACCATGCCGCGACGACGCCAAGCGCACCAAAGGCCGATGCCATCGCCAGAACATAGGCGCCGGTCAGCACCAGCCCGCGCCGCGCCGTCAGAGGTTCGCCTTGACCTGCCAGCATGCCCACGACGATCGGTACCATCGGCAGGACGCAGGGCGTGAAGGCCAGCAACAACCCGAAACCCAGAAATCCAAGGATCACGAGGGCATTCCCGCCGCGCAGGGCAAGTCCTTCGATCAGACCGTCGTCCTGGGCCAGTGTCAGATCGCCCCGCGCTGGGCCACTGTCCTGCGTCTCGCCGCCGGGTGACCATGCCGCATCGTCGGCCTGGCTGAAAGCGTTCGCGGCACCCTCGGGGGACGGCTCGCCGCCTGCGGATAGTCGCGTCACCGTGCCGTCAGTGCCCAGCCGCGCCATCTGCGGCGCGTAGCAGATGCCGTCCTGCTGGCAGCCCTGCCAGGTCAGCGTCACCGGCCCGTTCTGCGCGGGTAGGGTCGCCGCGACATCGTCGCGAAAGATCTCTTCGGGGCCGAAATACGGATCGTCGTGGCGTTCACCCCTGGGCAAATCCAGGGGGATCGCCGCGCCGTCCGCTGTTTCTGCGACGAACTTTCCCCGATAAAGGTAATACCCATCGGCGATCTGCCAGGACAGGGTTTGCGACCCATCATCAGACGGGGTGACATTCAGCGCAAAGGCGTCTTCAGGCTGCAAGGGCTGCGATGCTGCTTGCGCGGCGGCAAGAAGCCCGACCAGAGCGAGACAGGCCAGCAGCCCCGCGCGAAAAATGGGAAACAATCTCGTCATCATGGAACAACCGCTAAAGACGCCTCCTTAAGCCGGGCTTAAGTTCGACCGACGAAAGCGTGAGCGTGACTGGAAAAGGAAAAGCCCGATAAGATGCGATTGCTGATCGTTGAAGATGACCCCGTCCTGTCGGACGGCCTGTGCGTCGGCCTTGGCATGGCCGGATTCACGACCGATCCGGTTACGACACTGGACGATGCCCGCGTTGCGCTGCAGACCGGCGGTTTCGGTGGGGTGGTGCTGGACATCATGCTGCCTGACGGGTCCGGGCTGGAACTTCTGGCCGAACTGCGCGGCCGCGGCGACCGGATCCCGGTGTTGCTGCTGACCGCGCGCGACCGGGTGCGGGACAGGGTCTCGGGGTTGGATGCGGGCGCCGACGATTACCTGGGCAAGCCCTTCGATCTTGACGAACTGGCCGCACGGCTGCGCGCCATGTTGCGCCGTCACGAAGGCCGCGCCGCCGGTCTGATCGCCTGGAACGGACTCAGCCTGGACCCGGCAGCGCAGACCGGTCGCCTGGAAGACCGGCAACTGCATTTCTCGCGCCGAGAATTCGCCATTCTTCACGCGCTGATCGAACATCCCGGCCATATCCTGTCGAAATCTCAGCTGGAGGAACGCCTTTACGGCTGGCAGGAAGAGGTCGAAAGCAACACGGTCGAGGTCCATATCCACCATCTTCGGGCAAAGCTGGGGCGCGATTTCATCCGCACCGTTCGCGGGCTGGGCTATCGTCTGGCGGACGAAGCAGGCGCCTGATGTCGATCAAGGTTCGCCTTTTCCTGATCCTTGCCCTGGCGACTGGCCTTGTCTGGCTGTCGGCCGTCCTTTGGATCGAGGGATCGACGCGGTCCCAGGTCGAACAGGTGCTGGACGCGCGGCTTTCGGAATCCGCCAACATGGTCAGTTCGCTGATCTCGGATCACCGGATCGAGGTTGGCGATGCCACCCGCCGGCCCGCCACGGTCCCATTGCTGGGCAGCGGCGATTATTCGCGGCAGCTATCCTGCCAGATCTGGTCCCTGCGGGGCGATCTGGTCGGCGCCTCGTCGGGCGCTCCGAAATCACGACTGGGTGCGAAAGACGGTTTCAGCACCTCTGTGATCGACGGCGAAAGCTGGCGCGTCTATTCGGTTCGCAATGATGATTTGGGCGTCACGGTCATGGTCGGGGACCGCATGACGATGCGCGACAACCTTGTTCATGACGTCGTGGCAGGACTTCTATGGCCTGCCCTGGTGATCCTGCCGCTGCTGGCCGCGCTGATCTGGGTCAGCGTCGGGCGTGGACTTGCCCCGCTGGAAGGTCTTGAGGCGGCGCTCCGGTCGCGAAGCCCGTCCGATCTCAGCCCTCTGCCCACCGGGCCGGCACCGCGCGAAATCCGGCCTGTACGCCGCGCGCTGAACAGCCTGTTTTCGCAACTTGAGCGCGTGCGCAGGACCGAGCGCGACTTTACCGCGTTCGCCGCCCATGAGTTGAAGACGCCATTGGCGGGGCTGCGCACGCAGGCACAGATCGCGCGCCAGGCAAAAGACGATGCGACCCGCGGCAAGGCGCTGGCCGCGATCGAATTGTCGGTGGACCGGACCGACCGAATGGTGCGCCAGCTTCTTGACCTGGCAACCGTCGAGGGCGAGGAGACGCCGACCGAACAGGTCGTTCTGACGGAGCTCTGCGCCGAGATTTCGACGGCCCTGCGGCAGCCCATAGAAGCCCGTGCGGTGCAGCTGTCCTGCGACATTCCCGCCGGACTGGGGCTTTTCACCAACCGCTTTCTTCTGTTCGCCGCCCTTCGCAATATCGCCGAGAACGCCGTTCTCGCATCGCCGCAGAGCGGAACTGTCCGTCTTGCCGCGCAACAAGAGTCAGGCCGGGTGGTCTTTCGGGTGACCGATGAAGGGCCAGGCATCGATCCGGACGACCTGGCCCGCGTGACCGACCGCTTTTTCCGCGGCCGCGCAACATCTTTCCAAGGCAGCGGCCTCGGCCTCGCGATCGCCGTCGCGGCCGCGAACAGAATGAACGGGACATTGACGTTTCCGGCCTCCAAGAAAGGTCAGGCCGTGGAGTTAGCTGTCGCATTGAACTGATGCGGTGGATGCTCCCAAGCCAGCGGCTTATCGTATGCCATGATGGATTCATCGGAACATAGCGGAGTCCAAATCGACCTCGCGCCCGACCATGCGGTTTGTGGACCTCGGCGACCAAGGAACAGCCCGGGGGTCAGTCGTCGCGATGCTTCGACGGGGCCGCTCCGGTGGCCTTCTTGAACGCCCGCCAGAGGGCGGTGCTGTCCGCATAGCCAAGTTGCCGCGCGATCTCTGCATTGGTTGTTCTGCCTTCGCGCAATTGCGTCCGCCCCAGCTCGAGCCGCGCCTCCAGAAGAAGCGCCCGAAGCGTCGTGCCTTGCGCAGCAAGCTGCCGCTGGAGGGTGCGCGGCGACAGGCTCAGTTCGTCTGCCACCAGCGTCAGGTTCACAGGCCGTTGGCCAAGATGCAGGCGCACCAGGCTGCGAACGCGCTGCATCAGGTCGGCGGCCTGAGGCCGACCCGAAAGATCCTTGAGATGGCGCGACAGGATCAGCAGGAGGTCGGCATCCTCCACCCTCAGCATCGTTTCGGCGGCCGCGAGGTCAAAGAACAGCCGATTCCCGGTTTCCCCGAAACAGACCCGCACGCCCAGCAGGCGTTCAAGAGTCGCGGCGTTCTCGGGAGGGGCATGTTCAAGATGCGCCTCGAAAGGACGACCATGTGCACCAAAGGCGTCACGCGACAGGGCGATCGTTGCAGCGATGGTATATTCGTTGTCCTGTCGCCGCGGCCAGAGGGCGGGATCTTCCAGCCGGTAGGTCCAGACGAGGTGGCCGTCATACTCCTCCACCTGGATTGACGTGCCGTCCTGCCAAGCGCTGAGCATTGCGGCAAGTCGCCCCAAGCCCCGGCGCAGGGTGGCGGAGGCGCCGAAGACGAGGCCGACGGGGCCGAGATCCGCTGCCCGGAAGCCGGTTCCGACGCGTGCGCAAAGAAAGGGATCGCTGCAGGCTTCGGCGGATGCCTCGAGGAACGCGACGTAGCGCTTCAGCGGAATCTTGGAATACGGGTCCGCGACCATCGTACGGGTGAGCATGTTGCGCGACAGCAGCCGGTCCGCCCGGGGTTGATGCTGATCCAGCACCGCCAGGATCGGCCGCAGGCTGGAAGCGCGGATCATCGGACTGCGCGGGCCGCTGCCGCGCGCTCGGGCATCCGTTGGCGCAAAATATCGAATCATTGTCGCTTCCCGCAATTCGGATCACCCGCAGCATAATCTAAATTTCGTTTCAGATGAAATGAAAGCCGCACGAAGCGGCATCAACATCGCCTCAGGGAGAAGAACATGTCAGCATCACAGGCCCGAGGTGCGGCCCCATCTGCCGCGCTCGCCCGCAACTCCATCGGCACCCCCCATATCGTCTTCTTCGTCGTCGCCGCCGCGGCCCCGCTTGCATCGGTAGTCGGCGCCTCGCCCGCAGCCTTCGCCTTCGGCAACGGCGCCGGCGTGCCGGGCGTCTATCTGATGGCCGGGCTTCTGTATCTGGTCTTCTCGGTCGGTTTCACCGCGATGAGCCGGTCCGCAGGCTCGGCCGGCGGATTTTATACCTATATCGCCAAGGGCCTTGGCCGCCCCGCCGGGGTGGCCGCCGCGCTGGTCGCGCTGCTCACCTACAAGATGATTCAGCTGGCCGTGTATGCGCTGTTCGGCATCTTCGTATCCGGCGCTTTGGCGGGGCTTGGCATCAACATGCCGTGGTGGCTGCCGACGCTGGCCATTATTGGGCTGATCTGGCTTTGCGGCGCGCGCAACATCGCCTTTTCGGGCCGGCTCCTGGGCATCTGCATGCTGGCCGAGATCGCCATTCTCTTTGCGCTTGACGTCGGCATCCTGATGCGTGGAGGAGGCCCCGAGGGCATCACCCTGACCTCCTTTGCGCCGCAAACGGTATTCGTGCCGGGGCTGGGTGCCGCGCTGGTTTTCGTGGTGGGCTCGTTCATGGGCTTCGAGGCCACCGCCATTTTCAGCGAAGAAGCCAAACGCCCCGAGCGGACCATCCCCCGCGCGACCTTCATCGCGGTGGCGCTTATCGCGGGCTTCTATGCTTTTTCGACCTGGTCGATCACGCAATACTACGGGCCCGAGACCGCGCAGGCAGCGGCGCTGGAAGGTCTGGAGACGTTCTTCTTTGTCGCCGCCGCCGATGTTCTGGGCCCCTGGTCGGTCACCACCATCGAGATCCTGCTGATCGTCAGCCTCTTCGCCTCGGCGCTTAGCTTCCACAACACGATCAATCGCTACTTCTTCGCCCTTGGCCGAGAAGGGCTGTTGCCCCGCAGCCTCGGCTCGGTCCACGACCGCCACGGTTCACCCCATCTTGCTGGACGCGCCCAGAGTCTCATCGCGGCGGCGCTTCTGGCAGCCGCGGTGGTGTCGGGGCTTGACCCCTATGCCGTCGTCTTCTCGTGGACCTCGGCGATCGCCGTGATCGGCATCCTCTCGGTGCAGATCCTGGTGAGCATCGCGATCATCGCATGGTTCCGGCGAAACCCGGCGGGTCTGGGCGCCTGGACCCGTGTCGCAGCGCCCGTCCTTTCGGTCTTGGGGCTCGGAACCGGCCTGGCGCTGGTCATCTTCAACCTGCCGCTTCTGGCGGGCACCGACAGCCCGATCATATGGAGCTTTCCGTGGCTTGTCCTGGCCGTCGGCCTGCTGGGTGCGACCTATGCCGCCTATCTGCGCACGCATCGCCCCGCCCTCTACGCCGCGCTTGGCGCCCTCACCGAGGCTTGATCCATGAGCATGCTCAACCCCCTGCAGATGCGCCGACTCGACGCGCTGAACTACTACACCGCCACAAGGAAGTACGACCTGTCTTTTCCCAGGCTGACCGATGACATCGACTGCGACGTGGTCGTGATCGGCGGCGGCTTCTCCGGCATCAACACCGCCCTTGAACTGGCCGAGGCCGGCATCACGAATGTCGTGGTTCTGGAAGCGCGCCATCTCGGCTATGGCGGCACCGGCCGCAATGGCGGGCAGGTCATGGCCGGAATCGGCCACGATCTGGATGCGGTGAAGAAACATGTCGGCCCGCAAGGCCTCGAGACCCTGTTCAAGATCGCCAACATGGGCGCCGGGATCATCCGCGACCGCGTGGCAAAATACGGGATTGATGCGGACTTTTCGCGCGGCTACGGCTATCTGGCCTACAACCAGCGCCAGCTGAAGACCCTGCGTGGCTGGTTCGACGAGTTCCGCGCGGCTGACCCCGGGGAAGAGATCGCGCTGTTGGAAGGCCGGGATGTGCAGACGATCATCGGCACGGATGTCTATGCCGGCGCGATCAAGCACATGGGCGGCGGGCATGTCCATTCGCTTAACCTGCTGCTAGGAGAAGCCAAGGCGCTTGCCGGGTACGGCGCGCGGATTTTCGAGAACTCTCCCGCCACTTCGGTCGAATATGGCCCGCGTATCACCGTGCGCACGAACGGAGGCACGGTGACCGCGAGCAAGCTGCTATGGGCCTGCGACGGGTTCCTGGACCGGTTGGAGCCTGCCATCGCCTCGAAGACCGTCAACACCTTCGCCTTCCAGGTCGCAACCGAGGCCCTGTCTGACGACATTATCGAGCGGATAAGTCCGATCCGCGGCGCCTATTCCGACATCCGCCCGGTCATCGACTATTTCCGCGTCACGCGCGAGAACCGGCTGCTCTTCGGCTCGGCAACGCGGGCGCTGGACTACATCCCGAAGGACCTGGCGGGCTGGAACCAAAACCTGATGCTGAAGATCTTTCCCTATCTGAAGGACGTGAAGATCGACATGGCCTGGGGCGGCCCGATGGCCTGTTCGGCGAACCTGTTCCCGCAGATCGGAACCCTGCCAGGAAGGCCGAACGCCTTCTTCGTGCAAGGGTATTCCGGCTTTGGCGTAACGCCCAGCCATATCGTCTGCAAGGTTTTGGCCGAGGGGATGAGCGAGGGTTCGGCGCGCTATGACCTGATGGCGCGGATCCCGCATGTCTCGATCGTCGGGGCGGATAATGCCCGTCCCGCGATCACCACCGCTGGCAAATGCTGGCACCAACTGTCCGGCTACTTCAACGGCCGACGCTGAACCAACCAAGGAAGAAGCAAATGCTGACCAAGATCAACACGCCCCTGCCAGAACTCGAAAGCTGGGGCAGCGTGACCAATCTCGGCGCTGAGGTCCTCGAGGGCGATGTGCAGTGCATGGGCGCAATGCTGCACGGCGCGCCGAACAACCGCGTTTCCTGCGCCTATTTCGGCATCACCAAGGGCAAATTCCGCATGACCTACCTGTTTGACGAACATTCCGTCGTGGTCGAAGGCAGCGCGACCCTGACCGATGAGAGCACCGGCACCACAACCACCTTCGGCGTGGGCGACAGCTGGTTCGTCAAAAAGGGCACGCCGGTCCTGTGGGACGTGACCACCGATCGCTTCGTCAAGAACTACCTGGCCGTAACCTGATCAGGGGCTTTGGCCACACGGGTTAGTGCGTGACCGCCGTCAGAAGCTTGCTGGATTTGCTCATTCCCGGCTTCTGGCAGGCGCGCTGGCGGTAGGTCAGGACTGTGCAGACGCGTCGCGTCAGGTCCTCCTCGGGTGGTGCGGGCCGACTGCATGACGGCCTCAGCGACGAGATGAACCTGAGGCTGTGGTCGAGATCGACGCTCATCCTAATGAACTACATCAGTGACCGCGAAGCGCCATTCGGCGCCATGACAACGGCCCGTCAGGGCTGATCCATCTCTGGGAGGAGACATGATGAGCCATTCCAACACCGTCGGCCTGCGGGCTGCGACATCGGCGCATTTCTCGGTCCTCAATCCCGCCACGGGAGAGGTCGTAGGCGAGGCGCCGAACGCCACCGCCGCGGACCTGGATCGCGCGGTTGCCGCGGCCCGCGCAGCACAGCCCGCTTGGGCCGCCATGCCCGACGCGCAGCGTGCGGCCGCTTGTCAGGCCATCGCCGGTCTGCTGGACGCGAACGCCGAGGAACTGGCGCGTCTACTGACGCTGGAACAGGGCAAACCGTTGAACGGCCTCGGCTCCCGGTGGGAACTGGGCGGCGCTGCGGCCTGGGCGGGCTACAACGCCGGCCTGTCGCTGCCCCTCGAGGTCCTGCAGGACGACCCTGCGGGCCGCGTAGAACTGCACCGCAAGCCCGTCGGCGTCATCGGCTCGGTCACGCCCTGGAACTTCCCGGTCATGATCGCGATCTGGCACGTCGTTCCCGCCCTGCGCGCCGGAAATACCGTGGTGCTGAAACCCTCGCCGATGACCCCGCTTGCGACACTGCGGATGGTTGATCTGGCGCAGACCGTCCTGCCCAAAGGCGTGTTGAACATCGTGACCGGTGATGACATCGAATTCCAGCTTGGCGCCGCGATGACCAGACACCCCGGCATCGACAAGATCGTCTTCACCGGCTCGTCAGCCACCGGCCGTCAGGTCATGCGGACCGCCGCCGACACTCTCAAGCGGCTGACATTGGAACTTGGCGGAAACGATGCGGGTATCGTCTTGCCCGACGCCGAGCCTGCCGCCATTGCCGAGGGCCTTTTCTGGGGCGCATTCATCAACAACGGGCAGACCTGCGCTGCTCTGAAGCGTCTTTATGTCCATGACTGCATTCACGACGAGGTTTGCGAGGCTCTGGTTGATTTCGCACGCACCATCCCGGTGGGCAACGGCTTGGACGAGTCGTCCATACTGGGACCGATCCAGAACCGGATGCAGTTCGACAAGGTCTTGCGGCTGGTCTCGGACGCTGCAGGCCGTGGGCAGGTGCTGCTGGGCGGCGAGCCGGGCGAAGGGCTGTTCTTCCGCCCCACGATCATCGCGGGTCTGAGCAACGGCGACGCCCTGGTGGACGAGGAGCAGTTCGGTCCGGCCTTGCCGATCATCCGCTACAAGGATGTGGGCGAGGCGGTCGCTGCGGCGAACGACAATCCCAACGGCCTCGGCGGATCGGTCTGGAGCGCGGACCACGCAGCCGCCCGTGCGGTGGCCAACCGGATGGAGTGTGGCTCCGTCTGGATCAACAAACACGGGGCGGTGCAACCTAACGCGCCTTTCGGTGGGATCAAGCAGTCTGGCATGGGTGTTCAGTTCGCGAAAGAAGGTCTGGCCGAGAACACGGTGGCACAGGTCGTCTTCAGTTGACGTCGTTCTTCCATTCCGGGCCACAGGCACTGGCGACGATCTTCTTGTCGTTACGACGTCCTCCAGCTGTTGCGTCAGGGGCGGGGTGAGGGAGCGCGGGATCTAGAGATATCTAGGCTCAGCTGCTTCCAGCGTATTGTGCTGGATGAACGAACCGAAGCTTTCGTGCAGCAGCGCGCCGGGTCCTTTCTCGGCCAGATAAGAACACTGCCGTCGCGCAAAAATTTGCATGTGTCGGTGTGACCTTGGCGACATCCGGCGTTGCTGCTGAGAGTGTCTGAAATTCTGTGTATCCGACCGGGTCCATGCTGTTATCAGATACGTTAAGGCGACGAAGCGCCCGGCACACATTACGGCCAGCTGACTGCGGGCAGGATCGCCCGTCAATCTACTCTAAATGCCATCCGCATGCTTCTGCGAAGATTGGCGAAATGTCGTGTCGCCAAGAATCAGCTGCACCAAATATCTGGCAGACCCCAATATTGCCCCCTGCTTGCACGTCGGCCCAGAAGTTTGGCCCTCTGCAGCGCCGAAAACCGGCCCCGTGGCCGAACGGCGCCAGCGATCCGGACGTCGGGGCAGGCGCCAGCTTCCGGCATCATCCCGTAACGCCGTTCGGATCCGAGATGGGTACTTTTGCATTGTCGGTTTCTTGTTTAGGTTGAAATTCGCGATCTCAGCACAGGGAAGGTGAAGCATGGCAACGTATGACGCATGGGGCTGGGTCGGTACGGGTGCAAGCACGGGTATCCCGACTGCCGGCGGCAGCGATATCGAAGGCGGGTTGAGCAATACCAGCCATGCGCCCGACGGCAGTGATATAAGCTATGTCGAACGCGGTACGATTGTGTTCGATGATGGCAACGGCGATAACAATATAGAAGATACGGATACTGATGATGGCGGCGGCGCACCACCCGCTGGCGATCGGATTTCCGTCGATGGTGGAACGTCGTTCCAGGCTTTGAATGAAATCGGCCTGTATAGTAATTCAACCATCGACTACACCCTTCCCGACAGTTCGTCCGGGACCATAACGGGTGTCACCCTGCGCGTTTTCCAACTGGCTGATGGCACGATCATCATGCGTATGACCGACACCAGCCTGCAGGATGCCTATGATTCGGTCGGTTTCCTGCCCAATCATGCGACAAGTCTTAATCTTGGAACATACGACGGAACGGACTATACCGCGATGCTTCCCAGTAATTTTGACGAAGCGCTTCCCTGTTTCACGGCAGATACATTGATCGAGACCGATCGCGGGCTGATGAGAGCATTGGATCTGCGTGCCGGGGATCTGGTCCGGACGCTGGATCATGGCTATCAGCCTGTTCGTTGGAGCTGCTCGCGTAGCCTTGATGGGCTGCAACTGGCGATGTCTCCGCATCTGCGACCGATCCGCATTCGAGCGGGCGCGCTGGGGGATGAATCGCCTGCACGCGACTTGATCGTCTCTCCACAACACCGGGTGCTTGTGCGCTCGAAAATAGCGCAGCGGATGTTCGGGGCGGATGAGGTGCTGGTGGCAGCTAAGCAGCTGCTGGTGCATGACGGCGTGGAGAACGCTGACGATCTCACCGACGTAATCTATGTGCATTTCCTTTGCGAGAGACACGAAATCGTCTATTCGGAAGACGCTCTGACGGAAAGCCTTTATCCGGGGCCGGAGGCGCTCAAATCCATCGGCCCGGCCGCTCTGGATGAACTCCATGAACTGTTTCCGCAACTGCAGGACATTTCAGAAGGGTTGGAATTCGAACCAGCCCGACCTTTGCTCAAGGGCCGCGAAGCCCGGAACATGGCGGAGCGTCACGTCAAGAACGAGAAGCCGTTAGTGAGCACGTGCTGCTAGCAACTGTATCAGTGAAGAAATGCGAATCGGATCTGGGTCCTGGTGGTCTGGCCGATTTCGGACAAAGTAGGTGAACTTGGTGATGCAGCGCTTCGCATCGTTCAAACGGCCAGGTCGGCCGATCGAAGGTGGTGTCGGCGATATGAATTTGATCATGTGGGGCGGTCCTCCGCCATAACTGTAAAGGGGGCATTGTTGTCATCGGCCCTCGGTGCATTTGAGGCTGTTCAGCACGGCCGCCGCGCCGCGGTGCAGCCTATCTGAACCGGCCTTCTTAATCTTCGCAGCAATCTGTCCGGGCGATGTTGCTGCTGCGGAACAGTGGGGCCTTTCGTTGCGCTGGATCGAATGTCGGACTTCATTTTCCGCCATCGAGCATCGTCATGATATCCGCCGTTTCCTTGTCCGCCGGAAAGACAGCTTCGATCGGCAACCTCGGACAACAGCACAGAACGTGCCCATTCCCTTCCAGAAGTTAAGGCGCGACGCGCCGATTTCGTATCGTTCACCGCGTTCGGGCTCGACCCCGATGACGGGTGGAGCGACCGATTCCGCATAGCTGATATAGGTCGAGATCTCGGGCGTGACCTTCCAGGTCAACGCGCCGCGCAGGGACGTCTCGGAAAAATCATCCTCTGACGAGACGCCGGTCATGCGGTCGTCTTCGCGGATCTCAAGGCGGTCGTGCCGGGCGCCAAGGGTGGCGATGAACCTGTCGTCGAAAGACAGGTTCTGCTGTACGAAAACCGCCTTGTTGGTGCTGTCGCGCTTCAGATCCTGATATCGCACCAGATCCGCAGGCGCGCCAGTATAGACCGGATCGTGCGGGTCGATCCCGGTGGCGGCCGCGTAGAACGATGATTGGTCCGTGGAAACATCGCGATATTCGACGCCCGCCAGCGTGCTGCTGTCGATCCGCCCAAGGTTGCGGTCGTATTGCAGGATCACGTCGCCCACGACCTCATCCGTTTGCGAATCCGAGGCCAGATATCCGCGCGGCACCGGGAATGTGCCGTCATCGCCCGCGATATAGACATAGCCGTAGTCGTCGGCGGTGTCGCTGTAGCGCAGGTTCGAACGCAGGGTCAGGCCGCCTCCGAAATCATGTTCGGCAATCAGGCTCAGCGATTTGCGTTCGACATTCAGATAGTTGAAATCCGGTTCGCCCAGAAACAAGCTGCGGTCATAGTCGCCATAGCGCGGATAGCCGCCGCTATTGGGGGTCGCCTCGCGTTCCAGGTAATCGGCGATCAGGCTGATCGAGGTCACGTCGCCGGGTTGCCATGTCAGCCCGCCCATCAGGAATTTCTCGTCGTCCTGAGAGAAGTCGTATTCGCGGTCGCTGTCCTGCAGCTTGCCGGTGAACCGGTATGACAAGGTCGAATCGGGGCTAAGCGTGTCGCCGAAATCGAATCCGATTTCCTTGCGGTCATCCGATCCCGCGGTTGCGAAGACCTCCGAGAAACGTTCAGCGCGCGGACGCTTGGTCACGAAATTGATCGAGCCGCCGGGATCTGCAATGCCGAACAGGGTCGAGTTGGCGCCGCGGATCACCTCGACCCGTTCATAGGCCAGAGGTTCCTCGCGGATGCCCCGGCGGTACTGACCACCGCCCCTCGGCAGGGCTACGATCTGACATTTTCAACAAATGACGGATGGCAATTGACATTTGTTGGAATCGCCCCTAACCCTATCATTATTCAGGTCTGCCTTGACAGTTGTCGTGTGGGGGGTGTGACGATGCCGGGGGAAATCATGAACAGGCCGCTGCTGGAAGCGACAGGCTTTCGGAAATCGTTTGGTGGCGTGCCCGCGCTGAGCGACGGCAGATTCACGCTGCACGCCGGTTCGGTTCATGCATTGTGCGGCGGCAACGGCGCTGGCAAGTCCACGTTCCTCAAGATCCTCATGGGGATTCATCTCCGCGACGGGGGCACACTTCTGCGAAATGACAGGCCGGTCACCTTCGACAGCCCTTCCCAGGCGTTGGCGAATGGCATTTCGATCATCGAACAGGAACTTAGTCCTGTTCCGGCGATGACGGTGGCCGAAAATATCTATCTTGGCCGCGAGCCGGTGGGGCTTTTCGGTCGCGTTCGCTTTCGCGAGTTGAATCGCATGGCGCAGGAATTGCTTGACGGGTTTCATTTCGGCATCCGCGCCGAAAGCCTGATGATGGACCTGACCGTCGCACAGATCCAGCTGGTCGAGATCGCCAAGGCGCTGAGCTATGACGCAGAGATCATCATCATGGACGAGCCGACCTCGGCCCTGGGCGAGGCCGAGGCCGATCAGCTGTTCGCGGCCATCAAGACGCTGAAGGCCCGCGGCAAGGGCGTCATCTATGTCAGCCACCGTTTGTCCGAAATCTTCTCGATCTGCGACAGCTACACGGTGTTCCGCGACGGTGCCTTCGTCGAGGCTGGGGCGATGGCCGATATCGACAAGGATCGCCTGATCCAGCTGGTCGTGGGCCGCCCCCTGACCGAGGAATTCGTCAAGGAAAACGTGCCGGGACACGAGGAAATGCTGTCGGTGCGCAACCTGAGCGCCGATCACGGCGTCCGCGACGTGAACTTCGCCGTCAGGCGCGGCGAGATCCTGGCGCTCTATGGTCTGATGGGATCTGGTCGGACCGAGATCTTCGACCGCCTGTTCGGCCTGTCCGACGTTGCGGGCGGTGAGATCGCGATCGAGGGCAAGCCCACGCGGATCGACACGCCCCACCAGGCGATCGGCGCGGGGCTGGCCTATGTCACGGAAGACCGCAAGCAGTCGGGGCTGGTGCTGACGGGGGACGTTCGCGACAATCTGTGCCTGGCGACGCTGGACCGGGTCTCGACCGGTCCCCTGATGCGCGCAGGCGCCGAACGCGATGCGGCGCAGCGCATGATCGACACGCTGAATATCAAGACCGCCTCGGACCAATTGTCGGTTTCCAGTCTATCTGGGGGCAACCAGCAGAAGGTCGTCCTGGGCAAGTGGTTCCTGACCGAACCGCGCATCCTGCTGCTGGACGAGCCGACGCGCGGCGTCGATGTGGGCGCCAAGCGCGAGATCTATCGCGTGATGTCGGATTTCACGCGGGCCGGCGGCGCCGTCATCATGATCTCGTCCGAGACGGACGAGGTGCTGGGCATGGCCGATCGCGCGGTCGTCATGCGCGACGGGCGCGTTGCCGGTGAATTGCAGCGGGCGGACCTGTCCGCAGAGAGATTGCTGCATCTGGCGGCCTGAACCGCGGCGCGCCCCATCGGGGCTGTCCTGCGGCGCAAGATGCACGAAAGGGAGGATCAAGGTGGAAAAGCAGATCGAGGCCGCCACGCCGGCCGGGGCAGGAACCGAGCAGTCGCGGACCATATCATCCCGGATCGGCCCGTTGGTACAGCGTTACGGCATCCTGATCGCGCTGATCCTGCTGTGCATCATGCTGGCGGTGGTCAATGAGAACTTCCTCAGCCAGCGCAACATCATCAACGTGCTGCGCCAGACCTCGATCAACGGGATCCTGGCGATCGGCATGACCTTCGTCATCCTGACGCGCGGGATAGATCTTTCGGTCGGGTCTGTCGTGGCGCTTGTCGGGGTCGTGTCGGCCAGCTTCGCCACGACAAGCACGGCCGGCGTCGCCGGCTCGCCCTACATGCCGCTGATCGCGGTCGTGGTCGGCCTTGCCACGGGGACGGCTGTCGGTGCGGTCTCGGGAACCGTGGTCGCGCGGTTTTCAGTGCCGGCCTTCGTCGCGACGCTTGGCATGTTGTCCGCGGCACGGGGTTTGACGCTGATCTATTCGGGCGGTCGGCCCGTCCCGGCGCTGACCGACGGCTATCGCTGGATCGGGACGGGCGACATCGCGGGCATTCCCGTGCCGATCATCCTGTTCGGGCTGATCTTCGTCCTGGCGCATTTCATCCTGACCCGGACGCGCTTTGGACGCCATGTCTATGCCGTGGGTGGCAATCCGCATGCGGCCAAGGTGTCGGGTCTGCCGGTCCGTCGCATCCGTTTCGCCGTCTATGCCATTTCGGGGGCGCTGGCGGGGATCGCCGGAATGATCCTGGCGGCCCGGACCGGTTCGGCCCTGCCGCAGGCCGGCGTCGCCTATGAACTGGACGCCATCGCCGCCGTGGTCATCGGCGGCACCAGCCTGGCAGGCGGCATCGGTCGTGTCAGCGGCACCGTGATCGGGGCGTTGCTGATCGGCGTGATGAATAACGGGCTCGACCTGATGGGGGTCGAATCCTACTACCAGCAGGTCATCAAGGGCGGGCTGATCGTTGCCGCCGTGCTGCTGGACCGTTCGCGCAAGTCCGAGGACTGACGCCGCTGCGGCGTCATGTTCCGATGAGAATGTCATAAAGGGAGGAAACCACATGACACCGAAGATGATGATGACGGCCAGCGTGTTCGCCTTGGCCCTGGGGGCGGGTGCCGTCCAGGCGCAGGACGAGCCGATCAAGATCGGCATGGCCGCCTATGGCCTGAATGCCGAATTCATGCAGTTGTGGTCGGCCGCCGGCGAGAAGCATCCCGCTGTCCAGTCGGGCATGGTCGAACTGACGATTTTCGACGGTCGCTACGACGCGCTGGTCCAGCAGGACCAGTTCGAGACGATGATCACCCAAGGGTTCGACGCGATCGTCTTTGCGCCGATGGATGTCGAGGCAGGTGCCACTGCGGTCCAGCTGGCGGTCGATGCGGGCATTCCGGTCGTTGGGTCGAACGCGCGGGTGAACAGCGACCAGCTGACATCCTATGTGGGGTCGAACGATGTCGAGGCGGGCTATCTGGAGGCCAAGGCCGTCCTGGACAAGATGAATTGCGAAGGTGACGTCGTCATCATCGAGGGTCCAATCGGGCAGTCGGGCGAGATCCAGCGCGGCGAAGGCAACGAAAAGGCCCTGGCCGAATGCCCAGACGTCAAGATCCTGGAACGCCAGACCGCCAACTGGTCGCGTGCCGAGGCGCAGAGCCTGATGGAAAACTGGCTGACCTCGCATGGCAACGACATCAAGGGCGTGATCGGCCAGAACGACGAGATGGCCCTTGGTGCCATCGAGGCGATCCGCGCCGCCGGCATGGACGTGAGCGATTTCGCCATCGCGGGTGTGGACGGCGTGACCGATGCGCTGAACGCGGTCAAGGAAGGCAACATGGATTCCATCCTGCAGGATGGCGAGGCGCAGGCCCTGGGTGCCATCGACGTGGCGATCAAGGCTGTCCGCCCGGACTACGAGCCGATGTCCGAAATCTGGCAGCAGTATCCCGACATGCCTTGGAACGATGGCGCCGACAGCGAGTACAATGTGCCCTGGACACCGGTGACCTCTGAAAATGTCGACGACCTGCTGGCCTCGCGCCAGTAAGGCCATCGGAATCCGTCCCCGGCGCTGTCTTGCGCCGGGGGCAAACAGGATCGTTCTTTCGGATCTGAACCTGCCGTATCGGGGTCAACCTCGTCGCAGGGATGATCCTGCGTTGGAAAGAGGGCCGCTATGGCAGTTTCATTGGATTTTTCTTTGGCGGGCAAGGTTGCGATCGTCACTGGCGCTGCATCGGGGATCGGCGCGGCTATCGCACAGGCATTCGCTGCCAAGGGCGCGCACGTGGCGTTATTCGACCTGAATACAGGGAAGGCGCGGCAGATTGCCGACACGTTGCCCGGCGAAGCGCGCGTCTTTTCTTGCGATGTGACCGATCCCGACAGCATCTCATCGGCCGTCACGGGCGCCGCCGAGACAATGGGTTCCATCGACATCCTGGTAAACTCGGCAGGCATCGTCGATCTGGCGCCGGCGGAGGAATTGTCGTCCGAAGCATGGACGCGCACTCTCGACATCAACCTGACCGGCAGCTTTGCGATGGCCCAGGCCGTGGGACGTGTCATGATCGCCGCCGGCAAAGGCGGCAGGATCGTCAACCTCGCCAGCCAGGCCGGATCGGTCGCCATCGAGGGCCATGTCGCCTATTGCGCGGCAAAATTCGGCATCATCGGCGTCACCAAGACGCTGGCGCTGGAATGGGGCAAGCATGGGATCACCGTCAATTCGATCTCGCCGACGGTCGTGCTGACCGATCTTGGCCGAAAGGCATGGGCGGGCCCAAAAGGCGAGGCCATGAAGGCGCAGATTCCCGTCGGTCGTTTCGCCGAACCCGACGAGATTGCCGCGGCGGCAGTTTTCCTGGCCTCGGACGCTTCGGCGATGATCAACGGCGCCGATCTTCTGGTGGACGGCGGGTATACGGTGAAGTGATGGATAACGATAACACGTACGACCGGTCTCAACTTGCCATGCAGCGGTTTTTCAACGACCCGGACGACATCGTCGACGAGACGGTTGCGGGTTTCGTCAAGGCGCATGGTGATCTGGTGCGAAAGGACCCGATGAACCCGCGTGTGGTACTGTCGCGCTTTGCCCCGCAGGACGGCAGGGTCGGAATCGTGACCGGCGGCGGTTCGGGGCATGAGCCCGCGTTCATCGGCTATGCCGGACGCAACATGGTGGATGCTGTCGCGGTGGGCGAGCTGTTCTCGTCGCCCACGGCGCAGGCTTTCGCGGATGCGATCCGCGCGGCCGACGGCGGTGCCGGCGTCGCGGTCCTTTACGGCAATTATGCCGGGGACAACATGAACGTGAAGATGGCCCGCGAGATGGTGGCCGCAGACGATATCGAGGTCGGTCTGGTCGTTGCGAATGACGACGTATGCTCGGCCCCCCCGGCCGAACGTGCCAAACGGCGCGGCGTGGCGGGCGAGATCTTCATGTGGAAGATCGGCGCGGCCCGGGCAGCGGCTGGCGGCAACCTTGCCGAGGTTCAGGCGGCGGCCCAGAAAGCCATCGATTCCTGTCGCTCGGTCGGTCTGGGCCTTGGTCCCTGCACGCTTCCGGCGGTCGGGCATCCGAATTTCCAGATCGCGCCCGGCACCATGGAAGTGGGAATCGGCCATCACGGCGAACCCGGCACCCGCGTCGAGCCATTGAAACGCGCCGACGATGTTGCGGATGACATGCTGCGTATCGTCCTTGGCGACCAGAATCTGGCCGAGGGGACCGAGGTCGCAGTTCTGGTTTCCGGCCTGGGGGCGACACCGGTCAACGAACTTTACGTGCTTTACGACCGCATCGAAACCGGTCTCGAGGCTGCAGGGCTCAGGGTGTATCGGGCCTTTGTCGGCAACTATTTCACTTCGCTTGAAATGGTGGGGGCAACCTTGACGGTGATGGCTCTGGACAGCGAGTTGAAAGAACTCCTGGATGTCGAATGCGCCTCGCCGGGCCTGACATCGCCTGGATCGTCCGTTCCGTCGCCTGCGCCCAGTTCGACACCCAGGCAGCGCAAAGCCCGGTCCGCCGAGTCAGCGGTCGCGATCGAACGCGCCCCCGATGCTGCTGGCCAGCCGCGCTTGGGCCTGAGATCGGCGTCCGCCATCGTCGAGGAAATTGCAGCCGTCATCGTGGCAAACAAGGCTTATCTGTCCGAGATTGACGGCCTGATCGGAGATGGCGATCACGGCATCAACATGGCCAAGGGGTTTGGGCGCGCGGCCGAGCGTATTTCCGGACAGAACCTGTCGCTGGATCAGGCGCTTCTGGTCCTATCGGACGTGCTGATGACCGAGATCGGAGGCTCGATGGGTCCGCTTTATGGCTTCATGTTCCGCAACATGTCCCTGACCATCAACGAACGGCAGGCCATCGACGCCGACGGGTTTGCGGTCATGTTGCAGGCCGGGCTGCGGGGCGTCAGGATGACCGGAGCAGCCGAGATCGGTGACAAGACCCTGATCGATTGCCTCGTGCCTGCAATCGCGGCATTCGAGACCACAGTTCCGGAAGGCTTCGCGCCCGCGCTGAAGGCAATGAAAGAGGCGGCCGAGGAAGGCCGGGACAGCACCATCGACCTGGTGGCGCGGCTTGGCAGGGCAAGTCGCCTTGGCGAACGTTCGCGTGGCGTTCTCGATGCCGGTGCGACCTCCTGCTGCCTTATCCTCAATGCTCTGGCGGACAGTGTGGCCGCGCGCCTTTCAGAGGAGTGACGCACAGCGACACAGCATTGCATCAACGCATCTTCCCGAGGATAACGGACGGCATGCAGATGTTTACCCGAAACGATCTGACCTTGCTGTTTCGCGTCCTGGCCGAGCGCATGGGGGCAGAGCAGGATTATCTTGCCGAACTGGATGGCGAGATCGGCGACGCGGACCACGGGGTCGCCATGTCTGTTGGTTTCGCAGCAGCAGCCAAGGCGCTGTCGGAGGGTGAAGCCGACGCGCCGAGACTTGCCGACGGCATGGTCCTGGCTGCCCGCGCCCTGCTGAACGAGATCGGCGCGACGACCGGGCCCCTTTATGCCAGCGCGCTGTTGCACGCCGCCAAGTTGCTTGGGCAGGAAACTGAAATTCCGCTTGCTCGCCTGCCCGAGGTCGTTGTCGCGATCTCGGAGGGGGTCGCCGCACGTGGACTGGGCAAGCCGGGTGACAAGACCATGCTCGATGCATGGGCCCCTGCGGCCCATGTCGCCCGTGCCGGTCTGATGGCGGGACAGGATGTCTTGGATACGATGACCAAGGCCGCTCAGGCGGCGGCCGAGGGCGCAGAGGCAACTCGCGCCATGATGGCGGCAAAGGGGCGCGCCGCCCGCCTTGGACCGCGCAGTCTTGGCCATCTGGATCCGGGCGCCGCCTCGGCCGCTGCGCTGTTGGACAGCATGGCGCAGTGGGTTGCCGCGAAAGCCGGGCGGTCGGTGCAATGAAAAATGGACCGACAACGCGCGGAGCGGGCGGCGCGCGCGGCCCCTTGCGCTTTGGCGAGGATCCACTGCTCTGGGCTGCCTGGCTTTACTATGAAGACGGCATGACACAGGGCGACATCGCGACGCAGATGGGTATTTCGCGCGCTTCGGTGAATGCCTATCTGGCGGATGCGCGAGAACGCGGCATCGTTTCGATCGAGATTGACCCGGACCGTTTTCGCGCCCTCAGCATCGCGCAGACCCTTCAGGAACATTTCGATCTGATGGACTGCCTGGTCATCCCCTCGGACGGCCGGGGCAAGCCACTGATCGACAGGCTGGGGGATGCGGGGGCGCAGGTGTTGGCGCGAACCGCGCAATCGGGCGATACGATCGCGATCACCTGGGGCAGGACGATGCTGTCACTGGCCGACAGTATCCGAACCAGCGGGCTTCAGGATCTGAGGGTCGTTCAGGCGACTGGCGGCACCACCGCCAAGATTCCATGGACGCCCGAGGCCTGCGCAACCACCCTTTCCGATGCACTTGGCGCACGATGCATCCCAATATCGGCCCCCGCCATCGTGTCCTCGCCGGAAATGCGCGAGTTGCTATTGCGCGAACCGGTGATTGCCGAGCAGATGGGCGTGCTGTCCGAGGCGAACCGCATCATATTGGGCATCTCCTCGCTTCGGCCGGAAAGCACAATACACACCAGCGGCTTCTTCGACGCCGTGGACATGCAGGACTACGGAAATGCGGCAGTCGGCAGCATCGCCGGACGGTTGATTTCGGCCTCTGGCGAGGCCGTCGCTGGCCCCTTGGAGCCGCGCACCATCGGCATCGATCTGGACAGCCTTCGCACGATCCCGTGCCGGATCGGTGTCGCGGGTGGGATGGACAAGGTGCAGGCCATTCTGGCGGCGTTGCGTGGCAAATTGGTCAACGTCATGGTGACCGATGCAGACACGGCGCGCGCAGTCCTTGCATCCGAGGGTCGCGACATCGGCGCCCCCAAGCGCACGAACAAGGCCGGCTCTGCCTTGCCCGAGCGGTTACGGGTCAAGAAGTTCCTCAACCGTCCACAGGATGCAGTCAATGAGGCTATCGCGGGCGCCGTGCTGGCGCACGAGGGGTTGCTGTCACCGATTGATGGCGCGCCACGCGCCTTGAAGGCCGCAATCGGCCCGCGACCTGGCAAGGTCGGGTTGGTCATCGGTGGCGGATCGGGCCATGAGCCGGGCTTTCTTGGCTATGTGGGGCCGGGCCTTGCCGATGCCGTCGCGATCGGAAATATCTTCGCGGCTCCGCCACCCGACCCGATCCTTGCAGCCACGCTGGCCGCCGATGGCGGCGCAGGCGTGCTGCATATCTTCGGGAACTTCTCGGGCGATGTGATGAACTTTGAAATGGCCGCCGATCTGGCGGCCGCCAAGGGAATTCCCGTGCGCTCGATCATCACAACAGACGATATCGCCTCGGCCCCGGTCGAGACTCGCGCAGCTCGGCGCGGTGTCGCCGGAAACGTCTTCGTCTTCAAGATCGCCGGTGCCGCGTGCGACAGGATGCTGCCACTGGACCGCTGCGCCGAACTTGCCAACCGAGCCACGCAGCGTTGCTACACCATGGGCATCGCGCTTGAACCCGGAACTTCGCTTGAGACCCGCCGCCCCAGCTTCCGCATCGGCCCTGATGAAATGGAAGTCGGTGTGGGCGTCCACGGAGAGCGCGGCATAGCCAGCGACAGGCTTGTCAGCGCCGACGCCGCAACGGATTTGATCGTCGACCGGATATTGACAGAGATGGCTCCGGCGGAAGGGGATCGGGTGGCACTGTTGGTCAATTCGCTCGGCAGTACGCCACAACTGGAACTTTATATCATCAACCGCCGTCTCAGGCAGCGTCTTCGTGCACGCGGTGTCACGGTGCATCGGACGCTGATCGGTCACTACTATACGTCGCTCGACATGGCTGGCGTTTCGATTACCGCGATGCTTCTGGACGATGAGTTGGCCGCCCTGCTGGACCATCCCTGCCAGTCGCCCGCCTGGCGGGTCGTCTAGGATCCGGGCATGTCGAAGAAATAAGCTACGTCCCTTCAAGGATTGGCCGGCGAGGCTGGAAACGATGAATGCCGCCTGACGAGGCTATAGAGCCCGTCGAGTATCTGGCGAGGGTTCTTCGGCCTTGGCGCTGGTCTGCCATGCGTCCCGCCAGACCGGTTCCGACTTGACGGACTTGAAGAAGATCCCGGCGATCGCGGTATCGTAGCAGTTCCCGCGCCCGTTCATCGAGATCAGAAGACCGCGTTTTCGGATTGGCGCCTGATGGTGAACCTGTTCCGGCGCTGGTTCGCGAACCACGAGAGCGCGGCGCAGATCTGCGAGACGGCAGCGGCATGGACCACCTTCGCAACGACGAAAACCCTCGGCGATTTCTCAGGCCGCCAGCAATGCCTGTCCAGCGGGTGGTGACCTCAGACGATCTATCGGCCCCTTGCAATCTTCCGGTGTCCCACCTAGATGCATGGCTATCTATTAGCATGCTATTTTGTCAGATGTCCCATCCCGAACGCCCCGAAGCAAATCTTTTCCGTACACTCAGTTCGCTGACACGAAAGGTCCGCACGCTTTTCGATGCCCGCTCTGGCGAGCATGGCCTGACCGAGGCGCGGGCGCGCCTGCTGCTTCACCTGTCGCGAAGCGGTCCGCTGACGCAGGCCGATCTTGCCGAGGCGATGGAGGTGGAGCGGCCTACCATGGCGCGGCTGATCGATGGCATGGAAGCCCAGGGGATGGTGCGCCGCGAGATCGTGCCCGGCGACCGCCGCCAGCGTCATATTGTCCTGACCGCGGCCGCACAGGACCAGTGCGCAGCCGTCCTGATGCTGACAGAGCAGTTGCGGGCGGACGTCTTGTCCGGAATCCCCGAGAAGGATCTTGAGGTCACGAACCGGGTTCTCTGCCGCATGCTTGCCAATGTGGCGGAAGCGGGCCGATGACGGATCGCGAACACCTCTCTTCCGGGACCGCGGCAGAACGGTCCCCGCAGCAACCGGCGGTGCCGACGGCCCGCGTGGCTGGGGAGGGACCGGCATCGGAAGGGTCCGATTCCCGGGCTCAATCAGCCGGGGCGCAACCACATGGCCTGACGATGCCACCACTGCGCGTGCGGTTACTTCGCGACCTCTGTTGTCCTCGCGCTCGCGCAGGGGTTCGGGCAATCGGTGATCTCGGCCAACGCGCAACAGTTGCAGGGCGTCTTCGCCACGACCCAGGCCGAGACCGCCTGGCTGACCGCAGCCTACATGGCGCCCAACGTCTCATTGACGCTGGCGCTGATAAAGATCCGTGGCCAGTTCGGGATTCGCCGGTTCGCCGAAATTTCGATCGTCGGCTTCGTGATCGCTGCCTTGCTCAACTTTTCGGCCGAGGGGTTCGGCGCCAACATCGCGGTGCGGTTCCTGTCCGGCGTCGCCGCCGCGCCCATGACGTCTCTGGCCTTTCTCTACATGCTGGAACCGCTGCCGCCGCATCGGAAGATGAATGTCGGTCTGTCGGCGGCCCTGACCTTCATCTTCATCGGGTCGCCTGTCACCCGACTGATCTCGCCGCATCTTCTTGATATCGGGCTATGGCACGCGCTGACGAGCATGGAAGTCGCGCTTGCCACGATCGGGCTTGGGCTGATCTATCTTCTGCCGCTGCGAACCCCTCCGACGCCGATGAAGATCGAGGCGGGCGATGTGGTTTCCTTTCTCTTCATCGCCATCAGTTTCGGGTGTCTGGCCGTGGCGGCGGTGACCGGCCCGGTCTATTGGTGGACGGAACAAGCTTGGCTGGGCGCGCTGATCGCCGTCGGAGTCGCGGCCTTTGCCGTCGCCGCCTGCATCGAACTTAACCGCAAGCAGCCGCTTCTGGATATCCGTTGGCTTGCCAGCCCCGCCATACTGCACTTCACGGCCGCCATCCTGCTGTTCAGGCTGGTGCTGAGCGAACAGACCTCTGGCATGGCCGGCCTGTTCCGGTCGATGGGACTTCTCAACGCCCAGATGCAGGGCCTTTGGCTGGTCGTCATGGGGGCCACCCTTCTGGGCGGTACGATCTGCGCGGTTCTGCTGAAGCCGGGTCGCGAGTTCCAGTTCCACACCGTGGCCCTGTCCCTTCTGATCGCGGGCTCCCTGATGGATGCGCGTTCCACCGCGCAGACGATGCCCTCCGACATGTATCTGTCGCAGGCGATGGTCGGACTGGCTTCGGCACTGTTTCTGCCGCCGGCGATGCTGTCGGGTCTGATGTCAGCCCTTGCGAAGGGACCGAACTACATTCTGACATTCGTGATCGTCTTCCTGACGACTCAGAAGCTGGGCGGCATTTTCGGGGGCGCGATCTTTTCCAGCTATGTGAAGGTTCGTCAGCAGCTTCACGTTCAGGAATTGTCGGCGGCGTTGCCTGCGACCGATCAGCTGGTGGCCGAGCGTCTTGCAAGCACGAGCAAAGCGTTGTCGGCGCAGATCATGGACCCGGCGGTTCTATCCGCTCAATCAGCTGCACGGCTGGCTGCAGAGGTCCAGTCTCAGGCCTCTGTCATGGCCTATAACGACGCATTTCTGATGATCGCCGCGGCTTCGACCGCGGCCTTGGCTCTGCTTCTGGGCCACGCAGCGATCAGGACCTGGCGGCAACGTCGCTGCGAGGTCGCTTCAGAACATGCCGACTCTGAGGCTGGCGCGCGGACACCTGCGCCTGAGGCACCAACGGCTCGGGCGGCTTGAGAAGAGGTTATTGGATGTTTTCGAAATTCACCCGTCATGTCGCAACCCTGCTCGCCGCAGCCACTGGCATTCTGGGCACCGTGGGCGTCCTTTATGCCTGGGGTCTGCCGCCTTTCCAGCCGACCGCGCAAATCACGGAAGACGCCTATGTTCGCGGCAAGGTGACGTTTCTCGCTCCGCAGGTGGCAGGGGAAGTCGCAGAGGTCGTCGTGGGCGACTTCGACCGGGTCGACAAGGGCGATCTGCTGATCCGGTTGGACGATTCCACGTATAACCAGCAGCTGGCTCAGGCAAACGCGCATCTGGAAGCCGCCCGTGCCCAACTCGCGAGCGCCAGGCAAAAGCGCCTCTCCGCCGCCGCGGACGTCGAATCCGCAGACGCGGGGGTCGAATCTGCGCAGGCCGCACTGAAAGTGGCCCGAGCCGAGCTGGATCGGGCCACGGAACTGCGCAGCAGCGGTGCCATCACCGAGCGCGACATCCAGAACCGACAGCTGCAGTTCGACCAGGCACAGGCAACGCTTCGGCAGGCCCGGGCACAGGCCGAGACCGCCCGCCAGAGCGTGGACTCGGTCGCCGCCGAACGCCAGTCGCGCGTGGCTGAGGTCGCCGAGGCTCAGGCAGCCGTCAATCTGGCTCGGATCAACCTGGATCATACCCGCATCACCGCTCCGGCAGGCGGCAAGCTGGGTGAGATTTCGGCACGGGCCGGCCAGTATGTGACGCCGGGCACGCGTCTGGCCGCGTTGGTGCCCGACCGCAAATGGATCATCGCCAACTTCAAGGAAACCCAGATTGCCGGAATGTATATGGGTCAGCCGGTCAGCGTCGAGGTGGACGCCCTGGGTGGCGCGCAGATGAGCGGGCATGTCGAGGGCTTTTCACCAGCGACCGGCTCTGAATTCAGTGTGCTCGGCAGCTCGAACGCAACCGGGAACTTCATCAAGATCGCGCAGCGTCTGCCGGTACGGATCGCCATCGACCCGGATCAGCAACTTACCGATCGCCTGGTGCCCGGCATGTCTGTGGTGGCCCGAGTGAAAATGCGCCCGTAGCGTGACAGCGATGGCAAGCATGCGCCATTTTCTGCGCGTTCAGAATATCTGGCTGAGAGGCTTCTAGAATCCAGATGCAAAAGACAATATTTCTGAAAACAATCGTCCAAAAGGTTTTATTCCTTATCGGTCCTTAAATGTGATCACGCCGAGGTGGCTTTTGCATTTGACACCGCTTCGGAATCACTCTGCCAACAGAACGATGTCGGTGGGACCTTCTATCATGCGCGCGGAAATGGCGCTCTGACCGGACTGATACTGTTGTCGCCGCAGATTGCGATCAAGCCGGATTCTTAGCTGGTCGCATCCTTCCGCACATCGTGACCTCCGGCGCTCACTGGATGTAGCAATAGGCCCGAGTGCTGCATCGCAGCGCATCGTCCTTACCATTCGTTGCATCTGCACGACGATATGCTGGATGGATGGCGCCAGCGCGTGTTAGACTTGCCCCGATCAAATACGGGAAGCATCATGTTCCGCACGCTTCTTTTCGTCGCTGTTGCACTTCTTGTTCCCGGCGCCGCGGCTGCCGAACCGAGCATCCAGACCGAGGCCGACGCCGCTGACACCAGTCTCGGCGTCACGGTGTCGGATCTGGATCCGGCCCAGACATATTGGGTCACGCTGGTACCGCCCGATACGCCAGAGGGCGGATATGACGAATTTCGGTACATTTCAGGCCAGACGGATTCGGCGCTGAGTTTTCAGCGCGTGCCGGCTGCGACGGAATTTCGTCTGCATCTCAAGGGTGCTGGCGATCCGCTGCTTGCCCGTGCGTCGCTTGCGGCGGAAGGGAAGGGGAAAGAAGACCGGGCGCCCGGATTGCAAAGGGAAATCGCCTTTGCCCAACGATACGGCCTGGCCGGAGAATGGCAGGGCGGCTATGTCTGCCCCGATGGTGCCGCCGAGGTGTCGGCCCGGCTCTGGCTTGGTCCTGGCGGCAGTTACCTTGGCGCGATGGATGTGACGTTGGTAGATGGTGACAACGCCGGCGGAACGGGGCGCTGGCCGCTGATCGTCAACTACACCGAACGTTCCCGTACGGTTGCGATCACGCCCGACAGCCCGGAATCAGAGCCGGTCGAACGCTATGGCATGGCTCAGATCTCGGGCGCTACGCTGTCTCAGGACGGGTTGCGGATCGAGAATGGCGCGCTGCTGCGGCATGGTTGCAGCGATTTTCACTTGGCGCGCGCGCCGCTGCCCGAGCCACAGACCGCGCTGGCCGAGGTTGCGCAGCTGGCCGAATCCGGCTTTGGCGGAACATGGCGGGGGGAATATCAATGCGGGGCGCAGATGACGCTGGACCTGGGCTTTGCCCGCCATCCGGCCGCCGGGTTCCCGCTTGCCCGCTGGCGCTATCGCGAGGCTGGACCCACCCCCGGCTTTGACGGCGAGATCGAATTTCAGGTCAAGGCGACCGGTCCGGGCGAGGTGCGCCTGTATCCCCTTGGCTGGGTCAAGCAGCCAAGTGGGCATCGCGCGTTGCCCGTCACGCTGCGGATCGCACCGGACGGGCGCAAGATGGCCGGTGAGATCGAGGGATGTGGGCCGGTCTCTCTGGAACAGACGGACGACACGCCGGTCACGGCGGGGCTGATCGACACGGGTGCGCTGACCGGGCTGGCCGGCACCTGGACTGGCATCGGCCAATGTCACGGCGAAGATCAGATCATGCAGCTTGACTTGGCCGATCTGTCGATGGGCGACGGCGCGGCCGAGTTCCGCTATGCCGAGGTGACAGGCTTCATTCCCGGCGCGTGGCAGAAACTGCAGATCGAGGCTGCGGCCGACGGAACGCTGGCGGCCCGCCTGCTGGAAAATGTGGTGCGTCGACAGGGTCACGAATTCGGTGTTCCCGCGCAGTTGGTCAGGCAGGACGATGGCTTGCATGTCCGGTTCGCAGGCGATCTTTGCCAGCCGGTCACGCTGGCATTGGCCGAAACGCCCTTGCCCTTGACCGTCACGCCGGGTGACGGTCAACAAGACGTTGCCTTCGTCGCCATGGGTGAAGACCAGCTTCGCGCGGCACCGCCCGCCGCCCTTTGCACGTCCATGCGGAGATGGGCGGCACAGTTGCAGCCCGACGAAGCCAATATGTCTCACGACAAGGATTTCGCCAGTTGGCCGGCGCTTTTTGCGGATGACAAGTTCACGCCCTTCATGGGTC
This sequence comes from Paracoccus sp. R12_2, assembly GCF_017744015.1. GTDB lineage: Bacteria > Pseudomonadota > Alphaproteobacteria > Rhodobacterales > Rhodobacteraceae > Paracoccus. The sequence continues at coordinate 56,479 of NZ_JAGHRA010000008.1, forward strand.
TGCCCTATGACCGCCTGCGCGCCTCTCCTCAGGTGGGCCAGGCGCTGTTGGCACCCCTGAGGGATGAATGTCGTGACCTTCGACAGGATTTCCCGTTCTTTTCGAAGGTGATCAATGCCGCGTTCGGCCTTGACCGGAACAGCGATGTTTTCGCAAGCGACGCGCAGCGGTTCCGCGCCGCCGTCTCGCTGGCGCAACGGGACAGCGCCGCGCTTGCGCCGCTGCTGGATCGGATCGCGGCTTTGCCCGTCGATGACCGCATGAGCCCGGCCCTCAAGGCCCTTCGCGCCGAAAGCGAAACCTTGTCGAACCTGACCGCAGGCGATCGGGCGCGTGTCGCGGATCGCATCGCGGCCCGCCAGGACGAGGCCCAACAATCGGAAAACGAGGCCTGGCTGACGGCCCTGGCCGAGGGTCGGGAACCCTCAGGCCTTGCGGCCCTGTCACGGGCCGAGCAGATCCTTGCGACAGCGCCCGCGCAAACGCGGGACGCATGGCGCGACCGGCTGCAACCCCGCGCGGCCGAGGTGGCAGGCACCATCGACGATGCCGCCGCCGCCGGGGCGGCCGATCTGCGTGTCTATCCCGCCATCGCAAGTCGGCTGGACGCACTTGCCGAACAGGCCGCGCGCAGGAAACAGGACGCGTTGCAAATGCTTCGGGATCGGCTTGACGGGGTCGCCGAGATCGCCGGGCTTCGCCCGGTCTTTCAGGAAATCTCTGGCCTTGAGGTGTCGGAGGCGCAAGGTCTCTGGCCTCTCTATGACAGGAAGGCAGGTGATCTGCTGGCCGCGGCCGTCGCCGGCCTGCCCGCCGAACACACCGTGCCGCAAGCCGACCCCGCCCTGTCCGAAGGGGGCCCGGCCGGGTTGCGCAACAATGCATTGCTGACAGCGTTTCTGAACGGCGACCGAATGGTGCCATATCGGGCCGATCGCGATACGACGATGATCTATCTTCAGCAGTTGACCGGGACCTTCAACACCTATTGCCCCGCTGCGCTTCCCTCTGACCTTCCGCGCCTGATCGCGGGGCAGTTCACCGATCTTGACGCGCTGACCGGCAGTCGGGATCAGATGGTTGCGCAGGGACTGCAAAATCTTCTGCAGGGGCTGCAGACGCTTGCGGATCCTGGCCCGGCGGTTGCAGAGGCGATGCGGCGCGATGAAATCATGCTGATGGCCGATGGCGATGCGCAGATCCTGCTGAATGATCTGAACTGCACCGGGCCGGAACTTCGCACGATGTTCGAGAACATCCGTCTTTATGTCCGAGATCCGGCGAAAGACATTCCGGCAGCGGCCCAAAGCATGGCCGATATCTGCATCCGCGCGCTGGATGATGGCATGATCATGAACGAAACGCGTGCCTATTGTCGCTGTTCCGGAACGGTTCTGGAGGCAGCGTCAGACGATCTGCAACGCTATGTCAGGGCGGACCCGCCGCGACATTACCGGCAGATCAGCTTCCTGGACCGCAGCGTGAACCGAAACCTGCAATCCTGCCGTCAACCCATCTGACCGGGCTGGCGTCCCGGCGGTTGCAGTCTGTCTGCCGGTGATGGCAGAGATTGCAGGGGCTGATGCGGTCCGCCCCTGTAAATCGTGATGTTTCGCCGGGCGTTGCGATGCGCGGCTGCGCCGGTCGCGATGTTCCAAGCCCTTGAAGCGTCGGGCGACAGGCCTGGTTTGGGTCCATTCTGGTTAGCCCCCGCATTCCATCAGAGTGGCGAAATGCGGCGACGTTACCGTCTTGGTTGCTGTCTACTCTGCCGATGAATGGCTCACCCGCGTCATCGCCCACCAACTGGCCGCGGCCATGATCCCGGCGGTGGACAGACACAGGGGCAGTCCGCCAAGCTGATAGCTGATCCCCGACAGCAGCGTGCCGATCAGGCGTCCCGCCGCGTTGGCCATGTAGTAGAAGCCCACATCGCGCGTGATCCGCTCGGCCTGACCGAATGCCAGTATCAGGTAGGAATGGACCGAGGAATTTATCGCGAAGACATAGCCGAAGCCCAGAAGCCCAAGAACCAGCAGCCCCGTCAGCCAGGGCGCGGGATCGCCGGCGACCAGCACCGCCAGGGCCAGCGCGAAGGGGATCGGCACCAGGCGTCCGGCCCACCGGATTGCATCGCGAGTCACCGCGTCCTCGGGGCGGTTCGACCCGCCGACGATGCGGGGCGCCGCTGCCTGCACCGCACCGTAGAGAATGATCCAGACGGCCATGAAGCCGCCAACCAGGAAAAAGGCCTCGCGCCGACCCTCGGCGGTGCCATCCGACAGGACCGCCTGGAAATAGATCGGGATGCCTACGACGAACCACACGTCCCGTGCGCCGAAAAGGAACATGCGCGCCAGCGACAGCCGGTTCACCCGCTGGTCCGTCGAACGCCAGCCGGACCAGCTGTCCGCCCCCTTCATCCGACCGGGCAGGCCCGGCGGCAGGAACAGCGCGACCGCCAGCAGAATGACGGCCAGGACGGCTGCCATCGCCCAGACCGCCGCCTGAAACCCCGCAAGTGCCAAAAGCGCCGCGCCAAGAAAGAAGCCAAGGCCCTTGATCGCGTTCTTGGACCCGGTCAGCGTCGCGACCCAGCGGAAAAGGCCGCCATCGGCCGGTGCCAGCACCTTCACCGCCGATTTCGACGACATCTTGGCCAGGTCCTTGGCGACCCCCGACGCGCCCTGCACCGCCATGACGAACATCACCGACGCGCCCACCGTCCAGCCCGGGTCCAGCTGCGCCAGCGCCGCCAGCGCCACGATCTGGATGCCCAGCCCCGCGTACAGCGTCGAGGCAAGCCCGAAGCGCGCGGCCAGCCATCCCGCCGTCAGGTTGGTCACGATCCCCGCGACCTCGTAGAGCAGGAACAGATAGGCCAGCTGCACCGGCGAGAAGCCGAGTCCGTTGAAATGCAGCAAGACAAGCATGCGCAGTGCGCCGTCCGACAGCATGAAGGCCCAGTAGGCTGCGGTTACGGCGGCATAGGCGCGAAGTCCATTCATGCCATCCGCTCCGCGACCATGCGGGCGATGTCGACCAGGCGGCAAGCGTAGCCCCATTCATTGTCGTACCAGGCGTAGATCTTCACCTGCGTGCCATTCACGACCATGGTCGATCCCGCATCCACGATTCCACTGCGCGGATCGTTGACATAATCGGTCGAGACGAGGGGCCGCGTCTCATAGCCGAGGATTCCCGCCAAAGGCCCTTCGGCGGCAGCTTGCAGCAGCGCGTTCACCTCGTCCGAGGTGGTCTCGCGCGCCACCTCGAAGACGCAATCGGTCAGCGAGGCATTCAACAAGGGGACCCGGATAGCGTGGCCGTTCAGGCGGCCCTTCAGCTCGGGATAGATCAGCGTGATCGCGGTCGCGCTGCCCGTGGTCGTGGGGATCAGGTTCGCAAGTGCCGATCTGGCGCGGCGCATATCCTTGGCCGGGCGGTCCACGATGGTCTGGGTGTTGGTCACATCATGGATCGTCGTGATCGAGCCGTGGCGGATTCCCAGGGCTTCGTGGATGACCTTGACCACCGGAGCCAGGCAATTTGTCGTGCAACTGGCCGCAGTCACGATGCGCTGGCTGCCATCGTAAAGGTCGTGGTTGACGCCATAGACCAGGTTCAGCGCGCCCCCGTCCTTGACCGGGGCGCTGACCACGACCTTGCGGACACCGGCGGCGAAATAGGGGGCGATCTTCGCCTCGGTCTTGAAGGTGCCGGTGGCGTCGATGACCAGATCGACGCCCTCCAGCGGCAGTGCCTCGATCGTGCGCGCGCGCATCAACGGGATGCGGTGCCCGTCCAGGATCAGTGCATCGCCATCGGCGCTGACGGGGACGGGCCAGCGGCCATGGACGCTGTCGAACTCCATCAGCAGGGCATGCTGTTCGGCATCCCCCGCCAGGTCGTTCAGCAGGACGATCTGTGCGCCCATGCCTTCGTCGATCAGGCGCCGCAGCGCCAGCTTGCCGATGCGGCCGAGGCCGTTGATGGCGATGCGCGTCATGGGTCAGTCCTTGGCGTCAGTGTCGATGGCATCGACGCGATTCTGCAGCGAGATACGGTCAAGGCTGGCCATCGGCAGGGCCACGAAGGCCTCGATCCGGCGGCGCAACGCACCATAGGTCTGGGCAAAGACCAGTGCCTTTTCGGCGTCGGTCCCCTGGGCCTTGACCGGGTCGGGCAGGCCCCAATGGCCGGTGATTGGCTGGCCGGGCCATGGCGGGCATTCCTCGGCCGCCGCCGTGTCGCAGACGGTAAAGACGAAATCCATGCGCGGCGCGTCCTCGGACTGGAATTCGGACAGGTGCTTGGACCGCATGCGGCTGACGTCGTGGCCGTTGCGTTCCAACACCTCCAGCGCAAAGGGATTCAGTTGGGTGCCGGGGCGGGTGCCCGCTGAATAGGCGGCAAAATGCGCGCCGCCCAGATCGCGCAAAAGCGCCTCGGCAAAGATCGAGCGGGCGGAATTGCCCGAGCAGATGAACAGGACATTGAATATCTCTGACATGGGTCTTTCCTTTGTGATGGGCGCAAGCAGGTCGGGCCGCGCCCGTCCCAGATCCAGCGCCAGATAGCCAAGCAATGCCTCGGTCCGGTCCAGATCGACCGAGTAAAGCAGGAACCGACCGTCGCGTCGCACCCGTGCCAGCCCGCAGCCCGTCAGGTCCGACAGGTGATGGGACAGCGTGTTCGGTTTCAGCCCCAGGGCCTGCGCGATCTCGGTCGGACGCACCCCGCGCGGGGCAAAGCGCATCAGCAGCCGAAAGACGGCAAGGCGGCCGGGATGGCCGAGGGTTGCAAAGGATTCGGCGGCACGATTCGTTTCCATAATTCCGGAATAAAGGAAATCATGATGCAGTCCAGTGAAGTTTTCATGACGCGGTGATGACCGCCCCGCCGCGCTCAGGTCGCCTGTGACAGGTTCACCCGCGCGATAAGATCTGCCGCGCTTTCCTTGCGTTCGGAATAACGGTCGGCCAGCCAGCCCGCCTTGCCGCGAGTCAGCAGGGTGAAGCGGATCAGTTCCTCCATCACGTCCACGATTCGGTCATACAGGGGAGAGGGGCGCATCCGCCCGGCCTCGTCGAATTCCTGGAAAGCCTTCGGAACCGAGGATTGGTTGGGGATGGTCAGCATCCGCATCCAGCGGCCCAGCACGCGCATCTGGTTGACGGCATTGAAGCTTTGCGACCCGCCCGAGACCTGCATCACGGCCAGGGTCTTGCCCTGCGTCGGGCGCACCGCGCCGTCGGACAAGGGGATCCAGTCGATCTGGGTTTTCATCAACCCGGTCATCGCTCCGTGCCGCTCGGGGCTGGACCAGAGCATCCCTTCGGACCAGGCGACCAGCTCGCGCAGTTCGCGCACCTTGGGGTGGCCAGCATCGGTGCCGTCATCGACCAAGGGCAGGCCCGAAGGATGAAAAAACCGCACCTCGGCCCCAAGATGGGTCAGGATCCGCCCCGCCTCCTCGGCCGCGAGGCGCGAGAAGCTGCGTTCGCGCAGCGAGCCATAGAGGATCAGGATGCGCGGCGGATGGCCGGGTTCCGTCGTTTCGGGCAGAACGAGGCCGCCGGGCATCAGGCCGCGGTCCAGCGCGGGCAGGTCGTCGGTCATCTTGTGGTCTCCGTCGGGAAACGGGCGCGGGTGCGGTTGGCAAAGGCGACCAGGGACAGCATGACCGGCACCTCGACCAGCACGCCGACCACCGTCGCCAACGCCGCACCCGAGTTCAGCCCGAAAAGGCTGATGGCGACGGCGACCGCCAGTTCGAAGAAATTCGACGTGCCGATCATCGCGCAGGGCGCCGCGATCCGGTGCGGCACGCGCATCAGCCAGGCCGCGCCGTAGCCGATGGCGAAGATCAGGTAGCTTTGGATCAGGATCGGCACCGCGATCAGAGCGATGATGACTGGTCGATCAAGGATCGTCTGCCCCTGCAGTCCGAACAGGATCGCCACCGTGGCGATCAGCCCGATCATGGACCAGGGTTTCACCTGCGCCGAAAATACCTTGATCCGGGCGGGGCTTCCAAGCGCGCGGCGCGTCAGCAACCCCGCCGCCAGCGGCAGCACGACATAGAGGACGGTCGCCAGCACCAGCGTCTGCCACGGCACCACGACCTCGGTCACGCCCAGAAGCAGCGCCACGATGGGCGCGAAGGCAACCACCATGATGATGTCGTTCACCGAGACCTGCACCAGCGTGTAGGTCGCGTCACCGCGGGTCAGCTGCGACCAGACGAAGACCATGGCCGTGCAGGGCGCTGCGCCTAGCAAAATCAGGCCGGCAATGTATTGTTGTGCATCCTGGGGCGCGATCCACGGGGCGAACACATGGTCGAAGAAAAGGACCGCCAGCAGCGCCATGGTGAAGGGCTTGATCAGCCAGTTGACGGTCAAGGTGATCAGCAGGCCCTTGGGCTGTCGCGCAACACCGGCCACGGCGCCGAAGTCGACATTGACCATCATCGGATAGACCATCGCCCAGATCAGCACGGCGACGACAAGGTTGATCGAAGCCACTTCGGCCATCGCGACGGCCTGAACCAACCCCGGCGCCAGAACGCCCAGGGCAAGCCCCGCGATCATGGCCAGCCCAACCCACAGGGTCAACCAGCGTTCGAAGGCGCCCAACGGACTGGCCGGGTGTCGTGTCATGTCACTCATCGTGGTTCGGCTTTCGGTCGTTTTGGTCCGGCTGAGGTCAGCATTCACAGGCGATCTGGTCCAGAACCGGCTGGCACAGTTCGGACCGCCCACCGCAGCAGTCTTCCAGCAGGAAGGCCAGCAGTGCTCGCATCGTCTCCATCCGGGCGAAGTAGCGGATCGAGCGCCCCTCGCGCGCGGATCGCACCAGACCCGCCGCGGACAGGATGTTGAGGTTGTTCGACAGGGTGTTCGGCCGAATGTCCAAAGTTGTCGCGATCTCGCCTGCGGCCAGACCCTCGGGACCGGCTTTTACAAGAAGGCGGAACACGTCCAGCCGCGTGTCTTGGGCAAGCGCTGACAGCGCGGTCAGTGTTTGAATGTTATCCATACTTCATGATACGTCGAAATTAAATGCGGTTCAAGTTGTCGGGCTTTCTCGCTGCAACCATCCCTTCCGGCATTCGCATCGCTGATCTCGTGGCAGCTATGCCGGTTCAAGTCAGTCCACAGAAACGGTCAGAACCTCCATACTTTGAAGGTGGATGACGCCAGGGCCATGTCTCGGTGCAATAGGATCGGCGTGCAAAGGTTCTTGCTACGCAGATCTTCCGGGGGATGAACCTTCACGAATGCGCGATCGCCGTAACGTGGTCGTGCCGGATCGAGACATGCACCTCTGAGTTCCGAAGCCACAGACCAGCGGGGAACAGCAACATGCTGAGACAGCGTCTATACATGATTTCGGCCGATAACTTATTCTTATGGCGATTGCTGATCCTCTTGGCGTTTGCAGTCGGATTGCCGGCCTACGCTCAGGATACCGCGTTGAGACAGGCTTGGCCGCAGACCGATTTCTCGCGCAGTGGAATTGACCTGTCCGAGGTGGTGTCGGGAGGACCGGCAAAGGACGGCATTCCCGCCCTGTCGCGTCCCGCTTTCCATTCGGCGGCCTCGGAAACCCGGTTGTCGGATCGGGAACCGGTCATGGCGGTGCATCTGGCGGGTCAGCCCGTGCGCGCGTATCCGATCCGCTATCTGATGTGGCACGAGATCGTGAATGATGAGATCGGCAATCAGCCGGTGTTGGTGACCTTCTGTCCGCTGTGCAACACAGGTATGGTCTTCGATCCGCGCGTTGAGGGACAGGTGCTTTCGTTCGGTGTGTCGGGGCTGCTGCGCCATTCGGACATGATCATGTTTGACCGCGCAACGGAAAGCTGGTGGCAGCAGGCACTGGGGCTTGCAATCGTCGGTCGGTTGGAAGGTCGAAGGCTGCGACAGCTTCCTGCGGTAATGATAAGCTGGCGCGCGTTCCGGCAGGCTCATCCGGATGGTTTGGTAATGGATCAGCCGAACTGGCGCCGGGCCTATGGCAGCAATCCCTATGCAAGATACGATACGGGTCGGCCGATGCTCTACTCTGGCGAAGACCCGCCTCATGGCATTCCCCCGCTGGAGCGGGTCGTGCGGGTGGGCGATCGAGCGTGGCCGCTGACGCGGCTGGCCCGCGCCGGCCGGATCGAGGAAGGCGGCGTGGTCCTGACTTGGCAGGCGGGGCAGGCATCGGCGCTGGACAGAAGTGAAATCTCGTCCGGGCGCGAGGTGGGCAACGTCCGCGTGCAGGACGCCGCCGGGCGCGACGTGGTGCATGACATCCCCTTCGCCTTCGCCTTTCACGCTTTTCACCCGGACGGGACGTGGATGCTGGGCCGCTGATCGCATCGGACCGACGGCCCTGCCGGTTCATGCCGTACCGCGGACCGGATAGTCGTTCTTCATGACGAAGCCCAATCCCTGCAGCAGATCGTCCAAGCGTGGCCGCCCGACCGGAGTATTCTGCAGGAACATCGCATAAATGCTGTCATCTGCTTTCAGGACGGCGATACCGGGTTCGGCAAAGCGGTCCGGCTCGGCGTCCTTGGCCTTGTCCGAAAGATACAGGCCCCAGTCGCGCGCCGACGCCTCGGTCAGGGCATGGCCGACGGTAAGTCCGCCCAGATCCCATTCCTTGACCTGCCGGGCAAAACGGTCACGATCGTCCATTGATACAGCCGCGACCGTCAATCCAGCGGCGCGCAATTCATCCTCGCTGCTCGCCAGCTCCTCGATCTGGGTCTTGCAGATGGGGCAGTGAACCCCGCGATAGAAAAAGACCACTCTCATGCCTCCGTCCGGCGCGGAGGGAAGGGTAAAGGCGGCGCCATCCGCCAATTTGGCATCAATGGCGGGGGCTGCGGTGGCGGGCATCGGGGTCGTGTGGGTCATGGTGAAACCTGTTCCTTTCTGCGAGCCGGGTTTTCCGGTCTGGTCGGCAGGGAACGAATTTAAGAACGAATAGTTTCAAAAAGACCCGAGCCAAGGATCACGACCATGCCCGCACGCCCCATTCTGGTGTTCGACGTCAATGAGACTCTTCTTGATCTGGATCACCTGCGTCCATTTTTCGACAAGATATTTGGCGACCCGACGGTCATGCGGGACTGGTTCGCGCAACTGATCCTCTACTCGCAAACCCTGACGATTTCCGGCCTTCGCAGCGATTTCGGCACATTGGCCGGGGCAGTCCTGCGCATGACCGGCGACATTCGGGGCATGATCATAACCGATGCCCATGCCGATGCCTTGCGGCAGGCGATCGGCACGATGCCCGCGCATCCGGACGCCGCCTATGCGCTGAATTATCTGCAGCAGCAGGGGTTCCGTATGGTGACGCTGACCAACTCACCTCCGTCCGAACGGCAGTCGCCGCTGCATCGGGCGGGATTGGCCGGATATTTCGAGGCAAGCTTCAGCGTCCAACCAACAGGTCGTTTCAAGCCCGCGCCGCAAACCTATCAGCTGGTCGCTGATGCGCTTGTCATCCCGCCGCGCGATCTGTGCCTCGTGGCGTGTCATGTCTGGGACACGATCGGGATGCAGGCCCTGGGTGGAAAGGGGGCGTTGGTCACTCATGGAGTGAACGCGCCGCTGATCCTTCCGGATGTACCGCAGCCGGATGTGGTGGCTACCGATCTTCGTGCGCTTGCGCATGCAATCGCCAAGCGATGGGCCAATGCCTGAGGCTTGCTTTCCTTTTCCCCGGTTTTTCCGATATTCAGAACTGACGTTTCGAAAAGCGAGAAGCCGATGCCCTCAACTCCTTCTACCTCCCGCCCGCGTGGCCGTCCGCGCGGGTTCGACGACGCTGCCGCGCTGGAAGCAGCAATGCGCGTGTTCTGGGCACGTGGATATGATCAAGCACCGATCGACCTGCTATGTCGCAAGATGAACATGCCGCGAACCAGCCTCTATCATCTGTTTGGTGACAAGGAAGGGCTGTTTCTGGCCACGATTTCGCACTACTCAGATACCCGACTTCGCCCCGTTGTCGAGGCGCTGGGGCCAAGGGGATCGCTTGCCGACGACCTGTCGGCGTTCTTCGATCAGGTCGTGCATCTGGCCAGCGGCGACAGTGCAACGCCGGGGTGCCTGATATCTTCTGTTCTGGCCGACGCGGCGGTTACGACCGCCACGTTCCAGGAGGAGCGTGACCGCCGCTTTGACGCACTGGAGGCGCGCATCACCATTCGGCTTGAGGCGGATGGATGGCCGAGAGAAGGGGACTGCCCCGCCTCTGTTGCGGCATCGTTGGTCGCAGCCGTGGCACGCGGCATCGTCCTGCGCGCGCGGTCCGGCCAGAAGCCGGAGATGTTGTCGCCTGTCGGCGCGGCTGCGGTGACGGCCGTGATGGCGCTGCGAAACGAATCACGCGGTCGTGAACCCGATTCCGGCGTCGCCTTGTAACAAACATGATCTGTTTGCAGACCTTATAGGTAGCGCTGCCCAAGGTCCGGCCCGGAACGACATGAAGGAATCGATGTGAAGAAACCCGTCTTGCTGATTGCCCTCGCGGGGCTGATCGTCGCTGCGCTGTGGCTGATTTCCGGTCAGGACATCGACCTGCAGTCCTTGCGCGACCGTCTGGCCGCGATCCGAGAGGTCCAGCAGAGCCGTCCATTCGTCGTCGCAGCCCTGTTTCTGGCGGTCTATGTCGCGGTGACCGCGCTGTCCCTGCCGATTGCCGTCTGGCTGACGCTGTCGGCAGGGGCGCTTTTCGGGTTCTGGACCGGTCTGCTGATCGTGTCGTTTGCCTCGGCTATCGGCGCGACGCTTGCGTTTCTGGCATCGCGCTATCTGCTGCGAGACTGGGTTCGGGCGCGGTTGGGCGCGCGGGCCGAGGGGATCGAGGCCGGACTGGCGCGCGACGGTGCCTTCTATCTGTTCTCGCTGCGGCTGATCCCGGTGGTGCCGTTCTTTGCGGTGAACCTGCTGATGGGGCTGACGCCGATCCGCGCATGGACATTCTTCTGGGTCAGCCAGGTTGGCATGCTTGCCGGCACGGCGGTCTATGTGAACGCCGGGACGCAACTCGCGGCCCTGGACAGCCTGTCCGGCATCGTCTCGCCCCCGCTGCTGGCGTCGTTTGCCCTGCTGGCGGGGTTTCCGTGGATCGCCCGTGCCGTTCTGGGCCTGTGGAAGCGCAGGCGCGTCTATGCCGGCTGGACGCGGCCCAAGCGGTTCGACCGCAATCTGGTGGTGATCGGCGCAGGCTCCGCAGGACTTGTCGCGGCCTATATCGGCGCGGCAACAAAGGCGAAGGTGACATTGATCGAGGCCAGCGAAATGGGGGGCGACTGCCTCAACTATGGCTGCGTGCCGTCCAAGGCGCTGATCCGCAGCGCGACCTTGGCGCACCAGATGCGCCAGGCAGGGCAATACGGCTTGACCGACATGGCCCCCGACATTCCGTTCCGGTCGGTGATGGATCGCATCCAGCGCATCATCGCCGACATCGCCCCGCATGACAGCGTCGAACGCTATACAGGGCTGGGCGTCGATGTCCGAAAGGGCCATGCCCGCCTGATCGATCCGTGGACGGTCGAGATTTCCGATGCGGCAGGTAACCGCCAGCGTCTGACCACGCGCGCGATCATCATCGCAACCGGCGCGCGCCCGTTCATCCCGCCGCTGCCGGGCCTTGAACTTGTCGACCCGCTGACCTCGGACGATCTTTGGACAAGGCTTCAGGGCCACGACCATGCACCGCGTCGTCTGGTGGTCCTGGGGGGCGGGCCCATCGGATGCGAACTGGCACAGGCTTTCGCGCGGATCGGCTCGGGCGTGACCCAGGTCGAAATGGCCCCCCGGCTGATGATGCGCGAAGACCCCGACGCCTCGGCACTGGTCACCGCCTCGACCCAAGCCGACGGGGTGTCGGTGCTGACCGGGCACAAGGCCATGGCATGCGGCGTGGACGAGACCGGCGAGAAGTGGATCGAGGTCGAGCATGACGGCACCGCCCGCCGCATTGCCTTCGACCAGATCATCGTGGCGGTGGGTCGCAGCGCGCGCCTGGAAGGGTTCGGTCTTGAAGAACTGGGCATCATCAGTGACCGGACGGTCGAAACGAATGACTATCTTGAAACGCGGTTTCCCAACATCCTGGCCGCAGGCGATGTCGCGGGACCGTTCCAGTTCACGCATACCGCGTCGCACCAGGCCTGGTTCGCCAGCGTCAACGCGCTGTTCGGCGCCTTCCGGAAGTTCAAGGCCGACTACCGGGTGATCCCATGGGCGACATTCACAGACCCCGAAGTGGCGCGTGTCGGACTGTCCGAGACCGAGGCGAAGGACAAGGGAATCCCTGTCGAGGTCACGCGCTATGATCTGGCTGAACTGGATCGTGCGATCACCGACGGTGCGGCGCATGGTTTTGTCAAGGTTCTGACCGCTCCGGACAAGGATCGTATCCTGGGGGTCACCATCGTCGGGGATCATGCCGGTGATCTGATCGCCGAGTTTGTCCTTGCCATGAAACACGGGCTGGGGCTGAACAAGTTGCTGGGCACCATCCACATCTATCCGACCTGGGCCGAAGCGAACAAGGCCGTCGCCGGCAACTGGCGACGGGCGCATGTGAACCCCCGCCTGCTGACAATCGTCGAACGGTTCCACGATTGGAGGCGCGGATGATCGACGCGCGACTGCAACCCCTGCAACACGCCGTCCTGCGCCCACCTGCGGTATTGCTGGCGGCGCGCGGCGTCACGGCCGATACACTCAGCGTCGCGGGTTTTGCGATCGGCCTGCTGGCGATACCGGCGCTGGCCTTTGGCTGGTGGTCGGCCGCGCTTGCCCTGATTGCCGCCAACCGGATCATGGACGGGCTGGACGGGGCCGTGGCGCGCATCCATGGACCGACCGACCGCGGCGCATTTCTGGACATCGCGCTGGATTTCGTCTTCTACGCACTGGTCCCCGTGGGCTTCGCGCTGCACGACCCGACCGAGAACGGGTTGCCCGCCGCGGTGCTGATCGCGGCCTTTGTCGGCACCGGATCATCCTTTCTGGCCTTCGCCGCGATCGCCGCCAAGCGCGGCGATCAGGCAACAGGCTTTCGCACGAAAGGCATCTATTATCTTGGCGGGCTGACCGAGGGATTCGAAACGATCATGCTGTTTCTGGCCATGTGCCTGTTTCCCGCATCCTTCCCGACGCTGGCGTGGATCTTTGCCGCAGCCTGCGGTGTGACCACCATCCTGCGCTGGCATCAGGGCTGGACCGCCTTCCACTGACTTCAATAGGACCGGAGACTTTGATGAACCCCATCCTGACCGCCGCCGCGCTGATGCTGAGCGTGACCCCCGTCCTGTCGCAGACATGGGAAGAGACGCTGGACGAGGCTCGGGGCCAGACCGTCTTCTTCCATGCCTGGGGCGGGGACCAGCGCACCAATGATTTCATTGCGTCGGTGGGCGACGAGGTTCTGGAGCGGCACGGGGTGACGCTGCAGCATGTCCGGATTGCCGATACCGCCGACGCCGTGGCGCGCGTTCTGGCCGAACGGGCCGCGGGGCGTGAGAAGACCGGCGGATCGGTCGATCTGATCTGGCTGAACGGGCCGAATTTCCTGGCCATGAAGGATCAGGGATTGCTGCACGGCCCGTTCGTGGCGAATCTGCCCAACGCGCAGTGGCTGGACCTGTCCGAGGGCTCGGCCAACACCGTCGATTTCACGGTCCCGGTCGAGGGGCTGGAAAGCCCGTGGCGACTGGCGAAGTTCGTCTTCAACTATGACAGTGCCCGCATTGCCGCGCCGCCCGCGGACATGGCGGGCTGGCTGGATTGGGCCGCGGCGCATCCCGGCCGCATCACCCATCCCGACCCAGCCAACTTCATGGGCGCGACCTTCCTGAAACAAGCGCTGATCGAGCTGGCACCCGACGATACCGATCTGTCTGTCCCGCCCACCGATGACAGCTTTGCAAAGGCGACCGTGCCCTTGTGGCACTGGTACGATGCGCTGCGCCCGAACCTGTGGCGCGATGGGCGGTCCTTCCCGGAAAACGAAAGCATCCAGCAGCAGCTGCTGAATGACGGAGAGATAGACATGACCATGTCCTTCGATCCGGCCTCTGCCGCAGCGGCAATCGCTGATGGACTGTTGCCCGAAACGGTGCGCGTGCATGTGCCCCAGGCGGGCAGCATCGGTAATGTCAGCTTCGTCGCAATTCCCGTCAACGCCGCGCACAAGGCCGGGGCAAAGGTCGTGGCTGATGCCCTGCTGGCGCCCGCCACGCAGGCACGAATGCAGAATATCGAAGTCTTGGGGTCGTTCTCGGTTCTGGATCCGGCGAAGCTGGATGCCACGGGTCAGGCCGCGTTCGCGGCCCTTCCGACCGCGCCCGCGTTGCCTGCGCTGTCGGATCTGGGGGCCGTTCTGGCGGAACCGCACCCCGATTGGATGACGCGGCTGACCGCAGCATGGCAAGACCGCTATACGCGGTGATCTCTCTGCGCGGGATCAGCGGCGCGGCGATCGCCATTGCGGTAATCTTGCCGGTGATGATCGGTGTGGTCCACAGCGCGCTGGCGGGCTTCGGGCACATGGCTTTGCTGGGTGCGCGGGGACCGGATCTTGACGCCTGGCGCACGCTGCTGGGACAACCGGGCCTCTGGCGCGCGGTTGCGGTGTCGTTGTGGACGGGGGTGGCCGCGACGATGATTTCCATGGGGCTGGCGTTCGGCGCGGTGGCGGCGTTGCAGGATCGGGTGTCATGGCTGCGGCGCGTTTTGGCACCGCTGCTGGCTGCCCCGCATGCTGCGCTGGCCATCGGGCTTGCTTTCGTGATCGCGCCATCGGGCTGGATCGCGCGGGGGCTGGCCGTGGGGCTGGGCTGGGATCGCCCGCCTGAACTGGCGACCGTGGGGGACCCGTGGGGGCTGGCGCTGATCCTGGGCCTGGTCCTGAAAGAGGTTCCGTTCCTGATCGTCATCCTGCTTGGTGCCTCGACACAGATCGCGATGCGCGAGCAGATGGCCGCGGGACGAGCCCTTGGATATGGACGTGCGGCGGTCTGGCTGTGGGTACTGGTGCCGCAACTGTGGCCGCTGATCCGGTTGCCGGTGATGGCCGTGCTGGCCTTTTCGATGTCGGTCGTGGACACGGCACTGATCCTGGGGCCGTCGAACCCGCCGACGCTGTCGGTCATGGTGGCGCGTCTGTTCGCCGACCCAGATTTGCGCGCGATGCTGCCCGCCTCGTCCGGCGCCCTGCTGCAATTGGGTCTGACCGCGATGGCCATGGGCCTGCTATGGGCGGGGGCTTCGGTTGCCGGCATCTTCGCGCGGGCTGCGATGCGCCGGGGGGTGCGGCTGCGCGGGCTTGACGCCTGGCTGGCGGTGCCCGCTCTCTTGCTGGCGGGGTTGCTGTTTCTTGTGGTGCTGTCGCTTGCGGTACTGGCGCTTTGGTCGGTCACGTTCACATGGCGCTGGCCCGATCCGTGGCCCCAGCGATTGTCGATGGCCGCCTGGCAGGGTCGAGCGGGATGGCTGTCCGCGGCGCAGACGGCTTTCTTCATCGCGCTGGCGTCAAGCGGGATCGCGCTGATCCTGGCGATCGGCTGGCTTGAGGGCGGCGACCGGGCTGGCCGGCATGGCCTGCGCGGCTGGATGCGCGCAGCGGTGGCGTTGCCCCTGCTGCTGCCTCAACTTTCGGTGCTGATCGGGCTGTCAGGCCTGTTGCTGCGCCTGGAAATGGCGCCGATGATCGCGGTCGTCTGGGGGCATGTCCTGTTCGTGTTTCCCTATGTGATGATCGCGCTTGCAGGGCCATGGGCCGCGCTGGACCCGCGCATGCAGCGCACCGCCGCAGCCCTTGGCGCAGGGCCGTGGCGCAGGCTGCTGAGGGTCAAGCTGCCTGTGCTGCTGGCGCCGCTGATGCTGGCTGCGGCCTTGGGATTCGCGGTATCGATCGCACAATACCTGCCGACCATGTTTCTGGGCGGCGGCAGGGTTGCCACCCTGACCACCGAGGCCGTTGCCCTGTCCTCCGGGTCCGACAGGCGGGTGGCCGCAGTTCACGCGACCCTGCAGGCGGGCCTGCCGTGGTTGGTTTATCTGGCGGCCCTGATATTGCCCGCTGTGATCCACCGCAACCGGCGCGCCCTGAAAGGAGAGGCAAGTTGAGCCTGAAGCTGAGCAGATTGTCGGTGCGGGCACCGGATGGTGCGACGCTGTTCGCGGGGTTGGATCTGACCGTCGTCGCGGGCGAGGTGGCCACGGTCACAGGCCCGTCCGGAGCGGGAAAATCGACGCTTCTGGACGCGATCGGAGGTCATCTGTCGCCGGGTTTTCACGTGACAGGGAGGGTTTTTCTGGACGGCCGCGACGTGACGGACCTGCCGGCCGAGGCGCGCGGCATCGGCGTCATGTTCCAGCAGGCGGTTCTGTTCCCGCATCTGTCGGTGGCCGACAACCTTGCGTTCGGCCTGTCGCCGGCCATCCGGGGCCGTCTTGCGCGGCGCATGGCGGTGGCAGAAGCGCTGGCGCAGGCCGGGCTGGACGGGATGGGCGCGCGCGACCCGGCCACGCTGTCGGGCGGGCAGCGCGCGCGGGCGGCGTTGATGCGCACCCTGCTGGCAGATCCCAAGGCAGTGCTGCTGGACGAACCGTTTTCAGCGCTTGATCCAGGGCGTCGCCACGACATCCGGGAATTTGTGCTGGCGACGATCCGCCGCAGCCGCATTCCGGCATTGCTGGTGACCCACGACCGGCAGGATGCAGACGCTGCGGGCGGGCCGGTGGTCGCGCTGACCTAGCCGAGGATCAGGTTCGACACACTGGCGCGCAGCTGACTGTCCGTGTCATCGCTGTCGGCCGAAACCGCCAGCCCGACCAGAAGTTCGGGTTCGGTGCCGAATGCCGCGGCATGATCGCTGGCCAGATCGACCTGCGCCCGACCCGTGCCGGTGCCTGCAGGCCGCAGCGCGATCGTGAAACCGCGGCCGCGCAGATAGGGGCTGGCAATCATCGCGCGTTCGCGATGACTGCCGCCCCAGACATATATCAGTGTGCGCGCCGAACGATTGGACAGCAGTCGCTGCGGAGACGTGTCCGGTGACAATCGGCCCGCCGCCTGTCGCGGCATGAACACGAAATAAACCGAGATGTTTCTGTCATCGCCGCCCTTGCGAGCCAGATCGGTGGGCGGCACGGTTTGCGTCACGCTCCAGTCCCACTGGGCCGTCCGTGCGCCGCGTGCCGCATCTGGCACCGCCCGGTAGATCAGCGAAGAACTGGCATCCCCCGCAATCGAAAGGGTTCCGCCCCCCAGCCCGTACCGGGTTGGCGAAAGGCGTGGAAAATTGACTGCACGCCATGCGTTGTCAAAGGCGATGCGCGTGGCCTGCTGGGCGTCGGCGACAGATGCGCCGCCGATTGCACACATGGCCGCTGCCGTGGCCAGAAATGAACGACGCTGCATGTTGGCTCTCCTGCTTGGCATGTCGATGCCGTCATCGTATCGGCGCGTGGCATTGCTGCACCAGCCACGGTATCGTGACGATGTAGCTGTCGCGGCGATTCCTCAAACGGCAACGCGCTGGACAACAGGATGACCCGTCCTGCAACTCTGACAGCCGTCGGGTTCGGCATTCGTGCGCCGGGCTGACGACAGCGGATCGTCGGCCCGGAATTGACATGAACGGAATTCCTGCGCCTGATGGGCCATGCGCCCGCGCCTATACCTTGCATTTCCGGCCTTTCTTGCGCTGCTGGTCGTCGCGCTGATGGCATGGAACGCACGAGGCGAGGAACCTCCGAAGCCCGTTGAAGGCGCCCTTCGGATCGTGACGATGAACACACATTACATTCTTCTTGATGCCCGGCATGACAGCCCCTGGTCGGTCGAGGGCTGGCATCGGCGCCGCGCGGCCATGGCACAGGTGCTGCAAGACCTGGACGCCGACCTGATCGCATTTCAGGAAATGGAGAGCTTTCGCCAGGGTGATGACGGTGCCGTCAACCTGGCCCGCGACGACCTGCAGGCCGCGATGCCGGATTTCTCGGTCGCTGCCAGCGGTGACTGGCGGCGATTTCCATCGACGCAACCGATCTTCTATCGAACGGACCGTCTGCAATTGCTTGATCAGGGGTGGTTCTTCTTCTCGGACACACCCGACGTGATCTATTCGCGGACCTTCAACGGATCCTATCCGGCCTTTGCATCCTGGGCCTGGTTTCAGGATCGCAGCACGGGAAAGCGGCTGCGCGTCGTGAATGTCCATTTCGACTTCCGCAGTGCGCGAAATCGCCTGCGATCGGCCAGACTGGTGGCCGCGCGCATCGCACCATGGCTGAAGGCGCAAGAGCATGTCATCCTGGCCGGTGATCTGAACGCCTTGGCGGGCAGCCGGACCGCCCGCATCCTGACGGACGCGGGACTGGTCCTGACGCCCGCTCGCGGGTCAAGCTTTCACTTCAACCGCGGCCTGAACCTGTTTGGCGCGATCGACCATATCTTGCATGACTGCGCCACTCGGCTGACTGATCGGCCTGTCGCGGTCCGGTCGCGGCCAGACGGGCAATGGCCATCGGACCACTATCCGGTGCTGGCCCAGATCCTTCCCGATGCGGCGCGTTGCGATCAGTTCTGAAGTTCGGACATGAAGCGCCGGTCGATCCTGTCCTTCCATCGCCACAGCCACGCCCCACGAAGGGTCAGCCCGCGCCATTCGGCCAAAGCGTTTCGGCCCCCCAGCGAGATGATCTTGAGATAATCTTGCTGCGGGTCATATCGGCGCATGGGCTTTCCGGATGCCGCGGCGACAAGGTTCGCGGCAAGAACCGGCGCCTGACGAACGGCAAAGACGCCCGCCTTGGGGCGCGGTGCATGCATCATCGCGGCACAGTCACCGACGGCAAACAGCGCCTCGTGCCCCTCGACCTGCAATGTCGGGGTCACGCGGACAAATCCCGCGCGGTCCACGGGAAGGGTCAGGCCCATCCAGCCATGCGCGCGTGCACCCGCGATGCCGATTGTCAGGCCAGAGGCGATGCGTGTGCCGTTCGACAGGACGACCGCGTCGCCCTGGACCGACGCAATCCGGGCTTCTGTCACGACGCGGATACCAGATCCATGCAGCGCCGCCGCCAGATATCTGCGCGCACGCAGCCCCAATGCCTGCGCGACGACGGATCCCGCCTCGATCACCGTGACCTGGCTTGCCCCGCGATGGCGCAGGGCAAGGGCTATTTCGGCACCCGCGACGCCGCCGCCGATGATGGCTGCGGGGATCGTCGCGGGCGTTTGCCGCAGCCGCGCGCCGAACCCGTCAAGCGGCTTGATGGGAATGGCGTGGTCGGAAAATCCCGGTATCTCTGGCATGGCGCCATGGTTGCCCACGTCCAGAGCCGCAAGGTCATAGGACATCCGCGTACCGTCCTGCAGGGTTGCCTTCCGGGCGATCGGGTCGATCCCGCAGATACGGCCCTGAACGAACGAAATCCCGTGCGATCGTGAAAAACGCGTGAGGTCCACACGCATCTCGTCGATTGAATAGTGACCGGCGACATATCCGGGGAACATCCCCGAATAATTTGCCTGCGCCGCTGCGTCGATCACGGTGATGCGGGCCCGCGGCAATTTCGCGCGCAAGAGACGCACCGCCAGCAGGTTCGCATGCCCTGCCCCCAGAAGCAGGATCCGGGGATCGTCATCGGATGTCATCTGTCATTCCTGCTCGGCATGAGTCTTGGCCGTCAAGACCGGATTTGACGGAAACGGCGCAGGATGGAAAGAACCCGTCGGGGAAAAGGTCCATTCGAATGCGCCGCCTAGTCACAACATGTCCTTTCGGCCTTGCTGCTGCCTGAGGGCAGCCTTGGATCGTACGGTCCGGCCCCTGCACGTGGTCACGGGACGCAGCAGCCTGCACAACTTCCCTATCTCCACCATCCCGCGTCAGGCGGTCGGCACCGTTCCCCCGTCGATGACGTATTCCGTGCCGGTGATCGTCGCGGCGCGGTCCGAGGCGAGGAAGGCGATCAGGTTGGCAATCTCGGCGGGCATTGACGGGCGGCCGATCGGGATGCCGCCCAGACTGTCCATGATGATCCGCCGTCCCCCGTCAAGATCGGTGCCGGCCTCGGCGGCCACGCGTTCGCTGAGCCGGACCGATGCCTCGGTCTCGATCCATCCCGGCGCCACGCGGACCACGCGCACGCCTTTCGGAGAGACCTCTTTCGACAGGCTCTTGCTGTACACCGACAGCGCAGCCTTGGCGGCAGCATAGGCGGTCGTCGCCTCGGGCAGCGGCAGAAGGCGCTGGATCGATGTGACGTGAACCACCACCCCCGCGCCTTGCGCGACCATGCCGGGCAGCAGTGCCCGATCCAGCCGCACCGCAGGAAGCAGGTTCAGGGCCAGTTCGGCCTGCCATTCCGTCTCGCCCAGTGCCGCGAAACCGCCACCGGGTGCCGATGATCCGCCCAGCATATGAACGATGATATCGACGCCGCCCATCCGGGCCCGCACGGCCGCAGCCACGGCGTCGCATCCTTCGGGCGTGGTCAGATCCGCGGCAACGAACATGTCGTCGGTCAGATCGCCCGGCTGCTTGCGGGCCGTCGTCATGACCTGCGCGCCCAGATCACGGAACAGCGCGACGGTGGCCGCGCCCGCGCCCTGCGTGCCGCCGGTGATCATCGCGCGCTTGCCCTTCAGTGTCACGAAATCAGGCATCAGCCGATCTCCAGATCAGAAATGCGGTCACCGTTCAGGCCGAAGGTAAAGGTCAGAACGGCCGGGCTGCCCGGAAAATCGCCGGTCACGTTTGCCTTGACCACGGTCTTTCCGCCGGTCTCGGTCGCGCTCAGCGGCTCGGCGTGGTGGCGATACTTCGCCTTGGCGGCAAGCCACCAGTCGCGGATCGCCTGCGGACCATGATGGTCGGCACCTTCGTCATGGACGATGGCATCGGGGGCGAATGCGGCGGCAAGGGCGTCGCGGTCCTGTGGCGCACGCGCGGTGAAATAGGTCTGGATGGGGCGGGGCAGTTGCATGAGACAATCCTTCCGATTCTGGTTCTGAACCAAGATATGGGGCTGGACGGTCGCATTGGTAATCAGGATAGAATGGCATCAAGCGATGACAGGATCGGGATAATGGAGAGCGGACTGAAAGGACTCGAGTCGGTTCTGGCCATCGCGCGGCGCGGGTCTTTCCGGGCGGCGGCGATCGACCTGGGCATCTCGACAACGGCGCTTTCGCATACTGTCAGACGGCTCGAGACCACCCTTGGCGTGCGGCTGTTCAACCGAACCACGCGCAGCGTGTCGTTGACCGATGCCGGGCGCGAATTCGTCGAACGCATCGGTCCGGCGGTGACAGAAATCCGGGGTGCGATGGATGGCGCGCGGTCGCAGCGCCGGACACCTTCGGGTCTGCTGCGGATCAACGCCTCGGTCCAGGCAGGACGGGAAATCGCGCCACTCGTGCTGGCCTTCCTGCGCCGCTTTCCCCAGATGCAGGTCGATCTGGTCACCGAGGGTCGGCTGGTCGACATCGTGGCCGAGGGATTCGACCTGGGTATTCGCCCCGCCGACCTGGTGCCGCGCGACATGATCGCCCTGTCGGTGGGCCGGCTTCAGCGATACGCCGTCGTGGCCTCGCCGGATTGGATCGACGCGCATCATCTGCCGCATACCCCGGCCGATCTGCCGTTGCAGGAATGCATTCGCGTGCGGCTGCCGAATGGTGCATTGTTCCGGTGGCCTTTCGAACGTGACGGTGAAACCGTGCAGATCGATGCCAAGGGACGACTGACGCTGGACGAGGCCGCGATTGCCCGCGCCGCGGTTCTTGACGACGCGGGCATCGGCTTTTTCATCGAGCAGGACGTAATCGACGAGATCGCAGCCGGTCGGCTGATCCGCCTGCTGGAGGATTGGACGCCGCCGCGTCCGGGCTTCAGCCTTTATTATCCCGGAAGGCGGAACCCCTCGGCGGGGTTCACCGCCTTCCTCGCGATGGCGCGCGACGTCGCGGCGCGCCGTTCCGGTCAGGCCCCCTCTCAGGCGCTTTGATAGGTGGTCTTCGTCACCGTGTAGAACTCGGCGGCATAGCGCCCCTGTTCGCGCGGGCCGAAGGATGACCCTTTGCGGCCGCCGAACGGCACATGGTAATCGACACCTGCGGTCGGCAGGTTGACCATGACCATTCCCGCCTCGACCTTGCGGCGGAATTGCGTGGCATGCTTGAGGCTACTCGTGCAGATCCCGGCGGAAAGCCCGAAATCGGTGTCGTTCGCGACGGCCAATGCCTCGTCGAAATCATCGACGCGGATCACCGTCGCACAGGGTCCGAAGATTTCCTCGCGGTTGATGCGGGCGTCGTTCTTCGTGCCAAGGAACAGGGCAGGGGCCTGATAGAAGCCGGGCGCGGACAGGTCCAGTCGTTCGCCACCGATCACCTCGGATGCCTCGCTGCGCGCCAGTTCGACATAGTCGAGATTCGAGGCCAGCTGACGTTCGTCCACAACGGGCCCGATCTGCGTGTCGCCCTGCAGCGCGTCGCCCACCCGCAGCGCGCGCATCTGCCGGGCAAGTTCCTGAACGAACGCGTCGTGGATGCCCGCCTGCACGATCAGTCGCGAAGACGCGGTGCAGCGCTGCCCGGTCGAGAAGAACGAGCCGTTCAGACAGGCCTGCACGGCTGTCGTCAGGTCGGCGTCGTCCATGACGACCATCGGGTTCTTGCCGCCCATTTCCAACTGCACCTTGCGACGCAGGCCGCCACAGGTCGCCGCGATCCGCGATCCGGTCGCGGCTGAGCCGGTGAAGGACACCGCATCGACGTCCGGATGCGACACCAGCGCGTCGCCGACCACCGATCCCGGCCCCATCACCATGCTGAAAACGCCGGGCGGGCAGCCGTGCTTGTGCAGCAGCTGCGCAATGACATGGGCACAGCCCGGCGTCAGCTCGGCCGGTTTCAGGACGACGCAGTTGCCATAGGCCAGCGCGGGCGCGATCTTCCAGGCGGGGATCGCGATGGGGAAGTTCCAGGGTGTGATCAGGGCGATCACCCCCACCGGTTCCCTGCTGACCTCGACATCTATTGCGGGCCGGACGGATTGTTGCGCATCGCCGGTCACCCGCAAGGCCTCGCCGGCGAAGAACTTGAAGACCTGCCCTGCGCGCGCGGTCTCTCCGATGGCTTCGGGCAGGGTTTTCCCCTCTTCGCGCGCAAGAAGGCGACCGATCTCGTCCTTGCGGGCCAACAACTCGGTGCCGACTGCGTCCAGAAGGTCGTGACGCGCTTGCGGGCCAGAGAAGGCCCAGGTCTGAAAGGCCGCGCGGGCGGCGCCGACGGCGCGATCCACTTCGTCGCGTCCGGCACAGGCATAGAGGCCGATGATGTCGCGTGTATCCGAAGGGTTCACATTCGGGCGGTTGTCATCGCCCCGCTGCCATTCGCCTGCGATCAGGTGGCCGTGGATGTCGCTGATGTCTTTCATGGAAATCTCCGTTTTCGCTCAGGCCGCAAGGACTTCGGATGTCAGGCGGTCCAGAATTCTTGCCTCGGCCGATCCGAGGCGGGTGAAGGGCGGCAGGACGTTCTGCCAGTCGGAATTGCCCGTGCGCCGGGCAACCAGATGCTTGACCGCGGGAATCAGCGGATGGGCGGAAACCGCCGAGCGCAGATCAGCCAGATGCCCGGCAAGATGCGTTTCGCCCGCCCAGACGCGCGCGCAGATCGGAGCCGTCAGGTTGGCGGTGGCCGAAATGTAGCCCGCAAATCCGGCCGCGCGGCCTTCGGCCAGACTGGTTTCAGAGCTGGGAAAAACCCGTAGGTTCCGCAGGCTGGTCGCCAGACGCCGGCAATAGTCAAGATCGCCCGAACTGTCCTTGATTCCGTCGAACCGGTGCGGGGCAAGGGCGTGAAGGTGTTCAATCACCGATGCAGAAATGACGAACCCGGTCATCTGCGGAAAATTGTAGAACCAGACGCGGATCGGCCGGTCGGCCAGCGCCGCATCAAGCGCCAGATACCAGGCGATCAATCCCTCGTCCGAAGGCGGAGTGTAGTAGTAGGGCGGCAGAACCAGCGCGACGGGATAGCCCAGATCGTCAGCGTGCCGCGTCAGCGCGATCGTTTCGGCAAGCGAAGGGGTGCCCGTCCCTACCATGAGGCGGCTGCGATCCAGCCCGTTCGCGGCCATGGCCATGATCTCGCGTCGGGTCGCGCTGTCGAAGGAATTGGCCTCGCCCGTCGATCCCAGGATGTTCACGCCGTCGCAGCCATTGGCAAGCGCCCATCGGGCGTGTTCCAGAAACGCGGCCTTTGACGGCCGGCCCTGCGCGGTGACCGGTGTCGGCACCGCCGCGATAATTCCGTGCATGATGTTTCCCTTCAGTTGTCTTGGGTGGCCAGGCTGGGCCGCGGAGGCAGGTCCGGGTGGTCACGGCGCGGTGCCATGTCACGCGACC
The DNA here is from genome assembly GCF_017744015.1 of Paracoccus sp. R12_2. Lineage (GTDB taxonomy): Bacteria > Pseudomonadota > Alphaproteobacteria > Rhodobacterales > Rhodobacteraceae > Paracoccus. The sequence goes on from NZ_JAGHRA010000008.1 coordinate 80,946, forward strand.
ATCCACCCGGTTCCTCGACCTCGCCCGTGGGTGTCTGGAAAACCTCGCGGTTGATCCGGGCGAAGATGGCGTTTTCAGCGTCCAACTCATCCTCGTAGCGGATCGCGTCGACCGGGCAGATGCTTTCGCACATGCCGCATTCGATGCATTCCGTCGGGTGGATGTAGAACATTCGCTCACCCTCGTAGATGCAGTCCACCGGGCACGAGGTCGTGCAGATCCCGTCCTTGACGTCGATGCATTGGCCCTGGATCACAAGCGTCATGGCATCCCCGCTATCTGCCGCGCCAGACGGGCGCGCGCTTTTCGCGGAAGGCCGCGACGCCTTCCAGAGAATCCTCGGATTGCAGCGCGGCGATCAGTGCCGGGCGACGCAGGTCACGTGCCTCGTGCGGGTCCAGATGGGCGGTCGCACGGATCGTGTCCTTGATCGCAGCCACGGAAAGGGGCGCGCAGGACAGGATGTCGGCGACCCAGGCATCCACCTCGGCGTCAAGCTGGTCGGGCGGGACGACCGCGTTGACCAGCCCCAGGCGCGCAGCCTCGTCGGCGGGCAGCATCCGCCCCGTCATCATCAGCCCTGCCGCGATGTTCCGCGGGATCAGCCGCTGCAGCGCGACCATGCCGCCATCCAGCGGCAGGCGGCCGACCTTGGCCTCGGGCAATCCAAAACGCGCGGTGCTGGAGGCGATCACGATGTCGGCACCAAGCACCATTTCGAACCCGCCGCCCAGGGCCAGGCCGTTGACCCGCGCGATGACCGGCACGGTCAGGCTTTGCCGCAGCGCGATGCCCCCGAACCCGTCGGGATTTGCCGCGGCCCAGTATTCCAGCCCGCTGAGACCGTTGCCGGCCTTCATGTCGGCGCCAGCGCTGAAGGCGCGGTCGCCCGCGCCGGTCAGGACCACGCAGCGGATGTCGTCGCTGGCCTCGACCAGCGCCCAGATGCGGCTCAGTTCGGCCTCGGTCGCCGCATCGACCGCGTTCATACGGTCGGGACGGTCGATCGTAACCCGCGCGACGTGATCCGTGACGTCGAAGCGAACGCTCATACCGCCTCCTTCCGCGCGACGGCGTCGAGGCCGAATTCGCGGATCACCTCGTCGGTGTGCTGTCCCAGCCGTGGCGGCGTGTGGCGCACCATCACCGGCGCCTCGCTGAGATGGACGGGCGATCCGACAAGCGTGATCTGGCCCAGGATGGGATGGTCGATATCGACAAGCATCCCGTTCGCAGCGGTCTGGTCATCAGCCAGGGCCTCACCCAGCGACCGGACCGGTGCGCACAACAGATCCTGCTGTTCCAGCCGCTCGATCCAGTGGGCGGTGGTGTTGGTGGCAAAGGCGTCGCGAAAGCGACCTTGCAGATACGGCTTGTTGGCGCGCTGCGCCGCCAGGTTGGGGTAATCGGGCGACAGATCCTCGATCTGCAGCGCGGCACAGATGTCGCGCAGCGGATGCGGCTTGAACGCGCCGACCACGACAACCGCGCCGTCGGTCGTGTCGAAGACGCCGGTCAGCGGCATGGCGGCCCAGTTCAGCACCTCGCGATGTTTGGACCATTGCGCTGCCTCCTGCATCTGCATGGCGATCATGGAATCATACAGCGAGACCCCGACTTTCTGGCCGCGCCCGGTCTTCTCGCGCGCCAGCAGTGCCGCGAGAATGCCCTGAACAAGGTGCATTCCGGCCGTATAGTCGCACAAGGTTGTCGGATAGATGGACTTGGGAACCGCGGGGTCCTGGGTCTTTTCCATGACCCCGGTCATCGCCTGCGCCAGCACGTCCTGCCCGCCCTTGTGCGCATAGGGACCAACTTCGCCGAAGCCGGTGCCCGAGGCGCAGATGATGCGCGGATTGATCTTCTTCAGCGTGTCATGATCAAAGCCCAGGCGCTTCATCACCCCGGCGCGGAAATTGTCCACGACCACGTCGGATTGCGCGACCAGATCGTAGATCATCTGGCGCCCCGTCTGGGACTTGGTGTTGATCTCGACGGATCGCTTGTTGCGGTTCAGCGAGGCGAAGACGGCGTTGTTCATCGCCTCTTCGCTTGGCTCGCCGAAGAAGTTGCGCGACAGATCGCCTTCGCCGGGGCGTTCGATCTTGATCACGTCCGCACCGAAATCGGCCAGCATCTGCGTGGCGCAGGGGCCCATCATCACCTGGGTGAAGTCAAGGACGCGAACGCCCTCGAGGGGAAGTGCCTGTTTGGTCATGATGTCTTCTCCTTACGCTGCGGCGGTTTCTTCGATCAGGGCGTTGGCCGATGGCACGTCGCCGGGATCGGCGCCCTGCGCGCGCATCTGTTTCTGGATCGCCGTCACATCGACGTCCCGCAGCGCGCAATCGGCCTGCAGCGCCTTGGCAACGGCGACGCCCGCAGCCTCGCCCTGGGCCATGCAGGGGGGAATCTCGCGCGATTGCTTTTGCGCCTCGCTTTCGACCGAATAGTGACGGCCCGCGACGATCAGGTTGTCGATGCCTTTTGGCAGCAGCGCACGATAGGGCGTGTAGTAGTCGCGACCCCGGCAGACCGAGTCCGCGAAATGGCGGCGTTTCTTCACGTCGTCCTTGGTGACGATGTATTCACCCTGCAGCAGCCGCGTCTGACGAATGCCCATCTGCTCGGCCGCCCCCAGCATCCTGGCGTTCTCGAAGCCCGGCAGATTGGCGCGGGCAAAGTCCAGCAGCGCCATCATGCGGCGGCGGCCTTCGAATTCGGCCTCGACCATGTGTTCGGGCGACATCCCGTCATAGCCCGGCATGTGCGGGCAGTTGCACCATACAACACCCGGCAGCGGGGTTTTCAGCCACCACATGCCCCAGGCCCCGCCGATGACGCGGCGGGCCTGCCGGTCCAGCGCCTTGTATGCCTCGGGGTTCTGGTATTCGAAGGCCTCGGCCTTGGCGGTATCGACATCCATCAGCCGGAAGACGGTGGTGACGATGAACTGTCCCGTGACGAACGAGGCCCCGGCAGAGGACGCGACGTCCAGATCACCCGATGCGTCGATGACCATACGCGCCCGGATCGCCTGTCGGCCCAGCTTGGTCTGCACGATCACGCCCGTGACCCGGCTGCCCTCGACCAGCGCCTCCGAGAACCAGCTATGTGTGCGCAGCTCGATCTTTGCTTCCTGGACCAGATCCAGGCTGACGCGCTTCCACGCATCTGGATCGAAGGCGACGGCATGGATGATCGGTTGCGGCATGCCCTGTTTGTGAAAGTCGATGCATCCCCAGCGCGACCATTTCTGCCACATTTCCCAGTTCGTCAGGCAGTCTTCGGGGGGCGGAAAGACGGCACCGTCCTGACGCTGCATCCGGTCCACGAATTCGCTGACGATGCCGGTCGTGACGATCTCGGTGCCGTCATTGACCATGTCGTCCAGCACCAGAACCATCCCGCCCGAGGCCATGCCGCCCAGATGGTGATAGCGTTCGACCAGCGTCACCCGCGCGCCGTTCCGTGCGGCCGAAACGGCGGCCGACAGGCCCGCGGGTCCCGCCCCGATCACCACCACATCGGTGTCCGACACGACGGGAACCTGTTCTGCGCGGCTGTCGATGAAATCCTTGTTGCGTTCGGTCATTGGACAAACTCCTCCTGTCACGCCGCGGCGGGTCCATGCCTGCGACGTCGATTTCTCTTTTTCTTGAAGGCCTTTAGGCTACCAGCGAACGATCCGGCGTTCGGCCAGCGAGACCAGCGTGAACATCAGGACCGACAGGCCCGAAGACATCAGAACGGTCGCGTAAAGCAGCGGCGAATTGAAGTTGAAGGTCGCATCGATGATCAGCGCCCCCAGTCCCAGATCCGCGCCGACCCATTCGCCGACGATGGCGCCGATGACCGAGGTCGTCGCCGAAATCTTCAGCGCCGAGAACAGGAATGGCAGCGACGATGGCAGGCGCATCTTCCAGAACACCTCGGATTTCGATGCCGACAGGATCCGCGCCAGTTCCAGCGTCTGCGGGCTGACCGATTGCAGGCCCCGCACCATGTTGACCAGTGTCGGGAAGAAGCAGATCAGGGCCGCGATCACGACCTTCGCGGTCATGCCCGGTCCGAAGATCAGCACCAGGATCGGGGCGATCGCCAGGATCGGGATCGTGTTCACGAAGACCGCGATGGGAAAGAACGCGCGTTCGACATTGCGGGAATGAACGAAGGCAACGGCGATCAGGATCGCGGCCAGGTTGCCGACCGCGAAGCCGGCCACGCTTTCGATGAAGGTGGGCCAGAAATTCTGCATCAGCAGCGGGAATTTCTCGACGAAGGTCGCGGCGACGTCCGAGGGGGCAGGCGCGATATAGGTCGGAACCCCGAACCCTTTCACGCCCAGTTGCCACAAGGCGACAAGACCCGCCGCCGTCGCCAGCGGCACGACCGCTGACATCAGCTTCTGTTTCCGGGCGGCATTGCGAGCCTGGATTTCGGGATCGACGATGTCGATTGTCTCGGCGACAGCCATCAGCAGGTCTCCAGAAGTTCGCGAAGATAGCCGCAGTAGCGGTTGAATTCGGGGGTGTCGCGCAGCTTCATCTGGCGCGGTTCGGGCAGGTCGATATCGACGATCTCGCGCAGGCGGCCGGGATTGGCGCGCAGCATGATGACCTTCTGCCCAAGGAATACGGCCTCGGAAATCGAATGCGTGACGAACAGGATGGTCGTGCCGGTCTCGCGCCATATATCCAGCAACTGAAGGTTCAGCCGGTCGCGCGTCATCTCGTCCAGCGCGCCGAAAGGCTCATCCATCAGCAACAGTTTCGGCTGGCACAGCAGCGCCCTTGCGATCGCGACGCGCTGACGCATGCCGCCCGACAATTCATGGGGCAGCGCGTTTTCGCGCCCCTTCAGGCCGACCAGTTCCAGCAATTCCCGCGGGCTGCGCGGACCGACAGGGATCTCGACATTCCGCTTGCGTCCGATCTCTAGCGGCAATTCGACATTCTTCAGCGCCGATCGCCAGGGCAGCAGCGCCGCATCCTGGAAGACGAAGGCGAATTCGCGGGCCAGACGCGCCTGTTCGGTCGTCTTCCCGAATATCGACACATCGCCGCCCGCCGCAGGGATCAGGTCCGAGACCAGCCGCAGCATCGTCGACTTGCCGCAGCCGGAGGGTCCGAGAATGGTGTAGAAGGCACCGGCCTCGATCTGCAGGTCAAGCTCTTCGATGGCGGTGTAGGTGCCAAAGCGGACCGTGGCGGCCTTCAGCGCGGCGGCCGGGATTTCGGCGGGCAGCGCGTCGATCGGCTGCCCTGTCAGCGTGGCTTTCGATTCCATCATGCCCATCACCCGTAGACCGGCCGCGATGCGGCGATTTCATCCAGCACCGACAGCGTCATGATGTCGTCGACCTGCGGCGCCCCGCCTTCGAACTGGCCCAGTCGGTCATAGATGCCGATCTGGTCCTGCCAGTTCTCGCGCGTCATGGTGCCCCAGCCGTTCTGGCGTGTGTTCTCGTCGAAGCTGTATTTGACGACGGCGTCCACGGCTGCCAATTCGGATTCACGGTCCAGATTGGGATAGCGCGCGACAAGGATATCGACCGCTTCCTGGGGGTTGTCATGCACCCAGCCCCAGCCGCGCGCGATGGCCCGCAGCATGCCGCGAACCTGGTCCGGCTGATCGGTCAGCGCACTGTCGTTGACGTAATAGGGATTGGCATAAAGCCTGATCCCGGCGTCCCACAGGCTCATGTCGACCCGATCCGGTCCCAGGACCGACAGCGCGCCGACATTGGTTTTCCAGCCTGTCACGACATCGGCCTGTCCGGTCAGCAGGGGCGACATGTCGGCCCCCATCACCAGCACCTCGACCTGATCTTCGGGAATGTCATTGGCCGCCAGCAATGCCTGCAACAGGATCCTGGCGGTCCCGTTGGTCGCAACGGTCTTGCCGATCAGGTCTTTCGGCTCGCGCACCGGGTTCTTCTCAAGCGAGAAATAGGTGAACGGATGCTGCTGATATCCGGCGGCGATGCACTTGATGGGCAATCCCTGCGATCTTGCCAGCATCAGCGACGGGCTGGAACTGATCGAACCGATCTGTGCCCGGCCCGACGCGACCGAGGCCACGCCATCCACGTTCGGACCGCCGGCCACGACCTCCAGTGACAGCCCTTCTTCCGCGAAATATCCATTCGCGTCGGCGGCCAGTTCACCCAGGATACCGTTCCCGGCCAGCCAGCCAAGCTGCAGCTTCACGGTATGGGTATCGGCGGCCCAAGCTTTTTCGATACCGATATGGGTCCCGGCGAGGGCGGCCCCAAAGGCCGTCATGCCTTTCAACAGACCGCGGCGGTCAAGCGTCATCTTCTCTTGCGTCATTCGCGTCTCTCCTGTCGGTGGGAAAGCGGCCCTTGTTTCGACCTTGTTGAAATGACTTTACCGTTGCGCGGGCGGTGCAGGTAGGAGAAAGTTCTGCCAACGGTGGTGCGGAAAACGCACCACCCCCCTTTTGTCCCTGGGCAGGCAGCCGCATGCATTCGAGTTTTCTCAGGTATTTCGACGAGGTTGCCCGACAGCGGTCGATCCGCAAGGCGGCGCAGCTGCTCAACGTGTCTTCCACATCCGTCAACCGCAAGATCATCAGCGTCGAACAAAGGCTGGGTGTTTCCATATTCGACCGCACGCCAGAGGGGGTCGAGCTGACGGCCGTGGGCACCATCCTTCTGGAACACTGTCGCACCGTGCTGCATGATTTCGAACGGACGAAAATCCTGATCGACGACATGCGTGACCTGCGGACGGGCCATATCAACATCCACACCATCGATTCCATGACGATGGGCTGCCTGCCGCGCGCGATGAACGAATTCGGAAAGGTTTATCCGGACATCTCGATCTCGGTGACCACCTCGCAGCCCGAGGACGCGGTACATGCGGTGGCCAGCGGCACCGCCGAGGTCGGTGTCGCCTTCACCTTTTCGGATCAGCCGGGCGTCCGGCTGCTGTCCGAGAAGTCGGCACCCTTCGGCGTCATTCTGCGTCCCGACCACCCGCTGGCTGGCCGGACCAGTGTGACGATCGAAGATATCGCGACCTACAGGCTTGTCCGCACGATCGACGCGCGGGGCGGCAATTCGATCATCGATCACGCGATCACGACGCTGGTCACGCCCTTGTCGACCCACATCTTCACGAACACACTGTCGCTTGCGAAGCTGATGATCCTCAGCGGGCACGGCATCGGTCTTTATACCAAGATCGGGTTCTACGACGACATCGAAAGTGGCCAGCTGCGCTTCATTCCCCTGATCCAGGAGATGCTTGCGAACATCCGCGTCGGGATCTTCGTGTCGGCCACAAGCTCTATCGATCCCGCGAAACGCCTGATGTGCGACGCGCTGGCCCGCGAGATGGCAGGCATGCGCCTGGATTCCTGATCCATCCAGGCGCGGGCCTGCGGCGGTTCGGATGCTGAAGGCAGGGCATCCGAACCCGCGCGGTCTAGAGGACCGAGATCATCCCGCCGTCGACGAAGATCAACTGACCGCTGACATAGTTCGAGGCATCCGAGGCCAGATAGATCGCCGTGCCGATCAGTTCATCCGGGCGGCCCCAGCGGCCAGCCGGGGTGCGACCCTTGACCCAGGCATCGAAATCGGGGTTCGAGGTCAGCGCCTCATTCATCTCGGTCAGCATGTAGCCCGGCCCGATGGCATTGGCCTGAATGCCGTGCGGTGTCCATTCGGCGGCCATGCCCTTGGTCAGCAGCCGGATTCCGCCCTTGGCGACGGTGTAGGGAATGACCGTCGCGCGGGCCAGTTCGCTGGTCAGCGACCCGATATTGATGACCTTGCCGCGGCCGCGCGGGATCATCCGTTTCGCCGCCTCGCGACCCAGCAGGAAGGCGCTGGTCAGGTTGGTGTCGATCACCCGTTGCCAGTCGGCCAGCGACAGTTCGACCATCGGCTGACGATGCTGGATGCCGGCATTGTTCACCAGAACGTCGATCTCGATCCCTTCGGCGTCCAGATCGCGGAACACGGCTTCGACGGCCTTTTCGTCGGTGACGTCAAAGGCTGCGGCGCGCACGGTCATGCCCGCATCGCGCATCTCTTGGGCGGCGGCCTCGGTCTTTTCCGGGTCGCGGCCATTGATGACCAGTGCGGCGCCTGCGGCGGCAAAGCCTTCGGCAATGGCGCGGCCCAGCCCGCGGGTCGAGCCGGTGACAAGGGCGGTGCGGCCGGTCAGGTCGAACAGATTTCTTGTGGTCATGCTTTCAACTCCGATTTGCGGACGGTCAGGTCGCTGCGTTCAAAGACGGCAGGCAGCAGGTCGGTCCCCAGGCCCGGCCCCTGCATCGGCAGGGCGTGGCCGTCGCGGATCACCGGCAATTCGGTGACCAGTTCGCGATACCAGCCGTCATAGAAGGCGCGCACAGATTCCTGGATCAGCGTGTTGGGCTGGCTGAACGAGGCGTGGATGGCGGCCACGAACCCGACAGGTCCGGTGCAGTCATGCGGCGCGAAGGGGCGGTGATATGTGTCGGCCAGCGCGGCGATCTTGCGACCCTCGGTCAGTCCGCCGGTCCAGCACAGATCGACCATCGCGACATGCAGCGCGCCCCGGTCCAGCATGTCCTTGTAGGGAAAGCGCGATCCCAGCGTCTCGCTGGCGCAGACCCAGACATCGGTCGAGGCGGCATACTCCTCCAACGCCTGCGGGCTGTTCATGCGGATCGGGTCTTCGTACCAGAAGGGCTGATAGGGCTCCAACGCGCGGGCGATCTGCTTGGCGGCGGGCAGGTTCCACAGCGAATGGAACTCGACCATGATATCCATCTTGTCGCCGACGCGCTTGCGGATCTTCTCGAACGGCTCCAGCGCGGTGCGCATCTGTTCGGCGGTGATGAACATGCCGCGGTTTTCCTGCGCCGGCGGATCGAAGGGCCAGATCTTCATCGCAGTGATGCCGCTTTCCAGCAGGTTCTCGGCCAGCGCGCCGGCATCGGTCATGAAGGCGTTCAGATCCTCGTAGGGGCCTTCGGCGCTGCCAAGGTTCCAGGTGTCGACCGGGCGGATATTGTTGCTGCGGACATAGCCATAGCCGGCACAGGTGTTGTAGATCCGCAGCCGGTCGCAGTTCAGCCCGCCCAGCAGGTTGTGGACAGGCTGGCCGGTGATCTTGCCGAACAGGTCCCACAGCGCGATGTCGATGGCCGAGGCCGCGCGGTATTCCACCCCGGTCGAACTTTGCGCCATCGGCAGGTCGACCATCGCGCGGTTCAGGGCCTCGATCCGGGTCGGGTCCTTGCCCAGCAGCCGCACGGCCAGGGTATTGTGGATATGCGCCTCGACCGCCTCGGCACCGTAGAATGTCTCGCCCAGGCCGATGCTGCCTTCGTCAGTATGCAGTCTGACCCACAGCACATTCGAGAATTCCTCGGTGCGCAGCGTCTCTATCGCCGTGATCTTCACCCTGTGTCCTCCGCTCGGATCGCCAACGAATCGCGTTGACTTTATAGATATGCTGTGAAATATCAGGAAACATCAATAGGAGAGACTTGATGGGGCTTCAAGGCAAAACATCGGAACGACTGAAGGGGCAGGAAGCCCCTGACAGTGCCGATGCCGCGCTGATGCCGCCATCGGGAGACCTGACCAGCGCCGCCTATGAGCGGATCGAGGAGTTGTTCGTATCCCTGCGACTTGCCCCCGGGTCGACGTTGCGGACGCAGGATCTGCAGGGGTTGACGGGGCTGGGCCGGACACCTGTCCATCAGGCGGTCAGGCGACTTGCGGCCGAGACTTTGCTGGATGTGCAGCCGCGAAACGGCCTGCGCGTATCGCCGATCGATCTGACGCGCGAACGCAGGCTTGCCGATCTGCGCCGGGACATGGACCGTTTCGTGGTCGCGGCAGTCATATCGGAGATGGAGGGGAACGAACGCGCCCGTCTTTATCACATCATGCGCCGGCTTGAAGAGCAGCAGCCGACGATCACGCTGGACCAGTTCAACGTTCTGGACAAGGCCTTCGACCGGCTGATGATCGAGGCTTCGCGCGAACGTTTTCTGGAACGCAGCCTGCGTCCATTGAAGGCGCTGGGGCGGCGCGCGGGCTTTCTGGACATCAGCAAGGTCAGCGGACAGCAGGGGCTGGAGGAAACGGTCGAGAACCATCTGGCAATCATGCGCGCCGTGCTTGCGGGCGACGTGGCGCTGGCGCGGACCATGTCGGACCGGCTGGTCGAATTCGGACTGGTCATGCTGGATCGGCTGGAACGCAATATCGATCCGGCGCTGCTGGATATAAGCTTCGGTCTCGACGAGGGTCCGAGAGGACGGGCGTCCTAGCCCGAATGGGGTGCAGCGGCCATCCGCCACGCCAGACAAATCCAGAAACATCTGAAGTACAGGGAGGACTAAGATGAAACTGATCCATGCGGCCACGATGGCCCTTATCCTGACGGCCAGCGGTGTCGCTGCCCAGGAATACAGCTTCAAGTTCCAGTCGTCGGATCCGGCTGGCAACCCGAACTACGAGTTCCAGAAAGGCTGGACCGAGCTGGTTGCCGAGCGGTCGGACGGCAAGATCCAGATCGAGATGCTGCCCGTGGGCTCGGTCGTCGAATACAACGAAACGCTGGACGCCGTCGCCGCAGGTATCCTGGACGGTCAGATCTGCGACAGTTCCTACTGGGCCGGGAAGGACCCGGCTTTCGGCCTGATCTCGAACCCGGTCGGGGCCTGGTCCGATCCCGAACAGATGATCGATTTCGTCGAGAATGGCGGCGGCAAGGAGATCATGCAGGAACTGCTTGGCAGCTATGGCCTGCACTTCATCGGCGTCTCGACGCCCGGGCTTGAGGCTTTCGTGTCGCGCGTGCCGCTTGAGGGCGTTGACGACCTGAAGGGCGTCAAGGTCCGCACGCCCGAAGGGCCGATCGCCAACGTGTTCGCGGCGGCCGGTGCCTCGCCGGTGAACCTGCCGTCATCCGAGGTCTATACGTCGCTGGACAAGGGCGTCGTTGATGCGGCCGATTATTCGGTCTTCTCGGTGAACCAGCAACAGGGCCTGAACGAGACCGCGCCGCATCCGGTCTATCCCGGCTTCCATTCGCTGCCGCTGGTCGAAGTGTCGATGAACAAGGCGAAGTGGGACGCGCTGCCCGACGATATGAAGACGCTGCTGGAAGATACGGTAAAGGAATTCCAGCAGACCCAGCTGCAAGGCAACCGTGACGCCGACGAAAAGGCGCTGGCAGAGGCCGAGGCCGATCCCAACATCACGGTTCACAACTGGTCCGACGAAGAGCGAGCCAAGTTCCGTAAGCTGGGCACCGAGGAATGGCAGAAGATTGCCGGTCAATCGCCGATGGCGCAGCAGGTCTATGACACCCTGATCGCCTATCTGAACGACAAGGGCATGTTGGAATAAGCCTGTTCAGGGCCGCCCCGATTTCGCGGGGCGGCCTTTTCATTCCGGGGAACGCCCATGACCGAAGATCATCAACAGATCGACATTGCCGCGATCGGCACGCCCACCAGCCACATCCCGCCTGAATCCGGGCTGATGGGGCGAATGGTGGATCGCATCTCCTATGTCTTTGCCGCCGGTATCGTCATCTCGGCCGCCGTGCTTCTGTACGAGGTGTTCATGCGCTATCTGCTGAACAGCCCGACGATCTGGGCGCATGAGACGACGGTCTTCCTGTGCGGCCTGGCGTTCACCTTTGGCGGGCTGTACTGCACCAGCCGCAACAGCCATATCCGGGTCGTGCTGATCTATGACGTCCTGCCCGCGGGCGCGCGCAGGATCTTCGACATCGTGATTTCCGTGATCTCTGCGGTCGCCTCGGGCTTCTTCGCCTATGCCGCATGGCACATGGTCACGCGCGCCGTCTGGGCGCCGTCGGGCGACATTCGCCTGGAAACGACCGGCAGCGCCTGGAGCCCGCCGACACCCGCACTGATCAAGATCTTCATCTTCGTGATCATGATCCTGCTGGTCGTGCAGTTCCTGATCCTTGCCGTGAACTACGCCCGCCGGGCCAAAGGATAACCAACGATGATCGAGCTTGGATTCAATCTGCAGTCCCTGGGCATCGAATGGGGCACGGCGGTCATGTTCGGCATGCTGGTCGTGCTGCTTCTGACCGGGATGCCGCTTGCCTTCGTGACGCTGCTGGTCGCGCTGATCTTCGCGCTGGGGTGGTTCGGCCCGATGTCGATCCCGCTGATCACCAGCCGGGTCTATTCCTTCGTGATGAACTTCGTGTTCGTATCGGTTCCGATGTTCGTGCTGATGGCAGCGATCCTGGACCGATCCGGGATCGCACGCGACCTGTTCGACGCCATGAAGCTGTTCGCCGGGCGGGTCCGGGGCAGTGTCGCCATCCAGACGGTCTTCGTGTCGGTCATCCTTGCAGCCATGTCGGGCATCATCGGCGGCGAGATCGTGCTGCTGGGCCTGCTGGCGCTGCCACAGATGCTGCGGCTTGGCTACGATCGCAGCCTTGCCATCGGCGTCGTCTGTGCCGGCGGCTCTCTGGGCACCATGATTCCGCCGTCGATCGTGCTGATCATTTATGGGCTGACGGCCAACGTCTCGATCGGCGACCTGTTCACGGCGTCGTTCCTGCCGGGCTTCATGCTGGCCATGTTCTATTGTGCCTATATCCTGGCGCGCGCCTATCTGACGCCGGGTGCGGTGCCGGACGTTGATCCGACGCCGGTCCCGCGCGAGGAAAAGATGCGGCTGCTGAAGGGGCTGGCGCTGCCGATCCTTGTGGTCGTGATGGTGCTGGGGTCGATCTATGGCGGCATCGCATCGGTGACCGAGGCCTCGGCCATCGGTGTCGGCGGGGTGGTGCTGTCCACGATCCTGCGCGGCGAATTCACCTATGCACTGCTGAGAGACGCGGCCATTCAGACACTGGCGACGGTCGGCATGATCGTCTGGATCGGCATCGGCGCGACTGCAATCGTCGGCGTCTACAACCTCATGGGCGGCGTCGATTTCGTGTCGAACCTCATCACCGGAATTTCGGACAATCCGACGGTGATCGTGCTGGTGATGATGGGCATCCTGTTCATCCTGGGCGCCTTTCTCGACTGGGTCGGGATCGCGCTTCTGACAATGCCGATCTTTGTGCCGATCATCACCGATCTGGGCATGGACCCGGTCTGGTTCGGCGTTCTGTTCTGCATGAACATGCAGGTCAGCTTCCTGTCGCCGCCATTCGGCCCCGCAGCCTTCTACCTGAAATCGGTCGCCCCGCCCGATATTTCGCTGGGAATGATCTTCCGGTCCCTGTTGCCCTTCATCGCGCTTCAGATATTGGCAGTATCGCTGCTGATCGCGTTTCCGGGCATTACCGGGCGCTGAACGAGACCAGAGGAGAAACCAAGGATGGGCGCCGCTGAACCCAGGACCGTCCCCGCCGGGCTGTGCGTGATGGTCATGGGGCCAAGCGGAGTCGGCAAGTCGACATTCGCCCGCGCGCTGGCCGATCGGATCGGGGCCGTGTTCATCGAAGGGGACGACTATCATCCGGCTGAAAACCAGGCCGCGATGAGCGCGGGCCGCGCCCTGACCGACGAGATGCGGATGCCATGGCTTTCGGCCCTGTCGACCGCGGTCAAGGCGTCCTGCGCGGCCCGGCCGACCGTGTTCACCTGTTCCGCGCTCAAGCGCAGCTACCGTGATTTCCTGCGCGAAAGGATCGGCCCGCTGCGGCTGATCATGCTGGAGGCACCGCCAGACCTGATCCGCAAACGCATGTCGGAACGGCAGCATTTCATGCCGCCCGCGCTGCTGGATTCGCAGATCAGCACGTTGCAGCCACCCTTGCCGCACGAGCGCGCGATCTGTCTGGATATGAGCGATCAGCTTGAAGATGTGACCGAAAGGGCGATGGCCGCATTGTTGCAGGCAAAAGCCTGAGAAGAAGTTCTCTGGCGCGAACGCTGCTCGACCGACCAACCGAATAAACGCAGCTTGCAAGGACCATCCCAGCCTGCTGTGCATTCCGGAACGCGGGGTGTGGTCGCCCAAGGAATATCCCCGCACCGAGATCAATCTGCGCGCGGGATCGACACCGTGACTTTCAGACCTGTCCGCGCATTGATCATGTTCATCGTTTCTCCCGCGTCCAGGGTATCCGAGACGATGGCAAGTCCGATGCCCTGACCATCGGAACTGTCCAGCCGTTCCGGGCATGACAGCCTCGTTTCCCGTCGCATGAACTGCGGAAGACGAGGCAATTCGACCGACGCGGCGACATGGTCTGCGGTCGCGTATCTGTCAGGCGAAACTTGCCGTTCGTTGCTCGCGCTCAGGTGTCAGGGCCGAACGGGCGGCTTCTTTCCCTTCTGCCGCCCAGATCGCACCACGGCGGATTATCTCGGTCACCTGCGGCAGTTTCAGGTCGTTCAGTTCGTGACCGATGGAACAGTAGAACACCCGGCCGCGATCCCAGCGGCGGGTCCATGTGATCGGGATCACCGTTCCCTCGATCCACCACAGGTGATCGCCCGAGAAGGTCGTGGTCGCCAGCACGTTGTTCGACGGGTCTGTCAGCATGTAATATTGTTCGGACCGGATGCGGAAACTGCGGATTCCCTGCACCACAGGATGGTCGGGCTGGCAGATGGTCACGTCGTAGTCGATGTAATCCTCGGCCGGTTGCAGGTTGTCGGGCCAGCCGGGCGGGTGGGCGACGAACTGACCGCCGATCAGGAAATGATAGGTTGGTCGGTCGCGAAATGCGTCTCCCATATGACCGTGCCATCCCGCCAGTCCGCAGCCTGCTGCGATCAGCTTCAGCAGACCGTCCTCTTGAGACTTCGTCATATTGCCGAATTCCTCGCGATGCCCGGATCGCGCGGATGACCAGATTGGAGTGATCAGGTCCAGATCCGCCAGATCATCTGGACGCTCCAGCGGTTCCAGCGTGTCGAAGACGACCACCTCGAACCCGTTCGCTTCCAGAAGTGTCTTGTACCAGTCTGCGAAATCGGTTGGTGCGTGGCCTTCCCATCCGCCCACGAAAAGTGCGGCCTTCATGTCGGCTCCTTCCTGATGAAATCCAGAATCGCGGCCATGTCGCGCGCGCCATAGCCCTTGGTTTCTGCGCGTCGCAGCATGTCCAGCGTCACCTGTCCCTGCGGCATCGACGTGCCAAGACTGGCTGCCAGCGCGGCCGTCACCTCCATGTCCTTGCGCGCCAGCGCAACGGTGAAGGTGACGTCATGCGCGGTCTCGTCCAGATACAGCGGCCGTCTGTAGGACAGCATCGGCGCGGCGGCGGCACTGTTCTCGATCACGTCGAAGGCGGTCGCAGGCGCGATACCCGCCGCTTCGGCCAAGGTCATGGCTTCGGCCAGCGTTTGATTGATGCCGTGGATCAGCGAATTCACGGCAAGCTTCATCACCGCGCCTGCGCCGGAACTGCCCAGGCAGATCGTGTGACGACCCATTGCGTTAAGAACCGGCATCAGCGGCCTGGCCTGATCGTCGGTGCAGCCGGCCATGATCAGCAGCTGTGCATCCGCCGCCGCCTGCGTGGCGCCCGACACCGGCGCGTCGACCACCAGCGTGCTGGACGGGGCGGTTTCGACCAGTTCCGCAATATGCGATGGGCTCATCGTGCCCATTTCAATGAAGATCTGCGCGCCGCGACCTGAAAACAGCCCCGCCTGACCAGCATGAACCTTATGCGACGAGGCATCGTCCGCCAACATGGTGACCACGATCTGGGTCTCCGCGGCCAGGGCCGCAGGCGTCGCGGCCGTCCTGCATCCCAGTGCTTGGGCCAGGTCGCGCGCCTTGCCGGCCGAGCGGTTCCACAGCGTCAGATCATGCCCTGCAAGCGCCAGATTCCGGACCATGCAGGCGCCCATCCGTCCCAGACCGGCGAAACCTATCCGCATCACGCCACCTTGTCGGATGCGATGCCGGAAATCGCCTGGATCAGGCTGTCCTCGGTCACCTCGTCCGAGGTGAATTCCCGCGTGATCCGGCCGTGATGCATGGCCACGATCCGGTCCGAGACATGCAGAACCTCGGGCATCTCGGAACTGATGACGATGACGGCATAGCCCTGCGCGGCCAGATCGCGGATCAGGTTGTGGATCTCGGACTTGCTGCCGACATCGATGCCGCGCGTCGGTTCGTCCACGATCAGGACTTCGGGATGCATCGACAGCCATTTGCCGATCACGATCTTCTGCTGGTTTCCACCCGACAGATTGCCGACCTGTTGCCGCCAACCCGGCGTGCGGATGTCCAGCTTGTCCCGATACTGATCGAAGATCGCCACCTCTGCGCCGTTGGCCAGAAACGGCCCCGCGGTCATGTCGTCCACCTGTGGCAGGGTCATGTTGTCGCGGCAGCTCATGCCCAGAACGAGGCCTTGCCCCTTTCGATCCTCGGGGACCAGCGAGATGCCCAGTCGGATCGCTTCGATCGGTGATCCGATCCGGACTTCCTGACCGTTCATCAGGATCTTGCCCGCGGACGGTGCGCGAAGGCCGAAGATGGTTTCGGCGATCTCGGTGCGCCCCGCACCGACCAGCCCGTAGAAACCGACGACCTCGCCCTTGCGGACCGTAAAGCTGATATCCTGATACAATGCTCCGCATCCGAGGCCGCGCACTTCCAGCGCGATGTCGCCCATTTCGTGCTGCAACGGGCTGCGCGTCAGATCCAGGCTGCGGCCGATCATCGCCTGGGTGACCTCGTCCTCGTCGGTTTCGGCGGTGACCAGCGTGCCGCGATATTCGCCGTCACGCAGGACGCTGATGCGGTCGGTGATCTTGAAGATCTCTTCCATGCGGTGCGAGATATAGATGATCCCGACTCCTCGGGTTTTCAGATCGGCGATCACGTCGAACAGCACCACCTTTTCCGCGTCCGTCAGCGACGCCGTGGGTTCATCGAAGATGACGGCGCGTGGATCGACGGTCAGGGCGCGCGCGATCTCTACCATCTGCTGGTTTGCGATCGACAGGTCGCCGACGCGGGTGCGGGCATTGAAGCCGACATTCAGCGTCTTCAGGATCGCATCCGTTTCGGCATACAGCCGGGTCCAGTCGACCCGCCCGAAAGTCTTGCGTGGCAGTTCGCCAAGGAAGATGTTCTCGGCCACGCTCAATTCGTCCGCAAGGCTCAGTTCCTGATGGATGAAGACCACCCCCTTGGCCTTGGCCTGAATCGGCGACGTCATCACCACCGGCTCTTCCGCGATCAGGATGCGGCCCTCGTCGGGCTGGTGAATGCCGCCCAGCACCTTCATCAGCGTCGATTTTCCGGCGCCGTTCTCGCCCATCAGGGCATGAACCTCGCCAGGCAACACGTTGAAGCTGACACCGTCCAGGGCGCGGACGCCCGGAAACGTCTTCACGATGCCTTCCAGTCGCAGGATCGGGATATCGTTGTTCATGTCTTCAGTTCCTCTTTGCCCTGACGGTTCAGTTGCCGGTCAAGGAACAGCACTGTGATGAGGATGAGGCCGATCACCAGATTGACCGTTTCGGTGTCCGCGCCGATATGGCCCAGGCCCTTGCGCAGCAATTGGATCGCGATGACCCCGCCAAGCGTCGACACGATCGAGCCGTAGCCGCCGGTCAGCTTGGTGCCGCCCAGCACGACGGCGGTAATCGCCCATAATTCGTAAAGCGTCCCGTCATTGGGGTTCACCGAGCCGCTTTCCGAATAGAACACCACCGCCGACAGGGCCGCCAGAAACCCGATCAGCATGAAGTTGATCAGGAAGTGCGGACCGACACGGATGCCTGCATTCACCGCCGCCTCGCGATTGTTGCCGATCGCATAGGCGTTTCGGCCATGCACGGTTCTGGTCATCAGCAGCCACAACCCCAAAGCCGTCAGAAGCAGGAACCATGTCGCGGTGTGCAGGCCCAGAAACTGCGCCTCGGCGAAATCGACCAGCGTCCAGTTCAGGTGGCTGGTTGGCTGTTCGCCGTTATACATGAAGACCAGACCGCGATAGCCCAGCATCGACCCCAGCGTGACGATGAAGGCATCAACGCCGGTTTTCCAGACGATCAGCCCGTTGATCGCGCCCAGAATCAGGCCGGTCGCCAGCGCGAAGAACCACGCAAGGAGGATCGCCCAGTCGCCGATCGCGGCCATGAACGGCCAAGAGAAACTGTCCAGCAGGACCACTGCTGACAGGGCGAATGTCGCGCCGACGGACAGGTCGATATTGCCGTTGACCATGATGATCGTCATGCCAAGCGCGATGATCCCGATCGGTGCCGACTGTTTCAGCAACAACAGCATGTTCTCGAAATCCATGAACGACTTGCTGGTGACGGACAGCATCTCACCCATCATCGTGAAGAAGATCAACTCGACCGCGATGAATGCCCAGATCGCGCCCTGCTTGATTAGGTTTTCCTTAGTCATGGTTCCCCTCCTCAGGCGATCGACGACCACAGCCGGCCGCGTTTGGCGGCGATGTCCAGCCAGACGGCCAGGATGATGATGATCCAGGTCACGATGTACTGGGCGTAGAATTCCAGCCCTACCAGCAGCAGCCCGTTCTGGATGAACCCCAGGATCAGAACGCCGATCACCGTCTTGAACACTGTGCCCGATCCGCCCAGAAGCGAGGCGCCGCCCAGGATGACAGCGGCCAGGACTTCAAGTTCCATCCCCTGACCCACGGTGTTCTGGCTGCCAAGCGAGCGGCTGGCCTGGATCAGCCCTGCCGTTGCCACGCAGAAAGCGGAAATCAGGTAGGTGAAGAAGACGACCCGGGCGCGAGGCACACCCGAGAACGTCGCCGCGACGCCGTTGCCGCCCACGGCATAGACCTTGCGGCCGAAGGGCGTTCGCCCAAGCGTAAGGCTGAGCGCCCCGGCCAGCAGTGCGAAGATCAGGATCGGGACGGGGATTCCGGCAATGTCGCCCTGTCCGAAGACGCTGAACCAGGTGGCTTCCTTGTCGGCGATGTCCATGTTCTTTCCGCCCGACCATGTCAGCGTCAGGCCATGGATCGCCGACAGCATCCCAAGCGTGACGATCAGGGAATTCAGTTTCAGATATCCGACCAGGACGCCGATGAAGGCGCCAAGCAGCAGTGTCAGCCCGAACATGGCGGGGATCGCCAGTGTCGGGCCCAGCTTGTCGTGCAGATCCAGAACGACGATCGTCGAAAAGGACATCATGGACCCGACCGACAGATCCAGATTGCCGCCGATGACGACAAAGGTCACGCCAAGCGCCATCACACCGAGGATCGCGGACGAGCGGATCACCCCGGAAATGTTGTCGATGGCCAGAAATCGCTGATTGGCTATGGCGAATATGACCATGAACAGGACGAACGCCACCAGAATGCCCTGTCGCGCAAGCAACTTGGCCACGCCTTGTCGTGTCATCGCTGACATTATCTCCTCCCGTTATCGTCTCTCGGCATCCCTGCCGCAGCAATGTTCCACCGGTCCCCTTGGTCTTGCCAGACAGGATTGACCCGCCTCTGGATTGCGTCAGGTGCGCGAACCGGCCGTCCGGCGCTGCAGGGTCGCAGCGACGGTCAAAACATGTGCGGTGCCATGGATCATGGCACCGCACATGCCCGAGGAACATCAGAAGACGGGCTTGTCGAACTCGGCCATGTTGTCCTGGGTAATCTTCGGAGTGTCGAAGTAGTTCAGGAACGGCAGCTCTTTTCCGCCCAGGATATCGATGGCTGTTTGCAGCGCGGCCTTGGCGTCGTCGACGGGCGACTGGTAGATGGAACCCCAGTATTCGCCGGCCTCCATCGCCTCGTATCCGACCGAGAAATTGGTCGCGCCGACGAAGATGATATCGCCCGCGCGACCTGCGGCCTTTGCGGCGTTCAGGGCGCCGACGCCCATGTTGTCATCGCCGGCATAGACCCCGTCGATGTCGTCATACTTGACCAGGAACGCTTCCATGACCTGCTGGGATTTCTCGCGGTTCCAGTCGCCGGGCTGGGATTCCAGCAGGGTCACGTCGGGACAGACCTCGGGCAGCCGATCCTCGAAGCCCTTGGCGCGTTCGATGGCGGTGGTATAGCCCGGCTGGCCGCTGATCTGGACGATCTGCGCCTCGGTGTCGGTGCCCATCTCCTTGAACTTGTCGCACATGATTTCGGCCGCGCGTGCGCCCTGGGTGATGTTGTCGGGACCCGAGAACGAACTGACGAAATCGAAGCCCTGCTCGGCGATGTTCGAATTGGTGATGACGACCGGAATCCCGGCCTGCTCGGCCTTGCGCACGGCGGGGATGACGGCCTCTCCGTTGGTCGGCCAGATGATGATCGCATCAACTTCTTGCTGGATCAGATCCTCGATCTGGGCGATCTGGCGAGCGACATCGCCGCCTGCGTCCAGGACGACGGCCTCGACATCCGGATTGGCCTCGGCGGCCTCGATGAACGCCTTCTCGTAGGTCGTCTGATAGCTGTCCACGCCGACATTGTTCTGCGTGATTCCGATCGTCATGGTTTCGGCTGCGGCCGCCGTGCCCAGCATCGCTGCGCTGCAGGCCAGCATCGCCTTGATGGTGCGGTTCATTCCTCATCTCCTCCCTGAATTTTCTTTCTCTCTCGCCCGGCGCTCCGTTTGGGGAATCATCCGCCGCGACCTGCCCCAATCCAGCGCCATTCAGGGTCAACTAGCACACGCATTCTTGTTCATTCTGGATAATCTGATGTCCAGAATGGATCAAAACCACGTATCGACCGAATATCAAACCGGATCAAAACGGAAGGCACGACGATGACAAAGCACACAACCAGCAAGGGAAAGGCTTCGCCGCAAGACGCCATGCAACAGGAACTCGCCCAGAATATCCGATATGGACAAGCCCGGACGGCCACGTCCGAGCGGCGCGCATCCAAGCCTGCCGGTGCCGAGCTGTCGCGGATCGTGGCGTTCCTGGCCGAACTCGGCGGAGAGATCGAAGCCGCGTTAGAGCCGAATACGCCGAACCCGCATCTGAACATGGTGCTGCACCTGCTGCGCTGTCATATCGAGGGACGGCTGGTGTCTGCGTCATCCATCGTGGCGTCGGCGGGCGTGCCCTATGCGACCGCCGTGCGAAAGCTGCACGATATCCAAGCCGCGGGTTTGATCGAACAGCGACCGCGCACGAAATCGGGAAAAAGCTTCTCGCTGCATCCCAGCCCCGCACTGCTGGAACGCTTCAACCAGTTGGCGGATCGTATTGACCGGATCGGCAGCACGACGTTTGCCGGCGGCCAGCCCGACCGCGCCCACGAGGACTATTACTTCGGTGGCACCTATGTTCCGGGCAAGGCAATGATCCCGCCGCCGCATGTGCTGCAATCGCCGTTGAAGATGCCCGGCGGGCTGCGCATCCTTGTCCATGGCGATCCGACCTTCATGGTCATGGATCATCTCAAGCGGCAGTTCGAACAGATCATCGGCGTCGATATTCATCAGCGCGCCTTCTCGATCGACAGGCTGCGCGAAGAGGCGCTGCGCAATGCAGAACGCGGCAAGAGCCGCTATGACCTGATCGCGCTGGATCTGCCCTGGGTCGGCGAATTCGTGAAGAAGGGGCTGATCCAGCCGCTGCATCGCATCATGGATGTCGCGCGGCTTGACCCCAGCGACTTCCATACGGCTGGCTGGCGTGCGGCGCACTGGGATGGGGTGCCCTATGCCGTGCCCAGCCAGACCACGCCGGAACTGATGTTCTATCGCAAGGACATGTTCGCCAAGGCCGGACTGGAACCGCCGCGGACGACGGACGACGTGATCGCCGCCGCGCGTCATTTCCACGATTCGCGCAATGGCCAATATGGTGTCGCGTGGAACGCCGCGCGGGGCACGGCACTTGGCCACACCTTCATGATGACCTGTGCCGCGTTCGGGCAGCCGATCATCGATCTGCCCCGGACGGCGGGCGGTTTCGATGCCGACCATCTGGAAGGGCAAGAGTTCAGGCCGCGGCTGGATTCCGAACGCGCGCTGGCGGCGGCGGAATATCTTGTCCGCCTGATGGACTATTCGCCCCCCGATATCCTGTCCATGTCGTGGTATGAACGCGTCCGCCCCTTCGCGTCCGGAAAGGTTGCGATGGCCTATGGCTATACGCTGCTTGCGCCGTATTTCGAACTGGACGAAACCTGCCCGGCACACGGCAACACAGGCTACCTGCCGCATCCGCACGGGCCCGAGGGGGCGCCGATCGCCCCCGTGGGCGGGTACGTCCTGGCGGTGCCGACAAATCTTGCCGAGGATCGCGTTGCGGGTGCCGTCGAGGCGCTGATCGCCTTTACCTCGCCCGCCGCGCAGAAACTGTATGCGCAGAATGGCAGCCGCACCGCCCCCCGCTATTCGGTGGGCGCCGATCCGGAAGTGCACGGCCTGTCGGCGATTTTCGAAACCGTGGATCAGATGTCGTGGCGCGACGAGCTGCAGTTCTGGCCGCGTCCGCCCATCCCGCAGATTTCCGACATCATCCGCATCTGCGGTCACGAACTGCACGACATGCTGCGGGGCATCGCGCCGCCCGCAGACTCCCTGGCGCGCGCGCAGGCCCGCGCCGAGGAAATCCTGAGAAAACCGCTTACCTAGGGAGGATCCGATGGACCCCAATCGCCTGAAGGGCAAGAATATTCTGATCACCGGCGCCGGCCGCGGCATGGGTGCCGCCAATGCCCAGCACTTCGCCGAGCAGGGCGCGAATGTCTGCCTTGGGGATCTGGATCTGGATGCGGCGCAAGAGATCGCGCAGCAGATCAATCAGGCCGGTAACGGCAAGGCGATCGCGGTCCGCATGGACGTCACCAAGCGCGAGGACAATGCCGCCGCCGTCGCGGCGACGGTCGAGGAATTCGGGCTGATCAATGTCGGGCTGTTCAATGCCGGACTGAACAAGCCGCGGTTCTTCATGGACATCGATGAGGACAACTGGGACCTCATCATGAACGTGAACACCAGGGCGATGTGGCTGGGCATGCAGGAAACCGCGCGCCAGATGATCCGGCAGGGCAAGCAGGACTATCCCTACAAGCTGATCAATGTGGGTTCGATCGCCTCGCGAAAGCCGCTGGTCGACGTGACCGTCTACTGCACCTCGAAATACGGCTGCCTTGCACTGACCCATTGCGGCGCGGTGGCGCTGTCGGAACACAACATCACCGTCAACGGCTATGCGCCGGGCGTCGTGGTGACGCCACTGTGGGAACAGCTTGACAAGGATCTGGTCGATATCGGGTTCAAGGACAAGGAAGGGCAGGCCTACGAAGACATCGTCCGCGATGCCCTGCAGATCAAGCGCGTCTCCTATCCAGATGATGTGAAGGGCACCGCCGCGTTCCTGGTCAGCCCCGAAAGCGACTACATGACCGGCCAGATGATCCATATCGACGGGGGCTGGTGCATCCAGTGACCCGTCAGGCCGGCTTGCGCGCCGGCCATCCATCCACAGACAGACCCTAAACCGGGGCGGGCGTCGGCCTGCCCGATGAAAGGATTTTTCATGTCCCGCGCCCTGATGCCCAATCTTCTGACGCCGCAAGACCTTGAACCGAACTGGCGGTGGGAAGGTCGTCTGCCCGCCTGGGGGCACACCTCGGTCGATTTCGAACGCCGGATCGACCATGACCGGTTGCGCCGCTATCGCCTTGCCCGCACGCGTCAGGCCCTGAAAGCGTCCAACGCCGGTACGCTGTTGCTGTTCGACGTCAACAATATCCGATATGTCAGCGCGACGAAGATCGGCGAATGGGAACGCGACAAGATGTGTCGCTTCTGCCTGCTGACCGGGGACGACAGCCCATATGTGTGGGATTTCGGCTCTGCAGCCATGCATCACAAGAAATATTCCGACTGGCTGGAGCCTGACCACTGCCTTGCCGGAGTCGTGGGCATGCGCGGCACGATCCCTCCGGAATTCGGGCTGATGCGCAAATATGCCAGGCAGATCGCGGGCCTGATCCGCGATGCAGGCATGGCCGACATGCCGGTGGGCGTGGATTACGCCGAAACGGCGATGTTCCACGCGCTGCGGGAAGAGGGGATCAACGTGGTCGACGGTCAGCAGATCATGCTGGCGGCGCGCGAGATCAAGAACTGGGACGAGATCCAGTTGCTGACCCAGGCGGCCAGCATGGTCGATGGCGTATATCACATGATCTACGAGGAACTTAAGCCCGGCGTGCGCGAGAATGACATCGTCGCGCTGTCCAACAAGATGCTCTATGAAATGGGCTCGGACGATGTCGAGGCGATCAACGCGATTTCCGGCGAACGATGCAATCCGCATCCCCACAACTTCACCGATCGCTATTTCCGGCCCGGCGATCAGGCGTTCTTCGACATCCTTCAATCCTATCAGGGGTACCGGACCTGCTATTACCGGACCTTCAACATCGGCCGTGCGACGCCCGCGCAGCGCGACGCCTATGTGAAGGCGCGCGAATGGATCGACGCCTCGATCGCGATGATCAAGCCGGGTGTCACCACCGACAAGGTTGCAGCCGTCTGGCCCAAGGCCGAGGAATTCGGCTTTCCGAACGAGGACGCGGCATTCGGCCTGCAATTCGGTCACGGGCTTGGGCTTGCGCTGCATGAACGGCCGATCATCAGCCGCGCCGTGTCTCTGGATCACCCGATGGAAATCCAGACCGGCATGGTCTTCGCGCTGGAAACCTATTGCCCCGCGGCCGACGGGTATTCCGCGGCCCGGATAGAGGAAGAGGTGGTTGTGACCGATACCGGCGTCGAGGTGATCTCGCTGTTTCCGGCCGAAGAACTGCCGATCGCCAACCGGTATTGACCGTCGTTGCCCGGCCGTTTCCGGCCGGGACGTGTTTTCAACAGAGGGTGCGGGGGCGCGACGCCCTCGCCCCTCATGGGAGGTCCAGATGGCCAGCGCCAAGACAAACACCGAGGATTACTTGCGGATGTATCGCCAGATGGTCCGCATCCGCACCTTCGAGGACAATGCAAACCAGCTTTACCTGTCGGCGAAGATGCCGGGCCTGACACATATGTATTCGGGCGAAGAGGCCGTGGCCGTCGGTATCTGCGAAGCGTTGACCGATGATGATCGCATCACATCGACCCATCGCGGCCACGGGCACTGCGTGGCGAAGGGTGCCGACTTCAAGAAGATGTTCTGCGAATTGCTGGGCAAGGCCGAAGGCTATTGCCGGGGAAAGGGCGGTTCGATGCATATCGCCGATCAAAGCCACGGCAATCTTGGCGCAAACGCCATCGTCGGCGGGTCGATGGGCATCGCGACCGGATCCGCGCTGCGTGCCAGGCTGCAGGGTTCCGACGACGTGACGGTCTGTTTCTTCGGTGATGGCGCGACGGCTCAGGGCCTGATGTACGAGGTGATGAACATGGCCGCGCTGTGGAAACTGCCGGTCATCTATGCCTGCGAGAACAACGGCTATTCCGAATACACCAGGACCGAGGAAATCGCCGCAGGCTCGATCACCGCGCGGGCCGAGGCATTCGGGATCGAGGCGTTCAAGGTCGATGGCCAGGATGTCCTGGCGGTGAACGAACTGGCGCAAAAGCTGGTGGCCCGCTGTCGCAAGGGTGAAGGGCCGTTCTTCGTCGAACTGGAAACCTATCGATATCACGGCCACCATGTCGGCGACATCAACCGGGAATATTACCGTTCCAAGGCGGAAGAGAAGGACTGGCGCGAAAATCGCGATCCGATCGTTCGCTTCCGCACCTGGCTGGTCGATCAGGGCGTCGCTAGCGAGGACGAGATCGAGGCCATCAATGCCGAGATCGAAAAGGATGCCGCCGATGCTGTCGCCTATGCCGAGGCCGCATCCTATCCCGACACGTCCGAAGTCGACATGCATGTCTATGCGGCCTGAGGAGAAGAGACGATGAGAGAGATCACCCTGTCGCAAGCCGTCAACGAGGCCCTGGCCGAGGAAATGCGCCGCGACCCGACGACCTTCATCATCGGCGAGGACGTGGCCGAGGCGGGCACGCCCTTCAAGGTGCTGTCCGGGCTGGTCGAGGAATTCGGAACGGACCGTGTCATCGATACGCCCATAGCCGAGCCGGGCTTCATGGGAATTGCCGTCGGCGCGGCGATGACCGGCGCCCGTCCGATCGTCGATCTGATGTTCGGCGATTTCATCTTCCTGATCATGGATCAGCTGTGCAACCAGGCGGCCAAGACCCACTACATGTCGGGCGGCAAGCTGAACGTGCCCCTTGTGCTGCGCACAAATCTGGGTGCAACGCGCCGGTCGGCGGCCCAGCACTCGCAATCGCTGCAGGCGCTTGTGGCGCATATTCCGGGTCTGAAGGTCGCGATGCCGTCGTCCGCCTACGAGGCCAAGGGGCTGATGAAGACCGCGATCCGCGACAATAACCCCGTCGTGATCTTCGAAGACAAGCTGATGTATCAGGACAAGGCGCCGGTCCCCGAACAGGAATATCTGATCCCGTTCGGTCAGGCGAACATCAAGCGCGAGGGGCGCGACATCACCCTGATCGCAACATCGTCGATGGTTCAGGTGGCGGAAAAGGCCGCCGAAATTCTGGCGAATGAGGGGATCGAGGCCGAAGTCATCGACCCGCGCACGATCGTGCCGCTGGACGAGCAGACATTGCTGGACAGCGTGCGAAAGACCAGCCGTGCCATCGTCATCGACGAAGGCCACCAAAGTTATGGCGTCACCGCAGAGATCGCCAGCAGGCTGAATGAGAAGGCGTTCTATCATCTTGATGCGCCTGTCCTGCGCATGGGGGCTATGGACGTGCCCGTGCCGTTCTCGCCTGCGCTTGAGGATCTGACCGTTCCGACGCCCGAAGCTGTCGCCGCGAACGCGCGCAAGCTGTGCGCCGGGGAGATGATCCATGCCGCATGACGTCACCATGCCCCAACTGGGCATGGCCCAGGATGCAGGCAAGATCGTCTCGTGGCTGAAGAAACCGGGCGATGCCGTGTCCAGGGGCGATGCGCTGTTCGAGGTGGAAACCGACAAGGCCACGATGGAGGTCGAGGCGCAGGCGGACGGGTTTCTGACAGGCGTCAGGGCCGAGGCGGGCGAGGATGTGCCCGTCGGTCAGATCATTGCGCGCATCACCGACAGCGCGGATGAGCCTGCGGGTGAAACCGAACCGAAATCCGATGCCACGCAGGGCGCATCGGCCACAGCGGCGTTGCCCAAGGGTAGGGAAGTCACCATGCCGCAGCTTGGCATGGCGCAGGACAGCGGTCTGCTGGTCAACTGGCAGAAGGCCCCCGGCGATCAGGTTGCCGAGGACGATGTCCTGTTCGAGGTCGAAACCGACAAGAGCACGATGGAGGTGCCGGCAGGCGCCGCCGGATATCTTGCCGCGACGCTGGCCGAGGCGGGCGAGACGGTTCCCGTCGGATCGGCGGTCGCCATCATCAGCGCCGACCGGCCGGACAATCCCGTCTCGCGCAGCTTTCAGGTTGGTGGCGACGAAACCCCAAGCGCCCCAGCGCCCAAGAAGGCCGCGGAAGAAAAACCGTCTTCGCCGGCGGCCGTCACCGCGCGTGCATCCGCGCAACCAAGGCAGGATGGCCGTATCCTTGCCTCTCCGAAGGCGCGGCGACTGGCGGTCGAGCGCGGCCTGGACCTTGCGCGGCTGGTCGATGCGGGCCATCCGCAGCCCTATCACGCAGCGGATCTGGACAGGCTGGCGGCCTTGCCGTTGCCCGCTGCGGCGTCGGGGCCCGCGGTCGCCGCTCAGCGCCTGACAGCCGAGCTGGATGAAGAAGGCCTGACCGAGTTCGTTTCATGGGCGCGTGACCTGCAGGGGCTGGCCGATCCCGACGCGATCCTCGCCGGTCTTGCCGGTGCCTGCCTGCCCGTGTCCGGGACGACGGTGGTTGCCATCCAGCGACTGGGCGTGCAGCGCAGCTATTCCGTGCCCGCAGGGCCTGATCTGTCGCAAGTCGTGCGCAGCGACGATCGCCCTGCGCTGTTGCTTCGAGATCTGCGCGACAGCCGCCTGCGGCATGTCGAGATGGGCGCGGCAGAGGTTCCCGTGGTGACCATTACGGCAGCCGGATGCGGTCTGTCGATCACTCTGGAATGCAGTTCTGCCCAGCTTGACGCAGACGACGCGATCAACCTTCTCACCGAATTTGCAGGTCGGCTGGAACAGCCGCTTCGCCACCTGCTTTGACATCTGGAAACGCCGAAATGAAACATACCGACCTTTACATCGATGGCGACTGGCGGAAGTCCAGCGACCGGTTCGACGTCATCAACCCGGCAACCGAAGAGGTTCTGGCCTCGGTTGCTTCGGCAGATATCGCGGACGCCGATGCCGCTTTGGATGCCGCTGAGCGTGCGATGGCGGAATGGACCGCGCGGACCCCGCGGCAGCGTTCAGAAGTGCTTCGCAAGGCGTGGGAGCTGATGACCGCCCGGCTTGACGATTTCGCGCGCCTCATCACCCTGGAAAATGGCAAGGCCCGCGCCGACGCGATGGGCGAGGCCACCTATGCCGCCGAATTCTTCCGGTGGTTCGCGGAAGAGGCGGTTCGCGCCGATGGGATGATCACCCGAGCCCCGTCGTCCGGCGCACGGATCATCGTCCAGCATAAGCCTGCGGGTCTGGCGGTCCTTGTGACGCCCTGGAACTATCCTGCCGCGATGGGGACGCGCAAGATCGCACCGGCGCTGGCGGCTGGGTGCGGCGTCATCATCAAGCCGGCGTCCGAGACACCTCTGACCATGCTGGCACTGATGCCGCTGCTGGCCGAGGCCGGCGTTCCGCCCGGTCTGGTCAATGTCCTGCCGTCGCGCCGGACGGGGGCGCTGGTCGATCACATGCTGCACGACCCGCGCGTGCGGGTGGTCAGCTTCACCGGGTCGACCGGCGTGGGACGCAAGCTGCTGAAATCGGCGGCGGACCAAGTGCTGAAACCGGCGATGGAGCTGGGCGGAAACGCACCCTGCATCATCTTCGACGATGCCGACATGGACGAGGCGATCGACGGCACGATGCAGGCGAAGATGCGCAACCTGGGCGAGGCCTGCACCGCAGCGAACCGGATCTATGTCCACACGTCCATCGCGGCAGAATTTACCCGCCGTCTGACCGAACGCATGTCCGCGCTGCGGCTGGGCGACGGCAGCGATCCATCCGTCGATGTCGGGCCGCTGGTCAACGCGGCGACGCGGGACAAGGTGGCTGAACTCGTCCGGGATGCAGTTGCCAAGGGCGCACGGATCGAATGCGGCGGATCGGTTCCCGAGGGGCGGGGCTTCTTCTACCCTCCCACGGTTCTGTCGGGTGTCCCCGAAGCCGCCGATTGCGTCCATGACGAGATATTCGGCCCGGTCGCCGCGATTCAGACCTTTACCGATCAGGACGACGTGATCCGGCGCGCCAATGACACGGAATACGGCCTTGTGGCCTATGTCTTCTCGCGCGATTTCAGGCGCGCCATGCAGGTCTGCGAGCGTCTGGATTATGGCATGGTCGGACTGAACCGTGGGCTTGTCAGCGATCCCGCCGCGCCGTTCGGAGGCGTGAAGCAATCCGGGCTGGGGCGTGAAGGCGGGCACGAGGGCATGCAGGAATTCATGGAAACGCAATATATCTCGGCAAGCTGGTAGGTGACAGGATGACGGATGTAATCGCACCGCCCTCGGTTCGGGCGCTGGCACGCGAGAAGGGAATCGATCTGGATCGGCTTGGTCGTGACCTTGGCCGGACCAGTATCGCGCGCGAGGATCTTGATGCCGGGCAGACCACAATGGGCAGCCCTTCGGGTTCTGCCTATTGGGATGTTGATCACGCCGCCCATGGCCCGGTCAGCGAACAGCCGACCAGCCGGTTTTCCAGAATTGCCGCAGCAAATCTTGCCGCGTCCAATGCGCTGATTCCGCAGGTCACCCATCATGATCGCGCCGATGTGACCGCGATCGAGTCGCTTCGCCGACAGTGGAAGGCCGAGGCGGCTGCCCGTGGGATCAAGCTGACGCCACTGGCGTTCCATGTGGCGGCGCTGGCCCGCTGTCTGCGCGCGTATCCCCGGTTCAACGCCTCGCTGTCGGCGGACGGCCAGTTCCTTTTCATCAAGGACTATGTTCATATCGCGATCGCGGTCGATACCGAACACGGACTGATGGTGCCTGTCATTCGCGATGCGGACCGCAAGGGCCTGTGGGCGATTGCCGCAGAGATATCCGATCTTGCCGGCCGCGCGCAGGCACGCAAGATTGGCCCGGACGAAATGGCGGGCGCGTCGATGACCATCTCTAATCTGGGCGGGATCGGCGGCACGGGGTTCACACCCATCGTGAATCCGCCAGAACTGGCGATCCTTGGCATCACGCGGACGGAAACGATCACGGTCTGGAATGACGGGGTTCCCAGACCTGTGCCGATGGTTCCGCTGGACCTCAGCTATGATCATCGGGTGATCAACGGGGCCGAGGCCGCGCGCTTTCTTTGCCATCATGCGGCGCTGATCGCCGATCCTCGCCGGATGATCGTGTCATGACGTCATGCCGGAACAACGGGTGCTGCGAAGGGTCGGGCCGGGCTATTCGGCTTCGCCAGGCTCGATCGGATCGAACGCCCCGACCGAGATCGCCAGCAGCAGCCAGCGCGATCCCTCGCGCTCGAAGGTCAGATCAAAGCTGACATGTTGCGGCTGCAGCGGGAAATAACCGGTCAGACGCATCTGGGACTGTTGTTCGGCCAGGTCCGTTCGCAGCAGAACGGGATCTGTGACAAGCACAGGCAGCAGATCCAGCCGTTGCGCGCGCAACTGCGTGAACAGCCCGGCAAGGCGCGTCGGGTCGTTGGTCAGCGCGAAATCCGGCGACGCATAGTCGCGCAGGACCGTGTAGTTGCCTGTCCAGTTGCCATGATTGACCGCCGTCAGGACGTCGCGGACCACGGCGGTCGCGTAGCTTTCCTCGACCAGAGGCGCATCGGCCTGCGACTGCGCATTGACGTTTCCGGCCATGAAAGGGGACGCCGCAAGCAGCAGCGCCCCCAGAAGTATCGTTGCGATATGTCTTACCACGCGTATGTCACACCAATTCGACCACCGATCTGGTCACGATCCATACCGTAGGTGATGCCCGCGTCAAACTGGGTATTGGCGTTGAAGCGATAGCCCATCGAGGCTGCAATGGCCTGACTGCCCTCGAAGCTGCCCAGCCCGGCCGACACCGCAAAGGTCCGGTCCTCGGGGACATAGGGCGCATCCAGCGCCATCGCCATGGCGATACCTTCCTTGTTGTCCTCGATCTGCCTGGAATTCGACCGGATCGAATTGCTGAGAGATCCCATCGCAGTGCCAAGCGAACGATCGACGGCAAGGTTGCCCTGCGCGTCCGAGGTGACCACGCCGACCGCACCTGACTGCGCCGCAAGGCTGGCTTCGGAGGCGATGCCGGCTGCGCGATAGGTGTTGCTTGTGTTGCCCAGCACGAACTGGTTGTCGCCGGTCGCCTCTGCGCCGGCGCCGATGGCGACCGAGTTGTCACCTGTCGCCGAGGCCTGATCGCCCACTGCGATGGATCGCGCACCCGCGGCAGCCGCCGCCTCGCCAACTGCGGTGGACCGCACACCCGTCGCCTGCGCCAGATGCCCGAAGGCCTGTGCCCGTTCGGCCGTTGCCGCCGATTGCCAGCCCAGTGCCGTCGCGCCCGGACCCATGGCAACGGATTCGCCGCCGATTGCCGTGGTCGAGGTGCCGTTGGCCATCGCCGTATCGCCAAGCGCCAGCGCGTCGGTGCCGTTCGCGATGCTTTCATTGCCGATGGCGGTTGACAGGTCGCTTTGCGCGTCGGCGTTTTCACCGACGGCCAGCGAACGCACGCCCTGCGCGGTCGCCAGATGCCCGAAGGCCTGTGCGCGTTCGGCGGTGGCCATGGACTGCCAGCCGATGGCAGAGGCGCCGGGGCCGGTGGCAACGGATTCGCCGCCCATGGCCGTTGTCGAGGGGCCATTGGCTGCCGCGGTGTCGCCGACGGCCAGCGCGTCGGTGCCGTTCGCAATGCTTTCGTTGCCGATGGCGGTAGACAGGTCGCTTTGCGCATCGGCGTTTTCACCGACGGCCAGCGAACGCACGCCCTGCGCTGTCGCCAGATGCCCGAAGGCCTGTGCGCGTTCGGCGGTGGCCATGGACTGCCAACCAATGGCAGAGGCGCCGGGGCCGGTTGCAACGGTTTCACCGCCGACAGCCGTCGTGGAGGGACCCGTGACCGAAGCCTCCGAGCCGATCGCTACACCATCGACCGCGGTCGTATCAGTGACCGACTGATCACCGATCGCGACCGAGAAATCACCGTCAGCAGTGGTGTTGACGCCGCACTCGGCCGAGTTCATGCCCGCGCCGGTATTGCATTCGGGGGTGGCATCGGCCCGTGCCGTTCCGGCCGAGGCGAGCAATGCGATTACCGCGGCGGTGCCGTAAAGGCGCCGTGGGCTGAGCCGAAAGATTTCATAGGTCGACATGTTAGTTCCTCCATCTGAATCCCGGCGGACGAAACGTCCTCCGGGGATGGATACGCCTCGGGAATGCGGTTTGGATGCACACTGGCAATATGTTTTTCAATTTTTTGCTTGTGTGACGGCCGCGTGACCCCTGATGCGGCTAGGGTTTTCCATCATCGCGCGCGACGCAACTTCGGCAGCCGGTTGCGGAAGGCCGTTGGCATGGCGTGCTTGACGCCGTTGCAAGCTGATGCGCAACGTCGATGGAATGTTCGGTTTTCGGGATATCGACATCATCCGCGCGATTGTGCGCCATGGTGGGTTCAGGGCCGCCTCGGATGCGACGGGGCTGGCGCAATCGGCTATTTCGCGTCGGGTCAGGCACCTGGAAAGCCGCATGGGGATCACGATCTTCGAACGTGACGGACGCGGTGTGCGGCTGACTGCCGCCGGACGGCGTCTGGTTGAAGAGGCAGAGATCCTGATGGCGCAACGCGACAGGATCCTTGGTGAACTGACCCAGGGCGTGATGGCGGGGGTCGTCAGGCTGGGCGTTGCCGAGACGATGACCCACACGATCCTGCCCCGCCTGCTGACCGATCTGCGCGCGCGGCACCCGCAGCTGCGTTTCGAGATATCGGTCGATACCTCGGAACAGATGGCGCAGATGCTGTCCGGCGACGATCTGGATGTGGCGATCATGATGCGCGATCAGGCGCCGCGCGGCATCCATATGACACCGTTGCCGCCCGTGACGCTTGGATGGTTCGCGTCCCCGGTGCATTTTTCGCTGCCAAGCCCGGCTGGGATCGACGATCTGGCGGCGCAACCCATCGTGTCCTTTCCCAAGACGACGCTGCCGCACAGGCGGGTGCTTGATCTTCTGTCCCCTGGCCGCAGGCAGGCGGTCGCCGTTCACGGATCGGCCTCGCTTGCCACGGTCCTGCACCTTGTCGGCCAGGGATTCGGCATCGGGACCATTCCGCATGACATCGTCCGGGCATGGCCGCATGCCGGCATCGAAGAGATCAGGACCCGGCCCGAGGCGCGCTTGCCGGATCTGGACTTCGCCATCTGCTACATGCCGGAACGGAATGACGAAATTGGCCGGGAACTGACCCGCGCCGCCATCGAGGCGGGGTCCAATTGATGCCGAAATCAGATCAATACTGGCTATTAATGAACTGTTGATTAGATATGACATTTTGCAGTTTCCTTGTATGAACGACAAGGAGATCTGGCGATGCCCTGCACCCCGAACGCCGTGCCCTCACCGCGCGATCTGCGCGAACAGATCCGCAGCGGTGGCTTTGCGGGGCCGACGGCGGGCATGGGCGGGGATGCGCTGCAGGCCAATATCGTCATCCTTCCCGGCGCCGAAGCCGCCGACTTTCTGCGTTTCTGCCAGTCGAACCCGCGGCCGTGCCCGCTGCTTGCGGTGGGTGCGCCGGGCGATCCGGCGCTGCCTTCACTGGGTGAGGGGATCGACCTGCGTCACGATGTGCCACGCTATCGCGTCTGGCGGCACGGCGAACTGACCGATGAGCCTTCGCAGATCGCCGATCTGTGGCAGGATGACATGGTGTCATTCGCGCTGGGATGTTCCTTCAGCTTCGAGGATGCGCTGACCCGTGCGGGCATCCCCGTCCGGCATCAGGATGCGGGGCGAAACGTGCCGATGTATCGCACCAGCCTTGCGACACGTCCGGCAGGCCGTTTCGGCGGGCCGGTCGTGGTCAGCCTGCGTCCGATGCCCGCGGCGGACGCGATCGAGGCCGTGCAGATCTGCGCCCGGATGCCATTGGCCCATGGCGCGCCGATCCATCTGGGCGATCCCGCGCAGATCGGCATCGCCGACGTCATGGCCCCCGACTACGGCGACGCGCCGGATATCAGGCCCGGCGATATTCCCGTCTTCTGGGCCTGCGGCGTCACTCCGCAGGCGGCGATGGTCTCGGCCCGTCCGGCGCTTGCGATCACGCACGCACCCGGCCACATGCTGGTCACCGACATCCCGGCCAGTCGCGCAGAGGCGCGGCTGACCGGCGTAAACCAATAAAGAATCAACAGGAGAGAAACGATGAAACGCACCACCCTTGCCTTGCTGACCAGCTGTGCACTGCTGCCCGTGCCTGCGATGGCCGAAGAACTGGCTGTCGTCGGAAGCTGGTCGAACCTGCCGTTGTATCAGGATTTCGAGACCCCGTTCTGGACCGAAAAACTGCCCGAGATGACCGGCGGGGAATTCACGGCGCAACTGACCAGCTTTGACCAGATGGGCATCGCCGGTTCGGATGTCTATCGGATGTTGGGCGACGGCGTCTTCGATGTCGGCTCGACCGTCGCTGACTATACCGTGGGCGATGCGCCGGAACTTGAGGGTCTGGACGTGCCGCTGGTCGCCACCACGCCCGCCGAAGCCCGCGCGATGGTCGAGGCCGCCCGCCCGATGGTAGACGACATCATGCGGGATCGCTTTGGCGCCGAGGTGCTGGGCATCGCGCCCTATCCGCCGCAAGTCGTCTTCTGCAAGGGCGAGGTCGGGGCGCTGGCCGATCTTGAGGGCAAGAAGGTCCGTGGATCGGGCCGCATGACCACGAAATTTCTCGAGGCGCTGGGTGCCGAGGGCATCAATATCGCCTTCTCCGAGGTGCCCGGTTCGCTGGAACGCGGGGTGATCGACTGCGCGGTGACCGGTGCGGGGTCGGGATATTCCGCCGGATGGTGGGAAGTGTCGGACACGCTGATGACGCTGCCGCTTGGCGGCTGGGATTCGGTCGTGATCGCCATGAACGCGGATCGCTTTGACGGGTTGTCCCAGGACCAGCAGCAGATGCTGAAATCCGCCGTTGCCGATGGGCTGGAAGGTCCGGCCTGGGACGCCGCCAAGGGCGGCCTGGAAAACGACATCGCCTGCCTGACGGGGCAGGGCGAGTGCGCCTCGGGCGAGGCGGCGTCGATGACGCTGGTCGAGCCGTCCGATGACGACGTCGCCGCCGCGCGGCAGATCCTGACCGACGACGTGCTGCCGGACTGGGCCGAACGTGCGGGCGACGAATGGGCCGCGCGCTGGAACGATTCCGTCGGCCAGGCCGTCGGCGTGTCGATCAAGTAGGTCAGGACAAGCCGCCATGACCGATCGACTGCATGACGCGCTGGGACGCGCCAACCGCATCGTCGCGCTGATCCTTGGGGTCGCGCTTCTGCTGACCGTCGTCTTCATCCTGGCCGATGTGATCCTGCGCAAGTTCAGCCTGGGGTCGCTTGGCGGGTCGGACGAGGTGTCGGGCTATGTCATGGCGGCTGTTGCCAGCTGGGGGCTGGCCTGTGCGCTGGTGGAACGGGCGCATGTCCGTATCGACGTGCTGCGCCAGCGACTTGCGCCGCCGGCGCAGGCGGCGATGGATCTGTTCGCGATGATCGTCACCAACGGTGTCGTGCTGCTGATCGCGTGGCATTGCTGGCCAGTGCTGCAAAAGACGCTGGAGCGGGGCTCGCGCGCGAACACGCCCTTGGAGACACCCTTGTGGATTCCGCAGGGGATCTGGTTCTCGGGCTGGCTGTGGTTCGCACTGACCGCGACGGCCCTCAGCCTGATCGGAGTGTTCCATCTTGCCGCGCGCCGCCGTCAGGAATTCGACGCGGCAATCGGCATGGGATCGGAGTTGGACGAATGATCTGGACCGTTGCGATTTCCCTTCTGGGCCTGATGGCCCTGTCGATTCCGGTGGGCATCGTCCTGTTCATTCTGGGCATCGGCGTGGGTGAGTTCTATTCCGCCTTCCCGCTGTTGCGCGGACTGGGTCAGGTGATCTGGTCGGCCTCGAACTCCTCGACGCTGATCGCCATACCGCTGTTCGTCCTTCTGGGCGAAATCCTGGTGCGGGGGGGCGTCGCGTCGCGGACCTATGCGGCGCTGGACAAATGGCTGTCCTGGCTGCCGGGTGGGCTGGTTCACGCGAACATCGCCACCGCGACGATGTTTTCGGCCACGTCGGGATCGTCGGTGGCGACGGCCGCGACGGTCGCGACCGTCGCCATGCCGCAGGCCGAAAAGCTGAACTATGATCCGCGGCTGTTTTCGGGCGCCATCGCGGCGGGTGGCACGCTTGGCATCCTGATCCCGCCGTCGATCAACCTGATCGTCTATGGGTTCCTGACCGAAACCTCGATCCCGCGACTGTTTTCGGCCGGGCTGATCCCGGGGCTGCTGATGGCGTTGGCCTTTATCGCAGTGACTGCGGCGATCTGCGCCCTGCGGCCGCATCTTGGCGGTCAGACGCGCGGATTCAGCTGGGGTCAGCGGATGCGCAGCCTGATCCAGCTTGTGCCGATCGTGCTGCTGTTCGCCGTGGTCATCGGTTCGATCTATGCGGGCTGGGCCACGCCGACCGAAAGCGCCGCAATCGGCGTGGTGATGGCCGCGCTGATCGCGATCCTGTTGGGCGACGGCCTGGGTTCGCGCGCCCTTGGCCAGGCATTGCATGGCACGATCCGCATCTCTGCCATGATCATGCTTGTCGTGGCCGGTGCATCCTTCCTGAATTTCGCGATGACGTCGGCCGGGCTGGGGCGGCAGCTGACCGAGATGATCGAGGGATCCGGCCTGTCGCCCTTCGGCACGCTGCTGCTGGTCATCGCGCTGTATCTGGTGCTGGGCTTCTTCATCGAAACCCTGTCACTGATGGTCGCGACCATTCCGATCGTCGTGCCGATCATGGCGGGTCTGGGGTATGACAAGGTCTGGTTCGGCGTGCTGATGATCGTGCTGATCGAGATGGCGCTGATCACGCCGCCCGTGGGCCTCAACCTGTTCGTCGTGCAGGGCGCGCGCAAATCCGGGTCGATCAACGATGTGATCATGGGTGCCATTCCCTATGTGCTGGTGATGATCTGCATGATCGCGGCGCTGATCGCCCTGCCGGGACTGGCGCTTTGGCTGCCTTCGATTCTGTAGGAAAGGACCGAGTTCATGCAATTCACCGTCAGCGGCAATGTGCTGGACCTGACCCCCGCCAATCTGATCATCGCGGGCTGGACCGGCCGCAACCAGGAGGCCATCCAGCATCATATCGACGAACTGGCCGCGCTGGGTGTCAAACCGCCCTCGGCCACGCCGCTGTTCTATCGCGTGGCAGCGTCGCTGCTGACCACGGCGGACGAAATCCAGGCGGTCGGCCCGGCCTCATCGGGCGAAGTCGAACCGATGATCATCCAGTACGGCGACCGCCGCTGGCTGGGGCTGGGCTCCGATCATACCGACCGCGCGCTTGAGGCGCATTCCGTCGCCATGTCGAAGCAGGTCTGCGCCAAACCCTGTGCGACCGATCTGTGGGACTGGGACAGTGTGGCCGACCGGCTGGAGGATCTGATCCTTGAAAGCTGGATCCACGAGGGCGGCGATTGGGTGGCCTACCAGTCCGGGACGCTTGCATCGATCCGGCCATTGCAGGATCTGATCGACGGCGCGGGGCTGGATCGGCTGGCGCAAGGCGCGCCGGTGGCGATGATGTGCGGCACATTCGGTGCGATCGGCGGCGTGCGCGCCGCGACACGGTTCCGGATGCGGATGCGCGATGCGGTCACGGAACGGCAGATCGTCCACGAATACGCGACCCAAGTTCTGCCCGAGGTCGAATGACCGTCGCATCCACACCGCAGGTTCTGCCCGCTGGCGTTGATGGATTTCTGATCCGCTTCGCGCTGCGGCCCGACCCGCAGGCGATGGCTGCGGCGCAGGTCATGGCCCGGCAGCTTGAAACGGACACACCCGCTGGCGCGGTCGAGGTCGCGCCTGCGCTTGTATCGGTTCTGCTGCGCTTTGATCCGGCGCGTGTCGATCGCGACGATCTGGCAAGGTCGCTGGCTTCCCGCGCGCGCGCCATTGCCGATCGCGCGCCCGATGCGCCCGATGCCCTGCGCCGCTGGACGATCCCGGCGGCGTTCGGGGGTGAACACGGCCCTGATCTGGCCGACGTGGCCGATAGATTGGGGTTGTCGCAACAACAGGCGATCGATCAGCTGTGCAACGCCGATCTGCATGTCCTGACCATCGGGTTCGCGCCGGGCCAGCCCTATATCGGACTGCTGCCCGAGGCATGGAACCTGCCACGCATGGCCGACCTCAACCCGCGCGTCCCTGCCGGCGCTGTGGTCGTGGCCGTGCGGCAGATCGTGATGTTCGGGGCGGAATCGGCGACCGGCTGGCGTCAGGTGGCGTGCAGCGGATTTCGGACTTTCGTGCCCGACCGCAATCCGCCGATGCCGTTGCGCGCCGGTGACGCGATCCGTTATCGGCCCGTGTCCGGTGACGAGATGCGGTCGCTGTCCAGTGCTGCGGATGGGCTGGGCGGTGCCGTGCTGGAGACGCTGGAATGACCACCCTGACGATCAGGAAGGCGGATGGCATCCTGACGGTCCAGGACATGGGGCGTCCGGGTCATCTGGCGCAGGGGCTTTCGCGTGGCGGCGCGATGGACCGGCTGGCGCTGATCGAGGCAGCGGCCCTGCTGGGGGCCAAGTCCCCTCTGGCCGCGATCGAGATGGCTGGCGCCGGGGGGGGGCAGTTCTCGGTCTCTGCTCCGACGCGCATCGCGCTGACCGGTGCGCCGATGATCGCGACGCTGGATGGCGCGCCGCTGCGCTGGCACGCAAGCCATCTTGTTCTGCCCGAACAGGATCTGCGGATCGGCGCCCTGCAGGCTGGCGTGCATGGATATCTGACCCCAGCTGGTGGGCTGCAGACGCCTGCGTGGCTGGGCAGCCGGGCCGCCCATCTGACCATAGGCATCGGTGCCGCGCTGACTGCAGGCCAGACGCTGCCCTGTGGCGAAGATCCCGCGCCCGAAGCCCCGTCCCGGATCATCGAGGCAGAGGCACGGTTTCACGGCGGCGCGCTGCGCGTCATGGATGGTCCGCAGACCGCGCTGTTCGATGACGAGGTGCTTGATGCGTTCTACGCGACCGAATTCATCCGCGGCGGTCGCGGCAATCGCCAGGGGATTCAGCTTGACGCCGATGCCCGGTTCACGACGGATCATGCGGCGGGGCTGGCCTCCGACATGATCGGGCCGGGCGATCTGCAGATGACGGGCGACGGGCTGCCCTTTGTGCTGATGTCGGAATGTCAGACGATGGGCGGCTATCCCCGAATCGGTCAGATCATCCCCGCCGATCTGC
Organism: Paracoccus sp. R12_2; assembly: GCF_017744015.1. GTDB lineage: Bacteria > Pseudomonadota > Alphaproteobacteria > Rhodobacterales > Rhodobacteraceae > Paracoccus. The sequence continues at coordinate 120,534 of NZ_JAGHRA010000008.1, forward strand.
CGCGCATGGCGCAGACCGCGCCGGGCGCGAGATTGCGGTTTCGACGATTGACACTGGAACAGGCAGCGTACTCGTATCGGGACCAGACCGACATGCTGCGCGAGGCAGCCGGACGGTGCCGCAACCTGATCCGCGATCCAGCGATGATCGCGGATCTGCTGTCCTATCAACTGGTCGGCGGTGTGACCGCGGGCCGCGAACTGGAAGACGACTGATGCAGATCGACCTGAATGCCGACATGGGCGAAAGCTATGGTGCTTGGTCCATGGGAAACGATCGTGCGCTGCTGGATCTTGTGACCTCGGCGAATATCGCCTGCGGGTTTCATGCGGGCGATCCTGACGTGATGGCAAGGACGATGCGAATGGCGGTCGCGGCGGGGGTGGGGATCGGCGCGCATCCCGGTTTCCACGACCTTCAGGGGTTCGGACGCCGCCGCATCAGCCTGTCGGGCGATGAGCTTGGGAACATGATCGCCTATCAGCTTGGTGCCGCGCGGGGTGTCGCGGCGCAATCGGGCGCACGGATCAGGCATCTGAAACTGCACGGTGCGCTGTCGAACATGGCGTCCGGCGACGCAGACATGGCGCGGGCCTGCTTTGCCGCCGCGTTGCGCGTCGATCCGGACCTGATCATCGTGGCATTGGCAGGCACCGCGATGGAGGCCGCCGCTCGCGATCTGGGCGCGACCGTCGCCGCCGAGATCTTTGCCGACCGCGCCTACGAGGATGACGGGTTCCTGGTCGATCGCAGCAAGCCCGGCGCGGTGTTGCACGATCCGACTGCTGCCGCGGACCGGATCATCGCCATGCTGCGCGACCAGTCGATCCACAGCGTGAACGGCAAGCGGATACCCTGCCGGATCGATACGGTGTGCATTCATGGCGACGGTCCGGATGCGGTCGCATTCGCCAGCAGCCTGCGACAGACGCTGGGTGATGCCGGGATCAATCTCAACAGGTTCGGCTGACCTGCCGTCAGGCGGAACGGGGAAAACCCTTGGCACGGGAAAGTCGAGGATCGCCCGGACGCGCGACTGATAAAGAAATGATGGTCCTGTCTGCGCGGCCTTGTCAGTTGGCGAATATACTCCATATACCATCCATGTGGATGGAGAATTGTAATGAGCAACATCAGACAGCTTCGCGACAAGACGCCGGAAAGCGAAAAGGTCACCCTTAATCTGGGCTTTGTCGATCTGGGCCGGATCGATCTTCTGGTGCAGGAAGGCTTCTATTCCAACCGCAGCGATTTCATTCGCACCGCGATCCGCAACCAGCTGGACAGCCACGGAGAGGTCGTCGCCCGTTCGATCGAACGGCACACGATGGAACTGGGGCTGCACGACTATGGCCGGGTCGAGCTTGAGGCGCTGCGCGACGCTGGCGAAGTGCTGCACGTCAAGGTCGTCGGTCTGGCGCGCATCGCGTCCGACGTGACGCCCGAACTGGCACGCGCGGCCATCGGCTCGATCACCGTGCTGGGGGCGTTGCAGGCCAGCGCCGAGGTCAGGACGGCCCTGGCGGATCGCATCCGCTAGGCGAATTTCACAAGGAAACATGACATGAAAAGACTTCTCGCCGGTGCTCCGCACCGGGCGATCGATGCCGCGCGCCTTGCGTCGGCGAACGATCTTGTGCGCCGCACCCTGTCGCAGCACGGTCTGATGCAGGATGTCGGCGGGTCGGTGATGTCCGGCCTACCCGACGCGATGCTGCGGCATGCGGGCGCAGCCCCCGCGGCGGCACCGTTGGTACCCGGGGCCAGTTTCACCGATGAACGGTTCACCTGCGATGCGGGCAGCCGCGAATACCTGATCTATGTGCCTGCCAGTGCAACAAATGGTGCCAGCGGTGTCGTGATGATGCTGCATGGATGCACGCAGACACATCGCGATTTCGCGACTGGAACCGGAATGAACGCCTTGGCCGAAACGCATGGGCTCATCGTCGTCTATCCGCAGCAATCGCGTGGCGACAACGCGCAATCCTGCTGGAACTGGTTCAGCCCGGGGGATCAGCGGCGCGGACGGGGCGAGCCTGCGATCCTGGCAGGGATGGCGGCGCACGTGGCCGCGCAGCATTCCGTGCCGGCGGGGCGGACATACGTGGCGGGCTTGTCGGCGGGGGCGGCGATGGCGGTCATTCTGGGCCAGACCTATGACGATGTCTTCGCGGCCATCGGGGTGCATTCGGGCCTTCCATTCGGCGCCGCGAAGGATGTGTCCTCGGCCTTTGCGGCCATGGCCGGAAACGCGCCCGAGATGCGTCCCCGCCACACGGCGGATCGTGTCCCGCGCACCATCGTCTTTCACGGCGACGCCGATCACACCGTTCATCTGTCCAACGGTAGGCGGATTGCGGATGACGTTGTCAGCGCGGGTCCGCGGCAGACGCTGGCAAGGACGGAAGAAGGCCAGCGCAACGGGCGTCGGTTCACCCGCGACATCACCGAGACCGCAGACGGCGTGGCGTTGCTGGAATCCTGGACGATCGGCGGGCTGGGCCATGCTTGGTCGGGCGGACAGGTCGGCGGTTCTTATACCGATCCGGCTGGCCCTGACGCCAGCGCCGAAATGGTTCGATTCTTCCTTCAGCAGCCCGAGAACGGAGCCTGAGATGACCGCTATGTCACTGACTTTCGATGCCGTGAACGAGGCATTGCCAGGGCCGAAATGGCGTGCCCGCTGGGACAGGTCCTGGCCCGCATACGAGGCCTGGTTCGTCGCCCGCGGCGGCGATGACGGTCCTTCGCGCGCCGAGTGCCGGGCGGCGTTGAAACATCATATGCCGGAATTGCTGCCGGTCTATGATCGCCTTGTCCTGATTGCCGGCGGATCTGACCGGGCGGCGCGGTTCCTGGCAACGTGGAACCCGCCGCGCTATCTTGGCGGATGTTCTCTGGCGGCACTTTCCGACGGGGTCGAGACGCGCCTGGTCCGGAACTATGACCTGTCGCCCGACCTGAACGAAGGGCTTTTGCTGCGCAGCGAATGGACCGGGCGGCCCGTCATGGGAATGGTCGAATTCATCTGGGGCCTGTCTGACGGGATCAACGCGGCGGGGCTTTGCGTGGCGCTGGCCTATGGTGGCCGATCCCAGACCGGCAGTGGATTCGGCATCACCACAATCCTGCGCTATGTTCTGGAAACCTGCGAGACCGTGGGCCAGGCCCTTGCGGTATTGGCCCGCGTGCCGTCCCACATGGCCTATAATGTCGTGCTGGCAGACGCTGGCGGTCGGACGGCCAGTGTCGAGCTGTCGCCCGGTGGCGGCGCAAAGGTGATGCCCGGTGCGATCGCGACGAACCACCAGCATGGCACCCAGCCTGCGGATCGTGCTGCGTTCACGAGGTCGCACCAGCGCCACGAACATCTGGCTGGCCTTTCGATCCGACCGTCGGAAATGCTGGATGATTTCCTGCTGCCGCCGTTGCGGCAGAATCGATACGCCGAGGGGTTCGGGACGCTGTTCACCGCCGAATACGATCCGGGCGCAGGCAGGCTTTGCCTTGCGTGGCCCGAAGAACGCTGGACGCAGACCTTGTCGGATTTCCGCGAGGGATGTCGCGAAATTCGCTATGATGCCGCGACAGCAGCCCCGGTTGCACCCGGCAGCCCATCGCCGGCAGTCGATTGGGCGCACGCGGCGCGGATCGATTGGAACAGGCTGGCGCAGGACTATGCGCGCGGGGCGGGCAGGGCAATACAGCACTATCTTCCGCAGTCGGCTGGGTCTGGTCGGTGCATCAGGGACGCGGGACGGGCCGCCGGGTAAGACACGGCACTTGTGACGGCCCGAGCGTTGGACGGCAGTGATCACGGCGCCGATTCACGATTCATGTCTGGGTTGCGCCCGGCAGCAGCGTGCCGCACTTGGATGGCGTTCACCTGGCTGTGGATCGGGGTGATCCGGCAGGGCTCAGGGGATCGAGAACCCGGCCAGAATTCAGGATGTTGTTGGGGTCCAGCGCGATCTTCAGACGCTTCATCGTGTCGATCTCGGCCGCGCTGCGAGCCAGCGGCAGCCAGTGTTTCTTGTCCAGCCCGATCCCATGTTCGGCCGAGATCGTTCCCCCGAAATTGCTGACCAGGTTCATCAGGCACGCGACCGTTTCTTCCTTTCGGGTCGTGCAGAAGACATAGTGAAGGTTGCCGTCGGCCAGATGGCCGAATGTCAGGAATCGGCTGGCGGGATCGATCTGCAACAGGCGTCGCCGGCTTTCATCCAGGAAGTCCGGAATTCGTCTGACCGGCACGCTGATATCGCCACTGGCCACGTTGTCCTGCCTGCGGACGTAATCGGCGCAGCTGTCGCGGATTTCCCACAGCGACAGGAACTCACGCATGGAATTCGCGATCACCGCATCCAGAACCAGCCCGTCCTCGATCGCGTCTGACAGGCATTCCATGAAGGGGTCAGCCGCAGCTTCCTGACCCTGCTGCGACTGGATTTCCGCCAGCACGTAGATCGAACCCGCTGTTGCCAGAGGATCCGAGACACCCGCCGCTGCCGCCGCGCCATGATAGATGTCTTCGGTCATGAACTCGAATGCGGACAGGGTTTCACCCAATTTCGACCGCAAACCTCGCAGCAGGATCATCGCGGCCTCGACCGATGGCATGACCAGAAGCGCGTTCGTTTCGAATTGTGGCTTGGCGTGCAGGGTCAGCAGCGCCCTTGTCACCACCCCCAACGTGCCCTCGCTGCCTACGAACAACTGCTTCAGGTCATAGCCGCTATTGTCCTTTTCCAGCCCGCGCATGCACGACAGGACAGATCCGTCGGCCAATACGACCTCCAACCCGGCGACCTGAGCGCGCGTCATGCCATATCGGATCACCCGGTTTCCCCCTGCATTGGTGGCGATGATCCCGCCGACCGTTGCAGTCCCGCGCGACCCGATATCCACGCCGAACATCAGGTTCGCCCCGTCGGCTGCATCCTGCACCCGTTGCAACGGCACGCCGGACCCGGCGACAATCGTCCTGCTTTGGGGATCCGGCGCATCCAGCCCCGTCATGCGTTCCAGCGACAGCACCGCTTCTTCGGGCTGGATCCTGTGGGCGCCCGACAGCCCGGTGCGGCCACCCTGGATGACCAGCCGTTGACGGGCATCATTGCAGGCCGCAAGCGCCGCCGAAAGCTCGGCCGTCGAGGAAGGCCGGATCACGAACCGGGGCGGGGCGGAAAAGCGGGCGCGCCGATCTTCCTGATATCGCGGGTCTATCGCCGCGCCTGTCAGCAGCGCGGCAGGCGGCAGCATGCTGGAAAGGCGGGCGATCAGGTCCGCGTCGCAGGGCATGATGTCGTCTGGCATGGCGTGTTCCCCCTCTGACGGTCACAGGTTGTCTCTATTTTTATATTTGTCAAACCTTTTGCGTTTTGCCATGCTGGGCTGATCGGCAGCCGAGGGAAGGAACGCGATGGCCCTGCACTATGACGAGATCGTTCGCGGCAGCCTGGCCAAGCAGGTCGCGGATCTGATCCGTGCGGCCATCCTTGAAGGGCGGCTGCAGGTCGATGAACGCCTACCGACCGAAGAGGAACTGGCCAGGCGGTTCGGGATTTCGCGTCCCACCGTGCGCGAGGCGCTGAAGGTGCTGGCGGCGCAGAATCTGATCCGTTCGCGCCGTGGTCCCGCAGGCGGCACCTTCGTGACACGGCCCGATCTGGACGCGGCGGCACGGACCATAACCGATGCGGCGACGCTGCTGGTCGGGATGGGACGATTCGAGATCGACGAGATCGTGGCGGCGCGCGGTCAGACCGAGGCACTGTGTTGCCGTCTGGCGGCGCGGAACAGGACCGACGAAGATCTGGACGCGATGGCGCAGGAACTTTCGCTGCAGCAGGACGAGACGCTGAACGACGAGGATTTCTGCGCCTCGGATGTCCGGTTCCATCGCGCTGTCGTTCAGGCCACCGGCAACGGCCCGCTGCAGTTCATCATGCATGCGATGATCGAAAGCTTCATCCCGATCACCAACATGTTGATCTATCGGCATCACGAACGGCGCCGCACGATCGGCGCGCACCAGAAGATCCGCGCGGCGATCGCCGAGCGCGACGAGGACACCGCCGCTGCCCTGATGCAGCACCATGTCGAGGGGATGCGTGCGGTGCTGGATCAGGCGCTGGCGCATCGCAGGCCCGAGAAACCCGGAGGAGAGACAATATGACAGACACGTTCCGCGCCCTGATGATCGAGGATCAGGACGGCAAGCCAAAGGCCGCGTTCCGTGACCTTACAATCGGTGAATTGCCCGACCATGACGTTCTGGTCGAGGTCGCCTATTCGACGTTGAACTACAAGGACGGGCTGGCGGTCACGGGAAAGGGCCGGATCGCCCGGCGCCTGCCGATGGTCGCCGGGATCGACATCGCGGGCACGGTCGCGGAAAGCCGGTCCGACCTTTGGAAGCCGGGCGATCAGGTGATCGTCAATGGCTGGGGCCTGTCGGAAACCGAATGGGGCGGCTATGGCCGTTTTCAGCGCCTGAAACCTGAATGGCTGACCCGTCTGCCCGAAGGTTTCAGCCTGAAGGACGCAATGGCCGTGGGTACCGCGGGGTATACCGCAGGGCTGTGTGTCAATGCGCTTCAGGATTGGGGCCTGATGCAGGATCAGGGGGCCGAGATTCTGGTTACTGGTGCCGCCGGCGGTGTCGGATCGACCGCGATCAGCCTTCTGGCCGCGATGGGCTGCCGGGTGACCGCGGCGACAGGCCGGCCCGAGACGCATGATTATCTGTCCTCGCTTGGCGCTTCGGCTTTCGTCGATCGCGCCGAACTGGCCGAGAAGGGCGGGCCGTTGCAGAAGGAACGCTGGTCAGGGGCGGTGGATGCGGTCGGTTCGACCACCCTGGCGAACGTGCTGGCGCAGACACGCTATGGCGGGGCGGTGGCGGCCTGCGGGTTGGCGGGCGGGTTCGATCTGCCCGCGACCGTGATGCCGCATATCCTGCGCGGCGTGGCCTTGCTTGGCATCGACAGCGTCATGGCGCCGAAGGACAAGCGCGACCGTGCATGGGCGACCTTGACGGCGCATCTGGACAAACAGCATCTGGCCAGCATCGCACGTGTCGAACCGATGTCGGATCTGCCCCGTCTTGCCGCCGATATCGTCGCCGGCAAGATACGTGGCCGTGTCGTGATCGACGTCGCGCAGTAACGAAGATGCGGGACCGGCGGCAGGCCGGTCCCGCCTATCCCTTCTGCTGACCCATCTCGGAGGCTTGGGATCGCAGGGCAAATTTCTGGATCTTGCCCGTCGAGGTCTTCGGCAGCGGACCAAAGACCACCCGTGACGGACATTTGTATCCTGCCAGCCCGGTGCGGCAATGCGCGATCAGATCAGCCTCGGACGGATCGCGGCCATCGCGCAATTCGACGAACGCACATGGCGTCTCGCCCCATTTTTCGCTTGGCATGGCGACCACGGCGCACATCGACACGTCCGGATGGCGGTAAAGCTGCTCCTCGACCTCGATCGACGAGATGTTCTCGCCGCCCGAGATGATGATGTCCTTCGACCGGTCCTTCAACTGGATGTAGCCGTCGGGATGCATCACCGCCAGATCGCCCGAATGGAACCAGCCGCCGGCAAAGGCATCGGCCGTGGCCGCTGGGTTCTTGAGGTATCCCTTCATCACCGCATTGCCCCGGAACATCACCTCACCCAAGGTCTGGCCGTCGGCCGGAACAGGTTGCATCGTCTTGGGGTCCAAGACCGCAAGATCGTCCAGCGACAGATACCGGACGCCCTGCCGCGCCTTGCGGGCTGCACGTTCATTGGGCGGCAGCTCGTTCCAGCTATCGTTCCATTCGTTCACCACGGCGGGCCCGTAGGTTTCGGTCAGCCCATAGACATGGGTGACGTCGAAACCCGCATCCGCCATCGCATGCAGAACCGTTTCGGGCGGCGGGGCTGCGGCGGTGTTGAACGCGACGGACCCTGCGAAGCTGCGCTTCTGATCGTCGGGGGCGTTCAGCAGCGTGGACATCACGATGGGGGCGCCGGACAGATGCGTGACGCCGTGATCGGCGATCGCGTCATAGATGGCATGCGCCCGAACCCACCGCAGGCAGACCTGGGTGCCGGCCTGAACCGGAACCGCCCAGGGAAAGCACCAGCCGTTGCAATGGAACATCGGCAGCGTCCACAGATAGACCGGATGCTTGCCCAGACCTGCGTGAATCGCGCTGTTCATCGACATCAGGGCCGCACCGCGATGATGACAGACGACGCCCTTGGGGTTGCCGGTGGTTCCCGACGTGTAGTTCAGGGCGATCGCATCCCATTCATCCTGCGGCTTTCCGGGAACGAAATCCGGGTCGCCCTCGGCCAGAAACGCGGCATAATCCATGCTGCCGATCGGGTCGCCCTTGGGGTAGGGGGCGTCCTCGGGATATTCGGGATCGTCGAAATCGATGACCAGCGGCGCTGTCTTCGCGCTGGCCAGCGCCGTCTTCGCGGCGTCCGAAAACTCGCGATCCACGATCAGGACACGCGATTCCGCGTGATCCAGCTGAAACGCGATCGAGGCCGGGTCGGACCGCGTATTGATCGAATGCAAGACCGCGCCATCGGCCATCGGGACGCCGAAATGGGCGTTGATCATCGGCGGCGTATTGGACAGCAGTACCGACACCGTGTCGCCGCGCCCGATGCCGCGCCGCGTCAGGGCCGAGGCAAGCTTGCAGCAATCCGACCAGAGCTGCGCATAGGTCTGGCGCTGATTGCCGTGGATCACCGCCGGATGGTCGGGATAGGTCAGGGCAGCGCGCCGCAGATAGCTGATCGGCGTCATCGGCTGGAAATTCGCCGCTGTCCGGTCCAGGCCTTCGTCATATATCGTCATTCGGTCCCCCTTCGCTTGCCGGCCACGGATGCGGATATCAGCCCTTTGCGGGACGCGTTGCAACGGCATGTCCCGCCTTGCGCCAATCACCGAACCCGCCCCGCATCGAACGTGCGTCCAACCCCATCTCTTGGGCCAGCCTTGCCGCCAACAGGGATCGCCAGCCCGATGCGCAATAGAACACATAGGTCTTGTCCTCTGCAAAGCGCGGTTTGTGATAGGGGCTTTCCGGGTCGATCCAGAATTCCAGCATCCCCCGCGGCGCATGGAACGCATCCGCGATCATGCCTTCGCGTTCGAGTTCGCGCGGGTCGCGGATATCGACCATGACCACCTGCGGATCGTCCTGAAGCCTGGCCGCCTCATCGACGGAAACGGATTGCACGATCTTGTCCGCTTCGTCCAGCATCTGCCTGTATCCGACGGCCATCTTAACGCCCCATCGCGTAGAATTCGTCGTTCGGGCGCATGCTGGTGACGTTGGCCAGCCGGTTCGACATGCCGAAGAAGGCCGCGATCGCGGCGATGTCCCAGATATCATCGTCGTCGAAGCCGTGGTCGTGCAACGCCGCGAAATCCTGATCGCCGACCTCTTGCGCACGGGCCGAGACCTTCATGCCGAAATCCAGCATCGCCTTTTGCCGGGGCGTGATGTCGGCCTTGCGGTAATTCACCGCCACCTGATCGGCGATCAGCGGATTTTTCGCCCGAATGCGCAGGATGGCGCCATGCGCCACGACGCAATACTGACATTCGTTCGCGTTGGACGTTGCGACCACGATCATCTCGCGTTCGGCCTTGGTCAGGTTGCCGGGGCGATCCATCAGCGCATCGTGATAGGCGAAGAACGCGCGAAATTCGTCGGGCCGGTGCGACAGCGTCAGGAAGACATTCGGCACGAAGCCCGATTTTTCCTGAACGGCCTCGATCCGGGCCCGGATATCCTCGGGCATGTCTGCAAGCGACGGCACCGCAAAGCGGCTGACGGGGGCGTTGGTCATGATGTCTCCTCGGTTTCGGAAAGCATTTCTGCAAGTTCGTCTTGATAGGTTCGCATCGGATCGCGGTTGTCCCTGGCATGGGGCGCGACACGGATCAGGCAGGTATGCGCGGCACAGCCCTGACCGAATGCAGAGCTGGGAATATCCAGCGTCAGCACATTGGGATTGCCGGAAATCTCGGTGCCGTCATCGGTCGGCGTGAACCAGGCCCCGGTGGGCAGAACGGCCACGCCCGGCGCGGTGTCGGCGCTGATCAATGCCGTCGCCAGGCAGGCACCGCGCGCGTTCCACAGGCGGACCGTGTCGCCGTCCAGAATTCCGCGCGCCTGCGCATCGCCGGGATTCAGGCGCAATTGTTCGCGCCCACCGCGTCGATCCGCAAGGCTGGCAGAGCCGCTTTCAAGCTGACTGTGCAGACGTCCGCGTGGCTGGTGAGAGATCAGGTGCAGTTCGTCCGCCCCGGCATCACCCAGCCATTCGGCCGGCGACAGCCATGCGGGATGGGGCGGGCAATCGGCGTGCCCAAGCTGCGCCAGCGTCCGACTGCCCAGCACGATGCGGCCGCTTTCCGTTTCCAGCCGGTTGCGGTCGGGGTCGTCGCGGAAGGCGGCCAGATAGACATGGTCGCGCTGCACCGGAACGGCGGCGTGTCCGCGTTCCCAGAAACTGTCGAATGTCGGCATCAGGAAACCGTGCGCGCGCAGGGCATAGGCGCGGCTTTCGTCATAAAGATGGCGGACCCAGCCCATCTCGTCACGACCCTCGTTGAAGGCGGCACCGACACCCATCCGTTCCGACAGGGCGTTGAAGATGTCGAAATCCGAACGCGACTGGCCCAGGGGCTCGATTGCCTTGTGCATCGCCGCGATCACGTCGCTGCGCTTGTTGCCCGCCAGATCGTTGCGCTCGATCGAGGTCGAGGCCGGCAGCACGATATCCGCCCGGCGTGCCGTCGCGGTCCACATCGGGTCCTGAACGACGATGGTTTCCGGCCGTTGCCATGCCTGCGCAAGACGATTGAGATCCTGGTGGTGGTGGAACGGATTGCCCCCCGCCCAATAGACCAGCCGCACATCGGGATAGGTCCGGGTCTCGCCCTGATAGGTGAAACTTGCGCCGGGATTCAGCAGCATGTCGCTGATCCGTGCCACCGGAATGAAACTGTCGATTGCCTTGACGCCCTGCGACATGCCCGGCGATTTGCCCACCGCAAAGGGCGATCCGACACCACCAAGCGACCCATAGCCATAGCCGACCCCGCCGCCGGGCAGGCCGATCTGTCCGATCACCGCCGCCAGTCCCAGCGCCGCCCAGAAGGGCTGTTCGCCGTGATGTGCGCGTTGCAGCGCCCAACTGACGGTCAGCATGCTGCGGGTCTGAACCAGCCGCGCGGCCAGCGCCCCGATCGCATGGATGGGCAGCCCGGTCACGCCCGAGGCCCAGGCCGCATCCTTGCGCAGGCCATCCCTGTCGCCGCGCAGATAGGCCAGGAATTCGTCCGATCCGCTGGTGCAGCGCGCCAGAAACCCGGCATCATGTCTGCCTTGCGCCACGATCTCACCGGCAAGCCCCAGCATCAGCGCGGCATCGGTGTTGGGTCGGATCGACCACCATTCGGCGTTCAGCCATTCGGGCAGATCGTCGCGCAAGGGCGAGACATGGACGACGCGCACGCCCCTGTCGGCGATCTGGCGCAGATAATCTTCCAGATGATGGGCGCCGATGCCCCCCGCCTCGCTTTGTGCGGTGCGCGGCGACATGGCGCCGAAGACCACAAGCGTTTCGGAATGCGCCGCAATGTTGTCCAGGGTGTTGGCCTGCCCGCCACAGGCGCGGTCATCGCCAAGCGTATGGCGCAGGATCACCGGACCGGCGGCGATGGAATAGGTGTCGACATGACCGGTATAGCCACCCACAAGATTCAGCATCCGCTTGAGCAGCGTCGAGGCGTGGTGGACGCGACCGCAGGATGTCCAGCCATAGCTGCCGGCGAAGATCGAGGCATTGCCGTGGGCAGCCGCGACGCGACCGATCTCGGATGCGACCATCTCCAGCGCCTCGTCCCAGGGCACGGCGACAAAGCGTTCGTTTCCGCGTTCCGCGCCATCGCCGGCTCCGCCCGACCGCAGCCAGCCTTCGCGGATCATCGGCCTCAGGACACGCCGGTCGGGTTTCGCCCATTCCGCGACCGAGTGGATGATGGGCGAGGGGGCGGGGTCGTCGGCGAAGGGTTCGACGCCGACGATCCGGCCATCCTCGACCAGGATCGTGTAGGTGCCCCAATGGCTGCAATGCGGAACACGGCGGATCATCTGTCAGGCCCTCTACAGCACGGCTTCGATCAGGAACGGTCCCTTGCGCGACATCGCCGCGCGCAGAAGATCGTGGAATGCCTCGCATGTGTCGGCGCGGGCGGCCTCGACACCCATCCCGTTTGCAAGCCTCACCCAATCCAGCGCCGGATCGTCAAGATCCAGCATCCTGCGGGCATTCTCGCCCGCCGTCCCGGCACCGACATTCTTCAGTTCACCGTGCAGGATCTTGTACAGCCGATTGGCGAAAACGATGGTCACGACGTCCAGCCGTTCGCGGGCCTGGGTCCACAGGCCCTGCAGCGTGTACATGCCGCTGCCGTCGGCTTGCAGCCCGATCACCTTGCGGTCGGGACAGGCCACGGCTGCGCCCGTCGCCATCGGGATCCCGTCGCCGATCGCGCCGCCGGTCAATTGCAGGAAGTCATGCGGCGCGGCGCCATGGGTCGTGCGAAAGAAATCGCGACCCGAAGTCACCGATTCATCGCAGACGATCGCGTTCGGGGGCATGAGGTGGGCCAGTGCGACGGCGATGGCATCGGGGTTCAGCGCCCCGGTTGGCATCGCGGGGCTGTGCCGCGTCGCAAGGCGGGCGGCTGGGACGGGACCGATCGCGTCTGCCAAAGCCTCGATCGCTGCAGGGATATCGTCGTGCGGACCCGCCAGCGTGATCACCTCGCAGTCCTCGGGCAGCATGCTGCCGGGCTTGCCCGGATAGGCGAAAAAACCCACCGGCGCCCTTGCACCGATCAGGATCAGCCGCTGCGTGTCGGCAAATGTCTCAAGCGCCTGGTCGATGACATAGGGAACCCGGTCAAGCGCGACCCGGCCCGCACCCCGCTGCATCCGGCCATTGGCCTGCTGCGCCATCAGTCGCGCGCCGGTCTTGGCGGCGATGCGGTCCAGCATTTCGGTGTGCGGCGCACGCAGCGCGCGACCTGACACAAGGACGGTGGTGGCCGGGCCGCTGCGCAGCGCCGTGGCCGCTTTCGCGATCGCTGCCGTGTCGGGGGCGGGCAGGGCAGGGGCGACGTTGTGCGGGGGCACGGCAGAAGCGGTTTGTGTCCACGCCGCGTCCGCGTGCAGGATCAGCGTGGCAATGCCGCCTGCGCCTGACCGTGCTGCCTCGATCGCTTCACGGGTGCGGTCTGCGACGCTGTCGGCGCTGTCCGCGCGTCCTACCCAGTTGGACATCGGACGGGCGAGGCTGTCGATATCGCTGGTCAGCGGGGCATCGTATTGCAGGTGCCCGGTCGCATGATCGCCGACGATGTTGACCATGGGCGTATGTGCCCGTCTGGCATTGTGCAGGTTCGCCAGCCCGTTCGCCAGACCGGGTCCCAGATGCAGCAGCGTCGCGGCAGGCTTGTCCGCCATTCTCGCGTATCCATCGGCCGCCCCGGTCACCACGCCTTCGAACAGCCCCAGGATACAGCGCATCCGCGGCTGCCGGTCCAGCGCGGCGACGAAATGCATTTCGGACGTGCCCGGATTGGCAAAGCAGGTGTCGATGCCGTTTGCCAGAAGGGTTTCGCACAGAAGATCGGCGCCGTTCATGGGGTCTCCATCAGGGTTTCAGCATCGTTGCCCAGATCCGAGATCCGCGACCAGAATGGCGCGTTCAAGTCTATCAGGTCCGAGAACAGACGATATTTCCTTTGGGCATAGGCCGCCACTGCCCCCTGTTGCGGGGTGGCGCGTTGCGTGGCCGCGCCGATCCAGGGCGATGCGTCGGTGGCCCCCAGCAAGTTGCGCGCCGCGATCAGGGCCAGGCCGCGCAGGCCAGCATGGGCGCCGGGGCTGCGCTGGATCTCGCACCCGGTCAGGGTCGCCAGGAACCGCGCAAAATGGCCGTCGCCGGCCAGCCCCCCACCCAGCGACAGCACCCCGGCGGGCGCACCCATCATCTGGTGGCTGGCATGGGTGACAAAGGCCAGCGCCTCGCGCCCGGCCCAGGCGATCTGGCCGGGCGTGGTCGCCGCGCTCAGTCCGAAAATCGCGCCGGATGCGTTCGGGTCGGTCCACGGCGCCCGTTCGCCCCCCGGTTCCAGGAAGGGATGCAGGATCACTGATGAATATTCGGGGCCTGCGGGCACCGGCAGGTCGGTGAATTTCTGCGACAGGTGGCGCAGCAGCGAGGCTCCGTTGAAGCAGGGATGAAAGCACAGATATCCCGGTCCGGCGGCGAACTGCTGGATCATCGCACCGGTCGGCATCCGTGGCATCGCGTCCGGATCGTCCAGCAGGCAGGCATGGATCGCGCTGGTGCCGAAGATCGAGGCGCGGGTCACGTCAGGCCTTGTGCCAAGCCCCAACCCGATCAGCGTCGATTGCACGTCCCCCGGTCCCAGCAGGACCGGCAGGCCCCCGGGCAGTCCGGCAAGGCGCGCGGTCTGGTCCGACAATTCCGCCCGCGCCGCGCCCAACGCCGCCAGTTCCGGCAGCAGGTCCAGCCCGCTGGTCAAGCCCAGATGTTCCTGAACCTGAAGTGCAAGCTTGCCATCGCGCCAGTTTCCCCAGACCGGCAGCAGGGCGGTAGGTTCGGCGATCATCTGGCCCGTCAGGCTGAAGAACAGCCATTCCTTCAGCCGCAAGGCCTTGGCGATCCGAACATGACGATCGGGGTCGTGTCGCTGCAGCCACAGCAGTTGCAGGCTTGCCGATGCCGCGGTCGGGCGGGAACCGGTCGCGGCCTGCACCTGATCCAGTTGCGGTGCCAGGCTGCTGGCCAGGTCGCGGGCCCGCCCGTCCAGCCATGTCATCGCGCGCCCGACCGGCACACCATCGCGATCCACCGGCCACAGCCCGTCGCCCTGTCCGGTCAGGATCAGCCCGGTGACTGGGCCGGTGATCTGCGTGGCGCAATCGCGCAGCACCGTCATCGCCTCGGTCCGGGTGATCTGCATGTCCTGTTCCACCCGCACACCGTCCCGGTGCAGCGCGCCGTTCGGCCGTTCCGCACTGGCCAGCAGGTTGGCCTGTCCGTCGAAGGCCGCCGCCTTGACCGAGGTGGTTCCGGAATCAAGACACAGGATCGTCGCGTTCATGGTTCAGGATGCCTGCCGCAGCCCTTCCAGCGCCGCGCTGCTTTGTTGACCGTATGTCTTGAACTTGACCAGCACCTCGGCGATCTGGTCGTCGGACAGGATCGGCGGCTCGCCCATCGGAAGGCACAGCAGGTATTGCGTTGCCAGTTCCTCGACGGTGACGGCCAGGGCCAGCGCGCGCGCGATGGTGGCGTGGCCTGCGATGACGCCGTGATGCGCCATCAGGCAGGCGCGGCGCCCCTGCAGCGCGCTGACGACGCGGTCGGCCAGCTCCTGCGTGCCGAACAGCTCATAGGGTGCGCAGCGGATCGTGCTGCCGCCGGCCGCCGCGATGACATAGTGGATCGCCGGAATGTCGCGCCCCAGAATGGACAGGGCCGTGGCATGGGTCGAATGGGTATGGACCACCGCATTCAGGTCGGGCCGCGCCTGCAGGATGTCGCGATGAAAACGCCATTCGGACGACGGCTGCACCTCGCCTTCATAGGTGGCATCCCAGTTCATCGCGACCACGTGTTCGGGCTGCAGCTTGTCATAGGGAATCCCGGTCGGCGAAATCAGGAACCCGTCGCCGTGCCGGACGCTGATATTGCCCGAGGTCCCCTTGTTGATTCCAAGCCGATTCATGTTGCGGCAGGATTCGATCAGTTCGCTGCGCAGCGCGCGTTCGTCATCGGTCATTGGACAACCTCATTTGCAGGGAAATCGCGGCGGCTTGCCGTCAAGGATCAGTTTGATGTCACCGGCGATCATGGTCGCGGCCTTGGTCGCCGAATAGCGCGAGGCCCCCGCGATATGCGGCGACAGGGTGACATTGGACAGTTTCAGCAGCGGCCAGTCCGCGGGGGGCGGCTCGGGTTCGAACGTGTCCAGCGCCGCACCCTTCAGTTGGCCCGAGACCAGCGCATCGTAAAGCGCGTCGTAGTCCAGAACCTGCCCCCGCGTGGTATTCACGATATAGCCACCGGGCTTCATCATCGCGATGCGCTCGCGCGACATCATGCCCTTGGTCTCGGCCGTCACGCGCGGATGCAGCGTCACGACATCGGATCGCGCCACAAGATCGTCCAGATCGGCCTTTTCGAACCCGGCGTCGATTTCGGCCTGGGTCAGTTCCTTGAACGGGTCGTAGATCAGGATCCTGCAGCCGAAGGGCTGCAGCAACCGGGCAACGCGGGTGCCGATATCGCCATATCCGACGATCCCGACGGTCAATTCGCACAGTTCGGGGCCGGTATTGTCATAGTGATAGAATTCGCGCCCGAACTTGCCGCTGGCGACGATCTGGTGCCCCCGGATGATGTTGCGCGTCTCGGCCAGCAGCGATGCGACCGTGAACTCGGCGACGGCAGACGCGTTTCGTCCGGGCGTGTTGACGACGGTGATCCCGCGCTCCCTCGCGGCGGCCATCTCGATGTTGACAGGTCCGCCGCGGGATACGGCGATGGTCTTCAGGTGCGGCGCGTGATCAAGGCTGTCTGCCGTGATCGGCGCAAGATGCGTGATCAGGATGTCGAGATCGTGCAGAAAATCGAAATATTCCTCGGGTCTGCCGACAAACTCGCCGACTGGCAGGGTCGGGTCGTGTTTGGTCGATTTCAATCGCAGCGGCCAATCGATCTGCATGCTGCGGATCGTCAGATCGCGGCCGGTCAGGGTGTCGCGCAAGGCCGTCTCGAAAAATTCAGGCTGCATGAAGCCGTCGCCGATGATGCCGATTGTCAGTGCGTCAGTCATGCTTTTCTCTTTGCGTTGGGCTGGTCTTCGAGGCCCGGCAGGACCGTGCGGTATTCCTTGGGATCAAGGGCACGTTCCTCCATGACTTCGGCGCTGTGCTGGGCAAAGGATGGCGGCGCACGGCGATAGCTGGCTGGCGTGCGCGACAACTTGATCGGGCTGCCGGTTCCGCGATATCCGCCGATATCGACCACCATCTCGCGATGCCGGGTATGCGGATCGTCGATCACCTGGTCGATGCTGCGCACGGCACCGCAGGGAACCCCGGCCTTGATCAGGCGATCCGACAGCTCGATCGCGTCGAAATCGGCCAGCGCGGTTTCCAGCAAGGTCTTCAGCGTATCGCGATGCTGGTTGCGCTGGCTGTTCGATGCGAAGCGGGGGTCATCGGGCAGGTCGGGCCTGCCGATCATCTTGCAAAGCGTGGTGAACTGCCTGTTGTTTCCGACCGCCAGAAAGATCGGCTCGGACCCGGTCTCGAACGTATCGTAGGGGCAGATATTGGGATGCGCGTTGCCCGAAGGCTGTGCCACCTTGCCCGACAGGTAATAGTTCGGCAGATGCGGATGCAGCAGCGACACCCCGCAATCATAAAGGCTGGTTTCAATGAACTGGCCCTTGCCGCTGATCGCGCGTTCATTCAGGGCCATCAGGATGCCGATCGTCGCGTTCAGTCCCGTGACCATGTCGACCACAGGCACGCCGACGCGCAGGGGCTGGCCATCCTTTTCGCCGTTCACGCTCATGATCCCGCACAGGGCCTGAATGGCCGCATCATAGCCCGGCAAGCCGCCCATCGGGCCGTCCGAGCCGAATCCCGACACCCGGCAATGGATCAATCGGGGAAATCGCCGTGACAATTCGTCCTGTCCCAGGCCCCACCGCTCCATCGTGCCGGTCTTGAAATTCTCCAGCAGGACATCGGCGTCGTCCAGCAGCGCCAGCAGCAATTCGCGTCCCTTGTCCTGCGACAGGTCCACGGCAATGCCGCGCTTGTTGCGGTTCAATCCCTGAAAATAGCTTGCCGCGTCGCCCAGGAAGGGCGGCCCCCAGCCGCGCGTTTCATCGCCCGCGGGTGGTTCCAGCTTGATCACATCCGCACCATGGTCCGCCAGGACCTGCCCGGCATAGGGGCCGCCCAGCACGCGACTGGCATCGATTACCTTGAGATTGGCCAGTGAGCCGAAAGTGGTCATGCGGATGCTCCGTGAGGGATCGTCTCTGCCAGATCGCGACGCCATTGCGCTGCGAAGGCGGGGTAGGTTTCGGAAAGCTCGTCCAGTACCCGGCCGCGCAGCAGCGACAAGGTCGCCGCGTCCGGTTCCGGGGTCAATGGCGGGGTATCGTCGTGGTCGAACGTGAAGCCGGTCGCCTCGATGATCTCTGGCAGGGAATGTCCGGGATGCACGCTTTCGAGGCGAAAGCCCGGACGCTGGCTGTCAAAGCTGAACAGGGCCTTGCTGGTCAGCAGGGCGACCGGCCCGCCAGGACGGTGGGTTTCGGGCGCGCTGATGCCGGGTGCACTGATGAAATCGACCTTTTCGACCAGGACGCGAGGGCTGTGTTCTTCGCGAAACAGGATGACGCGCGGCACCGTGAAATAAAGATACGCCGATCCGAACGAACCCGGCCAGCGGACGGACATCCGGGGATAGGCGCCGACACCGACCAGATTCACATTCGCCATGCCATCGATCTGGCCGCCACCCAGAAAGAACGCATCCAGCCGTCCTTGTCCGGCGCTGTCGAACAGCTCGGCCGATCCGTTGGTGAAGAAGTTGTGTTCGACCGACCCCAGGATCGACAGCCGAACCTTGCGCCGGTCTTCGACCAGCGCGCGCCGCAGCATCGCGCCCGCCGCGGGCATTGGCGATGATGCGCCGACCGCGACATGGCGGACATCGTGCAGCAGGCCTGCAATCGCGCAGATCAGGATTTCGCGGGGCAGGGCGGTCATGCACAGACCTCTTGCGCCATGTAGTCGGCAAACCCTTCCGGGGTTCGCGCAGCAGTGGCATAGCGGACCATTTCATCGGTATCCGTCGCGTATTCGCCCCATAATCCGTAAGGCCAGGCACCGCGCGGCGCTTTGGCGACCGCGTCGACATACAGGGCCGGCAGGGTGCCTGCGGCGGTGGTTTCATCGGCCAGCAGGCTGCGATCGACGATCCGTTCAACCGTGACCAAAGTCTGCGTCGCGGCATAGGCCATCGCGGCCAGTTCGCGGCGGCGACCGATCCAGACATTGCCGTCGCGGTCCGCCATCGGCGCGTGAAAGATCGCGAAGTCAGGGCGTATGGCCGGGATGATCGCGATGGAATCGCCTGTCTCCAACGGGTTGTCGATGACCTGCCAATCAGCCCTTTGCGCCAGAATGTCCGATCCGATCAGGCCACGCATGGGCATGAAGGGCACGCCTTTCTGGGCGGCCAGCAGGCCCGCATGTATCGCCGGGCAGGTCGCGTCCATGACCCGGATGCTGCCCTTCTTTACCGCGTCGTTGAAGCGTGGTGCGCCCCCGGCTTCGCCCAGGGACACCGCGCTGGTCTCGACACAGCGCACCAGCCCGGCACCGATCAGCTGATCGACCTGCAATCCCCCGGTCGGCACGCAGACAAGGTGCAGATCGCCCGCGCCTTGCCGGATCAGCGGGCGCGTCATGGCCATGGAAACCCCGGCATAATCCACCGGCAGCGCCAGTGACATGCCTGGCCGGACAAGGCTTGCAAGCGCCCGCAGATGTTCAGCCATGCAGCCCTCCCTTTGATCGTTCCAAATTATGGAACAACGTTCTGTAATTGATACTAGGCGCAGACTTAAGATCAAGTCAATCGCCTGTCTGCAACCGCTCTGGAGCCGCTTTTACTACATCGCCAGCGGTTTTTCTTGACAAACGGCAGCAGCGCGACACAATAAAACAGAATAGCGTTCTATAATATGGAACGATGGGAGGAAAGATGATGCAGATACAGGCGCGGCGAGCGATGCGGTCCGAATCGCCGGATGTTCAGCCGGTCTCGACGACGCCCGCGCAACAGGCGATCGGGTCCAGCATCTCGGTGCGCAGTGTCGTCAAGAAATATGGCGCGTTTGTCGCGGCAGACCGCGTCAGCCTGGAAATCGAGCCGGGTGAGTTTGTGACCTTGCTGGGTCCGTCGGGCAGCGGCAAGACAACGCTTCTGAACCTGCTGGCAGGTTTCCAGAATATCGACGGTGGCGATATTCTGGTGGATGGCCGTCCCATCCAGCACGTTCCGACGCATCGGCGCGGCTTTGGCATGGTCTTTCAAAGCTATGCGCTGTTTCCAAACATGACGGTCGCCCAGAATGTCGGTTTTCCGCTGCGCATGGCCAGGATGGACCGGGCCACGACAGATCGCCGGGTCGCGGAAACGCTGGAGATGATGCGCCTGTCGGAACATGCGCAGAAGCTGCCGTCCCAGATGTCCGGCGGACAGCAGCAACGGGTCGCGATCGCCCGCGCAATCGTCATGCGGCCCAAGGTTGTCCTGATGGATGAACCGCTGAGCGCGTTGGACCGGCGCTTGCGGGAATCGATCCAGATCGAACTGCGCGAGCTTCATCAGACCATCGGCAGCACCATCCTGTTCGTCACGCATGATCAATCCGAAGCATTGACCATGTCCGACCGCATCGCCGTCATGGATGCCGGACACATCGTGCAGGTTGACCGCCCGGTGGAAATCTATCGCAGACCGCAAAGCAGGTTCGTCGCCTCGTTCGTCGGCGAAAGCAATCTGATCGACGCCGAGGTGATCGAGAGGAAGGGAAAGGTTCTGACCCTGCGCACGCCCGGTGGCCATGTCTTCGAGGCGGCCTCGCGCGATGG
This sequence comes from Paracoccus sp. R12_2, assembly GCF_017744015.1. Taxonomy (GTDB): domain Bacteria; phylum Pseudomonadota; class Alphaproteobacteria; order Rhodobacterales; family Rhodobacteraceae; genus Paracoccus. Next base: position 141,344 of record NZ_JAGHRA010000008.1, read on the forward strand.
GGTACACGAAAGGCGTGCCACCGTCCTCGTCCGGCCCGAAAGGATCAGGATCCACGATCAGCCGACGTCGCACAGCATGCCGGCGACCGTCATTTCAGCCCTGTTTTTGGGCGAGGTGCTGCGGATCGAGGTGCGGCTTGATGACGGCCAGACCCTTCTGATCCGCTGTTCCGACACGTCCGAGATCACGCTGCCGCAGGTGGGGCAGAAGTTGCAGATCGGGTGGGGCGCGGCAGACGGCTGGGTTCTGTCATGACCGACGCGACGCCGACTGCCGCCCCGTTGCCCGCCCGCGCAGCCCTGGCACAGCGTTTGAAAGATCCCGCGCTGCTGCTTGTGCCCGCCGTGGTGTTCCTGGCGCTGATCTATGTCTTTCCGCTGATCGACCTGTTCCGGGTCAGCATGTCCGGCCCGACATGGTCGACCTATTTCGAACGGGTCTTCTCGGTCCCGCTTTACTGGGAATCGCTGCTGCGGACGATGCAGATCGCATTCACCGTCGCCTGTCTTTGCGTACTGTTGGGATATCCGACGGCCCTGCTGATCCATCGCACCCGCGGTCTGACGCAGATCCTGATCGCGACGGCGGTGATCCTGCCCTACTTCATCGCCATCCTGATCCGCACCTATGCGTGGATGGTGTTGCTGGGCCGAAACGGTCCGATCAACAAGCTGTTGCAGATGCTGGGACTGATCGACACCCCGATCGGGTTGCTGTTCAACCGGGGCTCTGTCCTTCTGGGCATGACGGCGGTGCTTCTGCCGCTGATGGTGCTGACGATCTATGCTTCGGTCTCGCGGCTTGATCAGGGGCTGACACGAGCCGCGCTGGCATCGGGCGCGGGTCCGTTGGCAGTGTTCTGGCGGGTGCTGCTGCCCCTGACATTGCCGGGTATCGGCGCGGGGTTCCTGTTGGTCTTCGTGGCCGGGATCGGCTTCTTCATCACGCCGACCCTTCTGGGCGGACCGGGCGACCAGATGTTCGCCATGCACATCACCCAACAAGCCGATTCCATCACTGGCGAGGGATTCCTGCAGGCGCTGGCGGTGGTTCTGCTGGTGATCACCCTGATCGTGGTCGGTATCGCAGGCCGCATCATGGGCTTCGAATTCATCTGGGGCGGCGGCAAGATGGATGCAGGCGCCAGAAGCCGCGCGCCTGCACCCAAACCTGCTGCGCGCGCGCGCCGGCGCGGCCCCGGCATGGTGATCGCCGATCTTCTGGGCTGGCCGATCCTGCGCATCATGGGGCGCCTGCCGGCTGGCTGGGGGCACTGGACGGTGCGCGGAATGGGCGGCTTCGTCGTCGCGACGCTGGTCATCCCGATCATCGTGGTGATGATCATTTCCTTCAGCAAGGCCAGCTACCTGACCTTCCCGCCGCCAGACTGGTCGATGCGCTGGTACGAGAAATTCTTCTCGGACAGCAACTGGATGTCGGCGTTCTGGAACTCGCTTGCCATCGCGTGCCTGTCGGCCGTCATCTCGGTCAGCCTGGGTGCCACGGCGGCGATGGGGATCGTGCGCAGCGATATCCGCTACAAATCCGCCCTGATGCTGCTGCTGGTCAGCCCGATGATCGTGCCGCCGGTGGTGCTGGGCCTGTCGCTGTACAGCCTGTTCCTGAATGTCGGGTTGACCGGCACCTATCTTGGGCTGGCGGCGGCGCACGCGATCGGCGGCATCCCCATCGTGGTCGTGATCGTCGCGGCATCGTTGCAGGCGGTGGATCGGCGGCTTGAACAGGGGGCAGCCGTTCATGGCGCCTCGCCGCTGACCGTCTTTCGCACCGTCACCTTGCCGGCCATCGCGCCGGGGCTTGGCGCGGCGATCTTCTTCGCGTTCCTGCATTCGTTCGATGAACTTGTGCTGTCGCTGTTCCTGTCCAGCCCGCGCATGAAGACCCTGCCGCTGATGCTGTGGGCGGACATCAACTATCAACTGAACCCGGTGCTGGCGGTCGTTTCGACGCTCGAGGTGCTGTTGGTCGTGGGCGGCATCATCCTAGCAAGGCCCGTCCTTGCGCGGGGCCGTGCCGCCTGACGTGAAGACAAGAAATCCAATGGAGGAGGATGACATGGTTGGAATGAAGAAGACGATGGGAACGGTATCGGCACTGGCGATGGCCGCGCTGATCGCCGGCCCCGCGCTGGCCGAAGGCGAAGTCGTGATGCAGGACCCCGGTGGCGCCTACGGCGATGCGCTGCAAGAGGTCATGTATGACAGCTTCGAGGACGAGACCGGCATCGATGTCGTGACCGTGCAAGAGGCGCGTTCCGGTCCGCGGATCAAGGCGCAGGTCGAAGCCGGCAAGACGGAATGGGATCTGACCTTCATCTTCGACCAGGAAACCAAGCTTCTGGGCGATTGCTGTCTGGCCGATATCGACTACGACAAGATGTCGGACGAAGCGAAGAAGACGCTGGACAGCATGCCGGAAAACCTCAAGCGGCCAAAGGGCGTCGCGCTGCAGGTGATCGGCGTCGGCATGGTTTACAACACCGATGTCTATTCCGAACAGCAGCCCGAAAGCTGGGCTGATTTCTGGGATGTCGAGACGTTTCCCGGCAATCGCTGCCTGCCCGCATGGCCGCGTTTCGTGATGGAAGCGGCGCTGATGGCTGACGGGGTCGCGAAGGAAGACCTGTATCCTGTCGACGTGGAACGCGCTCTGAACAAGATCGAAGAAATCAAGCCGCATGTGTCGAAATGGTGGACGACCTCTGCGCAGGCCCCGCAACTTCTGCTGGATGGCGAGGCGGACATGTGCATGGCCTATACCGGATCGTCCTCGATCCTGGCGCTAGAGGGGGCGCCGCTTGAGGTCGAATGGAACCAGGGCTTCGTTTATTATGACTTCTTCTCGATCCCGAAGGACGCGCCCAACTACGACAACGCGCTGAAGCTGCTGTCATGGCGGCTGGATTCGCAGCGCGCCGCAGAGCTGACCTCGGTCTATCCCGTGGCGTTGCCGTCGCCGTTGGTCTACGAGGCGGCCGATCCCGAAATCAGCAAGTATTGGGCCAACAACCCCGACAACCTTGCCAAGGCGATCGAATGGAGCCCAGATTACTGGGGGGGCGAGTCGGAACAGGGCACGATGACGAACGAGGAATACGGCCAAGAGCAGTTGAACACGCTTCTGGCGCAATGATCCGGCGGCCGGGCGTACAAATGCCCGCCCGGCCCGCCAACAACATCCGCGCGGGCCATCACGGCCCGTGCAAGCAGGGAAAGACCAGACCGGGCCATGGACAAGGCATTCATCAAGGGGCTGCGGCTGATCGAGGAACTGGCGCACAGCGATCAACCGCGCGGCATCACCGACCTTGCCAACACGCTTGAACTGACCAAAAGCAACGTGCACCGCCTTCTGGCCACGCTGATTTCGCAAGGCTATGTGCGGCAGGTGCCACCGCAAAGCCACTATGCCCTGACCACGCGGATCTGGGAATTGGGCAGCCATGTCATTCGCCGCATGGACCTGACGCAGATCGCCCGTCCGGCGATGATCCGTCTGGCCGAGCAGACCGGCGAGACCGTTCACCTGTCGGTCCTGGATGGGTCGGACGTCGTTTATCTGGACAAGATCGAAAGCGCGCATCACATCCGCGCGCATACCAGCGTCGGATCCCGCGCCCCGGCATATACCGTCGCCACGGGCAAGGCGATGCTGGCGCAGATGCCCGATGACTATATCGACCGCTTCGAAGGGCGGATGGAACGTTATACCGACACCACGCGCACCTCGATTGCCGAATTGCGCGAGGATATCCGCCTGACGCGCGAACAGGGTCACGCGATGGTTCCCGAAGGCGAATGGCGCGAGGGCATCGCCGCCTGTGCCTGCGCGATCCTGAACCGGACCGGTGACCTTGCCGGCGCGATCGGCATGTCCGGCCCGGATTTGCGGATCAAGCGCAAGCAGCTTAAGGAGATCGCGCCGCTGGTCATGGACGCGGCGCGCGCCATCTCGACCGCCCTTGGCTATGCGCCGCGCGGTTGAGATCGCAAGACAACACAGAAGGAAGACAGATGACCGCCTATCCCGATACCAAGCTGTTCATCGACGGAACCTGGCGTGCAGGAGAAAGCGGCCGGACGATCCCGGTCACTGACCCCTCCAGCGGAGAGGTGATCGGTCAGTTGGCCCATGCCGACCGCGAGGATCTGGACGAAGCACTGGCCGCTGCAGATCGTGGTTTCAGAATCTGGAGCGCGACCGGAGTCTTCGACCGCTATCGAATCATGCGGCGCGCGGCCGAGTTGCTGCGTGAGCGCGCAGACGACATCGCCGCCATCATGACCCGCGAACAGGGCAAACCGCTGGCCGAGGCGAAGGGCGAGACGATGGCGGCCGCCGACGTGATCGACTGGTTCGCCGAAGAAGGTCGCCGCACCTATGGCCAGATCATCCCAGCGCGCGCCGCGGGCGTCACGCAGATGGCGCTGAAGCTGCCGGTCGGTCCGGTGGCAGCTTTCACGCCGTGGAACTTTCCCATCAATCAGGTCGTCCGCAAGCTGTCGGGCGCACTGGCCGCGGGCTGTTCGATCATCGTGAAGGCGCCCGAGGAAACTCCGGCAGCGCCGGCCGAACTGATCCGTGCCTTCGCCGATGCCGGCGTTCCGGCAGGTGTCATCAATCTTGTCTATGGTGTTCCGGCAGAGATTTCAGAGTATCTGATCCCGCATCCGGTGATCCGCAAGATCAGCTTCACCGGTTCGACCCCGGTCGGCAAGCATCTGGCGGCGCTTGCCGGGCAGCACATGAAGCGCGCGACGATGGAACTGGGCGGCCATGCGCCGGTGATCGTCTGCGAGGATGCCGATATCGCGCAGGCCGCCAAGATCACCGCGGCCAGCAAGCTGCGCAATGCCGGGCAGGTCTGCATCTCGCCCACGCGATTTCTGGTGCAGGAACGGGCATTCGAGCCGTTCCTGGATGCGTTCAGCGCGGCGATGTCGGCGACGCCGGTCGGCAACGGGCTTGATGACGGCGTTCGCATGGGGCCGCTGGCCAATGATCGCCGCGTGGCCGCGCTGCAGGATCTGGTCGGTGACGCGATCGCGCAGGGTGCGCGGCTTGTGACCGGCGGCGAAAGGATCGGCAATACCGGCAATTTCTTTGCGCCGACGGTTCTTGCGGATGTGCCCGTCTCGGCCCGGATCATGAACGAGGAGCCTTTCGGCCCGGTCGCCGTCGTGAACCGCTTCGAGGACCTGAGCGATGCCATTGCCGAAGCGAACCGCTTGCCCTTCGGGCTGGCTTCGTATGGTTTTGCCCGTTCGCCCGAAGCCATGCACCGTCTGGCTCATGAGGTCGAGGCGGGCATGATGACGATCAACCATATCGGACTGGCGCTGCCCGAGGTGCCCTTCGGCGGGGTCCGCGATTCCGGCTATGGCACCGAGGGCGGGTCAGAGGCGATCGACGCCTATATGGTGACGAGGTTCGTGACGCAGGTGGCGTGACAGACCGCTGGGCAGACGCCGCAAGCGCGGCGTCTGCGCCCTAGTACATCACGGTATGAAGCGTGACGACCGCGTGGGTGTCGTCCTTGATCTGTGCGCTGCCGCGCGCCAGCAACCAGCCATCCGCCCGTTCCAGCCGGGCCACCAACTGCCGAGGTGACGACGCTCTTGCGCCGGTCGGATCTGGCAGGGAAAGGGTGATCTTTCGCGATTTGCCGTCGCTTTCGATCCTTGTTCCTGCAGCCATGGATCGGGCCTCGTCCTGACCGGCAGGCGGGTCCAGATACACGACAAGCTGGCCTTTCGGAACGGTCTTGCCGCCCTCGAATTCGACCGTAATGCCAAGGTCGTCCGCGCGTGCGGCGCTGGCGCGGGCGGCAGCGGCCGCCGCAAAGGTCGCAGTGCCGAAGGCCAACAGGACCGAGCGGCGGGTCGCAAACTGTTTCATGTCATGCCTCTTGCGTCGGTCATGTGCCGGGGCGTCGGGCCGCGGCCCCACACGGCAGAACGGGGCGCCGGACAGCGCCCCGTTCATGGGGTCCATCAGACGATATAGAAATCGCTGGCCGAAAGGTCCAGGTCGGGGGTCAGGCGCGCGAACCTGATTGCGTCCTCCTGTCCCGACCCGTCCGCGTCGTAGGACAGAACACCGTTTCCGCTGTCATAGACGATGCGGTCGTCAGCGTCCTGTGCGGTGCCGCTTGAACTGCTGTGGAACGCGCCGAAGCTCAGCGCGCCGCGTACACCGATCCCGTCGAAGGCATCCGCGTCCAGCACGATCAGGTCGTCGCCCACCTCGAAGTCCCTGACCCGGTCGATATTGCCATCGCCAAGCGCCGTCGAGAAGCGGAAGCTGTCCTCGCCCGTGCCGCCGAACAGGACATCCGCCCCCAGCCCGCCATCCAGCAGGTCGGAACCGGCGCCGCCGCGCAGCGTGTCCTGACCCGCCTCGCCGGGTTGGACCGGGGCCGGCGGAAATTCGACCGACACGTTCAGCTTGTATGTCGATCCTTCGGGCACGGATTCAGACCAGCCATCGCCCGGTGCGTCGGGCGACCAGCTTCCTTCGAGGATATAGTAGGTTCCGGTTTCCTCGACGGTGAAGACGGTGCTGGAATCGCGATTGCTGGTCGATCCCGGATCGCCGCCGCCATCGTCGTTCTGGGCGACGATGTTGCCATCGGCGTCCAGCAGCCTGACCCAGCTGTCATGAACGTCAGGGTCGGCGATGCCGTCGATATCGATGCTGATCACCGTCCCGACCGCCAGGTCGATGCTGTAATATCCGCCTTCGCCGTTGCCGGTGGCATTGACCGTGGTGTGAAGCACGGTGGTCGAATCGAAGATGTCGGGATCCTCGGCCAGCGAGAAGTTGTCGGAAATATCGAACGCCGTTTCGATCGAGTTGTTCGCGGCATCCGGTCCCAGCGTCGCGTATCCGCTGCCCATGCCGGGCTGCGGAACGGGATCGCCCTGATCTGCAAAGTCACCGATCAGACTGTCATCGCCGCGGCCCCCGCGCAGGTTGTCGTCACCACCCTGACCGATCAGCATGTTGGCAGCGCCGTCCCCCCGCAGCCGGTCGTCGAACCCGGACCCCGAGACATTTTCGATCGAGACAAAGCTGTCCCCGGCCGATCCGCCGCTGGCCAGATTGACGCGAACGCCGTCGTCGGCCCCCGCATAATCCGCCGTGTCGCGTCCCGCGCCGCCGTTCAGCGTGTCCTGTCCGGCGCCTCCCGCCAGCGTGTCGTCGCCGCGGCCGCCCGACAGTTCGTTGGCCTGATCGTTGCCGATGATGTAATCGTCATGGAAAGAGCCGATGGCGTTCTCGAACCCGGCAAGGATGTCGTGGCGGATGACGGTGCCGCGTCCGACGATCTGCACGGGTCCGTCCGCATCGCCGCCGCTGGCAGTGCCCTGGGCCAGGTCGATCCGGACGCCGGCTGGACTGGCATCATAGACGACGGTGTCGGTTCCGTCGCCGCCATCCAGGTAATCCTGCCCGGCACCCCCGATGATGGTATCGTCGCCGCCTTCGCCATACAGGATGTCGCCGTCATTGCCGCCATCCAGAATGTCGTTGCCGTCCCGGCCGTTGAAGTAATCGCCGCCGCCTTGGCCGATGAAATGGTTCGCCGCTGATGTGCCGATGAAGCGGTCGATCCTGTCATCCGATCCGATCAGGTTCTCGATGCTGTAGAAGGTGTCGCCCGAGGCCGTGCCCCCGCTGGCGACGTTGGTTTCAAGGTTGACCAGCAACTGGAACGGGCTTTCCTGGCTGAAATCGACCGTGTCGCTGCCGGCGCCGCCGCGGAAGACATCGACGCCTGCCTGACCGCGCAGCATGTCGTCGCCTTCGCCGCCGTCCAGAGTGTCGTCACCCGCGCCACCGACGATGGTGTCATTGCCGCGACCGCCATACAGCGCGTCATCACCGTCATCGCTTTCGGTCTGGTCATCCAGATCTGCGACCGGGATCGTGTTGTTGATGTCGCGGCTGGCAAGTGAATCGCGCCCGCCGATGATCAGGTCGTCGCCACCCAGGCCGAAGATCGTGTTGCCGCCGGCGCCGCCGTCCAGCGTGTCGTTGCCCTGTTCGCCGAACAGGATGCTGGCAAGGGGCGGGCCGCCATCGCCGGCCGGATCTTCGTCATCGTCGGGGCCGGGATCGACGGCGCTGCCGCCCGCGTAGATGATGTTTTCGACATTCGCCACATCGCCGATATCCAGCCCTTCGGTCACGACGACGATCGTATCGTTGCCGCCGTCGACCTCTTCTCGCACGATGTCATCCAGTGAATCGACGAAATAGACGTCATCGCCGCCATTGCCGGCCATGCGATCCGCGCCGCCCCGTCCATCCAGCACGTTGTCGCCGTCATTGCCGATCAGGATGTCGTCGTGGCGGCTGCCGATCCCCTTCTCGATGTAATATTCCGTTTCGTCGGCGTTATGGCCGGCGAAGATCGAGACATTGTTGCTGTGTCCATTGACGCTGGAAAACTGGCCTGCGCGCAGGTCGAGGATCGTTCCGGCGGTCGAGCCTGAAAAGTCGATGGTATCGTCGCCGCCGGTGTCGTGAATGACGAAGCCGATATCGTGCTGCATGCCCGACGCGGTCAGCTCGTAACCATATTCGGTGCTGTTGAACCCATAGACATTGTCGCCGGTGTTCAGGTTGATGGTCTGGTAGGTTCGCTGCCCGTCCTCATCCACGGTCGAGAAGAAGCGCCGGGTCACCGCCTCGATATCCGCCATCAGCGGGGTTACGGCCGACCAGCGGCTGTCCTCGCCCACGTCGATGCCGTCGAAATACGACATGACGCTGTATTGCTGGCGGTCATAGATCCAGGTGGCGTTGTTCAGATAGTTGATCTGCACGCCGCCGGGGCCGCTGTAATTGTAAAGACCGGGGTGGTTCAGGCCGAATTCATGGCCGAATTCATGCACGAAGGAATCGAAGACATAGCCGCCGATATCGGTCTTGTTTGGTTCGGTATCGTGGAACCGCTGGCCGATGCTGACATAGCGGTTGCTGGAAAACGCAGACCCGTCGCTTGGTTCGCCCAACTCGGGGCTGACGACCTCCATCCAGTCGGTTTCGGAATCGAAGGGCGTGTCATCGACGATCTCGAATTCAAGGGGGGTGACAGAAGACCACATCGACAGCGCGCCGATCGCGGCGGCCTTGTAGTCCGGGTGATCGTTCAGTTCGGTGACGTTGATCCGCAGCGGCTCGGCCGCGATTTCCGGCGTCAGGCTGCGATTCAGCGCGCCGACATAGTCGAGGAACGCGTCATAGTCTTCGCTTTTGCCGTAAGGATTGTCCGGCGTCTGGTCGTTGACCCACCATTCTTCATTGACCTGAGTTGCGCTTGGCATGATCTGAACCTCCCTGTTCAACAACTTTGGGTGGATAATCCTGCGTCGGTCGACGCCACGAAAAAGCTGCACGCATGGCGTGTAGTGCCTTTGCCGTATTCCACCTGAGTCGATAGTGATCCGGGTTGCTCAAGCTGTCCATGAGTCTTGGTTCTGTACATCTGAATAATATTGATATGATAAAACAATATGTTATTTAAAAGTGAGAATCGGGCAGGCGAAAACTGGCCTGCCCGTATCGGCGGATGGGCGATCTTGCGCCTGCGCGGTGCGTAGGCTGGATTTGACGCACTGGATCCGGTGTGGGGGTGCGAACCGGCAAAAGTTGCGATCAACCCAAGGGGTATCGAGCGGCACCGTGCCGGTCGTTCCGAAAATTGCAGGTCGCCGATCTTGGCAGGCACCGACGATCCCGTGCCGCGCCGGGCTTGTTCCGCGTGGTTGGGCGTGAATAGGTAGCCCATCCAGACAGGAGAACGCATGAACAGAACCGCCGCCACCGCCCCGAATTCCGATCTGGACAAAGCCCTGCTGTCCTTTCGTCCGGTCTGCGCGACGCCGGTCACGGTCGCCGATCTTCAGGCGCGCCTCGCCGATCTGCAGGCGGCGATCCGGGCGGCGGGCCTTGCGGCGATCTGGCTGGACGGGTCCAGTTCGCTGACCTATTTCACCGGGCTGCGCCTGGGGCAGTCCGAACGTATCCACGGCGCGCTGATTTCTGCCGACGGTCCCCCCGCCTATCTGACGCCGGTCTTCGAGGCGCCGAAGCTGCAGGCGATGCTGCAGATCCCCGGCAGGATGCTGATGTGGGAAGAGGATGAAGATCCCTTCGCACTGATCGCATTGCATCTTGAAAGCCTGCCGGGCAGCGGCCTTGGACTGGACCCGGCGATGCCGTTCCGGTTCGCCTCGCGCATGATCACGGCGATGCACGGCCAGGTCAGTTCCGCGACCGAGATCATTGCCGGCCTGCGGCAGATCAAGTCCCCTCGGGAAATCGCCATCATCCAGACCGCCATGGATGTCAGCTGGAACGTCCAGCGCGCCGTTCATGCAGGGTTGCGCGCCGGGATCACGACGACCGAGGTGGGCCAGTTCATCGACGCGGCGCATCGGGCGTCCGGCATGAAACCGCTGTTCCATGCGGTCCAGTTCGGTGCGGCGACGGCCTATCCGCACGGCGTACCGGACCCGCAGACGCTGTGCGAAGGGGACATGGTGCTGGTCGATCTGGGCGGGAAGATGGACGGCTATCAGTCCGACATCACGCGCAGCTATGTCTTCGGCACGCCCACCGCGCGGCAAAGGCACCTGTGGCAGGTCGAACATGCGGCCCATGCCGCCGCCTTTGCCGCCGCGCGGAACGACGTGCCCTGCGAAGCGGTGGATGCGGCAGCCCGCAAGGTGATCGTCGCGGCGGGGTTCGGTCCCGGCCATGCGGTGCCCGGCCTGCCGCATCGGACGGGACACGGCCTTGGTCTGGATATCCATGAAGAGCCGTGGATCGTCAAAGGCAACCGGACCCTGCTGAAGCCAGGCATGGTGTTTTCGATCGAACCGATGCTGTGTGTCTATGGCGAATGCGGGATCCGGCTGGAGGATATCGTTCACATGACCGCAGACGGCCCGCGCTGGTTCAGCCCGCCGGCCGAGGCGATGGAGCGTCCATTTGGGTAAGTAACATTGACCTTGCATCCCGCTTGCGGATCAGGCAGGGAATCGCCCCTGTAACTCGTTGCTAGTGGAACAACCTGCCCGTTCGGGTATATGCCTAAACAATACGCACCGCGAATCTCCCCCTTGGGTGGCAACGCGGTCATCAGTTCAACAGAGAGCGAAAAGGATCATTCGCATGAAATATCTGTCCCGCAGCCTGCTGGCCGTTTCGGCGCTGGCTTTGACAACCGCCGTGGCCGAAGCAAAGACCTTTGTCTATTGCTCGGAAGCCTCGCCCGAGGGGTTCGATCCCTCGCCCTATACCGCAGGCACGACCTTCGACGCCTCGGCCCACCCGATCTATAACCGCCTGACCGAGTTCAAGAAGGGCACGACCGAGGTCGAGCCCGGCCTGGCAGAAAGCTGGGACGTGTCCGAGGATGGCACGGAATACACGTTCCATCTGCGCGAGGGCGTGAAATGGCAGTCGAATGACCGCTTCACCCCGACCCGCGATTTCAACGCCGATGACGTGGTCTTCTCGTTCGAGCGTCAGGGCGACCCCGACCATCCGTGGCACCAGTATATCCCCGGCATCACCTACGAATACTATACCTCGATGGACATGCCGAACCTGGTGAAGTCGGTCGAGAAGATCGACGAGTACACCGTCAAGATCACGCTGAACCAGCCCGAAGCACCGTTCCTGGCCAACATCGCCATGCCCTTCGCGTCCATCGTCAGCAAGGAATATGCCGACACGCTGGAAGAGGCGGGCGCCAAGGAAGACCTGAACAACCTGCCGATCGGCACCGGTCCGTTCAAGTTCGTCGCCTACCAGAAGGACGCGGTCATCCGTTACCAGAAGAACGCCGATTACTGGGGCGACGCACCGATGATCGACGATCTGGTCTTCGCGATCACGCCCGATTCCTCGGTTCGTCTGCAGAAGCTGAAGGCCGGTGAATGCCACCTGATGCCCTATCCTTCGCCGGCCGACCTGGAATCGATCCGTTCGGATGACAGCCTGAAACTGGACGAACAGCCCGGCCTGAACGTGGGCTATCTGGCCTACAACACCACGGTCGAACCCTTCGACAATCCGAAGGTCCGCAAGGCGCTGAACATGGCCATCAACAAGGAGGCCATCATCGACGCGGTGTTCCAGGGCGCAGCCGAACCCGCCAAGAACCCGATCCCGCCTACCATGTGGTCCTATAACGACAGCATCGAGGACGATCCCTACGATCCCGAGGCGGCCAAGGCCATGCTGGAGGAAGAGGGCGTCACCGATCTGTCGATGAACATCTGGGCGATGCCCGTTCAGCGTCCCTACATGCCCAACGCCCGCCGCACGGCCGAGTTGATGCAGGAAGACCTGTCCAAGGTCGGCGTCAGCGCGAATATCGTCTCTTACGAATGGGGCGAGTATCTGGCCAAGTCGATGGAGGCCGGTCGTGACGGCGCGGTGATCCTGGGCTGGACCGGCGACAACGGCGACCCGGACAACTTCCTGTCGGTTCTGCTGTCCTGCGATTCCGCCAAGGAAGGCGGCGCGAACCGCGCGTTCTGGTGCAATGAGGAATTCTCCGATCTGCTGCAGCAGGCCAAGGTGACCGCAGATCAGGCAGAACGGACCGACCTGTATGAACAGGCGCAGGTCATCTTCAAGGAACAGGCCCCGTGGCTGACCATCGCGCATTCGACCCAGTATGTGCCGATGTCGACCAAGGTGTCGGGCTTCAAGATGAGCCCGCTTGGCGATTTCACCTTCGAGGACGTGGATCTGGCTGAATAAGCCCGCCCGCGTTACATTGGTCGACAGACGAACGCGCGGGCCACACACCCGCGCGTTCTCAAAGGAAAGAGGCACATGGTCCGTTTCCTCCTCTCAAAACTGCTGTATCTGATCCCGACCTTCCTGGGGATCACCATCATCGCCTTCGGCTTCGTCCGCATCCTGCCGGGCGATCCGGTGCTGCTGATGGCCGGCGAACGCGGCGTCTCGCCCGAACGTCACGCCGAACTCAGCGCACAGCTTGGCTTCGACAAGCCGGTGGTGATGCAGTATCTCGATTTTCTCTGGCGCTTGCTGCACGGGGATTTAGGCAACTCGCTGGTCACCAAGAAACCGGTCCTGACCGAGTTCATGGCGTTGTTTCCGGCGACCCTGGAACTGGGGCTATGCGCAATTCTGATCGCCACGCTGGTCGGCGTTCCGGTCGGCGTCCTGGCCGCGATCAAGCGCGGCAGCTGGTTCGATCAGGTCTCGATGACCACCGCGCTGGTCGGGTTTTCGATGCCGATCTTCTGGTGGGGCCTGCTGCTGATCATCTTCTTTTCCGGCTTTCTTGGCTGGACGCCGGTCTCGGGCCGGATCAGCCTGATGTATTTCTTTCCGCAGGTGACCGGCTTCATGCTGATCGACAGCCTGCTGTCGGGACAGGAGGGCGCCTTCATGTCGGCGGTCAGTCACCTGATCCTGCCTTCGGTCGTGCTGGCGACGATTCCGCTGGCCGTGATCGCACGCCAGACACGGTCGGCCATGCTGGAGGTGATGGGCGAGGACTATGTCCGCACCGCGCGGGCCAAGGGCATGCCCTCGCGCCGGGTGATCGGTGTCCACGCGCTGCGCAACGCGATGATCCCGGTGGTGACCACCATCGGTCTGCAGATCGGCGTGCTGATGGCAGGCGCGATCCTGACCGAGACGATCTTCAGCTGGCCGGGCATCGGCAAATGGATGATCGATTCGATCTCGCGGCGTGACTATCCGGTGGTGCAATCCGGTCTGCTGCTGATCGCGGGCATGGTCATGATCGTCAACCTGCTGGTCGATCTGACCTATGGCCTTATCAACCCGAGGATCCGCGCGTCATGAGCAATACCGCAGAACTTTCGACTGCCGCGATCCGCCGCCAGATGCTGACCGAGTTCTGGTTCTATTTCCGCCAGAACCGCGGTGCCGTCGCCGGTCTGTTCGTCTTCATCCTGCTGGTGCTGACCGCTGTCTTCGCGTCTGTTCTGGCACCGCATGATCCAACCGCCCAATACCGGGACGCACTGCTGTTGCCGCCCGTCTGGCAGGAAGGCGGTCGGGCCGAGTTCCTGCTGGGAACCGATGCTGTGGGCAGGGACATGCTGTCGCGCCTGATCTTCGGGGCGCAGTATTCGCTGTTCATCGGTATCGTCGTCGTCTCGATCGCCCTGTTCGGTGGCATCTTCATCGGTCTGATCGCGGGCTTCTTCCGTGGCTGGGTCGATGCGCTGATCATGCGGGTGATGGACGTGATCCTGGCTTTCCCATCGCTGTTGCTGGCGCTTGTGCTGGTCGCGGTCCTTGGGCCGGGTCTGACCAACGCGATGATCGCCATCGCCATCGTCTATCAGCCGCATTTCGCGCGCCTGACCCGCGCCGCCGTGATGGGCGAGATGCGGCGTGAATATGTCACCGCCGCCCGCGTGGCCGGTGCCGGAAACATCCGGTTGATGTTCAAGACCATCCTGCCCAACTGTCTTGCACCGCTGATCGTGCAGGCCACGCTGTCGTTTTCGGCGGCGGTGCTGGATTCGGCGGCCTTGGGCTTTCTGGGCATGGGCGCGCAGCCGCCCGCGCCGGAATGGGGCACGATGCTGGCCGAGGCGCGCGAATTCATCCTGCGCGCATGGTGGGTCGTGACATTCCCCGGTCTGGCGATCCTTGTCTCGGTTCTGGCGATCAACATGATGGGCGACGGTCTTCGCGACGCGCTTGATCCGAAACTGAAGCGGAGCTGAGCCATGGCATTGCTGACCATCCGAAACCTGACCGTCAAGTTCGCGACGGCCACCGGCAGCTTCACCGCCGTGGACGGCATCGACGTGTCCGTGGACCGCAGCGAGGTTCTGGCCATCGTGGGCGAATCCGGGTCGGGCAAGTCGGTGTCGATGCTGGCGGTGATGGGGCTGCTGCCCGACACCGCCACCGTCACCGCCGACGAGATGACCTATGACGGCCAGGACATGCTGGCCATGACCACAGCGCAGCGGCGCCGCCTGATCGGGCGCGAGATCACGATGATCTTCCAGGAACCCGTCGCCTCGCTGAACCCGTCCTTCACGGTCGGCTTCCAGATCGAAGAGGTGCTGCGCATCAATCTGGGCCTGTCGGGCAAGGCAGCCCGCGAACGCGCGCTGGACCTGTTCCGGTCCGTCGGCATTCCAGAGCCCGAAGAAAAGCTGAAATCCTATCCGCACCAGATGTCGGGCGGGCAGTGTCAGCGGGTGATGATCGCCATCGCCATCGCCAGCAACCCCCGATTGCTGATCGCGGACGAGCCGACGACGGCGCTGGACGTGACCATCCAGAAGCAGATCCTGGATCTGCTGATGAGCCTGCAAGAGGATTACGGCATGGGCCTGATCCTGATCACCCATGATATGGGCGTCGTGGCCGAAACCGCCGACCGCGTCGTGGTGCAATACAAGGGTCGCAAGATGGAAGAGGCTGACGTTCTCAGCCTGTTCGAGAATCCGCAAAGCACCTATACCCGCGCGCTGCTGTCGGCACTGCCCGAGCATGCGACCGGCGACCGTCTGCCCACCGTGGCGGACTTTTTCCAAGAGGAGGCCGTGCGATGACCCCTGTCGTCGAAGGACGCGCCATCGTTCAGGACTATCACGTTCCGGGCAGCATGATGCGCCGCGCCAAGACCGTTCGCGCGGTCAAGGGGATCGATTTCAGTGTCCAGAAGGGCAAGACGCTGGCCATTGTCGGTGAATCCGGATCCGGCAAATCGACGCTGGCGCGGATCGTTGCGCTGATCGACGCGCCTTCGGGCGGTGAATTGCTGATCGACGGACATCCCGTGGACATCGCCGCGAAACGGCCAGGCCCGGAAATGCGGTCCAAGGTTCAGATGGTGTTTCAGAACCCCTATGGCAGCCTGAACCCGCGCCAGAAGATCGGCGACGTGCTGACCGAGCCGCTGATCATCAACACCGACACCCCCGCCGCAGAGCGCCGCGACCGCGCCAAGGCGATGTTGCAGAAGGTCGGGCTGATGCCCGAACACTACAACCGCTATCCGCACATGTTCTCGGGCGGGCAGCGGCAGCGGATCGCGATCGCGCGGGCGCTGATGCTGAATCCGTCACTGCTGGTGCTGGATGAACCCGTCTCGGCGCTGGACCTGTCGGTCCAGGCGCAGGTCCTGAACCTGCTGGCAGATCTGCAGGACGAGATGGGCCTGACCTACGTGTTCGTCAGCCACGATCTGTCGGTCGTGCGCTATATCGCCGACGAGGTGATGGTGATTTCAAAGGGCGAGGCCGTCGAACAGACGTCGCGCGATCAGATTTTTTCCAATCCGACGCACCCCTATACGCAACAGCTTTTCGCGGCGACGCCGGTGACCGATCTCGATGCGATCCGGGCCCGCGTGACCCGCCGAAAGGCCGCGCGCGAGGCAGCAGCGGTCTGAACCTTGTCGCCGAACGGCGGCTGCTGCTGCCGGACGCGCAAGCGCCGCCCCGTCGGGGCGGCGCCCAAGACACGCGGTCCGTCGCATGCCGCAGATCTGTTGCAGCGCTGCGGAAACCGTTTTCGGTCGCGCGCATGGCAGGCAGAATTCACACATTCGGCGACGGCCACGCGATCCTCTCCATGCGACCGGACGCGGGCCTAGCACTGCCCCAGCATCCAGCGGCGCGAGGTCGGCGGTGCGGCCTTCTTGCAAAGATTGCATCCGCAGCTTGGCAGATGCGACCGCTTGACGACCTTCGGTTCGCAGGACGTCGCCTCGGCGCGGTTCTCGGCCCGGCGCAAGGCGCTGGACAGGGTGCTGATCTGCGGCAGGGCCGGCAGCACCGGGCTGGCGGCGCCGCAGCAGGGGCATTCCAGACCCGACAGGCTGTTTGCATAGCTGACAAGGCCTGTGAAGACGCCGTGATCGGGGCATTGAAAGTCATAGACCGGCATGGCGGATCTCCTTACATCAGTCCGTCGAGAAGCAGGAAGCCGGGCAGCCAGCCGGTGACGATACCGGCAAGCAAAGTGACCCAGGCGGTTTGTCGCAGGATCGGTCGTCCCAACGCCAGCAGCAGGAAATACATGAACCACAGCACGCCCCAGATCAGCCAGTTGCCGGCAAGCCAGACCTCGGTCATCGACTGGGCTCCGGATATGCCGCGCAGGAACACGGGGACGGTGGTGATGGCGACGAACAGGCTGAACCAGCCCAGCCCGCGCCCGTCCACGGCGACCAGGCGATTATAGGCCACCCACAGATAGGTGGTGGCAAACATCAGCGTCAGCGCAGCCGCGCGCACGCTTTGGATCTCGGCATCCGTGCCGAACGCGCCCTGGATGACGACACCCACCGCGACCAGACCCGAGACGATGTTGATGACCACGATCTCGCGGTCCTGGATGCGATCCATGAGCCATAGCCCGTTGAGAAACAGCACCGCACCCACATAAAACAGAAGAAATCCAAGCAACATGACGCATGGCTCCGTGTTGGGGCCCCGCCCCCAAAGGGACGGGGCGAAGGGGGCTGTCAGCTTGTTCGCGCGACCGAGACTTCGGGGACGGATCGTTTCGGCCCGTCTGCGTTGGGTCGGATGTCGAAGTCGAAGATCGCGGTCGGTATCGCCAGCGTCGCGCAGGCGTTGGGAATATCGACGATCCCGGCGATGCGTCCCTCGACCGGGGCGGTGCCCAGGATCATGTAGGCCTGTTCGCCCGAATAGCCGAACTTCTTGAGATACTCGATCGCGTTCAGGCAGGCCCGGCGATAGGCCACATGCGCATCCAGATAATACTGCTCGCCGGTATGTTCATCGACCGAGATGCCTTCGAAGATCAGGTAGTCGTCGAAATGCGGGTCGATGGGCGAGGGGCGGAAGATCGGGTTGGTGACGCCGTATTTCGACATTCCATCCTTGATGATGTCCACCTTGATGTCGATCCATCCAGCCATCTCGATGGCGCCGCAGAAGGTGATTTCACCGTCGCCCTGGCTGAAATGGATGTCGCCCATCGAAAGCCCGCCGCCCTTCACATAGACGGGGAAATAGACCTTGGATCCACGCGACAGGTTCTTGATGTCGCAATTGCCGCCATGTTCGCGGGGCGGCACGGTGCGCCACGCCTCTTTCGCGGCGGCCTCGGCCGTGCTGCCCGACATCTGACCCATCAGCGCGGTCGACGGGTCTGGCGGGCAGGCCAGCGGCGGAACGCGGTCGGGGTCGGTGGCGATCAGTGCCGCCTCGCGCCGGTTCGCTTCGGCCAGCAGCTTGTGGTCGGGCAGGCAGCCGATCAGGCCGGGATGGATCAGGCCGGGATAGCGCACGCCGGGGACATGGCGCGAGCGGGCATAGATCCCTTCGAAATCCCAGCAGGACTTGACCGCTTCGGGGTAATGCTCGGTCAGGAAGCCGCCGCCATTCTCCTTGGCGAACAGCGCGTTGAAGCCCCAGCGGGAATCGTCCTTGGCGCCGATGTCCAGGATGTCCACGACCAGCAGATCGCCCGGCTCGGCGCCCTCGAACGCGAAGGGGCCGGAAAGATAGTGGACGCGCGTCAGATCGACATCCCGGATGTCGTTGGCACTTTCATTGTTGCCGACCTGCCCGCCGGTCCAGTCATAGCATTCGACACGCAGCACCTCTCCGGTCTTGAAGGTCTCGACCATCGGAATGTCCGGGTGCCAACGGTTATGTGTCTTGATGGCGGCCTCTTCGGGCGCCTTGCTCAGATCCACCTCGAATACGGTCTTTGGCATCTCATCCTCCCTGTTTCGGGCGGCCGGTGCCATGCGTGGCCGGCCGATCCTCGGGATCAGCCTGCCCGCTTCATGTAATCGTCATACATGCCGAACGGATCAGTTTTGTAATTTTGTGTAATCAAGAAATTACAATCGATTGCACGGATTCTGACGGTTTCGACAATTCACAGGACGCGACAACACGGCTAGTCTTTCGGTCAGCCGCGCATGGCTCATGCGGCGATGATCGGTCCTGCTGCAATGGGCGGGTCAACCGCGCGGCGATCCGGGGGCAGGAGATGACGATCACGAACGCGACGGGCGGTGATGGCGGCGGGCCGCGATCCAGCGGCGGGTTTCCCGGCCTGGAGCCCGCGCCGCGCAGCTATCAATCCTGGGTCGCCGACGAAACCATCGAGGATTATGCGCTGCGCTATGCCCCGGCCAGCCACCGCCGCTGGACGCCCGCGACGATCACCCATACAGCCCTGGGCGGGATCTCGTTCCTGGCGCTTGAGGCGATCGGGGCTGCGCTGACGATATCCTGGGGCGTTCAGACCACCGTGATCGCGGTGTTGCTGGTGTCGGTCTTCATCTTCGTCACCAGCCTGCCCATCGCCTATCACGTCGCGCGCGCCAACGTGGATCTGGACCTGCTGACCCGTGGCGCGGGCTTCGGCTATATCGGGTCGATCATCACCTCGCTGATCTATGCCACCTACACGATCATCTTCTTTGCGCTGGAAGGCGTGATCATCGCGCAGGCGCTTCTGGTCTGTTTCGGCCTGCCGCTGCCTGTCGGATACCTGTTGTCGGCCCTGGTGGTCCTGCCGGTCGCGTCCAGGGGCATGACCGCTATATCCCGCTTTCAGGTGGCCACCCAGTTGCCGTGGATCGTGCTGGCGCTGCTGCCTTTCGCGGCGATCGCGTGGGCCGATCCCGATGCCGCATCGCGCTGGCTGGCCGCGCCCGGCCCGGAACTGAGCCTGCTGTCGCTTGGCGCGGCGGTCGGGGTGCTGTGCGCGCTGACCCTGCAGATTGGCGAGCAGGTCGATTACCTGCGTTTTCTGCCGCCTCGCGAGACGACGACGCGCCTGCGCTGGTGGGGTGCGCTGATCCTGGCCGGGCCGGGCTGGATCCTGGTTGGCGGCACCAAGATCCTGATGGGCAGCTTCCTGGCATGGCTGGCCATCGGGAACGGCGTGGCGAACGAAGCCGCGGTCGAGCCGATCAGCATGTTCTGGCACGCCTATGAATATCTGTTCGGGCCGCAGACGGCATTGTTGGTGGCGACGGCCTATGTGCTGGTCGCGCAGATCAAGATCAATGTGACCAACGCCTATGCGGGATCGTTGGCGCAGTCGAATTTCCTGCTGCGGGTCATGCGCTATCATCCCGGCCGTCTGGTATGGCTGCTGATGCATGTCGCGATCAGCCTGACTCTGATGATGATGGGGGTCTTTTCGACGCTCGAGGCGGTGCTGGCCATCTATGCCAACCTGGCGCTGGCATGGCTGGGGGCGCTGTTTGCGGATCTGGCGATCCTGAAACCGCTTCGGCTAAGCCCCTCTCATCTGGAATTCCGGCGTGCCTATCTGCCCGATCTGAATCCGGTCGGTTGCGGTGGAATGGCCGTCGGCGGTCTGGCCGGGCTGGCGTTGTATCTGGGCGGCGGGGGGCCGCTGCTGCAGGCCTGGTCGGCGCCGATCGCATCGCTGGTCGCGCTGGTCGTGGCGACGGCGATCGGGGTGTTCCGACGCGGCAAGGGCTATATCGCGCGCCCGCCAAGCGATCTGGGGACGGGCCAGCAACATGCCTGCGCGATCTGTAGCCACAGCTATGCGACACCGGACATGGCCTATTGCACGTTCTATGAACGGCCGATCTGTTCGCTGTGCTGCAGTCTTGAACCGCATTGTCGGGATTTCTGCAAAAGGTCGCGTCCGGCCGGGACCGAGATGTCGCAATCCGAGGATGGCGCGGTCCGCCTGCATCGCGTGTCGCCGCGACTTTGGCCTCGGATCTGGCAGGTGGTCGCCATGTTCCTGCTGCTGATGGCGCTGGCGGGGTGCCTGTATCTGGCGGCACGATACATGTCGGTCTGGCTGCGCAGCCCCGAACAGACGGTTTCCTTCTTCCTGGCCGCGGCGCCGCTGATGGCGCTGCTGGCCTTCTGGGCGGTGCTGGCGAACGAGCGGCGCCGCCTGACCGAAGAAAACCTGCTGGATGCCTTGCGGCGTCTGGGTTCGACCCAGCGCGAACTGGCGATCCGCCAGCGTCTTGCGGCCGTGGGCGAGGTCGCCGCGATGATCAGCCACGAGTTGCGCAACCCCCTTGGCACGATCACCAGCTCGGTCGAGGTGCTGTCGCGCAGCCCCGGACTTGGCGCCGAGGCGGAAGAGGATGTCGCCCGCATCCGGCGCAATATCGGGCGTTGCAGCAGGATCATCGACATCCTCCTGGATTTCGCCCGACAGGGGGCGCACGAAACCGTCTCGGTCGAGATGCAGGGCTGGCTTGCTGCGCTGGTGGCGGAACATCCCGAACGTGCGGTGATCACGCTTGAGGTGCAGCCCGGCATGATGCTGCGCTGCGATCCCGCGCGTCTGCAATTCGCGATCCGCAACCTCATCGAGAATGCCTGGCAGGCAGCCGAGGGCGAGGCCGGCCAGACGCGTGGCACCGCCATCGTGCTGCGCGCCTTTCGCGAGCCCGGGCGCGCGATCATCGAGGTCGAAGACAATGGCGCGGGACTGCCGCCCGAAATCAGCGCACGGGCCTTTGACCCGCTGGTGACGACCAAGGCGGCGGGGGTCGGCCTTGGTCTGCCGCTGGTCAGGCGGGTCGCGCAGATGCATGGTGGCGACGCCTGGATCGAACGCACCGGACCGGGCGGAACATCCATGAGACTGAGCATCGTCGAACAGCCATGAATTCCGTCGCCGCCCCAAGGCATATCCTGATCGTGGATGACGATCCCGATTTCGCGACCGCGACCTCCAGGGCGCTGGCCCTTGAAGGGATCGTTTGCCGGATCGCCCATGACGGTGCTGCGGCGATGGCCGCGCTGGCCGATGGCCAGATCGAGATCGTGCTGCTGGACATCCGGATCGGCCCAGAGGACGGAACCGAACTGGCCGCCAGGATGCGGGGTGCCGCGCCCGGACTGATCCTGGTGCTGATGACCGCATATGCCTCGGTGGACAGCGCCGTCGCGGCGCTGAAGGCGGGGGCATATGACTATCTCCGCAAGCCCTTCTTTCTGGATGAGCTGATGCAATCGCTGGACCGCTGTTTCCAGCTTGCCGATCTGCGTCGCGGAAAGGCGCGCGCCGAACGCGAGCTTGTCCAGATCCGGCAGCTTGAGACGACCTCGCGCCTTGCCGCCGGCCTGTCCCATGATTTCCGCAACATGCTGGCCGTCATTCAGGCGAACCTGTTGGCGCTTGACGAAAGGCTGCACAAGGCGGACGCTCTGAAACCCTATGCGCAGGACGCGCTTGAGGCCGTGCAGACCGCCGAGACGCTGGTCGCGCGGCTGCTGGGATTTGCCCGTGCCCGGCCGGTGTCGGGCCCGCCCGTCGATCTGCGGTCCCTGGTTTCGGGACCTGCCGACATGCTGCGCCGCAGCCTGTGTGCGGAAATGACGCTGACGGTCGGTTTGCCCGATCAGCCGCTGCTGGCGCCGGTCAATCCCGGCCAGATGGAGACCGCGGTGGTCAATCTTCTGATCAACGCGCGTGACGCGACCGGCGGTACCGGGTCCGCCACCATCGTGCTGGAACATGTCTGGCGCGGCAGCGACTATGCCCGGCTGACGGTGCAGGATGACGGCAGGGGGCTTGGCCCCGATGCACTGGAACACGCGCTGGAGCCGATGTTCACCACCAAGCCCGACGGCACGGGACTTGGTCTGCCGATGATCCAGCAGATGGCGCTGATGGGTGGCGGTGATTTTCGTCTGGTCAACGCCGCTGGCGGCGGGGCGCGCGCAATTCTCGAGTTGCCGTGCCTGAAGCCTGGTCAGGGCTCGGGCGAGAACATGTAGCCGGTGCCGCGAATGGTGCGGATGCGGCGCGGGTTCGGCCCCGTATCGCCGATCTTGCGGCGCAGCTTGGCGATCATCATGTCAATCGACCGATCATAGGGCGACCAAGCCCTGCCCGCCGTCAGATCCAGAAGCTGATCGCGGCTCAGCGCGCGACCGGGACGCTGCGCCAGCGCACTGAGCAGATTGAACTCATGGGTGGTCAGCGGCATCGGGATCCCATCCGGGCGCTGCAGGGTGCGCGCGCCCAGGTCCAGAACATAGCCGTCGAACGTGACGCTGCGGCCGGGGGGCGCGGCCCGGTCCGCATCATCGGCGGGGGCACGCTCGTCCGGCAGACGTCGCAGCACCGCCCGGACCCGGGCCAGCAATTCGCGTGGCTCGAAGGGTTTGACCAGAAAATCATCCGCCCCGATCTCCAGCGCCACGATGCGGTCCAGCGCCTCTTGCCGGGCGGACAGGAAGATGATCCCCATGTCCTTGCTGCGGCCAAGCTTGCGGGCCAGCGCATAGCCGTCGTCACGTCCGGGCAGTCCGATATCCAGAACGACGACGTCGAACCGCCTTTCGGCCAGTGCTAGCTGCATTCCGGTCCCGTCAGAGGCGGTCCGCGCGACGAATCCCTGATCGGTGAAGTATCGTTGCAGGAACGCGCTGAGACGTGCGTCGTCCTCGACGAAAAGGATATGCAGCGGTTGCTGCGGGACAACGCTGACGCTTGAATGATCTGTCATCTCGGCCTGTCGAACATGATGCTTGCCGCCGGCGGAAGCCGGGCTGCGCAAGCGCAGGGCTTGGCCGATACTAGCCGGGCGCCGGCCTGTTTGCCACAGTCGCGATCGCTGCCTGAGAAGGCGCTTCGAAAAAATAAAATCCTGTCCTGCATCCAAACGCGCGCCTCTTCGAGTCTTCAGGACATGAAGGCTGCGGAAAGACCGCGGCCAAGCCCTCGAAAGGACATATCATGTTCAAGAATATTCCTTTGCTGACCGCAACGGCGATCGTCGCCGTATCCGCAACCGGCGCAATGGCAGAAATGAAGGCCGGCACGATGGCCATCGGCCTTTCCGGCGACAAGACCCTGCATCATATCGATGCGGCGACCGCGACTGTCAAAGCCACGATGGATGTCGAGGGTGTGGACAAGCTTCTGGGCGTCGATCTGCGTCCTGCGACCGGGCAGTTGATCGGCGTTACCGACGCTTTCGAGATCGTCGAAATCGATCCGGAAACGGGCGCGGCCACGGTGATCTCGACCATGGATACCGAACTGCCGATCGAGGGCGATGCGCCGGTGATCGTGGATTTCAATCCCATGGCTGACAAGCTGCGCTTCATGTCGGGCACCACAAATCATCGGGTGGACATCGAAAGCGGCGCTGTCACGGTTGACGGCTCGCTGGAATTCGAAGCCGAGGACATGCATGCGGGCGAAGCCCCGGCCATCGTTGCTGCTGCCTATATCAATTCCCACGGCAAGCCGGAATCGACCGCGATGTATGACATCGACAGCACCATTGTCGCGCTGATCCAGCAGACCTCGCCGAACGATGGGACACTGGCCGCCATCGGCAAGCTGGGGATCGACGGTGCAGGAAGCTATGCCTTCGACATCGCGACCGACGCCGAGGGCGCGAACACGGCGTGGCTTGCCGCGGGCGGAAAGCTGCACACCGTGTCGCTTGAGGACGGCAGCGTGCAGGAAAGCTGGGATATCCAGGACTCCGACGGCGCGGAACTGCGCGACATCACGTTCATGACCGCAATGTAACTGTTCAAGAGTGTTCGGCTGGCGCGGCGCGGTACTGCGCGCCAGCCACTCGCGGTAATGTTATCTCGGGCGGGTCGCGTCGCGCGGTCGCACCCGGACCAGACGGGTTTGACAGATCGCCCGATGCGCCTTAGCCGTGTCACGAACGTAATCAGCATGGCGGGGAAGGCAGGCCATTTCGTGACCGATCATGCATCCTTGCTGAAGGCCTGTGCTGACGGCGACAAATCCGCGCTGCAACAGTTGATGCTGGCCGAAGGCGGGCGAATGCTGGGCGTGGCAAGGCGCATGTTGCGTCGCGCAGATCTTGCCGAAGACGCGCTGCAGGAAAGTCTGGTGCTGATCTGGCGAAAGGCCCATCAGTTCGACGAAACCCGCGGCAGTGCGAAGGGCTGGGTCTATGCGATCCTTCGCAATCGTTGCCTGACGATGCTGCGCCGCGAAGATCGCGAAGTCCCGGTATCGCCGGGCACACTGGGCGAGGTTCTGGACGAGACGACGCACCAGACCATTCTGGACGAGGCCTTCGAAAGGCTGGGGACGACATCTGACCTGCGGCAATGCCTTCAGTCGTTGGAGCCCGGAACGCGCCGCGCCATCCTGTCGTCCTACGTGTTGGGTTACAGCCACGGAGAGATTGCGGGACATCTGGGTGCGCCGCTGGGTTCGGTAAAGTCATGGGTACGACGGGGTCTGTTGAAGCTGAGGGAGTGTCTGTCATGACGGACCGATCTCTTGACCTGCTGATTGATGAGGTCGTCCTTGGCCTGGCCGGGGACGCCGATATCGCGCGCCTCGATGAACTGGCGCGCCAGGACCCCGATATTGCCGCCCGGCTTGAACAGGCGCGGCAGCGGTTCGGGGCGCTGGATGACACGGCCGATGTCCTGTCCTTGCCGGACGGGCTTTGGGCGCGGGTCGAGGCGCGGCTGGACGCGCCGGAGCAGCATGTTGCCGAAGCGAAAACCGCGCCGGACAACCTGATCGACCTCGACACGTTGCGGCAATCCGTTGGCCGTTGGCGCCGTGCCGCGCTTGGGGGTCTGGCCGCCGCGATGCTTCTGGCCGTGGTTCTGGGCTGGTCGGTGCTGTCGCAACCCGGACCGGTCGTTGTCGCCGTGCTGCTGGACGACCGGGGCGAGGCGATCGCGCTGGTCGAAGGCGGTCGTGACAACACCACCCGGATCACGCTGCTGGAGCGGCCTGACATGCCGTCCAATCAGGTGATGCAGGTCTGGACCAAGCCTGATGACGACGGTCCACCGGTGTCGCTGGGGCTGCTTTCGACGGGACGTTCGGATACGCTGACCATCGAGGGTCTGCCGACGCCGTCGCCACGGCAGCTTTACGAAATCACCCTGGAACCTGCAGGCGGATCGCCGACGAACTTGCCCACCGGGCCGATTTTCGGCAAGGGGCTGGCCAAGGCGCCCGTGACCTGACCACGGATTTTATGCCGCAGAGACGGTCGGTCAGCGGTGCGTCCCGGCAGGGTCAAATGTCTGGAATTCGGGATCGGTCTGTGACCGCAGCCCCCAGGCCGGGATCTTCAGCGGCAGAACCCAGGGATCGGTGCCGAACAGGGCCCAGTCGGTTTGCGCAAGGTCGGCCGCCGGGTCGATGAAGACCTGGCACGGGCGGCCATTCAGGGATTTGCAGATCTCGGCATTGACCGAAACATCGTGGCCCTGCTGACGCCACAGATCGGCCAGATGGTCCGCGAATTGATCGATCAGGTCAGGTCGGACCAGCATCTTGTCGGCCTGGCGCCAGGTCAGGAAATATTCGGGATCGACGCGCCAACTGTCGCCGGTGGCACGGTCGGTGACGACGAAACTGCCGACGGCCTGCCGGTCATAGATCCGCATCCGCCAGGAAAAACGTTGGCCGTCGCCGCTCCACCGGATTTCGGAATTGAAGGCCGCGCCGCGGACCGGCAGCACGATCTGGACCACCAGCCAAAGCGCCGCGGCCATCAGCGCGATGTGCGGCAGGGAAATCGTCCGATCCGAACGGTCGGAGGCGGCATCGTCCGGCTGCCCGCCGGTCACGCGGCGCAGCAGGACGGCGGGCCAGTCGGGGGAAAAGAAGATCGTGCTGGCGGCGATGGTCAGCCAGGGGAAGATCCCGATATTGAAGAACCACGCATTCGCACCGTGAAACGCGCAATAGATCAGGAAGACCGGCAGTCGGGTTCGCCGCCACAGCAGTAGGGGCGCGCCAAGGACATGCAGCGCGATGACACCCCAGCTTGCGGCAAGAATGATCCAGTCCATCTGGAACATCGGCGCCAGCCACATCCCTTCGGTGCGCGCCCGCAACCACAGACCCAGCGGCTGACCCTGCAACCAGTCCGGCGTCAGCTTGACCACTCCCGCATAGATCAGCACGATTTCGGTCTGCGCGCGCAGCATGAAGACCGACAGATAGGGAACCCGCCGGTCCCGGCGCGGTGCCGACCAGGCATCCAGCGACCACACCCGTGCCGCGGGCACGCAGCACAGGATCATCGCGTATAGAAGAACCAGGTAGAAATGGTTCAGATACTCGGCCGCATCCAGCAGGAAGAAATAGGCGAAGACCAGCGTGAAGACGATGATCGCCAGCCGATAGAACAGGCCCAGCATCACGAACAGCGCGGCGGTTCCCATGACCAGCCATGCCAGTTCCAGCCATGCCTCGGGCAGCGGGCGGATCCAGGCAAACCCCGGATAGTGGAAATGGAAATCGGGCGCGATCCAATAGCGCCAGATCCGGTCGTCGCGGATGAAGCGCCAGCAATCCCACATCATCAGCGCGCCGAAGGCGATGCGAAACACCGCCAGGGAATAGGCGGGCCGGGCACGGCCAAGATGCGCGATCATCCCTCGGGTCGGCGTGACGGTCATGGGCGCGTCCTTCTGGTTCTGCATTCGTGACTGGAATTACGCGGCAAGCTGGTGCGTTATTCCACCGACCCGCCTGAAGGAGCCGGAATGACCGAGGGGCTGAGGATCTATTATGACGGCGACTGCCCTTTCTGCAGTGCCTATATGCGCATGCTGAATTTGCGGGACGCGGTCGGAACGGTCGACCTGATCGATGCCAGGTCGGACGATCCGCGCCTGCGCGGCATCGTCGCGGCGGGGTTCGATCTGGACGAAGGAATCGTGGTGGACCATGGCGGACGGCTGCTGCATGGCGCCGAGGCGATGCAGCTTCTGTCGGTCCTGTCACGCAAGGGCGGCATCCTGCGTGCGATCATGCGATCGCCGCGCCGTGCTGCGCTGGCCTATCCGGTTCTGAAGGCGGGGCGTCGATTGTCCCTGATGGCGCTGCGTCGCGGTCGGCTGCGCTAGGCCGGCGCCCGAACGAAAGATGCCGGTGCCACATTCGTGGCACCGGCATGTCACGGCATCAACCGACGTCTCAGTCGTCATCATCGTTGCGGTCGCGGCCACCGTCGTCATCATCATCGTCGTCGCGATGGAATGCCCGCCCGCCCCGGCGAAAGCCGTCGTCGTCATCATCGTCGCGGTCTGCGCGGACGACATGGCGATGCCCGCCATAGCCATCGCGCAGCACCGAATGGCCGATATTGCCTTCCAGAATGCGGAACAGCACCCGGTCCAGATTGTCGTCGCCGGCATGGCTGGCGGTTGGCAGGGCGATACCGGCGGTCAGCGCCGCAATCGTCAGGATCCTGATGGTCTTCATCTTCGCCTCCGTTTTTCGGTTCGCGGTCCTTGTCGACCGCGTCCTGTTTACGCGGAGGGTGATGAGATTATTCCAAGGCCTTCCGTTCTTCTTCAGGGGTCAGCGGAGCACCCAGCCCGGCATCGGCCAGAAACGCATCCAGTGACGCGATCTCGCCCGAGGCCGGGACATATCCATCCGAGGCGGTGATCGTCTCGGCATAGCGGGCTTGCCAGCCAGACTCGGTGCGGCAGGCGATCCGGATCGACATGTCGGTGCCCGCGCGGGTTTCGTATTCGCGGCAGAGCTCGCCCGTGCGGGTGCGATAGGACGCGATCATGGTCAGGTCCTGTCCGTTCCCCAGATTGCCCGTCTCGCCCGATGGCAGGCTTGTCAGCGCAGCCAGATGATCCGATGGCAGATCCATGCCTGGGCCACCTGCCTGCCACCACAATCCCAATCCGATCACCGCTGCCGCCAGACCTGCCGCCAATGCCGTCAGCGGACGGCGGTTTTCGTTCGCGGGCACCGGCGGAACGGGCGCGGTGTGCTGTGCGCCCGTCGCCTGCCTGATACGCGCGATCAACGCATCATCCGTGGCCCGCGTCGAAGATGCTGTCGCCTCTTGCTGCAGCACGCGGCGCGTTTCGGTGAAAAGATGCAGGCGTTCCTGCAACGCCGGATCGGCGTTAACTGCCGCGCGAACACGGTCGGCCCGGTCGGCGGGCAACTGCTTGTCGGCCAGCGCCATCAGTGTCTCGTCTGTAATCTGCATCTGCGGGTCCTTGGCCATCCACCACTCCTTGACGGAACTACGCCGCGCCGGTCATTTTATTCCCAGCCTTGCGGCCAGCGCCAGCCTTGCGCGGGAAAGTCTGCTCATGACGGTGCCCCTTGGGATGTCCAGCACCTCGGCCGCCTCGGCATAGCTGAGTTCCTGAACGCAGACGAGGATAAGGACTTCCTGCTGATCGGGCGGCAGGTCCGTCATCGCCGCTGCGGTCGTGCGCAGCATCAGCCGGGCCTCGATCGCGGGTTGCGTGTCGGTCGGCAAGGCTTCGGGCGTGTCGAAGACATCGACTTCGGTGCCCCGCGTGCGCTGACGGCGGGTGGTGTCGATGAAGGCGTTTCGCATGATCCGGAACAGCCAGGGGTCCAGCCGCGCGGCCGGGTCATAGCTGTCGGCGGCCGTCAGTGCGCGCTCGACGGTGATCTGCAGCAGATCGTCGGCCTGATCGGACCTGCGGGCCAGCGACAGCGCATAGCGTCTGAGGGCTGGCAGGCGTTCGATCAGGGCTTCGCCAAAGGCCGGGTTCATGGCAACCTCCGCCGTGGGGAAAAATGCTGCGGCATGGGGAATACGGTCCGGTGGCCGGGCGTATTCGACGGAACCCCGAAGAAAAGAGATGCTCTGATGCGTAGACCTGTCATCTTCCTATTGCTCTTCGCGATGATGCTGGCGTTTCAGCCGCAGGCACGGGACGGTTCCCTGTCGCTGATCGCCACCGCATTTGCCGATGACGACGATGACGACGACCGCGACGCGGATGACGACGACGATGACGATGACGGGCCGCGCGTCCGGCGCCGGGTCCGTGCGGCCCCTCCACCCGCGCCGCTGCCCCAGCGCGCCCAGAACGAGGTGCTGGCCCGCGGCCTGAGCGACGACGGGCTGTCGGCGCTGCTGGCGCAGGATTTCGAGGCGATCGAGGTCAGCACATTGTCCAGCGGCGCGTTGCTTGCGCGGTTGCGCAAGCCTGCGGCGCTGACGATGAACCAGGCCCTGCAGGCTGTGCGCGACGTCGCCTCGGCGGAAGGGTCCGACTTCAACCATTTCTATCGATCCGAGCAGGCCGACGAATGCCGCGGGATCGACTGTCCTGCACGGCAGATGATCAACTGGCCCGTTGCGATGCCCGGATGTGGCCCGCTGCCGCGGCTGGGCATGGTCGATACCGGGCTGAACGCCGAACACGATGCGCTGGCCGGCGCGCGGATCAAGCAGCTTCGAAACAGGGACGGCCGCAAGAAATCCGATCTGTTGCACGGGACCGCGGTCGCGGCCCTGCTGGTCGGGGCCGCCGACAGCCGCGCCCCCGGCCTTGTGCCCGGCGCGGAACTTGTCGCCGTCGACGCGTTTCATCGCGCGGGCAAGGATCAGCGCAGCGACGCCTATTCGCTGATCCGCGCGCTGGACCGGCTGGCTGAACAGGGGGTACGGATCGTCAATCTTTCGCTTGCGGGACCGGCAAACGCCGCGCTGAAGGCGCAGGTGGCGCAGATGGAAGATGCAGGCATCCTGCTGATTGCGGCGGCCGGCAATACCGGTCCGGCCGCGCCCCCCGCCTATCCCGCAGCATATCCCCGCGTCGTCGCGGTGACAGCCATCGACCGGCGCGGTCAGGTCTATCGACGGGCGGCGCGCGGCGAGCATATCGATCTGGCCGCGCCGGGCGTCGATGTCTGGACGGCAGCCTCGATCAGCGGGGCGCGCACCAAGACGGGAACATCCTATGCCGCGCCCTTTGTGACTGCGGCGGCCGCGCTGATGTTGCAGGCCGATCCGACGATCGGCAATGGCCGGCTTCGCAAACGTCTTCTCGAGGGGGCGCGTGATCTGGGTGCGAAGGGACGTGACCCGATCTTCGGTGCCGGTCTGGTCATGCCGCCGGCCACATGCCGCTGACCGCGGACGTTTCGCAAAAAAGACTGCGGCCCCCGGAATAGATGCGGCGGCCACGCGTAAACCACGCAGAGACCGGCCGGTGCTGACGACAATCCGCCGAGCCGGCTCATCGATGGACGTCCGAGGCTTCGGGCGATGGCGCCCTGCCATCGCGATGGGGTCATCAGCCAAGACACAACACAAGGATTTGGGAACATGCCTGTATTTCGTGGGAACGACGACGACAATCGCATCATCGGCACGCGGCTTGACGATCTGATCTATGGCCGGTCCGGGGATGATGCCCTGAAAGGTGGTATCGGTCGCGACACCATAGATGGCGGCGAGGGCAATGATCGTATCTGGTCCGGCCCCGGCAATGACACTGTCGTTGCGGCATCGGGCAATGACAGCATCGCGTCTGGTTGGGGCAACGACCGCATTCTGGCGGGCGAAGGAAATGACTACGTCTCGGCAGGCGGCGGATCGGACCGGGTGTCCGCCGCCTCCGGCAACGATACGGTTCGCGCCGGTGGAGGGCATGACAAGGTTTTCGGCGGCGAGGGGAATGACCGCATTGCTGGTCAGTGGGGCAATGACAGCCTGATCGGCGGCGAGGGCGACGACGTGCTGCATGGGGGTATGGGCAACGACCTTATGGCCGGCGGCGAGGGCAGTGACCGGTTCATCTTCAATCACGGCCGTGATCGGATCACCGATTTCGAGAATGACGAGGACGAGATCGACGTATCCGCCTTTGGCCGCTTCGGCAGTTTCTCGGATGTCCGCGCGGCTGCCAGCCAGTCCGGTTCGGATGTGGTGATCGCCGTCGGAAATCATCGACTGTTCATCGAGGATTACAGGCTGTCGCAGATGGATTCCGACGATTTCATCTGGTGAAGTGCCTGCACGGGGCGGCGCGGGGCGGGATGATATCCCGCCCCTTTTCGGTGCCCGCATGCGGGGTAGATTACTGCCCAAGACGATAGCCGGCACCGCGCACCGTGTGAATCAGGGGGGCCTCGTCCGGGCCGTCGATCTTGGTCCGCAGGTAGCGGATATAGACATCGACCACCTTCGATCCGGGGTCGAAGCCATAGCCCCAGTTGTTGTTCAGGATCTGCGTGCGGCTGAGCACCGCGCCCGGATGTTCCATCAGATATCGCAGCAGGCCGAATTCCTTTGCCGTCAACTCGATCGCGCGTCCCGCGCGCGTCACCTGGCGCGTCGTCGGGTCCAGCATCAGATCGGCGACCTGAAGGACCGGATCGAAGCGGATATCGGGGGCGCGTCGCAGCAGCGCCTCGACCCGCGCGACCAGTTCGTCGAAGGCAAAGGGCTTGGTCAGATAGTCATCTGCGCCCGCGTTCAGCCCCTCGATCTTGTCGCCAAGCGCATCCTTGGCGGTCAGCATCAGCACGCGCGAGGGGATCGCCTCGCTGCGCATCTGCCGGCAGATCGTGACGCCGTCGAAATCGGGCAGCATCCGGTCAAGAATGACCAGCGGATATTCGGCCTTGCGCATCATCGACATGGCGCTTTGACCATCTCCCGCGATATCCAGCGTATGTCCCTCGGCCTTCAGGCCGCGGGTGACGAAGCTGGCGATACGGGGGTCGTCTTCGACAAGCAGGATCTTGGCCATCGGGCACCTCAGTGCAGCAGGGGAAGATGGATGCGCAGTTCGGTCAGGTGATCGGCGCTTGAAATCTCGATACGGCCGCGATGGCCCTCGACGATCCATTTCGCGATCGACAGGCCAAGTCCGGTGCCGGCCTGTCCGGATCGTGCGGGCTGCCGCGCCCGATAAAAGCGGCTGAAGACGAAGGGCAGTTCGGCCTGCGGAATTTCGGGGCCGGGGTTCTGGACCCGAAAGACTGCCATGCCGTCCGCGCAGGCCAGCGATACCTGGATCGTCGCGCCGGGATCGGCGTATTTGATCGCATTGTCCAGCGCGATCAGCATGGCCTGCGACAGACGCCCGGCATCGCCTTCGGCCCTGCAGCTGCCCGGTGCCATGGTGGTATTGATCCTGACCCCGTTTTCCTCGGCCAGAACCTGCGCATCGGCCAGTGCGATTTCCAGGACGTCGTGCAGGTCCAGCGGCTGCATGTCGAAGCGGATCGCGTCCACCTCGGCGCGCGCCAGAAACAGCAGATCCTCGACCAGCCGGGTCATCTGCTGGCAAAGCTGCACGATCCGTTCCAGCGTGTCGCGATGTTCCTCGACCGTGCGGCTGCCGCCCCGCAACGCGATTTCAGCCTCGCCGCGCAGCACGGTCAGCGGGGTGCGCAGTTCATGACCGATATCGGCAAGAAACAGCATCCGCATATGATCCAGCTTCTGAAGGCGGGTATTGGCATCCTCAAGTTCCACGGTGCGGCGCGATACCTCGTTTTCCAGCCCGGCCTGCACCTCCAGCAAGGCGGCGCGCTGCGCCTCGAGCCGCGAGGCGGCGTTGTCGACCTGGGCGGCGAGGCTGGCGAATTCGTCGCGTCCCCGATATTCCATCCGGTAGGCCAGATTGCCGTCGCCGATCTCGCGGGTTGCCGATTCCAGTGCCGCGATGGGCCGGGTCAGCGATCGGGCCAGCAGCAGCGCGCCGATGGCGGATACGATGAACGCGGCCGCCGTCACGATGCTGATGATCCATTCCAGTTCGCGTTCCAGCCGGTTCGTCTGGCTTTGATAACGGCGCAGTTCGGCCTCTTCGTCGGCGATGGCCGCGCCGATATGATCCTCCAGCGTGGTATCCAGACTGTCCTCGATCTCTTCGCGAAAGATCTGGATCGCCTCGTCCAGCCGCCCTTGGTCGCGCAGCAACAGCAGGCGCTGTGTCCGCAGGTCGATATCTTCGTACAGCGACCGCATCTGTTCGACACGGGTCAGTTCGGCCTCTTCCTCGGCGCGATCCGCAGGGACCGAGATGATGCCGATCTCGTCACGGATCAGCAGTTCCAGCCGGTCGAGGCTGTCTTCAAGGCTGTCGCGTGCCTCGTCGAAATCATCCAGTTCGGTCCGACCCAGCAACAGCAGTTCGGCGACATTCTCGGAATAGCGATTCATGGCGGCGGACATGCGGATCACGCTGTCCAACTGCGCCCCCGCCAGTCGATTGCGGTCGAAGTAATAGTCGATCCTATCGACATAATACCACGTGACCGCCGCCACGCTGAGCAGCATCGTCGTCACGAGAACCTGAAAGCTGATGATCTTCAACCGGATCGTCATGGGTCTGGATGTCCTCCTGCAGGCGATCGGACTGGATCTGCGCGTGGGCAAAGCTGATGACGCGGCCCGATGCGCGGATGGTCTCGGGCCGGTGTGCGACCACGATACGGGTCGGTGCCAGACGGGCAAGGGCCGCATTGACGGCCGTTTCGCGGGCGACGTCCAGGTGGCTGGTCGCCTCATCCAGCAGCAGCAGACCCGGCGCACGATAGATCGCCCGCGCCAGCAGGATGCGTTGCTTCTGCCCGCCCGACAGGACCGTGCCCATGTCGCCGATCAGCGTGCCGTATCCCATCGGCATGTCGATGATATCCTGATGCACGGCCGCCAGTTCGGCGCATTCCTCGATCCGGTCCTGATCGGGGTTTGCTGCGAAGAAGGCGATGTTGTCGGCGATCGAGCCCGCGAACAGCGTATCGTCCTGCATCACCACGCCGATCATCGCGCGCCAGCGGTCGGGGCCCAATCGCGCCATCGGCGCGCCGTCGATCAGGATCTTGCCCTCGGTCGGCTCCAGCAGCCCGGCCATCAGCTTCAGCAGCGTGGTCTTGCCGCACCCAGATGGCCCGGCCAGCGACACCCATTCGCCCGGCTGGATGCGCAGGCTGACATTCCGGACCACCAACGGATCATTGGGGCTGTAGCGGAACGAAACGTCCTGCAGTTCCATCGCAATCGGGGTCACCGGGCCCGCCGGGCGCGGATCGCTGCGAGGTTCGGGCCGGGTCAGGGCGATATCGGCAAGGCGTTCGGCGTGAAGACCCAGCATCCGCAATTCGACCAGCGTGTCGATCAGCCCGCTGACGCGGCGCAGGAACAGATCCTTGTAGGCCAGAAACGCGACCAGCAGGCCGACCGAGAATTCGTTCGACAGGATCATCCGCGCCGCCAGATAGACGATGCCGATCCCCAATGTTCCCAGCAAGACCATGTTCGCGGTCTTG
This sequence comes from Paracoccus sp. R12_2, assembly GCF_017744015.1. Taxonomy (GTDB): domain Bacteria; phylum Pseudomonadota; class Alphaproteobacteria; order Rhodobacterales; family Rhodobacteraceae; genus Paracoccus. The sequence continues at coordinate 176,439 of NZ_JAGHRA010000008.1, forward strand.
AACAGCAGGTCCAGACGTTGCGTGACAAGCTGACGGTTGACCGTCTCGACCAGCAGGTTCAGCCAGCGCGCGCGCCGGTCCTGCTGACCGCCCATCAGCTTGATGGTCTTCATGCCGCGCAGGCTTTCAAGGAAATGGCTGTCGCGCCGCGCCTCCCATATGATCGCCTCGGCCGAGGCCTGCCGCAGCGGCGCATAGGACGCCCATCTCAGCAGCCCGTAAAGCGCCGCCCCGGCCAGCGCGACCAGCCCCAGCGTGGGGGCTAGGACGAACATCAGGATCAACGTCAGCACGCACATCAGACCGTCAAGGATCGCCACCACCAGATCGCGGCTGAGGGTCTGCAGGATCGTGTCCTGCGATTCGAAACGCGACATCACGTCCGCCACATGGCGCGTCTCGAAATAGCTGGCCGGAAGATTCAGCAGGTGGCTGAACAGGTTTGTCCGCGCCTGGACCTTCAACGAGGCGCCAAGCGTGATCAGCATCCAGCCGCGCAGCGCGGTGACGCCGGTCTGCAACAGCAACAACAGCAGGAAGGCGGTGGCCAGCGTCACAAGAAGGCTGCGATCCGCCGAGACGATGGCGTTGTCGATCGTCAGGCTGAGAAACAGCGGTGCGATCAGCGCGAAGATCTCGATCGCCAGCGCCAGCAGCAGCAGATGTCCCAGCGCCCGCCTGAGGCCGGTGATCTGGCCCAGCAACGCGCGGATGCGGACCCGCGGCGGGGCCTCGGACGGCTCGAACCCGCCGGTCGGGGTCAGTTCCAGCGCGACACCGCTGAAATGCCGCGAGGCGTCGGCCATCGACAGGCGCCGCACCCCGTCGGCGGGGTCGTGGATCACGATACCGCCGCGACCGACGGATTTCAGCACGACGAAATGGTTCAGATCCCAGTGCAGGATCGCGGGCAGACGCAGCAGATGCAGTTCTTCCAGTTCCAGCCGCAGCGGTCGGCTGGCCAGACCGATGTGATCGGCAACCCCGATCACATCCTTCAGCGTTGCCCCTTTCAGCGAAAAACCGAAACGACGGCGCAGTTCGGCCGGGTCCGTCGCGCGCCGGTGAAAGCCGGCGACCATCGCCAGCGCGGCAAGGCCGCATTCTGCGGCCTCGGTCTGAAGGATCATCGGCAGCTTGCGCCGCCAGCCGAATTGCAGCCCCTGGGTCATGTTCATGCCGGTTCGCGCCCCCTCAGCGAATGCAGCGGTTCAAGGATCCACTGCCACAGCCGCCGCGTCTCGATCTGGATATCGGCCTGCAATGTCATGCCCGGTTGCAGGGGCGCGTCGCGGCCATAGGCGGTGGCGCTTTGGGCGTCCAGATCGACGGTGATGCGATAGACAGGTTGCCCGGACGCCCCCAAGTCCGCCAGCGGCCCTGTTGCGCCTGCGGCCTCGGCCAACTCGCCCGGCCCTACCGTCGCGCGGGACACGCTGCGGACCTTGGCGTCATACTGGCCGAATTTCTGGTGCGGATAGGCATCATAGCGGATCAGCACGCGCTGACCGGGTTCGACAAATCCGATATCGCGGCTGGGGCCATAGATCTGCGCCTGCAGGATCGTGTCCGACGGGATCAGCGTCATCAGCGGTGTCGCGCTGTCCACGGTTTCCCCGGCCGTCGCCCGCAGCGCGGTGACGGTGCCGGATCGGGGCGCGGTCAGAACGGTTTCGCGGGCGGCTTCGGCTTCGGCCAGCTCCTGTTCGATCTGGGCGATGGCGCGGTCGATTTCGGCCAGTTGCAGGCCCTCGCGCAGCGGGTGTTCGGCGATCTCGGCGGTCAGTTCCACGCGGGTCCGGTTGACCGTCGCGCGCGTCCGTTCCAGCGCCTGCAGGGACAGCGCCTGATCGAAGGCGGATTCCTCGGCCCGCTGCAGGTCGTCCTGGGTCGCCAGCCCACGGTCGCGCAAGTCGCGCAGCCGCGCGGCTGACGCGTCGGCCAGATCCACCCGGTCACGCTGCATCGCGAATTCGGCGTCAAGGCTGGCGGCCTCGGCCTCGATCACCGCCAGCCTGGCCTGATGCGATTCGGATTGACGCGCGTAAAGCGCGCGGTGGCTGTCTCGTTCGGCCGCAAGGCTGTCGCGACGCGCGCGCAGCGCCCGCAGAACCTCTTGCCGGGATTCGCCTGCGCCGCTTCGTCGTTCGCTGGACAGAACCGCCAGAACGTCGCCGCGTTCGACCTGCTGGCCTTCTTGCACGGGCAACTGGGCCAGCAGGCCGGGCTGCGAAGCGGCGACCTGCAACAGCCCCTGCTGCGGGGTCAGCCAGCCCGAAAGCCGGACCTTGCGCGTGTATTCGCCGAACGCGATCAACGCCAGAATGCCGATCACGATGATTGCGGCGAACAGGGTCAGAACGCTGTAGGACAGCCGCGGCACCAGCAGGACCGAGCCCAGCCATCTGTCCCGCTGCTCGGCCATCGCCTCGGGGCGAAACAGGGGCAAGGGGGACGGCTCGGCCATCTACAGGTCGTCCACGTCTAGTTCGGTGACCGAAAAGCTGACCTCGATCATCTTTCGCTTGCGGCGAACGGGCAGTACGACGCTGGTCTTGGGGTCGAAGAAATCCTTCAGAAGCGGTGGCCGGTTCGCGCGGTAATAGAAGGCCGGATCATCGATGACCGAGGCTGCGGCGACGGTTTCCAATTCGTCCCGCCGCGACACCGTCTGGATGATGACGGGCGCGTGCGTGATCCCCGCCATGCGCAGCGCGGTGGCCCGGTGATAGCCGTTGTGCAGAACGATGCGCTTGCCCCAGCGGATGCCGCTGAGAAAATTCGATCCGTGACCGACGACGATCCCGACGATGCCGGAAACCGGGCCGCAGCGGCGCATTCCGCTGACCTGATCGGGGCGCAGAAGCGTCGTTTCATGGTACCGCAGATCGGTGGAATCCGACAGGAACGCGTACCGGTCGCGTCCCAGCCGGCGGCACTCGACCGCCGCATCCCGGCGATCCAGCGGCTGACAGAAGCGGAACAGGTCCTCGGGTTTGGGGGCGGGATCAAGGCCGTCGGCAAGTCCCTGAACGAAGGGCAGCGTCACATGACGCTGGCTGACCACGATCCGGTCAAGCTCGACCATCTCGATGGTCGTTGGCACCCGATCGAAGGTTTCGCGATAGATATCCTGCTGCTGCAGTTCCTCGGCCAGCGGGCGCATGGGCTTGGGCAGCTTGCGGCAGCGGATCCGGTCCGCCAGCCCGGCCTCTTTCTGTTCCAGCCCGGCCAGGTGATCGTTGGCACGGCGCCATTCGGCAATGATGTCCGCGCGACGACGGTCCGCATCGTCGGTCTGGCGCAGGACGACATCCAGATAGTCGTTCAGCGGCGGCTGTCCCAGCAGCCACAGCTCATCGCGCGTGGCTGCGGAAATGCCCGTGGCGGAGATCGGATCGGCGCATTCGAACGGCATGGAACCTCGCGACGAAAGCCCCGAAGCCGCAGGCGGCTTCGGGGATGGTTGCGTCACATCAGCTGTTGCTGTTGCTGCGGCTGTTGCTGCGCGATGCACCGCTGTCGCTGCCGTTGCGACGACGCGCCGCCTTGCGCCGCTTGCGCCGACGACGGCCCTTGCCGCCTGCACCGTAGACTTGTTCCAGTTCCAGTTCGTTAAGGTCACGCATGGTCTTGCTCCTTGTTGTTGCGCAGGCTTGCCTGCCTTGCCTGACCATCGAAGCAGCCGCGCCCGCATGTGCCAACGTGACTGTCAGAAAGGGGCCGGTTTCTTCGCGAATTCTAATGTTGCTCTGTTTTTCGGTTAATCTGGGCCGATCATCGGAGGCCTTCGGGGCCGAAAACCCGTCATTAAGATCAATATGAATGCGCGCGCGGCGGAGAAATTTCCCCGCCGCGCGAATCATTCTTGTCGTGGAAATGCGGCCCGCTGGCCGCCTGAATGCCGTCTGGGCCGTTACTCGGCCGGAACCGGCGCCGGTTCGGCTGATCCGGCAGGAAAACGCTCCAGTTCCGGCGAGGTGCGATGATGCGTCGAATAGATCATCGCGCCGACAAAGGTCAGCCCGCCGACCAGATTGCCGACAACAGTCGGGATCTCGTTCCAGATCAGGTAATCCATGATCGTGAAATTGCCGCCCAGAAGCAGACCGGCCGGGAACAGGAACATGTTCACGATCGAGTGTTCGAACCCCATGTAGAAGAAGACAAGGATCGGCATCCACATTGCCATGACCTTGCCCGAGACGCTGGTCGACATCATCGCCGCGACCACCCCGGTCGAGACCATCCAGTTGCACATCACCGCACGGACGAACAGAGTCAGCATCCCAGCGGCGCCGTGTGCCGCATAGCCGACGGTCCTGCCTTCACCGATATGGCCGATCTTCTCGCCCACCGCGTTTGGCGCCTCGGACCAGCCGAATGTGACGATGATCGCCATGAAGATCGCGACCGTGAAGGCGCCCGCGAAATTGCCGCAGAACACAAGGCCCCAGTTGCGCAGCATTCCCTTCATCGTGACGCCGCGCCGTTTGTCGATCAGGGCCAGCGGAACCAGCGTGAAGACACCGGTCAGCAGGTCGAAGCCCATCAGGTACAGCATGCAGAACCCGACCGGGAAAAGCAGCGCACCGATCAGCGGGTTGCCGGTATTGACGGTGACGGTCACCGCGAACGCAGCGGCCAGGGCCAGGATCGCGCCGGCCATATAGGCGCGGATCAACGTGTCCTTGGTGGACATGAAGACCTTGGCCTCGCCTGCGTCGATCATCTTCTTGGCGAAATCGGGGGGATTGACGTATGACATTCTTCTACCTTCCTGTTCTTTTTGCGGCGTTTCCGGTTCTCACCAGTTGGAATAGGCCAGATACTTGCCCGACATGGTCAGCCGGACGCGGTCGCCTTTCGGGCTGGGTTCGCGTTCGACATCCATTGAAAAATCGATCGCCGACATGATGCCGTTGCCGAATTCCTCGTTGATCAGCGCCTTGATGGTCGGCCCATAGACGCCGACGATCTCGTAGAGGCGATAGATGCAGGGATCGGTCGGCACGGCCTGTTCCCAGACCTTCAGCGGGCTTTCGGTCAGGACCTCGACCGCGCTGTCCGGCAGGCCCAGAAGATCGGCGAAGGCACGGGCCTTGGCTTCGGGAAACGCGTTCATCCCGGTCGCCGCGGAATGCAGCCAGACGGGGGACATGCCGATTTCCTCGGCCATCTGCGCCCAGCCCAACCCGGTGCGTTTCTTGGCGCGCAGGATCATCGCGGTCACGTCGTCGCGGGTTGTTTCGTCGATGGTGATCTTGTTCATGTCGGCTCCTCTCAGGCGGCCCGGCTGCGGGCGATAAGGTCGGTGGTGATCAGGATGCGTCCGGCCTCGACCCGGACGGGCCATGTGCGGACCGCGCCGTCATCGGCGCCCTGCGCCAGCCCGGTCGTCATGTCGAAGACCCAGTTATGCAGCGGGCAGGTGACGAAACTGCCATGGACGATGCCCTCGGACAGCGGGCCGCCCTTGTGCGGGCAACGGTCGTCCAGCGCGAAGACGCGATCATCGGCGGTGCGAAACAGCGCGACGCAGCCTTCGGGGGTCTTGATGACGCGGGCGCCCTGCTGCGGAATATCCTCAAGCGCGGCGATATCGACGAACAGGCTCATTCGGCGGCCTCCAGGGTCAGATCGGCCAGGGGCGACCATTTCGGAGTTTCGGATGGGGTGGAATGATCGGCCCATGGATCGCGGCGATAGACCGACTGGCTGATCTCGAACCGTTCGACCAGCGCCCTGCGGTTATCCAGATCGTCCACAACCTGGGCGATGACCCAATCAAGCCCGACCTTGGCGACCCATTTATGGGCCCGGTCCAGGTATTTCGCATGTTCGCGATACAGCTGGACGAACGCCGCGACGATCTGCACC
>NZ_JAGHRA010000009.1 GCF_017744015.1 Paracoccus sp. R12_2
TGGCGCAGCACACCCATGATCTGGGCTTCTGTGTATCGTGTCTTCTTCATCGGAATCTCCTCAGTCATCCTGCCGAGAAAATTCTACTTCCGCATCCCGTTAAGATCGGGGGGGATTACCGCAGCACTGTCGCCAGCCAGGGGTTGAACTCTGGCGGCGCGGCAACGTGGCTGTCTGTCATGAGGGAATCCTTCAAAGATACTTTCCATAACGATCCGGCCTTACAGCGCGTTCCGCCAGAATGAACGCGGCCCCGTTCCCTGGGAACGAGGCCGCATGTCACACATTGATGGGGATCGTTCAGTTCAGGCCGATCAGCCCCATGCTTTCCAGCGTCAGCAGCACCTGATGGGCGCAGTTGTCGACTTCGACATCTTGCGTATCGACGCGCAGCTCGGGCTGCTTGGGTTCTTCATACGGGTCCGAGATGCCCGTGAATTCCTTGATCTTGCCCTCGCGCGCCAGCTTGTACAGGCCCTTGCGGTCGCGGCGTTCGCATTCCTCGAGCGAGGTCGCGACATGGATTTCGACGAAGGCGCCATATTGTTCGATCATCTCGCGCACGGCACGGCGGGTCGCGGTGTAGGGCGCGATCGGCGCACAGATCGCGATGCCGCCATTCTTGGTGATCTCGGACGCGACATAACCGATACGCTTGATATTGATGTCGCGATGTTCCTTGGAAAAGCCCAGTTCGCTGGACAGATGCTTGCGCACCACGTCGCCGTCCAGCAGCGTCACGGGGCGGCCGCCCATTTCCATCAGCTTGACCATCAGCGCGTTGGCGATGGTCGATTTGCCGCTGCCGCTGAGGCCGGTGAAGAACACCGTGAACCCCTGCTGCGCACGCGGAGGAGAGGTGCGGCGAAGCTGCTGGACCACCTCGGGGAAGCTGAACCATTCGGGAATGTCCAGACCTTCGCGCAAGCGGCGGCGCAGTTCGGTGCCGCTGATGTTCAGAACGGTGACGCCTTCTTCGATCTCGTCTGCCGGTTCGTACTGGGCGCGCTCCTGCACATAGACCATGTGCTTGAAGTCGACCATCTCGACGCCGATTTCGTCCTGATGCTTGCGGAATAGGTCCTGCGCATCATAGGGACCATAGAAATCCTCGCCCGCGCTGTTCTTGCCCGGTCCGGCGTGATCGCGACCGACGATGAAATGCGTCGCGCCATGATTGCGGCGGATCAGCCCGTGCCAGACCGCCTCGCGCGGGCCGGCCATGCGCATCGCAAGATTCAGCAGCGACAGCGTGGTGGTCGCCGACGGATACTTGTCCAGCACCGCCTCGTAGCAGCGCACGCGGGTGAAATGATCGACATCGCCCGGCTTGGTCATGCCGACGACCGGATGGATCATCAGGTTGGCCTGGGCTTCCTTGGCGGCGCGGAAGGTCAGTTCCTGATGCGCGCGGTGCAGCGGGTTGCGGGTCTGGAACACCACGACGCGGCGCCAGCCCAGCTTCTTGAACTGCGCGCGCAGTTCATTGGGCGTGTTGCGGCGGCCGCGGAAATCATAGTGCGTCGGGGCCTGAAGGCCCTTGACCGGGCCGCCCAGATAGACGGGGCCGGCGGTGTTGTGCAGATAGTTCACGGCCGGATGGGCCAGATCATCGGCGCCGAACACCTTCTCGGCTTCATGCGCCTTGTTCGGCACCCATTTGTCGGTCACCGACATGATCGCAAGGATGACACCTTCCTGATCGCGCAGCGCGATGTCGGTGCCGGGCTCGATCCCGTCGGCGAATTTCTCGCTGACATCAAGATTGACCGGAATCGGCCAAAGCGCACCAGAGGTCAAGCGCATGTCGTTGACGACGCCATCGTAATCCGCCTCGGTCAGGAAGCCTTTCAGCGGACTGAAGCCACCATTCATCAAAAGCTCCAGATCGCAGATCTGGCGCGGCGTCAGATCCCAGCTGGGCATCTTGCCCGCTTCGTGCTTCAGCGACGATGCGGCCTCTTCAGAAACGTAAAGTTCGGGGATTGGCGCCTGATTGGGATGGGTCATTTGGAATGCTCGGACATTGAACGGACAGGATGAAGACACGTCCGGCCGGTCGGCGGGTCGTGACTTGGTGCCGCCCATAGCCCCGGTATCGCGAACATTCAACCGGCGCGCGGTGCCCACAGCGGCTAATCCGGGCGATGCGGCAAGAATGACGCGAGGATGTCAGGAACAATATGTTCGCGACGAGGGCAGTCCCGGAATATCGGTTTGCCCGGTCGGTGATGCGCCGGTCAATGTCCCGTGTTTCCGGCGCTAATCATGACAGACTAGCTTTTTTCCATCGGCAAGGGTTCAAACCGGCTGCCTTTGTGCTGCGTGCGGTCGGAACAAGGGCACATGGCCCGCCCGCCGGGACGAGGCAGCGGAAGATCGTCCAGATCGCGCGGGCCCATATTTGCAAGGTCGGGGTGGTCCAGCGGATCAAGAATTGGCGGCAGCGGGGCCATCGCGTCGCCGATGCGACGCAGAATTCGGCGGAGATCATGTTTCATGATCGAAATATAGAGAATACGCGCATCAAACAGGATTGAGAACATTCGAGAGCCGTTTTAGATTTTCTGAATGCAGCCCCTGAACCGGATCCCCCTGACCGGCCTGCGCGCCATCGAAGCCGTGGCGCGGCTTGGCAGCTTGTCTGCCGCCGCCGAAGAACTGGGCGTGACGCCCGGCGCGCTCAGCCAGCGGATCTCGCGGACCGAGGCGCAGCTGGGCCGCCGCGTCTTCGACCGCATAAGCACCGGCCTGACGCCGAACGATCTTGGTCGTCAGATGGCGGCGCATCTGTCGCGCGGCATGGCGCAGCTTGCGGCCGCGGTGGCGCTGACCGATCCGGGCCATGACGATCTGTTGAACGTCTCCGTCGCACCTCTTTTTGCCAGCCGTTGGCTGATCTGGCGACTGCCGCGCTTTTCCGCCGCGCATCCCACGATCCGCGTCCGGATCGAACCGGTCGTACAGATGACCACGCCGGGGCTGGGCGGCGTCGATATAGGCATCCGCGTGGGACGTGGTGCCTGGTCCGGGCTGCGGGTCGAGAAATTGCTGGATCAGCGCGTGATGCCGGTCTGTGCGCCATCCTTGGCCAACGACATCCGGACAACCGCGGATCTGCTGCGCCTGCCCGTGATCCGCGAAAACGACGGTCTTGCCGGCTGGCAGGACTGGCTTGCTGCGCACGGATTGTCGTCGAAGGACGTCCCGCCCGGTCCGGTCTATGCCGATGGCGGGCTGTGTATTGATGCCGCCAAGACCGGACAGGGCGTCTTCATGGCGTGGGAAACGCTGGCCTCGGATTCGTTGTCCTCGGGGCAGTTGGTCACACCCCTGCCCGGCCGCGCGCCCACCGCCAACGCCTACTGGTTCGTCACGGCCGAGGGCACGCGGAAATCCGCCATCGCCCGATTTCGGGACTGGCTGCGCGCAGAGCTTGCCGACACCGCGCGCGACTGGCCCGCCTGATCACCCGGCGGTGGCGTCCTCGGGCAACTCGGCAGAGCCCGGATCGGGTTCGCCAGCTTCGTCCTGCTCGGCCAGCCATGCCTCGGCGTCCAGCGCCGCCATGCAGCCCATGCCCGCGCTGGTCACCGCCTGCCGATAGATATGGTCGGTCAGATCGCCCGCCGCGAACACGCCAGGGATCGAGGTGCGCGTCGAACCCGCCTCGACCTTCACATAGCCGCCGTCATGCAGTTCCAGTTGATCGCTGACCAGTTCGCTGGCCGGCGCGTGACCGATCGCGACGAAGACTCCATCGGCCGAAACCTCGCGCGTGGTGCCGTCCTTGGTGGATTTCAGGACGGCGCCGGTCACGCCCATCGGGTCGTCGGCACCTTTCACCTCGGCCAGTTCGTGATCCCAGACGATCTCGACCTTCGGATTGCGGAACAGACGGTTCTGCAGGATCTTTTCGGCCCGCAGGCTGTCACGGCGATGCACCAGCGTCACCTTGGACGCGAACTTGGTCAGGAACAGCGCCTCTTCGACCGCGGTGTTGCCGCCGCCGATGACCAGAACCTCGCGGTTGCGATAGAAGAACCCGTCGCAGGTCGCGCAGGCACTGACCCCGAACCCCTTGAACTTCTCTTCGCTTGGCAGGCCAAGCCATCGCGCCTGCGCGCCGGTGGCCAGGATGACCGCATCGGCGGTGACCCGCCGCCCGCTGTCGCATTCCGCCACGAAGGGACGCTGACCCAGATCCAGCCGGGTCACGATGTCGGTGACGATCTCGGTTCCCATCGCCTTGGCGTGGGCCTCCATCTTCACCATCAGATCGGGGCCCTGGATCTCGGTCTCGCCGGGCCAGTTCTCGACCTCGGTGGTGATCGTCAGCTGCCCGCCCGGCTGCATCCCCTGGATCAGCATCGGCTCCAGCATCGCGCGCGCGCCATAGACGGCGGCGGTATAGCCCGCCGGCCCCGAACCGACGATCAGAAGTTTCACATGCGTGCGGTCAGTCATCTTGCACCCCATCGGCCATTTGGTGCATCAGGTAATCCCTCGGCGCGGCTTGTGCAACGCATCACGATACCGGAAAGAATGTTGCGCATAGCCGGTCCGCATTGTAGTTTCCGGCAACGCCGCAACCCAATCCAAGAAAGAGCAGCATGGCTGGCGCGAAACTGGACGACATCGACCGCAAGATCCTGGCCGAACTTCAGGCCGACGGCCGGATGACGAATGTCGAACTTGCGCGCCGCGTCGGCATCTCGGCGCCGCCCTGCCTGCGCCGTGTCCGCGCCTTGGAAGAGCTGGGCTATATCCGCGGCTACCACGCCGATATCGACGCCCGCGCGCTGTGCTTCGAGGTGCAGGTCTTCGCGATGGTGCGCCTGGCCAGCCAGTCCGAACGCGACCTGTCCGCGTTCGAGGATCTGGTGCGCGGCTGGCCCCTGGTCCGCGAATGCCACATGCTGAACGGCGAGATCGACTTCATCCTGAAATGCGTCTCGCCCGATCTTTCCACTTTCCAGCGGTTCCTGACCGACAACCTGACCGCCGCCCCCAACGTCGCCAGCGTCAAGACCTCGCTGGTGATCCGCGCCGGAAAGGACGAGCCCGCGGTTCCGTTCGAGATCGTCGAGGAACGGGTCCGCGAGGCGGGCTGAAACCGGTTCGACCGCACATCAAGTCACCAGGATACGGCCTTGCGATAAACCCGCTGCCGGCAAGGACGCTGCGCAAGGGAATCGGGGCTGCGTCACGACGAGGACGCAGCTTTCCTTGTGAGACCCTCGAAGCAATAGCCATACCGCTCGATGTCGTCGCCATAGGTGTCCTCGACCCATCTTCGCGCCGCAGGTGTGTAGAAATGGTGATAGCTCGTCTTGTTCCGCCCGAAGATTCTCGACCACATCGAAACCTTGCCAAGATGAGAGCGATTGAAGACCGGCAGGGTCGTATCCTCAAGCCCGATCCGCTGCGCGATCCGCCTGAACTCGCCCTCCAGATCCTCGAACCGCATGACATCATCCATCAGATTTCTTCCCTTCCTGTCACAAAGGGCCAGCTTCGGGACCAATCGCTTTTTCTGAATGATCGTGTTCAGGTATCGCTCGAACCTTTCAGGCGTCGCCCGTTCCTTGTGGCGCATGCGGCGATACAGCGAAAAGACCTGAGCATACGGATTGCGAACGACCGAGAACTTGAAGAATTCATCAAATTCCTTCGGGTAACGTTTGCGGACCTCCAGCGCGGTATCGTGGATGCCGGTTCCGCGCCGATCGACCTTGTTCCTCGTGGCATCCCGGTGGATGCGATTGTTCCATTCAGACGCCTCACGCCCCTCCTGATCCAGAAGGACAAGTCCACCCAAGGCGGCTTCGATGGAATTTCCGCCAGTGCGCTTCAAATGGATGAAGATGGCCTTGTGATCGAACGAAATCATGCACCCTCCGGATCGTCGACAGGAAAAACGTAAGTTGGCACGGGCCTTGCGGCCAGCGATCATCGACATGGGCGACGCGTGGTCCTCCGCTGCTGTCCGGCGCAAGCCAAGCGCGATCAAGTTGACAACCTGCCAACGTTTCGACCCTATCCGCTGTTCCGGTCGGTTTGCATCGCTGTGCCGAACAGGGATCGGCGCACGGCACAGCCACATCGCGTGCGGTCGCCGCGCCTTGAAAGGCTTGCCTATTCCCGCGTCATCACGCAGACAGGCCCGCACAAGCGGAAAAGCATCAATCAAGGCCTACGGCCCCTGCGCCCCGCCATCGTATCGAGAGAACGGCATGAGCATCTTCACCGAAGAGGAAATCGCGGAATTCCACCTGCTGACCGACCCCGCGCAGATCGAGTCAGGCGAGATCCGCGGCGATCTTGACAGCTGCATGATCGCCGGCAACGTCCTTTGTGGAAAACACACGACGATCAACGGCTATCTGAATGCCCGCGGCAGCATACGGATCGGCAAATACTGTGCGCTCGGCCGATTCATCTCGGTTCATGCCGGAAATCACCGCACCGACATGCCGAACCAGCAGGTCCTGTTCAGCCGTCGTTTCGGTTTCTCACTTGCGTTCGAGAGACGGCGCGTCGAAATCGGACACAATGTCTGGATCGGCGACAAGGTCAATATTCTGGCCGGAGTGACCATCGGACACGGCGCGGTCCTGGCGGCGGGGGCGACGGTCGTGTCGGACGTCCCGCCTTTCGGGATCGTCGGTGGTGTGCCAGCCAAGCTGTTGCGCAAGCGCTTCAGCGATCACGTCATCGAACAGATGCTGGACATTCGCTGGTGGGACTGGGACGACGACAAGATCAGGGCGAACAAGCTGTTCTTCGAAAGCGCACTTGAACCCGACGCGGATTACGACCTTTACCCGGCGATCGTCTGACAACACCCGGCACCCGGATGATGCGCGAACCAAGGCCGACAAAGCCGCGATATTTGCGAAAGCAGGTCGCCGCTTTGCGACCAGGATATCCAGTCGGCGGCGTTGGCAAGATCCTTCGGGTCGCGCCTTCAGGACCGCGCGCACAAAGCCAGGCCAAGGTAGGTATCGGTTCAGAGGTCGATGATCTTGGCGCACCCGAGAGGATTCGAACCTCTGGCCTCTGCCTTCGGAGGGCAGCGCTCTATCCAGCTGAGCTACGGGTGCCTGAGGCTTCAATATCCGCGCCGGCGCGGCTGTGCAATGCCGAATTGCCCGGGTTTGCCGGTGATCGTTGCCACGCCACGCGATCAGACATGCAGGAAGCGTTCCTTGATCTCTGGCGTCGCGCGCAGGGCGGCGTTGTCGCCCGACCAGACGGTGCGACCTTTCTCGATGACCACGTGCCGGTCGGCAAATCGGGTCAGCGCATCCACGTTCTTGTCCACGATCAGGATCGATTCGCCCGCCGCCTTCAACTGCGTCAGGCAGGCCCAGATCTCGTCCCGGATCAGCGGGGCAAGCCCCTCGGTCGCCTCGTCCAGCACGACAAGGCGCGGATTGGTCATCAGCGCGCGGCCGATGGCCAGCATCTGCTGTTCGCCCCCCGAAAGCTGATCGCCGCGATTGGCCATCCGTTCGCCCAGACGCGGAAACAGCGCCAGCACGCGATCCAGCGTCCATTGGCCCGGCCGGGCCATCGCGACCAGGTTCTCGCGGACGCTCAGCGTCGGAAAGACCTGACGGCCCTCTGGCACCAGTCCCAGACCGGCACGTGCGATTCGATGCGGCGCGGCATTCGTCATGTCGGTGCCCGCGACGATCACCCGGCCTTGCCGGGCGGGAAGCAGGCCGAAGATCGTGCTGATGGTGGTGGTCTTGCCCATGCCGTTCCGCCCCAGCAGCGTCACCACCTCGCCCTCGGCAACCTCGAGATTGATGTCGTGCAGGACCTGACTTTGCCCGTAAGCCGCCTGCAGCCCCTGAACCTTCAGCATCAGGTGCCCTCCTCTTCGCCCAGATAGGCGGCGCGCACCTGCGGGTCGTCGCGGATCCGGTCCGGGGTTCCGGTGGCAATGATCCGGCCATAGACCAGCACGCTGACCCGATCGGCAAGCGCGAAGACCGCATCCATGTCGTGTTCGATCAGCACCAGTGTCACATCACCCTTCAGGCCGCGCATGACCTGGATCAGGCGGTCCGCCTCGGCGCCGCTGGTGCCGGCCAGCGGTTCATCCAGCAGCAGCAAGCGTGGCCGGGTCGCCAGCGCGATCGCCAGTTCAAGCTGTCGTTTCTCGCCATGCGACAGGCTGCCGGCATTGAAGAAGGCACGATCCGCGATGCCCACGCGGTCCAGCGCCGCCAGCGCCTGATCGTTCAGGTCGCGTTCCTCGGCCACCGGAGAGAAGAAGCGAAAGCTGCTGCCTGATCGCGCCTGAACCGCGGACGCAACGTTTTCCAGCGCCGTGAAGCCGGGCAGGATCGAGGTGATCTGAAAGCTGCGCGACATGCCCACGCGGACCCGGCGATGCATCGGGCGCCCCATCATCTCGGTCCCGTCGAAACGGACCGAGCCGCCGTCGGACGTCGCCTGCCCGGAAAGTTGTGCGATCAGCGTCGATTTGCCCGCTCCGTTCGGGCCGATGATGGCGTGCAGTTCGCCCTCTTCGACCGACAGGTCCAGATCGTCGGTGACCTTCAGTGCGCCGTAGGACTTGCGCAGGTTGCGGACCTCCAGCAGGTTCATCGACGCCTCCGGAACAGACCCGACAGACCGTCGCGTGAATACAGGACGACCAGCACCAGGATCAGGCCGAACAGCAGCGGCCAGTGTTTCGTCAGCACGGCCAGCCATTCCTCCAGCAGCAGGGCGATAGTGGCCCCCGCGACCGCGCCCAACAGATTGCCGATCCCGCCGAAGACCACCATCACCACCAGCTCGCCCGACCGGTGCCAGTTCATGAAGGCGGGCGAGACATAGCTGGTCTGGTTGGCCAGCATCACCCCCGCAATGGCGGTCATGCAGCCCGAGATGACGAAGGCGGTCAGCTGGTAGCGGAACGGAGAGAACCCGATCGCCTGCATCCTGACCGGGTTTTCGCGGGCGCCGGTCAGCACCCTGCCAAAACGCGACCGTGTGATCGCGACGGCCAGCAGGTAAAGCCCGATCAGCAGGACCAGCACCGCATAGTAAAGCGCCGTATCGTCCTCGAGAATGGTCTGGCCGAACAGGGTCGAGCGGGCGTTCAGCGTGACCCCGTCATCGCCGCCATAGGCCGACAGCGACACGAAGAAGAAATAGGCCATCTGTGCGAAGGCCAGCGTGATCATGATGAAGTAGATGCCGCGCGTGCGCAGAGAGATTGCGCCCGTCACAAGCGCGAAGACCGCGGCAGCGGCGATGGCGGCCAGCATGTGCAGGCCCAGATCGGTGATGCCGGCACGCGACAGGATCGCGACCGCATAGGCGCCGATGCCCAGATACGCCGCGTGGCCAAAACTGACCATGCCGCCATAGCCAAGGATCAAATCCAGCGCCAGCGCGGCGATGGCATAGCACAGGATGCGGCTTGCAATGACGACCAGATAGCTGTCGTCCAGTGCGACCGCCAGAAACGGCAGAACGGCAAAGGCGGTGAACAGGATGGTCGCCGCCCAGGCGCGGGTCGGGATCAGCCTCATGTCCTGGCCCCGAAAAGGCCCGCGGGACGGGCCGCCAGGATCGCCGCCATCAGGATATAGACCAGCATCGGCGCCAGCACCCTTCCCGCCTGAGCGGCCGACGAAGGTTCCATCACCGCGCGCAGGATGATCGGCCCGAAACTGCGCCCCAGCGTATCGACCAGCCCGACCAGCAAGGCACCCGCAAACGCCCCCTTGACCGACCCGATGCCGCCGATGACGATGACCACGAAAGCCAGGATCAGGACGCTTTCGCCCATCCCCGGATCAACCGTCAGGATCGGCGCCACCATTGCGCCCGCGAATCCGGCCAGCATGGCGCCGAAGGCGAAGATGATCGTGAACAGCTTCCTGATATCGACCCCCAGCGCCGAGACCATCGCCCGGTTCGTGGCCCCGGCGCGCAGCCGCATCCCGATCCGTGTCCGGGTGATGACCAGCCACAGCCCCGCAGCGGTCACAAGCCCGGCCCCGATCACGACAAGGCGAAACACCGGATAGCGCATCGGACCGACAAGCGGCACCGAGCCTGACAGCAGGTCCGGCATCCGCACCGACAGCGGCGCCGCCCCCCAGATGATCTCGACCGCTTCGGTCAGGATCATCACCAGACCGAAGGTGGCCAGAACCTGATCCAGATGGGGCCGGTCATACAGCTTGCGAAACACCAGCAGTTCCAGCACCAGCCCGATCAGCAGCGTCGCTGGCAGCGTCAGCAGCAGGCCCAGCCCATAGCTGCCGGTCATCTGTGCGAAGGTCACCGCAAGATAGGCGCCGATCATGTAGATCACGCCATGCGCAAGATTCACGAAATCCATGATCCCGAAGACCAGTGTCAGGCCAGCGGCGATCAGGAACAGCAGGATGCCGAACTGCATCCCGTTCAGAAGCTGAAGCAGAAACAGGTTGGTCATGTGACAAGGCCCCGGTCGGCGTGGGGCGCTTCAGCCGCGCCCCTGCCCGATCAGTTCATCTGGCAGTCGCCGACATAATTGTCCGCGTAATCGTCGAAGATCTTCTCGACGACCGAGGTGGCGAACTTGCCATCCTCGCGTTGAACGACCTTGGTCAGATAGAAATCCTGAACCGGATAGTGATTTGAGCCGAAGCTGAAGTCGCCCCGGACCGAATCGAACGGTGCGGATTCCAGTGCCGCGATCAACGCGTCCTTGTCCGTGGTGCCACCCGCCTCGCGCAGGGCGCCGTCGATCAGATAGGCCGCGTCATAGGCCTGCATCGCATAGACGGCGGGCACCTTGCCGAATTTTTCCTCGTAGGCCGCGACGAACTCGGCGTTCCCCGGCGCATCAAGATCGGGCGCCCAGTTCGACCCGCCAAAGAACCCCAGCGCGGCGTCCTGTTGGGCCGGCAGCGTCGATTCATCCACGGTGAAGGCGGACAGGAACGGGATCGTCTCCAGCCCTGCCTGACGATACTGCTTGACCAGGTTGACGCCCATGCCGCCGGGCATGAAGGCGAACACGGCATCGGGCTGCATCGCGGCGATTTGCGCCAGTTCCGCCGAATAATCCAGCTGGCCAAGCTGGGTGAATATCTCGCCCGCGACATCGCCCTGATAGCTGTGCCGGAATCCCGCCAGACTGTCCTTGCCCGCCTGATAGTTGGGGGCCAGCAGGAAGACATTGTCGAAACCCTGCTTCTGGGCATAAGCGCCCATCACCTCGTGCATCTGGTCGTTCTGATACGAGGTCACGAACAGATGCCGAGAACAGTCCGCACCGGCCAGATTCGAGGGCCCGGCATTCGGGCTGATCAGGATGGTGCCGGAATCGGTCACGGGTTTGACGATCGCGCCAAGGATGTTTGAAAAGATCGGGCCGACGACGATATCGACCTGATCACGCTCGACCAACTCGCGCGCCTTGTTGGCAGCGATGTCGGGCTTCTGCTCGTCGTCCATCACGACGATTTCGGTCTTCATGCCGCCGATCTCGCCGATCTGTTCCGCAGCCAGCAGGAAACCGTCGCGCCCCATCTCGCCCAGCACCGCGGCAGGCCCCGAAAGGGTGAAGATCAGACCTATCTTCAGGGTGTCGTCTTCCTGTGCGGCGGCGGGGCCAGCAAGGCATGTAGTCGCTGCAAGCAGCGCAAGAATGTTCCGGGACTTGGTCATGGGCACCTTCCTGTTGCGATCCGCCGCGTTGATCGCGGCATGGCTGTCCGTTCCACCTAGAACGCACCAACAGCGGGCTCTGAGTCAAGAAATTATTTCAGGCTTAAAATATTCCGGTGCCACGAACTACGCCAAATCTGCGGCAATCATCAGGATCTCAGAAACCGAACGAGAACTTGCGCACGATGCCCAGGCGCAGCGCAGGCTGGTACTTGTCTTCCACGATCGGGGAATCGGCGGCGTCACCGATCAGGCGGCCATATTCGACCTCGCCCATGATCGCCGTCCGGTCATTCAGCGCATAGCGCGCGCGGAACTTGATCGCGGCGCTGTTGAACCCGCTGCCGGGGGCGTATTCAGGATATCCGCTGGTCACCGACTCGGCCGGCGTGACACCGAAATACGTGTCCGAATATTCCGAGTTTCCCCACCCGAATTCGACACCGGACCACAATGTGACACGGTCGCTGAGATCGGTGCGGTAGGTGGTGCCCAGTTCGCCAACCACGCCCTCGTGCCCGCCAAAGCCACGACGGATCGTCCCGTAGGCCGTCACCGGACCCTGGCCATAGCTGACCTTGCCGCCCAGTTCGTAGGCCCGGTCGATCTGGTCCATTCCGGCCAGCGCGTCATCGTCCGACGGATCCCGTTCGCCGATCGAACTGAACGACGGTGAAAACGAAAACCCTTGCGGGTTACCGCCAGTGCCGATCTGGAAATTCTGCCAGATCAACCACGGGGCGGCATCGGTATCGTCGGAACCCGGATAGACCGGGCGACCCTGCGCACCCAGGCCAAGCTCGACCGATACATCGCGCCCTGCAAGGCCGAAGTCCTGGGCCGAGGCCGAACCGGCGGCGACGACAAGGGCGACAACAGCAAGAAATTTCATGGCACAGATCCGGTCGGCATTCAGGGATATCACCTCTTAGGTCCGAATCGCCGGGCAGCACAAGCTATTCGCGGCAACGTGACCCAAGGTGGATCGCGACGACGCATTTGCGCAACAGATCAGACCTTCTCGGCGCCTTCCAGCTTTTCAAGCGCCGCCATCCACAAGGATTCTGCACGCGCCATCGCCTGGACCGCCTCGGCGCGTTTCTTCGACCATTTTTTCGCCTCGTGCGGGTCATTGTAAAGCGCGGGGTCGGCAAGCTTCACGTCCAGTTTTTCCAGCATCTCGGTAAGTTTTTCGACCCGCTCTTCGGACCGGCGCACCTCGGATCGAAGGGTCAACAACTCGTCACGCGCGGGACGTTTTGGTGCAGGCTTCGCAACCGGTTCGACGGGTTTGGGTTTCGCGGCATCGTCGCCGTTCAGCAGAAAGCGCCGGTAGTCGTCCAGATCACCGTCATATGTGCTGACCGCCGCGTCATTGACCAGCCACAGCCGATCCGCGACCAGGCTCAGCAGGTGCATGTCGTGACTGACCAGCACCACCGCGCCGGTATAGTCGTTCAGCGCCTCGGACAACGCCTCGCGGCTTTCGATGTCAAGGTGGTTGGTCGGCTCGTCCAGAACCAGCAGATGCGGGGCGTCGATGGTCGCGATCAGCAGCGACAGCCGCGCCTTCTGCCCGCCGGACAGTTGCCCGACCCTGGTTTCGGCCTGCGCTTCCATCAACCCGAAACCGGCCAGTCGCGCCCGCAGACGGGCCGGCGCCTCGTTCGGGCGCAGGCGCCGGACATGCTCGATCGGGGTTTCGTCCAGGGACAGTTCATCGACCTGATGCTGGGCGAAATAGCCGACGCGCAGCTTGCTTGACCGGGTGATCCGGCCATCCATCGCAGCAAGCCGTTCCGCAAGCAGCTTGGACAGTGTGGATTTGCCCTGCCCGTTCCGACCCAGCAGCGCAATCCGGTCGTCCTGATCGATGCGCAGGTTCAAACGCTGAAGAACCGCGCGATCGCCATAACCCACCGCGACGTTTTCCATGGCGATGATGGGCGGCGACAATTCCTCGGGCTGCGGGAAACTGAAGCGGTGAAACTTTGCCTCTTCGGGCGCGGTGATCGGCTGCATCTTCTCCAGCATCTTGACCCGTGCCTGCGCCTGACGCGCCTTGCTGGCCTTGGCGCGGAAACGGTCCACGAAGCTTTGCAGATGCGCCCGCCGATCGGCCTGCTTTCTGGCCTCGGCAGCCTGCAAGGCACGTTTCTCGGCACGAATGCGGGTAAAGCCGTCATAGCCGCCTGTGTAGAGCGTCAGTTTGCGGTTCTCGACATGCAGGATGTGGCCGACGGCGCGATTCAGCAGATCGCGGTCATGGCTGATGATGATGACCGTATGCGGATAGCGCGCCAGATAGGTTTCCAGCCACAGCGCCCCTTCAAGGTCCAGATAGTTGGTCGGCTCGTCCAGCAGCAGCAGATCCGGCTGCGAGAACAGCACGCCCGCCAGCGCGACCCGCATCCGCCACCCGCCCGAGAAATCGCTGGTCGGCCGCGCCTGATCCACCTGCGAGAAGCCAAGGCCGACCAGGATCGAGGACGCGCGCGCCTCGGCTGACCACGCGTCGATATCGGCCAGTCGGGTCTGGATCTCGGCGATGCGGTGCGGATCCTTAGCAGTCTCGCTTTCGGCCATCAGGGCTGCGCGTTCCTTGTCTTCGGCCAGAACCGTGGCAAGGACCGATTGCGCGGTGCCCGGCGCCTCTTGTGCCACTCCGCCGATGCGGGCGCGCGAGGGCAAGGTGATCTCGCCGCCATCGACGGCAAGCTCACCCCGCAACATCCGGAACAATGTCGTCTTGCCAGCCCCGTTCGGGCCGACAAGGCCAACCTTGTGACCCTCGGGGATGGTGGCCGAGGCGTGCTCGAAAAGCGGGCGGCCCTGAATGGCGAAGGAGATATCGTCGATACGCAGCATGGGCGGGGCATGACCGAAGGCGAGCAGGTCGTCAATGGCAAGACCTTCGTTGCAGCCTTTCCGGCACCGTGTTGCAACCTGAGATGTAATACTATAACACTTACTGACTTAACGACATTGCTCGCAGGGACGCCATTCATGAACCTAGATGCCCGCCTTCCCGTCACCGTCCTGTCCGGCTTTCTGGGCGCCGGAAAAACGACGCTGCTGAACGACATTCTGAATAATCGCGACGGGTTGCGCGTCGCTGTGATCGTGAATGATATGTCCGAAGTGAATATCGATGCGGATCTTGTGCGTGCCGAAGGCGGGATGGCCCGCACTGACGAGACCCCGGTCGAAATGTCGAATGGCTGCATCTGCTGCACGCTGCGCGAGGATCTGTTGACCGAGGTTCGGCGCCTGGCCTGTGCCGGACGGTTCGACTATCTGCTGATCGAATCATCAGGCATTTCCGAACCATTACCGGTCGCGACCACCTTCGAGTTCCGTGACGAGAACGGCGACAGCCTGTCCGACGTTGCGCGGCTGGATACGATGGTAACGGTCGTGGATGCGCTGAGCCTGCTCAAGGACTATTCAAGCCATGATTTCCTTGACGATCGTGGCGAGACCGCAGGACGGGGCGACGATCGCACACTGGTCACCTTGCTGACAGAACAGATCGAGTTCGCCGATGTGGTGGTTCTGAACAAGGTCAGCGACGCCGGTCCCGACCGTGTCGATGCTGCGCTTGCGATCATCCGCAGCCTGAACGCGGATGCCCAAGTTATCCGGACCGACCATGCCCGGATCAACGCGCGCGACATCCTGAATACAGGTCTGTTCGATTTCGACCGGGCCCATGAACATCCGATGTGGATGAAAGAGCTTTACGGCTTCGGCGACCATGTTCCCGAAACCGAGGAATACGGCGTCACCTCGTTCGTCTATCGGGCAAGACGGCCGTTCGAGCCGCGCAAGATCCATGAATTGCTGAACAGCCCCCTGCCGGGTGTGATCCGCGCAAAAGGGCATTTCTGGATTGCCTCGCGCCCGGACTGGGTTGCCGAATTCTCTCTGGCGGGGGCGCAGTCGACGGTGCGCCCTCTGGGCACATGGTGGGCATCCGTGCCCCGCGAACGCTGGCCGGATCATGGTCAGGCGCGCACCTATATCGCCCAGCATTGGGCCGACCCGTGGGGGGATCGGCGGCAGGAACTGGTCTTCATCGGCTGCGACATGGACGAGGATGCGATACGGTGCAGGCTGGACGCTTGTATTCTGGGCGAAGAGTGGGGCGAGGAACCCCGGGCCTGGACCGACCTTCCCGACCCGTTTCCAGCTTGGCGACGGGCCGACGAGGTGGCGGCATGAGCATCGCAGCACGCCCACGCGCCGCCACCGCGATCAATCAGTCCTTCTGTCCGCGCGTCCTGGGCACCATCGCCATGCCCGGGGTAGGCGCGGCGATCTGGCAACGGGATGTCGCACCCACGTTGCTGAAATGGTTGGAGGAATTGCCGACCGACCACCTGCCTCGATTACGCGAAAGACTGCGGCCCAAGGATGCCGCCGCTGCCGTAAAGGCCGCGTGTATCACCGCCAGAACGCCCGCCTCGCCTGAACGCGATAAATTTGTGGCCGAGGTTTCCGACCTCGTGCAAGTTGCGGCAGCCCAGACCGGTGCCGTGATGGTCGACCTGCGTCTGGACTCCGTTTTTGGACAGCCCTGCCCGAAATGGCATCTGGATGCCGTTCGGGCACGCTTTCTGTGCACGCTGCGTGGCGCGGGAACCGAGTTCGGACCAGCAGGTTCCGATGGCGACGTCACCGCCACCCATCGGGTGCCTCTGGGCTGCGCCGCAATGTTCCGTGGTCGTGATTGGCCGGGTGAAGAGGTCTTAGGAATTTTGCACCGTTCTCCGCCTACCGAAAACGGTCAATGCCGTTTTCTGGTGGTAGTCGATCCGGTCGATCCGATCGGGACATGCTGATGGTGGCGCGGAACGGCAATCTGGGCCGAACAGCGCAACGGCTGCGACGGCGAACCCGTGATCCGATGGCCGCATTCGACGCCCTGCCCGCGCCGCTGCGGCGATGGCTGGCGCATGCGGCACTGCCGTGGTCACCGGCATCATGTCGCCGCTTGTGGCAAAACGCACGCGCTGCGGGCGCCTCGACCCAACAGGCGCTGGAGTTGCTTGATCGCGCCCAAGCGCGCGCCTTGCAGCGCGAATCCACCGAGTGACTTGTATGAAGATTGGATGGCGCCGCATCACGCCGCGGCACCACCGCCCTATTTGACTGTGATGCGTCCATCCAGAGCCGGGGCGAAGTCCGCCCCCCGAGACGCCAGATAATCGGCAAGAACCTCGGCCAGGTCCGGTCCGAAATCATACGCGTCCGATGCGTTTGCAGCAAAGACCTGATAGCCGTCTCCACCGCCGCGCATGTAGTTGTTCGAGACGACCCCATATGTCGCGGACGGGTCGAGCGGCGCCCAGTCCTGATCCCGACGAACCATCACATCGCTGATCCTGCTGCCGGGTTCGGCATCAGGATCAACAGTATATTTCAGTCCGGCAACCTGAGCAAAGCGACCTGCCGCTTCTTCGTATTGGCTTGCACCATTCTCCAGCGCGGCGAGGACATCCTTTCCCGAAAGCCGGAATGTCGCCAAGGTGTTCTGGAAGGGCAGCACCGTATAGACTTCGCCCATCGTGACCGGACCTTCGTCGATCGAGGCCCGCAGCCCGCCGCCATTCGCGATCGCGATGTCGATGCCCTGATCCTTCACGCGTTCCAGCATTGCATCCGCCACAAGATTGCCCATCTCGCATTCCCTGGCACGACAGTTGTCGCGTCCACCATCTATCGGCGCCGCGGTCCGGGCGACGACCTTCTGTCGCAACTCCTCGATCGGCGCGGCCATCTCGGCGACGCGGGCGGCGATGGCCTTATCCTCGGGAACCGTACTATCCAGCAGGATCGGCTGTCCTTCGGCCTTTGTCAGAATGCCGTCGTCGTCGAAGGTCAGAACAAGATGGCCAAGATATTTCGAGTAGGCATAGGCCGTTGCCACCGGAACCTCTGTCCCCTCCGGCCCCTCGACAAGTGTCGGATACGGACCAGCCGCGGAATCCATGCTGCCGAGCAGAGTGTGCGAATGCCCGCCGATCACCGCATCCAGGCCCGGCACCTCGCGAGCGATCTGCTGATCGCGCAGATATCCGACATGGGTCAGTGCGATGATCTTGTTGACGCCCTGATCGGTCAATGTTTGCACGTCGGCGGCAAGACTGTCGATGTCGTCCATGAAGATCACATTGGGGCCGGGCGATGACGTCTCGGTCGTATCCGTCGCCAGTGCGGACACGATGCCGACCTTTTCGCCACCGATGTCCAGCGTGACGATGTCATCCACCTTGCCTTTCAGCACGTTCGAACGCGACAGGTCCAGATTGCCGGATATGACCGGAAATGCGACCCCATCGGTCAGGACCGCCAGACCTTCGGGACCATCATCGAATTCGTGATTGCCCACCGCCATGGCGTCATAGCCTATCGCGGTCATGAACTCGGCAACATCCTTGCCCTTGTAGGTCGTATAGAACAGGCTGCCTTGATACTGGTCGCCCGCGTCCAGGACGATGACATTGCCGTCCTGCGCCGTTATCTGATCTTGCAATTCGGCAACCTTGCTGGCCACCCGCGCGACGCCGCCGAAACACTCGCCCGCATCGCGCGTCTCCTGGTCACAGGTGCTGTCGTATTTGTTGATCGGTTCGATCCTGCTGTGCAAATCGTTGGTATGCAGGATGTGCAGCGTCATCTCGGCCTGTGCTGCCACCGCTGACAGCGCCACGGTGGAAGCTGCAATCAAATATCGAACATGCATCCGCTGATCCTTTCAGGCACGGTCAATCTTCTCGGCAGCTTCGCCCAGTCGATTGACCTGGTCAAACCTTCTGTTCTGGATCGATTGCGCCCTTGACCGTGGTGCCGCCAACACGGCAAATGCCGCCATGCTGATCTACAAGATTTTTCGTGCGCAGGAATGGAGCGAGATGCAGGCGAAGGGCCACAGCGATGGCGCGCCTGTCGATCTGGCCGACGGGTTCGTGCATCTCTCAACCGCATCGCAATTGCCGGGCACGCTTTCAAAGCATTTTGCGGGCGAAGACGCCCTGACGCTGTTGGCCTGCGATACGGAAACGATGGAAGACGCGCTTCGGTGGGAGCCATCGCGCGGCGGCGCAATGTTCCCCCACCTGTATCGCCCGTTGCGGATGGCCGATATCCGCTGGACGCGCAGGATCCAGTTGACCGGCAACGATCACCAGACCGGACCGCTGGAATGAACATGATCGAAAAGCTGGGCCTTGCCGCATTGCATCGGGTCAATCCCGAAGTGGCGCATGACATTTCGATACGCGTGCTGGCGGCAGGCCTTGTCCCATTGCCCGGCAGGCCGGTGACATCCGAGCGGCTGCGACTTGATCTGGCAGGTTTGCAACTTGCCAACCCCATCGGTCTGGCCGCGGGCTATGACAAGAACGCGCGGGCCGTGTCATCGCTGATGCGTGCAGGGTTCGGCTTCATCGAGTTGGGGGCGGCGACTCCGCGTCCACAGCCGGGAAATCCGAAGCCCCGACTGTTCCGCCTTCGACAGGAACACGCGATCATCAACCGCTTCGGCTTCAATAACGACGGTGCCGAAGCGATTACCGCCCGCCTTGGCGTACGCGATCACATCATTCCCGTGGGACTGAATATCGGCGCGAACAAGGACAGCGCCGACCGCAGCGCCGATTTCGAAGAAGTCGTTCGTGTGGCCGGGATTGCGTCGGATTTTCTGACAGTGAATGTCTCATCACCAAATACCGAAAGGCTGCGTGACTTGCAGGGTGCCGACGCTCTGGCGGCGCTACTGGACCGAGTGATCCTGGCCCGCGACGCGCTGCCAAACTGGCGACCGGTCTTTGTCAAGATTGCGCCGGATCTGGACAACAAGGCATTGGCGGATATCGCGGCAGTCGCCCGTCAGGCGCAGATCGATGGAATCATTGCGACGAACACGACATTGTCTCGTGACGGCGTGCAAAACGGACAGAACTCCGAGACCGGCGGGCTGTCAGGCGCCCCCCTGTTCCAGCGTGCGACACATGTTCTGGCAAAGCTCTACCGAGAGACGAGAGGAGAAATCCCTCTGATCGGCGTCGGTGGGATCGGCTCGATCGATCAGGCATGGGAAAAGCTGCGCGCAGGCGCCACCGCGATCCAGCTGTATTCGGCCCTGATCTATCAGGGTTTTTCGCTTGTCCCGAAGATCGCTAAAGGACTGGACGCACGGCTTGCGCAAGAGAACATGACACTGACCGAACTTAGGGGCAGCGGCGTCAGCGACTGGGTCTAGAAATACTCTTCGATACCCAGCAGCTGGTTCATGCTGTGCGAGGGTTCAGGGCATCCGGCGTCGCCGATCACCCGCGCCGGAACGCCGGCCACCGTCTTGCAGCAAGGCACATCGTGCAGCACGACTGAACCGGCGGCGATCCGCGAATGGTGTCCTATCCGGATGTTGCCAAGCACTTTTGCGCCCGCCCCGATCATCACGCCGTCGCCGATCTTCGGGTGCCGATCACCGTCTTCCTTGCCGGTTCCGCCAAGGGTGACGGAATGCAGCATCGATACATCGTTCCCTACTGTGGCTGTTTCGCCAATAACGATGGAGTGTGCATGGTCGATCATCACGCCCGTGCCTATCTTTGCCGCAGGGTGAATATCCACACCAAAACACTCCGAGCATCGCATCTGTACGAAATAAGCCATGTCGCGGCGGTCCTGCTGCCACAGCCAATGCCCCATACGATAGGCCTGAAGTGCCTGATATCCCTTGAAGAACAGGATGGGCTGGATCAAACGGTGCGTCGCGGGGTCGCGGTCATAAACAGCCATCAGATCCGCGCGCGCCGCCTCGGCCAATTCGGGCGAAGCCGCATAGGCATGATCAGCCAGTTCGCGCAGGATCTGCTCGCTCATCTCTCCGGATGCCAGTTTCAGAGAAAAGCGATAGGCCAAAGCGGCCTCTAGGCTGTGGTGATGCAGCAACCCCGCATGGATCAGCGACCCCAACAACGGCTCTCCGCGCACCGCCTCGGTCGCTTCATCACGAATCTGCGCCCAAATCGCATCGCGATCCAGATTCAGTGCGTTGGCGTTGCTGCTATCTTGCATGTTCATCAGAACCATCCGCGACTTTCCCATTCCTTCCTAACGCAGTTTGTCAGGCGGGAAAAGCCGCGGATGGGCGTCATGCTTCAACCTGGCAGGCGCAATCCCAGCCAGTGGACTGCAAGCTTGACGCGTCCGCCGGAAAACTGACCGCCCTCTGCGGTCATCAGCAGGTTGGCATCGTCGTAGTAAGCCATCGGCGAGCCAAGCAGGCCGCGAGTCCAGGAATTCATCGATTTGCCAATCCCTTGCTCGAAGCGGTCATCGGCACCCAAGCTACCAAGCCGCCAACTGGACAAGCTGCCGGTCAAGGCCTGTGTCACCCGCGCGGTCGCACCGATCACCACTACACCAGCGGGAATCGTCAGGCCGGTGTCGAAAACCGCACCAGCCGAGACCGAAACCTCGGCCTCGGCAATGCCGGTCAGCAATCCGGCACCGGTTTGGCCCAAGGTCAAAGCCCCTTCGACCCATCGCGTCCCGTCATGGATCGCACAGATGCCATGATCCGCAATGAAGGCGCGCATGCCCGGACCCGCCGGAACGAACACCCATCCACCATTGGACCCGATCGCGATGCGACCCGACTGGCTCACCCAAGCACCACTTGGGTTGGCGGGGACGCCCCAGCACTGGCCATCGATCACCTGGGAAGGGGGGGTTGTGGTCGTAACGCTTTGCAGGGTCAGATTCACCAGTCCGTCAAGCCGCATCAGGGCCTCGTTGACCGTGACATGTTTCTGGGCCTGTGCAGGTTGAAGCAACGGCATCTCCAGCCGCTGGGTCTCATTCGTCGGCATTGAATATCCTCCTGACAAACGGTCCGATCCCGTACTGGTCTGACAACTGTGCAACCTCGACCGCATAGGCGCCGCCGCCGTTGATCGCCTGCCAGATATCGACCGGGATGACATATTCTGGTGCGCCCAGTTGCACCTCATGCAGAGTCGCGCCGAACTGGATGACGCGCAGCAAATAGGCTTCGCGCGTTTCGTTCAGCGGGACATCGGGTCCGTCCCAACTGTCGCCATCGATCCGGGTGCGGCGAATCCAACTGACCCGACGCCCTGCTGTTCGAAGATGGCACGGCGCATACGGTCTCAACCCTGCCCCGCGGATCTCTGTCGTCACCGCACGATAGCTGGAATCGTCGGGCGAACGCGATGCCGGCCCAATTCTCCAGAATCGCTCTTGTCCGCGTGCGCCAGGTGGCAGCACAACCTGCTTGGGCGCGCCGTCCAGCAACACGATCATGCTATCCGCCGGCCATGCCGCGGGCATCATGGAATCCGTGCCCGCCTGGCCTCGCAACCGCGAACTGATTTCCCAAACTCCGTTACCTCGGGGTTGGGCGCTTGCGAACTGAATGATTTCCCAGTTGCCTGACGTCCCGTCCCCGATCGCCATGACGTTCGCACCAGCCAGCAGGGCGCGCTGCGTGACTGATCGCAGATCGTCCGATTTCAGCTGAATTCGCAGCGCGTTTCCCCGGTCGAACAATCCCGGCCTGGCCCATGGCAACGCATTTTGGGTCCGTCCGATCACGGCGCGGCGGTTCAGCGTCAGGTTCAGATCATACCCCCCCTCGGGCTCGACCGAAACATAGGCTGCGACGGTGCCCGGCCACGGTTTTGCCGTGACCGCCAGATAGGGTGCATGCGGCACCTCATCGCCTCGCAGCAGCGGCAGATCCAGAAACAGCGGCATCACCGGCATCGGCGGAACATAGCGGCGGATCGATGGCTCCTCCTCATTGGTCAACGCCGGTCGATAGACGCCAGAATCCACCCGCACGGCATCCACCGTCGCCGCGCCGGCGCGTTCGACGCGATCGATACGCCACCGGCTGGTCTCGATGCCGTCGCGGCGCAGCCGAACGACGTCGCCCGGTCCCAGGTGACCTTGCGAAGGTGGCAACGCGAAACGCGCCGTGTCGCGCGACACCGTCGCCTCGACCAGCCATCGTTCGGCGATCGCCCTCCCCTCGGCACGCGTTAGCACCAAGGGAAATTCGCTGTCGGTCACGGACTCTTGGTCAGCATCCGGAAGACTGGTCTCTGCTGTTGCCACGGAATAGTCGGCACCAGCCGCGACATGCGTCAAACGCAGGCGTCCGGCAATCTCAGGTTCGGGTGCGCGCACCGTTTCCAAACCACTGACGTCATCAGAAATTGCCAGATGGTCGGCCCCGATTTCGGCCCTGGCCAACCCATCGCGCATGACAAAGCGCAACACACCGTCACGCTCGATCGCATCAAACCCATAGGCCAGCATCAAGGGTTGCAACGCGGCGCGACCGCTTTGGCCGCCCTGCAAGGCAAAACCACGAACGACACCCGACATCCCCGACACGTCGAAGGATTGAACCCCTGAGAATCTGCAGATGTCAGCCACCACAGCGCTCAGCATCACAGCCCCGGCCCTGCCGTTCAACCAGTGCCCACGTTCCCAGGCAGGGCCGTCCGACCACAAGTCCGCGCGTGCCGGAAATGCAGGATATGGACGCGCATCCCAACACCAGACATGCGCGCGTCCAAGATCCAGCATGGCCACGCCGTCGTCGTTGACCGGATTGTTGCCCGGCACCGACCAATAGGCGGCGACCGCATGAACATAAGCCGCCTGGATGGCGTCGTCACGCTGACCGGTCGAGAAATACGGCAGCACGCTTTCCGAACTCATTGCATCCAGAAACTTGTTGGGCTGGTTCGTGGCCTTGTTCAACGCCGCACAGCCGTATTCTGTGAACCAGATCGGCTTGGAACCTGGAACCCACCCGGTCGCCTCGCGCGATCGCACCCCTTCCGGCCGGTCGAAATGCAGGTTTTGCCACCAGCTTGCCATGTCCTTGTAGCGCCATACCCACGCTTCGTCATACTGACCATCGGTGATCGGCGTGCGGATCTGGGCATCGCGATCGGCCTCGCTGGCATAGTACCAGTCATATCCCTCGCCACCGCAGACATTGGCTTGAAGATAGTCGGGGTTGTCGATGCGACCCCAATGCGCGTCCAGATGATCCTCGCCATCCCGCCAGTCCGACAACGGCATGTAGTTGTCGATGCCGATGAAGTCGATATTCTCATCCGACCACAGCGGATCCAGATGGAAGTACAGTTCACCGTTTCCGGGATGATGGCCGAAATACTCGGACCAGTCCGCCGCATATCCGATCTTCACATCCGGTCCCAGAATTGCGCGCACATCCGATGCCAGCCGCCTGAGCTGTGCGACGGCGGGATAGCTGTTCTGCGGTCCACGAATCTGCGTCATGCCGACCATCTCGGAACCGATCACGAACGCATCTATGCCGCCCGCTGCCGCACAGAGATGTGCATAGTGCAGGATAAACCTGCGATAGGACCATTCGTCAGGCCCGTGATAGACGATGGTGTCGTCGGAACGGGAAAAATCATCCGCCTCGGCCTCTCCGAAGAATGACGCGACCTGATCGACGGCAGCCTGTGTGAGATCGGAAGAACCGGACCTTCCGGGCGCCAAGGGCGTCGTGATCCGCCCTCGCCATGGCATCACCGGCTGCTCTGCACCACCATACGGATCGGAAAGACCATTCCCGGCTAGCTGCTCCATCAGGATGAAAGGATAGAAGACCGCACGTCGTCCGCTTTCCTCGATCGTGCGCAGGGCCTCGATCACCGAGCGATCGCACGGCGTGCCGCCATAGATCGGTCGTCCATCGACCCGCGACACCTCTTGCGCTTGACCGCGCGCGATTCCACCCGCGCGCCACGGCATCTCGCTGCCCTCGGCATCGACCTGTTCAACCTTGGGGCGCAGGCTGCAGTGATCGATGCGAAGATCGTCGCCGAACCACGACACGACCAGGGACACCGACCCGACATTCGGAAGCTCGCGCCCCATCACATCCATGGAAGCACTGAAATCGGTCCCGCCCATCGGCGTATTGACATTGACCGAACGCGTCTCGCCCAGACCAAGATCTTCAGTGACCGCCGTAGTCGCCAGCGAATATTCTCCGGTTCCCGGGATCAGCGCCACCGCGCGCACATCGCTGCACAGGCCGCTGCCGTGCTGGGCCGGGCAGGTCACTTCGAAGCTCAGCTGCGGCATACGGTTGCCCCAGCGCTCAAGGCTCAGATCCTCAAGGACCACATAGGCCACGCCGCGATAGGCAGGGGCATTCTCGCCCTCATGGGCCGAGATGGCCGGATCGGGCATCTGCGCCTCAATGCCCCGATAGACGCGCATGTTCAATTCAGAAGCCGAGACCTCCTCGCCATCAGCCCAAACACGCCCGACCCCAAGAATATGTCCTTCGCAAAGCGCCAGCGCCACCGACAGTCGATAGCTGATCTGCGTCACCTTGGGCTGCGGCGCGCCCTTGCCGCCACCGCCTTCGCTACTGCGGATCTCGGCTAGGGGCGAGGACCAGATGACATGGCCCGGCACCCGCATCTGTCCCCAGATACGCGGGATCGGCGCGCCCTCGCCCGCTGTCTGCAACCTCAGCCGGTCGATCCGGCCCGTCTCGACGGCTTTCGAGCCGCCGCCCAGAAGACGCTGGTCAATGGCCCGGCCCACCGTCGCGCCAATGGCGCGACCAATGACCGCACCCGACAAACCCAGAAAGGCACCGCCGAAGCCGCCTCCGATGGATGCACCCACTGCCGACAGCACAATCGTCGCCATTGCGGTCTCCTCAAGTTGTTCGTCATGGAAAGCGGAATCTGGCAGCAATCCGTTGCCGCCAGGGACTGGTCAGTTGGCTTTCGATCACGCCATGATGTGTATAGGCGTGTATGAACCGCGCCGGATCTTGCGCCACCGAGACGATGCCAAGATGCTTGGCAACCGCACCCTGGCGCATTCGGAACAGCAGGACCTGCCCTTCACCGAAAGGATCTGTCCGCGCGATGGGCACGAGATGCCGCGCCGCCCCGGCCAGGAGCGGTTCGTCCGCGCGGAATTCTCCCCAGTCGGGCGTGTATTCGGGCGTCGCCTCGGGCTCACATCCATAGAGTGATCGCCAAATACCTCGGATCAGGCCCAGACAATCCGCACCCGCAGCCTGCACGCTGGCCTGATGCACATACGGCGTTCCGATCCAGCCGCGCGCGATCGCCACCACCGTGTCGCCATCACCCATTTCGACCCTCGGCACCCGGGGCCATCAACCAGTCTTCGCTTGGCAAATGTGGAAAGCCGCGAAAGTTCAGGAAGTTGGCGAACTTCTTCTGGCACGTGTCGGCGCGCTTGTCGCAACCTGTGGTCAGGCGAAGACGGTCGCCCACCCGGGGCAGTATCGCCATCGCCTGCCACAGTTCGATCTCTCGCCCTCCGCCCGACAACGAAATGTCATTCTTGACCACCCCGCCCAAACCCTTCGCGGGACCATCAAGAACCAGCAAGGATCCGCGTTCGAACCAACCATTCGTGAAGTTTCCGAACGAGGCAAAGCGCAGGATCCGACCCTCGTCCAGCCCCTCGACAGCGACAGTTTCGCGCCATCTGTCGTCGGTCAGGTCAAGCTTGCAGCACCCATCCCCAAGCCGGGCCGAGCAGCGTGGATGATACACCCGGCCCTGCGCCGCATTCAGCGGTTCGGACAGCCCCCGCAATTCGGCACGGAAAGCACCGTTCCCTCGCGAGACCTCGCCCAAGGATCCAGCAAAGATCAGCGTCCGTTCACGAGGGTCGTTCCAATCGACTTCCCACATCCGCAGCGTCGCGCCGTCCCAAAGCCCGGCCAGCAGGTCACGTTCGGTGATTGCATCATCCGACAACGCGCCTGCAGCCTCAGAATTGTCCACCGACAGGCCCGACCCCTGCACCAGTGCCCGCGCACTCATGCCGTGATCCGGCCGGAACAGGATACCGTCGAATTCAAGCCGTGCATCGTGATCAGTGAACCCCAGAACAACGCTATCACGCCTCTGAATGGCCCAGGCCCGACAAATCGTCGTTGTGGTCATATCCGCACCTCGACCACAGGTATCTGCGGGATCTCGCCGGCGTGGAACGAGGCGACGGAAACCGCGATCCGATCGGTGTCGAACCTGACGGGAACGTCGTATTCATAGCCTGCAGAAACGCGTGCGCCGGGTTCAGGGGGCACGCGAAACGTGACGACACCGGTGCCAAAATCGACATCATAGTCGATGTCCGGATAACGTTCGACGCCGCCCACGCCCGCGCGGACCGTGTCGCGCACCGGCTTTGTCACGGGCCGCTGGTATTTCGCCGGTCCCGAAGAATAGGACTTGATCAGCTGGAAGCTGACGGTGTTGCCGTCGCCCCGTGCGATTTCCTGATCGTCGAAGACTGGTTCCTTCGACGGAACGCAGCTCTTGAAGTCCGACCAATCCTTCCACCGAAACCCGTGCAACTGTCCTGCCCGGGCTTCGAAAAACGCCACAAGCGCCGCAAGATCGTCCAGCGAGCGCAATCCCATTCCGGCGTCAAAGCGGCGGCGCGCATGTGCCCATGGCGTGTTGCGTTCCTCGAAACCGCTGGCCAGCGCGACGATCTCGGTTCTTCGTTCCGGTCCCCCGATCGATCCGAACGACAGGTTCGCGGGGAATCTGACCTCATGAAATGCCATTTCTGCCTCCTCGCACTCAGGCGTTGCGATCGCCGCGCGCCAGCGCGCGGCCCAATTGCGCCGCGATCTGCGACTGGCTGCGCTGGAAACCTGCGACATCAGGCGTGCTGACATTGATGGTGACATTGACGGGCCTGGCAGCCCCGCCCGCCGCCGCAACGCCAAGACGGCCATCCGCGCCACGCCGCAGAGGCATGATCGCCTCGGGGCCGGCCTCGCCCATCAATCCCGTGGCGCCGCGCATCGGAAAATGCGTGGGCTCGGCGACGACACCCCCCTTTGCGAATGGCATCACACGCCCCTGCACAAATGCACCGCCTTGCGCAAAGGGCAGCGCGCCGGACAGCATCCCGGTCACGCCCCCCGCCAAGGATCCTGCCAAGGCACTTTCCACCGGCTTCATCGCGATCGAAAAAACGGTGTCCGCAATCTGCCGCCCGATGCCTCTCAGCGCGTCCGACAGCTTCTGCCCATCGAAGATCAAGCCATCAAAGGCCCGACGCAGGCCAGTTTCGATGCCCGAGCTCAAGCTGCCGACCTCGCGCGTGGTAAACACCATCGACTGCCGAAGCCGCGCCAACTCGGCCTCGAATTCCGCCGTCATCCGGCTGGTCTGACCGAACCCTTCATCCACCTGGTCCAGCGTGGTTCCGAAACCGTCCTTGTTCGCCATGATGATGGCCCCCGATTGTCAGTTGTCCTTGTTGCCGGATGGCTCGGTCATCGGCCTGTCCGGGTATCGGGCGGCCAATTCGGCCAGCCGACCACGTGTCATTGCCGGGGGTCCGGCCTCGATGCCCAGCATCAGGGCCAGTTCTGCCGGTGTCAGCGACCAGAACTGATCCGGTCGCAGACCCAGCCCCCGCAATCCGGCCTGCATCAGGCCGGACCAGTCCAGCCCGCCCTTCGCCCCGTCACTGCGCGTCATGCGTCGATCCGAAATGCGCGTGCCAGCAACTCGGCCGCGGCGCGCCCCGCCGCGACCGGCCCGCCGCCGATCTCAGTGGTCAACAAGTCGGCTGCCCGGCCCTGCCATCCGCCGCCTCGCAGCCCGGCCACCAACACCGACAAGACGTCACGGCTTGAAAAGCGACCCGCCTCGAACCGCTCGGCGACCGCCAGCAGGCTGTCGGCGCCCAGATCATGTTCAAGTTCCGCCAGCGCGCCCAGTGTCAGCCGGGCGACATGCGGCTGACCGTCCAGCACCACCTCGACCTCGCCACGCAACGGGTTCACCATCACAGCGCCGTAAAGCCAAGCGCCCCGGCCGAAGCCATGGTCAGCTCATATGTCGCCTCGCCATTGTAGCTTCCCGAATATTCCAGCGCCGTGATCTGGAACGGCCCTTCGACTGTGCCGAAATCCGGGATCACCACCTGGAAAAGCGGCACTTCACCGTCGAAGAATGCCTGCCGCGCCCTTGCATCGGTATCGGCGTCGCGAAACACGCCCGATCCCGAAACCGAGGCGCTGCGCATCCCGGCTCCGCCCAGCAATTCGCGCCAGCCCCCCTCGCTTTCCAGCGAAGTGACGTCCACCGTCTCGGCGTTGAAGGACAGGCGGCTTGCGCGCAGCCCGGCCACCGTCTCAAAGGCGCCATCGCCCGTCATGTCCATCTTGATCAGCAGATCGCGTCCGTTCTGTACCGCCATGGGTCCGTCTCCTCAGCCCAGATCAATGCGCGCGCGGAACGTCAGATCGACCCGCCGCGCAGCCCCGTTTTCCACCCGCCGCGCCTTGGCGCGCAGGAACCACAATCCCGCCAGATGCCCGCGTTCCAGCGACATCGCGCCGTTTTCCAGCGCCTCGCTGACAGCCACCGCCGTCGCCTTGACGGCGGCAAAACCTGCGCTGTCATCGGCCCCCGACAACACCGATACGATGAAATCGTGCTGCGACCCGGATGCAGTCATGTCGCCCGCATCCCGTGTCTCCTCCGGCCCCAGCGACACGAACACGCCGCTTGGCGCATCGACCGGCATCGCATCGAAAATCGCATCGCCCACCAGCGCGGCCAATGCCGTGTCGGCGCGCAGATGCTGATAGACCGCGCCCTGCAGCGCCACCCCGGCCGCATAGCTCATGCGGGTTCCTCCTCTTTCGCGAAGCAGGTCAGCCAAAGACCAGCCGCGTCACGCTCGGCCACCGCCTCGATCCGGAACAGGCGATCCTGCAATCGCAAGCGCTGTCCCGGCAGCGGTCGGCGTGGGTCGCCCGAAGGCGCGCCACGCACGGTGATCCGCCACGACACGACGCTTTCGGGGCCGACCTCGGCGAACCTTTCCCGTCCCGAACCCGCATTCATCTCGGCCCACAGCGTGCCAAGACGCTGCCAGACGACGCGATACCCGCCCATGCCATCGGCCTGCCGTTCCGGGGCCTCCAACGCGAGGCGGGTGTTCAACCTCGGCACACCCATCAGCGCATCTCCCGGCTGCCGCGGCCGGCCAGCGTCCGCACCTGGCGCCAGCGCTCGATCAACGCGCTGACCCCGAACGGCATCGCGCCCTTGCTGCCCTCGAAGCTGCGATCCTCATAGTATCGGGCCGCCAGCATCAGCACCGCCTGGGCCAGATCGGCAGGCACTGCCGCCCAGTCCGCACCGAACCCCGCCGTGAACATGACCGTCACACTGCCGCGACGCGGCACATGCGGCAGGATCACTCCGGTCGGCAGAATCATCGGGCGTTGGCCGTCGGGCAGCAATCGCCAGCTTTCCGCAGCCATCTCGGTGACGGTACCCGCACCGTCTTCTATCGAGATCCCCTGGACCGATATGACCGGCGCCAAAGGCAGGGGCTGCCCCAGTCGATCACGCCAGTCATCCAGCTGCATCCGAAAGCGCCGGGTCAGCAGCACCTTCCCGGTGCGGGCCTCGATGGTGGCAATCGCGGCGCGCAGATACCCCGTCAGCGCCGCAGTCTCGGCGCTGTCTTCGGCGATCTGGAAGCCCGAGCCAAGCCGCAAATGCTCGCGCAGCGCGGCGACCGGCAGCGCCTCCGCCGCCGGCGCCGTTTCCTCAATCAGCATCATGTCGCGAACCTCCCGTCCTGCCGTCCGCCTGGTCGTTCCACGTCGGCGGGACCCCAGCGGCCCCGCCTGATTTTCGTGTGTGGGAAGGGGCCGCGCCCGCGCGCAGGCCATCAGCGCGCGCGGACAGATGCAAAGCCGGAATGACCCGCGACCCGTGCGCAGCCCCCTCCCTCGCCCGATCCGGCAAGGGATCAGGCGAACTGCAGCAGCTTGACGGCACGGAAGTCGGTGACGCCCCCTCCGACGCGCTTGGTCGCATAGAACAGAACATGCGGCTTGGCGCTGAACGGGTCGCGCAGCACGCGCAGATCAGGGCGTTCGACGATCGTATAGGCCGCGCGGAAGTCACCAAAGGCGATCGATAGCGATTCCATCTCGATATCGGGCATGTCCTCGCTGATCATCACCGGATATCCCAACAGCTGCGGGGCCTGGCCCGCCGACAGCGCATCCGTCCACAGGAAGCGGCCATCGGCATCCTTCATCTTGCGGATGCGCGCGGCGGTCTTGGAGTTCATCACGAAGCTGGCGTTCGAACGATACTCTGCACCCAGAGCATAGATCAGGTCGATCAGCGCATCCGCTGGCGCCTCAGGGTTGAAGTCGCCCAACGCACCGCTGGTGACGATTCCGATCTGACCGTCGGTGGCTGCATCGTTCGCGGCGACCGGATAGGACAGGATGCCGCGCGGCTTGGCGACCCCGTCGCCGATCACGAAGGCGGCAGCCTCGGAACGGGCGAACTTGTCGGCGATCCGCTCGGCCAGCCAGGCCTCGACGTCGAACGCAGCATCATCCAGCAGGCGCTGGCTGGCCTTGGGCATCGCTGACAGTTCATGCACCGGAATCGAGATACGCTCGATCCCGCCGGTCGCAGTTTCCGTCGAATCCGCCTCGGTGGCCCATCCGGCACCCATGTCGCCCTTGTCCACCAGAACCTCGTAGGCCGAGGATTCCACGGCCACCACATTTGCCAGCTTGCGCAGCGACGCGCCCGAACGCAGCACGCTCTGCACCGCTTCCGCGACCCGAGGCGCTGCCAGGAATCCCCCATCGCTGG
The DNA here is from genome assembly GCF_017744015.1 of Paracoccus sp. R12_2. Lineage (GTDB taxonomy): Bacteria > Pseudomonadota > Alphaproteobacteria > Rhodobacterales > Rhodobacteraceae > Paracoccus. The sequence continues at coordinate 31,455 of NZ_JAGHRA010000009.1, forward strand.
CGACCGTCAGGCCCTTCTCTTCGATGACCAGACCGCGCAGCCCGTCATCGTCGCCGCTGCGCAGATAGGCATTGAACGCCTTCTGGTGCGGGATCTCGGTTTCGGCGGTGGTCGAAAGGGGCGCACGGCCCCGGATGGCGGTCTTGCGATCAAGCATGTTCATGCGCTCTTCCTGTGCTTGCAGTTTTGTCTGGATGTCTTCTCGGAAACCCCTGAGTTCACCGACGAACCCCATCATGGCCCCTTTCAGATCGGCGGACGGATCTCCGCCGCCCGCGGCCTTTGCCTCGGTCATGGTCTTCTCCTCATCGCGATGTGCGGGGCCCACCCGCCCCTGTTGCCGGACCAGCTTGCAGGGCAAGGTCCGAACCCATGGAATGCGCGCTTGCGCGCGGCATCGATTTCACTCGGTCCGCAGCACCTCGGATGCCGCGACGAACAGCGCGGCGATCTCGCGCAGTTCATCCGCCTCCTTGCGACCGACCTTGGCCTCGGGAAGCATCGGGAAGGTCACCAGCGACACTTCCCACAATTCGACTTCGACCAGCGCGCGCCGGCCCTTCTGGTCGCGTTCGGCCCTGATCGTGCGATAGCCGATCGACAGCCCGTCGATCGCGCCCGCCTGGATCAGCGCCGCCGCCTCGCGGGCCTGCGCCACATCGGGCAGCAACCGCCCCTTGACCCACAAACCCCGTTCGTCTTCGCGAACCTCGTCCCAGACGCCGATGGGCCGGGTCGGATCGTGCTGCCACAGCATCCGTACCTTGTCGCCCTTGCCCGTCAGTCGCTTCAGACTGGCCTCGAAAGCGCCCGGCAGCACGGCATCGCCACCCTGATCGGTCATCCCGAACAGGCTGGCATAGCCTTCGATCACATGATCGTCGGACAGGATCGGTGTCCCGCCCGCGAATTTCACCTCAAGTCCCGGAACCATTCCCTCAGCCTCCTTTCGGCGCATATTCCAGAATGCCCTGCACCGCCTGTGTCAGGATCACCGCGACGACGCCGTAGACGGTCATCCACAGTCGCCTCTCCAACCCTTCGATCAGCGCCTCGATCCGCTCCAGCCGCTTCTCGACGGTGCCGAACTGCAGCGCCATGATCCGCTCCTGCGCCTCGAACCGCTGATCGTGCCAGCCGAAGGCATCCTTGACGAAACGAGATCCCTCCATCGCCTCACCCATCGGCCAGCGGCGGCAGCCCCAGCAGCGCCCGTTTCTCGGCATCGGTCAGGAAGCTGGCCTCGCTGATACGCTTCCACTGCTGATCGCGTTCATCGGACAAGGCTGGGATGCGGTCGGGATCGGGACGCAGATCGATCTCGGCGCCAAGATGCTCGGACAGCCACCAGGCGACCGAGGCCGCCACACGTGTCGCCAACGGCAGCACGGTCAACCGATAGAAGGCCCGGTGCGCCTCGGCATAATTGGCATAGGTCGCATCGCCGGGGATCCCCAGCAGCATCGGCGGAACGCCGAACGCCAAGGCGATCTCGCGCGATGCCGCCATCTTCGTCTGATGGAATTCCATGTCGCTGGGGCTGAACCCCATGGGCTTCCAGTCCAGTCCGCCCTCCAGCAGCATCGGCCTGCCCGCATTCCGCGCGCCCTGGTGGTTCATCTCGATCTCGCCCACCAGCCGGTCGTACTGTTCGGGGCTCAGCACGCCCTGCCCGTCCGCGCCCTTGTAGACGATCGCACCGCTGGGTCGCGCCGCGTTGTCCAGCAACGCCTTGGACCAGGCCGAGGCGCTATTGTGGACGTCCAAAGCCACCGCTGCAGCCTGCATCGGGGACAGACCGTAATGGTCGTCCTGCGGATGAAAGCTTTTCACATGACAGATCGGATCGGGGCTGCCCGTCATGTCGAAACGGTGCTTGCGGCCACCGACCGCATACTCGAATGCGACTGGCCAGCCATCCTCGCCCGGCACGATGCTCATCCGGTCCGAACGCAGGACATGCAACTCCTCGGGCAGCCCCGCACCGGACAGTCCGACCGCCTCGACATAACCGTTTCCCGACAGCAGCATCTGCCCGAACACCGCTTCGAACAACTCGGCACGTCCCTGCCCCGGATTGGGTCTGCGCAGCAGGTCGATGACCGGATGGGCGTCATAGCGCCGCTCGCGATCCTCGCACACCAGGGGCACCGCAGCCGCGGCCTCGGCAATCAGCTTGACGCAGCGAAAACCCACGGGATTTCCCACGAACCCGCCCCGTGTCAGCGACCCGGTGTCGCGCGCCGACCAGACCGGTCGCCCCGAACCGGTCGCGAACGCCACGACCCGGCCCGTCGCGCTGGCCTTCCTCTCCTGCACGGGAGCGATCTTCTCCTCCCGCGAAAATAAACGAAACGCCATGCTCGCCTCCATGTCCCGGCCATGAAAAAGGGCCGACCCGCAGGCCAGCCCCTTCTTCTTTGCTGAAATATCCTGGGCATCCGGGGGTGAAACCCCCGGCACCGTCGTCACAAGCGCCGCATCTGCGGCCGCCGCCATCCCGCGGCCGGTTCGATCATCAGCTCATGGATGGCCCAAACCATCGCATCCAGCCGATCAGGCGACCCTCGCCCCTCGAACCCCCGAACCGTCATCTGGCGCATCTGGTCTTCCAGCGCTCCAAGATTGCCGCTCCGCACATGACGGACGCGACCCTGCTCGTACAACGCCGCGACAGGCTCGGCGCGCAGCCCCTTGCCGCGACCGGCCCGCAGCGCCTTGAAGGGCACCAGAGGGTCGATCTGCCGGATCACGCTTTCAACCAGATCACCGCCCTGATTGACCTCGGCCACCAGTTTCTCGGCCCCATGCCGGTCCATGGCGGCAATCGCCGCACGCGCCCAATCCGTCGGTCCGCCCCTGATCGTCGCATCTTCCAGCACAAAGGCGCGCCAGTCGCGCGGCTCGCCATCGGCCAGAACCCCCGCGACCACGATCCCGCATTCGTCGCTGGCCTTGCCTGCCGTAACCGCCGGATCGACCGCGACCACAACGCGGCTCAGCCTCGGCGCGTGATCCACCCGTGCGCCCTCCAGCATCTGGGTCGTCCACAGCGCGCCTTCCACATCGTCCAGCAGAACCCCGTCCAGTTCCTGCCGTCCCAGCCTCGTTCCGCCGTAACGCGCCTCGACCTCGGCCAGGAAACTCTCGGCCAGATAGGCCCGGTTGGCATCGGTCGGCGCGTGGGTGGTCACGGTGCTGGCATTGCCAAGTATGCGCTTCAGCACGCCGACATTGCGGGGTGTCGTCGTGACGACCTGCTGCGGATGCCGCCCCAGCCGCAGCGCGAACTGAAGCATGTCCCAGCTGTCCTCCGCCTTCTTCCACTTGGCCAGCTCATCGACCCAGGCGGCGTCGAATTGCGGCCCGCGCAGCGCCTCGGGCTCATGCGCGGAATAGACCGTCGCAGTCGCGCCGTTGGCCCAGACCAGCCGCCGGCGCCCGGCCTCCCAGACCGGCCGGCGATCCGGAGGAGAGCAGGCAAGAATGCCGCTCTCGCCCATGACCATCACCTCGCGCGCCTGATCGAAGGTCTCTCCGACCAACGCAACGCGATGGCACTTGCCGGGTGCGGCGGCGGTCGGCCCCTCGACCATCCGCCGCACCCACTCCGAGCCTGCGCGGGTCTTGCCCGCACCACGCCCGCCCATGATGACCCAGCTTTTCCAGTCGCCTTCCGGCGGCAACTGGTGCGGCAGGGCCCAGAACTCGAACAGCCAAGGCAGCGCCATCAGCGCGTTCTCGGACAGACCACCCAGAAACGCGTCAACTTCCTCCGGCGCGGCGGAGGCAAGCCAAGCGGCGCCCGATCTCATCTCTTGCCGCGTCAAGATCGAGGCTGCCTCCTCCGACCCCGCCGGCGATATCCTTGCGAAGTTTGTCAACCCTGTCCCTTTCCGTCATCATCATGTGGATGGCTTCGCGGACTCCCCGCGCCACCTGCGTGGCCTTCTTCAACTCTGCCGGATCGACAGAAGCCGAACTTCCCGCCGCCAAGGCATCCTGATAGGCTTCCAGGTCCCGGACGTAAGAGAAGAAAAGCCCATCCGCGACGGTGATCGCCTCTTCCGGATCATATCTTCGCCGCGCTTCCCCGACCTGGTCCGCAGGCTTGTCGGTGACGTGCGACGTGGCCACAAACGGCCCTTCGGGATCACCGACCCCGCCCCATTCCATATCGTTCATGCAAACTGTCCCGCCTCGTGTCCTGTCCGCACGAGCCAAGAAATGGAAAAGCGGCCCAAGGGGTCGCCCCCCGGCCGCTTGCCCATTTCTCCCAGCATGTATAATTTCTACCTTAAGGCGTTCGGTTAGTCAATCGCTAAATCAAAGGACGATCTGAAAATCGGAATTTACATAACAATAATAGACGCTTAATTCGCGCAACACCCGTTGCGTACGCCGCGCAACACCAGCCCCATGCGGCGGGAATCGCGCACGAAAACGCCCGCCACAATGACGTGGCGGGCGCAGAGATCGCCAAGCCGGACATCAGCCCTTTTTCTTGGGATTTCCCTTGGCGCGCGCTTCGGTCGCCGCCGCGATGGCGGTGCTGGCCTCATCCTGCATCTTCTGCGCGAAAGCCACCATCTGCGCGGCATATGCCTCGGCCCAATCCGGAAAATGGCCGCTTTTCAGGGCTTGCTCGCGCATTTCCTCGCCCTTTTCACGCATCTTCTGGAACTGCTCTTCCCAGGCGGATTGCATGGTCTGCCACTGTGTGCGCACATTCTCGTTCGCTTCCTCGAAATAGCCGCGCATCTGTGCGTTCAACTCGTCCTGCCGTTGCAAGGCGGTCTCTTGCCACTTCCGGGCACCGGCCATCATCTCGTCGTTGCGAGCGCTCATGTCGTCCTGCCATTCGGCGGCCCGCTGTTCGAACATTCGGGCGTTCTCGGCGAGGGTCGAAAACATGTCGGACAGTTTCATCACGCATCCTCCTGATGTCAGAGGGTGCGGGCCGGCGCAGCCGACGCCATGGAAAAGCCCGCCCCATCACATCGCAGCCTGCGGCGTGGGGCGGGCTTTGTCAAACCTTATGGACCGGCGCTCAGCCGCCCCCCTGAACGGGGCTGTCCGTAGCCTCTCCACGCTGCGCCTCAATCTCGCGCCACCGCGCGACATTCCGGTTATGCTCGTCCAGCGTGCGCGCAAACGCATGCCCGCCCGTGCCATCCGCTACGAAGAAGATGAAATCGGTCTGCGCGGGATTCAGGGCCGCGTTGATCGCCGCACGCCCGGGATTGGCAATCGGCGTCGGCGGCATCCCGTCGATGCGATAGGTGTTGTAGGGCGTCGTCGTGTTCAGTTCCGACCGCCTCAGACCCCGATCAAGAACACCCTGACCGTTGGTGATGCCATAGATCACGGTCGGGTCGGTTTCCAGCCGCATGCCCTGTTCCAGCCGGTTGACGAAGACGCTGGCGACCTGCGGACGTTCGGCTGCGACGCCCGTCTCCTTCTCGACGATCGAGGCCATGATCAGCGCCTCTTCCGGCGTTTCATAAGGCAGACCAAAGGGCCGTGCCTCCCATTCGGCGGCAAGGATCGCGGATTGCCGGCGCGCCATGTCGGCCAGCAGCGCGGTTCGCGATGATCCCTTCTCGACCTCATAGGTGTCGGGTGCCAGGCTGCCCTCGGCCGGGACCTCATCGATCTCTCCGCTCAGGAAGCCGGCCGCTTTCAGCCCTTCGACGATCTGCCAGCTGGTGACGCCCTCGGCGACGGTGATCCGCAGCCGGGCATCGGGACTCTCCGTCGCGACGGTGATCGCTTCGGGCTGTTCCTCGTTGGCGGGGTTATAGCGTGCCATTTCCTCGAATGCGCCGGTCTGCTGGTTCATGTCGCGCAACAGGACGGTGTTTTCGCGCACGCCGACCCGCAGGATCACCTCGGTCCCGCAGGTCGAAGGGCCGCCCGCCGTCACCACGCCGACGATGTCCTGCATGCTGGCACGCGGCGGCACAAGATAGCTGCCGAATTTCAGATCGCGCGACTTTTCCATATAGTCGGCGCCCGCGCGAAACAGATAGGCGCTGCTGACCGCGCCCTGCGCGGCAAGCTGCTGGCTGACCGCGTTCAGGCTGGCGCCCGGCGCGATCTCGACGCATTGGGCAACCTCGCTGGGACCGGGGCCGCTGAACTCGTGCTTGGCCCACGCCACCGCGGCTGCAACCGCGATCAGCAGAACGATCAGCAGGGTCAGGAAATTCGAGGCGATGTTGCGCCAGATCATCCTGCGACCTTCCCAAGGATCAGGCTGGCATTGGTGCCGCCGAATCCGAAGCTGTTGGACAGAACCACATCGACCTTGCGCCGAACGGCGGCATTCGCGGCCAGATCCAGCTTCGGCTGCACCGCCGGATTGTCCAGATTGATGGTCGGCGGACAGATCTGGTCACGGATCGCGAGGATGCAGAAGATCGCCTCGACAGCGCCCGCCGCACCCAGAAGATGCCCGATGCTGGATTTGGTGGACGACATCACGGCGTTGGCCGCATGTTCGCCCATCAGCCGTTCAACGGCGCCCAGTTCGATCGTGTCAGCCATCGTGCTGGTGCCATGCGCGTTGATATAATCGATCTTCTCGGGTCCGATCTTCGCGCTGCGCAGCGCGTTCTGCATGGCCCGGAATCCGCCGTCGCCATCCTCGCTGGGTGCGGTGATGTGATAGGCGTCCCCCGACAGCCCGTATCCCAGCACCTCGGCATAGATTGTCGCGCCGCGCGCCTTGGCGTGTTCGTATTCTTCCAGAACCACACAGCCCGCGCCTTCGCCCATCACGAAGCCGTCCCGATCCTGGTCATACGGGCGGCTGGCGGCCTGGGGATCTTCGGCCCGCTTGGTCGACAATGCCTTGCAGGCGTTGAAGCCCGCGATCCCGATCTCGCTGATCGGCGCCTCGGCACCGCCCGCGACCATGACATCCGCATCGCCCAGCATGATCAGCCGCGCGGCGTCACCGATCGCGTGCGCCCCGGTCGAACAGGCCGTCACCACGGCATGGTTGGGGCCCTTGAACCCGAACCGGATGCTGACCTGACCCGAGATCAGGTTGATCAGCGCGCCGGGAATGAAGAACGGGCTGACCCGCTTGGGACCGCGTTCCCTGATCAGAACAGCCGTTTCCGCGATCGAGGTCAGACCGCCGATGCCGGACCCGATCATGACGCCGGTGCGCAAGCGGGATTCCTCGTCCTCGGGTTCCCACCCGGCGTCCTTCACCGCTTGCGTGGCGGCGGCCATGCCATACAGGATGAAATCATCGACCTTGCGCCGGTCCTTCGGCTCCATCCAGTCATCAGGATTGAAGCTGCCGTCGCTGCCATCGCCGAAAGGGATCTCGCAGGCGTATTTCGTCACCACGTCCTTGGGATCGAACCGGGTGATCGGACCCGCGCCCGATTTTCCTGCCAGCAGGCGCTGCCAACTGGCTTCGACGCCCGAGGCAAGCGGTGTGACCATCCCCAACCCGGTGACAACAACCCTGCGCATATCCATGTCCTCGCCTCATCAATTTCGGGCGGTGATACACGCCCAAAACACGCCGCGCAACGCATGACAATGTGAAGCCCGCCCTCTTGCCAAGGGCGGGCGCGGCCAGCAGATGAGGAAGATCTACGTCAGCCGACGACGGGTTTCTGATTGGCCAGGTGACGCTCGGCCAGTTTCCGCGCCTGCCGCCCGGGGACCACGGGACGCGCGGGCTGCCGCAATTCCATATCCGCGCCGATCTCGGCCAGATCCGGGAACAGGGCCAGAATCTCGGCACGCGCCTCCTCGGACACGCCTTTCAGCGCCTGCGGACCGGTGAACAGCGATTCGGACACCGCACCGTTCGATGTCACCAACTGGTGATCGTCGAACAGCAAATGAACATAGGTGACTTGTGCGGCGTCTTCGACCATTTCGATGCCCGGCAGCGCGGTCAATTGCTTGGCCGCGACCAGAACCTCGTTGGTGCCGAACATCCGCTGCGCCACCGCCGACCGCACCAGCACCCGGTGCTGGGGCGAGACAAGAAGATCGGCATTCGGCAGGCCAAGCCCCAGCGCCCCGATCCGGATCCGGATCGGTTTCAGGTTATCGGTGTCACGGACATCCAGGTCACGCGATCCGACCCAGCGCAACATCTGGACGCCTGCATCGACGGTGATGACCGCATCGCCTTCGCGCAGATCCTCGACCGGACGCGGTCCTTCGGGCGTCTCGATCATGGTCCCGGCGACAAAGCAGGTGATGAAATTGGCCGCACCACGGTCGGCTGTCAGATTGCCGCTATTCGAGATCAGACCGTTCAGCCTCATCGACACGATCGGGCCGCTTTGAAAGATAGCGGAGTCGGCGTTGGCAGTAATTTCTGGTGCCAGAAACAGGTTGCGAGCCTCATCCTGAAAGACCACCGCAGAGACATTACCGGTCGATCCGTCGAAAAATGTCACGGTCGCGTCATAGACGCCAAGCCCTTCGAATGTCGCGACCGTCTGGGAACCGGCACCGGGCAGCGTGTATTGAACCTGATCCGTCCCAACGCGGTTGGTGTCCAGTGATCCAGCCTGGCCAGCACGGTCCAGCGCCGTGACGGTGACGATACGTTCAAACAGCGGATCGGCGGGACTTCCGTTGGTCTGCCCGACAAGGTCGATGGCGTTCTCGCTGATCGCATTTCCCTCGGTCGGATCGATATTGAACGTCCCGGTATTCCCCAGGAAAATCGCATTGAAGGTCGTCGGCATCGCCTCACTCCTGTAAACTCATCCAACCGGGCTGCGCAGCAAGCCCGCAAACAAAACATTGTCGCGGCAGAATATCATCCGGTCCAAGTCGTTTGTCCAGCGATGATGCCACCAAACATCTGTACATTTGGTCAGGTTTGCACGCGCCGCAAATTCGCGGCGTCAGATCAGCCCTTCTGCGCTGAAATCCGCGCGCAGGTCGCGCTCGGGGCGCGGGCCCACATGCCCGATCACCTCGGCGGCGGCAATGCAGCCCATCCGACCCGCGGCCTCCAGCGGGGCGCCCCGTGCCAGCCCGTAGATCAGGCCGGCGGCGAACTGATCGCCCGCCCCGGTGGCATCCACCGGCACCACCCTGTGGACAGGCGCGGTCACACGCACGCCGTCGCGGATCAGGATCGCATCCTCGCCTGACCGGGTGCAGATCACCGTGCCGCAGTCGGCGCTTGCCTGGGCCAGCGCGGTTTCCAGATCCTCGGTCTGATACAGCGACGACCATTCGTGGATATTGCCGATCACGTAATCCATCGGCCCGGCGACCAGCTTGCGGAAATCCTCGCGGTGCCGGTCCACGCAGAACGGGTCCGACAGGGCGATCCCGGCCTGTCCGCCCGCCTCGTGACAGCAGCGCGCGGCCTTCAGGAACGCCTCTTTTCCCTTGGGCTTGTCGAACAGGTATCCTTCCAGGAACAGCCACCCTGCCCCCTGAAAGACCGACGGGTTCACGTCATCGGGCCCAAGCTCGGCCGAAATGCCCAGATAGGTGCTCATCGACCGTTCGCCGTCGGGCGTCACAAGGATGATGCTGCGCGAGGTCGGCAGCTGATCGCCCGCGACCGGCGGATTGACGAACACGGTGCCCGCAGCCTCTGTCTGTTCGGCATAGGACAGCCCCAGCGCATCCTCGGCCACGCGACCGATGAACGCGGTCTTCAGACCCAGCGCACCGATCCCCGCCAACGTGTTGGCCACCGATCCGCCCGGCACCAGCCGCGCCTGCGCCCGGCCGGGCCCGTGATCGTCGGCCTGCGCGGCCATCAGGTATTCGGACCGCTCGCGCTCGATCAGCTGCATGATCCCCTTCTGCACCCCCAGCGCCTCAAGCCGCGCGTCGTCGGTGGGCGAGATCACGTCCATCACCGCGTTGCCGATTCCGATCACATAGGGCGTGGTCATGCGGTCTTCTCCTCATAGGGGCAGAGATCTTTGATGATGCAGACGGCACAGCGCGGGCGCCGTGCCTGACAGATATAGCGCCCATGCAGGATCAGCCAGTGATGGGCATGTTGCTGAAACCGGGCGGGCACGTTGTCCTCGATCGCGCGTTCGACCTCGTCCACGTCCCGGCCCGGTGCAAGGCGCGTGCGATTGCCGACCCGGAAGATATGCGTGTCCACCGCCTGCGCGGGCTGGCCGAAGGCGCAGTTCAGCACGACATTGGCCGTCTTGCGCCCGACGCCCGGCAGGCTCATCAACGCGGCACGGCTGTCGGGCACCGCGCCGCCGTAATCCTGAACAAGGATCCGCGACAGCGCGATGACATTCTTCGCCTTCTGTCGGTAAAGCCCGATGGTGCGGATATGTTCGGTCACGCCCTCAAGCCCCAGATCCAGCATCTTCTGCGGCGTGTCGGCCACCGCGAACAGTCCCTTGGTGGCCTTGTTCACCCCGATATCGGTCGCCTGCGCGGACAACGCCACCGCGACGACCAGCGTAAAGGGATTGACGAAATTCAGCTCCGTTTCGGGATGCGGATTGGCCTCCTCGAGCCGCGTGAAGATCGCGACCTGTTCCGGAAACGGCAGCGGAGGTGAAAGACGCGAGGATCTGGCCATGACACGAGGCTTCTGACGATCAACGCCGCGCTTTGCAAGTGCCGCGATGCAGCATGCCCGCACTTGCCGGAGGAAAATCGCCAATGATCGAATTGTGACGCGTTGTCAGCGCATTCGCTGATATCTGCGCTTTCCTTCGTTGCGGAACTGCGCCAGCTTGCAAGACGTTCCAGAACCGGCCCGGAATCGGGCGCGCCAGATCCGGCGGCCATCCCGTCCGGCACATGACAAGGAAAGGGGATACAGATGAACCTCCGCTTGACGACGACTATTGCCGCGTCGGGGCTGATCGCGCTCGGTGCCTGCACCGATCCGTCGATGAACCCGAACGGCACCGCGACGGGCATGTCGCGCACCCAGCAGGGCGCACTTGCGGGCGCCGCGATCGGCGCGGTGCTGGCCGGCACGCGCGACAGCGACAAGAACAATCAGGGCCGGGACGCCGCACGAGGCGCGATCCTGGGCGCCGCCGCCGGGGCCGTGGCCGGGAACATCCTCGACCGTCAGGCCGCCGCGCTGAAGCAGTCGGTGTCCTCGAACGTCCAGGTCGTGAACCACGGCTCGTATCTTCAGGTCGTGCTGCCCGAAGGCATCCTGTTCGCCACCGATTCCGCTGCCGTGTCAGGCCCCGCGCAAAGCGATCTTTACGCCGTCGCGCGCAACCTGAACCAGTATCCGAACAGCCGGATCGAGGTGGTGGGCCATACCGACAGCACCGGCTCGGCCGCCTATAACCAGGACTTGTCGCAGCGCCGGGCCGGATCGGTCGCCGGCATCCTGACCGCCGCGGGCGTCAATCCCGGACGGGTGGTCGCCGTCGGCCGCGCGTCCAGCCAGCCGGTGGCGTCCAACGCGACCGCGCAGGGCCGCGCCCAGAACCGCCGGGTCGAAATCCTGATCCGCCCGACGAACTGACGGCTCGGCGCGCGCCGAACCTGCACCACGACTGTTCGAGGCCGGCATCCGCCGGCCTCTTTTCATGCGACCATCAGGTCATACAGGCTTTCGCCAAACGAAAACCCCCGGCCAGAAGACCGGGGGTTTTTTATCATGCAGCCGATCTGCGCCCGTGGCGGGCATCAGTTCAGGCGCTGAGACACTTCGCTGATGGCATCGTCGATCCCTGCCGAACGCTGGCCGGACTGGACCTGTGCCGCCAGCAATTCGGATGCTGCGGCGATGGCGGTCCGGACGGCGCGATCGCGCACGGCACGGACTGCGTCGTTCTCGGCGCTGGTGATCTGATCCTCGGCACCCTTCAGACGACGCTCGATAGACGTCTTCAGGTCCGACTGCGCCTTGGCGGCCTGCGCCTCGGCCTCGCGCTTGGCGTTGGCGACGATCTCCTGTGCCTGACCCTTCACCTCGCGCTGACGACGCTCGTAGCTGGCATAGATCTCCTGCGCTTCTTCGCGCAGGCGACGCGCCTCGTCCAGGTCCGCGCGGATCCCCTCGGCACGCTTGTCCAGCATGCCGCCGACGATCGAGGGAACCTTGAAATAGATCACCACGCCCACGAAGATCAGGAACGCGATCAGGACGATGAAGTCGGTGTTGCCAAGCGAGAAGAACGGCCCCGTGGCTGCTGCGGCAGGTCCTGCGCTGGCCGCAAGCAAGGCGATGGCAGAAAGTCGTTTCATTGCACGGCCCCCTTGATGCGGTTGTCCACAGCCTGATCGACGGCACCCTGATCGACGTTTCCGCCAAAGCTGCTGACCAGCTCTGCCGTCACTTCGCGGGCGACCTCGCGGGCGTCGGTCACGGCCGACTCGCGGATCTCGGCGATGCGCTTTTCCGATTCAGCGGTGCGCGCTGCGATCTCGGCATCGGCCTTGGCAATCGCCGCATCCAGTTCCTTCTGGATCTCGGCGCGATTGGCGGCGACGATCTTGGCCGCCTCGCTACGGGCATCGGCCAAGGCCTGATCATAGGCGGCTTCCGCCTCGCGGGCCTTCTGCTTGAATTCTTCGGCAGCCATCAGATCGCCGGTAATGGCGCCCTGACGGTCGGAAATGACCGCGGCGATGCGCGGCAATGCCACATTCGACAGCACCCAGTACAACGCCAGCAAGGTGACGACGAGCCAGAAGATCTGGTTCGGGAAAGTAGCGATGTCAAGCTGCGGCAGGCCCGTGGATTCGGCCGCGTGACCGGCCTGATCCGCGCCGTGTGCGGCGGCCGCTTCGGTATGTTCGGCCACGCTTTGGGCGGCCTCTTGCAACAGGCTGATCATGTCCTACCCCATTGGCCTCTCAGGTCACGAAGGGGCGAGGCCGAAAACCTCACCCCGCCGCAAGGATGGCGTGGGATCAGACCGCGAACATCAGCAGAAGCGCGACGAGGAACGAGAAGATCCCCAGAGCTTCGGCGAAGGCCATGCCGATGAACAGCGTAGCGGTCTGACCGGCGGCGGCCGACGGATTGCGCAGGGCGCCCGACAGGAAGTTCCCGGCCACGTTGCCCACACCGATGGCAGCCCCGCCCATGCCGATGGCGGTCAGGCCGACGCCGATGTACTGGCCCAGTTCTCCGATATTGCCTTCCATGATGATACTCCTTGCGGTTGGAAGTTTGAAATTCGGGTAAAGATGATCCTGATGCGGCGCCCGCCTAGTGCGACGGATGCAGCGCGTCCTTCAAGTAGACGCAGGTCAGGATGGTGAACACATAGGCCTGGATGAAGGCCACGAGGATCTCGAAGGCATACATGCCGACGACAGCCAGGATCGAGACGGGGGCAACGGCGGCGATCGCGGCAAAGCCTGCGAAGACCTTGATCACGGCGTGGCCTGCGATCATGTTGCCTGCAAGACGAATGGAATGGCTGACCGGGCGCACGAAATACGAGATCACCTCGATCACGGCCAGAACCGGGCGGATCGCCAGCGGCGCCGAGCGGACCCAGAACAGGTCAAGGAAATGCGCGCCGTTCTTGATGAAGCCGATCGCCGTGACGCTGACGAACACCGCCAGCGCCAGAACGCCGGTCACCGCGATATGCGACGTCACCGTGAACGCCTTCGGCAGCAGTCCGGCAAAGTTCGAGACCGTGATGAACATGAACAGCGTCATGATATACGGGAAGTATTTCAGCCCGTCCTTGCCGGCGATGTCCTCGATCATCTTGTGGACCATACCGTAGGACAACTCGGCAACCGACTGCGCACGGTTGGGCACGATCGCCCGGCCACGGGTGCCCATCACCAGCAGCGCGATGATGGCCAGCGCGACCACGGCCATCCACAGCGTGACGTTCGTCGGCGTGTACCAGTGCACCTCGCCACCGCCGAACAGCGGTTTGACGATGAACTGGTCCATCGGGTGGAAGGTCAGGCCGGTTGCTTCTTCCATCTCGGTCGCCACGGTCAATCCCTCTTGTCGGTCTCCGGCGCGTCGCCGGGGCTGCTACCCAGTTCGGCCGCGGTGCGCATCATCGTCTTGATGCCGGCCGCGAAGCCGAGAAAAATGAACAGGATCATCAGGAACGGCTGCGTGCCGAACAGATGATCCAGGCCGTATCCGATACCGCAGCCCAGCAAGATGCCCGCTACGATCTCGAGGACCATGCGCCAGGCGATATGCGCCTTGTCATAGCCCGCCATCGGCGTCCTCGCCTCTGGCTTAGAAGTCAATCGTGACAGCCGTTCCTCCAGCTGGCGCAGACGGGCCGCATCGTCGTCCCTGTCGCCCCCATGCCGGGGCCCTTCGGCCATCTCTCACGCCCCCGTTATCACTCGACCGGGTGTCTAGGGGGGATCGCGGTTCAAGTCAAGCAAGTGCAGGATATGCATAGTAGACTGAAAATAAAGAGAATTCCTGACGGAAGCTTTTGCCCGCACCGCTTGCATTCCCGGCTGCGCGCCGACATTATTCAACCGCCAGGTTGACCTTCGGCCGGCTTGGGACAGCAAGGATCATCAATGCCCTCCTTTTCGCCCGACCGGCTGGACCTGATTTTCGCGGCGCTGGCCGATCCTACGCGGCGGCGCGTGCTGTCCATGCTGCTGGAGGACGACATGGCGGTCAGCGATGTGGCTCATCCCTTCGACATGAGCCTTGCGGCCATTTCCAAGCACCTCTCGGTGCTTGCGGCGGCGGGCCTGATCCGGCAGGAACGCCGTGGCCGGATCACCTGGTGCATGCTGGATCCGGACGGCATGCGCGCCGCCTCGATCTGGATGCAGGGCTTCGGTCAGTTCGACCCCGTCGATCTGGACGCGTTCGAACGATTTCTGGAAACCGAGATGCAGGAATGGACCAAGGAATGACCAGCCGCCCCGACATCCTGTGCATCGGCGCGATGCTGTGGGACGTGATCGGCCGCGCGCCGCGCCGGATGGCACCGGGGGCGGACGTGCCGGGCCGGATCCGCCACATTCCGGGTGGTGTCGCGCTGAACGTCGCGGTCGCGCTGGCACGCTGGGGCCTGGCACCGGCCGTATTGTCGGCGGTGGGCCGCGACCCGGAGGGCGCGGCGCTGGTGGCCGAGGCGGAACGGCTTGGGGTCCTCACAGGCTGGCTTTCGCGCGACACCGGGCTGCCAACCGATTGCTATATGGGGATCGAAGACAGCCAGGGCCTGATCGCCGCCATCGCCGACGCGCACAGCCTTGAACAGGCGGGCGACGCCATCCTTGCGCCGCTGTCGGCCGATCTGGCGGGCTGGACCGGTGCCGTGGTGCTGGATGGCAACCTGACCGAGGATCTGTTGTCGGCCATCGCCCGTGACCCGCGCCTTGCACTGGCCGATCTGCGCGTTGTCCCCGCCAGCCCCGGCAAGGCCGAGCGGCTCGAGCCGCTGATCGCCGCACGGCGCGGCTGTTTCTATCTGAACAGGCTCGAGGCCGAGATCCTTGCCGGACGCGCCTGCCCCGACGCCGCGACCGCCGCCGAGGCTGTTGTCGCGCGCGGTGCGGCGCGGGTTCTGGTCACCGACGGCCCGCATCCCGCCGCCGAGGCGATCGCAAATGGGCCGACCCTGACCCTGGCCCCTCCGCCGGTTGCCGTCGCGCGTGTGACCGGCGCGGGCGATTGCTTTCTGGCCGCGCATCTGGCAGCGGGGCTGTCAAACCAGCCGCGCGAGGCGGCTTTGCGGCAGGCCGTCGACGCCTCGGCCGCGCATGTTTCGGGAAAGGACGTTCCATGAATGATGCCCCGCTTCTGTATTCCCCCGAGGTCGCTGACGCGCTTGGCGCGGGACGGCCTGTCGTGGCTCTGGAATCGACGATCATCACCCAC
Organism: Paracoccus sp. R12_2; assembly: GCF_017744015.1. Lineage (GTDB taxonomy): Bacteria > Pseudomonadota > Alphaproteobacteria > Rhodobacterales > Rhodobacteraceae > Paracoccus. The sequence goes on from NZ_JAGHRA010000009.1 coordinate 47,263, forward strand.
GGCATGCCCTATCCGCAGAATCTGGATATGGCGCGCGACGTCGAACAGGTGATCCGCACGGCAGGTGCAGTGCCCGCGACCATCGCCGTGATGGGGCATCAGATCCATGTCGGACTGACCGATGAAAGCCTGGAACAATTGGCTCAGACCCCGCCCGACGAGGTGATGAAGCTGAGCCGCGCCGATCTGGCCGTCTGCCTTGCCAATGGCCGAACCGGCGCGACGACGGTCGCCGCCACGATGATCTGTGCGCATCTGGCCGGAATCCGCGTCTTCGCGACCGGTGGCATCGGCGGCGTCCATCGCGGCGCCGAACACAGCTTTGATATCTCGGCCGATCTGCATGAGCTGGCGCAAACGCCGGTCACGGTCGTCGCGGCAGGCGCCAAGGCGATCCTTGACCTGCCCAAGACATGGGAAGTTCTAGAGACGCTTGGCGTGCCCGTGATCGCCTATGGCCAAGACGAACTGCCGGCCTTCTGGTCGCGCAGCAGCGGCATTCCGGCACCACTGCGGATGGACAGCCCAGGCCAGATCGCCGCCGCCGCCCGGATGCGCGCCCGGCTTGGCCTTGCAGGCGGACAGCTTGTCGCCAACCCGATCCCGCCCAACCACGAGATCACCCAAAGCGAAATCCTGCCCGTGATTCTGAAGGCGCTGGACGAGGCCGAGACGCAGGGCATCGCCACGAAATCGGTCACGCCCTTCCTGTTGCAACGGGTGTTCGAACTGACCGAGGGCAAATCGCTTGCCTCGAATATCGGGCTGGTCATGAACAATGCGCGACTTGCGGCAGAAATCGCCGTCGAAATGACGAAACCGGCTTGACCCCGGGCAGGCACTGACTGTTCCAATCACGCCATGCGTGTGCCCGACCCCACCCCTCTTTCATTGCCGCCGCGCCGTCCCGGTCTGCTGGCGCGTCTGCGCGCCAATTTCCTGGCCGGGCTGGTCGTCGTGGCGCCGATCGGCATCACCGTCTGGCTGATCTGGACGCTGACCGGCTGGATGGACAGCTGGGTGTTGCCGCTGATCCCTGCGCGCTGGCTGCCCGAACAGTATATCGGCATCAATCTGCGCGGCGTCGGCGTGGTGTTTTTCCTGTTCTTCACCGTGCTGATCGGCTGGATGGCCAAGGGCTGGGTCGGCCGGTCCCTGCTGCGCACCGGCGAACAGCTGGTGAACCGGATGCCGATCGTCCGGTCCATCTATGGCGCGCTGAAGCAGATCGCCGAAACCATCCTGTCGCAGTCCGAGGCGCGCTTCGACCGCGCCTGCCTGATCGAATATCCGCGCAAGGGATTGTGGGCGATAGGCTTTGTCGCCGGATCGGCCAAGGGCGAACTGCCCCGTGTCACCGGCGAGGACATGCTGGCCGTCTTCGTGCCGACCACGCCCAATCCGACATCCGGGTTCCTGATCTACGCCCCGGCGCGCGAGGTGAAGATCCTGTCCATGTCGGTCGAGGACGCAGCCAAGCTGGTGATCTCGGCCGGACTGGTCTATCCGACGATGCCCGAGCCGCGCAGCAATTCGGACAGATCGACCGTATCCTGAGCATTCAGCGCATCGGCGTGATCGGTCAGGAACAGGTCGGCAGACGCCTGCCCCGCCTCTTTCATCCGGGCCAGCAGACCGGGCGCCGGCATCATCTTGGACCGCGCGTTCAGATCGTTCATCAACGTATCGTCAAGGATCATGTGAACCAGTGGATCTTTCATCGCCCGGTTATGCAGCCGTTCCTCCGCGTGCAGCCGCTTGACGAAATTGATCGCGCGCAGTTCCGACATCAGCGCGCTGTTGAAGCTGACCTCGTTCACGCGGTCCGATATCTCGACCGGCGACCGCGGCACGCCGTCGCGCATCAGCGGATTGATGTTCACGATCACGATGTCGCGCGGCAGATCCCTGCGATACAGCGGGAAAAGGGCCGGATTACCGGTAAAGCCGCCATCCCAGAACGCCTCAAGCTGTCCAGTCTCGGGGTCGTGAATTTCGACCGCGCGGAACAGGGTCGGCAGGCAGGCCGATGCAAGAACCGCCTCGGTCGTGACGGCGTGGCGGGTGAACACCCTGATCCGCCCGCTGCGGACATTGGTCGCCGTCACGAACAGTTCCGGGCCGCGATCATTGGCAAAATTCGGATAGGGCAGTTCGCGCAGCACCGGTCCCAGCGGATTGACGTAGAACGGACCGTAGTCATAGGGGCTGAAGATGCGGCTGAGCCCGTCCAGCCACGCGGCGGGCGAAAACATCTCGGTCAGGCGATGCATGCTGCGCGGCAGCGGCATCAGCGAATGCATCCAGCGCACCAGCCGGTTGTCCGAAAGCTGGCCGACCTCGCTCCACAGGCAATCAAGGTTCCGGCGGGCCGCCCGTCGACCCTCGGGGCCCGAATGGCGCGACAACCCGGCCTTGACCGCAGCCCCGTTCAATGCCCCGGCCGAGGTGCCGCTGATCGCCGCGATGGTCAGCCAGTCTTCCTGCAGAAGCCGATCCAGCACGCCCCACGCAAAGGCCCCGTGCGCGCCGCCGCCCTGCAGGGCCAGGTTGATCGATTTTTCCTGCATCTGGAAGCCCCGCGGTTATTTCGCACCTGCGGCATACTACGCATGGCCACGCCTGCTGCAAGCGGCACAGGCGGCAGCGGGGTTCAGTCCGCCGCCGCACCTTGCGGCACGCTGCCCGGATGCACCGACAGCCGTCGCCGCCAGGGCATCAAGGGTTTCTCGGCCAGCTCGAAGACCAGCGCCGACCACAGGCATGACAGCGCCAAGGACCACAGCAGGATCGACAGGCTTCCGAAGGCCGCTACATCATTGGCCGCCAGCGCATACATGATCACATAATGCGACAGGTACATAGTGTAGGACCACACCCCGATGCGCCGCATGATCGCCCAGTTCAACGGCCGGAACACGATTGCATCCGGACAATTCACCGCGAAATGGAAGATCGGCATCAACGCAATGCCCTGCAGGCTGTAGCGCAGCGTGGAACGGAACATCTCGTCCCGATAGGCCAGCGTGAACAGCAACACCCCCAGCGACAGCGCCAGAATCGCATACATCGCCGGCCCGGACCGAAACCGGCGGTCGAAATCGGGATAGCGCTGCTGGACGATTGCCAGAATGCAGCCGTAAAGCAGGCTGTCGAAACGCGTATCGGTCGAGAAATAGATCTTCCAGTCGGGATCGCCCCAGCCAATCACCCGATAATACCGCCACGCCAGAATGATCGCCAGCAGCAGGACCAGATGACGCATCCGGATCGTGTTCCGCATCAGCGCGACAAAGATCGCGGGCCAGATCAGGTAGAAATGTTCCTCGACCGACAGCGACCAAAGGATACCCAGCCCCTCGACAAGCTGCGGTGCCGCGACCTGGGCGTAATAATTGAAATAGAACAGCAACTGACTGGTCAGCGTGCCCAGATCCAACTGGCCGCGCGCCAAGCCAAATGCGGACAGCAGCATCGCTGCGGCCAGCGTCAGCACCAGTGGCGGCATCAGACGCAGAACCCTGCGCAAATAGAACTGCCGCATCGAGATGGTTCCGTAGCGGTCCTGCTCCCGCAACAGCAGCGTGGTGATCAGATACCCCGAAAGAAAGAAGAAGACCGTCACCCCGAAGCCACCGGGACTTCGGCTGCTGATCTCGGCATGTCCCACCAGAACCAGAAGGATCGACGCTGCACGCAAGCCGTCAAGCGACGGCAGATACCCCGAACGGACCACGGCTACTCTCCACAAAAAACGCGATCAGTGATGCGCGCTTGGGGTCGCGTCTGTCAAGTTTGTTGTCGCCGCTGCCTCAATCGCCGATCAGGAATATCTCGGGCACCTCATAGACCTGCGTGCCATCGACGACGACGATCCAGATATCCGCCTCCATCCGCGCCGCGACCTCGCGACCGGATGCGTTCACATAGGGCTCGCGGGTTGCGGTGTCCTTCATGAAGTTCAGCGTGAACTGCTTTCCGTCCGGGGACTGGACCGTCACCGACGCCTGCCCATCCTCCATCCGCGCGACTCCGGCGGGACAAATGGCGCGCGCGTCTGAAACGCCTTCCCCGCAACGCAGCAGCGCGGTCGCGTCATATTCGTCGGTCGAGAAGGGCGCCGTCGCGTTCTGGGCATCGCCCGCGTCCTGATCCCTGCGTTCCCAATAGACGAAGATGCTGATCTTGGGAAAACGGAAGATCTGACCCAACTCTCCCAACCCGCTCTGCCGATAGACGGCATCGCCGTTGCTGTCGCGGAAATTTCCCGGCGTATCGCCGACAGGTTGAAGATCGTATTCCGTGCCGTCCTCAAGCCGGATGAGGACATTTCCCTGCCGCTGCGAGAATGTGCAATCAACCATCCGGTCCAGTGTGTCGGAACCGGCCGGATAGATCTCGCAGCTGGCGTCCGCGGTGTCGGCAAAGACCGGACCCGCGGCCAGGCCAAGAAGGAACGCGACACATGAAAGACGTTTCCGCATCGTGCTGAACCCCTGCGTTGATCCGGCTCACGCACCCGGACACGAAAACAGTGTATCAAGCCCGCATACCCGCACAAGCGGCGTGTTGCAGAAGTCTAGCAATAGGCCTGTGGTCCCCGCGACATGGCCTCGCCATAGCGGGCGCCGTGGGCCCAGCCCACCGGCAGGATCGTTTCGATCTCGGCCAGTTGCGCATGGGTCAGGCCGATCGCGGCCCCTTCAGCGTTCTGACGCATATGCGCGATGCTGCGCGATCCGGGCAACGCGATGACATGATCGCCGCGCGACAGGACCCAGGCGATCGCCAAGGCGGCCGGACTGTGGCCGTGATCGCGCGCATAGTCGGCAAACTTCGCCAACCGGGCCAGGTTACGCGGCCAGTTTTCCGGCGCAAAGCGCGGCATCCCCTGACGCAGGTCGCGATCTGCGAAGGCGTTGGGGTCCGGGGGCGTATCGCCGAACACGCCGCGACCGACCGGCGAGAACGCGACAAGCGCCGCGCCAGCCCGCGCACAGCCCTGAAGAATGCCCAGTTCAGGCTGACGCGTCCAAAGCGAATATTCGGACTGGACCGCCGCGACCGGGCCTGCAGACAGCGCACGTTCCAGCGTGCCGGGCGCGATCTCGGACAGGCCGATCGCGCCGATCTTTCCCTCGTCGCGAAACCGCAGCAAGGTCTGCATCACCTCTTCGATGGGGCGGCCGGGTTCGTGCCGGTGCAGATAGTACAGATCGATATGTTCGACACCCAACCGACGCAGCGACCCTTCCAGCGCCTGCCGCATATGATCGGGCGAGTTGTCGAACGGATGTTCGGGGTTGCGGGTGATCCCGCATTTGCTGGCAAGGACCACGCGATCGCGCCGGGTTTGCAGGAAGCGGGACAACAATTCCTCGGCCCGCCCCATCCCATAGACATTCGAGGTGTCAAGGTGATCGACGCCCATCTCCAGACAGGCCTCCATGCAGCGCAGCGCATCGTCGGGCGTGGTCTCGCCATAGGTTCCAACGAAATTCATCGTCCCCAGCGCAACCGCGCCCACCATCGGGCCGCCCTGCCCCAACCGCCGTTTCTGCATCGCCATCCATCCCGTTGGTCCGGCGACATCAAACCGCCCCAAGGCTCGGGGCGCAACCACCCCTTTGCAAGGCCGACAGCCATTTTTGCCGAAATTCACAGCGGGGAATACACCGCCGGCAATGGGCGCGGCGACCCCTTCTGACCTCAGGTTCGGCTTTCCTGCCGGTTCAGTCGTCGGACTGCGCTTCGGCGCGGGACTTGCCAGCCACATCCAGCGCCAGCGTGGCGGCCATGAACGCGTCCAGCGCGCCATCCAGAACCCCTTGCGTATCGCTGGTTTCCTCGGAGGTACGCAGATCCTTCACCATCTGATAGGGATGCAGCACATAGGACCGGATCTGGTTGCCCCAACCGGCGTCGCCCTTGGCGGCGTGCTGGGCGTTGATTTCGGCGTTGCGGCGGTCCAGCTCCATCTGGTACAGCCGCGATTTCAGCGCGGCCATCGCGTTCGCCCGGTTCTGGTGCTGCGATTTTTCCGAGCTGGTCACGACGATGCCGGTCGGGATATGGGTGATCCGCACGGCCGAGTCGGTGGTGTTGACGTGCTGACCGCCCGCGCCCGAGGACCGATAGGTGTCGATCCGGATCTCGTTGTCGGGCACCGTGATCTCGATATTCTCGTCCACGACCGGATAGACCCACACGGAACTGAACGAGGTGTGCCGCCGTGCCGCGCTGTCATAGGGGCTGATCCGCACCAGCCGGTGCACGCCGCTTTCCGATTTCAGCCAGCCATAGGCGTTATGCCCGCTGATCTTGTAGGCGGCGCTGCGGATGCCGGCCTCGTCACCCGCCGATTCCGAGATCAGTTCGACATCATAGCCCTTCTTCTCGGCCCACCGCACGTACATGCGTGCCAGCATCGCCGCCCAGTCGCAGCTTTCGGTGCCGCCGGCCCCGGCGTTGATTTCCAGGAAGGTATCGTTGCCGTCCGCCTCGCCGTTCAGCAGCGCCTCAAGCTCTTTCTGGCGCGCCATTTCGGCCAGCGATTTCAGGTTCGCTTCGGCCTCGGCGACCAGATCGGCGTCGCCCTCGGCCTCGGCCAGTTCGACCATCTCGGCATTGGCGTCCAGATCGGCCTGGATCCGGCGATGGGTCTCGATGGCATCCGACAGCGCCTGCCTGTCGCGCATCAGCTTCTGCGCCCGCGCCGGATCAGACCACAGATCGCCGTCCTCGATCATCGCGTTCATCTCTTCCAGGCGATGCGGCGCGGTCTGCCAATCCATACGCTGCCCCAGCAGGGTCAGCGACTTGCGGATGGACTCGATCGTGGACTGCGTCTCGGCGCGCATGGGTCTTTTCCTCGCGAAATTCAGGGCTGACTGATAACTTGCACGGGTCGCACGAACAAGAGAGGTCGGCACGACACCGCCGCGGCCGCCCGTGACGCGCCCGGATGCGGCAGGGGCGCGAAACCCGCGCCTGCATGGCGGCGTTGGGTTCGTGACCCTGAATCCGGACCGGCCACATGCCCAGCATAGAACCCATTTTCTCGGACATCTTCGCGCCGCTGCAATCCATGACCATGCTGTCGGCAATGGCCCGTCTGGGACTGGCTCTGCTTCTAGGCGCGCTGATCGGCTGGGAACGCGAGGTGAAATCGCGGGCCGCAGGACTGCGCACCCACATGCTTATCACGCTGGCGGCGGCGATGTTCACGATCGTCGCGATGGAGCTGACGCATTTCCCGGCCGAACGTGCAGACACGCTGCGCATAGATCCGTTGCGCCTGATCGAGGCGGTCACGGCAGGCGTGGCGTTTCTGGCGGCAGGCTCGATCATCACCAGTGGCGGCAATGTGCGGGGCGTGACGACCGGCGCATCGATGTGGCTGTGCGGCGCCATCGGACTGGCCTGCGGCACCGGCAGCGGATTGCTGGCAACAATGGGAACAGGCCTGGCACTGGTGATCCTGTGGGTGATCCGACAGACCCTGAAGCCGATGGCGCATCACGACCGGGACTAAGACTTTGGGCATTTCTCAGCCGGTTCTTCGACATGCACGCGCAACGAAACGCGATTCGCGCTAGGCTGGGGATGTCCAACCAGACACAGGAGGCCATCATGAAACTTGCCATCCCGACCCTTACCGCCGCCTGCCTTGCCGTGGCGGCCTGCGCGCCCCTCGACCAACCGACGATGCCGGGTGGCGGTGCGGCGAGTGGCTGGCCGACCGCACCGACGCTTGGCCCCGATCAATATGCCGTGCGCGATCTGTCGGCGCTGGACCTGACGGGCGCCGAGATGCTGCCCGAGGCCGCAGCAGCAATCCAGCAGCAACTGGGCAGCAGCGAGCCAGTCGAGGGAAATTATGCCGAGACCCTGAACGCCTATGATCGCGGCGACGGGCACGGCGCCGTCGTGCTGACCATGTCGGGGTTGCCCGACGATTCAGTGAAGGCCGAACAGCATGTGATCGAGTTCACGCTGCGGCCCGATCCGCAGGTCGAGGGCCGGGTGCTGGCCGTGGCCGACGGCTATGGCACGCGCCAGCAATGCTATCGCGCCGCCGACCCCGAGGCATGGACCAACCAGCCCTGCCCCTGATCGGCACGGATCACCTCATGGACATGCCCCGCACCGGCGGGGCATGTCGCTGAAGGCATGTTCGCCGCAAGCGAGACGCGCAAGCGACCTGATCGCGCGCTTCCGCTGGCGGTCAGTACAGCCCACCCGACGACATCGTGCCGAAATCCGTCCGCTTCGGAATGACCTTGCGCTGCCCGGTCGATGTGGTGATCGAAGTTGCCGCGCCGGACGCCGCCCCCGCCTCCCACGGCAGCACGACCTCGGCATCGCCGAAGCCCGACACGACATAGGGCGACAGCCAGTCCGGGTCGGTGCCGTCGCGGAAATATTCGGCGATCACGTTCGCACCGGTCGCGTCGTCGTCAAGCCGCTGACCGGTGATCCGGTCGATCTTGACCCAGTGCCCGCCGGGCGGAACCTTGAATTCGGTCCCGCCATATTCGGCCACGGCCTTGCGCATGAATTCGTTGAAGACAGGCACGCACAGCGTGCCGCCATAGGCATTCGATCCCAGCGTGCGCGGCTGGTCATAGCCCAGATAGCACCCGGCCACGATGTTCGACGAAAACCCGATGAACCAGACATCCTTGGCGTCGTTGGTCGTGCCGGTCTTGCCCGCGATCGGCACCGGCAGGTTCACCCCCTTGCCCGAGCCGCGCTTGACCACGCCCTCCATCATCGAGGTCAGCTGATAGGCGGTCACCGCATCCATGACGCGTTCGCGGTTGCTGTCGATCACCGGCGCCTGACCTGCGGGCAGTGCCTGCATCCCGCATGTCTCGCACACCCGCTTGTCGTGGCGGTAGATGGTCCGCCCGCGCCGGTCCTGCACCCTGTCGACCAGCGTCGGTTCGACCCGCTCGCCACCATTGGCGAACATCGCGTAGGCGGCTACCATCTTGAACAAGGTCGTCTCCTGCGCCCCCAGCGCGTTGGCCAGAAACGGCTTCAGCGCGTCGTAGGCGCCGAATTTCTCGGCATACTGGGCGACGGTCTCCATGCCGATGTCCTGCGCGATGCGGATCGTCATCAGGTTCCGCGACTGTTCGATCCCGGTGCGCAGCGGCGTGGGGCCATAGTGGCGCCCGCCGGCATTCTTGGGTTCCCACAATCCATAGGGCGTGTTCAGCCGGATCGGTTCGTCCACGACGATGGTCGCGGGGGTATAATTGTTGTCCAGCGCCGCGGCATAGACAAATGGCTTGAAGCTGGAACCGGGTTGCCGCAGCGCCTGCGTGGCCCGGTTGAAGACCGAGGACTGATAGGAAAACCCGCCCTGCATCGCCATCACGCGGCCCGTGTTGACGTCCATCGCCATGAAACCGCCCTGCACCTGCGGAACCTGCCGCAGCGTCCAGCGGATGAAGCTGCCATCGGCGTCGCTGGTCATGGCGCGGACCAGCACGACATCGCCTACCGATACCAGATCGCCCGCGACCCGCGCCCGCGCGGCCAGCCGACCGGTCTCGCGATCCAGCTTGCGCGCCCACTGCACGTCGCTGGCCGGGATCCAGTGGCCGTCGCCGTCCTCTTCGATACCTTCGATGCCGATCCGCGCATCCTGATCGCCGACCTCAAGCACCACCGCCGGATACCAGCCCGGAATGTCGCGCGGCACGCGGGTTTCATACAACGCGCCGCGCCAGCCTGCCTCGCTGCCCAGGCTTTCGGCCGGGATCGTCTCGCCGGTGCCGCGCCAGACACCGGTGCCGCGATCGTAATTTTCCAACGCTTCGCGCAGGGCATTGGCGGCCGCATCCTGCAGGTCAGGCTCGACAGTGGCGCGGATCGTCAGGCCGCCACCGAAGAATTCGTCGCGGCCGAACTCTCGGCTCAGCTGGCGGCGGATCTCGTCGGTGAAATAGTCGCGCGGCGGCATCTGGCTGGACGGCGACGGATAGTCGCCGTTCTGAACCGATTTCAACGGCAGTTTCGCCTCGGCCTCGTAGGTCGCCTGATCGATATATCCGTTCTGCCACATTTCCCGCAGCACATAGTTGCGCCGTTCGGTCACGCGATCCTTGGCCCGCACCGGGTGATAGCGCCCCGGCGCCTGCGGCATGGCGGCCAGCATCGCGGCCTCGTGGGGGGCAAGCTCGGCCAGGGACTTGTTGAAATAGGTCTGCGCCGCAGCGGCGACGCCGAAGCTGTTCTGACCCAGGAAAATCTCGTTCAGATACAATTCCAGGATCTGGTCCTTGGTCAGCGACCGTTCCAGTCGCGAGGCCAGGATCAGTTCCTTGACCTTCCGCTCGACACTGCGGTCCGAGGACAGCAGAAAGTTCTTCATCACCTGCTGCGTGATGGTCGAGGCGCCGCGCACCGTGCTGCCGCCCGAGGCCGCCGCCTCGTAGGCCGCGCCCAGGATACCGCGCAGGTCGTAGCCGGGATGGATATAGAAATTCTTGTCCTCGGCGCTGATGAAGGCCTGCTTGACCAGATCGGGCACCTCTTCGATCGGCACGAACAGCCGGCGTTCCTCGGCGAATTCGTCGATCAGGCGGCCCTCGCCCGAATAGATCCGGCTGATCGTCTTGGGCGTGTACTGCGCCAGTGCCTCGTGGCTGGGCAGGTCGCGCGAATAGACCCAGAAGATGCCGCCGACGGTCAGCGCGGCAAAGAAGGCGGCGGTCACCGCCCATGAAAAGATCGCACCGAAGAATGACAGGATGCCGCGCAGCACGTGAGAACGCCTTTCGATCAACTCTCCCGTCTATAGCCTTGGGCCATGAACGGGTCAAAACAACACTGGGCGATCACGCGACCGTGCGCCCGTCTTTCAGTGCCTCAGCATCGAGGCGCGCGCCGCATCGTCGCGCGCCCATCCCGTGATCGCATCCGCGACCACCTCGACCATGCGCGCCCGCCACAACGGATTGGTCAGATTGGCCCGGTCCGCATCGTCCGAGATGAACCCCAGTTCCAGCAGCGCCGAGGGCATGTCAGGCGATTTCAGCACCGCGAAGGCCGCGCCCTGCACCGGCCTGCCATGCATGCCGATCCCCATCAGCGCCATGCGCGAGGTCAGCCAGCGGGCAAAATTCTCGGATCGCGGCTGCGTGTCAGTGCGGGCGAAGTCCATCAGCGCACCGGCCAGCGCATCGTCCTGACCGGCCAGATCGACCCCGGCCAGCAGATCGTCGCGCCCATGCCGCATCGCAAGCTGCCGCGCCGCGCGATTGTCCGAGGCCGGGTTCCACAGATAGACCGTCGCACCCGCCGCCTGCCCCTTTGGCAGCGCGTCCGCATGCAACGACAGGAACAGGCGGGCGCCCGCCTCTCGGGCCAGCGTCATCCGGTCCTCCAGCGCCACGAAGCTGTCATCCTCGCGTGTCATCGCGACGTTCACCCCGCGCGCTTCAAGCGCCTTGTGCAGATCAAGCGCGAATTCCAGCACCAGGTCCGCCTCGGTCTCGCCACCCGCCTGCGCCCCGGGATCGAAACCGCCATGTCCCGGATCCAGCGCCACGACCAGCCCTTCGGTGATCGGGGCCTCGGGCAGATCGGCAGGCGCGGGCAGATCCCGCAACGCGGTGGCGGCGCTGGGGCGCGGTGCGAACTCGGCCTCGCTGACCGGTTCAAGCGCCACGGTGATCTGGGGCTGGGGCGCGCCGGTGCGCAGTCCGGCACTGGTGACGCGATAGGGGCCGGGCAGTTCCACCACCATCCGCGACCAGCCGCGCCGATAATGCCCCCAACGGATCGCCGGCACCAGATCGGCACCGAACAGATCCTGGGCCTTGGCATTCGCGAAATCCACGTCTTTCAGATCGACGATCAGCCGGATCGGATCGCCGACCAGAAAGACCCGATAGGGCACGGCCCGCGTCAGGGTCAGGCGCAACTGCATGTCCGGCGGGCCGCGCAACCAGCCGCCACCCGAAGATGTCAGCGCGGACGCCCCCGGCACCAGCCGCGCCGGTTCCTGCGCGACGGCAGGCGGCGGCGCCAGCATCAGCGCCAGCAATGCAATGATCAGTGCCAGCCCCCTCATCTTCGCGACATGAACTCCTGCAGGCGCGCCAGCCCCTCGACGATGTCCTCGGTCGCGCGGGCATAGCTGAAGCGCAGGGTTCGGGCGCCCCGATCAGGGTCGAAATCCAGCCCCGGCGTGACCGCGACGCCAGCCCTTGCAAGGATTTCCTCACAGAACTCCAAAGAATTGTCTGTCAGATCAGAGACATCGGCATAGATGTAGAAGGCCCCTTCGGGCGGTGCGATCCTGGCAAACCCGGCCTTCGGCAGCCCTTCCAGCATCAGTTCGCGGTTCCGGGCATAGACGGACAGATTGGCCTCGGCCTCGTCGATGCACTCCAGCGCGGCCAGCGCCGCGACCTGGCTGGCATGGGGCGGGCAGATGAACATGTTCTGCGCCAGCCGTTCGACGGTGCGGATCTGCGTCTCGGGGACAACCATCCAGCCGACGCGCCACCCGGTCATGGAAAAGTATTTGCTGAAAGAGTTTATGACGAAAACCTCATCCGTCACCTCAAGCGCGGAATGGCAGTGCTGACCGTAGGACAGGCCGTGATAGATCTCGTCCGAGATCACCGCCACGCCCTTGTCCGCGGCCGCCCGTGTCAGCGCAGCCAGTTCCTGCTTGCGCAGCAGCGTCCCCGAGGGATTTCCCGGCGACGCGAGGATCAGACCCTGCGCGTCGGGCAGATCCTGGGGCCGCGGCTGGTATCGATCCTCGGCCCGCGTCGGGATGCCGACCGGCTGCAACGACATGGCGCGCAGGATCTGGCGATAGCTGGGATAACCCGGATAGCCCATCGCGACGCGGTCGCCGGCATCGAACAGCGCCGAGAACGCCAGGATAAATGCACCGCTGCTGCCCGGCGTCACGACGATCCGCGCAGGGTCCAGATCGATCCCGTACCAGCGACGATAAAGCCCCGCGATGCCCTGCCGCAGCCTGGGCAGCCCCAGCGCGACGGTGTAACCCAAGGGCTGCGCCAGCGCGCGGGCCAGCGCATCCCGCGCACCCTGCGGTGCGGGCGTGCCCGGCTGGCCGACCTCCATGTGGATGATGTGACGCCCCTCGGCCTCGGCGCGCGCCGCCGCATCCATGACATCCATGACGATGAACGGATCGACCTGTCCGCGAACGGATTCCCGCATTGCCCTTGCCCCGATCTTGTTTTGCCCCGTCTTATCCTGCACGCGGCACGGACTCTAGCCTTTTGCGGCTTTCACGCAGCCGTGTTGCCGGGTTTCTTGCCAAGCCGGCGACGTCAGGCCAAGCTGCGCGCAACCTGTTCAAGAGGATTTAGATGAAACGCCTGATCGCCGCGCTGCTTCTGACCGCCACGCCGACCTTCGCCTTCGACATTTCGGCCATGTCGGATCAGGAAAAATCCGCCTTCGGGGACGCGGTGCGCGAATATCTGATGGCCAATCCCGAGGTGCTGATCGAATCGATCAACGAGTTGGAAACAAGGCGCGCGGCGGATGCCGCGGAAAACGACAAGGAACTGGTCGCCGCCAATCAGCAGGATCTGTTCGAGGACGGCCACAGCTGGATCGGTGGCAATCCGGATGGCGACCTGACCATCGTCGAGTTCATTGATTATCGCTGCGGCGTCTGCCGCCGCTTCAATCAGGAAGTCCACGACATCGTCGAGGATGATGGAAATATCCGCCTGATCCTGAAGGAATTTCCGATTCTTGGACAGGACAGCGAGGCGTCGTCCCGCTTTGCGGTCGCGGTCAAGCAGATCGCCGGGGACGAGGCTTACCGCAAGGCCCATGACGCACTGATCGAACTGCGCAGCCCGGCCACGATCGAGGCGCTGAAGAAGGTCGCCGAGGACATCGGCGTCGATCCCGACGAGGTCGTCAACACCATGAACACCGAGCCGGTCACCGCCGTCCTGCGCGAAAACCACCAGCTGGCCGAGCGCATGGCGATCCAGGGCACACCGACCTTCGTCATCGGATCGGAACTGCTGCGCGGCGTGCCCGCCGCGGGGCTGACCGAGACCGTTTCCCAGATTCGCGACGCGGGCGGGTCCAGCGAAGGCTGACCCCGCCGCATGGATCGGATCTAGCTGGCAGTTTCAGTCAGGTCCGGATCGGCCCGCATCATCTGACGCCCCAGGATATGATCGGCGGCCTTTTCGCCGGTCATGATCGAGGGGCCGTTCAGATTGCCGTTTGTGATGCGCGGAAAGATCGAACTGTCGGCCACGCGCAGCCCCTGCACGCCGATCACCCGCAACTGCGGATCGACCACCGCCATGTCATCCCCTGCGGCACCGACACGGGCGGTGCCGCACGGGTGATAGGCGGATTCGGCATGTTCGCGGATGAACGCGTCGATCTGGTCATCGCTTTGCACCGTCGCGCCGGGCTGGATTTCCTCGCCGCGATATTCGGAAAAGGCGGGCTGATCGAAGATCTGTCGGGTCATCCTGACGCAGGCGCGAAATTCTTTCCAATCATCATCATGCGACATGTAATTGAAGTGAATTCTGGGCGCGCCCGCAGGATCCGCGCTGTCCAGCCTGACGCTGCCGCGCGACTTTGACCGCATCGGCCCCACATGCGCCTGAAACCCATGCCCCTTGGCCGCCGCCTTGCCATCATAGCGGACGGCCAGCGGCAGGAAATGATACTGGATGTCGGGATAGTCGATGTTGTCGCCCGACCGGATGAAGCCGCAGCTTTCGAACTGGTTCGACGCCCCCAGCCCGGTCTTTTGCAGGATCCATTCGACACCGACCCGGCTTTTTCCCAGAAGATTGTAATAGGTGTACAGGCTGACCGGCTTCAGCGACTTGTACTGCATGTAGATTTCCAGGTGATCCTGAAGATTGGCGCCGACGCCCGGACGGTCGGCGCGGACCCGGATACCGTGTTCGCGCAGATGGTCGGCGGGGCCGATACCGGACAGCATCAGCAGTTTCGGCGTGTTGATCGAACTGGCCGACAGGATCACCTCTTGCCCGGCCATGACCTGTTCGATCCGGCCCTTCCGGTCGATTTCCACACCCACCGCGCGGTTGTCCTGAAACAGGACGCGGCGGGCCAGACCGCGAATCACGGTCAGCTTGCCGGTTTTCCTGGCAGGCCGCAGATAGGCGTTGGCGGCGGACCAGCGCCGTCCCTTCCAGATCGTCGCCTCCATCGGGCCAAATCCTTCCTGGTGCTGGCCGTTATAGTCGTCGTTTCTGGGCCAGCCCGCCTGATGACCGGCCTCGATGAAGGCGTTGAACAGGGGGTTCTTGCGCTTGCCGCGTGTGATATGCAGCGGACCGTCGGTGCCGCGCCATGCCGACTGACCGCCATGCCAGCTTTCCATCCGCTTGAAATAGGGCAGCACGTCGGCATAGCCCCAGCCCGTGGCACCCGATTCTTCCCAGAAGTCGAAATCCTTGCGGTTGCCGCGCACGAAGACCATGCCGTTGATCGAGGACGACCCGCCCAGCACCTTGCCACGCGGGGTCGCCAGTTTCCGCCCCCCCAGATGTTCTTCCGGCACGGTCGAGAACCCCCAGTCATAGCGCGGCATGTTCATCGGATAGGACAGCGCGCCGGGCATCTGGATGAAGATGCCGATATCGCTGCCGCCAAACTCGATCAGGGTCACGGTCTTTCCCGCCTCGGTCAGGCGATAGGCCAGCGCGCAGCCGGCGGAACCTGCGCCGACGATAACGTAATCCGATGGGGCCATGATGCCGCAATCTCCGGTATTGAGTGGTTTCTCAGTAGGGCGCCTCGACGCCGCCCATGCCGACATAGACAGATTTCACCTGCGAATAATGTTCGATCGCGGCGGCCGAATTCTCGCGCCCGATCCCCGACATCTTGACGCCGCCAAAGGGCATCTCGACCGGCGTCAGGTTATAGGCATTGATCCAGCAGGTGCCGGCCTCAAGCCCCGCGGCGACGCGGTGCGCGCGCGTCAGATCCTGTGTGAACACGCCCGCTGCAAGACCGAAGCCGGTCGCATTTGCACGGCGCACGACCTCTTCCTCGTCATAGAAGGCCAGCGTGGTCATCACCGGGCCGAATATTTCGTCGCGGGTGATGGTCATGTCGTCGGTGGCGTCGACGAAGACCGTGGGCGGGATGAACGCGCCCTCGCCCGGTCCACCGCACAGGATCTGTGCCCCTGCCGCCTGACCGTCCGCGATCATTCCGCGGATCTTGCCGGCCTGCGCGGCACTGACGATCGGGCCGTGCTGGGTGTCGGGGTCCAGCGGGTCGCCGATCTTCACATGCCGCAGCCGTTCGGCCAGCCGATCCAGGAATGGCTCTCGGATACCTTCCTGCAGGAACACGCGGGTGCCGTTGGAACAGATCTGCCCCGAGGAATAGAAATTCGCCAGAACCGCCGCGCTGACCGCATGTTCAAGATTGGCGTCGTCGAAGACGATCAGCGGCGACTTGCCGCCCAGTTCCATCGTGACATGCCGCATGCCTTCGGCGGCGGCGGCATAGACACGGCGGCCGGTCGGCACCGATCCGGTCAGCGACACCTTGGCGATGTTGGGATCCGTGGTCAGGGCGGCGCCGACCTGACCACGCCCCTGGATCACGTTGAAGACGCCCGCGGGCAAACCGGCCTCAAGCAGGATCTCGGCCAGCTTCAATGCGCCAAGCGGGGTTTCCTCGGACGGCTTGAAGACCATCGCATTTCCCATCACCAGCGCGGGCGCCGCCTTCCAGCAGGCGATCTGGCTGGGATAGTTCCATGCCCCGATCCCCGCGCAAACACCCAGTGGCTCGCGCCGCGTATAGGCCCAGTCCTGTCCCAGCGGGATCATCTGGCCGGTCAGCGTGGCGGCCAGCCCGCCGAAATATTCCAGCGCCTGCGCGCCCGATTCCCAGTCGGCGACCAGCGTTTCCTGAATCGGCTTGCCGGTATCCAGCGTTTCAAGCCGCGACAGTTCCGCATTGCGTTCGCGAATGATGGCAGCGGCGCGCAGCAGGACGCGACCGCGTTCCACCGGGGCCAGCGCACCCCATGCCGGCTGCGCTTCGGCCGCGATCCGGCAGGCGGTCGACACCTGATCGGCGCTGGCCTCGCGCAGCGACGCGATCTCCTCGCCCGAATAGGGATACAGAACCGGCAGTGCCGCCCCCTCACCCTCGATGAAGCGACCGCCGACGAACAGGCTGGCGGCAGGTTGTGCGTTCAGGCTCATGCTAGGGCCTCCTCGATATAATCCATCATGGTTTTCATGGCCGCTTCGGCGTCGGTCGGTCCGGGCCGCAGAACGGCGCGCAGATAGACGCCGTCGATCAACGCCCCGATCGTGCGCGCGGTGCGCCGGGGGTGATCCGTCAACGGACGCAGCGCCACGATCAGATTCGATTCGAGGCGTCGGTGATAGACGCGCAGCAGCCGGGCCGCCTCGGGTTCGGTCAGCGCCAGGACATAGAAATTCAACCATGCGCTGACGGTTTCGCGGCGAAAATTCTGCGGCGCGAAGCTGGCTTCGACAATCGCCTCGAGCCGCCGGTTGCGGCCCCGGCTTTGCAGCGCCGTCAGCACCGAATTGCCATAAACACGCAGGATATAGCGCATCGCCTGAAGGAACATCTGATCCTTGGATCCGAAATAGTGATGGGCCAGGGCGGGCGACATGCCGGCGCGACGCGCGATCTGCGCCACGGTCACGTCCAGCGACCCGGCCTGCCCCACCTCGTGGATGACCGCGTTGATCAGCGCGGCTTTTCGGATAGGCTCGGCCCCAAGTTTCGGCATCATGCACCTGCAGTCGGAGTTTTCGGTTGCTTTTTGACTGTAACCGATCTTTAATTGACTGGTCAATCAACAATAGGGAGCCAATCATGACCTTTCCCCGCATCGCCGCCGCGCTGGTCCTGGGCACCGCGCTGACCGGCCCTGCCCTGGCCGCCGAACCCGAGCAATGCCAGGACGTCACCTTCTCGGATGTCGGCTGGTCCGACATCACCGCCACCACCGCGCTGGCCTCGACCGTTCTGCAGGCGCTGGGATACGAGACCGAGACCAAGATCCTGTCGGTGCCGGTCACCTATACCGCCCTGTCGACCGACGATGTGGACGTGTTCCTTGGCAACTGGATGCCGACCATGCAGGCCGATATCGCACCCTACACCGAGGCGGGCACGGTTGATACGGTTCGCACCAACCTGACCGGTGCGAAATACACATTGGCCACCAACAAGGCCGGGGCCGATCTGGGCATCGACGATTTCGGCAAGATCGCCGAGCACAAGGATGCGCTGGACGGCCAGATCTACGGCATCGAGCCGGGCAATGACGGCAATCGCCTGTTGCTGGAAATGGTGGCCGAGGACAAGTTCGGGCTGGGCACCTTCGAGATCGTCGAATCCAGCGAACAGGGGATGCTGGCCCAGGTCAGCCGCGCATCGAATTCGGACAGCCCGATCGTCTTCCTGGGCTGGGAACCGCACCCGATGAACGCGCAGTTCGAAATGACCTATCTGACCGGCGGCGATGACATCTTCGGGCCGGATCTGGGCGGCGCCGAAGTGCGCACCAACACTCGCGCCGGCTATGTCGGGGAATGCCCGAACGTGGGCAAGTTCCTGCAGAACCTGGAGTTCTCCCTGGCGATGGAAAACGAGGTGATGGGCAAGATCCTGAATGACGGGCAGGATCCGATGGCCGCCGCGAAGGAATGGCTGGCCGCCAATCCTGACGCCGCGACCGGCTGGCTTGACGGCGTGACGACCTTCGACGGCAACGACGCGCAAGCCGCGCTGTCCGAGGCGCTGAACGGCTGACCTCGCGCCCCGCCGATCCGGCGGGGCGATTTTCTCCGCAACTGCCACGTCGCGCCGCCGCGCAGCGGAACCGGACGCGACTTCGCGACAAGGGAATGCGCATGGAGCAGCTGACTTCGCTGGTAACCGACAACAAGATTCCGGTGGGCAGAACCGCCAAGGCCATCTTCGACTGGCTGAACGCGAATGCCGCGTGGCTTTTCAATGCCATCTCGACCGCGATGGACTGGCTGATCGGCCGGATCCTGGCCGGGCTGGAATTTCCCCACCCCTTCCTGTTCATCGCAATCGCTGTGGCCCTGACATGGGCCTTGCAGCGCAACTGGCGGCCCTGTCTGCTGGTGGCGCTGGGTTTGCTGTTCATTCTCAACCAGGGCTACTGGGATGAAACCCTACAATCGCTGACCCTGGTGCTGGCAGCCTGTATCGTCTGCATGGCGATCGGCGTTCCCATCGGGATCGCGGCGGCGCACCGGCCACGGCTTTACGCGTGGATGCGGCCGGTTCTGGACCTGATGCAGACCCTGCCGACTTTCGTCTATCTGATCCCGGCCATCGTCTTCTTCGGCATCGGAATGGTACCCGGACTTCTGGCGACGGTGATCTTCGTGCTGCCCGCGCCGATCCGTCTGACCCAGCTTGGCATCAGTTCGACACCGGATTCGCTGGTCGAGGCCGCACGCGCCTTCGGCGCCACCAATCGCCAGCTTCTGTGGAAGGTCGAACTGCCAAGCGCCCTGCCCCAGATCATGGCAGGGCTGAACCAGACGATCATGCTGTCGCTGTCGATGGTCGTCATCGCCGCGCTGGTCGGCGCATCGGGGCTGGGCGTGCCGGTGGTGCGCGCGCTGAACAGCGTCAACACCTCGCTGGGGTTCGAATCGGGCTTCGTGATCGTCATCGTCGCGATCATGCTGGACAGGATGCTGCGCATGGAGGGCCGGAAATGAGCGACATCTCACCCAACGCCGTGGAATTCGACAAGGTCTGCATCGTCTTCGGCGACGAGCCCGACAAGGCGCTGCCCCTGATGGACCAGGGGCTGGAACGCGGACCGATCAAGCAGGAAACCGGCCAGGTGCTTGGCGTCCACGATTGCAGCGTGAATGTCCGGCAGGGCGAGATTCTGGTCCTGATGGGATTGTCGGGTTCGGGCAAGTCCACCCTTCTGCGGGCGGTGAACGCGCTGAACGACGTCTGCCGCGGCGAAGTACGCGTCTGGGATGGCCAGAAGATGATCTCTGTCACCGGCGCGGGCCGCAAGGCGCTGCGCGACCTGCGGCTGAGCAAGGTTGCGATGGTGTTCCAGCAGTTCGGCCTTCTGCCGTGGCGGACCGTGCGCGAGAATGTCGGGCTGGGGCTGGAACTGGCCGGAATGTCGGTCAAGGACCGGCACGACAAGGTGGATCGTCAGCTTGCGACCGTGGGCCTTTCCGAATGGGCCGAACGGAAGGTGGGCGAACTGTCGGGGGGTATGCAGCAGCGTGTCGGGCTTGCCCGCGCCTTCGCGACCGAGGCGCCGATCCTGCTGATGGACGAACCCTTCAGCGCGCTGGACCCGCTGATCCGGGCACGGCTGCAGGACGAGTTGCTGGAGCTGCAGGAAAAGACCCAGCGGACGATCATCTTCGTCAGCCACGATCTGGACGAGGCATTCAAGCTGGGTAACCGGATCGCGCTGATGGAGGGCGGCCGGATCGTGCAGATCGGCACAGCGCGCGAAATCATCGCCAACCCGGTCAACGACTATGTCGCCGATTTCGTCGCCCACATGAATCCGCTTGGGGTGCTGACCGCCGAAGACGTGGCCGAGCCCGGCGACGCCGAAGGCGCACCGGTGCCGCGCGACATGGCCGTGCGCGATGTGATGGGGCTTCTGGCGCAATCCGCAGCGCTTCCGGTCGAAGGCGGGGGACGGATCACCCGCGACGGAGTCCTTGCACGGCTGATCGATCCGCGGGGCGAACAGGAAGCAGGCTGAGGCGCTCGCGCCTCAACTGTTCAGCAGGTCACGGTGATAGCGCTGAAGCAGCGCCAGCGCGACGACGAACAGGCCCAACCCCACCGCAAAGACATAGATCGCGGACACATAATCGCCGACATATGATGGAAAGAAGGATCTTCGCATCTGTCCGACGACATGGATCAGCGGGTTGAACCACAGATAGCTGCGATAAGGTTCGGGCACGTCATCGAACACGAAGAAGATGCACGAGGCAAGAAACAGCGGACGTGACAGAATCGACCATACCGCCTGCCAGCTTGGGAAGGCGGTGAACAGAAAGCAGTTCATCGTGCCCACACCGATCGCCAGGACCAGCATCATGACAAAGCTCAGCGCGATGCCCAGGATCTGCGGATCGGTCCGTGTCTCCTGGGTCAGCACGATTCCCGTGAAAACCAGATAGGCCACAAGGATCTGGGTGACACCGTTGACGGCGACCCGCCCGATCAGCGCATCGACGAAGGTCACCGCCGGATAGGCAAGCAGCTGTTTCGAATAGCGGATCGAGGCGGCGAGCTTGTTCGAGATGGAGTTATAGGCCAGGAACGGAACGACACCGGTGGCATAGAAGATCGCGAAGTTCGTTCCGATCGGGGGCGACCGGAAGCCAAGCGAGAAGATCGCCGTCAACAGGATGATCCCGCCCACCGGCTCGGCCACGGCCCAGAAATACCCGGCGGCCGAACGGCCATAGGTCGTTGACATCTCGCGCAGGATCAATGCGCCGATGGAACGCAGACTGGCAAAGCTGCGCTGCTTGTGAATTTCGCGCAGGCGCGGGGTGTCGGGACGATCGTCCCTGCGCCGCGTCGAGGTCGGAAAAGATATCTGCGACATTCGCGCCCGCTTCTGGTCCCTTGTCCGTCACGAACCCGTCAGGGATCGGTGCTGGAACTGTGCCGGGCGTTTATGTATGACACGCGACGACAGATCAACACACAGGCGGGAGATCCGCGCATGTCCGCCCAGACGCCTACTCGCAAGTCCGAAGACCAACATGACGCGGACCGCTCCGATCCCCAGGCCGACCAGCGGCCCGGCTTTCTGGACCGGAAGAATGTTGTCTCCCCGCTTGGCAAAGCCTCCCCCGAACCCGAAAAGTCAAAGACGGTCGGCAACGCCCCTGCCGCCAGTCCAAGGGCCCGCAAGATGCGCGGCGGCAAACGGGCGGCCAAACAAGGTTCGGAGGCGGCGCCGCCTGATGACGGCACGGCGGCGGCCTTGCCGCGCGCGCCGGTCAAGCTGAAGAAGGCGGCTGCGGCGTCAAAGCCGCCAAAGCGCAAGGCCGCGCGCGAGGAACCGGTGCGGCCTCCGGCCCGCAAGGCCCGCCTTGCGCGTCGCCATATCGGCATCGTGCTGACCTTCCTGCTGATGGTGATCGCGCCTGTGGCGGTCAGCGGCTGGTATCTGTACACCCGCGCCGCCGACCAATACGCGTCGTTTCTGGGCTTTTCTGTGCGCAGCGAATCCGGCCCGACCTCGTCCGACCTTCTTGGCGGGCTGACCTCGCTGGTCGGCATGACCAGCAGTTCCAGCAGCGACACCGACATCCTGTACAAGTTCATCCAGAGCCGTGATCTGGTCGAACGGGTGAACGCGCGGCTGGATCTGTCTCGGATCTGGTCCAAGGCGCCGAATGATCCGATCTTCGCGTTCTCGGGCAAGTCGTCGCTGGAAGACCTGCTTGGCGAATGGGAACGGAAAGTCAGCGTCTATTACGATGACGGCATGATCGATCTGCGGGTCAAGGCATTCGCGCCCGAAGATGCCCGTGACATCGCGCAGGCGATCTTCGACGAAAGCACCTTGCTGATCAACCAGCTGAACGACATCGCCCGCGAGGACGCGCTGCGCTATTCGCGCACCGAACTGGCTGAATCGCTGGAGCGCCTGAAAGAGGCGCGGCAAGCCGTAACCGAGTTCCGAAACCGCCACCAGCTTGTCGATCCGACCGCCGATGTTCAGGGTCAGGTCGGCGTCGTCACCTCGCTGCAACAACAGCTTGCCGAACAGCTTGTTTCGCTGGGGATGCTTCAGGCGAATGCCCAGCCAAACGATCCGCGCATCGAACAGACCCAGCTGCGCATCAACGTGATCCGCGACCAGATCCTTGCCGAGCGCCAGAAATTCGGGTCCGAGACCGCAACCGGCGAGGTGCTGTCCGAAGTGGTCGGCCGCTACGAATCCCTGTCGGTCGATCGCGAATTCGCGGAACGGACCTATACCGCTGCGCTGGCCGCCTATGACACGGCACGGGGCGAGGCCGCGCGTCAGTCACGCTATCTGGCGGCCTATATCAAGCCGACCCTCGCCCAGGAGGCGGAATACCCCGAACGCGCCAAGCTGATGCTGATCATCGGTGGCTTCCTGATGGTGACCTGGGTGATCGGCGTGCTGATCTTCTACAGCCTCCGCGACCGGCGATGATCCATCTTGAAAACCTGACCAAGATCTACAAGCTGAATGGCCGCCGGAAGCCGGTGGCCAACAATATCACCGCGACGTTTCCCACCGGCGTTTCGGTCGCCCTGCTGGGTCGTAACGGGGCGGGAAAATCGTCGCTGCTGAGGATGATCTCGGGGTCGATGCTGCCCACGTCGGGACGGATCCTGTCCACCGGCACGATCAGCTGGCCGGTCGGCTTCTCGGGGTCGTTCAATGGCGAACTGACGGGTGAGCAGAACACCCGTTTCGTCGCCCGTGCCTATGGCGTCGACACCGAGGAAATGCGCGACTTCGTCGAGGATTTCGCGGAACTGGGCGATCATTTCTATCTGCCGTTCCGGACCTATTCGTCGGGGATGCGCGCAAGGCTGGCCTTCGGCGTGTCGATGGCGGTGCCGTTCGACACCTATCTGGTCGACGAGGTTTCGGCGGTCGGCGACGCGGCGTTCAAGGCCAAGTCGAACCGCCTGTTCAACGCACGCATGGCCAATGCCGGCGCCCTTGTGGTGTCGCACTCGATGCGGATGCTGCGGCAGACCTGCGATGCAGGCGCCGTGCTGGAAGACGGCAAACTCAGCTATTTCCACGACATCGAGGACGCGATCGAGGTGCACTTGGCGAACATGGCGCGCACGGCGACCGGCTGATCGGCAAGGATTGCGACAGCTTCGTGTCAGTGATGTTGCACGGCTGGCGTCCGAAACGCGGGCGTTCTAAGAAGCGGGCGAAACGACAGGCTACGAAGGCATCCTCATGAAGATCATCGTTCTGGGCGGAGACGGTTTCTGCGGTTGGCCCACCGCCCTGCATCTGTCCGCCAGAGGCCACGATGTGATCGTCGTGGACAATCTGTCCCGACGCAAGATCGACGTCGAACTGGAGGTCAGCAGCCTGACCCCGATCCGCCCCCTGGGCGAGCGTGTGCGCGCGTGGAACGACCTGACCAATCACGCCATCCGGGTCGAGAATTTTACCGTGGGCGAACATTACCATCGCCTGCTGACCCTGCTGCGCGAGGAACGGCCCGACGCAGTGATCCATTTCGCCGAACAGCGCGCCGCGCCCTATTCGATGAAGTCCAGTTGGCACAAGCGCTATACCGTCAGCAACAACCTCAACGCCACCAACGACGTGCTGGCGGCGATCGTCGAAAGTGGCCAGGACATTCACCTGGTCCACCTTGGCACGATGGGCGTCTATGGCTACGGCACCGCGGGCATGAAGATCCCCGAAGGCTATCTGGATGTCCTGGTCGAGACCGAGAACGGCCCCCATCGGCAAGAGATCCTGTATCCCGCCAATCCGGGCAGCATCTACCACATGACCAAGACCCAGGATCAGCTGTTCTTCTTCTACTACAACAAGAATGACGGGGTGCGGATCACCGACCTGCATCAGGGCATCGTCTGGGGCACGCAGACCGAGGAAACCCGGATGGACCCGCGGCTGATCAATCGCTTCGACTACGACGGCGATTACGGAACGGTCCTGAACCGTTTCCTGATGCAGGCGGCGATCGGCTATCCGCTGACCGTGCACGGCACCGGCGGGCAGACCCGCGCCTTCATCCACATCCAGGATACCTGTCGCTGCATCGAGCTTGCGCTGACCAACCCGCCCGCGCGGGGCGACCGGGTGAATATCCTGAACCAGATGACCGAGACGCACCGGGTCCGCGATCTTGCGAAAATGATCGCCGACCAGACCGGGGTCGAGGTCGCGTTCCTGAAGAATCCGCGCAACGAGGCTGACGAGAACGATCTGCACGTCGCCAACGACCGCTTCCTGGGGCTGGGGCTTGACCCCATCAAGCTGCAGGACGGCCTGCTTGCCGAGGTGCAGGAGATCGCGCGCAAATACGCCGACCGCTGCGACCGCGACAAGATCCCCTGCATCTCGCAATGGCGGGCCGGCTGACGCGCGGTCCAAACAGGAAACGGCGGAATTCGGACCGTCCGATGGAACAGGCTCGGTACTCGGAATGCTGTCAGGCGATGGGTGCCTGATCACAGCCGGACATCCATGGCCTGAAGCAGGGGAATGGCGAGACAGCCCCGGCCGGGGCACGCATCATCACGCGTGACCGAACGGCTTGCTTGACCTTCAATCCGAAAGCGGCTGCGGGTCCAGCACCATCACCGTGGGTTGTCGGGGCAGGCTGGACAGCGACATCGTCAATTCGCTGCCGCCCACCCGCTGGATCAGGAACTGATCCGACATTCCGGTCAGAAACGCCTCGAGCCGCGAGGGGCCGAACCAGTGCATCGGGATGACGACCGAACTGCGCAGCCGTGCGACGACGCGCATCATCGCGTTCAGATCCATCGTATAGCTGCCATCGACCGGCACCATCAGCACATCGACCCGCCCCAGCGCCGCATATTGCGCGTCGCTGAGTTCCTGATGCAGATGGCCCAGATGCGCGATGCACAGATTCGCCGTCTCGAACACGAAGATCGAGTTCGCGTTTTCCTCGACCGTGCCCCAACTGCGGATATCAGAGGTCACATTGCGGATCAGCACCTCGCCCAGTTCCAGATGATGATCGGCGGCGACGCCGAAGCTGTCCTCGGACCAGCCGCGCAACACATGCGGGATATCCTCGACCAGGTCGGTCCAGTGCGAGGAATGGGCACGGTTCATCGTCACCACATCCGGGCGAAACCCGGTCATCCCCAGATTGCCGTTATAGTCGGTGACAATCGACACGCCGTCCTCGGTGCGGATCAGGAACATCGAATGCCCGACATAATGGATGCGGACCGCGCCTTCCGGCGCGGGATCGGTCCATGCCGCCCGGTGCAGATATTCGATCCCCGGCGCGGCATCGGCGATCGCGATGCAGTGGCTGAACCGGCGCGACTGCTGCGCGTCGGCCGGCCCTGCGGCAACCAGCGCCAGTCCCATCAGAACCACGGCGGAAAAGACGGTCCTGAATGTCATCGCGAAATGCTGGCCCATAGAGAACAGCATAGCTTCGACAGCAGTTTTCACCCAAAGCCTGCCGCGTCACTTTCGCGTGACGGGCAGGATGCCTGCCTAATTGTCGCGCAGTGCAGCGCGTGCCGCCGCCTCGCTGTCATAGATGGTCGAATGTCGGCACGCCTGCAACGTCTCGCCCAGGCGACGGCGCAGGAACGCGCTTGAGGAATAGCGCGTCACCCGGCCATACAGGCGTGTTTCCAGATCGCCGACCATCTCGGACCAGTCATGGGACACGCGGTCGTCGATGCGGGTCAGGTCATAGTTGACGACGGCATCGACGCGGCGGCCCAGCCCGCCGATCTCGGCCTCGACGGCGCGGCGCACGGATGCCACGTCGTCGGCGTCCCTGATCGTCATGCGCGACAGGTTGATGAACAGCATGTCCCGGCCGGCGTCGAAATGGACCCGCCGGCCAAGCGGGATATCCAGCATCTGATCGCGCAACCCCATCGGCTGATCGCGGAAGATGCGCGGGTCCATCTGGGCGGGCCGGTCCATCAGCGGTGCAAAACCCATCAGCGGCAGGACATCGCGATCCGGGTCGATCCCGGGCGCGATCTCGGTCAGGCAAAGCCCGTCGGGATGCAACTCGAACACGCAGCGTTCGGTGACGAACATCACCGGCCGTTGCAGCTTGCGCGCCCGGCTGCCCGAAAAGGTGATCTGCTGGACCGTCTCGATGAATTTCCGCGCCCGTCCCTCGGTTCGGATCGTCAGACGCCCGTCACCGATCGCGATGTCCAGCCCGCCTGCGGTAAAGGTGCCCGCGAAGACCAGCCGTCGCGCGTTCTGGCTGATATTGATGAAGCCGCCAGCCCCGGCCAGCCGGGCTCCGAACCGGCTGACATTGACGTTGCCGTGACGGTCGGCCTCGGCCATGCCCAGGCAGGCCATGTCCAGCCCGCCGCCGTCATAGAAGTCGAATTGCTGGTTCTGGGCGATGATCGCCTCGGTGTTGATCGCCGCGCCGAAGTCCAACCCCGACGCGGGTTGGCCGCCGATCACACCGGGTTCGGCGGTCAGCGTCACGTGGTCCAGCAAGCCTTCCTCGGCGGCGACCGAGGCGACGCCTTCTGGCATGCCGATGCCCAGATTGACGACCCCGCCGATGGGCAGTTCGAACGCACAGCGCCGCGCGATCACCTTGCGGATGTCCAGCGGCAAGGGCGTGGTCCCGTCCTGCGGCGCGCGAAACCTGCCGGTGAAGTAACGGTTATACTGCGTGGCATAGGTCTGCGGGTGCAGTTCGGGCGGCGCCACGACCACGGCATCGACCAGCGCGCCGGGAATGACGACATCGCGCGCGCACAGACTGCCGCCCGCGACGATCTGGTCAACCTGCACGATGACCACGCCGCCCGAATTCCGCGCCGCCATCGCCTGCGCCAGATTGTCCAGGATCAGGGCCTCGCGTTCCATCGTGACATTGCCGCGTTCGTCCGCGGTCGAGCCGCGCAGCAGCGCGACATGAATCGGCATCGCGCGATAGAACAGACGTTCGGTCCCATCGATCGTCATCAACTGGACCAGTTCGTCGGTCGCGGCGTCGCTGATCCTGCCCCCGCCAAGCCGCGGGTCCACGAACGTTTCCAGCCCGACATGGGTCAGCGTTCCCGGCTTGCCCGCGGCGATATCGCGATACAGATGGCTGATGACGCCTTGCGGAAAATTCCAGCCGGCGATCTCGCCCCGCACCGCGCGCGCGCCAAGGGCGGGGATCAGACCCCAGTGACCGCCGATGACGCGGGCGACCAGGCCGGGCGCGCAAAGCCGGTCCAGCCCGCGCCCCTTGCCATCGCCCTGCCCCGCCGCGAAGATCAGTGTCAGATCGCGTGGCTCGCCTGCGGCCTCGAATCGATCAGCCACCGCCTTCAGCAACCCGTCCGGCACCCCGGCACCGACAAAGCCCGACGTCGTCACCGTATCGCCCGAATGGATCAGGGCGGCGGCATCGCGGGGCGAAACGACCTTGTTCGGCATGGCGTCCTCGGATCAGCGGATCGGACCAGCTTAGCCCGGACCGATCCACGTTCAAGCCACGCCATCACGCGCCGATCACATCCGACGCATTTCCGGCGGCCGATCTACTGGATGCGAACCCAGGTCTGGCTTTTGCAAAATAGCCCGCCCGCGACGCAGCCCGACAGGCTCATCCGGTCGCCGGCAACGCTGGCCTTGCCCTGATAGACCTTGTTGTTGGCGGGTCGCCAGACCTTGCCTTCATAGTTCCCGCCACCCTGCGCGGCCATGTCGATCACGATCTGACGGCCGATATTGGGGGATTTGTATTCGCTCTTGTCCTTGAAGGTCCGGCTTATCATGCCGCAGAACGCGGATCCGCAGGGCGCAATGGTGACATGGGCGAACGCCCCCTCATCCGGCTGGGTCTGCCAGACGCCCTCGATGGGATCGGCGCCCGCAGCGGTGGCGGCAAGCAGAAAGGCGGTGGCGGCAGCAAGCAACTTCATGATCAGTCCTCCTCGGGATACCTCGCCCGAATCCTGACTGCAGCGCCGCGTTCCGGCAAGCCTGACGTGAGGTCGCGCCCTTCCCCTTGGCTGTGGGACATGCCAAAGAAGGCGCGTTCTGACGACCGAAAGCGAAAACATGATCCTCTATCCCGCCATCGACCTGAAAGACGGCAACTGCGTGCGCCTGCTGCGCGGCGACATGGAAGCGGCGACCGTCTTCGGCAGCGATCCGGCCGCCCAGGCCCGCGCCTTCCAGGATGCAGGCGCAGAATGGCTGCACCTGGTCGATCTGAACGGCGCGTTCGAGGGAAAGCCGGTCAATGCCGCTGCGGTCGAGGCGATTCTGGATGCCATCGACATCCCCGCGCAGCTTGGCGGCGGGATTCGCGACATCGCAACCATCGAGGCCTGGCTGTCGCGCGGACTGCGCCGGGTCATTCTGGGCACCGTCGCGGTCGAAGACCCCGATCTGGTGCGCGAGGCGGCGGATGCGTTTCCCGGTCGGATCGCGGTCGGGATCGACGCCCGCAATGGCAAGGTGGCGACGCGCGGATGGGCGACCGAGACGACGATCACCGCAACCGATCTGGCCCGCCGGTTCGAAGACGCGGGCGTCGCCGCGATCATCTACACCGATATCGACCGTGACGGTGCCATGCAGGGGCCGAACATCCCGGCGACCGAGGCGCTGGCGCGCGCGGTCAGCATTCCGGTGATCGCCTCGGGCGGGGTGTCGTCAATGGATGATCTTCAGGCGCTGGCGCGGACCCGGGTAATCGCGGGGGCGATTTCGGGCCGGGCACTGTATGATGGCGCGCTGGATCTGTCGCAGGCGCTGACCGCGCTGCGACACGACGGTGCCGGATCGGCCTAGCCCGGCACACCCAGCCCGACCGGGGCATTCAGCCAGCCGCGGGCATTCGGCCCGCGCGACCGACGCGGCGCGGACTTGGGGTCGGACTTTATTGCGGCGAAGCTGTCAAGGCCGCTGGCCAGCGCATCCGCGCCTGCGCTGATGGCATCAGCCCGGTTTGCGCGCGCGGGCGCGGCGGTCAATGCACCCAGACCGTCGGCAAGATATTCGATCCCTGCGGCGGTGGCGTTATTCGATGCGTCGCGCATATTCATCATCCTTTACATCAGGACCCGGCTGGTCTGTCTCTTATGTGCCCTATATGGCCGGGCGCGACGGGCGGACCAGCCCCGGATCGTGCAAGGTCGCTATGCCCGGCACGCATCGCTGCGCCGCCCGGCGCCTCATCACGGCTCTGGTCGGCGAGGAATTTTCGAACTAGAACCGGCGCGACCGCAGCAAGGGCAACCAGACGCATGCTGAAAACCCGGATCATCCCGTGCCTGGACGTGGCGGACGGCCGCGTCGTGAAAGGCGTGAATTTCGTCGATCTGATCGACGCCGGCGACCCCGTCGAGGCGGCAAGGGCCTATGACGCCGCCGGCGCGGACGAAATCTGCTTTCTGGACATTCACGCCACCCATGAGAACCGTGGCACGATGTTCGATCTGGTCACCCGCACCGCCGAACAGTGTTTCGTGCCGCTGACGGTGGGCGGCGGCGTACGCACCCACCACGATGTCCGCGCCCTGCTGCTGGCCGGCGCCGACAAGGTCAGCTTCAATTCGGCCGCCGTCGCCGATCCGGATGTCGTGGCCGCCGCCGCCGACCGCTTCGGCAGCCAGTGCATCGTCTGCGCGATCGACGCCAAGACCGTCGCCGACGGCCGGTGGGAGATCTTCACCCATGGCGGACGCAAGCCGACCGGCATCGACGCCGTCGAATTCGCCCGAACGGTGGCGGCGAAGGGCGCGGGCGAAATCCTGCTGACCAGCATGGACCGCGACGGCACACGCGCGGGGTTCAACCTGCCGCTGACGCGCGCCATCGCGGATGCCGTGAACGTGCCGGTCATCGCCTCGGGCGGGGTCGGCACGCTGGATCACCTGGTCGAGGGCGTGACCGAAGGCCATGCCAGCGCCGTGCTGGCCGCCTCGATCTTCCATTTCGGCACCTTCACCATCGCCGAGGCCAAGGCCCACATGGCCGCCGCCGGCATCCCGATGAGGCTGACATGACCGCCCTGCAACGCCTGTCAGACACGATTGCGGCCCGCAGGACCGCCGATCCCGACGGCAGCTGGACCGCGAAGCTGCTGGCAACCGGCCCCGAAAAATGCGCCGAGAAGTTCGGCGAGGAATCGATCGAGGCAATCATCGAAGCCGTCAGGGGCGATCGTCAGCGCCTGACCTCGGAAGCCGCCGACGTGCTGTATCACCTGCTGGTCATGCTGGCCGCCCGCGACCTGACGCTTGCCGATGTCGAGGCAGAGCTTGCGCGGCGGGAAGGCGTTTCGGGGATCACCGAGAAGGCGGCAAGAAAGTAGCCGGGGCGAATCCTCTCTGACGCGAATCCCTTCCCCTTGACCACTTTCCGGGGCTATAAGCGACCGAACCGCCGCGAATGCGACAAATGGCGGCACCAGAACACGGCAGAGGACGGCATGAGCAACGATTCCGACAACGGCACGCATCACGAAGGCGACGTGGCCTTCATCCAGTCGCTGGCCGAATTGCTGAACGCCAGCGAGTTGAGCGAGATCTCGGTCAAGCGCGAATACGGCGAACACGACCGGCTGACCGTCAGCCTGTCGAAGCACGGCAAGCAGGTCACCTATGCAAGCGCACCCGCCGCGGCACCCGCACCCGCCGCAGCACCGCACCCCGCTTCCGCAGCCTCATCCACCCCGGCCCCCGCCGGCGTCAGCGAAGATCCGGCCAGCCTGCCCGGCGCGGTCACATCGCCGATGGTCGGCACGGCCTATCTGTCGCCCGAACCCGGCGCGGCAGCCTTCGTCCAGATCGGTCAGAGCGTGGCCGAGGGCGAGACGTTGATGATCGTCGAGGCGATGAAGACCATGAACCACATCCCCTCGCCGCGCGCGGGCACCGTCAAGCGGATCCTGGTCGATGACGGCAGCCCGGTCGAGTTCGGCGCCCCCCTGATGGTCGTCGAGTGAGGGCCTGATGTTCGACAAGATCCTGATCGCCAACCGGGGCGAGATCGCCCTGCGCGTGATCCGCGCCTGCCGCGAAATGGGCATCGCCTCGGTCGCGGTCCATTCCACGGCAGACGCGGACGCGATGCATGTGCGCATGGCCGACGAATCCGTGTGCATCGGCCCCGCCCCATCTTCGGCCAGCTATCTCTCGATGCCCGCGATCATCTCGGCCTGCGAGATCACCGGCGCGCAGGCCATCCATCCCGGCTATGGTTTCCTGTCCGAGAACGCCGCCTTTGTGCAGATGGTCGAGGATCACGACCTGACCTTCATCGGTCCGCGTGCCGAACATATCCGCATCATGGGCGACAAGATCACCGCCAAGGACACCATGAAAGCGCTTGGCGTGCCCTGCGTACCGGGCAGCGATGGCGGCGTCGATGACATGGACACCGCCAAGACGGTCGCGGCGCAGATCGGCTATCCGGTGATCATCAAGGCCACCGCCGGCGGCGGCGGGCGCGGCATGAAGGTGGCGCAGGACGAAAAGGGCCTCGAGTCCGCGTTCCGCACCGCCCGCGCCGAGGCCAAGGCCGCATTCGGTAACCCCGATGTCTATATCGAGAAATATCTTCAAAGGCCGCGCCATATCGAAATCCAGGTGTTCGGCGACGGCAAGGGCCGCGCGGTGCATCTGGGCGAACGGGACTGTTCGCTGCAGCGCCGCCACCAAAAGGTTCTGGAAGAGGCCCCCGGCCCCGCGATCACCGACGAACAACGCGCGCGGATCGGCAAGGTCTGCGCCGACGCGGTCGCCAAGATCGGCTATGCCGGCGCCGGCACGATCGAATTCCTGTTCGAGGACGGAGAGTTCTATTTCATCGAGATGAACACCCGCCTGCAGGTCGAACATCCGGTCACCGAAGCCATTTTCGGTGTCGATCTGGTCCGCCAGCAGATCCGTGTCGCGGCGGGCGAGGAAATGGAGTTCGAACAGGACAGCCTGTCGATCCGCGGCCACGCCATCGAAGTCCGCATCAATGCCGAGAAACTGCCCGCCTTCAGCCCCTGTCCGGGCAAGATCACGCAGTATCATGCACCGGGCGGGCTGGGCGTGCGCGTGGATTCCGCCCTCTATCAGGGCTATTCCATCCCGCCCTATTACGACAGCCTGATCGGCAAGCTGATCGTTCATGGCCGGGACCGGACCGAGGCCCTTGCCCGTCTTGACCGTGCCCTGGGCGAAATGATTGTGGACGGCGTCGACACGACGATGCCGCTGTTCCGCGCCCTGCTGCAGGAACCCGACATCCAGTCCGGCGCCTATTCGATCCACTGGCTGGAACGCTGGCTGGAAAAGCAATTCGGCTGACGCGGGCCGGATGCTGACCGCCGCGCAACTGCTGTCGGGCTATGCGCGCGGGGTCTTTCCGATGGCCGAAAGCGCGGATGATCCACGTCTTTACTGGTTCGATCCGCCGATGCGGGGCGTATTGCCGGTGGGCGGCGTTCATGCCTCGCGTTCGCTGCGACGCGAATTGCGTCGTGGCGGCTGGTCCGCGCATCCGGATGGCGATTTCGACGCGATGGTGGCCGCCTGCGCGGCACGCGACGTGACCTGGATCAATGCGCCGCTGGTCCGGCTGTATCGCGACATCCACAGGGGCGGCCACGCCCATGCGCTGGAAGTCCGCTATGACGGTCAATTCGCGGGCGGCATCTTCGGCGTCACACTGGGCGGCGCGTTTTTCGGGGAATCGATGGTTTCGGCACGGACCAACGGATCGAAGATGGCCCTGCTGTGGATGTCATCGCACCTGTCGCGTTGCGGGTTCAGCCTGTTCGACACCCAGTTCCTGACGCCGCATCTGGCACGCATGGGCGGGATCGAAATACCCCGTGCCGTCTATCATCGAAGGCTGTCAGAGGCGCTGAGACATCGTGCGGATTTCAATGCCGCCCCGATCCTGAGCGACCGTCAGCTTTGGCAGGAAATCACCCAGACGTCATAGCGCGCATCGTCCAGCGCGGACAACGCGGGCGAGCTGGCGATCATCCAGCCGCTGAACAGGGTGACGTTCTGGGACAGATCGGCGATGGTCAGCTGCGCAAAAGCGTCCGAGCTTGGATCGCTTGCCGGATAGCGGCATTCGCCCAGCCTGACCTCAAGCCGGCCGTGACGCACCGCATCGCCGACCTGCAGTTCAAGATCGGCGGTTCGGCCCGAGACCTTGTCCAGAACCCGCAGCAACGCGCCGCCGGCGCGCGCCACGTCCTGTGCGCCCGCGGGTGTCCCGATCAGCAACGCGATCATCAGCGCCCGGATCATCAAGGCGCGGCCCCTTCGTCCTGGGATTGGCTGTCGACGAACTTCATCATCAGCTGGATCAGGCTGACCGCCCCCTGCACATCCTCGATCTCGTCACCGGGTGCGAGATTGTCCAGACTGCCGCCCGGCTGGATCTGGATATAGGCACCGCCAAGCAGCCCGTCGGACTGGATGATCGCGGCGCTGTCAGCGGGCAGCACGATCTCATTAGGGATACGCAGCGTGGCGTCGGCCATGTAGGTCTGCGGGTTCAGCGACACGGACGCGACGCGGCCGATCTTGACCCCGGCCAGCCGCACTTCGGTTCCCGCCGCGACACCATCGACATCGGGAAACGAGGCGGTCACATCATAGCCGGCCCTTCCCGGCAACAGATCGCCGCCAAGTGCCCAGGCGATGAACCCTGCCGCAACGACAAGAACGGCGAACCCGGCAAGCAGTTCTGCCCGCTGTTCGGCGCGATGCTCGGCCGCAGTCGTCATCTATTCGGGTTGCCACGCATCATAGTCTTTGCGCGCAACCGGATCGGCACGGTAAAGCGACCCTTCGGGATGATAGGCTGCGGGCGTGCCGGTCATGTTCGGCACATGCGGCTGTTCCCACGGCTTGCGGGCCAGCGGCGCGCTGGTCGGCGGCTGATCCCAGGTGTGGTGCAGCCAGCCGTGCCAGTCCGGGCTGACCCGGCTTGCCTCGGATTCGCCCTTGAAGATCACCCAGCGGCGCGAACCGTCCTTGTTCTGGTAGAAGATGTTGCCCTGATCATCCTCGCCGACCTTGGTGCCGTTCCGCCAGGTCCAGACCTGCGTGTTTATGGTCTGGCTGTTCCACCAGGTCAGGGCGCGAAGCAGAAACGACATGGCTGTGAACCTCTTCCTTCAAGCACTGTCCGAGATATGGCGCAACTTCCATGGAAGGTCCAGCCTTGGCGGCATCGCGAACCAACCATCCTTGGGAATGCGGCAACCGTTTCAGGTCACGCGCATCGCGCGTCGCCCGGATGCGCCGCGCGACCGGTTCGTCAACCGGCCGACGCGCTTTCCTTTTTCTGATCCGCGTGAATCAGCAGCGGCTTGACCGAGGCGTTGTCGACCGCATCCTCGTTCACCACGACTTCCTCGACGCTGTCCATGCCCGGCAGATCGAACATCGTGTCCAGAAGGATGTCCTCCATGATCGAGCGCAGACCGCGCGCACCAGTCTTGCGCGAGATGGCCCGCTTGGCGATCGCGTTCAGTGCGTCGTCGGTGAAGGTCAGCTGCACGCCTTCCAGATCGAACAGGCGCTGATACTGCTTGACCAAGGCGTTCTTCGGCTTGGTCAGGATGATGATCAGCGCTTCCTCGTCCAGATCGGTCAGCGTCGCGATCACCGGCAGACGGCCGACGAATTCCGGGATCAGGCCGAATTTCAGCAGATCCTCGGGCTCCAGTTCCTTGAACACCTCGCCGACGCCGCGTTCGTCATTGTCCTTGACGGTCGCGCCAAAGCCGATCGCCGTGCCCTTGTTGCGCTGCGAGATGATCCGGTCCAGCCCCGCGAAGGCACCGCCACAGATGAACAGGATGTTGGTCGTGTCCACCTGCAGGAATTCCTGCTGCGGGTGCTTGCGACCGCCCTGCGGCGGAACGCTGGCGACGGTTCCTTCCATGATCTTAAGCAGGGCCTGCTGCACCCCCTCGCCCGACACGTCGCGGGTGATCGACGGGTTGTCGGACTTGCGGGTGATCTTGTCGACCTCGTCGATATAGACGATGCCGCGCTGCGCGCGTTCGACGTTGTATTCGCTGGCCTGCAGCAGCTTCAGGATGATGTTCTCGACATCCTCGCCGACATACCCGGCCTCGGTCAGCGTCGTTGCGTCGGCCATCGTGAAGGGCACATCCAGGATGCGCGCCAGGGTCTGCGCCAGCAGCGTCTTGCCGCAGCCGGTCGGGCCGATCAGCAGGATGTTCGACTTGGCCAGTTCGATATCGGCCTTCGATGCGTGGTTCAGACGCTTGTAGTGGTTATGAACGGCGACCGACAGGACGCGCTTGGCGTGTTCCTGCCCGATCACATAGTCGTCAAGAACCTGACAGATCTCGCGCGGTGTCGGCACGCCTTCACCGGATTTCAGACCCGTGGACTTGGTTTCCTCGCGGATGATGTCCATGCACAGCTCGACGCATTCATCGCAGATGAACACGGTCGGGCCCGCAATCAGCTTGCGTACCTCGTGCTGGCTCTTGCCGCAGAAACTGCAGTAAAGCGTGTTCTTGCTGTCGCCGCCGGACTGGTTCGCCATCGTCCACTTCCTTGCTTGCCGCCGGTCTGCCGACCCGCGGGCGATGCCGGTTTCCCTTCCGCGCACCGCTTCGGTGATCTTCCGGGCGTCCGTCGGGATCGCCACGGTGAATTCGCGCCATGTTAGGGGTGACGTCGCCGCGTCACAATCCCCATAAAGGCTATTTCTTCTCGGGTTCGGCCTTGCCGCGCGGCTCCAGAACCTCGTCGATCAGGCCCCATTCCTTCGCCTCGTCGGGCGACATGAAGCGATCCCGCTCCAACGCCTCTTCGACCTCTTCCAGCGATTTGCCGGTATGTTTCACATAGATCTCGTTCAGGCGGCGCTTCAGCTTCTCGGTCTCGCGGGCGTGGATCAGGATATCGGTCGCCTGGCCCTGATAACCACCCGAGGGCTGGTGGACCATGACCCGGCTGTTGGGCAGCGAATGGCGCAGCCCCGGTTCTCCCGCGGCCAGCAGCAGCGATCCCATCGAGGCCGCCTGCCCCACCACCAGCGTCGAGACGCGCGGGCGAATATACTGCATCGTGTCATAGATCGACAGGCCCGAGGTCACCACACCGCCGGGGCTGTTGATATACATGCTGATGTCCTTCGAGGGGTTTTCCGCCTCAAGGAACAGAAGCTGCGCACAGATCAGCGTGGACATGCCGTCATGGACCGGCCCCGAAACGAAGATGATCCGTTCCTTCAGCAGTCGTGAGAAGATGTCATAGGCACGCTCGCCCCGCGAGGTCTGTTCCACCACCATGGGCACGAGGGTGTTCATGTAGAATTCTGCCGGATCGCTCATGTTCTGTCCTTGCCTGTTGTCCCTTGGTGCCGCGATTCGACCGGGCTTGATCCCATCTCTTAGCCGCGAAAGGTTGACAGAGTCTTAGTAACCGGCAAGGTCCGCCGCAAGGGATGGAACGAAATTCGACGAAAGCCATATGTCTGGCATGACGGCAGGAGACGGGCATGAAACTGATCGTGGGCCTGGGCAATCCGGGCGCGAAATACGCCGCGAACCGGCACAATATCGGCTTCATGGCGCTGGATCGCGTGGCCGAGGACCACGGGCTGGGACCATGGAAGTCCCGGTTCCAGGGCCTTGCCGCCGAGGGTCGTCTGGGCGAGACGCGCGTCACCTTGCTGAAGCCGCAGACCTTCATGAACCTGTCCGGACAAGCCGTCGGCGAGGCGATGCGCTATCTGAAGCTGACGCCCGGCGACGTGATCGTTCTGCATGACGAACTGGACCTGATACCCGGCAAGTGCCGCGTGAAGCAGGGCGGCGGACATGCCGGACACAACGGGCTGCGGTCGATCCATCAGCACATCGGCGCCGACTATGCGCGGGTTCGACTGGGGATCGGACATCCCGGACACAAGGACCGGGTCGCGGGTTATGTGCTGTCGGATTTTGCCAAGGCCGATCAGGACTGGCTGGACGACCTGCTGCGCGGCATTTCCGACGGCGCGGCCGCATTGGCCGCAGGCGATGCCGGCCGCTTTCAGAACGCGGTCGCCCAACGCACCGCGCCGCCCCGCAGCGGCACCGGACATGCCGCCGGTAACGACGACAGGACTGGCCCCGGCCCGGACGCGCCACGCAAGGCCCCGTCCCCCAAGCCAGCGGCGGCACCTGCCGCCCCTTCTGCCGAACCGCCAGCCAGCTTCGCCGACCGGCTGCGCGCCCTGACCGAGCGTTTCAAGTGAGTGATCAGCCGGTTCGCGACGCGTTTCGCGATCAGGCGCGATCCTGTGCCGCGCTGGGATCCCCGTTCACCGCCGCGCTGTGTGCGTCGCTGGCACGGATCCTGGACGCCGATCACGGCCGGGTCGCGGCCCGCGTTCTGGGCTGGGCCGGCGATCCGACCAGCCGGGCGGATTCGGTTCCGCTGCGGCTGTGCGGCGCGCTGCATGCGCTGGTTCTGACCGGCGCCGACCCGGCGCTGGCCGCGACCTATCGCGCACGCGTCGTTGATCAGACGGCAGTTCTTGCCGCGCTTCTGACTCATGAAGACACCGTTCTGGACTGGCTGGACAGCCCGCCACAGACGAACGAGGTCGCACGGTCAGCAGCGATCATCGCGGCGGCCCGGTTTCTGAAGACCTTTTGCAGACTGCCGATCCGGGCGCTGGAATTGGGGGCCTCGGCCGGGTTGAACCTCAATTTCGGGCTTTACCATCTGTCACCGGTTCCCGCCGACCTGTCCAAAAGGGCGCCGTCATCACCTGACGGCGACCCCATCGGCGTATCCGGACACGACGATCGCCCCGATCAGGTGTTCCTGCGCCCTGACTGGCACGGCGACGCGCCAACCGGCGATGTCGATGTGATCGACGCCGAGGGCGTCGATCTTCGGCCGATCGACCCGATCACCGACGCGCTGCGACTGATGGCCTATTGCTGGGCCGATCAGGATGCGCGCCTGGCCCGGCTGCGGGCGGCATTGGCCCTTGCGCGCGCCCACCCCCCGCGTGTCGCGGCAGGCGACGCGGCAGGCTGGTTGCAGGATCGTCTGTCCCGCCCGGCGCCGGGACGGCTGACGCTGGTCTATCACACGGTCGCCGCGCAGTATTTCCCGCAATCGACGCAGGCCGCCTGCGAAGCCGCGTTGCAAGGGGCTGCAGCCGCGGCCGATGCCACCGCGCCCGTCGCGCATTTCGCGATGGAGGCCGATGGCGGCGAGGGTGCGGCTTTGACGCTGCGGATTTGGGACGGGCACGCGCGCGGCTGGCATCTGGGCCGCGGCGATTTCCACGGACGATGGGTCCGCTGGAACCCCGTCGCGACCGAGGGGCTTGGCGAGGGGCGCGCGGACCGCTAGCCTTGTGATCAACACGAGGAGGCACCGATGGAGCCATCGCTGAACGTCATGGGCGGGGTGCTGCAACCCTGTTCGAAGGACCCTGTGACAGGGTTCTATCGCAACGGTTGCTGCGATACCGGCCCCGAAGACGCCGGAAGCCACACGGTCTGCGTCATCGTCACCGCAGAGTTTCTGGCGATGTCTGCGTATCTGGGCAACGACCTCAGCACGCCGCGGCCGGAATTCCGCTTTCCCGGCCTGAAACCCGGAGACCGCTGGCGCCTGTGCGCCGCACGCTTCATGCAGGCCGCGCAGGAACTGGCGGCACCGAAAGTCGTGCTTGAGGCGACCCATGTGGCGGCGCTTGACATCCTGCCGCTTGAACTGCTGCGCGCCCACGCGGTGGCCGACCCACAGGGGTGAAAGGCGGCCCGCGATCCGCAGGCCGCCAGAGGCGCATCTCAGGTCTGGATATCGACGCCCAGATGCTTGGCGACGGTGAAGATGTCCTTGTCGCCGCGTCCGCACATATTCATCACGATGATGTGGTCGGCAGGCAGGTCCGGCGCGATCTTCATCACATGGGCCAGCGCGTGGCTGGGCTCCAGCGCCGGAATGATGCCTTCGGTCTCGCAGCACAGCTGGAACGCCTTCAGCGCCTCGTCATCGGTGATGCTGACATATTCCGCCCGGCCCATATCCTTCAGCCATGCATGCTCGGGTCCGATGCCCGGATAGTCCAGACCGGCGCTGATCGAATGCCCTTCCAGGATCTGGCCGTCCTTGTCCTGCAGCAGATAGGTGCGGTTGCCGTGCAGGACCCCGGCGCGTCCGCCCGACAGGCTGGCGCAGTGTTCCATGCGGTCATCGACGCCCTTGCCACCGGCCTCGACGCCGATGATGCGGACATCCTTGTCGTCAAGGAACGGGTAGAACAATCCCATCGCGTTCGATCCGCCACCAATCGCCGCGACGATCGTGTCGGGCAGCCGACCCTCGCGCGGCATGATCTGTTCCTTGACCTCCTTGCCGATGATCGACTGGAAATCGCGGACCATCGCCGGATAGGGATGCGGGCCCGCGACCGTGCCGATGCAGTAGAACGTGTCGCGCACATTGGTGACCCAGTCACGCAGCGCATCGTTCATCGCATCCTTCAGCGTGCCGCGACCGCTGGTGACGGGCACCACATCGGCCCCCAGCAGGCGCATGCGGAACACGTTCGGGGCCTGACGTTCAACGTCATGCGCGCCCATATAGACCACGCATTTCAGCCCGAAGCGGGCGCAGACCGTGGCCGTCGCGACGCCGTGCTGCCCCGCGCCGGTTTCCGCGATGATCCGGGTCTTGCCCATGCGGCGGGCCAGCAGGATCTGGCCCAGGACGTTGTTGATCTTGTGGGCGCCGGTATGGTTCAGCTCGTCCCGCTTCATGTAGATCCTGGCGCCACCCAGGCGTTCGGACAGGCGCTCGGCATGATAGAGCGGGCTGGGACGACCGACATAATGGGTCCACAGATCGTCCATCTCGGCCCAGAAATCCGCATCGGTCTTGGCGCGTTCGTACTCGGCTTCAAGTTCCAGGATCAGCGGCATCAGCGTTTCGCTGACAAAGCGGCCGCCATAGATGCCGAAACGGCCCTGTTCGTCGGGGCCATGCTTGAAGCTGTTCACCAGATCATCGGCCATGGGTCTGCCTTCGCGGTTGGAATGGGTATTTCAGGCAAAGAAGAAGCCTAAAGAGGTTTCTTATAGCCGATATGGCTTGGGGTGAAGCCCATGCGGTCATAGAAGCGATGCGCGTCTTCCCGCGACCGGTTGGTGGTGAATTGCATCAGGGCGCAACCCGCCGCACGGGCGCGGGCTTCGGCGTCGCGGATCAGCGCCTCGCCCAGGCCATGTCCACGATGGTCCGATGCAACGCGGACGCCTTCGATCTGGGCGCGGCGCGCGGCCGACAACGACAATCCCGAGATGAAGGTGATCTGGTAGCAGGCGACGATCCGGCCCTGCGCCTCGGCGACGATCAGATGGTTCTGCCCTTCGGCCTGCATGGCATCGAACGCCGCAAGATAATGCACGGGTGCCGCGCCCTCGCGGGTGCGGCCCAGCACATCATCCGACAGCAGGTCGCAGACCGCTGGCACGTCGGCGCGCGTCGCGCCCCGGAAAACAGGCAATTCTGCCGTCAACGTTCCGACCGGGGCGCAGATGCGGCGGCGATGAAATCGCGGATCAGCCCGTCATCCTTGATGCCGGGCGCCGTCTCGACGCCGGAACTGACATCGACGACCGGCGCCCCGGTCAGCCGGATCGCCTCGGCGACATTGTCGGGGGTCAGACCACCCGCCAGCATCCATGGCCTCAGCCAGCGGCGACCGACAAGAAGCCGCCAGTCGAAGGAAAGCCCGTTGCCCCCCGGCAGCGCCGCATCGGCGGGCGGTTTGGCATCGACCAGCAGCATGTCCGCCGCAAGACCGTATTCGGTCAGCGCAGGAAGGTCGTCAGGCCCGGAAACGCCCACCGCCTTCATCACCGGCAGGCCGGTCAGACGCTTCACCGCGTCAACGCGATCGGGCGTCTCGTGCCCGTGCAGCTGGATCAGGTCCAGCGGCGCGAGAGCCAGCGTGGTGTCCAGCAGCGCGTCATCAGGGTTCACGAACAGTCCCACCCTGGCGACCCCGGGCGGCAGATCCGCGCCAAGTGTCCTTGCCGTATCGGGCGTCACGGCGCGCGGCGAGCGCGGGAAGAACACGAAACCGATATAGCGCGCGCCCCCCTTCACCGCCGTCGCCACATGCGCGGGGTCGCGAAGTCCGCAGATCTTGACCTGCGCCATCCCCGCCCTCAGCGTGGGCTGGGCAGGGTCGTGCCGGGTGCGGGTTCGGCCGAGGCGACCGGACGCGCAGCGGGCGCGGATTTCGGCCTGTCGACGATCGCCAGGATTTCGTCGCGCGGCGCGGCATGATTGCGGCGCAGGTGACCAACCTCGGATTCGAGCCGCGCGATCTCGGCGCTGCGCTGGCGGGCTTGGCGCCGGATATGTGCCTCGCGCAGATACTCCCAGACCAGACCAGCCAGCATGCCGACCGCAAAGGCCAGGAAAATCACCATGAACAGCGGCAGATCGACGGACCAGCGCCCGCCCAGATACTGCCCGAAATTGGCCGGAAAGGCAGAAAGCGTCACGATATCGCGATTTGCCAACGCCACCGCGACAAGCACGACAGCCAGAAGAGCGAGAAACAGAAGACGGATGAAACGCATCGGAATTCCTTGAACTGGCGGGCCCGCTCGGGCCGGAACCTGCGGGCGACTGCTTCCTTCTACGCCGGTCAGGCGTCGCCGTTCAACCGATCACGCAGCAATTTGCCGGTCTTGAAGAAGGGAACGTGCTTTTCCTCGACATCGACGGCGTGGCCGGTGCGCGGGTTGCGCCCGGTGCGTGCATCGCGGCGTTTGACCGAAAATGCCCCGAAACCGCGCAACTCGACCCGATTGCCGCGGGCCATCGCATCGATAATCTCGTCGAATACGGTGTTCACGATGCGTTCGACGTCGCGTCGGAACAGATGCGGATTGTCGTCGGCGATTTTCTGGATCAGTTCGGAACGGATCATTCTGGTCCTCCCCTGGACACGGCGATTGGATTCGTGACGCCCGAGCCCGACTGAGGTTGCGGGCCTCTGAACCAGCAACGCATCAAACAATTCTTCAGTTTCATAGCGATGCCAGCTTTATGCGGATCGCGCAAGACACTTGCAGGGCGCATACCCCGCCTTTCACACGAAAAAAGGCCCGCCCCCGATCTTGCCGGGGGCGGGCCGAATCGCTGCGACGGGGTCGCGATCAGTTGTTGCGGTTCAGCGCAGCACCAAGGATATCACCCAGCGACGCACCCGAATCCGAGCTGCCATACTGGTCGATCGCCTCTTTCTCTTCGGCGATCTCGCGCGCCTTGATCGACAGGCCCAGACGGCGGGTCTTGGTGTCGATATTGGTCACGCGCGCATCGACCTTGTCACCGACCTGGAAACGCTCGGGGCGCTGGTCCTGACGGTCGCGGGCAAGATCCGAACGGCGGATGAACGACTTGACGCCGTTATATTCCACCTCGATCCCGCCATCCTCGATCGCGGAAACCTCGACGGTCACGATCGAGCCACGCTTCACGCCGTCAACGGCTTCGGCCATGTGCTCGTTTTCCAGCGCCTTGATCGACAGCGAGATACGCTCTTTATCGACATCCACGTCCTGGACGACGGCCTTGACCATGTCGCCCTTGCGGAAATCCTGGATCGCATCCTCGCCACGCGTGTCCCACGAAATGTCGGACAGGTGAACCATGCCGTCGATATCGCCTTCCAGGCCGACGAACAGACCGAATTCGGTGATGTTCTTGACTTCGCCCTCGATGACGGTGCCCGACGGGTGGGTTTCGGCAAAGACTTCCCACGGGTTGCGCATGGTCTGTTTCAGACCCAGCGACACGCGGCGCTTGGCTTCGTCGATTTCCAGAACCATCACATCGACTTCCTGCGAGGTCGACACGATCTTGCCCGGATGGACGTTCTTCTTGGTCCAGCTCATCTCCGAGACGTGGACCAGACCCTCGACACCGGCTTCCAGTTCGACGAACGCGCCGTAATCGGTGATGTTGGTCACGCGGCCGTTATGGACGCTGCCAAGCGGGAATTTCTGCGTGACGGTATCCCACGGATCGTCCTGCAGCTGCTTCATGCCAAGGCTGATGCGGTGGCTGTCCTTGTTGATCTTGATGACCTGCACCTTGACGGTCTCGCCGATCGACAGGATCTCGGACGGGTGGTTCACGCGGCGCCACGCCATATCGGTGACGTGCAGCAGGCCGTCAACACCGCCCAGATCCACGAAGGCACCGTATTCGGTGATGTTCTTGACGACACCATCGACGGTCTGGCCTTCGGTCAGGTTGGCGATGACCTCGGCGCGCTGTTCGGCGCGGCTCTCTTCCAGGATGGCGCGGCGCGACACGACGATATTGCCGCGGCGACGATCCATTTTCAGGATCTGGAACGGCTGCTTCAGACCCATCAGCGGGCCGGCGTCGCGCACGGGGCGCACATCGACCTGCGAACCGGGCAGGAAGGCCACGGCACCGCCCAGATCGACGGTGAAGCCGCCCTTGACGCGACCGAAGATGGCGCCTTCGACGCGCTCTTCATCGGCATAGGCTTTTTCAAGACGATCCCAGGCTTCCTCGCGGCGGGCCTTTTCGCGGCTGATCGATGCTTCGCCACGGGCATTCT
The DNA here is from genome assembly GCF_017744015.1 of Paracoccus sp. R12_2. Classification (GTDB taxonomy): domain Bacteria; phylum Pseudomonadota; class Alphaproteobacteria; order Rhodobacterales; family Rhodobacteraceae; genus Paracoccus. The sequence continues at coordinate 91,724 of NZ_JAGHRA010000009.1, forward strand.
CGACGCGGTCCAGATAAACCTCGACCTCGTCGCCGACGACCAGCTTGGAGTCTTCGCCGGGATTCGCGAATTCCTTCAGATCGACGCGGCCTTCCATCTTGTAGCCGACATCGATGATGGCCTGACCCGCCTCGATGGCGATCACGCGGCCCTTGACGACACTGCCCTCGTTGGGCGTGTCGATGTCGAGGCTTTCATTCAGGAGGGCCTCGAACTCCTCCATGGTCGCTTTAGCGCACATATAAATCCAGTTTCCTTTACGTCTGTTTGACTGGCCTGACGGTTGGCTCCGCCGGTCTGTATGATGCCCCTCGCGGCAACGACAAAGGGTCGCGGCGCAGCGCCCGACCCATGTTCCTGTGGCCTGTTATGACCATGTCGCCCGATTGACTTCGTGGCGATATAAGCGCGTCAGACGCCATGTTCAACAAAAACCTGCGCCCGCACCGGCCGCCGGACCACATGCCGAACCGGGTCAGCGGCGCATCAATGCCGGATCAGACCTGCACGAAATCCTCGGCGATCTCGAAGATGTCCAGACCGCGACCGGCGAACAGGATGCTGTCGCCCTGCCCCAGATCCAGCAGCACGCCCCGAGAGGTATCGCGGGCATTCTCTGACAGAAAAGACGCCTCATCACCGTTCGGCAGAAGATCGTCGAAGCAGACCTGATCCACGCCCGGCTGATAGTCGCGGATCTCGTCGCGTCCAAATCCTTGTGCAAAAACGAAATGGTCCGCGCCCGCGCCGCCCAACAGCACGTCCCGGCCGTTGCCGCCTTCCAGAGTGTCGGCACCGTTTGCACCGATCAGCGTGTCGTCATTCGCGCCACCCAGAAGATAATCGTCGCCGCCATTGCCGGCCAGTCGGTCGCTGCCGATCCCGCCTGCCAGGCTGTCATGGCCGGTCCCGCCCGAGATCCGGTCATTGCCCGCCTGTCCCGAGACCAGATCGTTGCCGGACCCCGCATCGACCCGGTCGTTGCCGAATTCGCCGCTGATGCTGTCATGACCCCCGCCGCCGTAGATCGTGTCATGCCCGCCCTGCCCGAAGATCCGGTCGCTGCCCCAGCCGCCCTCGACCCGGTCGCCGCCATTGCCGCCCACCAGCCAGTCGTCACCGCCACCGCCCGCAATCCGGTCCGGGCCGCCACCCGCCCTGATCTGGTCGTTCGCCCCGGTTCCCGTCAGCCGGTCCGCGCCGCCCCCGCCGTTCAGACTGCGCCCGTCGAAATCCGCGCGCCATGCACCGAGGCTTGTCCAGTCGGCATCGAACTGGGGGCGGCTGGCAGCGGCGAACCCGTCGCTTTGCAACCGTGTCTCGCCGCCCGTGTCCGCGAAATTCTGTGTCGCCATCAGCACCCGATAATCCCGCCCGCCCGAGGTGAAGGTGCCGACCTGCAGGCCGATCCCGATCATCGACGCGTCGGAATTGACGATATTGGCATAGTGACCGGGGCTGTTCAGCAGCATGTCATGCAGTTGCCGGATCTCGTCACCAAGGCCCGCCCGGTTGTCCAGGCTGACATAGGCCACGTTCTCGGCGGTCATCCAGCCGCCCGACAGATCGAAACCCGCGTCGCGCATGCGGTCGGTGGGCGATGAACCGCCCCGCCCGTCATGTCCGAACCTGTCGGTTGCAAGCATCCACCGGCTGTGACCGTCAGCCGCGCCGTTCAGCGAAAGTTCGACCTGCAGCGGGTCAAGGCCAAGATCGGCGCGGGTGCGGTTGACCAGACGCGCAAAGTAAAGCTCATCAGGGGTTGCAAAGGACATGTGCGGACGACTTTCGGTTGCAGGGACCGTCCCAGATTACCCGCCATCCGTGTGCCGGGCCACGCCAATACCGCTAAAATGCCACCAAGTCGTCCGGATCGGCGGGCCTCCACCCATCCGCGCAAAGCCGAAGGCGTGATCGCGCCGGTGGCCGGAAATCCTGCGTGTCCATGGGGGCGATGTAACGTTCGATGGTCAGGTTTTCACCGTCGATGTCCAGAACGGCGAACTCGTTCTGCAGATCGCCAAGCCGGGCGCACAATGCGGTGCCGGCCTGGATCTGCAGCAGATGCGGATGACCCCGGTTCAGCAGCGCGGCGGCGGCCCAGACATGCAGATGACCGCTGAGAACGATGCTGACGCCGCGCTGCTCCAGGCACCGCAAGGTTTCGGGCGCGCGACGCGCAAGCTGCTTGTCCACGCCGGGCAGTTGTTGAAGCGGATGGTGCAGCGCGACGATGTTCGTGGCCAGCGGATCAAGTCCGCCAAGCAGGCGCGCCAACTGGTCGGGCCGCACCACGCCGCGCTGCCACGAGAACTGATCGACGCTGTTCAGTCCCAGCACACGCGCCGAGCCGGTGGCCGCGACCGGTGCCAGTTCGGGGTCGATGGCCTGCCGGTACCCGCCCCACGGCAACAGGAAGCGGACCGGCATGTTGTACAAGGGCACATCGTGATTTCCCGGCACCGCCAGCACGGGCGGTCGGATCCGGTCCAGAAATTCGGCCGCCTGCTGGAACTGGCCGGGCCGCCCGCGATGCGTCAGATCGCCGGTCACCACAACCAGCCCGGCATCGGCGCGATTGACGCGGTCCAGCAGCGGGGCGACCAGCTCCTCGCGGTGAAAGCCGAAATGCAGATCCGAAAGATGGACGATCCTGGTCACGTCCGGCTGTCTTTCGTCTTGTTTCGTCCGTCGGCAGGCAGCAATACTCGCAGCGCATCGTGCCAGACCTTCAGGTTCAGCGGCGCCGCCATCACCGTCTTTTCGCCGTCATGGGCAATCAGCTGCCGCTGCTTCGGTGTCTCGATCGTCAGTTCATCGGTGATGAGAAGGTCGAAATCGCTGTTCTTCGCGGACATGCCAAAGGCCAGCCGCAAGGCCGACCGCATCAGCGGCAACGGCTGCCTGGCCCGCGCCACCAGCACCGCGAACTTGCCCGCGCGTATCGCGTCCGCACCCTCAAGCCCGAAGGCGTCAAGCTGATAGGCGCTGCGCGCCACGAAGACCAGCGCCGTGGTGAACTGCCGCGATCCGCCGTTCACGCGCGCGGTCAGTTTCATCGGACGGCGCAGCCGGCGCAGCGCCACCAGCACAGACCAGTAGGCCGCGATCCGGGACCGCCCCCAGCGGCGGTAAATGGTTTCGCGGGTCTTCAGGATATGCGGATAGGCCCCAAGGCTGACATTGTTCAGAAATACCAGGTTTTCGACGCGGCCCAGATCTATCCTCGCGATCCGGGCGTTCAGGATCGTGTCCAGCGCGTCGTCGATTTCTTCGCCGACACCAAGATCGCGGGCGAAGTAATTGAACGTGCCACCCGGCAGGACGCCCATCGCGACATCCGTCCCGGCAAGCGCCCCGGCAACGGCGGACTGGGTGCCGTCGCCACCGGCCGCCACGACGATGTCGAACCCGTCCTCGGCCGCCTTGCGGGCCATCTGGACCAGATCGCCGCCGCGCGCGGTCTTTCGGATCTCGAATGCCGCGAAGCGCGGTTTCAGCCTGGCCACGATCGCGGCTTCGATCTGGGCCCCGTCCTTGCGGCCCGAGCCGAGATTCATGATGACGCAAAGTCTGTCTTGCGACGGCGCTGGATCACTGTCCGGCATGGGTTTCCCGTGGGCTTAGGTTCGACCACTCAACCCCCGCCGGGCCCAACTGGTTTCACAGACGTCGCGCGGCCTCTTCGACCGAAGGCTTCAGACCGCCGCCGCCCGCCTGAATATACTGCAGCAACTGCGTCCGCATGCGCGGTTCCCAGAAGTCGCGCAGGTGGTCGGCAACCTTGTCGGCCGCGTCGCCGGGCTGGCTGTCGAAGAAACTGGCGATCTGGTTGGCCATCATGACCATTTTCTCAGGCGACATCGGAAACCTCGGCCTTCAGCCTTTCGGGATGACAGAAAAGATCGAACCCCTCGCCGCGCGCGAAGGCGGCAACGGTGATGCCCCCGCCGTCGGCCAGACGCAGCGCATGGGCGGTCGGCGCCGAAACGGCGATCAGGATGGCGCCCCCGGCCATGGCGCATTTCTGCACCATCTCGACAGAGACACGGCTGGTCAGGACGAACGCCCCCTGTCCCGCATCCAGCCCCTGCCGCGCCATCGCGCCGATCAGCTTGTCCAGCGCGTTGTGACGGCCGACATCCTCGCGCGCCAGAACGACTCCGCGACCCGGCAGCAGGAAACCGGCGGCATGGACCGCGTGGCTCTGGTCGTGCAGCGGCTGCCAGTCGCGCAGGCTTTCGGTCGCCCCGGCAATCTCGTCGATGCCAAGGACGGGGCCATGCCCGTGCAGATCCGGCAGGCTGCGTGCGGCCTCGGCCAGGCTGTCGATGCCGCACAGCCCACACCCGACCGGCCCGGCCAGCGTGCGCCGCCGTGCCGACAGCGCCTCGGCACGATCCTCGGTCAGCCACATTCGCGCCTCGATGCCCTGATCGTGGCTGACGATGTCACAAGAGGCGATCTGGCCCCGACCTGTCACGACACCTTCGGTCAGCGAAAACCCCACGGCAAAATCGTCGATATCGGCGGGCGTCGCCATCATCACCGCCAGCGTCGTTCCGTCATAGACCATCGCCACCGGGGTTTCCTCGGGCAAGGTTCTGCGAACCGACTGCCGGCTGCCCGGACGAACATGGGTGGCCCTGGCCACCGCCAGAGGATCCGGCAGTGTCATGCTATTCCGCCGCAGGCAGGATACGGCGCGACCTTTCGGCCTGCTCGTTATAGCTTTCCTGCCAGTCTGATGGCCCGTTCGACGGGCTGACCTGCACGGCGGTCACCTTGTATTCCGGACAGTTAGTCGCCCAATCCGAAAAGTCGGTGGTCACCACGTTGGCCTGCGTGGCCGGGTGGTGGAAGGTCGTATAGACCACCCCCGGCGCGACCCGGTCGGTCAGCGTCGCCTTCAACGTCGTCTCGCCCGAACGCGAGGCAAGCCGCACCCAGTCGCCTTCGTTGACACCGCGCAGCTCGGCATCATGCGGGTGGATCTCAAGCACATCCTCGGGATGCCAGACGACATTCGCGGTGCGGCGGGTCTGCGCGCCGACGTTGTAATGCGACAGGATCCGCCCCGTGGTCAGCAGCAGCGGGAAGCGCGGTCCCGACTTTTCATCGGTCGCCAGATATTCGGTGACGATGAAATGCCCCTTGCCCGACACGAAATGATCGACATGCATGGTCGGCGTGCCTTCGGGCGCATCCTCGTTGCAGGGCCACTGCACGCTGCCCTTCTCGTCCAGAAGATCAAAGCTGACATTGGCAAAGCTGGGGGTCGTCGCCGCGATTTCGTCCATGATCTGGCTGGCATGGGTATAGTGCCAGTTCGCGCCCATCGCATTGGCCAGAAGCTGCGTCACCTCCCAGTCCTCGTAACCGTTCAGCGGCGCCATGACCTTGCGAACGCGGTTGATTCGGCGTTCGGCATTGGTGAAGGTGCCTTCCTTTTCCAGGAAACTGCTGCCCGGCAGGAAAACATGGGCGTAGTTCGCGGTTTCGTTCAGGAACAGGTCGTGCACGATCACGCATTCCATCGCCTTCAGCCCGGCAGCGACGTGATGGGTGTCGGGGTCGGATTGCAGGATGTCCTCGCCCTGGCAGTAAAGTCCCTTAAAAGTCCCCTCGACGGCCGCATCCAGCATGTTGGGAATGCGCAGGCCGGGCTCGGGATCGATCTCGACGCCCCAAGCCTTTTCGAAGATCTCGCGCACATCGGGCAGTTTCACATGGCGATAGCCCGGCAGTTCGTGCGGGAACGATCCCATGTCGCAACTGCCCTGCACGTTGTTCTGGCCACGCAGCGGGTTCACGCCCACGCCCTCGCGACCGACATTGCCGGTCAGCATCGCAAGATTGGCGATGCCCATGACGGTAGTCGAACCCTGGCTGTGTTCGGTCACACCCAGCCCGTAATAGATCGCGCCATTGCCACCGGTCGCATACAGCCGCGCCGCGCCGCGCAGATCGGCGGCAGGCACGCCGGTCAGGGCTTCCATGTTTTCGGGGCTGTGGCGGTCCTGGCTGACGAAATCGACATAATACTGAAACTCGTCCCAGTCGCAGCGTTCGCGAATGAAGGCTTCGTTCACCAGACCCTCGGTCACGATCACATGCGCCATCGCGGTCACGACCGCGACATTGGTGCCGGGACGCAGCGGCAGGTGATAGGACGCCTCGACATGGGCGCTGCGCACGATGTCGGTGCGGCGCGGGTCAAGGACGATCAGCTTGGCGCCCTGACGCAGGCGTTTCTTCAGCCGGCTGGCAAAGACCGGGTGGCCGTCGGTGGGGTTGGCGCCGATGATCACGACCACGTCGGATTTCTCGACACTGTCGAAATCCTGCGTTCCGGCCGAGGTGCCGAAGGTCTTGCCCAACCCGTAGCCGGTCGGCGAATGGCAGACCCGCGCGCAGGTGTCGGTGTTGTTGTTGCCGAACACCGCGCGTGCCAGTTTCTGAACCAGATAGGTTTCCTCGTTGGTGCAGCGGCTGGAGGTGATGACCCCCGTCGACCGGCGGCCATATTTCTGCTGCAGGCCCTTCATGCGGCCCGCGGCAAAGGCCAGCGCCTCGTCCCATTCGACCTCGCGCCAGGGTTCATCGATCGTGTCGCGGATCATCGGCTTCAGGATCCGGTCCTTGTGCTGGGCATAGCCATAGGCGAAACGGCCCTTGACGCAGCTGTGCCCGCGATTGGCCTTGCCGTGCTTGTAGGGCACCATGCGGACCAGCTGATCGCCGTTCAGTTCCGCCTTGAAGGAACAGCCGACGCCGCAATAGGCGCAGGTGGTGATCACCGACCGTTCGGGCGTGCCCATCTCGATCACGGATTTTTCCTGCAGGGTCGCGGTCGGACAGGCTTGCACGCAGGCCCCGCAGCTGACGCATTCCGAACTGAGGAAATCGTCCAGCGGCGTGCCGGCGCTGACCTTGCTGTCAAAGCCGCGCCCCTCGATGGTCAGTGCGAATGTGCCCTGCACTTCCTCGCAGGCGCGCACGCAACGCGAACAGACGATGCATTTCGACGGATCGAAGGTGAAATACGGGTTGCTTTCGTCCTTGGGCGTATAGCGCGGATTGGCCTGATCGACAGGCATCCGCAGCCGCGCCTCGGACTGGCTGCGCGCGCCGGTGCCCGACGGGTCGAAATGGTTGTTACCGGGCGTATAGCGCACATCGCGCAGCCCCACCTGCCCCGCCGCGTCCTGCAATTCGCAGTCGCCATTGGCCGCGCAGGTCAGGCAGTCCAGCGGGTGATCGCTGATATACAGCTCCATCACGCCCCTGCGGATCCGTTTGACCTTGCTGGACTGGGTATGGACGACCATGCCCTCGGCGACCGGGGTGGTGCAGCTTGCAGGCGTGCCGCGCCGTCCCTCGATCTCGACCACGCAAAGACGGCAGGACCCGAACGCCTCGAGGTTGTCGCTGGCGCACAGCTTGGGGACCATGATCCCGGCCAGTGCGGCCGCGCGCATCACCGACGTTCCCTCGGGAACCGTCACATCAAACCCGTCCACGCGCAGCGAAACGGGGGCGCCGGACCGCGCCGGGGTTCCCAGGTCGCGGTCGTCACCGGGCGGAAATTGCGGAATGATGAAGTCTTTCATTCTGCGGCCTCCTTCTGGGTCGCGAAATCGTCTGGAAAGTTCCGCAGCGCGGACATGACCGGATAGGGCGTGAAGCCGCCAAGCGCGCACAACGACCCATCCTTCATCGTCTCGCACAGATCGGTCAGCAGGTCAGCGGCGGCAGCATCGCCTGCCGCGATGCGGTCGATGGTCTCGACACCGCGCACGGCGCCGATCCGGCAGGGCGTGCATTTGCCGCAGCTTTCGACGGCGCAGAACTCCATCGCGAACCGTGCCATCCGCAGCATGTCGGCGCTGTCATCAAAGACGACCAGCCCGGCATGGCCGATCAGCCCGCCTTCGGCGTCGAATTCCTCGTATCCCATCTTCGTGTCGAACTTCTCGACCGGCATGTAGGCGCCAAGCGGACCGCCGACCTGCACCGCCTTGACCGGCCGGCCGCTGGCGGTGCCTCCGGCGATATCGTTCACGACCTCGCCAAGCGTGATGCCGAAGCCGGCCTCGAACAGCCCGCCATGCCTGACATTCCCGGCGATCTGCAGGGTCGCCGTGCCGCGCGACTTGTTGTGGCCAAGCCCGGCATAATGCTCTGCGCCGCGTTCGAAGATTACGGGCACGGTGGCCAGGCTGATGACATTGTTGACCACGGTCGGCTTGCCCAGAAACCCTTCCAGCGCCGGCAGCGGCGGCTTGGCGCGCACGACGCCGCGCTTGCCTTCCAGGCTGTTCAGCAGACTGGTTTCCTCGCCGCAGACATAGGCGCCTGCCCCGACGCGGATCTGCATGTCGAATTCATGATCCGAGCCCAGGACCGACTGCCCCAGCATGCCGCGATCCCGCGCGATCCGGACGGCGGCGTTCATGACCTTGATCGCGTCCGGGTATTCACTGCGCAGATAGACATAGCCGCGCGTCGCGCCGACGCCGATCCCGGCGATCGCCATGCCCTCGATCAGGGTAAAGGGATCGCCTTCCATGATCATACGGTCGGCGAATGTGCCGCTGTCGCCTTCATCGGCGTTGCAGACGATGTATTTCTGTGCGGCCTCGGCCTGCATCACCGTCTTCCACTTGATCCCGGTCGGAAATCCTGCACCACCGCGACCGCGCAGACCGCTGTCGGTGACCTGTTGCACGATATCCTGGCGCGTCATGGCGATGGCGCGGCGCAGCCCGGCCAGACCGCCATGAGCCTGATAATCGTCCAGATCCAGCGGATCGATGATGCCGCAGCGTGCAAAGGTCAACCGGGTCTGACGGGCAAAGAACGGGATATTCTCTACCGGGCCAAGACTGTCCATGGCCCCGTCCAGCAGCGCGGGAACATCATCGACGCCAATCGGGCCGTACGCCAGCCGCCCGTCGCCGCGGTCAATCTCGACCAGCGGCTCCAGCCAGATCATCCCGCGCGTGCCGTTGCGAATGATCTGCGCGTCAATTCCGCGTGATGCGGCCTCGCGGGTGATGGCCTCGGCAACTTCGTCCGCACCAAGGGCCTTGGCGGCGCTGTCCATGGGAACCCAGATCTTCATGCCCCGGCCTCGTCCAGCAGCTTGTCCATCCGCGCCCGGTCCAGCCGGGCGATCACGCGATCATCCAGCATCGCGGCGGGCGCACAGGCGCACATGCCCAGACAATAGACCGGCTCGATCGTGACGGCGCCGTTCTGCGTGGTGTCGTGCCAGCCGATTCCCAGCCGGGCAAGCGTCGATTCCGCCAACGCCTCGCCACCCATCGACTGACATGCCTCGGCCCGGCAGATCCTCAGAATATGATTGCCAGCCGGTGACTTGCGGAAATCGTGATAGAAGCTGATGACGCCATGCACCTCGGCGCGGCTGAGGTTCAAGACATCCGCCAGAACCGGCACCGCGATGTCGGGGATGAACCCATATTCATCCTGCAACGCGTGCAGCATTGGCAGAAGCGGCCCTTCCAGTGAGGTCATCGGCGCGACGATCGCCCGAATCTCCTCATCGGTCGGGGCTGGCGATGAAAACGTCATGGCTGGCCTTTCGACAAATTCGGACCTCAAGCAAACAGGGTCCATGATCGGAAATCAATAATGCAGTTCCGTCAGTCGATAGAATTTATCTATCATACACCATCCGCCGTGCCTCGGCCAGAAGCGCCTCGAGAACGGGGGTATGCGGCTCGCGCCAGGGCGCGACCAGACCGACGGCGTGGATGGTCTCGGGTCGCTCCAGCGGCACCAGGCGCAGCGGCTTTCCCATGCTCAGGAACGTCGCGATATCCTCGGGCAGGACGGTGACCCAGCCGCCCTCCATCACATGCGAAACCAGCACCACCGTGGAACTGGACTCGACCGTGGCCTGCGGGGTCACGCCCGCCGCGGCAAGGTTGCGGTTGATGATCCGCCGGTTCTGCATGTCCGAGGTCAGAAGACACAGGCGTTCCCCGTCCAGATCCGCCCAGGCGACCCGCGACCGGGCAGCCAGCGGCGACCCCGCCTCGCAGACCAGCATGTAGCGTTCGTCGTAAAGCGGAACGGTGCTGACCTTTCCCAGGGGTTCGTTGTCCAGGTAGGAAATGCCCGCGTCGATCTCGAGGTCGTCGATCATCTGCAGGATCTCGGACGAGGTCCGCGACAGGATCGTGAAACCGACATTGGGATGCGCGGCCCCGAAACGCGCGCTGATCTTGGCGACCCAGGTCAGCGCGGTGGGAATGACGGCGATGCGCAGACGTCCCGACAGGCCGTGCCGTGTCGCGCGCATCTCTTCGCGCAGCTGCCGAGTGTCGCCGACGATCTTGCGCGCCCAGATCAGCGCCGCCTGACCTTCGGGTGTCAGCCCGCCAAAGCGCGACCCGCGAAAGATCAGCAGCACGCCAAGCTGTTCCTCAAGGTGCTTGATGCCTGCCGACAGGGTCGGCTGCGTCACCCCAAGCGTCTGCGCGGCCCGACCGAAATGCCCTTCCTTGGCCACCGCCAGAAACATCTCGAGCTTGTCGATCACCGCAATCCTCCGCGCCTGCACCGGCATCAAGCCCGGTCGGGCGGGTCAGGTCAACCAGATGACAGTTGCGCGGGCGGGGATAAACGGAGAAGTTCATTTCGGGCGACCCTTTCGGAGATGATTGCCGAAGCGCGGTGAAGCCCGGGTCCAGATCATATCGGGAATCTGCAACATGAAGACGAACATTGTCAGCAGCATCACCACGACCTTCGCGATCGCGGCATTTCTGGCGGCGACGCCATTGCCCTTCGCACCTGCCGCGATGGCACAAGAGCGATCGGAAATCCGTTTCGCGGCCGGAAACGACAACGGCGCGGCCTCCGGGTCGATCACCGGCCAAGGCTATCACGATCACATTGTGGGGGCGCGGCAGGGGCAAAGCATGGCCGTCGCCCTGTCCGCCGACAGCAGCACGGGCAACGGCACGGTCTATTTCAACATCCTTCCGCCCGGCAGCGACGGCGTGGCCATCTTCAACAGCTCGACCAGCGACAACAATTACGGCGAGGTGACGCTGCCGGATTCCGGCGACTATACGATCCGCGTTTATCACATGGGCAATGACGAGGATGCGGGCGCGACGACCAGCTACACCTTGTCCGTGACAATCATGTAGATCGAAGGCCGGTGCCCTTGGGCGCCGGCCTTTCCCTCAGGTCGGCGCGGATTGCTGCGCCGGTTCGTCCTCATACTTGTCCTTGCGCCCCAGAAGCCTTCGCATCAGCACATAGAACAGCGGCGCGAACAGGATGCCGAACGCGGTTGCGGCCAGCGTGCCGCCCAGCACGGTCGCCCCGATGGCGTTGCGCCCGTTTGCCCCCGCACCGCTGGACAGCACCAGCGGCAACACCCCCAGCGAAAACGCGATCGAGGTCATGATGATCGGGCGGAAACGCTGCCGCGCGGCCTCGACCACCGCGCGATACAGCGGCACGCCGGATTCCGATTGCTCGCGCGCGAACTCGACGATCAGGATTGCGTTCTTGCCGGTCAGGCCGATGACCGTCAGCAGCCCGACCTGGAAGAACACGCCATTGTCGAACCCGCCAAGGAACGCGCCAAGCAGCGCGCCCAGAATACCGATCGGCATGACCAGGATCACCGCCAGCGGGATCGACCAGCTTTCGTACAGCGCCGCAAGACACAGGAACACCGCCGCCAGCGACAGGGCGTAAAGCAGGGTCGTCTGATCCCCCGATTCCTGTTCTTCCAACGACAGGCCGGTCCACGCGACGTCGAAACCGCCGGGCAGTTGCGCAACCAGACGCTCGATCTCGGCCATTGCCTCGCCCGAACTGACGCCCGGCGCCGGGCTGCCCTGGATCTGCATCGAGGGAATGCCGTTATAGCGCGTCAGCCCCTGCGCCCCGAAGGTCCATTCACCCTGCGAGAAATTCGAGAACGGGACCAACCCGCCCGACACATTGCGCACGCGCCATTTCTCGAAATCGGACGGTCCGGCACGCGAATCCGGCTCGCCCTGAACATAGACGCGCTTGATCCGGCCGCGATCGACGAAATCGTTCACATAGGTTCCCGTCCATGCGACCTGCAGCAGGTTCGCGACATCGGTCGCGGTGACGCCCATCGCACCGGCCTTGCGCCAATCGACATTCAGCCGGAACTGCGACGCGTCCTCCAGACCCGATGGGCGGGCCTGCGCGATCAGCGGGCTTTGCGCGGCCATCCCCAGGAACTGGTTGCGGGCTTCGGTCAGTTGTTCATGCGACTGGCCACCGCGCGCCTGAAGGTAGAAATCGAACCCCGAGACGTTGCCCAGTTCGATCACCGACGGCGGAACGATCGGGAAGACCATGGCGTCGCGGATCTGGCTCAGCGCGCCGAAGGCCCTGCCCGCCACCGCCTGCACCGATTGCGCCGGGCTGGGACGTTCTTTCCAGTCTTTCAGTCTGACGAAGGCGATACCGACATTCTGTCCCTGGCCCGCGAAGCTGAACCCGGCGACAGCGAACATGGAATCGACGGACTCGGACTCCTCGTTCAGGAAATAATTCTCGACCTGATCCAGCACCGCGACGGTGCGTTCGGTCGTGGCACCCGTCGGGGCGTTGACCAGCACGAACATGATGCCCTGATCCTCGTCGGGCAGGAAACCTTCGGGCGTGCGCAGGAACAGCATCACCATGACCGCGCCAAGCGCGGAATATATCAGCAGCATCCGCAGCGGCCGTCGCACCAGCCAACCGACGGCGCCGGTATAGCCGCGCGTCGTGCCGTCGAAGCCGCGGTTGAACACGCCGAACAACCCGCCGCGCTTGCCATGTGTCGGTTTCAGCAGTGACGCGCACAGCGCGGGCGTCAGGGTCAGCGCGACCACGACCGACAGTCCCATCGCCGATACGATGGTGATCGCGAATTGCTGGTAGATCACCCCGGTCGAGCCGCCGAAGAACGCCATCGGCACGAACACCGCCGACAGGACCAGCGCAATACCGATCAGCGCGCCGGTGATCTGGCCCATGGATTTTCGCGTTGCCTCGCGCGGGGATAATCCCTCTTCCTCCATGATCCGTTCGACGTTCTCGACCACCACGATCGCGTCATCGACCAGCAGGCCGATGGCCAGCACCATGGCCAGCATGGTCAGCGTGTTGATCGTGAATCCGAACGCGGCCATGATGCCGAATGTCCCCAAAAGGACGATCGGCACCGCCAGCGTCGGGATCAGCGTCGCCCGCCAGCTTTGCAGGAACACGTACATCACGACGGTCACCAGAATGACCGCCTCGACCAGTGTCTTCACAACCTCTTCGATCGAGATCTCGACAAAGGGCGAGGTGTCGAACGGAATCACGTAGTCGACGCCCTCGGGGAAGAACTCGGCGAATTCTGCCATCCGTTCCTTCACGCGGTCGGCCGTGTCCAGCGCGTTCGCCCCCGGCGCAAGGTTGATCGCCATGCCCGAGGATGGACGGCCGTTATAGGTCGCCTCGGTCGTATAGCTTTCGGCCCCGACCTCGACACGCGCCACATCCTGCAGCAGGACCAGCCCGCCGTTTTCCTCGGCCCGCAGCACGATCTGGCGGAAATCCTCGGGCGTGGACAGCAGCGACTGGGCAGTCACGGTCGCGTTCAGCTGCTGCCCGTCGGGCGCGGGCTGGGCGCCGAACGCGCCGGCAGAGATCTGCGTGTTCTGGGCGGACACCGCCTGCACGACGTCGGACGGCGCGATCTCGTAGGCGGCCAGCTTGGACGGGTCCAGCCAGATCCGCATCGCGTATTTCGCGCCGAAGACCTGAACGCCGCCGACGCCCTCGATCCGGCTGAGATCATCGACAAGATTGGTGACCAGATAGTCGGAAAGGTCGGTCTGATCGTAATTTTCGTCCCCGATCAGGCCGATGACCATCAAAAAGCCCGCCGCGGATTTCTCGACCTCCAGCCCCTGGCGCTGCACCGGCTCGGGTAGCAGCGGCGTGGCTTGGGACAGCTTGTTCTGCACCTGGACCTGCGCGATGTCGACATCGGTGCCGGTCTCGAAGGTCAGGGTCGTGCTGGACGAACCCGCCGAGCTTGAGGAGGACGATATGTAGCGCAACCCGTCCAGCCCGGTCATCTGCTGTTCGATCACCTGCGTGACCGTGTTCGCGACGGTTTCGGCCGAGGCGCCGGGATAGTTCGCGCGGACCGTCACCGAGGGTGGCGCGATCTGCGGATACTGGGCCACCGGCAGTGACAGGATCGACAGGACGCCGATCCCCATGATGATGATCGAGATCACCCACGCGAATACCGGACGGTCGATGAAGAAACGGGCCATGGCTGCTGATCTTTCGCTGGTCTGCGTCGCGACGGTCGGTGTTGTCTCAGTTGCTGGCGGCTTCGGCGCCGCCGCCTGCGGGGTCTTCGGCGCCGGCTTCGGCCGGATCCGCGCCATCCTCATCAGGCGTCGCGGGTTCGGCCGAGCCTGCGTCTGCGCCCGCATCTGCCGGTGCGGACCGGTCTGCGGCTGCCGCAGTGTCGGCCTCTGCCTCGGTCCGTTCCTCGGGGGTCACGGTCATGCCCGCGCCGATCTTCTGCAGTCCGGCGACCACGATCCGGTCCCCGGCCGCAAGCCCCTCGCGCACCACCCAGTCGGTGCCGCGATCCTGCACGATGTCGAGTTGGCGTTCCTCGACGACGTTCTGATCGTTCACCACCATCGCCACCGGGCGGCCGCGACGATCGCGCGTCACCCCCTCTTGCGGCGCCAGCACCACATCCTTCAGCTGCGCCTGCGGCAGGTCGGCCAGAACATACATTCCGGGCAACAGGAAACCGTCGGGATTGGGCACTTCCATCCGCAGCGTGATGACCCCGGTGGTTTCATCGACATGCGGTTCGGCGGCGGTCAGCGAGCCGGTATGTTCATAGGTCGAACCATCGGCCAGCCTCAGCGTCACGGTGCGGTCGGTGCCTTCCGGCAGCGCCGCCGCCGCGCCCTGACGCTGCCAGCGCACGATATCGGCGGCGGACTGGGTGACATCGACATGCACCGGGTCGATGCGTCGGATGACGACCAGCGGCGCGGCCTGACTGGCCGTCACCAGGGCACCCTGGCTGGCCTGCGCAAGACCGATCACCCCATCGATGGGCGAGGTGATCGTGGTGCGGTCCAGATCGATGCGCGCTGACTGAAGCTGTGCCTCGGCAGCCTTCACCGCCGCCTCGGCGGCGTCGCGGGCTGCGATGGCGCTGTCCTGGGTCTGTTCGCTGGCCACGCGCCGGTCGCGCAGCGCCGCCACGCGGTCAGCCTCGCGCCGCGCGGATTCGGCCTGCGCCTCGGCCTGCGCCAAAGCCGCGTCGGCCTGCGCAACGCCCGCCTCGTAGCTGCGCGGATCGATGCGATACAGCGGATCCCCCTCGGCCACGACACTGCCTTCGTTGAACAGCCGTTCGGTGATCAGCCCGCTGACCTGCGGGCGCAGTTCTGCCTCGGCCGAGGCCGCGACACGTCCGGGCAAGCTGGAGGTCAACGTCACATCGGCACTTTCCAGCGTGACGACGGTCACCGCCGGCGGCGGCGCCTCGCCCCCCTGCTGTTGCGCCTGGGCCGGACCGCCAGCCATCGGGGCCGACAGCAATGCGGCAATCACAAGGGTTCGTGTCAGCGTGTTCATGCTGTCGGTTCCGCTTCGTGGAAATGGATCGGGTTCGCGCAAGGCGGCGCACGGCAGAGTTCCGCGTCACGCCGCGCTGACGCTAGCGTGATCGCAGGGAAGTCGCAACCGCCCTCGGCGTCCGTATCCCGATGTCACGACGCAGGTGATTGAACCCGATCCGGTCGCGGCCCATATAAGGGGCAAGAACCAGATGAAGGGCCCGCAAGATGACCACCCAGAACAAGTTTTTCGACGATATTTCGCAATTGATGACCAACGCCATGGGTGTCGCCCAAGGCGCCAGATCCGAGGCCGAGACCGCGATGAAGGGCTGGGTCGACCGCTTTCTGGCGGACCGGGACTTCGTGACCCGTGAGGAATTCGAGGCGGTTCGCGACATGGCCATCAAGGCCCGGACCGAGAATGCCGAACTGAAGGCACGACTGGACGCGCTGGAAGCCGCGCAGCGGCAGGATTGATCATCGGCGTCCGGTTCAGGGTGACGCGGTCCCTGGCGGCGGCAGTGCGATCCGGTCGCGCAGCGCGCCGCCGCGATCATAGATCAGCACGTCGCCGGATCCCGTGACGACGACGATATAGCTGCGCGCGAAGGTGACCGCCTCGGCCCGCGCGCCGTCCGGAAGGGCAATTTCGGGCGGCAGGTCGGGCAGCGGCGCATCCTGCAACCGAATCCACAGCAGCGCCACCAGCGCGATCATCCCCAACCCCATGACCAGCGCCAGCCCGGTGACCAGCGACTTCAGAAAGCGCAGTTCGGGAACCGCTTTCGCAGCCTTGTTCCAGTCGTTATCATCATCATCCATGTCGAACCTTGTCGTCACCATCCCGGCCGATCCGCCTGACCGGCTTGATAAGGCGCTTGCGCTGGCGGTGCCAGAGGAAGCGGCGCTGTCGCGGTCGCGCCTGTCGCGGCTGATCGCGGATGGCGCGGTCAGCGGACCGGACGGCATCGCCCGCGACGGCAAGGCACGCGTCATGCCGGGGCAGGAATACCGGATCGCCCTGCCCGACCCCGAACCCGTCGCCACCCTGCCCGAGCGGATCCCCCTGAATATCGCCTACGAGGACGACGACCTTGTCGTCATCGACAAGCCGGCGGGCATGGTCGTTCACCCGGCGCCCGGCAGCCCGTCGGGCACACTGGTCAACGCCCTTCTGGCCCATTGCGGCGACAGCCTGTCGGGGATCGGCGGCGAAAAGCGGCCCGGTATCGTGCATCGGATCGACAAGGACACGTCGGGGCTGCTTGTGGCCGCGAAATCCGATCGCGCCCATCACGGTCTGGCCGCCCAGTTCGAGGCACACAGCGCTCAGCGGCGCTATCTTGCACTGGCGCATGGCGTGATCGACGGCGCGGACGCGCGTCTTCGCGGAACGCCAGGTATCAGTTTCGAAGATGGCGGCGTGCTGAAGATCACTTCTCGGCTGGCACGCCATGGTACCGACCGTCAAAAACAGGCGGTCTATTTCGACAAGGGGCGCCACGCAGTGACCCGTGCGCGCATGCTGGAACGGTTTGGCCATCCGCCTTGCGCGATGCTGGTCGAATGCAGGCTGGAAACGGGACGGACCCACCAGATCCGCGTTCACATGGCCCATGCCGGGCTGGGCCTGATCGGCGATCCCGTCTACGGCGGTGCGCGCCGTGCCTCGGCACGGGCGCTGGGGACGGTGGCAAAGGAGGTCGCAGCCTTTCCACGCCAGGCGCTGCATGCGGCCCATCTGGGGTTTCGCCATCCTGTCACCGGCGCCGACCTGGCCTTCGACAGCGCGCTGCCGGCGGACATGGCCGCGCTTCTGGAAAGTCTGCGGGGGCGCGATGCCTTGACAGGATCGTGATGCGTTCCCAGATTGTCTGGTCCCGATACCCCGCCAGAATATGGTTCAAGCCGTCCCACTTGTCGGGCGACCGCTAAGGCCGCATCGGCGGAACCCCGTCTGCGCTGCGCGCGTTTCCCCTCACACTGAACAAGGCCCCGCGTCATGGCAAATTATGGAAATCTTCCTGCCCCCAGTCCCGAACAGGGTCTGAACCGCTATCTTCAGGAGATCCGCAAGTTCCCCCTGCTGGAACCGGAAGAGGAATACATGCTTGCCAAGGCATGGGCCGACCATGAGGACAGCGAGGCAGCCCACCGCCTGGTGACCAGCCATCTGCGGCTGGCTGCCAAGATTGCGATGGGCTATCGCGGTTACGGTCTTCCCCAGGCCGAGGTAATCAGCGAGGCGAATGTCGGCCTGATGCAGGCCGTCAAGCGTTTCGATCCCGAACGCGGCTTCCGTCTGGCGACCTATGCGATGTGGTGGATCCGCGCCTCGATCCAGGAATACATCCTTCGATCCTGGTCGCTGGTGAAGATGGGCACGACCAGCGCGCAGAAGAAGCTGTTCTTCAATCTGCGCAAGGCCAAGTCCAAGATCGGTGCGCTGGAGGATGGCGATCTGCGGCCCGAGAACGTCGCCCAGATCGCGACCGACCTGAACGTGACCGAACAGGAAGTGATCGACATGAACCGCCGGATGTCGGGCGGCGATGCGTCGTTGAACGCCACGGTCGGCTCGGCGGACGGGGATTCGACCGCACAATGGCAGGATTGGCTGGAAGACGAAGACGCCAATCAGGCCGACAGCTATGCGGAAACCGAGGAACTGGACACAAGACGTCAGATGCTGATGGCCGCGATGGACGTTCTGAACGATCGCGAGAAGGACATCCTGATGGAACGGCGGCTGCGCGACGATCCGATGACGCTTGAGGATCTGTCCAGCCGCTATGATGTCAGCCGCGAACGGATCCGCCAGATCGAGGTGCGCGCCTTCGAGAAGTTGCAGGATCGGATGCGCGTTCTGGCCCGTGAAAAAGGCATGCGGGTGCCCGGAACGACCGAGTGACGGCGCCCCGAGACCGCGACCGGTCTTCCGGCGATCAGATTGACCTGATGCGCGCCTGCGCTATGGTCGCCTGAACGACAGGCAGACCGGATAGACATGACCGCGCTGAGCGAATTTCAACGGCTCGAGGCTCAGGGCTCGTGGCGCGAGACGCCCCGTGCCAGGCTGCGCGAGGTGGTCGTGTCGGTTGGGGACGCCACGCTGATCCTGACCGATCCGAAATCCGATACACCGTTGTCGCACTGGTCGCTGCCCGCCATTGCCCGCCTGAACCCCGGCCAGATCCCGGCGATCTATTCGCCAGACCCCGAAGGCGAGGGCGAGACGGTCGAAATCGACGACCGGCTGATGATCGAGGCGATCGAACGCGTGCACCGCGCCATCGCGTCGCACCGCGCGCATCCGGGTCGGCTGCGCGGCGGTCTGACCATCATCGCCGCGATGACGATGCTTGGCGCCGCGGTGATGTGGCTTCCCGGCGCGATCATCGGCCATGCCTCCCGGATCGCCCCGCCCGCGCAGGCACGACAGATCGGTCTGGCGACACTGGCCGATCTGGAACGCAGCACCGGCGCCGTCTGCGCACGCAAATCGGGCCAGGCGGTTCTGGACTGGCTGGCGCCCCAACTTGTCGAAGACGACGCGCTGCTGCGCGTGGTGCCCGGCCCTCTGAACGGCGCGCTGCGCCTGCCCGGCGATGTCTATGTGCTGGGCGACGACCTTCTGGACGGCGCCGCCGGTCCCGAAGCCGCGGCCGGACATCTGGTCGCGGCAAGCCTTGCCGCCGATCCCGACGAGATCGCCCACGAGGCGCTGGACCATGCGGGCCTGCGCGCCGCGTTGCAACTGATGACGCTTGGCGATCTGCCGCAGCGCGCGATGACCGGCTATGGTGAGCAGCTGTTGTCACGTGCCGTGCCGCGCCCGGACACACCCGACCTGCTGGCAGCGCTGGAATCGGCCGGTGTTCCGGCTGAACCCTATGCGAACAGTATCGACCCGACCGGCGCATCCGTGCTGCCGCTGATCGAGGGCGATGCGTTTCGTGACCAGTTGCCGGAACGGCCGCTGCTGACCGACGAACAATGGCTGGCACTGCAGCAGATCTGCGCCGGCTGATACCTGCGGCAGGCGGCCTGAAACGCCGGGTTCAGACTGGCAGATGCTGCGCAGACCCGCCCGCCCCGTGCGGGTCTTGCAGGGCCAAAGGCCGTTTGACGGCGTGAATCACATGCCCGTGGATCGGCGCGCCGCCATCCTGCCGCAGAACGCCCGGCATGAAACGGGCTTCGAATCCCGCCTGATCCAGAAGCTCGGCAAGATGCGCCTGTGCGTGGGCATAACGGCGCGTCGGGCGCAGGACATAGGCTTCGGGCCCGGTATGCGCCTCGACCGTGAAGGCGAACCGCCCACCCGGACGCAGGGCCTGCGACACCCATCCGACGATCCGTTCCAGCGCACCCAGATAGGCAAAGACATCGGCGGCCGTGATAACGTCCCAGACCGCCTGCGGCGGCGCCAGCCGGGACAGGTCGTGCTTTTCCAGCCGGTCATAGATGGCCTTCTGCCGCGACGCCCGAAGCATTTCCGTTGAAATGTCCCAGCCCTCCAGCCATTCGGACCCCGCGCGCAATTCGGCACCCATCAAGCCCGTGCCGCAGCCCAGATCCAGAACGCGCCCGTACGGCACGGTCAGCATCTTTGCCATCAGGCACGGTGCGCGATAGTCCAGACGATCCAGCAATGCGCCATCAAATGCCGGCGCATATTGATCGAACAGGGTTTCGACAAAGGCCGACGGCATCGTGTCTGCCAGGGAGCGGTCGCGCAGCAGGTCGCGCCGCAACCCCGCCCCCAGCCGATCGGCGGGATCGGCGGCAATCGCCGCCTCGAAGGCGATTGCGGCATCGGGCAGCCCGGCATCGGCACGGATCTCGCCCAGGCGGAACCACCCGGCGGCCCATCCGGGCACTAGGTCCAGCGCCTGAAGATACAGTTCGGCGGCGGCGTCGGGGTCGCCGGGCAGCAGCGCCTCGGCATAGTCGGCGCGACGATCGGCAAGCAGATCGCCGGACGACAGGGAAATGGGAATCATGACAACTCGGGGAAAGCACGGGACGGTTCGCCCACCAGCGCCATTTACGCCTGACCGTAGGGCGGTCAAGGGGTCACGCGCCGTCAGACGAATTGTTCGCGCAGCAGCCGTTCCTCCAGCCCGTGACCGCGGTCGAACAGCAGCCGATGCCGGATATCCGCGGCGCTGCGGATCGAGACCCGCGTGACATGGCGGACCGACCGCGAATCCGCGTCCGCCATCACCGGACGACGGTCGGGCGTCAGCACCTCGATATCGACATGCGCGGATTTCGGCAGCAAGGCGCCGCGCCATCTGCGCGGACGGAACGGCGCGATGGCCGTCAGCGCCAGCACCTCGGACCCGATCGGCAGGATCGGGCCATGTGCGGAATAGTTGTAGGCCGTCGATCCCGCAGGCGTGGACACCAGCGCGCCGTCGCAGACCAGTTCCGCCATCCGCATCTTGCCGTCCACGTGAATGCGCAGCTTGGCCGCCTGCGGCCCCTCGCGCAGCAGGCTGACCTCGTTGATGGCCAGCGCGTCATGGGTGGTGCCGTCGGCACATAGCGCATGCATCCGCAGCGGGTTGATGACGGCCTCTTCTGCGGCCAGCAGGCGACGCGGCAGGTCATCTTCCGAATAGCGGTTCATCAGGAAGCCGACGGTTCCGCGATTCATGCCATAGACCGGCAGATCGCGCCCCTGCATCGCGTGCAGCGTCTGCAGCATGAAGCCGTCACCGCCCAGTGCGACGACCATCTGCGCACGGTCCAGCGGGGTGTCGCCATAGCGCGCGATCAGCCGCGTCAGCGCCTCTTGCGCGGGTTCGGCATGGCTGGCGGTGAAATGCACTTCTGGCGTCATCGCGGCGCGCGCCCCTTCGTTGATCCGGGCGCAGCATCGGACGCCCCCGCGCCGATGACAAGCCCGCCCGCGCAAGGCACCCGGCGCGGGGTCAACCTTTTTGCCGCTTTTCGCCAGACCGGCGTTGCGGTATGAGAGCGCAGTTTCAGCCGACCACAGCCTGAGAGGATGCGAAGGACATGAACGCTCCCACCCGCGAGACCGGATTCTTCACCGAAACGCTGGCCAGCCGCGACCCCGACATTGCCGACGCCATCCAGAAAGAGCTGGGCCGTCAACGCGACGAGATCGAACTGATCGCATCCGAGAACATCGTCAGCCGGGCGGTGCTGGAAACGCAGGGTTCGGTTCTGACCAACAAATACGCCGAAGGATATCCGGGCAAACGCTATTACGGTGGCTGCCAGTATGTCGATATCGTCGAGAACCTGGCGATCGAGCGGGCCAAGAAGCTGTTCGACTGCGAATTCGCAAATGTCCAGCCCAACAGCGGCAGCCAGATGAACCAGGCCGTGTTCCTGGCGCTGCTGCAGCCGGGCGACACATTCATGGGTCTGGACCTGAATTCGGGTGGCCACCTGACCCATGGCAGCCCGGTGAACATGTCGGGCAAGTGGTTCAACGTCATCAGCTATGGCGTGCGCCAGCAGGACCAGTTGCTGGACATGGAGGCGATCGCCGAAAGCGCGCGTCAGCACAAGCCCAAGCTGATCGTCGCCGGTGGCACCGCCTACAGCCGGGTCTGGGACTGGGCCGCGTTCCGCAAGATCGCGGACGAGGTCGGCGCCTATCTGATGGTCGACATGGCCCATATCGCGGGGCTGGTCGCGGGCGGTCAGCATCCCTCGCCTCTGCCGCATGCGCATGTCGTGACCACCACCACCCACAAGTCGCTGCGCGGCCCGCGCGGCGGGATGGTCCTGACCAACGACGCCGACATCGCGAAGAAGATCAACTCGGCCGTGTTCCCCGGCCTTCAGGGCGGCCCGCTGATGCATGTGATCGCCGCCAAGGCCGTCGCTTTCGCCGAGGCGCTGGAGCCGTCGTTCAAGGACTATGCCGCACAGGTGGTCAAGAATGCGCAGGCCATGGCGGACGAGCTGATGAAGGGCGGCATCGACATCGTGTCGGGCGGCACCGACAACCATCTGTGCCTGGCCGACCTGCGTCCCAAGAGCGTCACCGGCAAGGCGACCGAAGCCGCGCTGGGGCGTGCCCATATCACCTGCAACAAGAACGGCGTGCCGTTCGACCCGGAAAAACCCTTCGTGACCTCGGGCATCCGCCTTGGTGCGCCCGCTGGCACGACGCGCGGCTTCAAGGAAGACGAATTCCGCCAGATCGCCCGCTGGATCGTCGAGGTCGTGGACGGGCTTGCCGGGAATGGCGAGGACGGCAATAGCGCGGTCGAGGACAAGGTCCGCGCCGAAGTCGCCGAACTGTGCGCCCGCTTCCCGCTTTACGCGGGGATGTGATCGCCGGTCCGGTCCCTGTCGGACCAGACGCCATCGAACAGGCCCGCCGCGCAGCAGCGCGGCGGGCTTTCTTGTGGCTGGACGGTCGCGCCGAAAATGAGATTCCCTATCCCCGACCGGTCCGGTGTAATCAGCCGCCGCTCAAATCTGCATTGAGTGCAATCCGCGCAATCTGTAGATGCGACAGGAACGCATCCGATCACCGAGCCTGCCCATGACCTCTGCCCCCGACATCACCCGGCCCGACAGCAAGCCGCTGGTTGCGGCGATCTGGATGCTGGGGGCGGTCGCCTCGTTCACCTCGATGGCGGTCGCGGGGCGTGCCGTGT
This sequence comes from Paracoccus sp. R12_2, assembly GCF_017744015.1. Lineage (GTDB taxonomy): Bacteria > Pseudomonadota > Alphaproteobacteria > Rhodobacterales > Rhodobacteraceae > Paracoccus. The sequence goes on from NZ_JAGHRA010000009.1 coordinate 115,056, forward strand.
CGCTGGAACTGGATACGTTCGAGATCATGGCCTATCGATCGGTCGTGGGCGTGTTGATCGTGACGATCGCGATCACGCTGCGTGGCCGCTGGAATGTCATCGAACTGCGCCATCCGATGATGCATCTGGGCCGCAACATCGCCCATTTCACCGCGCAGAATCTGTGGTTCTTCGCCATCGCGACGATCCCGCTGGCCCAGGTCTTTGCGCTGGAATTCAGTTCGCCACTTTGGGCGTTGCTGCTGTCGCCGCTGTTTCTGGGCGAACGGCTGACGCGCGCCCGTATCCTGTCGGCCTGCCTTGGCTTTGCCGGCATCCTGCTGGTTGCACAGCCCGGCGCCGCGCCGATCACGCCGGGACTGATCGCGGCAGCGGCGGCGGCGGTCGGGTTCGCCGCCACCTATATCTTCACCAAGCGGCTGACCGGGCTGACCCATATCCTGTGCATCCTGTTCTGGATGACCGTGATGCAGGCCGTCTTCGGCTTTGTCTGCGCCGGGATCGACGGCAGCGTCTCGGTTCCGTCCGCTGCCGCGCTGCCGTGGGTGGCGCTGATCGGCGCCGCCGGATTGTGCGCGCATTTCTGCATCGCCAACGCGCTTCGGGTTGCGCCCGCGACGGTGGTGATGCCGTTCGACTTTCTACGCCTGCCGATGGCGGCGATGATCGGGATGCTGTTCTATGGCGAGCCCGTCGGCATGGCCGTGATCGCGGGCGCCGCCCTGATCCTGGGCGGCAACTGGCTGAACATCCGGTCCGAGGCAAGGAAGTCCTGACCGCTCAGCCCTGCCAGTTCGGCTTGCGCTTGTCGAAGAACGCGGCGATCCCCTCGGGCGCCTCGTCGCCTTCCCAGACCGCGACCAGACGTTCGATACTGTCCTCGATCGCGGCCATGTCGATGCGCGGCCCAAGCGCGCGGCACTGCGCCTTGGCGGCGGCGACAGCGCCGGGTGCGGCTTGCAGGAACGGCGCGACCTCGGCCTCGATCGCGGCGTCAAGATCGCCCGGAGATACGGCGCGGGCCGCCAGATTCAGCGTCACCGCCTCGTCGGCGCCGAAGATGCGGGCGGAAAAGAACACCCGCCTTGCCTTGTCCTCGCCCATCCGCGCAACGACATAGGGTCCGATCGTCGCCGGGATCAGCCCCAGCCGAACCTCGGTCAGGCCGAACTTGGCGTCGGTGGCCGCGATGGCGATGTCGCAGACCGACATCATCCCGACGCCGCCGCCGAAGGCATTGCCATGCACCCGGCCGATCAATGGCTTGGGCAGGGAGTTCAGTGCCGACAGCATCCCGGCCAGCAAACGCGCGCCGTTGCGACGGGTCTCGGCATCCGCGTCCATCTGCGCCTTCATCCAGCCCAGATCCCCGCCGGCGCAGAAGCTTGCGCCCTCAGCCGCCAGAACCACCACCCGCACTGCCGGGTCGGCGCCAAGCCGGCCTGCAGCCTCGGTCAGTTCTTCCATCATGGTCTGCGACAGGGCGTTGTGCTTGTCGGGTCGCCCAAGGCTTAGCGTGGCCACGCCCCGCGCATCGGTCTCGATCCGTATCGTCTCAGTCATCTTCACCCTCCCGCATGGCGCGCGCCATCGCTGCCGCCTTGTCGATCACCTGCATGTCCAGCCCGTGCGCAAACCCGCGTGCGGCAAGATGTCCGGCGACCTTTTCCGTTGCCACATTGCCTTTCGCGCCGGGGGCATAGGGGCATCCGCCCAGCCCGCCCACCGCCGCGTCGAAAACCCGCACGCCGCGCGACAGGCTGGCGTCAATGTTCTGCAGCGCACGCCCTGAGGTGTCATGATAGTGACCGGCAAGCCGGGTCGCGGGCATTTCGTCCAGCACTGCCGACAGCATGGCGTCGATGGTTTCGGGGCGTCCCTGCCCGATCGTATCGCCAAGGCTGATCTCATAGCATCCCATGTCGCGCAGCGCCGCAGCCACGCGGGCGACATTCGCGGGCGGGGTCGGCCCGTCGAAGGGACAATCGGTCACGACACTGACATAACCCCGCACAGGTATCCCATCGTCGCGTGCGGCCTGCGCGACGGGCAGAAACCGTTCCAGGCTTTCGGCGATGGTCGCGTTCAGGTTGGCCTTGCTGAAACCTTCGGACGCGCTGGCAAAGATCGCGATCTCGCTGGCCCGCGCCGCCTTCGCGCCCTGATATCCCTTCATGTTCGGCGTCAGCACGGCGTAGCTGACACCGGGCACACGGGTGATGCCCGCCATCACCTGCGCCGCGTCGGCCATCTGCGGCACCCATCTGGGCGACACGAAGCTGGTCACCTCGATCCGCCGGAAACCTGCCTGAGACAGCAGGTCCACCAGCGCGATCTTGTCCGATGCCGGGATCAGCCGCTTTTCGTTCTGCAGCCCGTCACGCGGACCCATCTCGAAGATCTCGACGGTGTCAAGCATCGGGCACCTCGTAAAAGTCGCGTTCGTAAATGCTGTCGCCGCCAGCCCGCGCCATGGCCCGCTGATAGGCGGGCCTGGCAGTCATGCGGTCGCGATAGGCGGCAAGTGCGGGATATTCAGCTGTGGGCAGGAAGCGGAAGACCGCGTCGATATTGAAACCCATCATGCAGTCGGCGGCGGAAAACCCGGATGGCAGCAACGCATCCTGACCGGTCAGATGCCGTTCCAGGGCGCGCGCGGTCACCGCCAGCCTTTTGGTGTCCAGCTTCATCAGGGGGATCGACCGTGCGGCTGCTGGACGCAGAAAAATATGCTGGATGTTCAGCGCCTGAAGGATGTTCGCCTGAGTCTCGGCGAAACCGACCCATTCAAGAAACGCGGCGCGGTCGGTCGTGCCGGGTGCCGGGGCCAGGCGACCTTCGCGTTCGGTCAGGTATTGGACGATCGCGCCGGATTCGAAGATCGCGCGGCCATCGATCTGCAACGCGGGAACCCGGCCCGCCGGCGACATGGCCTGAAATTCCGGGCTGCGAAGTCCGCCATCGGTCAGCGACCAGACCTGCAATTCGCAGGGCAGACCAAGCTCTTGCAGCAGCCACAGCACCCGCATGGATCGAGAGCCGGGCACATGATGCAGCCGGATCATGCCGTTTCCTCTTCCTCCAGCCGGATCAGCGGCGCACCGGCCTCGACCTGATCGCCTGCCGCCGCCAGCACCTCGGCCACGACGCCGTCGCGGGCGGCGGTCAGGCTGTGTTCCATCTTCATCGCCTCCAGCACCGCCAGACGGTCGCCGGCCTTGACCTGCTGGCCGGCCTCGACATGGACCGATTTCACAAGGCCCGGCATCGGCGACAGCGTCAGCGCCTCGCCGCCCGCAACGGCGTCACGCGCCAGCGGGTCCAGCGGCACCAGCGTCACCGTCCGGCCGCCGAACACGCTGACACCGGCGCTGTGGCGAACGATGCGGTTGCGGCGCAGCGTGTCGTCCACCCACCAGCGTTCGCCCTGCCAACGCACCTCATGCGGCGTGCCGTCCAGCGTCACACGCGCCGCCCCCGGTCCCAGCACCTCCACCAGCGCGTCACCGCCATCCCAGGATATCGTGCGGCGCAGCGGCTGCCACAGCGTCGCGCCGCCCTTGACCGCCGGATCGGCCAGCCCGGCCAGCCCGATCACCGCCAGCGCCCGCGCCCGCGGATCCGGCTCGGCGGCGGCGATCAGATCATCCAGATCGCGTGCGATCAGGCCCGTATCCACCTGGCCGGCGCGGAACCCGTCATGCCGGGTCAGCGCGATCAGGAAATCCAGATTGGTGACGGCCCCCGCCACTTCGGTATCGACCAGCGCGGTTTCCAGCGCCCGCAGCGCGACGGCCCGGGTCGGACCGTGGGTAACGATCTTGGCGATCATCGGATCGTACCAAGGGCTGATCGTGTCGTCCTGCCGGACGCCGGTTTCGATCCGGGCCCAGTCGGGAAACGCCAGATGCGCCAGCCGTCCGGTCGCGGGCAGGAACCCGGCAGGCACGTCCTCGGCGTAAAGCCGCGCCTCGAAGGCATGGCCGGTGATGTGCAGATCCTCCTGCCTGGCGGGCAGCGGCTCGCCCGAGGCGACGCGCAACTGCCATTCGACAAGGTCGATGCCGGTGATCGCCTCGGTCACCGGATGTTCGACCTGAAGGCGGGTGTTCATCTCCATGAACCAGAAACCGTCTTCGCGCAGCCCGTCGCTGCCATCGACGATGAATTCGATGGTGCCCGCCCCCTTGTAGCCGATGGCCTCGGCGGCACGGACGGCGGCGGCGCCCATGACCTTGCGGATTTCGGGGGTCATGCCGGGGGCCGGCGCTTCCTCGATTACCTTCTGGTGGCGGCGCTGCAACGAGCAATCGCGTTCGAACAGATGCACGGCGCGGTGTCCGTCGCCGAAGACCTGAACCTCGATATGGCGGGGTTGCAGGATGTATTTCTCGATCAGGACCGAAGGGTTGCCGAAGGCGTTGCGGGCTTCGGACTGTGCCGACGCCAGCGCATCGGCAAAATCCCGTGCATCGTCGACCCGTCGCATTCCCTTGCCGCCGCCGCCCGCGACCGCCTTGATCAGCACGGGATAGCCGATCCGACCGGCTTCGGCCTCAAGGTCCGCGGGATCCTGGTTTTCGCCGTGATAGCCCGGCACGACAGGCACGCCGGCCTTTTCCATCAATGCCTTGGCGGCGTCCTTCAGACCCATTGCGCGGATCGCCCGCGTCGACGGCCCGATGAAAACCAGCCCCGCGGCTTCGACCGCCTGCACGAAATCGGGATTTTCGGACAGGAAGCCATAGCCGGGATGGATCGCCTGAGCGCCGGTTGCCCGGGCCGCCTCGATGATCGCGTCGCCCCTGAGATAGCTGTCCGAGGGCGCAGGTCCGCCCAGATGCACAGCCTCGTCGGCCATCGCGACATGGCGTGCGGCGCGGTCGGCATCCGAAAATACGGCGACCGTCGCGACGCCCATTCGCCGGCAGGTGTCGATGACGCGGCAGGCGATTTCGCCGCGATTGGCGATCAGGATCTTCTGGAACATGTCAGCTCCTGCTGGGAAGGACGAGGGCCGGGGGTTTTACATCCCCGGACCGCCGTGGGGTATTTGTGCAAAGAAGATGTCATGGCAGGGCATCCTTGCGTCAGCGCAGGCAGGCCACGTCGGAACCGGTCGCCCTCACGATGCGCGTCGCGCATGCGGATCGTCATATTACGGTCGGACCCGAAGCGGCACATGGCGGCCATCACATCCGGAACACGCCGAAGCGCGTCGGTTCGATGGGCGCGTTCAGCGAGGCGCGCAACGACAGCGCCAGCACATCGCGGGTCTTGCGCGGGTCGATGATGCCGTCATCCCATAGCCGCGCCGAGGCATAAAGCGGGTGCGATTGGCGGTCGAACATCTCGATCGTCGGGCGCTTGAACTCGGCCTCGTCCTCGGCCGACCAGCTTCCGCCCGCGCGTTCGATGCCGTCGCGCTTTACCGTCGCCAGCACGCCCGCCGCCTGTTCGCCGCCCATCACGCTGATCCGGCTGTTGGGCCAGGTCCACAGGAACCGCGGCGAATAGGCGCGACCGGCCATGCCGTAATTGCCCGCGCCGAAGCTGCCGCCGACCAGCATGGTGATCTTGGGCACGCTGGTCGTGGCGACCGCCGTGACCATTTTCGCCCCGTTGCGCGCGATGCCTTCGTTCTCGTATTTGCGGCCGACCATGAAACCGGTGATGTTCTGCAGGAACACCAGCGGAATGCTGCGCTGGCTGCACAATTCGATGAAATGCGCGCCCTTCTGGGCCGCCTCCGAGAACAGAACGCCGTTATTGGCGACGATACCGACGGGGCAGCCCTCGACATGGGCGAAGCCGGTGACCAGCGTTTCGCCGAAACGCGCCTTGAACTCGTCGAAGCGGCTGCCGTCCACGGTGCGGGCGATCACCTCGCGAATATCGTAGGGTGTGCGCAGATCGGCGGGCACGACACCCAGGATCTCGTCGGGATCGTAGGCCGGAGGTTCGGGCGATTGCCAGACCACGCTGTCGGGCATGCGGCGGTTCAGGTTGCCGATCGCGCGGCGCGCCTGGGCCAGCGCATGCGCGTCATCCTCGGCCAGGTAATCGGCCACGCCTGAAAGGCGGGTGTGGACATCGCCGCCGCCCAGATCCTCGGCGGTCACGACCTCGCCCGTGGCGGCCTTGACCAGCGGCGGTCCGGCCAGAAAGATCGTGCCCTGATCGCGCACGATGATCGTCACATCGGACATCGCGGGCACATAGGCACCACCCGCCGTGCAGGATCCCATGACGACCGCGATCTGCGGGATGCCCTTTGCCGACATCTGCGCCTGGTTGTAGAAGATACGCCCGAAATGGTCGCGGTCGGGGAACACCTCGTCCTGGTTGGGCAGGTTGGCGCCGCCGCTGTCCACCAGATAGACGCAGGGCAGATTGCACTGTTCGGCGATCTCTTGCGCGCGCAGATGCTTCTTGACGGTCATCGGGTAATAGGTGCCGCCCTTGACCGTGGCATCGTTGGCAACGACCATCACATCCTGCCCGTGAACGCGCCCGACCCCGGCGATCACGCCTGCGCCGGGTGCCGCATCATCGTAGAGGCCATGCGCCGCCGCCGCGCCGATTTCCAGAAACGGCGAGCCGGGGTCCAGCAGATTGGCGACCCGTTCGCGGGGCGGCATCTTGCCGCGACCGACATGGCGTTCCATCGCCTTGGCCCCGCCGCCGGACGCGGCGGCCAGCGCCGCCTCTTGCGCGGTCTGCAGCAGATCCAGATGCGCCTTGCGATTGGCGCGGAAGGCGTCGGAATTCGTCAGGGCATTGCTGGTCAGCTTCATTGGCGGCTCTTTCGCGTTCCGGCTGCGTGGCAGGTTGTCGCAGCCCGGTCTTCAGGGGCGGTCGGTTGATCTGGATCATGTCCCCCGCAGGCCCCGCGGGTCACAGCGTCATGCGTGAACATCAAAGGAGCCAAGCGATGAACATCTCTTGCATCGCAGTCGCAGCCGCGCTTTGTCTGGCTGCCGCCGCGCCGGTTGCCGCGCAACAGGCCGGGGACTGGACGATCGGTCTGGGGATCCACAATGTCGATCCGCGATCCGACACCGGTACCCTGGCGGGCGGGACCGTCCCGACCAGAATCGACGACAATACCCGGCCCACGGTCACGGTCGAATATTTCCTGCGCGACAATCTGGGGGTCGAGCTTCTGGGGGCGCTGCCCTTCAAGCATTCGATCCGCTCGGGCGGCGTGGAAATCGGCACCGTCAAGCATCTGCCGCCGGTGATCTCGCTGCAGTATCACTTCGACGCCACGCCGCGGTTGAAGCCGTTCGTCGGCGTCGGCGTCAATTTCACCGGCTTCTGGGACGCCGAGGCCAAAGGGCCGCTGGCGGGCAGCGATCTGCGCGTCAAGAACAGCTGGGGCCTTGCCGCGCATCTGGGTGCCGATTACTGGTTGAACGACCGTTCGGCCCTGCGACTGGACGCACGCTGGATCGACATCGACCCCGATGTCGAACTGAACGGCGCGCGGATCGGCCAGGTCCAGATCGACCCGGTCGTGATCGGGGCGGCCTATGTCATGAAGTTCTAGCAAAAGACGGCATTCGGGGGAATGTTGACGGCGCATTCCGCAAGGGGTGCGCCGTGTCACAGAAGGCGGTTTCGGGTGCCGCAGCATCGTCACCCTCCCTGCATGTCGCGCAGGTCCAGCGCCCGCTGCGCGGTACGCTGCAACCTGCAATAAGCGGCGGCGATGACACGCATGGACCCACCGTCGTAGCGATCATAGGCCAGGCCACAATCGGCGTCGCGAAACACGATCCAGGCGCGCTGCGCGGACAGCAGCTGTTCGGCCAGCGCCGGACGGTCGGAGAACGTCTCACGCAGGTTTCCGTATTCGCGGTTCAGGATATCGTCCCACACGGCGTGTTCGGCCATCGCGCATTCGCTGATGCCGACCGTCGTCTGGCCCTGGGGCTGCGTGGTCTGACAGGTGTCTGCCGCATCGCCGATGCAGGCGGCCGAGGACGGGTCGGATTGCGCGAAGCACGCCTCGACCGCCGATGGGTCGATCATGTCGTCCTGCGCCATCACACCGGACGGCAACGACATAATCACGGCCATCAGAAAAGCCCGCATCATTTTTCCTCCTCCGCCAATCGGCGCAGTTCGCGCCGCATCACCTTGCCCGTCACCGTCAGCGGCAGGCTGTCCAGAAAGCCGATCTCTCGTGGATAGGAATGCGCCGCCGACAGGCGCTTTGCGTGATCCCGCAGGCGGGCGGCAAGATCATCGGACGGCGCATAGCCATCGCGCAGGACGACATAGGCCTTGACGATCTCGGTGCGCAGCGGGTCCGGCTTGCCGATCACACCCGCCTGCGCGACAGCGGGATGCTTCAGCAGACAGTCCTCGATCTCGGAGGGGCCGATGCGATACCCCGATGAGGTGATCACATCGTCGTCGCGTCCGACGAAACGAATGTAGTCGTCCTCGATCACACCCCGATCGCCGGTCAGCAGCCAGTCGCCGCGAAACTTCTCGGCGGTGGCGTCGGGGCGATTCCAGTATCCCAGCATCATGCTTGCCGCACCCTTGCGGATCGCGATGTCACCTTCGGCGTCGCCGGGAACCCCGTCGGCATCGATCACCTGAACGTCAAAGCCCGGCACGGCCTTGCCGATCGCGCCGGGCCGCGGCGCGAACAGCGATCCGGCCGAACTGGCGACCATATTGCATTCGGTCTGGCCGTAGAATTCGTTGATCGTCAGGCCGAAGGCGCGCCGGCCCCAGTCCAGCATCTCGGCGCCCAGGGTCTCGCCGCCGCTGGCAACGCTGCGAAGGCCGGAAATCGTCACCTCGCCTGCCTTCAGCATCTTCAGCGCAGTGGGCGGGAAGAACACGTTTCGCACCCCGCAATCAGCGATCAGGCGGCGCGCCGTATCGGCGTCGAATTTGGGCATGCGCGCGGCGACGACCGGAACGCCAAGCGCCAGCCCCGGCATCAGCACATCGAACAGGCCGCCGATCCAGGCCCAATCCGCCGGAGTCCACAGGCAGTCGCCCGGCTGGCCCAGAAGGTCATGGCTCATCCCCACCCCGGGCAGATGGCCGGTCAGGACGCGATGGCCATGCAGCGCCCCTTTCGGCGCACCGGTGGTGCCCGACGTATAGATGATGACAGCAGGATCGTCGGGGCCGGTGTCGCGGGTCGCGAAACCGGGGGCCTCGGTCAGACCGTCCTCGGGCACGATCACCCGCAGATCGGGAAAGTCGCGCAGCATGTCACGGCCTTCGGGATCGGCGATGACCGTCCTCACCCCGGCATCGCGCAACCGCAGTTCCAGCGCGTCCGGCCCGAACAGCTTGAACAGCGGGACCGAAATCGCCGCCGATTTCCAGATTGCCAGATGCGCGGCGGCGGTCCATGCCGACTGGGTGCGCAGCACTGCCACGCGCTCGCCCCGTTCGGCATCCAGCGCGACGGCGAGGCGCGCGGTCATCGTGGCCAGTTCACCGAACCTGACCGGGCGCGGCGCCCCGTCATATTCTATCAGCGCCACCTGCCCTTCGGGATGCGAGAGGCATTGATCGGCCATGTTCAGGCGAGCCGGCAGGTTCCAGCGGAACCCGTCGCGCATCGCCTGATAGTCGGGACCGTCCGGCATCCTCATCGCTTCCCCCTATGGCCACGCCCCGCGGCGCGGCCTTCCGGCCTCAGACCAGGTTCATCAGTTCCCGGCCGATCAGCATGCGGCGGATCTCGCTGGTACCTGCGCCGATCTCCATCAGCTTGGCATCGCGGAACAACCGGCTGACGACGCTGTCGTTCAGGAAACCGGCCCCGCCAAGCGCCTGGACCGCCTGATGCGACTGCACCATCGCCTGTTCGCTGCAGTACAGCACCGCGCCTGCCGCGTCCTGCCGCGTGACCTTGCCCGCATCGCAGGCCCGCGCCACGTCATAGAGATAGGCCCGCGAGGTGTTCAGCGCGACATACATGTCGGCGATCTTGGCCTGCATCAGCTGGAACGATCCGATCGGCTGTCCGAATTGCTTGCGGTCGCGGATATAGGGCATGACCTCATCCAGACAGGCGGCCATGATGCCGGTGCCGATCCCGGACAGGACGACACGCTCGTAATCCAGACCCGACATCAGCACGCGCACGCCGCGGCCTTCATCGCCCAACACGTTCTCGAACGGGATCTCGCAATCCTCGAAGATCAACTCGCCCGTGTTGGACCCGCGCATCCCCAGCTTGTCGAAATGCGGGCTGGTCGAGAATCCCTTCATGCCGCGTTCCACGATGAAGGCGGTGATGCCCTTGCTGCCCGCATCCGGGTCGGTCTTGGCATAGACGATCAGCGTCTGCGCGTCGGGGGCGTTGGTGATCCAGTACTTGTTGCCGTTCAGGACATAGCGGTCATTCTTCTTGTCGGCCCGCAGCTTCATGCCGACCACGTCGCTGCCCGCCCCTTCCTCGGACATGGCCAGCGCGCCGACGGCCTTGCCGCTGCACAGGTCGGGCAGGTATTTGGCCCGCTGTTCATCGGTGCCGTTCAGCTTGATCTGGTTCACGCACAGGTTGGAATGCGCACCATAGGACAGGCTGACGCTGGCGCTGGCCCGCGCGATTTCCTCGGTCGCGATGACATGCGCCAGATAGCCCATGCCACTGCCGCCCCAGGCTTCGGGCACGGTGATCCCCAGAAGGCCAAGTTCGCCCATCTCGGTCCACAATTCGTTCGGAAACTCGTTCCGGCGGTCCACCTCGGCGGCAAGCGGCTTGACCCGCTCTTGCGCCCACCGATGCACCATCTCGCGAAGCGCGTTCACGTCTTCGCCCAGATCGAACTCCATGCCCTGCGTGAACATCGAGAAGCCTCCTCCCGGTTTATTGAACGTACGTTCATTTAATGCCCATTTACGGCATCCACGTCACGCCCGTCAAGCAAAGCCTGCGCCGGAACGGCGGATGCGTCAACACGGGACGGCTTGCCCACGGCCTCATGGCGCGACATGGTCGCGCGGCCGGAACGATGCAGAGAAAAAGCCGCAACATGACCCGATTGCTGATCCTGCGGCACGCCGCGCCGCTGACCGGCGGACGCCTTGCCGGACGGAGGGATGTCGATGCAGATTGCAGCGACGCGGCTGCCTTCGACTGGATCCGCGCCCGGATCGGGCAGATCGGGCATGTTCTCAGCAGCCCGGCGCGACGCTGCCTTCAGACGGCCGAGGCGTTGTCGATGCCGCCCCACGCCACAAGCGAGGCGCTGTGGGAACAGGATTACGGCGCATGGGAGGGACTGGCCTATGGCGATCTGCCCGATCTGGGCCCCCTGCCCCCGGCCCGGCTGGCGCAGCACCGTCCCGATGGCGGCGAAAGCTTTGACGACATGGCCGCGCGGGTCCTGACCGAGCTGCGCGGGATCGACCGCGATACGCTGATCGTCGGGCACGCGGGCACGGTCCGCGCGGCCCTGTCTATGGTCGTCGGACCGGCGGCGCTGTCATTTGCCGTAGCACCACTGTCGCTGACGGTGCTGCGCCGCGCCGGCGACGAATGGGCGGTCGAATTCGTCAACGTCACCGCGCCATGATGCCGCTTGTCCCCCTGATCGCACTTGCGCTGGATGCCGTCATCGGCTGGCCGGACGGGGTCTATCGCCGGATCGGGCATCCCGTGACGTGGCTGGGACGGTTGATCGTGGCGCTGGATCAGCGGATGAACCGCGGCAAGGCGCGGTTCTGGCGCGGGATGGCTGCAAGCCTGCTGGTGATCGCCGCCGCGACCCTTCCGGCGATCATTTTGCAGGATATGCTGGGGGCGTGGCTGGCGGGCATTCTTGCCTGGCCGTTGGTCGCCGCGCGGTCCCTGCACGATCATGTCCGTGCCGTGGCGCGACCATTGCTGAAGGGTGAACTTGCCGCGGCCCGGCAGGCCACCGCGATGATCGTCGGTCGTGACGTGAGCCAAGCGGATGAGGCCGCGCTGGCCCGCGCCAGCATCGAAAGCCTGGCCGAAAACGCTTCGGACGGGGTGGTGGCGCCGCTGGTCTGGGCGGCAATCGCGGGACTGCCGGGGATCGCTGCCTACAAGGCGATCAACACGCTGGATTCGATGATCGGTCACCTGACCCCGCGCCATGCCGAATTCGGCCGCTTTGCCGCGCGGCTGGACGATGTCGTAAACTGGCTGCCCGCGCGGCTGACGGCGGTGCTGATCGCGCTGTGCCGCGGCGGCGCGGCATGGACGGCTGCGCGGCGCGACGCGGGCGCGCACCGGTCGCCGAATGCCGGCTGGCCCGAGGGCGCGATGGCGGGTGCCCTGGGCGTGCGCCTGTCCGGCCCGCGCATCTATGCCGACCGGATCGCGGACGAGCCGTGGCTGAACGGCGGCGCGCCCGATCCCGTCGCCGCCGATATCGACCGGGCGCTGGCGATCTATCGCCGCACGATATGGCTGCTGGCGGGGGGGCTTACGCTGCTGGTCCTGATCTGAACCGCCGCCACGCGCCCCACAGCGACGATCCGATCAGCGCCAGCGTCGCGACGACGAACACCGCCGAGATCGGCCGTTCCAGAAACACCACCGGATCGCCACGAGAGATCAGCATGGCGCGGCGCAGATTGGTCTCGATCAGCGGTCCCAACACGAAACCCAGCAGCAGCAGCGCCGGGTTGAACCGGGCCAGCGCCAACAGATAGCCCAAGGCCCCGATCACCGCGACGGCGGCGATGTCGAAGCCTGATCCGCGCACCGAATAGACGCCAAGGCAGACGAACACGATGATGGCCGGGTACAGCCAGCGAAACGGAATGCGCAGCATCGACACCCAGATGCCGATCAGCGGCAGGTTCAGAATCAGCAGCAACAGGTTGCCGATCCCGAAACTGACGACCAGGCCCCAGAACATCTCGGGCCGGGCCTCCAGCATCAGCGGGCCGGGCTGGACACCGTGGATCACCAGCGCGCCCAGCATCAGCGCCATGATCGGATCGCCCGGAATTCCCAGAGTCAGCGTCGGCACGAAGGCCGAGATGGCGGCGGAATTGTTCGCGGCTTCCGGACCTGCGACACCTTCGACGGCGCCCTCGCCGAACCTTTCGGGACGGCGGGCGATGCGCCGCTCCATCGCGTAGGACAGGAATGACGAGATCGTCGAACCTGTGCCGGGCAGCGCGCCGAAGAAACTGCCAAGTGCACCGCCACGGGCGATGGGTCCGGGCATGCGCCGCAGATCGTCGCGCGTCGGCAGCAACTGGCGCAGGCTGACATGGGGCGGGCTGCCCTTGCGTTCGGCGCTGGTGATGTTGCCGATGATCTCGGCCACGCCGAACAGCCCCATGGCGAGTGCGACAAGGTTGATGCCGTCCAGAAGCTCGGTCCGGCCGAAGGTCAGGCGCGCGACGCCGCTGTTCACGTCGGTTCCGACGCAGCCAAGGATCAGGCCCAGCACCACCATCGCGAAGGCCTTGGACGGTCGCTTGGCGCCGATGGTCGAGGCCGCGACAAGGCCCAGCACCATCATCGCCGCGTAATCGGCCGCACCAAAGCTGGTCGCCGCCCGCGACAGGAAGCCAGCCAGCAGAACCAGGACCACGATCCCGATGATCGAACCGCAGAAGGACGCCACCATCGACGCGAACAGCGCGACGCCCGCGCGTCCCTGACGCGCCATCGGATATCCGTCCAGCGAGGTGACCGCCGATTGCGGGGTGCCGGGCAGACGCAAGAGGATCGAGGCGACGGCCCCGCCATACTGCGCCCCGTAATAGACTCCGCCCAGCATGATCAGCGCAGCTTCCGGGGTGATGTAATAGGTGATCGGCAGCAGCAGCGAAATCGCCGCCATCGCGCCGATCCCGGGCAGCACGCCTATAAAGGTGCCCATCACGACGCCAAGCACGCAATAGATCAGGATGTCCGGCCGCAATGCAACCGTCAGCCCGTAAAGAAGTCCTTCAAGCGTCGTCATGTGCCAAGACGCGGCCAAACCGGCATGGTCATCTGCAGGCCCTCTTTGAACACAAGCCATGTCAGCGCGGCAATCGCCACGGCCAGCATCACCCGCCACCGCCAACCGCGACGCGGCGCAGGCAGGCTGGCGACCAGAACGGCGGCGGCGGTTGTCGGGATCAGCCCGAGACGCTGCAGGCCCAGACCGAACAGGCCGATGGCTGCCAGAACGGCCAGCGCCTCTTGCGCGGCAAAGGGGCGCGCGTCGCCGGACCGGCGCCACGCGGGCAGCGCAATCATCAGCCCAAGCCCGGCCAGCAACGCCCCAAGAACGGTGGGGAAAAAGCCCGGTCCCATCCGGCGCAACGTCCCGAATTCATACTGACCCAACGCATAGAACGCGACCGCCGCACCGATCGCGGCCATTGCCGCACCACCCCAGATGTCATGCCAGTCGCGCCGCATCGCTGATTACTGCGCCGCCTCGATCCGGTCGATGACCGCGCCCCAGACCTGGGTATCGTCGGTAATCCGCTGCGCCAGATCCGCAGGCGCGCCCCCCTCGGCCTTCCAGCCCATCGCCAGCATCCTTTCCTGCACGTCGGGATCTTGCAGGATCTCGTTGATGGCAGTGTTCAGCCGGTCGATGATCGCGGGATCGGTTCCCGCAGGCGCGATGAACGCGTTCCACAGCTCTGCCCGGAAATCGTCCGGCATTCCGGCGTTAGCCGCGATGACCGGCACGTCGGGCACCTGCGCAAAGGGCTGCTGCGATGTGACGCCCAGCATCTTCATCTTGTCCGCCTCGACCTGCGGCAGCGCGGCAGACGGCGCCATGAAGCCCGCGTCGATCTCTCTTCCGATGATCGAGGTCGTGACCTCGGCATAGCTGGTGAAGGGGATATGCAGCATCTCTATTCCGGCAGCATCCGCGAACAGTTCCGCCGTCAGATGCGCGCCCGATCCCTGCCCGACCGAACCATAGGCGATGCCGCCCGGATCGGCCTTCGCCGCCTCGATGAAACCGGCCAGATCGGCGGGTCCGGCGTCAGCGGCCATCGCCAGAACCAGCGGCGCCGTCGCCATCAGCGCGACCGGCGCGATGTCGTTCTGAACGTCGTAAGAAATATCGGCCACCAGTCGCGGCGAGGTGGTCAGCGGGCCATTGATCGTCGTGCCGAAGGAATGGCCGGGTTCGCCCGCCAGCATCTGCTGGACTCCGATCACCCCGCCCGCGCCGGGCTTGTTCTCGACCACCACCGGCTGGCCCAACCTTTCGGCCAGCGGCTCGGTCACCAGCCGCGCCAGCACGTCGGGCGACGATCCGGCGGGAAAGCCGACATAGACATGCACCGGCTGGGTGGGCCATTCGGCCTGCTGCGCGGCGACCAAGGCCGGAAGAAGCGCGCAAGCCCCTGCCAGCGCCGATGCAACCAGCAGGTTGCGGCGGTCGATTGCGGCCATGTTTTCCTCCATCATGCTGTTCGAGCGGCAGTCTTGACCCGCAGCCGGGCAAGGTCAAGCAAGCAGCGGGTCATTTCGACAATCCGAACGCAAGATATTGTAAAGACGTAATTTCAGTCCTGATCCACGCGTGTGACGCGCACCACCTGACGGCGCATGTCCGCAAAGCTCATGGTGGTCATGAACGCGACATCGGTCGCATCGCGGCCAACCGCGATCAGGGCCATCTCATCGGCGCGTGCCATCCCGGTCGGATCGACCAGATGCCAGGCGCCCTGCAAGAACACCTCGACCACGGCATGAAAGTCAGGTGGCTGGACCGACGGTGCATAGGCACTGGCGATCCGCGCGGGGATCTGCGCGGCCCGGCACAGCGCGATCATCAGATGCGCGTAATCGCGGCAGACACCCTGGCGTTGCAGGAACGTATCCGCGGCGGTGGTATCGGCATTGCTGGCGCCGGCGACATAGTCCAGCCGATCCTCGACCCAGTCGCGGATCGCCGCGACCTTCCGGCCGCCTGCCAGATCGCCGAAACGCCGGCTTGCGAAAGCGGCAAACCGTTCAGCCTGGCAATAGCGCGACGGCAGCAGATAGCGCAGCGCGTCCCCGGGCATCTGGTCCACCTCGCAGCCCGCGAGCGTGTTCAGATCGGGACAACCCCGCGTCACCTGAATTTCGGCAGAGTAACGGCATTGAACGCGGTCCTTTGCGCGCAGGATGATCCGTTCGCCGATCCCCTCTTCGCCCGGCACGCGGGCGACGCGTTCGACCGTGCCAAAATCGATGGAGACACGTTGCAGATCCTGGCCATCGGCCCCTGCGGCCTCCAGCATCAGCAGCACCGGCCCTTCTTCGGACAGCGCGTAGTCAAGTTCGACATCAACGCTCATGCGCATCGCTGGCCTCCATGGGTAAGGGAACCCATGCCTGATCGCAGAGGATGGCCGCAGACACAACCCGTGACGTGGGATTGCGCGCAGTCGCGAAGGCTGCTGAATCTGCCTATACGGCCGCACCCAGAGGCGCTTGCCCCGCCAACGCCCGACCCGTCTGAGACAGGCCGGATGCCAGCGGCAGCAGATCGGCCTGCAGCGCGTGATAGATGTCGGGCTTGCCCGCAAACTGCGTCATGGCGGGCTGGTCGTCCGGGCCGATTTCCGGGAACCAGCCGCCCGACGCATGGTCGATCAGGTGCCGGTCGGCGAATGTCCACAGCCTGCGATACCACGCCTCGTCCTCGGGGCGCCGGTCCAGCTTGATCAGCGCGGCCAGCGCGCCGATCGCCTCGGTCACGGGCCACCAGTATCGGGCAGGATTGTCCACCGATCCATCGAAGCGCAGCGTATATGCCAGCCCGCCGCGCTGTGTGTCCCAAGCGTCCGCCAGCGCGGTGGCGACCAGCAGACGCGCCTGCGCCGGGGCATCCGTCGCAGGTCGGCCGGACTGGTCCCAGCATTGCAGATGCAGCCGCGCCATCTCGAAGGAATGGCCGGGCGTGGTGCCTGCGGGACGGAACATGGGATTTCCGGCGTAATCGTGGTCGGGGCGCCAGTCCGCGTCGTAATGTTCGGGAATCCGCCAGCCATGCGCCGCAGCCTGACCGGAAATGAAGAAATCAAGGATGCGCCGGGCGCGGGACAGGTATTCCGCCTGACCCGTGGCCTCGTGCGCGGCCAGAAGCGCCTCGACCCCGTGCATGTTGGCGTTCATGCCGCGATAGGTCGAAAAGGGCTGCCAGGCGCGGGTGAATTCGTCGCGCAGCAGACCGGCGGTCTCGTCCCAGAAATGCCGGTCCAGAATATCCGAGATATCGGCCAGCAGCCGATCGGCATCGGGATGCCCCGCCAGTTTCGCGCTGGACGCCGCCAGAAGAACGAAGACATGCCCATAGGCCAGCTTGGTTCCGTCCGCGACGGCGTCACCGTCCAGCGACCAGACGAAGCCGCCGTGGCGCGGGTCGCGATGCCTTCGCCACAGATAGTCCATGCCCCGGTCGATGATGCCGGCCCGGTCCTGACGCCCGGCCAACCGCGCCAGCGCGTAGGAATGCACCAGCCGCGTCGTCGTGTGCAGCTCCTGCACCGTCGATTGCAGCGGCGCGCCGGCATAGTCCAGCGTGTGAAAACCGCCTGCTGCGCGCGAGCTGGCATCAAAGAAATCCAACGCGCGATGGGCGTCGCGGATCAGAAAGCCGCGATGGGCGGGGTCGTCCAGCCAATGTCCCGCAGCGTCCATGTTTCCGGCTGTGTCAATCATTCCGACCCCTCTCAGCGTTTGCGCATCGCATTCATCAGGGCCGCGCCAAGCGCGCCCTGCCCGCCGTCGTTTCCACGCGGCGCGGGCTTGCCGCCCTTCGGGCCACGCGGTGCCTGACCGGCGGGCGGTCTGCCCGACGCGGTCCCCGCACGCGGCGAACGGTCCGATTGTGCACCGCCATCCTTGCGCATCGTCAGCCCGATCCGCTTGCGCGGGATATCCACTTCGGTCACGCGAACCCGGACCACATCGCCGACCTTCACGACCTCGTTGGGGTCCTTCACGAAACGGTCGGCAAGCTGGCTGATATGGACCAGCCCGTCCTGATGCACGCCGATATCGACGAAGGCCCCGAATGCCGCGACATTCGTGACGGTCCCCTCCAGCGACATGCCGGGTTTCAGATCCTTGATGTCCTCGACCCCGTCGGTGAAGCTGGCGGTGACGAAATCGGGGCGCGGATCGCGGCCGGGTTTTTCCAGTTCGGACAGGATGTCGCGCACCGTCGGCAGGCCGAAATGTTCGTCGACGAACTGTTCGGCCCGCACCGAGTTCAGCGCCGAACCGTCGCCCATGATGCTGCGGATATCGCGCCCGCAGGCCGCGACGATCTTGCGCGCAACGTTATAGGCCTCGGGGTGGACCGAGGATGCGTCCAGCGGCTCGGACCCGTCGCGGATTCGCAGAAATCCCGCGCATTGTTCGAATGCGCGCGGCCCCAGCCCGCTGACCTTCTTCAGCGCCGCGCGCGAGGCAAAGGCCCCCTGCGCGTCGCGATGGGCCACGATCGCGCTGGCAAGCGAGGGGCCAAGCCCTGCCACATGCGCCAGAAGCGGCGCCGAGGCGGTATTCAGATCGACGCCGACCGCGTTGACCGCATCCTCGACCACAACTTCCAGCGCCTTGGTCAGTTGCCGCTGATCCACATCATGCTGATACTGGCCGACGCCGATGGATTCGGGCGGCACCTTTACCAGCTCTGCCAACGGGTCCTGCAACCGGCGGGCGATCGACACGGCCCCGCGCAGCGATACGTCCAGATCGGGAAATTCCTTCGCCGCCTGTTCGGACGCGGAATAGACCGACGCCCCCGCTTCCGAGACGACCACCCTGGTCGGCGTTTTCACACCCTTTGGCAGGTGCTTCAGCACGTCGCCGACCAGCCGTTCGGTTTCCCGGCTGGCGGTGCCGTTTCCGATGGCGATCAGTTCCGCATCGTGTTTCGCGATCAGCGCCAGCAAGGTCGCCTCGGCCCCGCGCAGATCGTTCCTGGGCTGGAACGGATAGATCGTCGCGGTATCGACCAGCTTGCCGGTCGCATCGATGACCGCGACCTTGACGCCGGTTCGGATGCCGGGGTCCAGACCGATCGTCGCCTTCGCCCCGGCTGGCGCCGCCAGCAGCAGATCCTTGAGATTGCGTCCGAAAACCCGGATCGCCTCGTCATGGGCGCGTTTGCGCAATTCGGTCAGCAGGTCGATATACATGGTGTTGGACAGCCGCACCCGCCATGTCCATCCCGCGACCTGCCGCAGCCACTGATCGCCGGGAAGATCGCCCAGAGGCCCGATGGCCTGCGCGACGATCCCCTCGGCCCGCGTGGCGCCGGTTTCGGGATCGGGCGAGATGTCGATGGTCACCACCTCTTCCTTGGCGGCGCGCAGGATCGCCAGCGCGCGATGGGCCGGAATGCCGGCCCACGCCTCGCGGTGATCGAAATAATCGCTGAACTTGGCGCCCGTATCTTCCTTGCCGGCGACCAGCTTGGCCGCGATGAACGCCTCGGTCCGCATGAAATCGCGCAGCCGACCAAGCAGCGTCGCGTTTTCCGACAGCTCTTCCACAAGGATGTCGCGCGCCCCGTCCAGGGCGGACTTCTGATCGGGCACGGCCTCGGTGACATAGCTTGACGCCAGCGCCTTGGGATCGGCGCCACGGTCCTCCTGAATGGCCCGCAGCAACGGCTCCAATCCATTCTCGCGCGCGATCATCGCCTTGGTTCGGCGCTTGGGCTTGAAAGGCAGATAGATATCTTCCAGCGCGGCCTTGGTGTCCGCCCCGGCAATGGCACGGGCCAGGTCGTCGGTCAGCTTGCCCTGCTCGCGGATCGAGCCAAGGATCGACTCGCGCCGCGCCTCCATCTCGCGCAGATAGGACAGCCTGTCCGACAACATGCGCAACTGTGTGTCGTCCAGCCCGCCCGTCACTTCCTTGCGGTATCGCGCGACGAAAGGCACGGTCGCGCCACCGTCCAGCAACTGCGTCGCGGCCACGACCTGCGCGGCATTTGCATTGATCTCGGTCGCGATGATGCGGGCGATGCGTTGGGCGGCGTCCATGCTGTCCTCTCTCACTTCGGAACCGCTGTCTTAGCCGTCACCGCAGCCTGCGCCAAGCGGTCAGTCCAGCGCAAGTTCGGGCAGACGCGCGGCCTCTTCGCGCATGGCCTTGGCCGACACGCTGTCGCGCACCGCCCGCCGCAGCGCCTTGGATCGTTTCAACACCCGGCGGAAGCCTGTCTCGTCCAGCACCAGCAGGCTGGTGGGCGTGATCGCCGTCACTTCGGCGCGACGCGGCTTGTTCATCAGGACGCCCATCTGTCCGAACATGTCGCCCCGTCCCAGCCGCGTCGTCTGACCGGCGATTTCCTGCTCGACCGCGCCGGATGACACAAAGAACACGCTGCGCGAGGGGGAATCCTTGCGGGCGATAACCTTGCCGGCATTGACATAGCGCGTGCGCAGCGCCCGTGACAGGCGGCGCAGTTCGGGCTCTTCGAGATCCGCGAACAGCGGGAACTGGCGGACCAGTTCGTATTTGCGCAGGGCCAGATCCAGATGCGGCCGCCCCTCGGCCTGCTGACGCCGTCGCGTGATGTCGGCCATCAGCGCGGTGTGCAGTTCTGACCCGACCAGCCCGTCCTCGCGCATGGCGCTATATTCGCGTTCCTCAAGCCGCAGGGCCGTCCGACGGATGAAACGACGTTCAAGTTCCTCGGCATAGCCGGGATATTGAAGACGCAAGCCCTCAAGCGCGGTTTCGACGGCTTCCTGCCGGCGGGTCAGCAATTCGTGCAGCAGTTCCGCCACGCGCCGTCCGTGGATGCGGCGGATGCGGGTGTCCAGAAATCCGTGAAGATCGCGCAGGATCAGCCGCCGGGCCAGCAGCGCCTCGAACCGATCCGCGGTCAGGCGTGCCAGCGGGCCCGCGATCCACAGCCGGTTGCGCAGGAACGAAGCGACACGGAACGGCGTGCCATAGCGCAGCCCACGCCGCGCGGCGCGCTGATAACCGGTGCGCCCGCCGCTGCGGGCGGCCTCGATCAGCCGGTCGGCGTCGGTCAGCATGGTTTCCGACAGCCGCGCGCTGATGACCCGCTCGCGAAACCTTTCGAGGATGGTTTCCCGCTCATGCGCGGCCAGCGCGATCAGTCCCAGCGTGATCCGGTCGCGGTCCAGGATCTGCGTGTTGTCTTCGGCCTCGGCGCGTTCGACCGCACCGTCCAGACGTTCGGCGAACCGCTTGGCCTCGGACCTTACGGTTTCGCGGGTCAGCTCATAGCTTTCGGTGGTGCTTGCAACTTCCTCGCGGACAGTCTGCAACGCCACGGCGATCACCTGGTTGGACAGGGCCTCGTCCAGCGGTGACAGCCGATCCAGTCCAAGTCGCCCGATCACCCAACGCAGCGTCGTCCCCTGCACCATCAGCGTGAACAGCGTAAATCCGGTCGCCAGGATACCGACCAGCCGCTTCGTCTCGACCGGCACGTTCAGGTTCTCGGTCACCGCCAGCGCCAGCGCCAGCGTGACCGCCCCGCGTAATCCGCCCCACAGGATGGCGACGCGATACGGACGCTCGACCACAGGCGACAGCTTCAGCAGCGACAACAGCGGCATCAGCCCGAACAGGATGATGGCGCGGGCGACAATGGCCGCCAGGATCACCACCAGGATCAGCGCATAGTCGCCCGGCCGCATGTCGTCCATAAGCCGCGGGATCAGCAATGCCGCAAGAATAAAGATCAGCGCCCCCGCCCAATGGGCCAGCAGATCCCAGACCTCGCGCAGATTGGTCCAGAAGGCCGGCGACAGGCGCGACGGGCCGATCAGGTTCAGCGTCAGCCCCGCCGCGACCACGCCGATCACCCCCGACGCGCCCATGGCATGTTCCGCGCCGACATAGGCCAGATACGGCACCGCGACCGAGACCGAGATCTGCGCCAGCTCGTATCGTGCGAACCAGTGCATCAGCATCAGCGCCGCCCGCGCCGTCAGCCAGCCGCCCAATGCGCCCCCGGCCAGCAGCCATGGGAACTGTCCGATCGCCTCGCCATAGCTGGGATCGGGCACGCCCAGCATCACGAAGCCCATGAACAGCCCGAACAGGGCGATCGCCGCGGCGTCGTTCAGCAGGCTTTCGCCCTCGATGATCCGGGCCAGCCGACGCGGTGCCGACAGAGACCGGAAAATGCCGACCACGGCCGAGGGATCGGTTGTCGATACAATGGCACCGATCAGCAGGCACACGACAAGCGGCAGCCCGCTGACCCATGAAAGCGCATAACCGATGGTCAGCGTCGCGACGAAAACCGCCACCACCGCCAGAACCAGGATCGGCACCCAGTCATCGACCATCCGGCGGACATTCATCCCCAGCGTGGCCTGAAAGATCAGCGTTGGCAGGAAGACATACAGGAACACGTTCGACCGGATCGGCAGGGCAAGAATCGACTCGGCCACCGGATTCAGCGCATCGGTCAGATCGGTGCGCAGGAAGAAGATCGCCCCGGCCCCGATCATCATGCCCAGCACGGCAAGGATCACACTGTAGGGCAGCGACAACCGCGCCGCCAACGGCTCGGCCATGCCGATTACCACGAACAGACAGGCAACGATGGTGGTCAGAAGAACGATGTCCATGACCTTGGGATAGCTGGAAAAAGCGCCTCAGGGAATATCGTCCATGGCAGATCCCGACGCATTTTCGTGAAGGTCGCGGCCAATGCGATCCGTATGCGATGCGGCCCGCGCCCGCAGTCCGGCCCCGGCGCAGGGGGACCGGGGGGAGCGAACTCCCCCGGCCATCGCGGAACGCAATGGCGCCGCGGGTTTCCCGCGGCGCCTGCCCCTTTCGGTGAGATCAGTCCTCGACCGGCATGTACAGATCGCCGCCCGCACGATACCTGGCCGCCATCTCCTCCATGCCCCGCGCACGTGATTCCGCACGGATGTCATGGCTGATCTTCATCGAACAGAATTTCGGCCCGCACATGGAACAGAAATGCGCGACCTTGTGGGCGTCCTTCGGCAGGGTCTGGTCGTGGAAATCGCGGGCTGTGTCGGGATCGAGCGACAGGTTGAACTGGTCTTCCCACCTGAACTCGAACCGGGCCCGCGACAAGGCGTCATCGCGCAGCCGCGCAGCCGGATGTCCCTTGGCCAGATCGGCGGCGTGGGCCGCGATCTTGTAGGTGATCACGCCGGTCTTCACATCGTCGCGGTCGGGCAGGCCCAGATGTTCCTTTGGCGTGACATAGCACAGCATCGCGGTGCCGAACCAACCGATCATCGCCGCGCCGATGGCGCTGGTGATGTGATCGTAACCCGGCGCGATGTCGGTCGTCAGCGGCCCCAGCGTGTAGAACGGCGCCTCGCCGCAATGGGCCAGCTGCTTGTCCATGTTCTCCTTGATCTTGTGCATCGGCACATGGCCGGGCCCCTCGATCATCACCTGGCAGCCCTTCGCCCAGGCGATTCGGGTCAGTTCGCCCAGGGTTTCCAGCTCGGCGAACTGCGCCGCGTCGTTGGCATCGGCGATCGCCCCCGGACGCAGTCCGTCGCCAAGGGAGAAGCTGACATCATATGCCGCCATGATGTCGCAGATCTCGTCGAAATGCTGATACAGGAAGCTTTCGCGGTGATGATGCAGGCACCATTTCGCCATGATCGAGCCGCCCCGGCTGACGATCCCGGTCACCCGCTCGGCGGTCAGATGGATGAACGGCAGGCGCACCCCGGCATGGATGGTAAAGTAGTCCACGCCCTGTTCCGCCTGCTCGATCAACGTGTCGCGATAGACCTCCCATGACAGGTCCTCGGCGACCCCGTTCACCTTTTCCAGCGCCTGATACAGCGGCACGGTCCCGATCGGCACCGGGCTGTTGCGGATGATCCATTCGCGGATGTTGTGGATGTTGCGCCCGGTCGACAGGTCCATGACGGTGTCCGCGCCCCAACGCGTCGCCCAGACCATCTTCTCGACCTCTTCTTCCATCGACGATGTGACGGCCGAATTGCCGATATTGGCATTGATCTTGACCAGGAAGTTGCGGCCGATCGCCATCGGCTCGATCTCGGGGTGATTGATATTGGCCGGGATGATGGCGCGACCGCTGGCGACCTCCTGCCGGACGAATTCCGGGGTGACGTGATCGGGGATCGCCGCACCCCAGTCCTGACCGTCGCGGGCCAGCTTTTCCTTCGCGGCAAGGCGTCCAAGATTCTCACGGATGGCCACGAACTCCATTTCCGGCGTGATGATGCCTGCGCAGGCATAGGCCATCTGCGTGACGACCTTGCCGGGCTTGGCCTGCCAAGGCCTGTGCCGGAACGGAAATTCCGGTGTAAGCCGGTCTCCGCTGACAAATCCGTTGTCCTCGGGCCTGACCACACGGCCGTCATGGCGTTCCACATCGCCGCGCCCGTCGATCCAGCCTTCGCGCAACCGCGGCAGGCCGGCGGAAATATCGATCGTCGCCTCTGGGTCCGTATAAGGGCCTGACGGATCATAAACGGTCAACGGCGGCTCCATCGCCGAGGGATGCAACGCGATCTCGCGCATCGGCACGCGAATGTCGGGGTGGATGTCGCCCCGATGCCAGATCTTGCGCGATGCGGGCAGCGGGCCGGTTGTGATCCGGGGGGTGGTTTGGTCTTTCATGCGCGTCTCCTCAAGCACGACTCGAAAAGACCCGGATGATGATTGAGGCAGAAAGCGGGCCTTGCGACCCGAAAAGGGCCGCGACGGCCCAAAGAACGACGCTGCGCCCTTCGGTCTTCCTACGCCAGTATCAACTGGGTCAGGTTCAAAGGGTCGCCGCACCGTGGGTTGCCCCACCAATCGGCCTCTCAGTCCCTTGGGCGGGACTCCCCTGACGCGGCAAAGGCTCACAGAGGCGGCGGGGCTTGTCAAGCCGCGTGTCGGGCAGGCTTGCACCGGGCGGGACGCCGGCTTGCGGCGCGCGGCATTGAAAGCCGGCGCGCCAAGTTACAATTCGATCATCACACCGCATCGAAGGCGAAAGGAAACTTCATGCCCTCATTGTTCGACCCGCTTCCGCTGGGACCGCTTACCCTGAAAAATCGCATCGTCATGGCCCCGCTGACCCGCAGCCGCGCCACCGCTGACCGTGTTCCAAGCCGGCTGATGGAAACCTATTACAGCCAACGCGCCGAGGCGGGGCTTATCCTGACCGAGGCGACCAGCGTCACGCCGATGGGCGTCGGCTACGCCGATACGCCGGGGATCTGGAACGATGCGCAGGTCGAAGGCTGGCAGCGGATCACCAGCGCCGTGCACGAGCGGGGCGGTCTGATCTTCCTGCAATTGTGGCATGTCGGGCGGATCTCGGCGCCCCTGTTCCTGAACGGAGATTTGCCGGTCGCACCCAGCGCCATCAAGCCGGACGGCCATGTCAGCCTTGTGCGCCCCAAGCAGGAATATGTCACCCCCCGCGCGCTGGACAGCGACGAGATCCCGGGTGTGATCGAAGCTTTCCGCAAGGGCGCCGAAAACGCCCTTCGCGCGGGCTTTGACGGCGTCGAAATTCATGCCGCAAACGGTTATCTTATCGACCAGTTCCTGCAGGACAGCACCAATCTGCGCACGGACCGCTATGGCGGTTCGCTGCAAAATCGGACTCGTCTTCTTGAGGAAATCGCGGACGCGGTGATCGGCGTCTGGGGCGCGGATCGCGTCGGCGTGCATCTGGCCCCGCGCATGGACGGTCATGACATGGGCGACAGCGATCCCAAGGCGCTGTTCACCCGCGTGGCGGACCAGATGAAGCAACGCGGCGTGGCCTTCCTGATGCTGCGCGAACACCTGGCCGAAGACAGCCTGCTGGACGACATCAAGACCGCGTTCGGCGGCGTGGTGATCGCCAACGAAGGACTAACGCGCGACAGCGCCCAGAAACTGATCGAACAGGGACGCGCCGATGCCGCGGGCTTCGGCAAGGATTTCATCGCCACCCCAGACCTTCCCACACGATTCCGCACGGGATTGGCGTTGAACGAACACGACCCCTCGAGTTTCTATGCCGGCGGGCCCGAGGGCTATGTCGATTATCCGACGGCCGACGCTGTCGCCGCCGAATAGTGCAGCCCGTTTTCAGATAACTTGGCGCGCGCAGGCAGTGCTGCGCGCGCCTCCGGGATCATGCATTGGCCGGATCCTACAGATCACCACGGCTTGGCGGGTCGATCCGGTCGCTGGAGGGAAAGACGGTGATCGAGATCACGTCGTCGGCCTTCAGCCCCAGCCGCGCAAGTTCCGCGCGGGTGTGGATAGTGCCCGCAGTCACGGATTTCTTCTCGTTGTCATGAACGACGGATTTGTAGGTATCCGGGCGCTCGTGCTGCGGAGTATACGCGGCAGCAGGCGATGCGGCGGCCAGCGTCAGCGCAAGCGCGGTCAGCGTCGAAAATTTCGAGATCATGGTCGTATCCTCTTGGTTTATTGATCAGACCTTCAAGCGGTCCTGATTATGGATACGGTGCCGCGCAGGCTTTCATTACATCAATCGCGTCGTCGTGATGAGGCGAGAGGATGTCGTGACAGCACCCGCGCCGACGAAAAAGGGCGCCCTGCGGCGCCCTTTCCAGTTCGTGGATCCTGTCCCCCGACGGATCAGCAGCTGTAATACATCTGGTATTCGACCGGATGGGGGGTGTGCTCGTAGGCATACACTTCTTCCCATTTCAGCGCGATGTATCCTTCCAGCTGGTCGCGGGTGAACACGTCACCGGCCAGCAGGAAGTCCATGTCCTTTTCCAGCTCTTCCAGCGCTTCGCGCAGGCTGCCGCAGACGGTCGGGATCTCGGCCAGTTCCTCGGGCGGCAGATCGTAGAGATCCTTGTCCGAAGCCGAACCCGGATCGATCTTGTTCTTGATGCCATCAAGGCCCGCCATCAGCAGGGCGGCAAAGCACAGATAGGGGTTCGCCGAAGGATCGGGGAAGCGAGCTTCCACACGCTTGGCCTTGGGGCTTTCGGTCCACGGAATGCGGACGCAGCCCGACCGGTTGCGGGCCGAATAGGCACGCAGCACCGGCGCCTCGAAGCCCGGGATCAGCCGCTTGTAGCTGTTGGTCGAGGGGTTCGTCAGGGCGTTCAACGCCTTGGCGTGCTTCAGGATACCGCCGATGAAATACAACGCCTCCTGCGACAGGTCGGCATATTTGTCACCTGCGAACAGCGGCTTGCCGTCCTTCCAGATCGACATGTTCACGTGCATCCCCGACCCGTTGTCGCCCTTCATGGGCTTGGGCATGAAGGTCACCGACTTGCCATAGGCGGCGGCGACGTTGTGGATGACGTATTTGTATTTCTGCAGGTTGTCGGCCTGTTCGGTCAGCGACCCGAAGATCAGCCCCAGCTCGTGCTGCGCGCTGGCAACCTCGTGGTGGTGCTTGTCGACCTTCATGCCCATCCGCTTCATCGTGGACAGCATTTCGCCACGGATGTCCTGACCGGCGTCGATCGGGTTGACCGGGAAATAGCCGCCCTTGTGACCGGCGCGGTGGGCCTGGTTGCCCATCTCGTATTCGGTGTCGGTGTTCCAGGCGGCATCGACCGCGTCGATCTGAAAGGCCACCTTCTGCGGCGTGACCGAATAGCGCACGTCGTCGAAAATGAAGAACTCGGCTTCGGGACCGAAATAGGCCGCATCGCCGACACCCGAGGATTTCAGATAGGCCTCGGCCTTGACGGCGGTGCCACGCGGATCGCGGCTATAGGCTTCTCCGGTGTCCGGCTCGACCACGTTGCAATGCACGCAGATCGTCTTCTCGGCGTAGAACGGATCGATATAGACCGACGACGGGTCGGGGATCAGCTTCATGTCGGACTGATCGATCGACTTCCAGCCCGCGATCGAGCTGCCGTCGAACATGAACCCCTCCTCGAAGAAGTCCTCATCGACCAGATCCACGTCCAGTGTCACATGCTGAAGCTTGCCCTTGGGATCGGTGAAGCGGACATCGACATAGGCGACCTCCTCTTCCTGCATCAGCTTCAAGACGTCCTTGATTTCCATCTCTTCCCTTTCTCCGTAAATGCTGCCCGGCTGCCGTGGCTGCCGGGCGCGGAAGTTCGTAATTTTCGGGCAAGCGCCCGTTACAGCGCGTCGTCGCCGGTTTCGCCGGTGCGAATGCGGATCGACTGCTCGACGGGAGACACGAAGATCTTGCCGTCGCCGATCTTCTCGGTGCGGGCGGCGCCCACGATCGCGTCAATGGCCGCCTCGACCTGATCATCGGGCAGAACCATCTCGATCTTCACCTTGGGCAGGAAATCGACGACATATTCGGCGCCACGATACAGTTCTGTATGTCCCTTCTGACGACCGAAACCCTTGACCTCGGTGACGGACAACCCCTGCACGCCCACTTCCTGCAGTGCTTCCTTCACATCGTCCAGCTTGAACGGCTTGATGATCGCCTCGATCTTTTTCATCGCAATTGATCCTTCCTCGCGGCTTGCCTGAAGACTGATTGGCGGGTTTCATGGGCGGGGTAAATGAAGCACGGCGAGGTTCGTGCAGCCAAGCCGTTCTGCCGGAAGGTTATGCACAAATTTTGCGCTTGTCGCCCAATTAATAGGCATTCGCCATGCTGTTCGGTACGGAAATTCTGACGACCGCCCAAATGCGCGCCATCGAATCCGGCGCCATGGCCAGCGGTGGGGTCAGCGGCGTTCAGTTGATGCAGCGCGCCGGCGCTGCCGTGGCGGGCCAGATTCGGCTGCGCTGGCCCAAACCGGGACGCGTCACCGTGCTGTGCGGACCGGGCAACAACGGTGGCGACGGCTATGTGGTCGCGCGGTTGCTGGCACGCGCCGATTGGCAGGTCCGCGTTCTGGGGCTGGACAATGAACCCGGCCCCGATGCGGCGGACATGAAGCGGTGCTGGCAAGATGCGGGCCCGATCCTGCCGCTGACCCGCGCCGAACTGCGGCGCAACGAAGCCGACGTCTATGTCGATGCGATCTTCGGTACCGGGCTGACCCGACCGCCGAAAGGCGAGATCGCGGAAATTCTGGGCTATCTGGGCGGATCGGGCGGGCAAGACGGCCATTTCCGTCAGCGCCTGGTGGCCGTTGACTGTCCAAGCGGGCTCTGCATGGACAGCGGCGCGTTCCTTGGCAAAGCGCGACAGCCAGGCGCAGAAGATCTTCACGCACGACTGACGGTCACCTTCGACAGCCCCAAACCGGGACATCTTCTGGAACGCGGCCCGGCCTGCTGTGGCGAACTGGTCGTGGCCGATATCGGCCTGCATGACTGGCGCATCCGCGCATCCGAACCACACCAGGATCCGCGGACGGCACCTCTGACGGCGATCTGGCCCAGGTTCTGCCTCCCGGATGCCCGGCGCCCTGCAGCAGCACAGGACAGATGGGCCGAGTGGTTGGAGAAGCGTCAGGGCAACGGCGGGCACAAGTTCAGCCATGGCCACGCGATCGTCCTTGCAGGTCCGGCCGGACATGGCGGCGCAGCACGGTTGGCGGCGCGGGCGGCGCTGCGGGTTGGTGCCGGTCTGGTGACGATCTGCCCGCCCGGCGCAGCGTTGATCGAACATGCCGGCCCGCCCGATGCGCTGATGCGGCGCGCCGTGGACGACGCCGCGGCGCTGAGTGACCTGTTGCAGGATCAGCGGATCGGCGCGCTGTGCCTTGGTCCGGGATGCGGCGTCCAACGCGCCAGGGAACTGCTGCCACCGCTGCTGGATTCGGGCCGGGCCTGCGTGCTGGACGCCGACGCCCTGACCGCCCTGGCCGCGATGGGCTTCCACGGGCTGCATGACCGCTGCGTGCTGACGCCCCATGCAGGCGAGTTCTCGCGCCTGTTCCCCGATCTTGCCGAACGGCTTGCAGCGCGCCCGGATCACGGTCCGGCCTTGTCAAGGCTGGACGCGACCCGCGAAGCGGCCAAACGCAGCGGCGCTGTCGTCCTGCTGAAAGGGCCGGATACGGTGATCGCCGCACCACCGCGCCGCGACAATGCGAACGCAACTGGCCAAGCCGTCATCCATTCGGCCTTCGACATTCCCTGGCTTGCAACAGCGGGGGCAGGTGACGTTCTGGCAGGGATCATTGCCGGGCTGCTGGCGCGCGGCCTGACGCCGCAAACGGCGGCCAGCCTTGGCGCTCTGCTGCACGGTGCAACGGCGCGTGGTGTCGGGCCCGGCCTGATCGCGGACGATCTACCTGACCGGATACCGGGCGCGTTTCGCGATCTGGTGCCTTAGCAATCCCTTCGCGCCGGATCGCGATCCTTCCGACATCGGGCCGCGCAATTCACATGCCGCACGCAGTTCAGGTGACGCAAGCCGACCGACCTGCCCCGTGCGACACCCTGTGTGATCTCCTCTTGCCTTCGCAGGCGATGTGCAGGAAAGAACATCCCAAGATGCACAGCGACGCTGGTTCCCTGACGACACCCAAACCACACGACAGGCTGTCAGCTGTTCGTGCAGCTATCATCATTTTCGCCATTCTCTTGGTCGTCGCGGTCAGTTCCTGGGCGCAGGCTTCAGCAGCGTCTTCGTCTGCCAGCGCCCCTGGGCATTACATTTTCGACACGTTCTTGTCGGCTTCTCATGCCGTTCAGGATCGCGCCGCCGCGCAGGTCAAGACAGACACATCGGCGGATATGCTGCATCCTCGGGTTCTTGGGAATCAGAGACACAGCGACCGGTATTCCCTCATCGGCTGTTGCTTTCGGGCACTCACCGTCGCGACGGTGTTTCGCACCACCATCAACAGGCCTCGTGCGCCGCCAGTCTCCCTCTCCTGACAGTTTGGTGCGGGCACGCCCTCAGGCGCGCCCTTTCTCAAGTCCTGCGGAGAATACCTTGGAACAAGAACCGAATAATGTGAAAGACCAGCCCGCTGGTCGAACGTCATGGTGGGCGACACTGACCCACTGGATGATCTTCGTTTCACTTTTGACAGCCCTGATCGGCGGTGCCGCCCTGATCTTTTGATCCGGGCGGAAAAGCCACGTCGATCCTGTCCTGCATCATCGCCGACATGGCTTACGGGAAGGCCGAAGGTTTGCAATATCAACGGCGGTCTGACCACCAATTCAACAAGGCCTTCGGACGAACCGCCAGCTTGTCGTGCAGGCACACATGATCGAATTGAGACGCAGCAATGCCCCTCGGCCAAAGCGTTTCACACTCCTGGCGCGGGTACACCGGCGCCGAGCAGAACCCGGGCGTCGTCTGCTTGTAGGCACGCCCGGGTTCCCATACTGCTGCCTGACAGTGCACCAGCTTGACGCAATTGCGCGTACATAACCTAACCAGCAGGATGCAGTTTGTGCAAGTCAGCGGCCGTTGCCAGCGGCGAAATGCGAGAGTTCGGGCTCCGATCGTTCAGCAACCAGGTCCCGCGCCATCCCCGATCGCGCCCCAGGCCACACCCCGTCAATTTTGGAATATCACGCAGCAATTGATTGCGAGATACGCAAAGGACCGCGGACAGATCCTTGCCGCAAGCGGCAGAAGGAATTTCTGGCGACCGATTTCGCACCGTAGCGCGCCGACGATGCCTTTGCGGCAACGACAAATGCAGATGCAAACCTGCGGTTACCTCGCCTTCAAGTTGGGAAATAAGTCCGTTTCAAGCGACTGCGTGAAGCACGATCGTACCGTTGCCATCTTTCAGTGAGATGCCCGGCAAGAAGCGGCCCGGATTTTTGTCTAAATGTACAGGCTGACAGGCACCCCGGACTAAGACATAACGCACCTAACGACCGGGCGGCGTGTGTTGCGTTTTACGAGTATTGCCGCCCGGTTGTTTGATCACTGCGGCCTCATTGATGTTCGGTCTGGTCCGATCATCCCCCTTTTTGCCGCGTTTGAAGCTCAGCGACGAAACAACTGTTCCCACGGCGTGCTGCCCCGTGATGGCAGCAGAACATGCACCTCGCCGGGGTCCTCACGGCTCTGACCTGGCGTCCAGAGGAACGCGGTACGGCACATGATCGTAGACTCCAATTGTGAATTTTTCCCCTCGCCTGCCGATTTCGGTTCTGGTATTGCGCCGTAGTTCAATTGCCTTCAGGCAGTTGACGGCATGTGCGGGTGTGGCGAAATTGGCAGACGCACCAGATTTAGGTTTTCGCGAAAATTCAGCGACGGCAGCTACTTGGCCTAAATTATTTACAGGACAAAACTAGAACAAAACGAGACTCTGAAAACCCCATTGCTTGCCCGAAACCCTGCGGTAGGTTGACGATCCGCCGAGGCCTCCAAACGGCATGCACACTTTGACTTTGTTTTTCTGAATATTGCTCGTCGGCTAAGAATCACGTGAGGCGAAGCTCGGCGTCTAGACCACATCTGACAGAATCGATCAACGCCGAGCAAGAGCCTCGCGCTCTACGCGCAAAGCAAATATAGACGGCAATACTTAGCGGAAAATGTACACGATATTGCGGTTCTCAGGGTTGATGAGAACGGTCTGCCCGTTGATCTCGGCATATCGATAATCAGGCTGCTCGGGAATATCGTAGATGGTAACGGTCTCCGGGACACCAGCCCCTATGACGACTTCACCTTCCAGGTAAACCGGATCGACTGAGTTGGTAGTGACGTACGTTGTTACTTCTTCGGCCGGCTCCACATTGGCGACCGACGCACTTGTGCCCCCTATTGCTGCACCTGCCACGGCTCCGACTGGTCCACCAATCAACGCGCCCATCGCGGCGCCGCCAACGCTCCCAACGGCCACGTCTTGGCCAGAACCGCTTTCTTCGGCCGGTGCTTCGATAACAGCGATGCCTACCGTTTCACGGTTGGGATACAGGGACACCACCTCATCTCCGGCCTTGACATTCAGGTAGTCGCCGTAGGCCCAGCCCTGAAGGTCACCAGAGTTCACCTTGCACCAATTTGCACTTTCGATGCAGCCCTCTACCACTACATCTGCATCGGTCGAGATGGCACCGACTACCTCGTGCTGGACGCCGGGTCCCGACCGGACGTTTAGATCGGTGGATACAGTCGCCGATGTTTGTGCGAATGCCGTCCCCGAAATCATCAAGGTAACAAGGGTAGTACTGACAGCCAGTTTCTTCATGGTCGTTCTCACTATGGATCGTTATCAGACTGGCAGAACAACTTCCGGCCGGATCAGGCGGTTCCCTGTCTGGCAGCCCGCTTCCCTATGTTGTCACGTCTGTATGAAGAATTTCGCGAAGGCATCTTAATTGATGGGCCGTATCATTACGAATAGCGTCGTAGCGTTCCGAAAGCAGGTTCACCGAGTTGCAGATGCATGATTATGCGCGACGATCTGAGGACCTGAAGAACTTGCTGATGAAGGCATAGAGGGCCTCGCGTGCCGCGGTCAGGTCGTCCAGGCCCGGGTACCACCTGGCCAAGTCGCCGAGCAGCATCTTGCTTGCGATGCCATAGGCGTAGGTGTGAGCCATGGCGACCATCAGCGGCAGGTTCTCGTCCGGGTCAAGAGCACCGCACTCTTGAGCTCGAACCAGCATCCGCAGCATCAACTCGTGCAACGCCTTTTCATATTGCATGAGCTGCCCATTCAGCTCGAATTGACTGGCCGGCATCGACCCGATGATGCGAAATTCCCGAGGGAAGTGATAGGCCCACTCAATATAGGCGTCGGCCAGCGCCTCGAACTGAGCGACAGGATCCTGCTGGTCGACCTTTACAACGGTTCTGACGCACTGATCGTGCAGCAGCGCAATCGCCCGTTCAGCCATTGCGACCAAGAGCTGTCGATCATCCGCGAACAGCCCGGAAAGCGAGCCGTCCGGAATCTCAAGTCGTTCCTCGACTTTGCTCAGGGCCGGCGGGTGAGGCGATTCCGACATGAAAGCTGTGACTGCCTCAACCGCCTCGTCATAAAGCCTTGCCGGCGCAACCGCTTGATCATGCATGTAATGGTCCATCCAGTTGCCCGCTGGCGCGAAAACAACGAAAAAACGGGAACCAACAAAGACGCGCTTCTCAATAGCCTAAAGTTGGGCAACATGGCTGGCAAGATAATGTCTGCGCAAATGAAACGAAGGACGTAGTGGAGCAACAGAAATCGTGGTCCGCTCAACAACCATGGATATCCACGTGGAGCTATGGTCCTGTCGCTGCGCGTTGCTGCCACTCGTGGCCTTCACCGCATTGCAAGAGTGGGCTTGAAGCAGTTATGCGGCAGAGTTGCGTTTGGAGCTGGTCACATACGCAATCCCGCCGAAGCTCGGCGACCCAGAGCTGACCTCGGTTTTGAGATCAGACGCCGCGCCGCAGCTTCACCAGACCGGCCATTCGTCCATCCCGCAGCATTTTGGACAGCCAGGGGTCGATTGCGCGGACGAAGCTGCCTTTTCTGGCTGAGTAAGGAAGCATCATGGGTAAAACGGAGCCCGCATTGCAGGCTCCGTCCAGTAGGTCATTCGGGCGCTTCGACGCCCATGCGTTGCAGCATCGCTCTCATGTCGGCGATCTCGCCTTTCTGCGCATCGATAATCTGCCGCGCCATTTCTCGCGTTTCGGCATCCGAACCATGTTCCAGCTCAACTTCGGCCATATCGATGGCAGACTGGTGATGCGGGATCATCATGATCAGGAAATCCGCATCGGCGTTGCCGGTGGTTTCCATCTCGTTCATGGAGGTCATCATCTTGTCCATCGCCGCCATATGGCCGGGCATAGCGCCCATTGTATGGCCGGATTGGTCTTGTGCGAGTGCGCTGCCTCCCATCAAAACGAGGGCTGCCAAGGGTTTCAGGATGTTCATGTTTTCTCTCTGTATCGGGAATGATGGATTTATACGGAGAGGGTGGCAATCGGTGGTCGAAATGGTGGCTTGACGTCGGTGGAAGGCAGGTTCTTCGGGACGGGGACGTGCGAAAGAACCATCGGAATCTGGTCTGCTGCGGCCTGCGTTCGAGCAAGCACGACTGCGCAACAGATATGACTGGCGCAAATTGTATCAGATGTTTCACCGTGTCGGCTGTGATCCAACCCGGTGCTTATCGCCTGCGTGTGCGGGTAGCAGGCCGCTGCAACAGTAGTCGGCCCGCCAAAGCTGGTCAGGACGATCAATATAAGGGCGACGACCGTTCTCATGGCGAGATCATCTATCAGAGGTTGCCTGATTTGCAGATCACGATGATGTGCCGACCGGCGGCAATGGACTCAATGCGGTGATGCAGCGGCGTCAAGCGGCGGAGTGGAACTAGTTGGTTGAGGCCAAGACAGAACTTTCCTGCCGTTTGCAGTAAACGCGACAGGCGTTTCCTGCTTTGTCAGCTGTGCGCAGGATTCGAGGGCCAGGAGGTTGGACCGGCTGCTGGAAGAAATCAGGCCCAAGCGCCCGTATTGTAAGCGGCTGACGGTCGCGCGGCTGGCCAGGATGCCCGGCGTCAGTTCGTGAAGGCATCCACGAGATTGAGGACCGCCAGAATTTTGCGCGTGCCGCTGTCTACGCGATAGATGTGATTGTCATCGCGGTAATAGTCCCAGCCCCTGCGATACTCCAGGTCATGACGGCGAGGATCGCGAATGATCCGATAGTCACCCACACGTAGAATATCGCCGATGACCGGATAGTTGCCTTTCCGCGCCTGACCGGGCGGGACGCAAGGCGGGTTTTTCTTGGCAAGTCCCGGCGGGCAATCAGCGACGTATCGGGAATCCCCGTGCCGCTTGCCGTTGTGCTTGATGACATGCTGAGGTCCCGCGTGCTTGCCATTACCCTTTCCCTTGCCTTTGCCTGGATCGGCAAAGGCGGGAAGCGCCGTTCCCATCGCCACGACAATTGCCGCGGTTGTCAGATGCCGATGAATGTTCATGGCTTCGCTCCGTCTCTGTATCCTGCGCATCCATAACCCATGAGGCGGGCGAAGGATGCATCACATCTGGCGGACCAGCACTTTTTCGCCTGATGAGAACTCTGCCGACATTGGCCTGAATGAATGCAAACGCCCCGACTGCCGGACCAGTCGGGGCATCACTCGCAACCACTGTCCCAGTGTTGTGCGTCGTGGGACACAGAATGAACGCGGGGGTTGCGAGGCAGTTGCTAGGTAAAATTACCTGTGCCTGACAAGGCCGTGAAATAAGCCCGCGCGGACTCCTTTGCCAGCTTCTCAACTCAACAGCAGAGATCATGCTGACGACATATTCCAGCAACAAGCAGAGGTTAGCGACGTCAACGGCGATGATCGGCGAACGTTCACGAACCCGACGAAATCCTGCAACTCCTTTGCCGAAGCAATGCGTAAGGGCGCAACCGTGCAATTTAAGGGATGCGGGTCAGTTTATGTGCTGACCGACATGTAGGGATCGGAAGGGCGGGCGGCGCTACAGGAGACGCGCCGCCAAACAAGGGGTGGGCGGGTTTGCCTGGATTGGCAGCTAACGAATGCAACTGCAGCGGCGGTTCGGCAAATGTGTGGTAGATTGCGCTCACTGCCGACCTCGGATGAGGGGCGGCATCGGCACTATCTGGCACGCCCGGCGATGAAAGGACGGCCCTTGTTGATCGATGCTGCGGCGCTCGCGAACGGCGGGTTCGACGGATACTGCTGCATGGGATTCAAATCAGATCTAGACCCGCACCTGCTGACGTTTCAAATGCTACGACTAGCCAATGTGAAACGGCGCGACCGTTTCACTCGGCCATCCCAGAGAAGTGCAGTCATTGCGACGCGCGTCGGATCGCATCCGGCAGCTCCATTAGCTTCGCGACCATCTTGCCCTCAAGCGGTATGAACCCCCGCATCATGTCAAAAATCCGTCCATCAACGCGGATGAGGTCCACGTCCGGATGGTAGGCGAGGTGACAAAGGTCCACCGCCTCTGACGGCAATGGATCGCGCTCCATACGGAACAGAGCTTCACAATAGGCGCGGATGTAATCGAACCGGGGACCGCTCGCATGAGACCATGACGAGCGGGACACGCGCTTGGCCTCGCGCTCGAACGCGGCATGCTCACCCCGAGCACGTCCCGCCTCATCGGAGGTCTCGCCGTAGGTCCGCACAGCCTGGGTGACGGCGGCCTCATGGACGAGTCGTATTCCTTCGTCCCGCGCACGCTTGAGGCGGATTCTGGCCACGAGTGCGTTGAGCTTCGCGCGGGGCTCCGCGAGGTTCTCGTCCAAGATCCGGCGCAACGGGTTCTCGCCGCGCCGGACGGACGCGACTGCGGTGCAGTAGTGCCGTGGGTCGGTGAAGAAGCGCATGAGCTTCGAATGGAACGCCCGTCGCCCACGTGGTGGATCGCGAACAAGGGCGCAGAATTCCGACTTTGTCATGCCGATCATCGCTAGCTCGGGCGGCAGGTCGAACACCGTGTTCGCCATGAGGCGGGCGAGCGTATTCGGATTCGCAATCATCCGCCGCTGCTGACGAGAAAGCGGCGCCCGATCCTGAAGTGCGTCTCCAACCATACGCTTGATGGATTTGGCGTCGATTAGCGCCTTTATGCGCTCCAAGCTTGATGCAGGTGCCCACATCCCATCGTTTGGGAACACAGCTCCGCTTATAATGTCGCCCACATGGGGGAACGCGGCGCCGCCTGTAAGCGCATGGATCACCTCGCCGCAATGGCGCTGGTAGTTTTCGAAGCCCTCGCTGTCGGGGTTTAGCACCTCGACGACGTGGAAGAGAGATACCCCGAACTCGGCCACGCCATTAAGCCGGAGGCTAACGAGCTCTTCGAAGAGCGCCGCCTTACGCTCGGAAAGGGGCCGCGCCGAGAGAGAGATGAAGTCCTGGGAATCGAGATAGACTCGTATCGGTTCGCGCTCTGTCATACGGTGGTCCCATTCGGCGATACTGTAATGAAGCAGACCTTTGCGCAAGTCGCAGCGAAAGTCCGTTCTGTCCCCCTGAGTTGACCTTCGTCCGACCTGGGGCGAATGTCCGCATCCCGCCCAACGCCCCCCCCAACGCGGGGTGTGGCGCGCCCCTCTTGCCTAACTAGGTTGGATCGACGAAGCGTCGCGGGAACCACCTGCGCAACTGATTGACAAGGTGCATGCCACATCGTTGCTTGCACCCTGCAAGTCGGGAGCAGACCATGGAAGAAGATCGCAGTCTTATCCACCGCGAAATCATGACCATCTTGAATGGTGCCTCAGCGGACAAGGCCACGCTGATCAGGTTCCTAGCAAAGTTGCAGATCTTCATCGACAGAAACGCCGCAGCCTGGCCAGAGGAGCGGATCGAGCGCCTTGAACTGGCGATACAACAGGGCCTCCAGTTACGCCGAGCGGGAAGAGTCGTTCCTGAATCCATCAAGACCGAGATCCGATCCACATTGCTCGACGGATGAGAGTCTTATGGCCGGCTCAGACGAGATCAAGTGTCAGTGAGCCAGCGCACCCTATGCGCACGCGCTCACTATTGGCGCACCGGTGGAGAATAGAACCTGGGCGTCGTCTGCTTGTAGGCCGCCCAGGTTCCCATCCAGCCGCTTGGCAGTGCGGCATCGTGACGCAAAAGCGCAGACAAATGTAACCCGGTATTTGCAGTTTATGCAACCATACCTTCAGCCCGCAGGACCATCAGCATGCACCGGGGTCTCTGCTGCGAAGTTTGCATTCTGCGCCAGGGGCACGACTGACGTGCCGACCTTGCCCGCTATCGGTCACACCATGACAGGATGCAAGCGCCTCCCCCGCAATTGCGCGGAGGAGAACGCTTAATTATCCGATTTCAGCTTCAGCAAGTTGATAAGTTTATTGGATCGCGATCAAGGATAACGCTACAGCGGCATTGTTAATTAAATGACAAGAAATCTTTAACATCGAGTTAATTTCGATTTTTTTTGCCTCGGTGCCTGGGGGCAATGACAGCACCGTTCGACGTTGATGTGTAAGCCGCATGATCTCTCCGTTCGATGCAGCAACGCACAGCATATTAGGATTTGGGTAACTAAGCCATGGCACGTTTTCAGTGTGATTCGCGCACCAGCCACATTCGCATAAGGAAACCCAATGCGCCGGACAATGAACTTCGATACACTGAACGAATATCTGACCGCTGCCCACGTCACCGTCATGTTGTGTCGGGCACATGCCGATCAGTTCGACCTGGATCAGGAAAGCTCTTCAGATATCGAGTTCAGGATTTCTCAGCACATATCGGAACTCGAAGACCTGAGGAATCAAGTCTTGACGAGGAACGTCAGCAACAGAAGAGCGGCACCGAGCGGCGGCGGGCAAATTCTGCCGATGCGCCTCAATCAGGCCGAGGCCGGGCGCACCCCGAACCTTCCGTCAACGATGTAGCGCGCGGGTTTCAGAGCAGTCCGCCCCAAGACGCTATTCATCTTCAGCGTGCAGGTCACTCAACCATGTCGCGCTTCCGCAGGATACCGCAAGTGATGTCCACGGTTGCTTCCGGCCTGGACAGGCGGACGTAGCGCCAAGAAATTAGCTATCATCACGGAATCGAAAGGAATTCAGTAGGCCGGCATGCTTTTCATTCAAGGCGTGCTTTTTGAGCAACAGCACGGTGGCACATCTCTACCCGCAGTTGTTTTAGGGAACCAATCTGTTCGATCTCCGTTTGTCGAGCGATGCTCCACCTAGCTTGCTAGTGGCCGTCGCCTCGGGCCTGAACCCAACCAACGGTTTACGGATTTTCGCTGAAATGCTGGCCGCCTGCTTAGTCTCCTCTGTCGTCGCGGGTGCGCTGGGTGCACTCATTGCCTGGCTTGCCGATCTTGGTGTGGGCATGATCTTCCTGTCATATTGGGCGACGGGGACCACAGCATTGATCCTGACGGCGTCACTGCAAATTATGTGCAGTGTGGTGTCTCAATGGTGGTGGGCGCAATCAATCTCGTTCCGTTTCCATATGATCCTGTTCCAATCCTGCATCGTTGCTGGCGTTGGATTTGGCTCGCTTATTCTAGTCCTACTTGGATCTGTTTCGACTTCAGCGGCCTTTTTGGGTTTCGTTCTCATTCTGGCTTCACCGGCCTGGCTAACATACGCGCTGGACAGCCATCTTGGTCCGCCGATGTCGTCACGGCCACCAGAGTATCTTTAGCACAATTAATCTCAGCGTAATTTCATCTTCGTAAAATTTCGACGATATCGATCCGCAAAATGCATTCGATTTTGCGGCCTAGAAGAGGTGTGCGCACTCTCAGAATATGCGCGCTCTTGGCAACGAACGAGGACGGCACTGATGGCGAATGTCTATGGAACACACGGGAACGATCACCTGATGGGAACTGCCGCCTCTGATCGGCTGGATGGCCATTGGGGGGTCGACATGCTGCACGGGCTGGGTGGCGACGATCTGATACACGCCGGCCGGCTTGGCGGTATGGTGAGCGGCGGCGACGGAGACGACATCATCCATGGCTACGGTTTTGGAGGGCCAACGCCTCACCGATATCAGACCCACATCATGGGAGGGTTCGGGAATGATGTTTTCAAACTTCATATGGGTCGGTTCAATTCTGACGACGCGACCTACCGCTTCGGTCACCATGTCTTCGGAGGTCAAGGCAGTGATCGGTTCGAGTTCGTCGGTGTCGGCGGCTCAAACCAACGCGTGATTGGTCGCATCGACGATTTTGACCCCAGCCGCGACACGATATGGGTCGATGGTCAGCTGGTCGATTTGTATGATCCACCCGAGAATGTCCGTGTGGTGGCCCTGAACGGGCAGCAATGGCTTCTGATCGACGAGCGTATTCTGTATTCGCTTGATGGGGCGCGTCACCGCTCGGCTACGGTGGCGGCAGACGGCAAGAACGCAGACGAGTTGCAGGAAGATCATTTTATCGACTGGCCGCGGCAATGGGCGAAACATGTCCCTCAGTCCGCGACGGTAAGATACGACGATCCGGTAAACGCTGTTCCAGAAAAATACTTCGCGGATGTTCCCGGTGATCGAAACCGCATATCGGCCTCTTCGAAACTCGTGGAAGGCACAGGCGGAGCAGATTTCATCCTTGGCGCGCAGAATGTGGACAACCTGATCCGTGGTGGTCAGGGGGGCGACTATATCTGGGCAAACCGCGGTGACGACTCGATCAACGGTGGCGCTGGGAACGACACGATAGACGGCTTCTTCGGCAACGACGTGATCTACGGTCAATCCGGAAATGACATCATCAACGGGAACAAATCGCACGACCTGATCTATGGCGGTGCAGGCAACGACACGATTTCGGGTGGCCTGGACAACGATACGATCCACGGTGGCATCGGCTGGGATCTTGTTTTCGGTGGCTCCGAACATGACAAGGTATTCGGAAATGCCGGAAACGATCGCCTGTTTGGCGGCCCCGGAAACGACACCATCGTCGGATCGGAAGGGCACGACAAACTCTATGGCGACTTCGGAAACGATATCCTGCGCGGCGGCAGCCACAATGACCTTCTTGTCGGCGGTTCGGGTCACGACCGCTTGGCAGCCGGCACTGGCGCAGACAGTTTGACGGGGGGATGGGGTCGAGACCTGATTCTTGGGGGAGAGGGCGTCGATTTGCTGCGCGGCGGCCCTGGTGCAGACACGTTCATCTTCCACTCTCCTCGCGACGCCCCGACTGGCAGGACGATAGAGACGATCATCGATTTCCAGCAGGGCATCGATACGCTTGACCTTCACGTCATCGACGCCAACGTGTCGCGTCGCGGAAACCAGGCATTCGACTTCAGTGACAGCGGTCCTGCCGCACACTCGGTCTGGGTCGTTCGACATCAGGACGACGTTATTCTCCGTGGAGACGTTACTGGCGATCGCAGCGCCGACTTTGCGATCAAGTTTCTGAACGAGTCTGACCTCCGCGAGGCGGACATCCTGATGTAGCCTGGCGTCAAGGTCCGGTATCCGGATCCATTCGACTCAAAACAGGAAAGAAACGGATACCAGCGCGTTCCACAGGAAAAGCGCGGCCGGCAGAATAATAAGCGTTATGGCGAGGGACCACGCCGCCACGATCACGCATCCGCGCAGACATGCACAGAACAGATCTTGGGCGGCTATCTGCGGGCGCAACGACATCAATTTACTGTTCGGATAGTGGCTCGCGCACAATCGCAAGTATCGCAAGAACGCGATCATGATCCCGCCTGATTTTGAACAGGCGCCGTTCGATGTCCGTCCGCTCGTCTGCGGTGAACTTGCCGCGACGAGCAATGGTCACGCATGAAGAAGCAATCCGCGCTTCGACCGCGAGTTGCTGAGCGACCTTCGTATGATCCGAGTATCTCTCCATCCTGCACCTCCTTGGCAATATGGTGCACGTGACTGGTTAATATTGGGTTAATTGCAGGAGTTATAGCGGCGCCGCTTCGACTCAATGCATTCTTAGTGATCGACCCGGCGGCAAACGGTGCGTTCGTGATTTCGCTGCGACTGTCGGTCACGCCTCCGCTGCCTCGATCAGCTCTGGTCCATCGTCGCGGATCCCGAATGGCGCAACGGTATGATGCCGGAGATTGGCACCTGCACCGATTTCCGGATCGCTGGCGCCGTTCAGCCAGGCGTCGCGCTCATCCAAGTTCAGGATCACCGGCATCCGCGTGTGGACGCTGTCGACTGTATCATTGGCCGGACGGGTCACGATCGTGCAGGTCAGCGTGTCATGCCAGCGCGAGGACAGGCCCGCGAACCAAAGCACCTCCTCGTTGCCGGCCGACTGGATGAAATGCGGCTGCTTGCTGCCCTTCTCGCCGGTCCATTCGTAGTATCCCGCGGCCGGTATCAGGCAGCGTCCATACTTCCAGGACCCGCGGAATGTCGGCTTGCTGGCTGCGTCCTCGATCCGGGCGTTGAAGGTCGTCGCTTTCCATTCCTTGGGGTTGTCGCCCTTGAACCATGACGGGATCAGCCACCAGCGCGCATGCTCGCCGACTCCGGAGGAATCGATCGTCAGGACGTCCTGCGTCGGCTTCACGTTGAATCTGCGCGGGATCGGATTGATCTTCAACTCCGAGAAGTCATGCTCGGTCCCGCGAAGGTTCGGATCTACGAATCGTCCACACATGGCCGCAGCATAGCACCACTCCTGCCAGCGTCCCGCTAGATGTAGCGAGGCGGCTCGGCCTTAATTGACCGGACACCTATCGGGAAGAGTTAGAACGATCCGAACAGCTCGCGCCCATTCTGAACGTGCCGTGATACAAGCTTTCTGGCGCGTTTTCCGGAGGGAATGATGCGTGCGGTTTCCCGAAGAACGTCCCGATCTCTGAGCTGTGGGAAAATCGAAAATATCTCTTCGCGCGCGGCTGCACCAACGGCGTTCAGGGCCTGCTCACCCGTATGCATGGTCTCAGTTGCCGCACCGTTGGAATATACTACTTCATGCTTATCACAGAGGAAATGAAAGTACTCGACCTCGTCGATATCGTCGACAACGTCGATGCCGTCGATCGTCAGAAGTTGCTTGGCGGCGACCAGAATTTCGTCTGCACCGAACATGCGCACCGCTACCTTCGAGCGAACCAGGATTCGATGTTGTGGCGATACAGTAAGGTCGTACGCCGGCGTGTTCTCACCCAGTGCGCCCGCGCGGATCCTGATCGGATAGAGTTTCGCCTTCTTGCGCAGGGATTTGGCGTCAAGCCGAGCACAACCGATCCAGCGAATTGCCTGTAGACCATGATCCCTGGTCACGACCATAACGTCAAGCCTGAGATCCTCGACAGCCACGCTGCCCGTCTCCGTCTCAATCAGGGTGCCTCGAACGAAGCAGGGCACCACCTCGTCATCCTCCAGCGCCAATGTACCAGCATCATCATGTTCCAGCGTCACGATGGCGGTGTTCGCGGTGGTTTGCAGAAGATCGGCGGTGCCCCTGATTGTGGTTGCAGCCGTGCCGCCAAGGAGGGGAACATTATCCTCGACGGCTTGCGCAAGTTGCTCGGTGATTCCAGAAATCGGGCCTGTGACCGAGACCGGAATTCCGGCTACGGTTATCGAGGCCGTGACCTGCAGGTGGTCATCGTCGACCGGTTCGTCCGAGATGAAATAGAATTCGCTGTCGTCGCCTTCAAAGATCTGGCCGGAAATCGGGTTCACCTGCAGAGACACTGATGCCAGGAGGGGTATACCCACCGATACGGCAGCATTGCTTATCTCTGCGGAGCCGAGATACGTGCCCGAAGCGAGTGTATTGCCATCAGCGTCCACCGTCGCGATGTCATCTCCATTGCTCAGTGTCGTTCCGCTGGTCGCATCTACATCATACTGCTGGAATTCCTGCGATATATCGAACGCATTCAGCAACGATGTATTTGGAACATAGGTCAAATTACCATCGACACCGACGTTGATCAGAGAGGCGGGAATTTGCGTGACATAGGTCATGACATAACCTTCTTGCAGACCACCCCGAATGCGGAGCAAGGATCGA
The DNA here is from genome assembly GCF_017744015.1 of Paracoccus sp. R12_2. Lineage (GTDB taxonomy): Bacteria > Pseudomonadota > Alphaproteobacteria > Rhodobacterales > Rhodobacteraceae > Paracoccus. The sequence goes on from NZ_JAGHRA010000009.1 coordinate 159,350, forward strand.
TCAGGTTAGCAGGGAGAGGGACCAACGATTTTCTGCGGGCACGCTGCACTTGAACCGCCGCGATACTTGAACTGACGACTCAACCAAACTGTATCGTTCACCTTGGCGCGCAAACCAGAGGTTGTAAAGCGACAGCTAGCTGCGGACGTTGAAACAGCTCTAAATTCAGGCAAATAGCCTGAGAATCGAGTCCCTCAGTCATTCGCCGAATAAGATGCACCAACTCCTTGCCCGGAATGATACGGTCTTCATTCATCGTTTTCGCCGTTCGGCATAAATTGATCGTCACCGCACAGGAGAATGGCCAAGGTCACATCTGCGTCCCCGGCATTCATGATCCTCACCTATTCCCGCTCGAGGTCAGCGATCAGGCACTGCTTCGATCAGGAGCCGCAAACCGGTCTTGTCGATGACCAAAACCGGATCCTGCCTGCGCGCTTTCGGCCGATCAGCTTCCACCAGTTTGGCCTGATCTTGCGCTGCCTCACCGCGCCCCTGCATCGCGCAGCGCCTTGCTGAGGGCGTCGGCCTCCTGGACGGCCTTGCGCGCCTGGTCGCCGTTCCAAACCGCGCGGGTCTTGCCGCGCAGCCGCTCCCACAGCGACCAGCCCTGCGCCAGCATGTAACCGACCAAGCCGATGATCTCGGCCACGTCAGCCGCGTCGATCGGCAGGAAGACACCGAAGATCGCCAAGAGGGCGAAGATCAGCGCCACGACCTGGGCGATGAAGCTGCGGTTGGTCAGGAACAGCGTCCAGCGGGGCCCGTCGCCCGCTTGGGCGGCGATGTCGTTGGCCATCTTCACCGTGGCCGAGATCTCTCGAATGATACGGAACATCAGGTCAACTCCTTACAGATCGGACAGGCAGAGCTTCTGCTCGGCGGCGCGGCGGTTGGTCAGGCCGCGCACGACCTTTCCGCCGGCCTTGTTCCAGCGGGGCAGCTGGTTGCACGCCCCGCGCCAGTCGCCCGCGTTAGCCAGCCGCGCGAGGGTCGAGCCGCACGCGGCCCCTGCCCCGACATTGTAGGTCCAGCTGGTCAGCGCGACCTGCACGCCCTGGGGCTGCTGCGGCAGCGCCGGCACGCAGCGCGACAGCTGATCGCGATACTCGCCCAAGGCGGCCATCAGCATCTTGCTGCACTCGGCCGAGGTGTATCTGTCCCCCGGCTTCACGCCGCGGGTCTCGCCGTAGCAAACCGTCCAGACCGGCGGGCTGGCGATCCGATCGAGATAGGCTTCCGTGCGCTCCCCTTCCCAAGGCCCCACGAACGCCGCGGCGGCGGCGAGGACAGCGGCTGCACCGGCCGTCGTGGCCGCGCGCTTCCTGGTCGAGAACATCGATTTGAACCACGCGCCAAGCGCGGCAAGAAACTGCGTCATCGTCATCTCTCCATGAAAAAGCCCCGCGCGAGGCGGGGCTGGTTAGGATTGAAATTGCGGCCTACGGCGCTGTCTCTCAGGGCGCTCCGGTTTGGGCTCTAGAAAAGCCCCGCGCCAGGCGGCGACCGTGCGGCCGAAGCTCCCAAGAAGGCCCGTCCTGGATCACAAGGCACCATTTCTGGTTGAACGTGTTCGGCAGATTTCTGCCATTTTCGCTTTTGCTAAGTCGCGCAGTTCAGTTGGCCGTGATAAACTAAGGTTTCCAAGCGCATGGAGGGGGAAATGGGCCAGAAATTTGTGGCAGAGCTGCACGACCCGGATTACATGCGGATGGAGGGACAGGACACGGACCGGCTGTCAGAACAAGAGATCGACGCCCGCTTTGAGGCGCTGGTCGCGGAGCTGGATCAGGAACCAGGGACAGCTCGCCGTACTGACGAGGCGTGCCCGTCAGAGTCGGCTTGGCTGGATTTGCATTGGCCGAGACCTAAGATGGAAGCCATGCGCGGCTCGCGGCTGGGTTGCGACAGGTCAGGATCTGATTAGGGTCGCGGCAGCAGCATGAACGGGACCGGCCTGGTCCGATCGAACACGCGCTTGTCGCCACACTCGAATTCCAGCGACAGATAGACCGTCACCCTGCCCGGCCTGACCTGCGGCGGAACGTCGAGGACCAGCCGCATCGGCGTCTCTGTGGTGCCGACCTGCCGCGCGGGCTTCTGAGAGCCTCCGGCGGACGGGATGTTCGTCTCATCGGTGAACAGTGCGGTCCGGGTCAGCAGCGTGCACCCTGCCCCGGTCCGCGTGCGCTTCACCACCATGTTCAGCGTGATGGCATCGCCCAGATAGACCGGCTCCTTCACATAGCTGAACCCCGGCGCCTCGTTGATCACGCGGTCCTCGCCGTTGGCGCGCTTCACCTCCTGGGTCAGCACGTCCAGCTTCTGCGCGATCTCGGTCAGCTTCTCGGGGCTGGTCCAGATCGCTGCCAGCCGATCCGTGGTGGGCGTGAACACCAGGACCAGCGAGGCGGCGAACCCGGCAAAGGCGACACGTGTCGCCCATTTTTTCGCTTCGTCCGCCACGAACGACCAGAACGGGTGTTCCTTCTCTGCCATGGTTTTCCTTTCAGGCTGAGGAGTTTCGCTGGTCCGAGGTGCGGGACGGCAGGACGCTGCCCCTGGAGTGCCGGAGTGTTCGCAGATCACCCATACGCTTCGGGAAACCACAGCGGCCCGCCCAACACGCTTTCCAGACGGGCATAGACCTTCAGCCTATCTTTGTTGGCAGGCGCGGCGCTGCTGACCACACAGGCGTAAAGGCTCATCTCGGTGGATTCCGCGCCGTTCGCCGGCCCGCCGATCGTATAGGTCGACTTTGTCCCGCTGAGCGCGTTGCCATCGTGCAGCTGCCGATAGAATTTGGTGTTCGTCACCTCTTCGGATACGTCGGTGACCTTCAGGAGCGTATTCTGCCCACTGGGCTTCAACTCCCATTCAATCATCAGCAACCGGCCATCGAAATATGCCAGGGGAATCCCTGTATAGGTGTAGTTCCCGTCATTGGTGATCGCGACGATCGAGCCCAGAAACTCGTTGTCGGCATCGACCTGCAGATCAAAGACCGTTCCTCCGTCAGCGGCACGGAAGATCGTTTCAGGATCGGTCATCGCATCGTTCAGCGCGACCAAAAGCATTCCGTAGTTCGGGCTGAACGGGCTCATCGTGGCCGAAATCGGATCGTCGGTCATCACAAGATGATCGTCGGACAGGAGTGGCCGGGCCCCGGTCGCCGCTGCCTGATAACCTGCCACATTGCCAACCGGATCGCCGTCGCCCGCCGACACCGTGCCGGCCAGGTCGGTGAACTTGTCGGCCGTCGGCACCTCGAAGCTGGTCGAAGCTGCTGGCAGAAGCGCCGGAAGCAACTCGTTTGCATAAGGCTCCCAGACCACCTCTTCACCCGTCGTGCCGCCGAGGCCGGTCGGGTAGTAATCCTGCGCCAAATCCCAGGCGAGTTGCTGAAGATAGGCCGCCTCGTCCGAGGCGATGGAATGACCCGTCGCCGCATTCGATATGCCGACCGGCGTGGTCGCGAACAGAACCGAGTAGGCGAGACACCAATCCGCGTAACTGCCGAGCCGCGAGTGCATGTAGGCGTGGTGACCGTTGTTATTTGTCCATCCGGCATCCTCCGAATGGTAATCGTAATAACTGGTGATCGTTGCAGGCTTGGCGGGATCGTCATTCATGACGTCGTCATGCAGCTTCAGTTCAAGCAGATGGAATGGAATGACGAACACCGATACGTCGGTATAACCTGCGCCCCGAAGCTTGTGCTGCAGATACTGCTGCCGCGCGCGGACCCGAGCATCGGACAATAATTGGATGTCGCGCCATTCGGAACGGACCCCGCTGACGGGCGTCGCACCGTCGTCGATCATCGCCTGGCGCGGACCGGCGAGAAAGATGCTCTTGATACCGTTCTGCGCGGCGCGCTCGGCGAAGTACCACTCACCGCGAAAATCGCTCGCCGCACCTTGCAGGTGACCGAGGTCCTGCCAGCCGAACGGATCGGCGAGCGTGCCGGAATGACCGCCGCCGGCCCGCTCCCAGATCACCAGCGCCTGAAAGCTGGCCAGGTCGCTCCGGGGGCTGTTGCCGGCCGGAAACGAACCAGTAAGCCAGTTGCTTTCGGTGCCGTTGCCGGGCCCGAGGATGCAACCATTTCCGATTCCGGGCAATCCGCCCGGCAGCGACCCCGCGCCACCCGTGACCGGCCCGAAATGCGAGCCGCTATAGGCCGACCGGAAAACCTGCGACCACTCATGCGAGGGTCGCGCGGGATCCTCGTCGACCGCCCATGTGTCATAGAGCCACGAACAAGCCTGGCTTTCACCCTCGATCATGATGTTGGCCGTAGCGGGGTTCAGGCCTGTGTTGTTCAGCACGAAGGCACTGACCGCGACGCTGGCGCTGGAGACGGCCGGGCCGCCCGCAGCGTTCGTGGCTGAGAACGTGATGATGAACTCACCGGTTACCGCCGGCGTGTATTCGTAGAGGCTGCCGGTGACCGAAACCGAACCAGCCACGTCGTTGCCATCGAGCGTGGCCGTGAAGGTGATTGTCAGCGGCGTGTCGCCCGTCCAGGTCGGCGGCGTGATCGAGATCGTCTCGCCTTGCGCCGGGCTGGCCGGAGACAGGGACACGTGAGTGTCCACCGAAGGTGCGACCGGAATGCGCTGGACCGTCACCGTGACCGTCTCGGTCCTCGTGCCAGCGGCATTCGCGGCGGTCTCGGTGACGGAGACGACGCGGTTCGCGCCGGTGATCGGGGGCGTGTAGCTCAACTCGCTGAACTCGGCAT